>JAHBWD010000024.1 GCA_019637175.1 Labilithrix sp. | reverse complement strand
CCGAGACGGCGCGCGTGCTCGCGCTCGCCGCGGGCGCGGAGATGGCGTCGAGCGACGCCTTCGCCGCCGCGATTCTCCACGCCGCGCGCGCCCGCAACGTGCGACCCGAGGCGGTTCGATCCGCGCTCGTTCACTCGGGGCTCGGCGTCACGGCGCTCGCGCCGAGCGGCGACAAGGTGATCGTCGGCAGCCGCGCGTTCCTCCTGAAGGAGAAGGTGAGCGTCGCCATCGCCGACGCGCGCGCGTCCGAGCTCGAAGCGCAAGGCCGCAGCGTCCTCCTCGTGGCGCTCGGCGGGCGCCTCGTCGGCCTTCTCGCCCTGCAAGACGGCATCCGCAACGGCGCCCGCGCCGCCGTCCAGCGATTGCATGATGCACGCATCGAGCCCGTCTTCCTCAGCGGCGAGGCGCGCGACACCTGCGAGACGATCGCGCGCACGCTCGACATCGAGCACGTCCGCCCCGAGATCCTGCCCGCGGATCGCGGCGCCGAGGTCCGCGCGCTCGCCGACGGAGGCCGTGTCGTCGCCGCGATCGGTCACCCGACGTCCGACGACGGCGCGCTCGGCGCCGCGGACGTCTCCGTCGCGATGACCGCGGCGGGCGCCGCGCCGGGCGAGTGGGGTGTGTCGCTCGCGTCCGACGACGTGCGCGACGCCGCGCTCGCGCTCACCGTTCCGCGTGCGTGTCGCGAGCGCGCGAAGACCGCGACGCTCATCGGCGCGGCCGCGCAAGGCCTCACGCTGCTCGCGATCGCGTTCGGCGCAGCTCCCGCGCTCCTCGCGCCGGCCGTCGCCGTGATCGCCGCCGGCGCCGTTCTGGCGGTGGTCCGGGAGCCGACCACCATGCCCGCCCGGTGACCAAGACCTGGGCGATTTCAAGCAATTGGCTTCGGTTTGCGCCTACAGCGTAGCCTCGCCACCGACACGGCGCCGGAAGGCAATATCTGTGTCCTCCCCTCGCGCGGGTCGATATTCTTGTGTCGGAGCCCCCCAGGCTCGCTTGTCTCTTCGGGTTTTTCTCCCGCTCGGCCCTCTGCGACCAGACGGCGTGCGGGCTAGGAGTCGTCCGTGGGGCGGACGGTGAGCGACGCGTGGCCGACCTGGTGAAGTCTTCGAAAGCCGGTGATGAAGCGGGTCCTACCGCCAGGGTAGGGAGCGTCATCAAGGGGAAGTGGACGGTCGACGGTCTCCTCGGCGTCGGAGGCATGGCCGCCGTCTACGCGGCATCGCACCGCAACGGGCAGCGCGCGGCGCTCAAGATCCTCCACGCCGACTTCGCGCGCGAGAAGACGATCTGCGAGCGCTTCCTCCGCGAGGCGTACGTCTCGAACAAGGTCAATCACTCCGCCACGGTGCAGGTCCTCGACGACGACATGACCGAGCAGGGCGAGCCGTTCCTGATCATGGAGCTGCTCGAGGGCGAGACCGTCCGCGACGCGTGGAAGAAGTGCGGCCGGACGATGCCCATCGGGCGCGTGCTCCAGATCTGCGAGCGCGTCGTCGACTGTCTGGCCTCCTGTCACGCGATCAACGTCATTCACCGCGATCTCAAGCCGGCCAACATCTTCATCGTCAAAGACGACGAGATCAAAGTCCTCGACTTCGGCGTCGCGCAGATGCGCGACGCGACCTCCGAGCGAACCGCGACGGGAACGGCGCTCGGAACGCCCGCGTACATGTCGCCGGAGCAGGCGATGGGCCTCGTCGATCAGCTCGACGGTCGCGCCGACCTCTTCTCCGTCGGCGCGATGATGCACGCGCTCATCACCGGGCACCGCATCAACAACGGCCGCACCGAGCAGGAAGCGCTCGTGATGGCGGCGACGAAGCCCGTGCCCTCCGTGGCGCGCCTCGCGCCGCATCTGCCGATCGAGCTCATCAAGGTCATCGACAAGGCGCTCGCCTGGGATCGCCGCAACCGCTTCCAAGACGCGCGCGAGATGCAGCGCGCGCTGATCGATCTGATGCCGTCGCAGAGCGTGGCGCCGCTCGCGCGACGTCCGCCGCCTCGCCCTGAAGAGGTCGTCGTCGGTCCGGCGCCCACCGCGCCGCCCGCGCCGATGCCGCAAGCGCAGGCCGCGCCGCAGGTGGCGCAAGCGCCGGTCGCGCAGCCGCAGCGCGCCCCGGCGCCGATGACGTCGGCGGCGCCGCCGGGCGCGATGGGCGCGCCGAGCGGAACGCCGCTGTCGATGCAAGCCCCGCACGCCGTGCAGGCGCCGCACGTCAGCGGGCAGCCGCCGGCCTACGATCCGCTCGTCGGCTACGCGCCGATCCCCGCCGCCCAGCCTTCGCTCACCCATCCGCCGCTCGCGGGCCTCGAAGGCGGCGGCGTCGTCGAGTCGGATCCGCGCGTGCAAGCGCTGCGCGATCTGATGAAGCACTTCGATCGCGTGCTCCCGAGCGTGCGTCAGTTCGGCTGGGCGCACCCCGCGACCGAGCGCACGCTCCGCACGGCGTACGAAGCGATCGCCGAAGCGATCAAGCAGCAGCCGAACCTCATCACGTGGACGCTGCGGCCGTACTCGTTCATGACCCTGGGGCACACGGTCTGGGAGCCGGGCGCGCCGTTCGACGCGATCCCCTACAACCTCTTCGCGTGCGGCATGCGCACGCTCAGCCTCGAGCCGACCATCACGATCGACGAGCTTCGCGAGGTGTTCGCGCTCTTCCTCGTCGACCCGGGGCGCGATCTGCCGCCCGAAGACGACCTCGCGGCGGCGTTCTGGGAGAAGGCGCTCCCCAACGTGAAGTACGAGGTCGTCGACGCGTTCGCCGAAGGCGACGCAGCCGAGCGCGAAGCGTTCTACGGCGAGGCCGACGAGATCGAGAACCTCGCCGAGCGCGCCGCGATGAACCAGATGAACCGCATCGAGGCGAAGGCGATGGCGCTCTCGACCGACGACGCGGCGCTCGGGGTGAAGAAGGATCGCTCTCCGTTCGCGCTCGACGAGCCGATGCGGGGCGCGATCGTGCCCCACTTCGAGCTCGCGCGAGAGGCGTGGAGCGAGCGCTACGTCGATGCGCTCGTCGAGGGGTACCTCGACTCGGCGGCGAATCGCGACGCGCCGCTCGTCCTCGCGTCGCTCCGCAAGTCTGCGTCCGATCTCGCCGTCGCCGGGCGCATCAGCGTCGGCGTTCAGCTCAGTCAGGCGGTGATCGAGCGCCTCCGGCAGCGCGTGCAGGGGCCGGAGAACCAGGGCAAGCTCGCGGCGGCGCTGACGAACGCGATGTTCGGCGGCGAGACGCTCGAGATCGTCCTCAAGCGCCTGCGCGACGACGTGAGCACGCTCGACGGCTTCGTCGGCATCCTCGGCGCGCTCGGGCCGAACGAGCTGCCCACGGTGCTCGCGAACCTCCGCGACGCGGGGTCGCCGCAGCTTCGCTCGGTGCTCGGCGCGTTCGTCGAGCGCTATCACGCGGGGCGCGAAGCGGAGATCCTCGCGGCGATCCCCGGCGGCGAGCCCGACTCGATCGCGATGCTCGTGCAGCTCCTCGGTCGCGCGGCGACGCCGGCGGCGCGGCAGGCGCTCCAGCAGCTCGCGACGGGTGAAGACATCCAGGCGCGCGTCGAGGCGCGCGTGCTCGTGGCGCCGTCGGCGGAGCACGCGCAGCAGGAGCTCGGCGCGCTGCTCGACAACGCCTCGGCGCTCGTGCGGATGGCGGCGCTGCGCACGATCTCGCGCTACCAGATGCGCAGCAACTGGCCGACGGTGGCGCGCATCATCAACGGCAAGACGTTCAACGAGCTCGGCAGCGACGAGCGTCGCGAGCTGCTCCGCGCGGTCATCATCCTTTCGCCCGAGCGCGGCGAGCCGCTCGCGCTCGAGCTCGCGAAGAAGGGCGGCGTGCTCGTGAGCGAGAACCGCGAGGCCACGCGCGCGCTCGCCGCCGAGCTGCTCGGCGAGCTTTCACGATCGCGTCAGACGGGCGCGGCGCTGCACGAGCTCTCTCAGTCGCGCTGGGGCCTCTCGGAGGAGACGCGCATGGCCGCTGCCAACGCGGCCAAGCGGATCGGTCAGCGGCTCGCGATGCCGCAAGGAGGCGCCACCGCATGACGATGCGCCTCGACATCGTCACGAACGATGCGGGCGAGCTCGTCCGGCGGGAGCACGCTCGTGAGCTCGGCGCGGGCGTCGTCATCGCGATCTACCGCCTGGCCAAGCTCGCGCAGATGCACGACCTGACGAACCAGGCGTTCACCCGTCAGCTCGAGACGACGCACCAGATCGTCGGCGACTACTGCTTGCGATCGGGATCGAACGTCAACGTGATGTTCGCTCACCGGGCGATCTTCGTCGCGGGGCAGCTCCTCAAGGGCTCGCGCAGCACGTACGAAGCCGCGGCGGAGCTCGGCGAGATCTTCGAGCGCCTCGGCGGCTCCGAGCTCCACATCCAGCGCGATGTCACGCGCGAGGAGCTGCTCGCGTTCGCCGAGCAGATCTCGATCAGCTTCCGCACGACCGCGGGCTCTTTCCGATCGCCGTCGCCGAAGATCCGGCTCCGTCCGGTCGCCGACGCCGCGCGCTTGCGCGGCCTCGAGCTCGAGAACCTCAACGCCGATCAGCGCATCATCCGCACGTACGCGTCGGCCGTCGTCATCATGCGGCGGTTCTTCGAGGACCTTCAGGCGAGCCGCTACATCCTCCCGCGACGCATCAAGCGCATCGCCCAGAGCCTCGTCGATCTCTCCGAGGGATCGACGCCCGCGTTCCTCGGGGTCACCGAGGTGCGCAACGCGAACTTCGACGAAGCCGGTCGCGCCGTGAACACCGCGATCCTCGCCGTCTCGATGGCGCGCGAGGTGACGGGCGATCGGGCGATCCTCTCCCAGATCGCGATGGCCGCGATGATGCACGACGTCGCCCGTCCCCGCGCGATGGCGCTGATGGCGGCGGCAGGCCCCGCGATGCCGGGCATGCAGGGGCCGAGCACGCTCTCCGAAGATCAAGAAGATCGGCTCGCGGCAGGCGCCGCCGCGGTGCTCACCGCGCTCGGCCGCGTCAACGAGCCGTCGATCACGCGCACGGTGCTCACCTTCGAAGCGCTCTGGCTCCGGCGCCAGACGTGGCTCGGGCCCGTGTATTGGGGCGTTCGATCGCCGACGCTCCACGCCAAGCTCATCGCCATCGGCCGTCGCTACAACGATCTCTTGACGCCCGAGCCCGGCCTCGCGCCACCGACGCCCGACTACGCCGTCGCGGCGCTCTCCGAGGAGCTGAAGGATCCGCAAGATCGCACCGTCCTCCGGATGCTCATCTCGGCGCTCGGGCTCCTCCCGATGGGAACGGTCGTCCAGCTCTCGACCGGCGAGGTCGCCGAGGTCGTGCGCGGGCCGAAGGGACCGGGTGAGAAGCCGCGCGTGCGCCTCGTGATGGATCAGAACGGGCACCAGACGAACCCCGTCGAGATCGAGCTGGCGCAGGACCCGCATCGTCAGGTCGCGCGGGTCATGAGCGTCGACGGCTGGCGCAAGGGCCTCGATCTGAAGCCCGGCATCGACGGTCTGCCGCCCGATTCGGAGCGCGACAGCGATCCGCCGCCCGCGCAGCCTCGCACGGGCACGGGCACCGCGCCGCCCGCGCAGGCTGCGCCGCTCGCGCCGATCTCGCCGCTCGCGCCCGTCGCGATGCCGCCTCCCGGTGGCACCGCGCACGCGCATGCGACCTCGCGCAGCATCGCCGATCAGTACGCCGATCAGTACGCCGCGTGGGGCGAGGGCCAGCCCGACGAGAGCCCGCGCAGGGCCGAGAGCTCGAGCAGCGGTCACTCCGCGGAGCACAACTCGAGCGCCTCGCTGCCCTCGATGGGCTCGAGCCCGTCGGCCGTCGCCGAGGCGATGGGGCGAATGATCAACGACTCGCTCCGCCCGCCGACGCCGGGCCGCGAGCCCGAACGAACGCTCTTCCAGCAGTCGTCCGAGGACGCCGAAGGCCGCGCCACCAACCGGCCGAAGCCGGCGCGCGAGCCGACGGCGCGCGGCAACCTCGCGTCGACGCCGCTCCCTCACGTGCTCGTGTACATGCTCGATCACTCGCTCACGGGCACCGTCTCCTTCGAGGGCGGCCCGGGCGAAGACGCGATCTACTTCGTCGCCGGCGTGCCGACGAAGATCCGCCTTCACGAGCCGATCGCGCTCCTCGGTCAGATCCTCGTCCACGGCGGCGTGCTCGAGCCCAAGGCGGTCGATCAAGCGGTCGAGGGCGCGCGGCGCCTCGGCATCCTGCTCGGCGAGTATCTCGTCGGGCACGATCTCGTCTCGCGCGAGTCGCTTTCGTGGGCGCTCGAGGCGCAGCTGCTCAACAAGATCGCGCACCTCGCCAACCTCGCGCCCGAAATCACGTACTCGTACTACCGCGACTCCGACATGCTCGAGGGGTGGGGCGGCGGTGACGTCGGCGTGGGGAGCGCGCTCAATCCGATCCTCGCGAGCGTGCGCAACTGGCTCGATCGCGCGCGCATCCGCGCGACGCTCAATCGCATCGGCAAGCATCCGCTCGTCGTCCACGAAGACGCCAACCTGACGAACCTCGCGCTCATCCAGGAAGAGGAGATGACGCTCGACCTGATCCGCGCCGAGAGCATGACGCTCGCGCAGCTCTTCAAGCGCAAGGTCGCCGATGAAGAGGTGGTGTCTTCGCTGGTCTATTCGCTCGCGGTGACGCGCCAGTTCGCCTTCAAGGGCCAGAAGAAGCGGCCGATGGCGGGCAAGACCGCCGGCCAGTTCCGCGCGGCGTCGCCGGTCTCCGGTGCGCCCTCGACGTCGGCCGACTCCGGAGACTCGGGAGGATTGCGGGTGCCGTCTCCGCGTGGGGCGTCGCGGCCTGCCGGCGCTCCGGCGCAGTCGGGCTCGCGCCCGAACGCGTCGGCGCCGTCGCGCGTGGAGTCGAAGGTGCCTGCGCAGTCGATCGAGAGCGCGCCGCCGCAGATCCGATCGGGCAGCGGTACGCCGCTCTCCCCGCCGGTGAGCGTGCGCAAGCCCAACGTCGCGCCGGGCGCGGCCCCGCCCCCGGCCGGTCCGCGTCCGAGCGCGCCCGCGGTGAAGGCGGGCGCGCTGCCGCGCGCGAACCCGCCGCAGATCCGTCCGATCGGCGCGGGCGGCGCGGGCGGCGCGGGGGCGAAGAAGGGAACGATGGTGGGGCTCCAGCCGGCGGTGCCTCCGGAGCAGCGCGCGAAGCCGGCGGCGCCGTCGCCGTCGGCCCCGAAGGGCCCGGCGCCGAGCACGTCGGCGGCTTCGAGGCCCGCGCTGACGCCGCCCGACGGCATGCGCACGGTCGCCGTCCCGTCGCCGGTCTCGGTGTCCGGGGCGCGCGCGCCCGCGCAGGGAGGACTTCCGCGTCCCGCGCCGGCCTTGCCGAGCAAGCTCGCGCGACCGACCGGCGCGGCGCCTCCGGGCGCACCGAAGCCGATGCAGCCGTCGCCGAAGATCAACGATCCCTTCCAGACGGGGCCCGGCGGCCTGACGGTCAAGGCGCCGTCGCCCTCGCGATCGCGCGCCAACGGCGAAGCGGCCGGCGACATCCACATCGAGCTCGACGACGGGGGTGGGCCGCTCGGCGCCAACGCCGCGGCGTCGGGCATCCAGGGCAACGCGATCGAGATCGGCGATGACGGGCTCGCCGACGCCGAAGCGGCCCTCGAGGCGATGCAGAGCTTTCGCCTCGCCGAGGCCGCTCTCCAGCGCAACGACGCGGCCAAGGCGCTCGCGCTCGCGCAGAAGGCCGTCTCCGGCGATCCGACGCAGGCCGACTACGTGACGCTCCTCGCGTGGATCAAGTCGCTCAACGGAAGCCCGAGCACGATCGAAGAGGCGATCACGACCATGACGCGCGTGCTCGGCGAGGATCCGTCGAACGAGCGGGCGCTGCTCTATCGAGGCAAGCTCTTCGCGCGCACCGACCGCTTCCAGGAAGCGATGGCAGACTTCACCGAGCTGCTCGGGGGCAACCCACAGCACCGCGAAGCCGCCAACGAAGTACGCCTCCTGAAGTCGAAGATGCCCTAACCGCCCTAGCCGCCGCCTGGAGGGTGCGGCGGGCGCGCGGGCATCGGCGCGGTTCGATACTCCTGCTTGACGACCTGGCGGAGCGTCGCGAGCTTCTGCTGACGTTGCGGGTCTTGCGGGGGCCCGAGCGCGACCTGCGCGATCTCGCCCTGCGCGCGCCAAGCCGGCGTGCTCGGGAGGCCGAACGCGGCGAGGAGCGCCTCGCCCATCTCGATCGCGCTCGAGAATCGACCTCGAGGGTTCTTGTGCAGCGCGCGGGCGAAGAGCTGCTCGAGGACGGGAGGCGCCTGGGGCACGAGCGTTCGAATCGGAGGCGGCGTGCTCTCGACCTGATCCATGCGGAGCGCGAACTCGCTCTTCTCGCTGGGGAGAAAGGGCGGGCGCCCGGCGAGCATCTCGTAGAGCACGATACCTGCAGAATACAAGTCACTGCGGCCGTCGAGCTCGAGGCCGAGCACTTGCTCGGGAGACATGTACGCGCCCGTGCCGGGCGCGAGCTCCTGGGGCGACGGGGCGCTCAGGCCGTGCGTCGGCTTCACGAGGTGGGCGATGCCGTAGTCGGTCAGCTTCACGATGCCGTCGCGCCGGATGATGATGTTCGCCGGCTTGACGTCGCGATGAACGATGCCGAGCGCGTGCGTCGCCGCGAGCGCGCCGAGCAGTTGCTGGAAGTAGTACCAGGCGCGATTGAACGCGAGGCCGGGCAGCGCGCCGGTGCCCGCGATCTGCGAGCGCGCGACGTTGCGCGCGATCACGTCTTCGAGCGTGTCGCCGTCGACGAACTCCATCGCGAGGATCGGCGAGAGGGGCGCAGGCGCGCCCGCGCCCGCGCCGGGAACGGGCGCCGGCGCCGCGCCGGGCGAGGGCGCCGCGCCGGTGAGCGTCGGCGTCCAGCTGAAGAGCTCGTGGAAGCGCACCACGTTCGGGTGCGCGAGGAGGCGGAGCGCTTCGGCCTCGTTCTGGAAGAACGCGCGGAGCTCCGGCTGGATGCTCGCTTGCGGTTTGAGCTGCTTGAGCGCGAGCGTAACCGGCTTGTCCTGCCCGCGCGGTCCCTTCGGGTCCCAGAAGAGCCACGCGCGGAAGACCGTCCCCATCGCGCCCGCGCCGATGCGCGCGTCGACCACGATGCGCCCATAGCCGCGATCGATCTGCGTCCCCGGACCGAGCGTTCGCGCATGCGCGCGCGCCGGCTGGAGGCTGCGACAACGCGGACAGACGGCGACCCCCTCGGCGAGGCTGAGGTTGCACTGAACGCAGATCGGCATGCGCGAGCGCCTAGCTTAGCCCCCCCTCCAGCGGCCTGCCCAACGCCCGGCGCACGGCGACGTGCGCTCGTCGATGAATCGGTCAAGGTAGAGACGTGGCGTCCGTTGCGGCAGTACTCGCTCCGGTGCCGGACTTCCGGTATGTCGGCCTCGAGCCCGTCATGACGCCGAACCTCGGCGTCGCCGCGACCGCGCTCGGCCTCGGCGCGGGCGTGAGCGTCGCGATGAGCTGCTTCGACGCTCATCACGCGCTCTTCGCCGGCGTCCTCGCGTCGACGCTCTCGGCGTTCGCCTTGCGCGGCGCAGGCACGCCGCCGGCGCCGCGCGCGGGGAGCGCGCGCATGGCCATCGTTCCCTGGGGCGTGCTCGTCGAGAAAGACGAGGCCCCGCGCATCCTTCGCTGGGCCGCCGTGCGGCGCATCGAGGTGGAGGCGCCGAGCGACGAAGACGAGCGATCCCTCCGCCCGTGGGGCTTCTGGGGAAGGCCGCCGGCGAGCCGGGTCGCGATCCAGACCGACCACGACCGCTTCGTCGGCGAGACGCGCCACGGCGTCGTTCCGCTCGAGCGCCTCGTCGCCCACGTCGAGGCGTGGGCCGTCGAGCAATCGATGCCCCTCGCGCTCGATCTCGGGCTGCGCGAGCACGCGCCCCCGCTCGATCCGACCGAGCCTGCGTGCGAGCCCCTGATCGGGGCGGCGCGCGACTGGCTCGAGACCGCGGCGGCCGTCGTCGATCTGGGTCTCCCTCCGGCGGGGTACAGGCGCACATGTGCGCAGGCTCCGACCCCTCACGCGGTGGATGTCTTGAGGAGGATCCTCCGGGATCGAACGCGCCGCGATGAGGGGAGGGCCGACCCGAGGGCGTTCGCCGCCGTGGTCGCCGCCGAGATCCACGCGACCGATCTCGCGGCCGATCTCGTCGCGCTGACCGAATCGCCGCACCCGATCGTTGCCGCAGTCGCTCGCCAGGCCGCGCGGAGGCTCGGCGCCGCTCGCGCACACACGGGCACCGTGGAAGAGATCGGCCCCTTCCTGAGCGAGATCGATCGCGCGCGTCTCGAAGCGTGGACCTGACCTCCTCTTGTCTCGCCCGGATCTGCCGTGAGATATTGGGAAGTCTGGGAGACTTCGTATCTTGAGCAAAGATCGGCAGCGCTACGAGAAGAGGGTCGGTGCCGTCATCGACGGCAAGTGGAGGGTCGACGAGCTGCTCGGGTGGGGCTCGACCGCGGCGGTCTACGCCGCGACGCATCGCAACGGTCACCGCGCCGCGCTGAAGATCCTCCACAAAGCGCTGTGCGCCGACGCGACCGTCTCCGAGAGATTTCTCCGCGAGGCGCGCATCGTCAACGCGATCAAGCATCGGTCGGTCGTACCGATCGGCGACGACGGGATGACCGACGACGGATGCGCGTTCCTCGTCCTCGATCTGCTCGAGGGCGAGACGCTCGAGGTGAGGCGCGAGAAGGCGCACGGCGTCATGTCGCTCGAGCAGCTCGCGCCCATCGCCGATCAGCTGATGAGCGCGATCTCCGCGGTGCACGGCGCGGGGGTCGTGCATCGAGACCTGAAGCCGCAGAACGTGTTTCTGACGAGCACCGGCATCAAGCTCCTCGACTTCGGCACCGCGCGCATCCTCGATCCGCAGCCGGGATCGTCGGTGAGCGTGCAGGGTCTCGTCATCGGGACGCCCGCCTTCATGTCGCCGGAGCAAGCGCGCGGATCGCGCGACGAGGTCGACGCGCAGTCGGACGTGTGGTCGCTCGGAGCGACGCTCTTCACCGCGCTCTCGGGCGAGCTCGTCCACGACGGGCGCGACGCCCACGCGCGCCTCTTGGCGGCGGCGTCGCGTCCCGCGCGCAAGCTCGCCGAGGTGGCGCCCGCGATCGACGCCGGCGTCGCGGCCGTGATCGATCGCGCGCTCGCGTACGCCAAGAAGGATCGCTGGCCCGACGTGAAGTCGATGCGCGCCGCGTTCCGCCGGGCCGCGAAGGCGGCGCTGCCCGCCACGCCGTCGCCGATCGTCGCGACGCCGATCGAAGCCGTGCACCCCGTCGCCGCCGTCGAGCGCGAATCGACGCCTGCGCTCTTCTCCGATCGTGAGCCCGACGGTCTCGCCGCGTCCGGCGCGCACGCGATCGTGAAGCCGTTCGAGCTGTCGAAGACGCTCCTCGGCGGCCTCGCGATCGCCGCGACGGTCGCGGTCGTCGCCTTCGCCGCGACGATGATCGACGATCCGCCGTCGTCGCCGTCGACGGCCGCGACCGCGGTCGCTCCTCCAGCTCCGGCGCCTGCGAAAGTCGACGAGCCTGCGCCCGCGCCGTCGTTCATCGTGATCTCGGCGCCCGACGATCCCGCGCCGGCCGCGACTCCGGTCGCGGCCGCGCCGAAGACGCCGGTCTTGGCGCCGGCGAAGGTGGAGAGCGCGCCCGAAGTCACGGCGACGCCGGCCGCGGGGACGCCGGACGCGTCGACGGGCGGGATCATCCGCACCATGGACGACGAGCCGCCGGCGACCGTTCCCTCTTCTTCCGTGGCTACTGGGGCTGCTCCGTCCGAGCCGTCGTCCTCTTCTTCCACGCCTTCCACGCCTGAAGAGCTGTCCGTCTCCGCGCCCGCTCCCGCTTCGGACTAGACTGTCCGGCGCATGCCCAAGCTCGAGCTCAAGGTCGCGAGCGCCCTCGCCGGCGCTCGTCTCGACAAGGCGATCGTCGCCCTGGTCGAAGGTGCGTCGCGCGCGCGCGTCAAGCGCGCGATCGAGGACGGCGCCGTCCGCGTCAACGGGCGCGTCCTCGCCAAAGGCGGCGTCGTCGCCGAGGGTGACGTCATCGAAGTGGACGAGGCCGCGATTCGATCCGGCGAGGGGCCGTGCGCCCCGGAGCCCGACGCGCCGCTCCAGGTTCACTTCTCGACGCCCAAGGTGCTCGTCGTCGAGAAGCGCGCGGGGCAACCCACCGCGCCGCTCCGCGGCGACGAGACGGGCACGCTCGCCAACGCGCTCGTGGGTCATCACCCCGAGCTCGCCGCGATCGGATACTCACCGCGCGAGCCGGGGATCGTGCACCGGCTCGACACCGAGACCTCGGGGCTCGTCGTCGTCGCGCGCACCGCGGAGGCCTTCGAGGCGCTGCGCGAGGCGCTGAAGGCCGAGAAGATCGGCAAAGAGTACCTGCTCGTCTGCGCGTCCGAGGGGCTCGCCGACGCGGGATCGATCGAGCACCCGATCGCGAATCATCCGAAAGACAAGCGAAGGGTCTATCCGTGCGTGCACCCGCGCGACGTCATGCGCTACGCGCCGCGACCGGCGTCGACCTCGTATCGGGTCGAGAAGCGCGTCGGTGCTTGGGCGCTCGTTCGCGCGGAGGCCGCGCGCGCGATCCGTCATCAGATCCGCGCGCACTTCGCCGCGATCGAGCATCCACTCGCGGGCGACGTCCTCTACGGCGCCGAGCCCGCGCCGGGCCTCGAGCGACACGCGCTCCACGCCGCGCGCGTCACGTTCGACGGCGGCGGCGATCCGGAGCTCGCCTTCGACGTCGTCTCGCCGCTTCCGGCAGACATGGCCGCGCTCGTGGGCTGACTCGCGCTCAACGCCCGAACGCGACGATGACCACGGTCGTGTTGAAGAACGCGTCGTGATCGCGGACGTTGCGCGCGATCTCACCGAAGACGCACGCGCCGCCGATCGGCGCGCCGAGGTTCTGCGCGATGCCGGCCGGCTCTTCGGGGAAGGCGCCGCCGAGGGCGGCGAGCCTCCCGGTGCACGCGAGGACGAGCGCGCCGACGACGGCGCCGCCCGCGCGCTCGACCGCGGTCGTCGCGGCCTCGCTCGACGCCCGGAGCAAGTCCTCGCGTGAGGCGTGGAGCACGCGAACGCGCGTGCCTTCGCCGATGGCTCCCGAGAGCCGTATCGCGCCGTCTTCGCGGATCTCGAAAGGCGCGCGCGCGATGAGCTCGCGAGGATCCTGCGCGAGCGTGGTCGGCGGCGTCGAGCCGTCGGCGAGGCCGAGCTCGTAGTAATCCGCCAAGTAGAGCGCGAGGGCCTTCGGATCCGAAGGCGGCTCCGCGCCCGCGGCGCGCGCGTCTTCGAGCCAGACGTCGAGCGCCGGACGATCGTCGAGCTCGAGGAGGTGGATCCCGTCGGCGCGCGTGACCGTTCGCACCGGGCCCACCGCCGCGTAGCCGTGGCGCGCCACGATGCCGATGGGCGCTTTGGTGAACACGCCGGTGACGACGACCTTGTCGCGATGCAGCTCGTCGCCGAAGAGGACCTGCGGTCGATCGAGCGTGAGATCGTCGCCGGTGAGCGCGCCGGCGAGGCGCGCGCGCGCGCCTGCTCCCTTTCGAACCGCCGCGACGAGGGCCTCGCCGTCGACGACGATCCCCGGCGCGAAGACGAGGCAGGTGTAGTGGCCGAGGCCGCGCTTGGCGGCGAGGTCGGCGGCCGCTGCGATTCGTTCGGCGGCGGGCACCGTCTCGACGAGCGACGGCGATCCGATCGGCGCGGTGCGGCTCTCGACCTCGACGTCGTCGCCCCCGAGGAGAACCACGGAGACGCCCTTGCTCGCGGTTCGGCCCGATCCCACGACGCAAGCGCCCGAGGTTCCGCCGATGATCTGCACGTCGCCGACCACGCCGCGGACCGCGCGCGCGGCCGCGTCGGCGTCGTCGTAACTGACGGAGACGAAGACGATCGCCAGCTTGGGGTCGGCGCCGGCGAGCGCCGCCTTCGCCGTCGCCGCAGCCTCACGCGCCGCCTCTACCGCCGACGCTGCGGCGCTCATTGCACTACCGAAGCTGATCATCCCCGCCCCTGATTCCCCATACGGCCGAACGACGAACCACTATAGCCCAAATCGATTCTTCCCCACGGCGGCGGCCTTCGAGCTCATGCGTCTGCGTAAGACTTGCCAAGCACGTCACGGCTGGCTTGACTGGTCTCGTTTGCAGCGTTTGCCGTCCCCGACTCCTACGCTTCCGCTTCCTCGCGCCGGCTGGCTCGCCTTCGCGCGCAGCCGCGCGCCCATCCTAGGGATCGGCATCGCCCTCGGCGCGCTCGTCTCGATCGCCGACGACAGCGACGCCCCGAGAGACGCGCGCGAGCTCGCCGTCGCCCTCGGGCGGGCGACGGGCAACGCGTTCGTGCGCGAAGAGGACGTGCGCTGGGAGCCCTCGGGCGGCGTCGTCTCCGATCTCGTCCGCGGTCGATTCGCGCTCTTTCTCGCGAGCGCGACCGAGGGAGGGCCGCGCGACGTCTATCGCGCGCGTCTCAGGCTCTCCCCCGAAGGACGCCCCATCGGCGTGCGCGGCCGCTTCGGTGGCATGAGCGGGCCCCGCAACCTCACGTCGACTCCGCTGGGCGACGATCACGCGCTCGTCGTGCGCGGTCCGCGCGCGGCGTTCGCGACGTTCGCGTTCGGGCAGGAGCAGAGCGTGACCGCGCTCGATCTGTCGGGCGAGGGATCGCAGAACCTCACGAAGGCCGCGCACGATCGCGTGATGGCGTACGTCACGAACTGGCAGCTCAGCGGCAGCGGTGAAGGCGTAGGCCGCGTCGACGTCACGCTCGATCAGCCGGCGCAGCGGGTCGGCCTCGCGCTCTCCGAGGCGGGCGGGATCCTCGACATCCAGCTCGCCGACGATGATCGCTCGGTCGTCGCGACGCGCCGCGCGGCGCTCGATCTCGAGAAGAACGAGCTCGTGACGGCCGTGGCCGGGATGCACGCCGACGCCGGCCGTCACCTGCCGAAGCGTCTCGTGTTCTGGGCCGTCGACACCGTGCGCGCGGTGCCGTGGATCGGTCCCGCGCCGATCGCGTGGCTCGAGGAGAGGACGTTCGCGGTTCGCGACGCGGTCAAGCAGGCGGCGTTCAAGGCGACCGCCGGCGGCGAAGCGCTCGCGCGAGAGCCCGAGCAGGCGCCGCCGACCGTGCTCGACGCCTCGCAGGCCGCCGCCGATCTCGGCCACTGGCCTCCGCCGCCGATGCGCTCGATGTGGAAGACGCCCGAGCCGGGCGAGGGGGAGTGGGAGGCGCCGAAGCAGGCGTGGGTCAAGCGCCTCCCGGAGGCGCCGTCGCCGTTCTATCGCGCCTTCGTCAGGCCCGACGAAGAGCGGCCGTACGCGAAGGTGCTCCTCGTCGCGATGGACATGCGTCAGCTCGATCTCCAGATGGAGGCGGGCAACGAAGATCCGAAGCCGCTCACCGGTCCGCCGGGCGCCGGGCGCATCCCGCGCGATCCCGCGGTGTACACGCGCATCGCCGCGGCGTTCAACGGCGGCTTCAAGACCGAGCACGGCACGTACGGCATGATGCTGAACCGGCGCGTGCTCCTGCCGCCGCTGCCGGGGATCGCCACGGTCGTCATCACGAGAGACAAGCGCTACGGCCTCGGCTCGTGGGGCACGAACAAGGACGTCGGCGGCATCGAGGGCGTCGAGCCGAGCGAGATCCTCTCGTTCCGCCAGAACCTCGATCCGCTCGTCGACAACGACAAGGTCAACCCCTCGGGGCGCGCGCAGTGGGGCTACACGCTGCCCGGCACGACGATGCAGACCGAGCGATCGGGCCTCTGCGTCACGAACGCGGGCCACTTGCTCTACGCGTGGGGCGACGACGTGAGCGCGACCACCCTCGGCAAGGCGATGAAGATGGCGTCGTGCGTGTACGGGATGCACCTCGACATGAACCCGCATCACACGGGGTTTCTCTTCACGAACATCAGCGAGCTCAAGGGGCGCAACTACAAGTCCGAGCTGCTCTCGACGCAGATGGAGATCGATACGGCGCGCTACATCGAGTACGCGCCGAAAGACTTCTTCTACATGACGATGCACGATCCGACGCCGCCGGCGATCGAGGGCGAGCGCATCGCGTGGGAGCCCGACGCGGGCGTGCAGCCGGCGCCGGCGTGGATGGCGGGGCTCTGGCGCGGGCACGCCTCGGGCGGCATCGACGTGCTGGAGATCGAGCCGGCGCGCGCGAGCTTCCGCGTGCGCGTGGGGACCCAGGAGCCCGACGCCAAGACCGGCGCGGCGCGGGCGCACGAGCTGGGCGCCGACGACGCGCATCGCGTGCTCTTCGCGCTGACGCTCGGCACCTCGGACGCAAAGCGCCTGCGGGGCCTCGCCGCCGACGGAAGGATCGTGCTCCCGATGAGCGGCGGCGAGCACGCCGGCGTGCTCGTCGCGACCGAAGACGGCCAGCTCTCGATCGCGCCGGCGCGCGCCTTCTCTCAGGTGCCCGCGCACACCGACGCGGTGGAGCTGCCGCTCTTGCTCGAAGACGCGAAGATCGTCGCGCGCGGGCGCGCGCGCGCGGCGCTGGGGCAGAGCGCCGACGGGCGCGTCTACGTCTTGCGCACGCCGCGCGACGTGGAGGCGGAGATCTTCGGCGAGCTGCTCGTGCGCGCGGGCTGCAAGCGCGCGGTGCTCCTCGATCGAGGCGCGGGCTCGCGCGGCGCGCTCTTTCGCGCGGGCACGGCGACGCCTCCGCGATCACGCTACGAGGAGACGACCATCTACGCGATGGGCAAGCCGCTCTTGCCTCGCGGCTTTCGGTTCGAGCCGACGCATCCGGTCGAGCCGCCGAAGAAGAAGTAGGGCTCGTCGATTCAGTTGCCGGTCGGCGGCGTCGCCGGAGGCTCGCTCGGCGCTTCTTCCGCGGGCGCCGGCGCGGGCGCGGGCGAAGGAGAAGCAGAGGGAGCGGGCGAAGCGTCCGTCGACGCGCCCGATGCGTGACCTTCGTCATGGACGTCGCTCGTGCCTTCGTCGGCGTCGACGTTGGGCGCGTTGTAGCGCGGCGCCTCGCCCGGCTTCGAGTAGTCGATCCAGAACGCGCTCTGGCTTCGCACATCCATGTGCACGAAGACCGAGTTCGGGTAGTAGCCGCACCCGACGTCTTTGAGCGTTCGGCAGAAGTCGCGCACCGCCTCGTTCGGCACGCCCACGACGCGGAAGTCGATCGCCTTGCCGTGGTTGTGGTTCGAGTGCGCCGTGTACTGCGTCGGGGTGAACGGACGGAAGCCGCTGACGACCTCGATCTTCCGGCTGCCGAAGTGGTTCGACACGATGCCGAGCAGCGTGACGAGTCGCGCGTCGATCGGGTGCGCCATGCCCGAAGGCGATCGCAAGAGCTTCTCGAACGACTTGAGCGCAGTCGGCGAGACGCGACCTCGCTTGTCGCCGATGCGAACTTCGGCCTCTTCGGTCGTCGCGACCCGCTTGATGTGCACGACGCCGGGCGTCTTCGGCTTCATCGCGAACGTCGTCGTCTCGCGGCCGGTCGGCTTGCCGTTCTTGGCGACCTTGTCGCCGGGCTTCAGGCCCGCGCGCTCTTCCTTCTTGGCCGGCTCGCTCTTCTTCTTCTCGGCCTCGAGCTTCGCCTTCGCGCTCGCCGGCATGTCCTTCGTCGGGATCGTGAGCACCTCGCCGATGCGGAGCTTCTTCACGTCTTTGAGGCGGTTGGCCTCGATGATCTGCTTCGGCGTCACGCGGTATCGGTTGGCGATCGCCTCGATCGTGTGACCGCGAGCGACGGTGTGCTGCACGTCGGCCTGCGCGAGGCAGGGCAGAGCGACGACGGCAGCGAGCGCGAAGGACGCGGAGCAGAGGCGGGACATCATGCCGCCGGAACCCTTACGTCGATCCCGGCCCGGCGGAAAGCCTGATCGGGCAGCTTGTAATGCGTCGAAAATACTACGATTTGAGCCGGCGGCTGGGGGTTTTCGCGCGGGGCCCAGGCCGGATAGCCTGCGGCATCGATGAAGTGGGTCGCGACGATCGCGTGTGAGGGCGGGCCGCTGCTCGTGGCCGACGTCGACGGCTTCGCGCACTGGACGGGCGCGGCGTCGATCCCCGGCACGCAGAAGACGCTCCACTACTGGGGTCAGTTCACGCGCGAGCTGCCGCCACCGTTCGCGCAAGACGGCGGACATCGCTTCGAAGCGTGCGCTTCGCACGAGGAGGCGCAGGCCAAGCTCCGAGCGCTCGTCTCGGCGGTGAGGGCGACGTTCTCCGGCGCGAACGTCGCGGAGAGAGACGACGGCTCGATCGAGATCGCGCTGCCCGACCGCCGCCGCATGTGGGCCGAGCTCTCGCCGAAGAGCGCCTACGACGCCGCGTGGCAGGCGCACCAGAGCGAAGAGGCCTTCACCCATCCGATCTCGCCGACGCAGCACGGCCTGTTCTGGGACACGGAAGGTCCGGGCGTCGTCGAGATCGCGATCTCGCCCGCGCGCGACGCCGTGCTCATGCTGCGCACGTGGCCGAGCGGCGACGAGAACGAAGCCGAAGAGGAGCGCGCCGTCCGTGCGCTCGTCGAGCCGCGGAGCGATCGTGAGGAGCGCGCCGCCGACATCCTCTTGTCGAGCGGCGCCTCCGTCTTCGTCTGGTCGCCGACCGCCGCGGCGCAGCTCGCCGACGTCTCGGATCTGCGCGCGCTCGCCGACGCCGATCCGCCGGCTTCGCTTCGAACGACGATCTTCGACGGTCTCGGCACGGTGCTGCGGCTCGTGCCCGGGCGCTACGAAGCGACGGTCGCCGCGCACGAAGGCGAGACGTGGTCGTGCCGGTGGTGCCGGCTCACGCTCAAAGGTGGAATGTAGTCATGGCCAAGGCGAAGAAGGTCGTCGCGAAGAAGACCCCGGCGAAAAAGACCGCCGCGAAGGCGAGCGCGCCGAAGAAGACCGGCCGCCCGAAGACCGTGCCGAAGGCGGCGATCTGGATCGAGAAGGACGCCGAGTGGGAGCTCGGCACGCGCAAGCGCAAGACGCCCGTCGGCGACTTCAAGTGGTGGCGCCCCGACGGCACGATGGTCGGCGCGTCGCAGTTCGACGACAAAGGAAAGCTCCACGGCGTCGCGCGTCGCTTTCATCCCGACGGATCGATCTCGATGGCGAGCCGCTACGTGCACGGCGTGCGCTGGGGAAAGACGCGGCACACGCGATCGCTCGCCGGCGGCTCGCCGGAGGATCTGCACATGAGCGAGCTCCCGGATCACGTCTTCGAGATCGTGATGGTCTACGGCGCGGGAGAGCTCGTCCCCGCGACCGCGCTGCTGAACCGCCTCGGCGTGAAGAGCGCGCCGAAGTCGCACGTCGGCTGGCTCGCGAGCTTCCGCAACGAGATCCCGAAATTCGAAGCGGGCACGGCGTTCTTGCCGCTCGGCACGGTGCTCGACGTGGCGAACCGCCGTCACGACGTCCCCATCCTCTATTACGCGGGCCCCGCCGTCCGCGATCACTCCGTCTTGCGCTTCGCGTTCGCGCCCGCGGCGGCGCGCGCTGGCTCGTGGAAGGATCCCGCGTTCGGCACGGTGCTCTCGATCGCCGAGGCGCAGCGCAAGCTCATCGTCGCGGTCGACTACCTCGGCCGCCTCTTCTCGCTGGGCAAGCCGCCGCCCGACGCCGGCTTCTCGATCGAGCAGCACGACGGCGCGATCGCGATCCGCAAGATCCACGCGGGCGGCGCCGCGGCGAAGGCGGGCCTCCGCGTCGGCGACGTGCTCGTCGCCCTCGGCGGCAAGCCCCTCGCGAAGATCGCCGACTACCTCGACGCGCGCGTCGAGCTCGCCGAACAGCGGCGCCTCGAGATCAAGGCGAAGCGCGGCGGCACGATCGTGAACGTCACCTTGAAGGCGTGAAGCTGCCGGTCTGGTAGGTTCGATTGATGGGTGGCCCGCGACTCGACGCGCACGCCGCGCGTCTGTGCAGCGGCGCGCGCGACCTCGCGCGCGCACACCAGCACGAGACGGTCGACCCGATCCACCTCCTCGCGATGCTCGTCGCCAGCGCGGAGGCCGCCGAGCTCTTCGCGACCTTCGGGCTCGACGATCTGCGGCTGCGGGTCGACGCGCGCGTCCGCGCGCTGCCCGTTTCGGCGCTCTATCGGGACGGCAGCGTCGAGCCCACGTCGTCGAGCGCGCTCCAGGTGGTGTTGACGCGGGCGGGCGCGCTCCGCGGATGGCTCACGGTACGCGCCGTCGCCAAGGAAGACCTCGTCCTCGCGCTCTTCGAGGACCGCGCCGTCGCCGCGCTCCTCGACACCGTCGAGCGCCGCCATGGCGTCGAAGACGTGCCGCCCGGCGACGGCGTCTTCGACATCGTGTTTCACGACGACGACGTCACCACCATGGAGCTCGTCGTGCGAGTCATGTGCGAGGCCTTCGACCTCTCGAACGCGGACGCGACGCACCGGATGCTCGTCGTTCACCGGTCGGGCTCGGCCGTCGTTCGGAGGCTCCCCGCAGCCGAAGCGCGCGAACGCTTGGCGCACGCGCGCGCGATGTGCCTCGCGTCACGGAGCCTGCTTCGCATCACGGCCGAGCGCGTCGACCCCATCGAAGCGCGCGAGCCCGACGCCTGAGCGCCGGTGAGGGAGCGCGAGCGTCGCATCGCCGCGGGAGCTCGAGCGGAGGCCCGTCTTGCAGTTGGTCGACTTCGTTGATTACTTATCGACGCGCCGCGCGACACCCACCGGTAAGGCAATCGGGGCTGATGGATGCAGCCCGCGAGGAACAATCGACCGGCGCGGTCACCGAGTTTTTGACTGGCGCAGGCGCGGACTGCCACACTTTGTAGCGCAATGTTGGGCGAAGGGAAAAACCTGGTCGGAGTCGACATCGGCGCGAGCGCCATCAAGGTGGTGCAGCTGAAGGAGGCCCGGAAAAAGCTCCAGGTCGTCCGCTACGGATTCGCGCCGCTGCCACCCCAGGCCATCATCGATGGCCACGTCATGAACTCGGGCGCCGTCGTCGAGTCCTTGATGAAGATCTTCCACGATTCGAAGATCTCGCAGAAGGACGTGGCGATCGGCGTCTACGGCCAATCGGTGATCGTCCGAAAGATCACCGTGCCGATGATGACGAACGAGGAGCTCGAAGAGCAGATCGGCTGGGAGGCCGAGCAGCACATCCCGTTCGACATCAAGGTCATGTCGATCGACTACGAGGTGCTCCGCCGCCGGCCCGACGCCGGGCAGATGGATCTGCTCCTCGTCGCCGCGAAGAAAGACGAGATCAACGACTACGCCGCCATCGTCCGCGAGGCGAAGCTCAAGCCGGTGATCGTCGACATCAACGCGTTCACCATCCAGAACATCTTCGAGTACCAGCACGGGCTGCCCGAAGACGGCACGATCGCGCTCCTCAACGTCGGGGCCGCGGTCTCGTCGCTCAACATCGTCTCCAAGGGCGTGTCGGCGTTCACCCGCGAGATCACGAACGCGGGCAACTCGATCACCGAAGAGATCCAGAAGCAGTGCAACGTGCCGTTCGAGCAGGCCGAAGCCTACAAGTGCGGCGGCGGGCCGACCGACATCGTGCCCCAGGAAGTGCACCAGATCATCCAGTCGGCGTGCGACGGGCTCGCGGGCGAGATCCAGCGAAGCCTCGACTTCTATCTCGCGACGAGCGGTGAGTCCGAGATCAGCCGCATCTTCGTCTCGGGCGGCAGCGCGTACCTCGCGCCGCTCTGCCAGTCGATCGAGAAGCGCGCCCACGTCCCGGTGCAGGTCTTCGACCCGACGGCGAACCTCACCGCCGACGCGAAGTACGTCAACGAGCAAGACATGCGCGTGCGGGCGGCGCAGCTCGTCGTCGCGCTAGGGCTCAGCCTCAGGCAGGACAAGGAGCGCCGGTCGTGATTCGCATCAACCTACTGCCCCAGAAGAAGCAGATCCGCAGACGCGGCGACGCGACGGGCATCGAGGTCGTCGGCGGCGAAGGCAGCCAAGCGTGGCTCGCCTTCGTTCTCGGCGCGATCCTCCTCGAGGTCATCGTGCTCCTCTTCGTCTACAAGACGAAGCAAGACCAGCTCACGCAGGTGCAGAAGCACAACCAGGAGCTGACGGCGAACATCGACGCCATCAAGCGCGAGATCTCGAACCACGCCGAGATCAAGACGCAGCTCAAGGAGCTGCGCGACCGCGAGGAGGCCATCCAGAAGCTCCAGGGCGCGCGCAGCGGCCCGACCGCCACGATGCTCGAGCTGACGCGTATCCTCACGCCGGGCCGCGGCCCCACCGTCGAGCGCGACAAGCTGGAGCAGCTCAAGCGCGACAACCCGAGCGCGGTGCCCAACCCCAACTGGGATCCGCGGCGGCTCTGGCTCATCTCCTACAAGGAGCAGGATCGCACGGTGCGCCTGACCGGCCTCGCGCGTGACGGCGAAGACGTCTCCGAGTTTTTGCGGCGCCTCGCGCTCAGCGACTACTTCTACGACGTGCGCCTCTTGCCGGCGCAGAAGTCGGTCGACACCGTCACGAAGCTCGAGCTCCTGCGCTACGAGATGAGCGCGAAGGTGAGGTACTAGCCATGGCGACCTTGACCCTGGGCCGTCTCCCTCTGGCGGGAAAGATCGGCGTCGGCGCCGTCCTCTGTACGCTCCTCGGCGTCGCGTACTACGTGCTGCTCCACACCGACGTGGCGGCGCGCATCGATCGCGAGAAGTACCAGACGAGCAACCTCGAAGCCGAGCTGTCGCGCCAGCGGCAGTCGCAGGCGAGCTACTTCGCCGATCGCGACGAGCTCGCGATGCGCCAGCAGAAGCAGCGAGAGCTCAACAAGATCCTGCCGACCGACACCGAGGCGGCGACGTTCCTCTCCGCGCTCCAGGCGGTCTCGAACATCAGCGGCATCGACCTCAAGGCGTGGACGCCGATGGACGAAGTTCCGCAGGCGTTCTTCGCCAAGGTGCCGATGCGCCTCCAGATCACGGGGCGCTTCCACCAGATCGCGAAGTTCGTCTACGAGGTCGGCAAGCAAGACCGCATCATCAACATGGAGAACCTCGAGCTCGGCGATCCGAAGCTCGAAGGTGAAGACGTCGTGTTGAAGGCGAGCTGCCTCGCGACGACGTTCCACCTCCTCAAGAAGCCCGCGACACCCGCCGCCGGCACGCCGGCCGCCGGAGGCAAGTGATGAAGACGATCTTCCTTCTCGCCTCGGCCGGCGTCGCGACGGCGATCATCGCCGGCTGCAGCCCCGACAAGGCGCTCCAGGCGGCCAACACGGGCGCGACCACCGCGCCCACCGCCACGGCCTCCGCCGCCGCCGCCGACGCGGGCCCAGCAGCGCCCCCGCCGCTCGGCCGGATGGACTTCGCGGAGAACGACTTCGTGGAGAGCGATCGCAACCGCGATCCGTTCCGCACGTACATCGCGACGTTCGCGCCGCCCGATCAGAAGCGGATCACGCGCAACGATCGCGAGGTCGTGCTCCCGCAGTATTCGATCGACGAGCTGAAGCTCGTCGCGATCGTGACCGGCGGCGACTTCCCTCGCGCGATGGTCGTCGACCCGAACGGCAAGGGGCACGTCCTCAAGCGCGGCACGTTCGTCGGGCGGCCCGAGATCGTCCACATCGGCGGCACCAACGGCGCCGACTACCAGATCAACTGGCGCGTCGACAAAGTCCGCGACGGCGACATCGTCTTCATCCGCGAGGATCCCGCGCAGCCGGGCATTCCTCCGATCTCGCGCGTCGTCACGCTGCACCCCGAGCAGCAAGAGCAGCGCGCCGTCGACTGAGAGCCAGGCGCGCTTGCGCGCCGTGGCGCCGAAGGCGCACGCGCCGGGCCGGTTGGAACGGTAGCGGGGGAGTCTCGCGAAGCGAGGGGGCGGAGCCCAAGAAACAGAGGCGAGGGATCCGCGAGCGGATCCCTCGCTTCTGCGTTTTTGCGCCTCTCTTTCACGCTCTCTCGCTTCTCTCTGCCGAATTCGTTCTCCACAAATTGGGATCATCCAACGCACGCGATCTACCGTTTCAGTCGCGACGTCGTGTGTGACGAATGAACCCACGACGATGCGAGGAGCCGAAGGCATGCAACGGCGTATGAGGGGTTCGATTCAGAAGCGGGTGCTGTCGGTGCTCGGGGCTCAGGCGATCGTGCTCTCCGCGACGCTGAGCTGGGCCGACGGCGCTCCGAACCACGTTCGCGACGTGAAGATCCGCGCGACGGATACTTCGACCGGCGCCACCGAGATCGAGGTCGTGGGGACGACCGCGCCGGTCTTCAACGTGCGCGTCGAGAGCGGCGGCAAGAGGTTGCTCGTCGACATCGCGAACGCCGACGCGCAAGGCGTCAAGGAGGCCATCACCTCCCAGGTCGGCGTCGTGGGCGGCGTGCTCACCCAAGGCTTCAAGACCGAAGCAGGCACGATGACGCGCCTGTCGGTCAGCCTCGTCAAGCAGGCGACCTACCGCGTGCGCGCCGAAGGCACGTCGCTCAAGGTGATGCTCACGCCCGCGGCCGCGACCGGCCCGTCGCAGGGGCCCGATCCCGTCGCCAAGGTCGACGCCCCCGCGGCCGTCGAGCTCACGGACGTGAGGTTCGAGCGGCCGAAGGCCTGCACGACGTCGTGCGACCGCGTGCTCATCACGACGAGCGCCGCGCCCTCGTACTCGCTCTCCACCACCGCCGGCGGCCGCGCGCGCCTCGAGCTGAAGAAGACGCAGCTCCCCAAGGAGCTCGCGCGCACGACCGATCTCACGGCCCATCACGGTCCGCTCAAGACGATCATCACGTCGTACGACGAGAAGACCGAGTCGACGATCATCGAGATCGATCGCGAGGGCATGGCGCAGGGCAGCATCGCCGTCGACGGCAACGCGATCATCTGGGCGTTCGACGCGCCGAAGGCGGGCGCGAAGCCGCTGCTCCGCAAGTCGGTCACCGTCGCGCGCGAGCGCACCGAAGACGGCGGCCCGAAGATCGAGACCTCGATCCACGGCGAGGACAACGTGAAGGTCGAGGTCCAGGGCGCGAGCGAGACGGCGGGCTTCGCCGCGACGCTCAACGCGCAGGGCCGCTTCACCGGCCGCCGGATCGATCTCGATCTCAAGGACGCCGACATCCACAACATCCTCCGCCTGCTCGCGGACGTCGGGCGCGTGAACATCGTCACCGCCGACGACGTCTCGGGCAACGTGACGATCCGGATGCGCAACGTGCCCTGGGACCAGGCGCTCGACGTCGTGCTCCAGGCCAAGGGCCTCGGCATGGTGCGCTCGGGCAACCTGATCCGCGTCGCGCCGCTCGCGACGCTCCAGAAGGAGCGCGAGCTCCGCCTCGCCGCGGCGCGCCAGGAGTACGAGCTCACGCCGCTCGAGACGCGCCTCATCCCAGTCAGCTACGCGCAGGCCGACGAGCTCCAGGCGCGCGCGAAGGATCTGCTCTCGCCGCGCGGATCCATCGCCGTCGACGAGCGCACCAACGTGCTCATCGCGCGCGACATCTCGGGCAACCTGAACAACATCGAGGAGCTCGTTCGCTCGCTCGACACGCAGACCCCGCAGGTCCTCGTCGAGGCGCGCATCGTCGAAGCGACGAGCCGCTACCTCCGCGACATCGGCATCCAGTGGGGCGGCGACGCCACGTTCTCCGAGGCCACGGGCAACCCGACGGGCATCGCGTTCCCGTCGCGCGTCAGCGTCGCCGGCGGTAACTACGACCAGAACACCAACTCGCGCGGTCTGTCGCCGTTCCTCGGCAACGTCGCGCAGCCGAACTTCGCCGTGAACCTCCCGGCCGCGACCGGCACCGGTCAAGGTGGCGCGCTCGGCTTCTCGCTCGGATCGGTCGACAACAACTTCAACATCGGCCTCCGCCTCTCCGCGGCCGAGGCGAGCGGTCTGCTCCGCATCGTGTCGAGCCCGCGCATCCTCACGCTCGACAACCGCGACGCCCGCATCAGCCAGGGCACGCTCATCCCGTTCTCGCAGATCAGCGCGCAGGGCGTGCAGACGACGTTCCAGGAGGCGAAGCTCCAGCTCCTCGTGAAGCCTCACGTCACCGCCGACGGATCGGTCGCGATGCACGTGAAGATCAACCGAGACGAGCCCGACTTCAACCAGACCTCGGCGCGAGGCGATCCCACGATCCTGAAGCGCGAGGCGGAGACGGATCTCCTCGTGATGGACGGTCACACGGCGGTCATCGGCGGCATCTACACGCGAAACACCGGCCGCAACCTCGATCAGATCCCGTTCTTCGGCGACATCCCGATCCTCGGCGTCCTCTTCCAGCGCCGCCGCGCGAGCGACACGCGCAACGAGCTCGTGATCTTCCTCACGCCGCGCATCGTCAACCGCGCCGAAGCGCTCGGCCGCTGATCCGACAGCGGGCGGGGATCCGCCCGGCCTCGGCGTGGCGCCTTCGCGCTCTCGCGCCGAGCTCGGCCGCCCCCGAAAGGGCTGCCCTGAAGTCGTGTCGAGGGTCCTTCTCGCCGCAGCGCGCGGAAGCGCTCGTCGGACCGTGCTAAGGTTTCGTCATGGCTGCAGCGGCCGTACCGATCCTTACTCCCGTAAGGCACCTGCCGGTGCGACTCCAGCCGGCGGTGCGAATGTCCGACGAGGCTCTCTACGAGTTCTGCCGGATGAACCGGGACCTTCGGATCGAGCGGACGAAAGACGGAGAGATCGTGATCATGTCTCCGACGGGAGCCGAGACGGGGCGGCGCAACTTCGAGCTCATCGTCGCGTTCGGAGCGTGGGTTCGCGCCGACGGAACCGGGGTCGGTTTCGACTCGTCGACCGGGTTCATTCTTCCGAACGGAGCCGAGCGGTCCCCCGATGTCGCATGGGTGAAGCGCGAGCGATGGAATGCGCTCACGGACGAGCAGCGGCGCAAGTTCGCTCCCTTGTGCCCCGATTTCGTCGTCGAGCTTCGTTCGCCTTCGGATGGCCTCGACGATCTCATGGCCAAGATGGGTGAGTACGTCGAGAACGGCGCCACCCTCGCATGGCTGATCGACGCCGACGAGAAGCGCGTCTACGTCTATCGACCGTCACTGGCGGTCGAGTGCCTCGAAGCGCCGGCGCAGATCAGCGGCGAGCCCGTGCTGCCGGGTCTCTCGGTCGAGACTTCCATCTTCTGGTAACGCTCGATCCGACGCGCACGAGCGACCGCAGGCGGCGCGCGATCCGAGTATGATGCCCCGCCGATGAGCGTCCGATTCCGTCACGATCACGCGCGTTGTGGGGGCGCGCACGAGCATCATCACGAGCACGAGCATGGTCACGCAGGCGCGAGGCCGTTCGCGTTCGCGTCGAGCCCTCGACACTTCGAGCGCGATCGCCCCTTCGCGATCGAGCACGTCGCGCTCGATCTGACGCTGCGCTTTCCCGAGCGCGGCGTCCGCGGCAGCGCGTCGCTCACCCTCGTGCGCACCGATCCCGACGCGGAGGCGATCGAGCTCGACGCGATCGCCTTCACCGTCGAGAGCGTGAAGGTCGACGGTAAAGATGTAAAGTACATCTATGACGGGCGCAGGCTCGTCGCCTCGATCCCGCGCGCGCTCGAGCGCGGCGTCTTGACGGTCGCGTACGCGGCGACGCCCCGCAAGGGCATCTATTTCCTCGAGCCCGACGAGCACGTGCCGGCGCGGCCCCGGCAGGCGTGGACGCAGTTCCAGGAGGAGGATGCGCGTCACGTCTTTCCCTGCCACGACAAGCCGCACGTCAAGATGACGACCGAGGCGCGCGTGCGCGTGCCCGAGGGGTTCTACGTGCTCTCCAACGGCGAGCTCGCCGAGCGGCGCAAGGAAGGCGGCGCGGAGATCTTCCACTGGAAGATGAGCGATCCGCACCCGAGCTACCTCGTCACGATCGTCGCCGGCGAGTTCGACGTCTTCAACGACAGCGTCGCCGCGGGCGGGCGTGACGTCCCGCTCAGCTACCTCGTGCCCAAGGGCCGCGAGGCCGACGGGCGACGCACCTTCGCGCGCACCGCCGAGATGGTGAGCTACTTCTCCGAGCTCACCGGGGTTCCCTATCCGTGGAACAAGTACGCCCAGGTCGTCGTCAGCGACTTCATCTTCGGCGGCATGGAGAACACCACCGCCACCACGATGTACGAGCACATCCTGCTCGACGCGCGCGCGGCGATCGACGTCACGAGCGACGATCTCATCGCCCACGAGCTCGCCCATCAGTGGTTCGGCGACTACGTGACGTGCCGCGACTGGTCGGAGGGATGGCTCAACGAGGGCTTCGCCACCTTCATGGAGCACGTCTGGCGCGAGAAGCACCTCGGGCGCGACGAGTACGAGTGGGGCGTCAAGAACGACCTCGGCTCGTACCTCTCCGAGGCGCACGGCCGCTATCGGCGCCCCGTCGTGTGTCAAGACTACGACGCGCCGCTCGATCTGTTCGATCGTCACCTCTACGAGAAGGGCGGCCTCGCGCTCCACGTGCTCCGCACCGAGCTCGGCGACGCGCTCTTCTGGAAGGGCGTCTCGACCTACCTCACGCGTCACGCGCGCGGCATCGTCGAGACGCGCGATCTGCTCCGCGCGCTCGAAGAGGTGTCGGGCCGGAGCCTCGGCAGGCGCTTCGAGGAGCTCGTGATGAAGCCGGGGCACCCCGAGATCGACGTCGATCTCTCGTGGGAGAACGGCGTCCTCACGTGCGCGGTCAAGCAGACGCAGAGCACGCAGGACGGCGTGCCGAACGCGTTCGAAGTGCCGCTCGTGCTCGCGATCGCCGAGGGCGCTTCGAAGGAGCCGCGGCGAGAGAAGGTGAAGCTCACGGCGCGCACCGACTGCTTCGCCATCCCGTGCAAGGAGCGACCTCGCTTCGTCGTGGTCGATCCCGACATGCGCATCCTCGGCGACGTGACGGTGAAGGCGCCGCCGGATCTGCTGCGCCAGCAGCTCGCGCAAGCGCCGACGGCGCGCGGCCGCTGGCTCGCCGCGCAGGCGCTCTCGCGGAGCGACGATCCGGTGACCATCCAGACGCTCGCCGAGCGCCTCCGCGACGACGCCGAGTTCTGGGGCGTGCGCGCCGAGTGCGCCGACGCCCTCGGACGCATCCGTGCGCGCGAGGCCTTCGCGGTGCTCGCCGGCGCGACGTCGGTCGCGCACCCGAAGGTTCGCCGCGCCGTCATCGACGCGCTCGGGCGCTTCCGCACGACCGCCGCAGTCGACGCGCTGAAGCCGCACGCGCTGCGCGACGAGAGCTACCTCGTCGAGGCCGAAGCGGCGCGCGCGCTCGGCAAGACGCGGCAGGCTCAGGCCTTCGACGTCTTGCTCGACGTCATGAATCGGTCCTCGTGGGCGGACGTCGTCGCCGCCGGGGCGATCGACGGGCTCGCCGCCCTGCGCGACGATCGCGCGCTCCCTCATCTCTATGCGCGCACGCGCTACGGGCATCCCTCGCGCGTGCGTCGGGCCGCGGCGCTCGCCGTCCCGAAGCTCTCGACCGATCGGCGTGCGCGCGAGCACCTCGAGGAGCTGCTCGACGACGCCGATCCGGTCTTGCGCATCGACATCGTGCGCGCGCTCTCCGATCTCGCCGACGCGCGCTCGCGCGCGGCGCTGCGCGCGCGCGCCGAGATCGATCTGGATCCGCGCGTTCGCCGGCGGATCCGCGAGGTCGTGCGCGATCTCGGCAGCGAGCGCAAACAGACCGACCAGCTCAAGGACGACGTCGAGAAGCTCCAGACCGAGCAGCTCGAGCTCAAGGCGCGCCTCAGCAAGCTCGAAGCGTCAGGCAAACCGAGCGCGAGCCGGGCGCCGAAGGTTTCGAAAACGAAGGCCTCGACGAGGCGCCCGGTCGGAAAGAAGCGCTGAGCGGCACCGCTCGGCGCAACGAATGACCATCGACACGCCTGCCCCAGTCGGATTGACATGGGACGTGTCATGGTGAACCGCCAATTGCAGCGCTCGGTCGTCTTCGTCGCCTCGCTCGCCGTCTTGCTCGCGGCGACCCGCGCCCACGCGGACTGCAAGAACGACGTGGAGTGCAAAGGTGACCGCATCTGCGAGAAAGGGCGGTGCGTGTCGCCGCCTCCCGCGACGGCGCTTCCGCCTCCGGCCGCGCCGCCGCCGGCGAGCGCGCCGGTCCCGCCGCCCGAAGTCGCGCCGGCCCCGCCGCCCGTCGCGTCGACGCCCTCGCGCCGGTCCCCGGCGGCGCGCGCGAGGCCCGAAGAGCGAGACGAGGAGGGCCGCGCCGAAGGGGCGCGCGACGAACGCGACGAAGAGGCGCGCGTCGACGGCGAGCGGCGCCCCAACTGGCTCCTCGTCGGGCTCGGCACAGGCCTCCTCGCCACGGCGTGGTTCGCGACCGGCGTGACGGTGGCGGCGATCTGCGGGGACATCAAGTGCAGGAACAGCGAGGAAGGTGTGGTGTGGATCCCGCTCTTCGGCCCGCCGGTGGTGGCCGCGGTCGGCAAGCCGTCCGGCGGACAGGTCGCGGCGCTCACCGCGAGCTTCCTCGCGCAGAGCGCGGGCCTCACGCTCCTGATCGTCGGGCTCGCCACGAACGGCCCCGCGAAGAGCAAGGAGAGCGCGAGGTCGTCCGTGTACGTCGCGCCTCAGCTCGGCGGCGCCAGCGGGCTGATCGTCGGCGGGGCGTTCTGACGCGGTTGGTGCGCGGTTGCTGCGGCCCACATCCATCAACTGGATCGGGTCGTGTCCATCGAGCCCGATGTAGGCCGCTGGATGCACGCGAACCAGTGCGGCTGAAAAACTGCGCTCTCGAGGCGTGTCGCGCCGGGTGAACGTTGGCGCGCCGCGTGCTCGTGGCTCGTCGTATGGGACGAACGGCGAGCCCTTCGGCGCGCGCTGGCGCGCGTCCGTCCATGAACGCGATCCCGCCGCCGCCTGCCGCGGTCATGCAGGCGGCCGCGAGCACGGAGCGGGAGATCCGCAACGCGGAGAAGACCGTGCGCGAGGTCATTCCGCCGTGGCACGTCTCCAACGAGAAGAAGGAGAACGAGGAGAAGCCCGCCGCGGAGATCGAAGAGGCGCTCGACGACGCCGATCTCCTCGAGGAGGCCCCTCCTTCGGGCGTGCGCGTGAGCGATCCCGGTCCGCCGCCGGCGCTGCCTTCGGATGCGCCGTGCACCTACCGCGTCTATACGCTCGCCGATCTCGACGCACCGGTCTCGTATCGCGCGTCGCGCCTCTCGTTCGACGTCACCGCGTCGCGCGGGCCTTCGCACCTCAGGCGCGTGCGCGGCGCGCTCTTCGCGTTCGCGATCGCGTGCAAGGACTGGCTGAAGATCCGAGGCGAGCGCCCGCATCCGTTCGTCGCGCTGCGGCAGCCCTTCGACACGCTGGGTGACGAGCTCCAGGCGTGGGTCCAGTCGATCGACTGGAAGCGCGTGGGCATCCACACCGGCACCGCCGTCGGCGCGTCGCTCGCGCTCCTCTTCGCGGTCCTCACCGTCGCGGAGCTCACCGACGATCTCAAGCCGGCCGCCGGCGCGCGCCTCGCGTCGACGGAGATCGTCGGCCCGCCTCCGCCGCCCGCCCTCACGAGCCTCCCCGGCGCCGGCAACCTGGCGAGCGCGGTCCAGGCGCCTCCGGTCGTCACGGTCTCCGAGCCCGTCGACGAGCCCGAGCCGGAGAAGGACGTCCCCGAAGCGACGAAGAAGGCGAAGAAGGCCAAGCCGAAGCCGAAGCTCACCTTCCGCGACGCGAACGAGGTCTTCAGTCCCTGACCGGGCGATGCTAACGGCATCGCATGGCGGACGAGTCCTTTCCCATCGAGGTCGAGCAGCGCGGCAGCGTCGTCGTCTGGACGATCGAGCGCGAAGCGCGCATGAACAGCCTCTCGCGGGCCACGCTCTTCGCGTTCGGCAAGCTCGCGCGCGAGGCGGTGAGCAATCCTTCGGTGCGCGCGATCGTCATCACCGGCCGCGGCGACAAAGCGTTCTGCGCCGGCGCCGATCTCAAAGAGCGCCAAGGGATGAGCGAGAACGACATTCGCGTGCAGGTGGAGCTCTATCGCTCGGAGCTCGGTCCGCTCGATCGATCGCCCAAGCCCGTGATCGCGGCGCTCAACGGCGTCGCCTTCGGCGGCGGCCTCGAGCTCGCGCTCGTGTGCGACATGCGCGTCGCGGCGGCGCACGTGCAGATCGGCTTGCCCGAGACGACGCTCGGCATCATCCCCGGCGCGGGCGGTACGCAGCGCCTCGGGCGGATCGTGGGCGAGGCGCGCGCCAAGGAGATGATCCTCCTCGGCCGCAGGCTCTCGGCCGCCGAGGCGCTCGCCTGGGGTCTCGTCAACCGCGTCACGCCCGCGGGCACGAGCGTCGTCGACGACGCGGTCGCGTGGATCGAGCCGATCGCGAACGGCGCCCCGCTCGCGCAAGCGGCGGCGCTCGAGGCGATCGATCGCTCGTTCGACACGACGCTCGAGGTCGGCCTCGAGCTCGAGAAGGTGAGCTACGACAAGGTGCTCGTCAGCGCCGATCGCCGCGAAGCCCTCGCGGCGTTCGCCGAGAAGCGCAAGCCGGTGTTCACCGGCAAGTAGCGTCCCTGGTACACTTCGAAACACCATGGGGACGCTCGGAGGAATCCCCCTCGACGTCGGCGACGTCCTCGCGAAGAAGTATCGCCTCGATCGCCTCGTCGGCGAAGGCGGCACCGGCATCGTGGTCGCCGCCCATCACCTCCAGCTCGATCGCCCCGTCGCGATCAAGTTCCTCCGCACCGCGCTCGCCTCCGAGGAGATCCTCCTCCGCTTCGAGCGCGAGGCGCGCGCGATCGGGCAGATCGCGAGCGAGCACGTCGTCGTCGTCTTCGACGTGGGCACCCTCGAAGATCAGTCTCCCTACATGGTGATGGAGTACCTCGAGGGCCGCGATCTCGCGCGCATCCTCAAGGAAGACGGGCCGCTCCCCTACGAAGAGGCCGTTGATTGTATGTTGCAAGTATGCGAGGCGCTCGGCGAGGCGCACGCCGCGGGCATCGTGCATCGTGACCTCAAGCCGGCGAACCTCTTCCTCACCCACCGCGACGACGGCGGGCCTCACGTCAAGGTCGTCGACTTCGGCATCTCCAAGATCCTCGACGCCAAGCTGCTGGGCGCCGGGCCTCACGAGATGACGAACGCGTTCACCGTCCTCGGCTCGCCGAGGTACATGGCGCCCGAGCAGCTGCGCAACTCCAAGGACGTCGACGAGCGCGCCGATCTCTGGTCGGTGGGCGCGGTGCTCTTTCAGCTCGTGACGGGCAAGCACGCCTTCGAAGGCGATTCGAACGTCCACGCGAGCCTCGCCGTCCTCACGAAGGAGCCGGCGCTGCTCCGGCACTACGCCACCGCGCCCGCGGAGCTCGAGGCGATCATCAACAAGTGCCTCACCAAAGACGTGACCGAGCGCTTCCAGACGGCCGAACAGCTCGCGCTCGCGCTCCGGCCGCTCGCCTCGGAGCGCACGCGCGAGTCGCTCGATCGCATGCAGGCTGCACGCGAAGAGCCGAGCGTGAACGTCGCCCTGAACGTCGCCAGCGTGTCGGAGGCGAGCCAGGCGCCGCCCTCGAAGCGCGCTCCGGAGCCCGCGCCGGGCCTGACGCCGCCGCTCGTCCCGCGATCCGAGGGAGGCGGGCCCGGAAGCTCCGAACGATGGGCGTCGCCGCCGCCGCGAAGGCTCCGGCCCGTCGGGCTGCTCGTCGGCCTCGGGATCGCGGCCTTCGTGCTCATGATCGGCCTGCTCGTCTTCGCCAAGACGGCGGCGGAGTGGATGGGCTTCCTCGCCTCCGGCTCGGCGCCGCCGGCCGCGGAGCCGCGCGCGACGGTGCAGGGCCCTTCGACCGCCGTGACCGTTACGCTTGATGCGGGGCGCGCTCCCCCGTAAAGCATTCGGCGTGTCGTCCGACGCCAAAGTGCAGGAAGCTCTGAGCCGCATCGAGAAGGGCGGAGCCCCGAAGTACCACCAGAAGAACGCCGAGCAGGGCAAGCTGTTCGCCCGCGACCGCATCGCCAAGCTGGTCGACGCGGGCTCGTTCCTCGAAGACGCGGCGCTCGCCAACAACCTCGACGCCGAATTGCCGGCCGACGGGGTCGTCACCGGCACCGCCACGATCGACGGGCGCACCGTCTGCATCATGGCCAACGACTCGACGGTGAAGGCCGGGTCGTGGGGCCGCCGCACGGTCGAGAAGATCCTGCGCATCCAGGAGACGGCGCGGGATCTGCGCGCGCCGCTCTTCTATCTCGTCGACTCGGCGGGCGCGCGCATCACCGATCAGATCGAGATGTTCCCGGGGCGCCGCGGCGCGGGGCGCATCTTCTACAACCAGGTGCAGCTCTCGGGGCAGATCCCGCAGGTGTGCCTCCTCTTCGGGCCGAGCGCCGCCGGCGGCGCGTACATCCCCGCGTTCTGCGACGTCGTCGTGATGGTCGACGGCAACGCGAGCATGTACCTCGGCTCGCCGCGCATGGCCGAGATGGTCATCGGCGAGAAGGTCACCCTCGAAGAGATGGGCGGCGCGAAGATGCACTGCTCGGTCTCGGGCTGCGGCGACGTGCTCGCGAAGACCGAAGAAGAAGCGATCGCCTGGGCGCGTCGCTACATCGGCTATTTGCCGGCGAACGAGGCCGGCCTGCCGCCGCGCAAGGAGCCCGTCGCGCCGAAGAAGAGCGGCAAGACGATCGAGCAGATCGTCCCCGCCGACGAGAACAAGTTCTTCGACATGATGGCGGTCATCCACGAGATCATCGACGAAGGCTCGTGGTGTGAGATCAAGGCGCTCTTCGCCAAGGAGATCGTGACCGGCTTCGCGCGCATCGAGGGCCGCGTCGTCGGCATCGTCGCCAATCAGCCGAAGTGGCTCGGCGGCGTCCTCTTCGTCGACTCCGCCGACAAGGCCGCGCGCTTCATCTGGCTCTGCGACTCGTTCAACGTGCCGCTCCTCTACCTCGCCGACGTGCCCGGCTTCATGATCGGCACGAAGGTCGAGCGCCAGGGCATCATCCGCGCGGGCGCCAAGATGATCGCGGCGGTGAGCGAAGCCACGGTGCCGAAGATCAGCGTCGTCGTGCGGAAGGCCTACGGCGCGGGCCTCTACGCGATGTGCGGCCCGGCCTTCGAGCCCGACGCGTGCATCGCGCTGCCCACCGCGTCGATCGCGGTGATGGGCCCGCAGGCGGCGGTCAACGCCGTCTACTACAACAAGATCCAGGAGGTGCCCGCGGGCGCCGAGCGCGACGCCTACGTCGCGAAGCTGCGCGACGAGTATCGCGCCGACATCGATCTGATGAAGCTCGCGAGCGAGCTCGTGATCGACGCGGTCATTCCCGGCGATCGCTTGCGGGCCGAGCTCGTCACGCGCTTCGCGCGTCTCGAGGCCAAGGTCGAAGCGCGGCCGCGCAAGAAGCACCTCGTCCCCCCCGTCTGAAAACACGGCCGAGCTGGCGCACCACGGAGCGTTGCGCCAGACTTGGAGAAAGACCGTGCAGCGCCTCCTGCTCGTGCTCCTGGCGGCCAGCTCGGCCGCGTGCGTGAGGACGGCCCCTCAGGTGTCGGCGCCCACCGTCGAGGTCCCCGTGACGGCGGTGCCGCCCGGGCCTCCTTTGGCGACGCTCACGGCCGCCGAGGCCGCCTCGATCCCGTCGGCTGTGGCCGACCGCCGCTCCCCCGGCGAGCGCGTCGACGTCGAGTGGAACGGCTTCTGGTATGCCGCCGTCCTCCTCGAGCGCCGGGCCGATCTCTGGCTCGTCCACTACGAGGGGTACACCGACGACTGGAACGAGGCCGTGGCTCCCGGCCGGATCCGCGCCCGGACCCTGCCCGTAGGAGAGGGTGAAGAGGTCGAGGGCGCAATCGACCCGTGACGTGTAAGATCGTTCGTTCCCCGATGGGCCGCCCCTCGAGCGCAAAATGGACGAGAGCCGGCGCGCTGACCGCGTGCGCGATCCTCGCGACCCTCGCGACCGATGCGAGCTCGAGCGCGGAGCCTTCCGCGGCGCCCATTCCGGGTAACGCGACGGGGCGCCCCGCGGCCGCGGCGCTCGAGCCCGCGCGCGTCACCGGGCGCGCGAACGGCGTCGACTTCGTCCACATGCTGGGCAAGCACGCGGGGCCCACGCTCGCGCCCGCCACCGGCCTCGTCGGCGCGCTCGTCGCGCTGCCGAAGGGTAAGCGCGCCGAAGACTACGGGCTCGATCCGGTGATCCCCGGCATCGGGCGCCTGCGCGCGCCGCCGGCGAAGATCGAGGCCTTCGGCTTCGCGCACCCGGAGCTTCACCTCGAGGTCGCGCCGCCGCTCCACACGACCCTCGATCGCGCAGGGCAGTGGGTGCTCGCCGACTTCGCGCGGCGCGAGCGCTCGGCCGACGGCGCCGGCGTGCTCGTGGGCGTCGCCGACACCGGTCTCGACGTCACGAACCCGGAGATGCTCAACGCCGACGGGACGACGCGTGTCCAATGGATGCTCGATCTCTCGCTTCAGCCGCTCGACGAGTTTGCCGATCTGGAGAAGAAGTTCGGCATCATCGATCCCCAGACCGAGAGCGTCGGGCAAGGCGCCGTGCTGTCGAAGCGCATGATCGACACGCTGCTCGCGCGCATCCGCGCGAAGACGTGCGACGAGAAGACCGGCAAGAAGTGCGCGCCCTCCGACGAGATCGGGCACGGCACGCACGTCACCGGCATCGCCGCGGCGCGCGGTTCGAGCGGCAAGTACGCCGGGATCGCGCCGTCGGCCGACATCGTGTTCTGCCGCTTCACCCGCGGCAGGGGCGAGGCCATCGAGAACGACGATCTCGTGCGCTGCGTGCAGTTCCTCTTCGACCGCGCCGACTTCGAGAAGCGCCCGATGGTGGCCAACCTCTCGCTCGGCGCCGACTTCGGCCCCCACGACGGATCGTTCCTCTGGGAGAAGGTCATCGCGAGCCACGTCGGCCCCGAGCATCCCGGCCGCGCGCTGCTCGCGGCGGCGGGCAACTCGGGCTCGATCGTCGAGATGCCGATTCATCAGAGCGTGCGCGTGACCGAAGGCGCCACGACGCGCGTCCCGATCCGCACGGGCGGCGCCACGTCGGGATCGGTCCAGATCTGGATCACGCTCCGCGCGGGAGCGAGCCTCAAGATCGGGCTCGACGGCCCCGACGGTCCGTGGATCGCGCCCGTCGCCGAAGGCCGGCAGGCAGGCAAGAACACCGACGAGTACAACGCCGGCGTCATCTACGGCTCGGGCCTCGAGGGGAGCCCGATCCCCCAAGACTCGCGCGGCGGCGTCGTCGTCTGGACGGGCGCGTGGCCCGCCGGCACCTACGCGGTGACGCTCGAAGGGAGCGGCATGGCGGAGCTGTACCTCCAGGGGCTCGGCGACGCCGCGCTCGGCAGGAGCCGCCAGGCGGTCTTCACGAACGGCGTGCGCGAGGGAACGGTGAACCTCCCTGCGACCCATCCGTCGATCATCGCCGTGGGTTGCACGGTGAATCGCCCGCGATGGACGAGCATCGCCGGCGCCGAGGTCGCGCTGCGCGTTCCCATCCTCGACCCGACGGGCGCGTTCCCCGCGCCGCGCTCGCGCGATCTCGACGCGCCTTCGCCGTTCCGCGATCTCATCGAGGGCGAGGTCTGCTGGTTCTCGAGCGCGGGGCCGACGGCGACGGGCGTCCCCAAGCCCGAGATCGCCGCGCCGGGCGCGCTCGTCATCTCCGCGATGAGCCGCACGGCGCAGCCAGGCTCGGAGGGCAGCGTCTTCACGAATCCGAGCTGCCCGCTCACGCGCTCGGGCAAGCCCGACTCGCGCTGCCTCCAGATCGACGACATGCACGGCATCGCCAACGGCACGTCGATGTCGACGCCGGTGGTCTCGGGCGTGGTCGCGCTCCTCTTCCAGAAGGATCCCACGCTCACGCAAGACAAGGTCGTCGCGCTCCTCCAGGCGGGCGCGCATCGCTTCCGCGGGCCCGCGCCCTTCGACGATCAGGCCGGCCCGGGCGAGGTCGACGCGCTCGGCACGCTCGACGCGCTCGAGCAGATGAAGAATCCGATCCTTCAGCTCCCGAGCCGCGATCAGAGCTGGCTCACGTTGAGCTCCGACTACGTCCCCGCCGACGGATCGACGCCGATGACCGCGATCGTCGAGCTTCGCACCGAAGACGCGCTCCATCGCGCCGACTTCTTCGATCGCGATCGCCTCGCCGCGCGGGTGTCGATCGACGGCGAGTCCCTCGAGGTGCAGCCGGAGATCCAGCGGCGCGGTCCCGGTGTGTGGGTCTACGTATGGACGCCTCCTCCCGGCCGCGGCGGTTCGCGCGCGACGTTCAGCGCGACGTTCGACGGCGAGCCCATCGTCGCTCCGCGCGTCCTCGCGATCGCGACCGATCGATGGAACGCGGCGTACGCGAGCCACGCGAAGGGCAGCGCCTGCGCGAGCGCGCCCGGCTCGTCCGGCGCGCTCGAGGGATGGCTCGTCGCGGGTGTCGCGATCGCCGTCGCCGCGCGCCGCCGCCGTCACTCGGCGGCGAGCGTGAGGAGCCAGCCGTGCGGCTCCCAGACTTCGTCGTCGGGATCGAAGCGATAGGCGGGATCGCCCGCGTTGACGCCGACGAGCATGATCCGATCGGCCGCGCCGAGATCGGCGAGGGTCATCTGCGCCTCGACAGCGCGCTCGCGCGTCGGGATCACGACGCGCCCCAGCTCACGGCCCTGCGCGTCGAGCTTCACGAACGCCCAGCGGAAGAGCGCGTGCTCCTCCCACGCGATCTCCACGCGGAGGCGCGCGTCGCGCGGCGCGCCGTCACGGCGCACGACGAGATAGCTCGCGCCCGTCGGGTGCACCGGCGCGCGTGGCGCGACGCGCCGCGGCGCCGACGGCCACGGCAGATCCCAATCGAGGGGAACGCGCGCGGCGTCGCCGAGCGTACGCGTCTCGGGTTGGTGGGCGCTCCCCGATCCCATGAACGCGCGCGCGATCGCCGTGTCGAGCAGCAGATCGTCGAGCGTCGAGCCCGTGTGGAGCGCGTCCTTGAAGCTCACGCGCAAGACGTCGAACACGTCGGGCTCGTCGTGCCATCGCTGCGCGCCCACGTCGGTGAGGGAAGGGGAGAGCGCCCACGTCGCCATCAAGAGGCCGCCCGGCCGCACGGAGTAGGCCCAGTCGATGCGGCCCCACCAGAAGCCGGCGCCTTCGGAGAATCGCGCGTCGGCGGGGCGGCTCGGGAGGTCGATCTGCGCGCTCGCGCCGATCTCCGAGACGTGCCCGTCGACGACGCTGCGATCCGGCCGCGACTGAAACGCGGCGGCGCTCTCGGCGGCGAACGCGACGGAGCAGGGCGCGACGAGCTGCGCGAGGTAGCTCGTCTGGGCGCGGGCGATCCCCTCGGGCATCGCGGGCGACGCGCGATGGATCGAGGCGCGCGCGATCTCGCGCGCGGCGAGCGCGTCGAGGCCGCAGCCCGCGCGCACGCCGGCGTCGATCACGGTGAACGCGCGCGCGCGATCGAGGCGCGACCGCACGTCACGCGCGGCGACGTGCGTAGCGCCTCGCTCGCCGTCGTCGTCGACGCGGTCGACGAGGAAGACAGGGTAGTGGAGCTCGCTCGGATCGACGTCCGGCGCGGGCAGCCCCATCGCCCCCGTCAGCGTCGCCCACGCGCGCTCGGACGCCGCCAGGACGTCGAGGGCGGCGCGGCCCGGGACGCCGCGCCCCGAATGAACGCAGAGCGGCACGCGCATCGAGCAGGTGCGAATTTCCCCGGCGAGGGTCGGCCGCTCGACGTATCGCACCCAGGGCCCCGGGACGCCCGTGTCCGGCGGCGGCGCCGGCGCGTCGTCTTCGCCTGGATCGGCCCGGGCGTCGGCCGCGCCGATCAAGACGAACGCGACGACGAGCGCTCCGAGCCTCACGCTCCCATCCTAAGCCGATTTGACATGCTGTTTCGCAGACCTCTATAACCTTAGCCGCGAGGGAACATGCCGGGTCCGCACTTCGATCCCAACGGTGCAGTGCGCTTCGATCTGAGAGCTGGAGCAGCCTCGGACTCGCGCGGGTCTCGCCTCGTGCTCATCCCGAGCGGGGCGCTCGAGTCGCTGACCTCCGACGCCCTCGCGCGGATCGGTCGCGAGCTCGGCCGCGCCTCCGGCGCTCGCGTCGCGCAGCGGCTCGGCGGCGCCGACGGCGTTCGCGCTGCGTCGGTCGAGGTCTTCGTCGCCAACGTCGCGGGTGAGCTCGCGGTCGCCGGCGTCGGCGCGGTGCACATCGAGCGCTGGGGTCGCGCGATGATCGCCGTCGTCACCAACCCGAGCGTGAGCGACGACGCCTTCGCCGGCGCCGTGCTCGCAGGTGCGCTCTCCGAGGCATCCGGTCGCGACGTCGCTGCCGCCTCGCTCGGTCGCGAGGGTAACGTCGCGCGCTACTTCGTCGGCTCGCCGGCCACCGCCGCGCGCGCGCAGGCGCTCGCCGAGCAGGGCGGCAAGTACGCCGACGTGGTCGCGAGCCTTCAGCAAGGAGGCGCGTCGTGAGCGCCAACGAACGAATCGGCAAGCTCGAGGCGCTGCTCGCGCGCGTCCAGTCGCGGGCCGGCGCGCCGCGCGCGCCCACCAACGGGGCGGCCTACGCCGCGCCTCCTCCCGCCGAGGCCACGGTCGAAGAGACGGAGGAAGTGCACGCGCGCGCGCCCGAGACGCAGCCGCCGATCACCCAGGTCGAGCCGCCCGGGCTCGACGCCGAGGTCGAGGTCTCGACCGAGGTGGTCGAGGTCGACATCGACGTCGACGAGCCGATCGCGATGGAGAGCGGCGCGCAGCCCGTCGGGCAGCAGACGCTGCCGCCCGACGAGCTCGAAGAGGTCGGCGAAGAGGCGCCGCCGACGGCGCAGCCGTCCGACATCGCCGCGGCCTCCGCGCTGGCCAACGAAATCGAAGAGCCGACGCCGTCGTCGTCGCGCCGGCCGATCGCCGCGGAGGCGGAGGCCGAGACCTACGAAGAAGAGAGCGCGCCGCGTCACACGCCGCCGCCGGAGTCGGGCAAGCAGGTCGCGGCGCCGTCCGTGCATCCGGCCCCGCGCAAGTCGAGCATTCCGCCTCCTCCGCCTTCGCTCGAAGGGCACACGCTCATCGGCGGCTGGCGGGAGCCCGGCCTCGCGCAGGGCGCGCCGGGAGCGAGCCCGCACGGGCCGCACCAAGGCGTTCGCGTCCCCGGGCCGCCGCCGGAGCGCCCCGCGCCCGCGCCGCCTCAGGCCTCTGGCCCGCGGCTCTCGCCCGACGTGACGCGGCCCAACCTGCCCACGGCAGCGAAGGTCGCGACGATCGAGGGCGCGGCGCCTCCGCCGAAGCCCGCGACCGCGGGCGAGCTGCTCGATCTCACGCTGAGCCTGTAGCCGGCGCTCGAATCAGAGCCACGTCACCGGCGCGCTCTTGAGCCAGGTGCGCTGCCGGCGCGCGAAGATACGTGTAGATTGCACGATTGCGTCGCGCAGCGACTCGCGGGGGAGCGCCTTCGGATCCGCGAGGTGGGCGGCGACCTCTTTGTAGCCGACCGCGCCCATCGCGCGCGCGCCGCCGAAGCCGCGGGCGACGAGCCCCTCGACCTCGTCGATCCAGCCGCGCGCGAGGAAGCCCTCGACGCGCTTCGCGATGCGCTCGCCGAGCGCCGCGGGGGTCGTCGCGAGGCCGACCATCACGACGTCGATCCGGTGGGCGCGAAAGCCGTGCTCCGCCTGGAAGTCGGACATCCTCCGACCCGAGAGCTCGTGCACCTCGAGCGCGCGGCTCACGCGGACGACGTCGTTCGGGTGCAGGCGCGCGGCGGCCGTCGGATCGACGCGCGTGAGCGCGTCGTGGAGCGCCTTTCGGCCCTCGGCTTCGACGAGCGCGCGATGGCGCTCGCGGATGGCCGCGTCGGCCGCGGGCGCGGCCACCAGGCCGAGCCAGAGCGATCGCACCCAGAAGAACGTGCCGCCGCAGAGGATCGGGACCTTGCCCCGCGCGCGCACGTCGGCGATCGCGTCCGACGCGAGCCGCGCGTACGACGCGGCGTCGATCGCCTCGAGCGGATCGAGGACGTCGATGAGGTGGTGGCGCGCCTTCGCCTGCTCTTCGGCGGTCGGCTTGCCCGATCCGATGTCGAAGCCGCGGTAGATCTGGACGCTGTCGGCCGAGACGATCTCGCCGTCGACCCGTTCGGAGATCGCGATCGCGAGATCGGTCTTGCCGGACGCCGTGGGGCCCACGACGCAGAGCAGTCGCTCGGGCTGCGCGCGCGCGATCTCGACGGCGCGGTCGACGGCGTCAGCGACCAACCCTGCGCTCCAGCTCTCCGAAGGTCATGCGCATCACGAGCGGGCGCCCGTGTGGGCAGTGACCCGAGAAGTCGACCCGATCGAGCGACACGAGGAGCGCCTCGACCTCTTCGCGCGAGAGCGCGTCGCCTGCGCGCACCGAGCCGTGACAAGCCATGGTCGCGAGCACGAGATCGACGGCGCCGCGAAAGGGCCGGCCCGCCGCGCGCGACACCTCCGCGACGAGATCGCGCACGATCCGCGCGGGCTCGGCGCGCGCGAGGAGGCGAGGCACGCCGTGGACGGCGACGGCCGCGTCGCCGACGCTCCGCACCTCGACGCCGAGCCGCGAGACCTCGTCGGCGTTCTCTTCGAGGATCGCGACCTCCGACGGCGACAGCTCGACGACCTCGGGCACGAGCAGGCGCTGCATCGCGACGCCGTGGATCGCGTGGGTCTTTTTCAGTCGATCGAAGGTCACCCGCTCGGCCGCGGCGTGCTGATCGAGCACGTAGAGGCCGTCTTCTCCCTCGCAGACGAGGAACGTCCCGCGCACCTGCCCGACGTAGCGGAGCCGTGCGAAGGCGGCGTTCGCCTCGCGCGGCGCTTCGGTCGCCGGGATCTCCTCGTTCACGGCGCCGGCGCCGAGCGCGAAGAGGTTGCCCTCCGGCATGAGCTCTGGGCGCTCGGCGTCGCGCGCGGCCGTCACCATCGCGCGCGCCGCGGCGGCGGGGCCTTCGAGCGTCCGGAGCGTGGGCACCGGCGGGCGATGGATCGGCGCTTGCGGATGGGGACCGAGAGGCGGCAGCCCGAACGCCGTCGCGAGCGCGCCGTGCAGCTCGCGCGTCACGGCGTCGAACACGCCGCGCGCGTCGGCGAAGCGCACCTCGGCCTTCTGCGGGTGCACGTTCACGTCGACGAGCTCCGGCGGCACGTCGATCCACACCACGCCGAGCGGGTAGCGGCCGCCTTCGAGCACCGAGCCGTAGGCCTGGGCGACCGCGCGGGCGAGCATGCGATCGCGGACGGGCCGGCCGTTGACCAGCACGGAGAGCCCCGTCGCGCCCGCGCGCGCGCGCTCCGGGGGCGCGAGCATGGCCTCGACCCCCAGCGCGCCTCGCTCCGCGCGGCACTCGGCGAGCTTCTCTCCGCTCATGACCGCGCGCGCGCGCTCGGCGCGCGACGCGGCGCGGAGGTACTCGCGCACCGGACGGCCGTCGCGCGAGAGGACGAACGTGACGTCGGGCCGCGCGAGCGCCATGCCCAAGAGCACGTCGCCGACGTGCGCGCTCTCCGTCGCGGTGGCCTTCAAGAACTTCCGTCGCGCGGGGACGTTGAAGAAGAGATCGCGCACCTCGATCGTGGTGCCGGTCGCGCCGCCGGCCGGGCGCACGTCGGGCGCGCCGCCGCCCCGAATCTCGATCTCGACGCCCTCGTGCGCGTCGCGCGCGCGCGTGCGGAGCGTGAGGCGCGAGACCGACGCGATGCTCGGGAGCGCCTCGCCGCGGAAGCCGAAGGTCCCGATGCGCGTGAGGTCTTCGAAGCGCACGATCTTGCTCGTCGCGTGTCGCTCGAGGCAGAGCATGGCGTCGTCGCGGCCCATGCCGACGCCGTCGTCCGTCACGCGGACGAGCGTCGTGCCGCCTTGCTCGACGTCGACGACGACGCGCGTGGCCTCGGCGTCGAGCGCGTTCTCCACGAGCTCCTTCACGACGCTCGAGGGACGCTCGACGACCTCTCCCGCCGCGATCTGGTTGGCGACGTCGTCGCTCAGCTTGCGGATCCGCCCCATCGACCCAGCTCTCTAGCGCTCGGAGACGGGGCCGCCTGCCGATTCGAAGAACTCGCGCGAGCGCGGGCGGGTCAGCGCGACGACGATGAGCGCGCTCGCGACGGTGCGGAAGACGAGCCACGCGGGGATGCCGATCGTGCGAAACCCGTGCATCATCGGAACGAGCTGCTCGTACTGATCGGCCGGGAGCGTCTCGCGCTTCTGGATGAGCGTTCGCTCGACCTCCCAGTCGAGCTCGGCGTTGCGTACGTCTCGCGTGACGTAATAGGAGGCGACGCAGGCGATGGCCTGCGCCGCGACGATCTGCATCAGCGCGGAGCGCGTGTTCGACTTTCCCGCGAGGCCGCGCGCCGCGAGCGCGAGCAGCGCGGCGCCGAGCACGAAGATCGCGACGGCCATCGGGTAGGCTCGCCCGCGCGCCGCGTCGGCGACCGCGGTGTAGCGCAGGTAGAGCGCCTCGGCGCGGCCGCGCTCGGCCTCGTCGCGGATCGCGGCGTTGAGGAGCTGCGCCTGGTCGTGCTCGCCGCGATAGAACGCGATGCGGCTGCACCCCTCCGTCCAGCAGCCGGCGCCGAAGAAGAGCGCGGCGACGAGCGCGAGGAAGAGATAGCGCGGCCGCTCGACCTTTCCCGAGGGTTTTCCGGCCGCCGAAGGCTCCACCGATCCCGGCGCCTTGCGGCCCGGCGTGGACGGTGGCGGAGGAGCCGACGACATCTGCCTCGGATAGCACCGCAGAGGCCCGGAAACGTGATATTTCGGCGCCATGGCAGCCGCTTCGTCACGCCGGCTCGTGCGCCGTGCCTCTCACCTCTTCGCACTCCTCTTCGCGCTCGGCGCAGCGTCGGCCGCGACCGACGCGGCCGCGCAGGCGAAGCCAAACGAAAAGAAGGACGAGAAGAAACCGGCGGCCGTCGACGTGAAACCGATCGTCGCGAAGATCAAGACCGGCGAAGAGGGCGCCATGAAGGACGCCTTCGACGAGCTTCGCATCGCCGGGCCCGGCGGGGCCGCCGCGGCGCCTGCCGTCGCCGAGGCCCTCTCGCGCGGCCTCTCGCTCTCGCTCACGCAAGCGGCGATCGAGACGCTCGGCGATCTCGAGTCGGAGGCGGGCAGCGCGGCGGTCGCGCAGTACGCGACGCATCGCAACTCGAAGGTCCGGCGCGCGGCGGTCAAGGCGCTGACGCGCACGAAGGGCCCGGCGGCGAGCGCCGCGCTCAAGCGCGCGCTCTCCGACGGCGACGCCGTCATCCGCGGAACGGCCGCGAGCGGCCTCGGATCGATCAAGGCGAAAGACGCGGTCGGCCCGCTCTTCGTCGCGCTCGATCATCGCGTGAACGAAGCGGCCGCGTCGCTCGGCCAGCTCTGCTCGATGGAGCAATGCGAGCAGCTCGCGGGCAAGCTCGGCAAGCTCCCGTTCGACGTCGTCACGACCGGCCTCGATCAGGTGCTCTTCCGTCCCGCCGCGGAGATCCCCGACGACGCGAAGCTGAAGATCATCGGCCGCGTCCGCGAGCTCGGGACGATCGAGGCCAACAAGTTCCTGCGTGACGTGCAGAAGCGCTGGCCGGCGGCGTGGTCGGGGAGGGTGCGGCAAGCGATCGATCAAGCCGTGCTCGCGACGTCGGGAGGTGCGCAGTGAGCCGCGCGCTCGTCGCGACGATCGCCGTCGCCCTCGGCGCCGCGCTCTCGAGCGGGTGCGCCGGATCGGATCCGCTCCGTCCGCCGCTCTTCTCGACCGACTGGAACGACGACCAAGGCCGATCGATCTCCGAGGTCTACGCGAGGCTCCGCGGCGCGAAGCCGCCTTCGAGCGCCGACGTCGTCGTCGCGGTCGCCGGAGCGCAGAACGACAAGCTCATCGGCTACGCGCTCACGAGCGGCACGCGCTGGACGTTCCAGCACCCGCTCGACGCTCGCCCGGTCATCGCGGGCAGCGTCGTGCTCGCCTCCGGCGCCGGCGAGATCTTCGCGCTCGACGCGCACAGCGGAAAGAAGCTCTGGTCGCGCTCGAGCGCGGGCGCGAGCCTGCTCGGCGGCGGCGACGACGGCAACGTCAGCGCCGTCACCGTCTCGAAGGGCGGCGGCTCGACGCTCCTCGTGATCGGACGCAACGGCGAGGTCCACAAGTCGATCGACACCGACAAGCCCATCGGCGATCCCGCCGTCGTCGGCGGCGTCGTGTTCGTGCCGTGGGCCAACCAGTACGTCAGCGCGATCGACGCCGCGACGGGCGAGTCGATCGGCCGCGTCACGTTGCGCGACAAGGTGACGCGCGCGCTCACGATCGGCGGCGCGCTCTACTTCGGCGAGCTCGCGTACGTGCGCTTCGACGACAAGATCGCGATGGCGTCGCGCGGCGGCGCGAGCCGCGTCGGCATCCCCACGCGCGAGCTGCCGGGAACGCCGCGCCTGCTCGTTCCGGGCACGGAGAAGCTCGCGGCCACGGCGAACGCGCGCGATCGCGATCGCCTCTTCGCGCGGCCGAGCGCGCCGGACGGCCCCCTGGGGATCGACTCGGGGCGCTTCTACGCGACGTACTTCCGGATCGTCATCGGGTTCGAGGCCTCGAAGGGCCAGCTCGCGTGGGTGCACACCCACGGCAGCGACGTGCTCGGCGGCGAAGCGATCGGGGGAGGCGTTCTCCTCTGCGACGAGGAGGGGAAGATCTCCGTCCTCGACGCGCGCACGGGTCAGGTCGCTCACGAGTCTTCGCTCGGCGAGCCGATCAAGAGCTGCGTCGTGCACGCCGACACGCACAAGGCGCTCCCGGGACCGGGAGGGGCGTCGCCGCTCGCGCAGCAGATCGCGGTCGCGGTGCAGAACCGCGAGGCGACCCTCGCGACGGCGCAGCGCCTCTTGCTCCGCGAGCTCGCCACGCTCGAAGACGAGAGCGCGACGAAGACGCTCATCGAGATCGCGTCCGATCCTCGCTCCGCGCCGGTGCTCGTCGCCGACGCGCGCGCCGCGATCGCGTCGCGTCGCAACGGCGCCGGCTACATGCTCGACGCTCTTGGCAAGCGCTACGACTTCCTCGCCGACGTGCTCGCGAGCCCGCCGGTCGGGCCGATCGCCGACGCGCTCGCGGCGATGAAGGAGCCCAAGGGAGCGTCGCTGCTCGCCTCACACTTGCTCGATCCCGCCATCACCGACGACGACGTTCGTCGCGCCGCGTCGGCGCTCGCGACGCTCGCGACGAAGGACGAGCTGCCGGCGCTCCGTCAGTTCTTCGCGATGTACCGCGCCTCGGCGGAGACCGAAGACATCGGTCTGGCGGTCGCGCGCGTGGGCGAGGCGCTCCTCCGCGTCGACCCGAAGGACGGACGCGCGCTCGTCGAGAAGGCGGCGCAGGATCCGACCACGGTGCCGGTCGCCAAGGCGCGGCTCGAAGCGTTGCTCTCGGCGGCGGGCGAGAAGCCCACGCCCGAGAAGCCGGCGCCGGAGAAGCCCGCGACGAAGAAGTAGCTCAGCTCGCTTCGACCTGAGGCGCGGCGCCGTCGCTGATGCCGAAGGCGTCTTCGCGCGCGAAGAGGCAGCACTCGCTGCCCTTCGGGAACTCGCTACACGCGTGGGGACGGATCTCGTAGATGCCGCAGCGGTTGTCGCGGCGGAGGTGGCGGCAGCGCTTGTTGGGCAAGAGCGTGAGGAGGATCCGCCCGTCTTGGCGCCTCGCGAAGGGCGGGCGCATGAGGTCGCGGCGTCCTGCCTCTTCGAAGCGCTCGATGTCCGGCCTCTCGAGGAACACCTCGTTGTCGCGGCAGCAAGCGGCGCACGACGTGCAATCGAGATCGAGCACGCGCGTCGGGCCGGGATGAACCGAGTCGCGCTCGCTGCGCCGCTTGACGATCCACAAGCAGCTGCGCGGGACCAACGTGGTCGCGAGGCCCTTCCACGTGCCGCGGTCGTGCACGCGCCAGCGCGACTTGCCCATGTCGTAGACGGCCCACGCGCCGAAGTCGTCGGGGTTCTCCTTCGACGGCTTCTGGAACACGAGGAGCGCGCGCGTGTCGTTCTCCCACACGACCGCGTGCCCGCCGGCGCGCACGTGCGCGGCCGCCTCCTTGACGTACTTCTGTTTGAAGCTGCGAACGACGGGCCTCTCGACGTGCAGATCGGACATGACCGAGCCCGGGTGTTTACCAAATGCCGAAGGACGATCGCCAGCGGGTTGACTCGACTCCGGCGCCGACCCCAGCATGCGCTCATGCGCGCGATCGTGATCACGAAGCCCGGCGGGCCCGAAGTGCTCGAGCTCCGCGAGGTTCCGCTCCCGGAGCCCTCCGCCGGTGAGGTGCGCGTCCGCATCCGGGCCACCGCGGTCAACCGCGCGGATCTCCTCCAGCGCGTGGGCGCGTATCCCGCGCCGCCCGACGCACCCGCCGACATCCCGGGGCTCGAGATCGCAGGCGAGGTCGACGCCGTCGGCAAGGGCGTCGTCGATCTTCGCGCCGGCGATCGCGTCTTCGGCGTCGTCTCCGGTGGAGGCTACGCCGAGGCGGTGTGCGTGCACGCGCGCACGCTCGCGCGCGTCCCCGACGGGCTCGACTTCGTGCAGGCGGCGGCCGTCCCCGAGGCCTTCATCACGGCCTACGACGCGATGGTCGTGCAGGGCGGGCTCGCGGCGGGCGAGACGCTGCTCGTCCACGCCGTCGGCAGCGGCGTCGGCACGGCGGCGGTGCAGATCGCCGCCGCGATCGGCGCGCGCAGCCTCGGGACGGCGCGGACGGCCGACAAGCTCGAACGCGCCAAGGCGCTCGGGCTCTCCGAGGGCATCGTCCCCGAGGTGAAGGAAGGAGCGCCGTGCTTTGCCGATCGCGTCCGCGCGATCTCGGGGGGCGCCGACGTGGTGCTCGAGCTCGTGGGCGGCGCGTACGTCCCCGAGAGCCTCCGCGCGATGGCCGACAAGGGCCGCCTCGTTCTCGTGGGGCTCATGGCGGGCGTGCGCGCCGACGTCGATCTCGCGACGATCCTGCGCCGGCGCCTGCGCGTGTTCGGCACGGTCCTCCGCGCGCGTCCGCTCGAGGAGAAGATCCTCGCGGCGCAGCTGCTCTCACGCAACCTCGCGCCGCTCTTCGCCGCCGGCGCGCTCCGGCCCGTCGTCGACAAGGTGCTGCCGCTCGACGCGGCGCGCGACGCGCACGCCTACGTGGGCAACAACGAGGGCTTCGGCAAGGTCGTCCTGACGACGTAGAGTGTCTGAGCGCGCGAGGGGGCGAAAGCCCCGCCTAATGATTCCGAGCGTGCTCGAGGCAGAGCTCGCGGGCCTTCCCGCCGCACTTGTCGCACGAGCAGACGCGGATGTCGGCGCCGTCGGACTGCTTGGCCCCGCAGATGGCGCACGCGCGCGCGTCGCTCTCGGGCTCGGCCCGCGGACGCTGCTCCGCGCGGCGCGCGGCCTGACGCACCATGAGCCGGCGGCCGCGCACGAGCGACGCGATGTGACCCGCGAAGAAGAGGAGGTAGTTGCCGAAGGCGACGCCGATCGCCGCCTTCGTTCCGACGTCGCCCACGACGAAGCGAAAGATCACGAAGGCCGCGCTGAGGAACGCGAGCCACTTGACCTTGACCGGCAGGATGAAGAAGAGCCGGATCTCGAAGTCGGGGAAGAGCGTCGCGAACGCGAAGTACAGCGTGAGGTTGAGGTACTGGTTGGTCTGCGGCTCGCCGGTGATGAAGCCGGCAGCGGCGGTGCCGACGGCGCCGAGCAGGTAGAAGACGTTGAACTTGAGCGCGCCCCACTCGTGCTCGAGGTTGTTGCCGATGAGCCAGGTGAAGTAGAGCGCGAAGAACACCCAGATCATCGAGCTCGCGGGCGGCAAGAAGAGGAACGAGACGAGCCGCCACGGCTGCGTCGGGACGAGCTGAGGCACGAGCGTCAGGTGCGTGTAGAACTCCGGCCGCGCCAGGCAGAGCACGTACGCGATCGCCATTCCGCCGACGATGAAGGTGGTCAGCCGCTCGATCGCGAGCCTTCCGAGGATGCCGCGCTCGAGGCGGGCGAGGAAGCGGTCCATGCGCGCGACAGCTTAGTGACGTTTCAGTTGTTCGGCGAACCGCACTTGAGCCACGTCTCGATCGTCTGGATGACGGTGGCGGGGACGTTGCCCGTCGTGGGCATGTGCACGCCGCACGCGCCGACTTGCCCCGCAGGGTAGAGGTTGCAGCCCATGGCCGACTCCTTGTCGTCGGTCGAGCACGGGTTGATGTAGGCCTGGCCGGTGCTGATCGTGAACGCCTGGAACTCCGCCCACATGCCGGGGCCGTCGGAGGGCTCGATGCGCGGCTCGTTCTGAGGCGTGACCCCGCCGTGGCACCCGGCGGCGGCGCACCCCGCGTTGCCGAACGCGCCGAGCACGTCGTTGGCGAAGCTCACCGAGCACGCGCCGCCGTCGCCGGCGAGGGTGCCGCCCGCCGCGACGCACTTGGGGGTGTTGTTCGAGCCGCTGCTGCCGCCGGCGCCGCCGTCTTGCAGCGAGTCGAGCGTGCCCGCGGGCGGCCGCTTGCCGGCGAGCGCGTTGGGCCCGCCGTAGGCCACGTCTTCCTTGCCGAGCTGGTAGTCGGTCGTGCACGCGATCGCCGCGAGGGTGCCAAACGCGATGGTGCCCACGACGGCGACGAGCGGAGACCTCACGCGCGAGGCGGCCTGACGAAGCGGCATCCCCGAATTCTGTCCTCTCGTGCGCGAGATGGCCAGCGTTCACCGCGTGGGCCTCCCACGCCGTGCACGAATTGGATCCCTCGCGATCCACCCTTATTTCAGGCTGGAGCGAGGCCTTCGGGTCGGTATACTTTCGAAAGGGATTCTCTGCGGAGGAATCGATGCGTCGAAGCCTGCACCTCATCGTCGTCGCTGCCGGGTTGCTCTCGTTCGCCACGGGCTGCGTGAAGGTCGCCCCGTACGAGCGCGGAATGCTTGCCCACCCGACGATGACGGCGGAGGAGATCTCGATCGGCCTCGACGGTCACGTCCGCGCGGTTTCGGAGGGCGCCTCGGGCGGCCTCGGCGGCGGCGGCGGCGGCTGCGGCTGCAACTAGCTGCAACTAATCGCCACACCGACGGAGAGTTCCGGTAGCGTAGGCGCGTGACCTCGCGCTCGCTCTCGCGCGCTCGTCTGGTGTCCGTCGTCGTCGGGCTTGCGCTCTTCCTGTTCGCGGCGCGCTCGTGGGCTTCGGAAGACGCAGCCGTTCACGACGCCGTGCAGCAGATCATGTCCGAGGACTATCCCGGCAGCCTCGGGCCGGCGAAGCGCAAGCTGCAAGATCAGCTCGCCACCTGCATCAAGAAGGGCTGCAGCGCGGGCGTCAAAGGCGAGGTCTACGTGGCCATGGGCATGGTCGCGTCGCAGCTCGGCCAGGTCGACGAGGCGAAGCAGGCCTTCAAGAGCGCCCAGCAGGCCGATCCGAGCGCCAAGCTCCCTTCGTCCGGCGTCACGCCGGCGATCAAGGCGCAATGGGAAGAAGCGACCGGCAAGAACGCGCCGGCCGCGGCCGCCGGCGGCGACGACGGCGAAGAACCGGCGGCGACGGGCGGCGTGGCCGCGGCGATCAAGCTGATTCAAGAAGCGCTCAAGGCCGATCAAGAAGGTCGCCTCGAGGAGTGCATCGAGAAGGATCGCGCGGCGCTCAAGATCGAGGAGATGCCCCGCACGCGCCTCCACCTGGCCTCGTGCGAAAGCCGCAACGGCAAGCTCGTCGACGCGCTCAAGGATGCGCAGAAGGCGCTCGAGATCGGCATCGCCAAGAAAGACGCGGGCGTGATGAAGGTCGCCCGCACGCGCGTGAAGGAGCTGCTCGAGCGCATCCCGCACGTCACCTTCGTGCCGCCTCCCGGCGTCGCGGATCTCTCGGTGAAGTTCGACGATCGTCCCGTGCCGACCGAGGCGCTGACGAAGAAGTTCTCGGTCGATCCGGGCCGGCACGTCGTCGTCGCCGAGGGTACGGTCAACGGCTTCCCCGCGACGTTCAACGAAGAATACGACATCAAGGAGAAGGAGCTCCTCACCGTCCGCATCACGTTGAAGCCGCCGGCGAACGACTACATCACGCCCGGCCAGATCAAGTGCATGCTCGCGGCCAAGAGCCAGGAGGACGTGCAGAAGTGCCTCCCGCAGAACCGGAAGAACATCGTCATCCGGATCGCGGGCGATCTCTCGGGCTACGGCGACACGAACTCCGTCGCGGTGTACACGCCGGGGATCAACGCGTCGGTCGTGTCGCCCACCGCGGGCTGGAACGTCGGCGCCAACTTCATCGTCGACGCGGTGAGCGCCGCGTCGCCCGACATCGTGTCGACCGCCTCGCCGCCGTTCGAGGAGTACCGCTACGGCGGCGGCATCACCGGCGGCTACAAGCCCGGCCTCTACGGCGTGCAGGGCTCGGGCCTCGTGTCTTCGTCGCCCGATTACGTCTCCTACACGGCCGGTCTGCGCCTCACCGCCGATCTGTTCGACAAGCTCGTCACGCCGACGATCGGCTACGCCTACAGCATCGATCGCATCGGCCGCGGCACGAACCCGCCGAACTACCTCGACACGTTCAACCCGCTCAAGGGCACGCTGCACACGCACGAGCTCGAGGCGGGCGTCACGTTCGTGATGTCGCCGACCGCGATCCTCCTCGTCGGCGGAACGGCGCAGTTCGAGCGTGGCGATCAATCGCAGCCGTACCGCTACATCCCGATGTTCGACGCTGACCTCGTCGCTCCGTTCGTTCCGAACGGCGCGACGGTCGACCTCGTCAACCGCACGCGCCTGCCGATCCGTCCGCTCGAGCAGCTTCCGACCGAGCGCGACCGTTTCGCCGTCGGCGCGCGCTTCAACAAGCGCCTCAACAACGCGACGCTCCGCCTCGAGCAGCGCTTCTACATCGACACGTGGGGCCTCAAGGCGACCTCGACCGACGCGAGGCACATGGTCGACCTCTCGCGTCACCTCCGCGTCTGGCCGCACCTTCGACTCCACGCGCAGACGGGCGTGAACTTCTTCCAGCTCGCCTACTCGGCGCTGCTCGATCCCGGCGGCGGCGTCGTTCTTCCGCTCTACCGTACGGGCGATCGCGAGCTCGCGCCGCTCATCACGGCGACGGCCGGCGGCGGCGTCCGAATCGCGCTGAGCGAGCCGGAAGGCGACGTGAAATATGGCATAGTGATCGTGGGTGACGTCATGTACACGCGCTACCTGAAGGCGCTCTACGTGACGACGCGCACGGCCGTCTACGGCTCGGTCGGCTTCGACGTGGAGTTCTGAGATGCATCGCCTTCCCACGCTCAGCCTGCGCAGTCGTATCGGGAAGCTGCTCATGACGCTCGCCGGCGTCGGCGCCGTGGCCGGGATGGGCAGCTCGTGCAACCTCGACCCCGTCCACCGCGCCGGCGTGAACAGCCTCGGCGACGAAGCGGAGGATCTCTATCCGCCCGAGAGCGAGTGGCACCGTCCCGGAGAGCCGTGCGGGCTCTGCCATTCGAGCGCCGGCCCGGCCGACAACACGTTCGTCCTCGCGGGGACGATCTTCTGGGGCCCCGATCGCTACGACCGCCGCGTCGATCAGGCGTACGTTCGCATCGCCGGGCCCGAGAACACCACGAAGTGCTTCGTCACCAACTGCAACGGCAACTTCTTCGTGCGGCCGGTGGAGTACCAGAACCTCAAGTTCCCTCTGCTCGTCTCGGTGGAGCGGGTGAAGAACCCCGGCGGGCGCGAGCCCGACGCCGAGCAGCCGATCCGCATCCGCCGCATGACGAGCCACATCGGCCGCGAGGCGTCGTGCGCGACGTGTCACATCCTCAACCTGCGTGACTTCGGCTCGCCCGGGCAGATTCGCCTCTTCGACACCGAGAGCGAGGTCGACCAGGCCAACCCGCCCATCACGATTCCTTGCCCCGACGAGGCGCCGCGCGTCACGCGGTGCCCGGAGGATCGTCAATGAGCACGAACAAGCGCAGGAGCACGCGCGGCGCCGCGTTCCGCACCGCGTTCGCCGTCACCGTCGCGAGCACCGCCGTGCTCGGTCTCGCGGCGACGATGTCGTGCGCCGACAAGCCCGACGTGAATCGAACGACCGGGGTCATCCTTCCCGACTTCAACACGTACGTGACGCACGTCGACCGTTACCTCGCGCGCCGCTGCGGATCGCTCGACTGCCACGGTCAGCCGGGCCGCGCGTACCGCATCTACAGCCGCGAGGGCTTCCGCCTGTACACGATCGCCGACGGCAGCCTGGTCTCCGGCCAGCAGCCGACCGATCCGGCGGAGCAGCGGGCGAACTTTCAGGCCCTCATCGGCCTCGAGCCCGAGGAGATGAGCCGCCTGATGGCGCGGCAGGGCGACGACATCAAGCGGTTGCTCTTCATCCGCAAGTCGCTCCGCATCGAGCGGCACAAAGGCGGCCCCGCGATGGCCGAGGACGACGAGGGCTACCGCTGCGTCGAGGCGTGGCTCCGCATCCGCGTCGTCGACGGTGAGGGCAACGAGATCCCGGCGGACCGCCGCGACAAGCTCACCGATCGCCAGGCGCAGAACTGCGCGATCGCGGAGAGCTTTCCCTGAGCCCGCAGCGCTGCGAAGCAGCGCTGCGCAGAACGCCCGCACATGAGCTGACGAGCTGGCGCAAGTGATGTCGCTAACAGGCTGACGTTCGAGGCGGGAGGCGCATGCGCTGGCGCATGCGGTCGGACTGGTCCGCCGCGAGGCCACGTGCGCTGGCGCGCTGGCGCAAGCGATGTCGTTCGCCGGCTGACGTCCCGCGCTGGCGCGCTGGCGCAAGCGATGTCGTTCGCCGGCTGACGTCCCGCGCTGGCGCGCTGGCGCAAGCGATGTCGTTCGCCGGCTGACGTCCCGCGCTGGCGCAAGTCCGGGCCGATCGTCAAACACGGCCGTCAACACGCTCGTTGACGACCTCGCTGCGCTGCGCCCTCGCTCGAGGGCGTTGTCAGCCGGCGAACGGCTTCCCGTGCGATCGATCGAATGCGCGCGCGCGAGTGCGTGTCGGTCGGCTGGCACTGCGCAGCGCTGCTTCGCAGCGCTGCGGAAATAACGAAGCCCCCGCTTCCAGAAGGAAGCAGGGGCTTCGGCGCGAGCGAGGTTCCCTCGTCTCCGCGAGAGCGGAGACCCCTCCGTATGAATCAGCCCGTGACGCTGAGGTTGACGACGCCGTCGATGGAGCCGCCGTTGTAGAAGTCACGGACGCGTCGCATGTCGCCCTTCGCAACCGCGAAGAGGAGCGCGGCCGCCGCCGACGAGCCGAGCGCAGCGCCGCGGCCCGCGTAGGCGCCGGCGGTGTTGCCCGTCGCCGGGTCCCAACCGATCGCGCCCTGCTGCGGGTCGACGTCGCCGTACCACCCCGTCTTGAGGTAGCCGTTGCCCATGACGTACAGCACGTTCGAGCCGTTCGGCGTGCCGTCGCCCCAGCCCGCGCGGGCGAAGGGCGCCTTGTACGTGTCGCCGCTGACGCCGAGGACGATGCTGTCCGCGAGCGTCTTCGCCGAGCACGCCGGGTCTTGCTTCGACTTGGCGAAGTCGTGCAGACCGTTGAGCATCCTGCCGACGGCCTGCGCCATCTGCATCGCCTGAGCGTCGCCGCCGGCGAAGAGACCGTGCGGGTCGTTGTTGAACGCGCGCATGATGAGCATCGACGTGAGGCCGAGCGAGAAGGCCTTGACCGTCGTGATCATCGCGCGGGTCATCGCCTGGACCGCGCCCGGCGAGGTGCCGGTGAGGCCGAACAGCTGCTCGTCCGCCGCCGTCGGCGTCAGCTGCGCCGAGAGGTTCTTGGAGAGCAGGTTGATCGAGACCTTGCCGGTGCCGTACTGCTTGGCGGTCGTCGTGCGACCCGCCGCGGCGTTGAGGCCGACGAACGCCTTGTAGTAGGCCTCCGCGAGCGCTCCGTTCTCAGGGGCCTGGAGCAGCGCGCGCGAGGCGGCGCTGTTGAACAGGTCGATGAGCTGGTTGGCCGCGCCGACGGCCGCGACCGCGGGAGCTCCCGCCGCCGCGCCGAACTGGATGCCGCCGACCGCGAGGACCGGGAGCAGCGTCGGGTTGGCTTGCTGGATGGCCGCCGCCGAGGCGTACATGCCGTTCGCACCGAGGCTGATCGCCGAGGCCGGCGTCGCCGTGTGCGTCTCGTTGGTGCCGGCGACGAACGCCGACATCTTCCACTTCGTCGTCGCCGCTTGCCACGGCGAATCCGGAGCGTAGCTGTAGGGCTTGTCGTAGCCCGTCGCGGCGACCGCCTTGCCGAGCGCGTAGTGCGAGTACTGCGCGTTCGTCGACGCGATGACCTTGGTGAACGGGAACACTTGGGTCCAGTTCGAGAGGCCGCCGTTGCCGTCGTTGATGAGGATCGCCTTGTTGGTGGTGGCGCACGCTGCCGTGTCGGCGGCCGCAGAGCCCGCCGTATCGTTCAGCGCGTTGAGGAAGCGAGCGCGCTCGAGACCGAGGCACGCCGCAACCGTCGCACTCCACCGGAGGAAATCACGCCGGCCCGTTCCCTGAAGATCTTTCAGCCGCTGGTCGACCATGACGTGGACTCCTTATTGGCACGTGTGCGCGGCCGAGAGGACCGCGGCAATGGCGATTTTGGCGCCGTCAGTGGCATTCTTGGCGATGGCATCATTCGCGATTGCGACGTGCTCGGGCTTGGCCGGCTTGCCCATGAGGCAGGTGAGGCCGTCTTGCGTGAACTTGCCGTCGGCGCCGAGGACCTTGACGTCCGGGCAAGCGGTGGCGGTCCAGTTGGCCGCGACCGCGTCGTAGGAGGCCATGGTGAAGATGTCGAACATCTTCGCCATCGCCGACGTCGACGCGAACGGCGCCTCGGGCACGCGACCGTTGTAGTTCGGCCCGCCGAGCGCGGCGGCCGACGCGCCCTGGTTGTAGATCGCCAGGCCCGTCTGCGCGCCCTGCGGACGCTGCGCGCCCTGGACGCCGACGAGACCGCGGCTGTTCAGGATGCTGCCGAGCGAGGAGACGGTGAGCTTGCCGCACGCGTGGAGACGCGAGGTGACCTCCGGCGAGCCGACCATCTTGATCTGCGAGGGCTCCGCCGGCGGGTTCGTGTTCTCCGACGTACCGCCCGGGTCGTTGTTGTGGTCGAACGTCGTGTCTTCGCCGCCCGCGGTCGAGTTCGGGTCGCGCGGGTCGCGCGAGCCCGGGCCACCGGTCAGCTGGTCTGACGTCCCGTCACACGCGCCGAGCGCGAGAGCGGCGACGCTGATCAGGGTGAGAGCAATCCGTTTCATGGCTTTCTGACTCCCTTCCCTGTTTAGAACTTCACGAAGTCTTCGGACTTGAAGACGCCGCGGATGATTTCTTTGAGGTTGCCGTTGTTCGCCGCGAACTGCGTGCGGAACCCGTCGGTGACCGCGTTCGGGATCGTCGCGAGGTCGTTGACGATGTCGCCGCGCGAGAGCGCGTAGTTCCAGACGCGGTTGACGGCGCAGCGGCCGACTTCCGGATCCGCCGCGATGGCCGCGCCGAGCGAGGAGAGGTCGGTGACCGGCTTTCCGGCGCGCCAGAAGAAGCCCTCGCCGTCCGGCAGGTAGTCGATGCGACGCGCCCTGGGCTCGCCCGGGATCGGGACGAGAACCTCGGACGGGTTCTGCGCGGTGGGCGTCTGGAAGAGGCCCGCCTCGTTCGCGCCCATGAGGAGCGGCGTGAGGTGGTTCATCGTCGAGTGGCAGTTCGCGCAGATGACCGCCTGCGTATCCTGGAAGTCGATACGCGCGTCGGGCTTGTTCTGCTTGCCGGTGATGCTCTCGAACGGCTGCGTGCCCGTGAACGTGCCGTTGCCCATCGGCTTCGGCGTCGACGAGTACTCCGCCGGGAACTTCTGGCAGGCGAACGTCTCCTGGATGAAGCGCAGGCGGCGGAACGCCATGTTCGAGTAGTACTGGGCGAGGAGGCCCGAGTCGGTCAGCAGGCCGACCGTCGCCTGCCCGCTCGGGTGCGCCGGGCACGCCGCCGGGGTGAACGTGCTGGTCGCCGCGTCGAACGTCGGGCACGTGTTGGCGGTGGCCGTGAAGAGCTCGCTGTAGTTGCGACCCTCGACGACGACCTGCGCGGCGAAGTTCGCCGCCGTGTCCTTGTTCGGCTGGCCCTGCTGGATGGCTCCGACCTGCGCGGTGCGGAACGTGTCCTTCCAGAACTTGACCATCACGTTCGAGAACTTCGGGCTCGCGAGCATGTCGTCGACGAGCTTCTCGTAGGCGGCCTTCTTGCCGGCCTCGTCAGCCGCCGCTTCGATCGTCTTGATCTCGGCGAGGCTGGGGAGCTCGTCGCGCAGCTTGAGGCTGGCGGTGCGAAGCGCTTCGCCGTAGTCGGCCTTGCGCGCATCGAGGATCTGCTTGACCTGCTCCTCGGGGGTCTGGGCTTCTCCGGGGGCGCCAGGGTAGCCCGGCTCGCCGGGCTGGGGACCGGGCTGGAGTTGCCCGGGGTCGTTGGCGCCTTCGTCGGAACCGCAGGCCGAGAGGGCGACCGCGAGGCCGAACGCAGCTAGCGTCCAAGCGGGGTTTCGCAGGGTGCCACGTCGCATCGTCTCCCTACCTTTCTTCCACATGAGTGACGGTTACAGAGTCTTGCAATCGCTGAGCCATGCGGGGCGCAGCGAGAAATCCGAGTCGTACGAATCAGGGCGGGGGCCAGACCCCCGGATTGCCGGTGAACACTGCGGGGAACGCCCCTGCATTAGGCGTGATCCCCCCGTTGTGGGGGCCGACCGTCACCTTGGTCACCATGATGCTCTGCGCGAGGTTGCCGAGATTGAGCTTCAGGAGGACCTGGTTGCAGACGAGCGCCTGGTCCGCGTTGTTGAGCGAGAGACCGGCGAGGCCGTTGCCGTGGCAGTTGGCGCAGTTGAGGAAGCCGCCTGCCTGACCGCGCAGCGCGGGGAGCACGTTCGCCGTGAACATCGCGACGTTCGCGCAGACCTTCGGCGCCGAGATGACCTGCACCTTGCCGGGCTCGAGCTTGTCGATCTCGATCCGGATCTTGTCGGTCGCGAAGTCGAACGGCGTCCATCCCGCGCCCGCGAAGAGCGCCGAGCCCGGCGCGAGCTCCGTCTCCGCGCCGCCGGGGACGGTCTGGTCGGAGTTCGAGAAGCTGTCGGCGGGATCGGGGATCTCGCTGCGGTTCGTCTCGTCCGGCTTCGGCAGGACCTTGATGAACCTCGGCTTGAGGATGTGCACGTCGGTGCCCGCGGGCGCGACGAGCTTCAAGCCGCTCAAGGAGAGGATGTTGCCGACGAGCGAAGCGTTGAACTTCAGGTGAACGCCGCTCAAGCCGCCGATCGCCGCCTTCGTGAGATCGACGTCGTTCGGTCCGTTGGTCAGCGTGATCGGGTCGGTCGAGGGCTTCCTCTGCGACTGGATGACGGCCGACTCCATCTTGAGCCAGGCGATGACCTTCTCCTCGAACGTCGGATCGGTTCCGACGGCGGGACCGGCGTGCGCGCCCTTCTGGAGCAGCGCGCTCTGGTAGTAGTCCGGCGTGACCATTCCAGGCGCCGCCTTGATCGACTTGTACGCGTCGGGCGGCGCGAGGAAGACCGGCGGCGCGGGCTTGTAGGTGCCGTCGGTGTGGCACTGGCCACCGCACTTCTGTTGGAGATCGGGCTCCAGCGCCCGGAAGAGCACTTCTTCCGGAGGCGGGCCGCCGTTGGGGCCGCCGGAGCTTCCGGGGCCGCCGTCGCCGCCGACGCCGCCGCTGGCGGCGTTGCCCGAGCTTCCGGGCCGACCGAGTCGGCCGGCGTCGTCATCGGAGCAAGCGACGACGACGGAGCCGCCGACAGCGACGGCAAGAATGATGGTGAGGGTAGAGCCAATTTTCGCCATGTAGGTCCCTCGCGAGCGCGTGCAAGGAAGCACGACCGAGGCCAAGCGCGCGCCTTGGCGAAAATCCTGAGGAAAACTGGATGCCTACATGTGTGCCAGGTGCCCCCGTGGATCGGGAGCGCCTCGTCTTCCAGGCAGCGAATTCGCGTGTTTCTGCACGGGAAGCGAGCGCGCTCGACTGACAATTCGTGGGGTTGGCCCGCCACCGCGGACTCGAATTGGGGGCTCCGACACCCTGCTCGGAATTTTCGCCAGGCCGGGGACTGGCGGCTGGATCGGGGGTACCCATGGGGGGGACAGCCCCTAAGGGTGTAGGCCTCAGCCACCGAATCGACGGTTGTGACAGGGGTATTGCAGGGGAGGGGAGGCGAGCACCTCCACCTCGATGGATCGATCCGTCGCGATCACAATAAATCCAGCGGGGCGCGACGGAGACGTGATGGAGCGGCCATGATGGGTCCCTGTGAGCAGTGTGGATGCCGTCGCCGTCGACGTCGTGCTCGAAGCGCGCTCGGATTGCTCCGACGCCGAGCGCGCGCGCGCGGCGTTGAACGACGCGCTTGCCACGGCCAGGGCCCCCGCCCGTGGGGGCGCAAGCCCCGCTGGTAACGACCCGATCCGCCCAGGCGCGCGGTGGGCGGTGACGATGTCGGTGTCGCCTCCGTGGGTGCCCAAGTCGCCCGGCACGAAGGTCGCGGAGGCCGTCATCGTCGACGACGCCGGAGGCGTGGTCGCCCGTCGAACGGTCACCGATCACTCGACGAGCTGCGTCGCGCTCGCGCGCGCGATCGGGGCCTGGGCGACGCTCGTGGTCGACGCCGAGCTGGCTCGCGCGAAGGAAGAAGCGCCGCCCGCGCGATCGGGCAATCCCCCCGTCTGGGGCTTCGCGCCCGCGCCGCCGGTCCAGGCCGTGTCCGCGCCCGAGCCCGCGCCCGAGAGCGACACGCCGGCGCTCGCCCCCGACGACACGCCGCCGAGTCTCGAGCGCTCGATCGCGATCGAGCTCGGCTCGATGGTCTACCTGCGCAACGGCGTGAGCGCGACGGGCGGCGTGGCCGGCCTCGCGCCCTTCGTCACGATCGAGGTCGCGAAGGGCTGGGTGTTGCGGCCGTCGGCGTACTTCGGACGCTCGACGGGCGACGTTCCGCTCGGCCCGGCCGGCGCCGCGAGCCTGAGCCACATCGGCGCGCGCGCCGACTTCTGTCGCCGCATCCCGGGCAACTACATCGAGCGACGAGGCGTCAGCCTCGATCTGTGCGCCGGCGTCGACGCCGCGTTGCTCATCAGCGACGCGATCGGAGGATCCGGGCCGTCCGGCCGCGCGGGTCGCGTCGGGGTCGGTCCCGGCGCCGTCCTCCGCGGCGAGCTCGGCGCCGGGCTCGCGCTCGAGCTGCGATCGCTCTTCGGCGCGAACCTCACGCGCGCTCCGATCCTCGAGGAGGGCGAGGCGACGGTGGTCTACGCGGCGGGTGAGCTCGGCGTGTCCGTGAGGCTTCCATGAGCGCCGCCTACGACAGCCTGCCGCTCGCGAGCGCCGGCGCGATCCTCGTCGATCTCGACGAGCCTCTGCGTGAGGAGAGCCCCCCTGCACCCGAGAGCGGGATCAAGAGCGTCGTCGTGACTTCGAAGGCCGACACCGATCGCGATCGTCGCTTCCGCCTCGTCTACGACGCGCACGTCGCGTTCGTCTGGCGCAACCTGCGGCGCCTCGGCGTCATGGATCGCGACGTCGAAGACAAGTGTCAGGAGGTCTTCGTCGTCGCGCATCGCCGCTGGGCCGAGTTCGTCGATCGCGGGCACGGTCCGCGCGCGTGGCTCTTCCAGATCGTCCTCCGCGTCGCTTCGGACGCGCGTCGACACCGTCGCCGTCATCCGATCGATCCCGACGGCGGCGCCGCTCAAGATCGCCAAGTGATCGATCCTCCGCAGGCGAAGGCCGTGGCGCGCAAGCAGGCGCTCGACCTGCTCGATCGCGCGCTCTCGTCGATCGAGATGGGGCGCCGCGCAGTGCTCGTGCTGCACGAGATCGAGCAGATGACCGCGCCCGAGATCGCGCGCACGCTCGACATCCCACTCAACACCGTCTACTCCCGTCTGCGGGTGGCGCGGGTCGAGCTCGACGCCGAAATCGAACGTCTTTCCGGGGGGATGGAGGTGGTGCCGTGAGCGCTTCTCGCCCCACCGCGCGCGACCTGTTCGCGCTCGCGCGCGAAGATGGACCGACCGCCGAGGAGCGCGACGCGCTCTTCGCCGACATCGCGCTCGCGACGAGCGTCGGCGTCGCGGCCGCGGGCGCGTCGGCCGCGACGTCGACGGCGCCGAGCGCCGCGACGACGTCGGCGACCGTCACCAAGGCGGCGACGACGGCGACCGGGATGAAGCTCCTCGCGGTCGGCGGTATCTTCGGCGCGGTGACGACGGCGCTCGGCGTCGTGGTCGCCTTCACGATCGGCGCGTCCGAAGCGCCGCGACCTCCCGCGAGCGACGCGCTCGAGGCTCGAACGCACGCGCGCTCGGCGACGCCGGGAGCGACGCTCGCGGGCGGCGGCGCGGCGCGCCGCCGCGACCCGCGCATGGACGCGCGTGACCCCGAGCCCGCGGCGAGCGCGGTCGCGACCGAAGGAAGCGCCGCGGCTCCTGCCGCGCGCGCGCCGGATCCGTCGAGCGATCTCGCCGAAGAGGCCCGCCTCGTCACCGAAGCGCGTCGCGCGCTCCTCGCGGGCGATCCCGCGCGCGCGCTCACGCTCATCCAGGCGACGCGCAAGCTCTCCGCGCGCGCGCTCGAGCCGGAGGAGCTCGGCCTCGAGGCGCGCGCGCTCCACGCGCTCGGCCGCGTCGACGACGCCGCGGCGACGGAGCTCGTGCTCCGCCGCCGCCACCCGGATCACGCGCTCGCGCGTTGATCGACTACGGCGCGCCCGCGTCGAGCTTGGCGCGCAGGATGCGCGCGGCTTCGGCGTAGACGGCGTTCTTGGGGTCGCGCTTGACGAGCTCTTCGTACGCCGCCGCGGCGCGCACGGTGTCGCCGGACGCGACGTAGTCGACCGCCTGCCGCTCGAGCGTCTTCGTTCCCACCGGCAGCGGCGCGCTCGGCTTCTCCGGCGGCTTGTCGGGGCCCTGCTGCGGCGTCTCCACCGGGACGCTGTTGGGCACGCACGGCAGCGGCGTGTTGGGCGGCCAGTTCGGCGGAGGGCACGGGACGCCCGCGGGCCATACCGGCGCGGTAGGTCCCACCGGTGGCACCTCGGGGGTCGCGACCGTCCCCGTCGCCGAAGCGTCGGGGGGCTGCTGCGCGGCGACCTTCCCGCCGTCGGCGAGCGCGCCGCCGTCGAGCGTGGCCACGGGCTTCTTCTTCGGCGCGGGCTGCTCGTCTTCGTCGTCGGACACGAGAAAGAGGACGCCGGCGACGAGGAAGAGCCCGAGCGCGATGATCTTCGGGATCGAGTTCTTCTTGAGCTGCGAGAGCAGATCGTTGCCCTCGGGCGGAGGCGGCTGCTGCACGCCTTGTGGCGTCATCGAGCCGTAGCCTCCCGGCGGCCCCATCGATCCTTGCGGGACCGGTCCCTGCATCATCGCGGGGTTCATGCCCGGATTCGGGTAGCCCTGCGGCGGATACCCTTGCGGTGCGCCTTGCGGCGGATAGCCCATCGCGCCCGCGCCGAGGTTCGGCGGCTGACCCGGCGCGCTCCCCACCGCGCCGTAGGGCCCGCTCCCCATCGGCGGAGGAGGGCCTCCTTGCGCGGCGAACGCGCCCGTCGGCAAGCGCCGCTCGTCGGGTCGCGTCGACGCACCGTCGGGCGCGACACCCGCCGCGGGACGCGGATTCGATCCCGACGCTCCGCTGAGCGAGCGGTTGCCGCCCGTCGCCTCGAGCGGGGCGATGCGCGTGGACTCGTCGTCGGGCGGCGCCGCGAACTCGCCCGGTTTGAACGGGCGATCCGCTTTGGGGAACGCGATCGGTGTGCCGCCCGGTTGAGGCGGCTGCTGCATCGCCTGATGCGGGCCCGTCATCATCGGCGGCGGCATCGGCTGCTGCATCTGCTGCGGCATCGCCTGGTGCGGCCCGGTCATCATCGGCGCGCTGCCCGCCGCCGGCGGGATCTGCCCTTGCGGCGGCCTGTTCACCGGCGCTTGCGCCATGCCGATCGTCGCCTGGTTGTCGGCGTCGGCGATGAGCGATCGGAAGCGCAGCCGCGCCATCCCGATCTCGATCTTGCAGGGGGCGTGGAGCTCCGTCCACGCCTTGCCGACGCGGTAGCCGTCGACGCTCGCCGCCTGCGACTCGTCGGCGCTCTGCAAGAAGAGCGAGGTCCCGTCGAAATACACGAACGCGTGCACGTCGAGCACGCGCGGCGACTCGATCCTCCACATTCCTTTCTTGCCGACGCTGATCGGCTGGAGCTCGTGCCCCATGGAAAGCGGGATGAAGGCGGGCTCGCCGATGCCCGTCTCGATCTCGATGACGTGCGTCGTGGCCGGATTAGCCATAGGCGTTCGGGTTCACCGGTCCGTGCTTGGCCGCCTCGTACACCGAGGGCGGCAGATCGACGCCGTGCTCGTGGAGCTGCGGCAGACACCTCGGGAGGATCCCCGCGGGAACGATGTCGCTGATGATGGCGCCCTTGTCGTCGAAGCCGTGGTACTGGCGGACGAAGATGTCCTGCATCAGGTACTGACCCTTGTCGGTGTCGAAGCCGAGCACCTCCGTGATGTGCGTGATCTTGCGGCTGCCGTCCTGCAGGCGCGACACCTGACAGATGATGTTGACGGCCGACGCGAGCTGGATGCGAAGCGCCGTGAGCGGCATCTCGATGTCGCTCATCATCGCCATCGTCTCGAGGCGCGAGGTCGTGTCGCGCGGGTACGTCGCGTGGAGCGTCGACATGCACCCGCCGTGACCCGAGGTCATCGCCTGGATGAGATCGAGCGCCTCGCCGCTTCGAATCTCGCCGACGACGATCCGATCGGGCCGTAGACGAAGCGTCGCCCGGAACAGATCGCGGATCGTGACCTCGCCGCGACCCTTCGGATCCGGCGGGCGGGCCTCGAGCATGCAGATGTGCTCGCGCTGGAGCTGGAGCTCGCGCGAATCTTCGATGACGACGACCCGCTCGCCCTCGGGGATGAACGACGAGAGCGCGTTGAGCATCGACGTCTTGCCGGAGCCGGTGCCGCCGGCGATGAGGATGTTCAGCTTCGAGACGACGAGCGCCTGGAGCGCGATCGCGACCTCTTCGGTCATCGCGCCGAAGTTCACGAGGCGCTGGACGGTGAGCGTCTCCTTGAAGAAGCGGCGGATCGAGACGCAGGGCCCGTCGGGCGCGGCCGGCGGCAGCACCGCCTCGATGCGCGATCCGTCGGGCAGGCGCCCTTCGAGGATCGGCTTCAGCTCGTCGACGTGCTTGCCGACGTACTGGGCCGCATTGCGCAGCGCCGCGACGAGCGCCTCGCGCGTTTCGAAGCGCGCGTTGGTGAGGTGGAGCTGGCCCTTCTTCTCCACGTAGATCTGGTGGGGCCCGTTGATCATGATGTCGCTGACGCCCGGATCATCGAGGAACGGACGGATGGGCGCCAAAAACTGGAGGAGGGTCTCCTCGAAGACCTCTTTCGGGATGTAGTCGCTGCTCAAGGCATCCTCTTCAGGAGCGAGGCCCGCGCCTCTTCGGCGTGCGCTCCGTTCGGCTCGATTCGCAGGTATTCGCGGAAGTGTCGGTCGGCGAGGACCACGTCGTTCTCGTTGTCGCGGGCGAGGACGGCGAGGGCGTAGTGCGCCTTGGAGTCGTTCGGTCGCGCGCCCACCACCTGCTCGAGCTGCTCGCGGGCGGGCTTGGTCTCGCCGAGCGCGGCGTAGAGCGTCCCGAGGACGAAGCGGGTGCGAATGTCTTCGGGGTGGCGGCGCAGGTGGTTCTCCGCGTGTTGGATCGCCGAGCGATAGCGCTGGGTCTGCACGCAGACGGCCAGGAGGAGGGGCAGCACCTCGTTGGGGTCGGCCCCCTGTTCGAGCGCGGCGGCGAAGTAATCCTCGGCGCGCGTCGTGTCGCCCACCGCGGCGAAGCCCCTTCCCCGCTCGACGAGCTTGTCGGTCGTCGACTCGCGGCGGAACGTCGCCATGTCCGCCTGCGCCTTGTCGGCGGGCGGCGTCGACGGCCCGCAAGCCCCCAGCGCCGACGCGCAACAGAGCGCCAGCGCTAGGACTTTTTGGTCCCGCCCACTTTGAGCTTCAACTTGCGATCGAGGTTCGAGAGCCATGTCACGTAGTCGCCGGACTTGCCCTCGGTGAATTGTAGAAGAACCCGCACTTCCTTTTGAGCACTTACGTAGTCCTCGATCGCGAGCGCATGGTCGAGCCTCACCCGGCGCGTGCGGAAATCATCCGTGATATCGCGACGTAGGAACTTAGCAGATTCTTCGGCGAGATTGCCTGATCCCGGATCGCCGCCCGCGCGGAAGCAAACCGCGGCCGCCTCGTAGATCGGGACGGCCTGGACGCCGTCCTGCACGTGGAACGGCCGGCGTTCGCGCTTCGCGTCGGCGACGGCCATTTTCTCGCGCGCGAACGCGAGCGACTGACCGCCGGTGTAGGGGCACGACGCGACCGGGGGCGCCCAGAGCTCGGGGGCCTGCTTGGGCGAGGGCTTGGGCCCCGCGTCGCCGCCGTCGTCGAAGAGCGCCATGTACGCGCCGACCGGCAGGATGATCGCGAGCGCGATCACCATCACCGGGCTCTTCTTCTTCTGCCCCTGCGCGCCCTGGCCGCCCTGGGCCTCGACGAGCTCGGAGTAGATCTGGCATCCGCCGACGCCGAGCACCGCGCCCGGAGGGAGCGGGGCTTGCTGGAACGGGATGTTGTTGATCGTGGGCGGCGGCTCGAAGTTCAGCGCGCGGGCGAAGATGCCGGCGGGCCCGAGCTCGATGAGCACGTGCTCGACGCGCGCCTGGTCGACGGGGAGACGGATCTCGCAGTGCGCGCCCGACCCGATGAGGACGCGCTCGGCCTCGACCTGGAGCTGGTCGACCTGTCCGGTGTGGAGGCGGATCTGGAACTTGAGGGTGCGCATCACAAACCGTCCGTGATGTTGATCATCGCAGGTCCGACGATGAGCGCCAGCACTGCGAGGAAGATGAGCATGAGCGGGCCGGTCATCTTGACGCCGGCCTTGGCCGCGAGCTCTTCGGCGCGCACCGAGCGGCGCGTGCGCGACGTCGCCGCTTGGATGGAGAGGACCTCGGCGACGGGGTTGCCGCGCTCTTCGGCCTGCACGAGCGCGTTGACGAACTCGGAGACCGAGGCCGCGGGCGCGCGATCGGCGAACGCGATGAGCGCGTCTTTGCGGGTGCGGCCGAGGTTCAAGGTCTGGAGGATCAGGGTGAACTCCTCGACGATCGGATCTTCCGGGTTCGAGGACTTGTCGACGACCTGACGCACGGCGCCGGGGAAGTCGAGGCCGGCGCCCATCGCGAGCGCCATGAGGTCGATGACGTAAGGCAGGCCGCGCGAGATGTTCTTCAAGCGCTCCTGCGCCTCGCCGCTCACGATCATGTAGGGCGCGGCCGCGCCGAGCGTGAAGCCGACGATGATGAGCAGCGTCCCCATGTCGAGGATCCACCCGACGAGCGTGCCCGCCGCCGCGCCGCCGATCGACGACACGATGAAGAGGGCGAGGTACTCCTCGGCGGTGAGGCCGAGGAAGTCGCCGGCGAGCGAGATCTGCCGATCGAGCGCGGCGCGCTGCTGATCGTTGGGGATGCCGCTGACGCGCACGCCGAGCCAGCGCACGAGCGGCTCGATCGCCGCCCAGAGCTCGTTGCTCTGGAGCGCGCGCTGCCGCTTGAGGCCGCGGAGACCGAGGCGGCTCGCGACGCGCGTCGGCGCGCCCACGACGGTGTAGGCGGCGAGGGTGATCGCGAGGAACATCGCGCCCGCCGCGCCGAAGCGGTAGAGGAGGACGGTGAGGCTTACGCCGGTGAGCTTGAGGTCCATGTCAGAAGTCCACCGCGAGGACCTTGCGCGCGAGCACGAGCGCGGACACCCACGAGACCGCGACGAACCCGATGATGCCGTAGCCGGCGAGGCTCTTCGTGAGCGGGTCGAAGTAGCCCGGCCACATGACGCCGAAGCCGATGATGAAGACGAGCGGCATCGCGCCGATGACCCAGAGCTGCATGCGGCCGTCGGCCGTCTTCGTGCGGATGACGCCCTCGAGGCGCTTCATCTCGCGTAGCGTCTGCGCCGTGGTCTCGAGGACCTTGGGCAGGTTGCCGCCGACCTGCCGGCCGATGAGGATCGACGAGAGCGCCGAGTCGAGCTGGCGGCTCCCGACGCGCGCCGCCATGTGGAGCAGCGCCTGATCGAGCGTGGAGCCGACCTTCATCTCCTTGAGGGCGAGGTCGACCTCCTTCTTGATCGGATCTTCGATGACGGTGACGACGGAGTTGAACGCCGCGCCGATGCTCGGCGTCGCCTTGAGCGCGTTCGCGAGGGCGAGCATGAAGTTGTCGAGCTGGTCTTCGATCATGACGACGCGCTTGCGCCGCTCGACCTCGAGGTAGATCGAAGGCGCGATCGCGACGAAGAGGCAGAAGGCCCACGACATCGGCAGGTCGAGCGTGAGCTCCGAGGCGACGAGCACGAACATCGCCGCGAGCTGGCCGAGCGCGATCAAGCGGCCGGGCGTGAAGATGAACATCGCTCGCATCTTCCGCTCGAGCGACGCGCAGTAGCGCGCCCAGTAGCGGTAGGGGAGTCCGCTCTCGTCGGCGGCCATCTGCCAGGTGCCGATGAAGAGCGAGAGCCCGATGACGGCCACGCTGCCCCAGCGGAGCGCGTCGACCGTGTGGAGAGCGAACTTGTTCATGTGCGCGCGCGCCTCACAGGTAAGGCTCCCCGCGTTGAACGAGGCCCATGACGATGAAGGTCGGGAGGAACGAAGGGAGGTAGCCGGTCGCGCGGAACTCGCCTTCGACCTTGCCCTTCGCGCCGGTGCCGGTGCGGATGAACTCGAAGATCGGGCGCATCTCGATCTCGCCCGTGGTGCTGTCGAGGCCGATGACCTCGCTGATCGCCGTGACCTTGCGCGAGCCGTCGGAGAGGCGGCTCTGCTGCACGATGATGTGGACCGACGAGGCGATCTGCTCGCGGATCGCGCGGACGGGCAGCTCGAGGCCGGCCATGAGGACGAGCGTCTCGAGGCGGCTGATCGCCTCGCTCGGCGAGTTCGCGTGCGTCGTCGTGAGCGATCCGTCGTGGCCGGTGTTCATGGCCTGGAGCATGTCGAGCGCTTCGCCGCCGCGGCACTCGCCGACGACGATGCGGTCGGGGCGCATGCGGAGGGCGTTCTTCACGAGATCGCGGATCGTGTACTCGCCGCGCCCCTCGAGGTTCGCCGGGCGGGTTTCCATCGACACGACGTGGGGCTGCTTGAGCTGGAGCTCGGCGGCGTCTTCGATCGTGACGATGCGCTCTTCGGCGGGGATCGCGCCCGAGAGCACGTTGAGCAGCGTCGTCTTGCCGGAGCCCGTGCCGCCGGAGATGACGATGTTGCGCTTCGCGTGCACGCATCGCGTGAGGAAGCGCCCCATGCGCTCGGTCATCGTGCCGAACGACACGATCTTGTCGAGCGTGAGGGGGATCTTCGCGAACTTTCGGATCGTGATGCACGATCCGCGGAGCGCGATCGGGCGGATGACCGCGTTCACGCGCGAGCCGTCTTTGAGGCGCGCGTCGACGAGCGGCGACGACTCGTCGATGCGGCGGCCGAGCGGCGTAACGATGCGCTCGATGACGGCGCGCACGCGCTCGTCGTCGGTGAACCGCGCGTGCGACAGGACGATCTTGCCGCCCTGCTCGATGTAGATCGTGTTCGGGTCGACGACCATGACCTCGCTGATCGTCGGATCGGCGAGGAAGCGCTCGAGCGGGCCGAGGCCGAGCGCTTCGTCGGCGAGCTCGCCGATCAGCGTGTCGGGCTGCATGTCCGCCGGAATGCGGCTCTGGAGGCTCGCGACGATCCGGCGGAGCGCGTTGAGGACCTTCGGGCGCATCGACGGGTCGTCGAGCTTCTTCGCGTCGATCGTCGCGAGGTCGAGGTGCTCGAGGAGCAGCTTGTGGATCTCGCGGCGGAGCTCGACGTCGGAGCGCGCGCGTTCGTCGTTCGCGCGGAGCGGGAGGTGAACGCCGCCGGCTGCCGGCTGCTGCCCGACGTGCGCGATGACCGGGTTCATTCCGGTGACCGCGGGGATCATGCCGGTCGCGGCGTGCGGGCCCGATCCGGTGCCGAGCGGCGGGTGCACGCCGTTCGATCCGGTCGCGTTCAGCTGATTCGGCGGCCTGCCGCCCTGCGCGGCCGCGCCCGGGCCCGTCTGCGCCGGGCCCATGCCGCGCTGCCGAGTGTCGTGCACCGGGTGCTGCCCCGGCGGGTGCTGCGCTCGATGCTGCGCCGCCATCGCCGCGGCGCCCTGTTGATCCGCGGGATAGACGAAGACGGTGAAGTCGCCGACGACGATCGGCGTGCCGTAGGGCACCTCGACCGAGTCGCGACGCAGCAGGAGATCGCCGGCGATGGTGCCGTTGGTCGACACGTCTTCGACGCGGAGCGTGCCCTGGCCCGCCTGGATCACCGCGTGCTGGCGCGAGACGAGATCGCTGTCGAGGCGGAGCGAGCACTGCGGGTGTCGTCCGATCGTGAGGGGGCCGTTCGCCGGATAGAGCTCCGTGCGCTGCATCCCATCGTCTGACTGAACGACGACTTGCAAGTGCATCGATCGATCTCTTCGTTACTTCGCGGACGGCGGAGTCTTGGGATAGGTGTCGAGGTACTCCATCTCCCCGCTGAACTCCTTGTACGTCGTGAGCGCGTTGTTGATGAGCTCGATGGCGCTCTTGGGGACGGTGTCGACGACGCTCGGGACGATGAAGACCGCGCCTTCGGTCTCCTGCTTCTCTTGCGAGTGCGCGCCGAAGAGCAGGCCGATGACGGGGATCTCGCTGAGGCCGGGGAGGCCCGCGACGTTGCGGCGCTGCGTCGCCGTCTTGATGCCCGAGAGGATGAGCGCCTGACCGAGCTTGAGCGTCACCTGCGTCTCGAGCTTCGTCGTCGTTCGCCCCGGCGGGCCGCCCGGGCTCGCCGACGCGGTGAGGTCGGCCACGTCGGCGCCGAGCTTGATCTCGACGTCGCGCGAGTTCGAGTCGTAGCGCGGGAGCACGGTGACGTTCGTGCCGAACTTCACGCTGATGAGGCTGGTCGTGAGGCCGACGTTCTGGAGGAAGTTCTGCTCGCCGCCGTTCTGGAAGGTCGCCTCGTTGCCGTTCGCCGTGATGACGCTCGACTGCTTGAGGATCTTCGCCCACCCGTGTCGCGCCGCGATGTCGAGGCGGGGCAAAGGCTGGTTGACGACCGACGCGTTCGCCGCCGTCGTCGTGCGCGAGATGAAGTCGTACGTGATCTGGTTCTGGAAGACGGGCGCGCCGTTGGCGCCCGCGCCGCCGATGTTCGCCGGCCAGCCGACGCCGACGTTGTAGCCCGACGTTCGTTCGTACTGGACGAAGAAGAAGTCGAGGCGGATGAGGAGCTTTCGCTCGGCGACGCCGACGGTGACGAGCGAATCGACCTGACCGCCGTACACCGTGACGATCTGCTGGATGCGCTTGAAGTCGGACTCGCTGGGGACGGCGCCTTCGAGGAAGATGCGCGATCCGACGCGGCGGCTCTTCACGCCGGGGAACGGCTCGAGCAGCTGCTGGATCTCGCGCTCGACCTGCTGCGGGTTCCGGTTCGCGACGGAGATGTCGTAGGTCGTCTGCGAGCCGTCGGTGCGAATGAGGAGGAGCGTCGTCGTGCCCGGCTTCTTGCCGGTGAGGACGAACGTGCGCCCGTCGGGCGTCGGCACGACGTCGACGATGCCCTTGACGCCCTCGGAGTACTCCTTCACGCCGGTGGCGGGCAGCGTCTTCGTTTCACCGACGGCGAGCGAGATCTCTTCGTGGTTGCCGCCCTTCTGCGCCCAGGCGGGCGAGGCGTCCACGACGAGCGGCGCTGCCATCGCGAGCGCGAGGCAGAGGCGAAGGATCGAGCAGGATCTCACTGACCACCCGTGATGTTGACGGGCGGGCCGCCGGCCCCGCGGACGCCCCTGATCTCGCTGCGCTTCTTGGCGTCGGTCAGCGAGTCGAAGTTGATGTCGGTGACGCCCGCCTTCTGCTGATCGTCGGGATGCCGCACGGCGACGGCGAGGCGACCGCGCTCGGCCGCGAGCGCGATGATCTGCGCCTCGGAGAGCGTGAGGCTCAACGTGAGGAGGTTCTCCGCGACGTAGCCGGGCGCGCGATCGTTCATCGCGTCGGGCGAAGTCTCGCTGCCCATCGCGAGCACGAGGACGCGCTGGAGGAGGACGACCGCGCTCTTCGCCTGGCCGTCGGCCGCGCCGAGGACGCCGATGACGTCGACGTAGTCGCCGGGGCGGAGGAGCGTGATGCTGGTGTCGTCACGCGCCGCGCGGATCGACACGGCGCGGTAGCCCGGAAGGACGAGCGAGCTCAGCTCCTTGTGATCGTCCGAGCCGGTCGCGAGATCGGTCCAGAGGAGGAGCTGCTGCTCCTTGACGGTGGTGCCGAGCCGAAGGCCCAGGATCTTGTTCTTGTCGACCTCGCGGATCGCGCGATCGTCGACGTAGGCGATCGGCACCTCGCGTACGGCGATGGCGTCGTCGGGGATCGGCTTGCCGCGCTCGAGGCGCCGCTGGGCGACGAGGAGCTTCACCTTCTCCCCGCCCGACGCCTCCAGCTCGAAGCGGCGCTGGTAGAGGAGGAGCAGGAAGACGCCCAGGATCCCGACGATGACGGCAATGAGCAAAGCGCGGCGATTCATCCCGATGCAAATGCTACACGTGGAGCCAGGCGCCGAGAAGGCTGACCGCGCGTCTTCGCGCGTGCCAGCGGTTGCCGAACAAGCAACGCTCGTTGCTTTTCAGTGGATCTTGACGTTCTTGTTCGCGCCCGACTGCCCGCCGGGGTGGACCGCGCCGACCCCCGCGAGACCGAGCGCGGTGAAGGTCGTGCCGTCTTTCGGATCGGCTTTGGAGGCGAGCGTGAGGACGACGTTGTCTTTCTCGTAGACGCGGCCGACCTGCGGCCCCTCTTCGGAGCCTTCACGCTTCTCCATGCCGACGTCGATCGCCGCCCATCCGGCCACCTGGAGCTCGGTGTCGAAGTACTTCGCGACCGCCGAGGGCGACTCCTTGCTGCGATAGACGTTCATGCCGAAGGGCGTGCCCTCGAGGCGGGCCGAGAAGACGCGCTGCGAGCTCGGCACGCGCGGGATCTCCGAGAACTCGGCGCCCGCGACGTCTTTGCCCTCCTCGCCGACGAGGTCGAGGATGTTGAACTTGTCGTCCGTCCACGCGGTGAGCACGACCGAGCGACCGCTGTCGGTCGACTTCACGTAGACGTAGCGCGCCGCGCCGAGCGCGCCGAGATCGCCCGTCTCCGCGAACGCCTTGACGGCCTCGGCCACCGAGGGCTTCGACGCGTCGGTCTTGGTGAAGCACGTGACGGTGCCTTCGCGGTCGTCGCCGCCGCGGAGGATGCCGGTCGAGAGGAACGGCTTGTCGGCGGCCGCCTTGTTGTCGTTCGCGAGCGCGCGCCACTCGGCCGACGAGTGCGCGCCGTTCTTGCCGCAATAGGCCTCGTAGCGATCGAGGATCTTCTTCGCCGTGTCGTCCGAGAGCGAGCTGCCGACCCACATCGTCTGTCCGTTGAGGACGACCTTGTTCACGTCGTGCTGCGTGGCCTCGGCGAGCGTGATCATCTGGCGGCCGAGCTCGACGGTTCGATCCTTCACCTCGGCGCGCGCCGAGCGGATCTGGATCCCGGTGATGACCAGGGAGAGACCTGCGATGTACGCACCCGCGCGCAGCAGTCCCTTGACGTGCTTGAGCTTCTTCGGGGAGGTGCGGATGATGAGCATTGAGAACGGCCTCTCTCTGTAAGAACCTAGTCGATGAAACCGCCGCCGCTCTTGGCGAACGAGCCGATGAACTGGATGACCGCGGTGATCTTGCTCTCGTAGGCCTTCTCGTTACAAGCGACCTCGGACTCCGCGTGGATCGAGCGGTTCAGGGGAACGCGCCGGCGATCCTCGACGGCGCTGCCGAAGACGGGGGTGTCCTGCGGCTGCGCCTTCGCGAGGTTCCAGCTCCGGTTGAGGCCGGCCTGCGTGGCGGTGCCTTCGTTGCCGCCGATCTTGCCGCCGCCCTGCCTCGCCTTGTCGCCGCCCTCGCCGACGCCGGGATCGGCCTCGTCGTTGCGCAGGTTGGGGACGATGCCGTTCGGCACGTTGCCCTCGCAGTTGTGCGAGCCGTAGTAGAGGATGCCGGCGCGCGTGCCCATCTGCTTGTCGAGCTTCACGTCGTACGAGCGGTGGGCGAACATGATGCAGCCGAGGAAGACGAGCATCACGGGGATGACGACCGCGGCCTCGACGAGCGCGGCGCCGCGGCGGTTCTTGTGGTGAAGACGGGCTCGGTTCTTCATGGGTCCTGTTGCTGCCTCAGTGATAGGGGCCCACGAGGGTGGGATCGAAGAAGCCGCCCGCTTGGTTGATCCCCTTCTGGATGGGGCTCGTGACGAGGTTCTTGAAGGCCTCGTCGATCGCGGCGTTCAGGCCGATCGCGCTGAGCGCGTTGCCGACGCCGAGGTTGTCGATGAGCTCCCTGCCTTTGTCCTTCACGGCTTTCTGGAAGTCTTTGTAGGCCTTCAGGTTGCCGAGGAACTGGCCGGCGAAGCTCGAGATGAGCGTGCCGATTTCGGGGAACTCGAGCCGTTTGAGGCGCGCGCGCCACTGGATGGAGTAGCCCGCGTTGTCTTCGAAGTTGCAGCCTTGATCGGACCACTTGCCGGTGCAGTCGAAGTAGAACTCGGCCTCGGCGAAGTAGGTGTTCGGGGTCGCCGTGGACCTCTGGCCCATCTTGCGCTGGCCGATGGCGACGGCGTGCTCCTGGTCGTCGGTGAACGAGGGCCGGAAGTTGACCGCCCAGACCTGGTTCCACGGGCTGCCGTTGCTCGTGCCGCCCCACGGAAGGAGCGGGCCGTCGCATCCCCACCACTTGTCGAGGCCGGGGTCGATGACGCTGTTGTCCTTCCAGCAGCTGCCGCCGCCGGCGCCGGCGCCGATGTCGATGTTGCCGATCTTGTCGGCCGCCTTGCCGCCTTCGGGCAGGTTGGCGTTGTTGGTGTCGATCTGCGTATTCGCCTTGTCGATCTCGCCGTTGGCTTCCTTCATCGAGCCCGCGAGATCGGGGATGTCCGAGCCGAGATCGTTGCAGTATCTGAACTTCAAGATACCGCCGATGATCTTCTTCACCATCCCCATCACGCCGCCCTTGCCCAGGTTGCTGTTGCCTGTGAGCGAGAGCAGGGCGTCGATGCCCATCTTGCCGATCTTGTCGCAGACCTCGGAGTACTTCTTCGCCGCGACCGGGAGGCCCTTCTTCGAGGCGCCCGAGTTGGTGAACGACTTGTCGTCGGTCGGCTTGCCGTCGGCGCCGACGGGGCCCTTGCCCTTGCGCGTGAACGCCTTGTTGAGCAGGCCGTCCATGATGCCGCCGGGGAGCATCGACGGGCTGAGCGTGGCCATCCACATGTCGTGCTTCTTCGGCCCGAAGTTTCCGTAGTCGTTGCCGAGCGTGTAGCCCTTGTACGCGCCGACGTACGGATAGCCGTAGGAAGCGACGACCTCCGCGAGGTGAATCGCGGCGGCGATCGGCTTGAAGATCCTTCCGTAGCCCGTGTAGATCGGGCGCCAGCGCGCGTAGGGAATGCACGCCGCTCCGAGCGTGGGCACCGCGAAGAGGATGCAGTACGCGAGGAGGATGTCGTGGATCATCCCCATGAGGATGTGAATCGCGATCAGCGCGAGCAGGATCAGGTTGCACGCGGAGATGAAGTTCATCCCCTTCGCGTGGATGACGGCCGACGTGAACGCGGCGTGGTCGGTCGCCTCCTGCATCGTGTCGCGGAACACGATCGCGTCGCCGATGCCGATCAAGAACCAGAGGCAGCCGATGAGAAAACACGACATGCAGAGGCCCGTCAGCATGACGGCTCCGCGCTTGTCTTCGTGGATCTCTTTCAAAACAGCCGCGCTCATCTGCACCTCGCTTGCAGGCTTCAAGATCAGAACGTCCCCGATGCGCCGCCGCCGCCGCTGCGACCGCCGCCGCCGACGAAGCCGCCGCCGCCGCCGTCGCAGCTCGCGCCGTCGCCGTCCTTGTATCGGGCGCCCTGGTGAGGCATCGCGTACGTTTGCTTCAGCGTGTGCGTCGCGCCGACCGCGCCGCAGAGCAGGCGCCCGCCGAAGGGCACCGAGCAGCGATAGTCGGCCGTCACCGTCACGCTCACCATGCCGTACGGGTCGCTGCAGCTCGACTGGTCGTTGATCTGGACGTCGACGTTGTTCATCGTCTTCACCCAGGGGCCCAGCGCGGCGCGAACGCCGTTGGTGATCTCGCCCTTGTTGTCGCCTTGGGGCTGATCGGGCGTGTTCTTGTTCCCGTTGGCGATGACCGCCGCGGCTCGAGCTCCGACGATCGCGCTGTGCTTCACCACGATGCGCGCGGTGGCGATCGACGACACCTGCACGAAGCAGGAGAAGGTGATCATCAGCGGCATGACCGCGACGAGGAACTCGACGAGGACGGCGCCTCGTTTGTCGTTCTTCAGATCGGCGAGCGTTCGCTTCTGCATCCTTCTTTATCCTGCTCTACGGGAAGGGGCTCAGCATGGTGTTTCGGGCGACCACGTAGCTGTCGTACATCTTCTTGCCGCCCGCGGTGAGGCCCGCGACCGCGGGAATGCCCACCGCGACGAGCAGGAAGGCGTACTCGACCATCACGGCGCCTCGTGTACGCCGCGAGCGCACCCGCGCACGAATCCAATGCAGCATTCGTCCGGTCCCTCCGGGGATCAGCCCTGCAAAAAACGGGGCAACAAAACTACCAGTGCAAGTACGCGGTGAGCAGGACACCGAAGAACAAAGCAGGCCCGAGGCGGAACCACGAGAGCGCCGTTTCTTCGACGCGTCGTTGCTTCGCCTTCGGCAGGAACAAGTTGGCAAGGATCGTCAGCGCGTTCTTGAGCGTCGAGATCAACTTGCCTTGGTAGGCGAGGATCGCCGGCGCGATGAGCGCCGCGGCGAAGAACCCGTACATCTCGGCTTCGACGCCGAGCATCGTCTGAAGGAGCGCTCCGATCGCTGCGAGGAGCTTGAGGTCTCCTCCGCCGATCGCGCCCTGCCGGTACAGCATGGCGGGGACGACGGCGCAGACGACGGCGCCACCGAGCGAGAAGCCGCCCTCGGTCAGGGCGGTTTCCATCGGGTGGTGCGCGGCCAGCGTCCGGCTCACGTGGAGGATGGGCCCGAGGGCCAGCGCTCCGTACGTGAGCCAGTTCGGAATCTCGCCGCGGCGCCAGTCAGACCAGGCAGCGATGGCGGCAACCGCGATAGCAACGACGAAGACGACGTGCTGATGCGGAAGCTGTTCGCCCATGCGTCCTAGGCTAACTCGTTAACCAAGCGCCGCGGCGGATTCATCAAGCCGCGCCCCAGGACCCGATCAGCGACCGTCGAGCTCCGTCTTCGAGTCTTCGGAGTTCTTCTTGACCGACTTACCGAGGTTTCGGTACCCGATCGCCGCGAGAAGCATGATCGCGATGATGAGGAGCGCGTACTCGACCATCGTTGCGCCGCGCGCCTTCTTCACGAGCATCTCAGCCTTCGACATGGTGATTCTCCTTGGTGTCTCTTTGGGGGCGTTGAACCGAGGTTAGGTGCTCTCCAACACCGTCACCCCGTTGCGTCGGAGACAACACTATCCACGGTACGTGCCAGTGCAGACTCGACCGTTGAGAGTGTAACCGAAGCCGGCGTGTTGTTTGACCGACAACATTCGCCCGTATTTCCTTTGGGTACGAGGACATCGCACCTTCTCCTCGACTGGATCGTCCGTTACCCAAACCGGTGGATCAAGATCCACCCACCCAGATGGATGACACGAGTAGATCCAACCACATACGCGTGGATGATGCGCGGAAGGCAACATCCATCAGCCATCTCGCCTACTTGAGCCTGGCTAGTTCAGCGCGCGGGGGATGTTCGGCTTCACGACGATCACCTTCTGCCTCTCGAGCTCGAAGCGCTGCTCGAAGAGGAGGATCTCGTCGTGCTGCCCGACGGTGAAGGGCTTCGTCGGGCTGGGAGGCTTGAGGCGGCTGTTCTCGCCGGTGTCGAGCGTCACCTGGAACTGCGCTCCGGGCGCGACCTCGAGGGCGAAGTGGGCGGCGCCGGACAGATCGGTGCGCGTGATCACCTTGTTCAAGTACACGACCGGCAGGTTCGGGCCGTTGTCGGCCTTCACCGCGACGACCACGCGCCGCAGCGTCGGCGGGCACGAGAGGGTGTACTCGGGCACCTTCGTTTTGTCGGCGAAGCGCGTGAGGCGGATGCTCGTCGGCTTCGTCGGCGACGTGAAGGCGTCGGGACACTTGATGGAAACGTCGGTGGTTTCGCCTTCCGCGCCCTGGAGCGTGAGCATCGCGCGCCCGTCGGGGCCGGTGGTCGCGAGCGTTTTGTTGTTCCGCGACACGGTCGCGCCCGGCACCGGACGGCCAGGATCGCTGTCGACGCGGACGAAGATCTGGAACGGAGGCGCCGCCGGAGGCTCGAGGTCTTTGCAGCCAGACGCGGCGAGCGCGGCGGCCGCGGCGGCGAGGGCGAGAGCGATCCGCATCACTGGAAACGGTACCCCCCCACGAGGCGAGGTCAAGCATCGCCCGTCATGTCATCCAGACGGGTGACGCGCCGCCGGAGGGATCCGCGGGCGAGGTCGTTCGTAGTGATCAGAGATGATCCCTAGGTGGTCGCTTTCCTCCATCACCGTCTCCCTCGCTGCTTTGCTCACCGTCGGGACGGGATGCGGAGGGATGACCTTGGACCCGCCTGCGCCACCTCCTTTCAACGTCGCGTTCGCCGTCGAGGGCGATCCCGGCAACCCCATCACCGGGGCGATCGTCTCGCGCAACGACAAAGCGGTCGCGACCACCGGCCCCGACGGGCGCGCGACGCTCACGCTCGAGGGCGCCGACGGCGAGACCGTCGACGCCACCGTGAAGTGTCCCGAAGGCTTCACGTCGCCCACGAAGCCGATCTCGATGCGCCTCGCGCGCATGAGGGACGGGCGCGCGCCGGAGTTCCGCGTGAGCTGCCCGCCGAACCAGCGCAAGGTCGTCGTCGCGGTGAAGGCGGAGAACGGCCCGAACCTCCCGGTCATCTACCTCGGCAAGGTCATCACCCGCACCGACGCGTCGGGCGCCGCGCACTTCGCGCTCGAGGCGCCTCCCGGCGGACAGTTCCAGGTCACGCTCGACACGAGCGGCGACGCCAAGATCAAGCCCGCGAGCCCGTCGAAGCCCTTCACCGTCGGGCAGCACGACGACATCTTCGTCTTCGACCAGAAGTTCGAGGTCGAGAAGAAGAAGGTCGTGCACCACAAGGTGAAGCTCCCGACCTGCCTCGGCTGCAAAGCCTGACTCAGCGCGTTCGCTCTTTCGCCTTCGCGATCGCGGCGGACGTCATCTGCTCGTGCTCGGCCGGATCGGCCCAGCGGCGCTGAACGGCCGTCGAGAGCTGGTGGAGCGGATCGAAGTACAGGAAGAACTGCCCCGCCTTCACGCTCGGCGCCTGGTAGACGCTGATGCCCGTCTCGCGGTCGTAGTACTCGTAGGAGTGCACGTCGCGCTTGCCGCCGCCGCCGGGCGCGTCGACGACGAACGTCGGCGTGTTGAAGCCCGCGGTCGAGCCGCGCACGTGCTTCTCGATGAAGATCGCGGTGTCGACCGACGTTCGCAGGTCTTCGACGCCCTTCACGAGATCGTGCACGTAAACGTAGTACGCGTGCACGTTGAGGTGCCCCATGCGCTTGACGAGCTTCGTCATCGTCTCGGGCGAGTCGTTGACGCCGCGCTGGAGGACGCTCTGGTTGCGGACGGTGATGCCGCGCTCCATGAGCTTCATCATCGCGTCTTCGGTGATGCCCGTGATCTCGTTGGGGTGGTTGAAGTGCGTGTGGAGCACGACCTCTTTGTGCAGCTTGCGGCCCTTCTCGACGACGCGCGTGAGCGCGTCGGTCCACGCGTGATCGGTGAGGAGCTTCTGCGGCATGACCGCGGGGCCCTTCGTCGCGAAGCGCATGCGGCGCACGTTGGGGATCGCGAGGAGCGCGTCGCCGATCTCTTCGATCTGCTGCGCGCGGAGCTGGTAGCTGTCGCCGCCCGAGATCACGATGTCTTCGAGCTCGGGGCGCGACCGGATGTATTCGAAGGCGCGCGCCCAGCGCTCGCTCGAGACCTTGAGGCTCACCTTCTCGACCTCTTCGGTGTCGATGCCGACCGCGTAGCTCCGCGTGCAGAAGCGGCAGTAGACCGGACACGTGTTGAGCGCGAGGAAGAGCGCCTTGTCGGGGTAGCGGTGGGTGAGGCCGGGCACCGGCGCGTCGGCCTGCTCGTGGAGCGAGTCGAGATCGAGCTTCGGGTGGTCGGGCCGGAGCTTCGAGCCCATCGGGATGAACTGGATGCGGAGCGGATCTTCGTACGGGTTCGTCCAGTCGATCAGGCTGAGCAGGTACGGGCTCACGCGCAGCGACATCGGCGCGCGCTTGAAGCCGAGCTCGGCGTCTTCGATGAACGACGGCGAGACGAGCGCTTGCACCGCGGCGAGCAGCTTCGTCGGGTTCGTGATCGTGTGCTTCGCCTGCCAGTTGTGATCGAGGAACTGCTCCTCGGTCACCTCGGCGTAGGCGGGGATGCGCTGCCAGAAGGGGCCGCGGAGGAGATCGCGGTAGCCCAGCGTCGACGGGTCGACCGCCGGCTTCTTCGGGATGATCGGCTCGTCGGGAAGCACCTTCAGCGCGCTCATGAAGCTCTCATTCCACGGCGTTCAGCGCGGCGCAACCTCCCGCGTTCGCCGGTCGATCAGGACGGGTCGACTTCGAAGGTCATGCCGGCGCGCCGCAGTCGATCGACGAGGTGCATGCCCATCGATGATGCCGGCGTGAGCACCCCGTAGCGGGCAGGCAGCAGCGCGTCGTCTTTGGCGAGGCAGAGCGCGGACTCGCCGAGCATCTTCGCCGTCTCGCCGTAGCCGGGATCGCTCTTTCCCGCGACGCGGCCGGAGAGTCGCTCGCCGTGGTCGGTCTCCGCGAGGATCTTCACCTCGAAGAAGCCGCGCTCGCGCTCTTCCTTCGAAGGGCCTTCGCCGGGCTTGGGGAGGAAGGCTCGCGCGAGCAGCTCGCGGGTCGGGGGGAACGCGGCGGCGGCGAGGAAGCCCACGAGGCCGCCGGTGACCATCGACGCGCCGAAGAGACCCTTCGGACCCGGCGCGAAGCTCATCGCCTCGCTGTAGCGGAAGTCTTTGCCGTAGGCGTAGTCGAGGATCGCGTTGGAGCGCCGGACGACGCGGGTGTTGATCGCCGCCATCACGAAGGGCGCCGTCCATCGACCGAGGTCTTCGTCTTTGCGCACGCCGTGCTGATCCGGCGAAGGCGGCCCTTGCACGCGCGGATCGGGATCGAGCGCGTACGGGTTTCCGAGCAGGCGGCGCACTTCGCGATCGCGGCCGGCCTCCTTCGCGAGCGCGAGCATCGAGGCGACGGTGCCGCCGCTGAAGCCGCCCTTCAGCTTGGCGGCGAAGCCCTTGGCCCACGCGAGGTGGTGGCCGCCTTGGTGCGCGCGATCCCAGAGCATGTGGACGCCGAGGTCGAACGGGATCGAGTCGAAGCCGCAGCAATGCACGACGCGCGCGCGCGTCGCGACGGCCTCTTCGTGGTTCGCGTCGATCGACGCGCGGATGAAGGGGACCTCGCCGGTGATGTCGCAGTAGTGCGTGCCGTGGCGCGCGCACGTCGTGGCGAGGAGGCGCCCGTGCTCGTTGTAGGGGCCGACGGTCGTCGCCACGACGCGCGTCTTCGGCACGAGGGCCTCGAGCGACGCCGCGTCGTGGCCGTCGGCGACGAGGATGGGCAGATCGCCGAGGGAGAGATCGCGTCGCACCTTCTCGAGCTTGTCGCGGTTGCGGCCGGCGATGGCCCACGTGAGGTCTTTGCCCGCGAGATACTCCGCGACCAGCTTGCCGGTGAAGCCGGTCGCGCCGAAGAGCACGACGTCGAAGGAACGACTCATCTGTACCTCGCTGCGGCGCGCTGGAGGGTCTCGCCGATCCGTCGCGCCAGCTCGGGCGGCTCGACGACGCGCGCGGCGTCGCCGAACGACAGCACCCAGCCGACGAACGCCTCGACGTCGCCGACGGGTATCGACACGCGGAGCCGGCCGTCGCTGCTCGTCGCGGTCCGCTGATCCTTGTGCAGCTTCTTCGCCCGCACCTCGTCGGCGACGCGCGCGTCGAAGTCGACGAGCGCGCGGGCGCGCGCGAGCGAGGGCCGCGCGACGCCGAACTCGCCGTGGACGTAGTGAGCGACGTCGAACGACGGCGGGAGCTCGAAGTGCTCCGTCTCGCTGGCGCGGATCTCGGTCATCGCTTCGAGGGGCACGACGTCGGCGTCGGCGTTGGCTCGCGCGTTCGCCCTCGAGCCGAGGACGACGATGGACCCGTCGTGCACGACCATCGCGTACGGATGGAAGACGACGCGCTCGGCGCGCGCCTCGCCCGCGCGCGTGCGGGGGCGATAGCGGAGCACGCGCAGATCGGCGACCGCGCGGAAGAGCTCGTCGAGATCTTCGCCGCGCGCGGCGTAGCTCCTCGCCGGCGGCGGCACGACGACGAAGCGCTCTTCGAGGCCGCGTTCGCCGGAGATCTCGCTCCGGCCGTGCATTCGAAACGGCGTCTGCGCGATCTTCTCGATGTGACCGAGGGCGAGATCGACCTCGTCGAAGAGCGCCGAGCCCTTCAGCACGTCGAGCGAGCGGCGCGTCGCGAGGATCGCGTACGCCTGCGCGCGGCGGAGCGGCACCGCGCGACCGCGCTCGCTCGGCTTGATGCGCCAGAGGTGCGCGCCGCCCGGCGTCGTCTCGATCGACTCGAGATCGGTCGAGCCGTCGAGCTCGTGGAGGTAGCGTCGCACCGAGCGATGGGTGATGCGCAGCGTTCGCGCGAGATCGTCGAGCGTGAGTCCGCGCGGCTCGCTCTCGAGCACCTCGCGCAGCTTGTCGATGCGGCGGTGCTGGGTGAAGCGACCCTCGGGCCGCCCCGCCTTCGGCACGCGCGCTCTCGGCCGTGAGGGGATCGTGCGCAACGTCGGCTCTTGCGATCGCGCGCTCAGATCTTCCGGGCGCGGTGCTCGTCCTTGTACTTCTGCTTGTACTGGTCGTGACAGGTGCGACACGACGCCTTGGCCGCCGTCATGTCGCCGGCGCGCGCCGCCTTCGCGCCGTCTTTCGCGATCGAGGCCCAGTTCGCGTAGCCCGGCGGCGCGAAGCCGACGGTCTTGTCGAGCGCGGTCGCGAGCGCCGGAAGATCGTTGGCGGCGATCGGCGGGTTGGTGTTCGCCTTCATCCACGCCTGGAGCGGACAGTCCGGGAGAGGCTTCGTGCCGCACTCCGCGTTGGCCGACGCGCTCGGCGGAGCCGACGCGCTCGGCGCCGCCGAGGCCGCGTTCTTCGCGGCGGGCGCCGACGCGCTCGGCGCCGCGGACGCGATCGGCGTGCCCGAAGCCGTGACCGGCACGGCGATGTCGACGGCTTGCCCGCCGCTCGGGAGCTCGGGCGGCGTCGTGGAGGGCGCCGCGCTCGGCGGCGGCGTGCTCGTCGTGGAGGTGCCCGAGGTCGGGCCCTCCGTCTTGCTGCAAGCCGCGGTGGCGAGGGCGAGGACGATGATCATCGAGTGCGCGCGATCGAGCATGGCGGTGAGCTTACACAAAGTGTCGGCGCGGGTCTGTCTCGTCCCCACGGCGACCGGGGGGCCGGCTACCCTACGCGGAACATGGAACGTTCACTCGTGGAGCTCCTCGCGGCGAAGCGCGACGGGGCCGCGCTCGAAGAGGGAGAAATCCGCCGCCTCGTCTCGTCGTTCAACGCGAGCGAGCTCGCGGACTATCAGATGGCCGCGTTCCTGATGGCCGTCTTCTTCCGTGGCCTCGACGACGCCGAGACGGTCGCGCTCACGGAGGCGATGCTCCACTCCGGCACGGTGCTCGATCTCGGCGGCGTGCCGGGCATCAAGGTCGACAAGCACTCGACGGGCGGCGTCGGCGACAAGGTCTCGATCTGCCTCGCGCCGCTCGTCGCCGCGTGCGGCGTCCCCGTGCCGATGGTGAGCGGTCGCGGCCTCGGGCACACCGGCGGCACCCTCGACAAGCTCGAGGCGATCCCCGGCTTTCGCACGGATCTCTCCGTCTCCGACTTCGCGCGCATCGTGCGCGACGTCGGCACGTGCATGATCGGCCAGACGAAGGAGATCGCCCCCGCCGACAAGCGCATCTACGCGCTGCGCGACGTCACCGCGACGGTCGAGTCGATCCCGCTCATCGTCGCGTCGATCCTCTCGAAGAAGCTCGCCGAGGGGATCGACGGGCTCGTGCTCGACGTGAAGGTCGGCCGCGGCGCGTTCATGAAGGACGAAGAGCGCGCGCGCGCGCTCGCCGACAAGCTCGTGCGCGTGGGAACGCGCGCGGGCAAGAAGGTGGTCGCGATCCTCACGCGCATGGACGCGCCGCTCGGACGCGCCGTCGGGAACGCCAACGAGACGCGCGAGGCGCTCGACGTCCTCCACGGCAAGGGCCCGGAAGATCTGATCGAGTGCACGCTCGTGCTCGGCGCCGAGATGCTCGTGCTCGGCGGCCGCGCCGAAAGCGCCGCCGATGGAACGAAGAAGCTCCGCGACGCGATCGCGAGCGGCGCCGCCGCGCGCGTGATGGAGAAGATGATCGAGGCGCAGGGAGGCGATCCCAAGGTCGTCGCCGATCCCTCGCGCCTCTCGATCGCCGAGCAGGTGGTCGAGGTGAAGGCGCCCCGCGCCGGCTTCGTCAGCGGCGTCGACGCGCTCGCGATCGGCCTCGCCGGCGTCTCGATGGGCGCGGGTCGCACGCGCGCCGATCAAGCGGTCGATCCCGCGGTCGGGATCGAGCTCGACGCCAAGCCCGGAGACGCGGTGGGCGCGGGGCAGGTCGTCGCGCGCATCTTCGTTCGCCCCGGCACCGACGCGTCGCCCTTCCGCGATCGCGTCGCCGCGGCCTTCACGTACTCCGATGCGGCGCCGCCGGCCAGCTCGCTCGTGGTCGCGCGCGTCGTGTAGGCAGCGAGATGGCGGTCTCGCGCTTTCGGGTGGAAGAGGGCAAGTCGTGCATCGACGTGCGTCTCAAGAGCGTCCGCCAGCTCTTCGATCTGCGCGATCCAGCGCCGTTTCGGGAGCGCGATCTGGATCCGGCGGCCGCCGCGCACATCCTCTCGACGGTGCAAGAGCTGCCCTCGAGCCAGCCGCTCAAGATCGTGCTCCACGTCGCCGAGCCGATCGCGGCGCCGCTCGACGCCTCCGTCGTGCGCGAGGCGATACGGCTGCACTTCGAGTACGAGCGCAGCGTCGTTCAGGGCAAGCTGCGCGGCACGTTTCTCCGCGGGCGCAGGATCGCCGCGGTGGGGATCGGCGTCCTCGTGCTGTTCCTCAGTCTCGCCGAGGCGACGGTCCATCTTCCTGAAGGAGCCGTTCGGCCGATCCTGCGCGAGGGGCTCGTCATCACGGGCTGGGTCGCGATGTGGCGTCCGGTCGAGACGTTCCTCTACGACTGGTGGCCGCTGCTCGAAGAGCGAAGGTGGCTGAACAAGGTGCTCTCGCTCGAGGTCGACGTGCGCGAGACGCGTGCGTCCGTCGTTCCCACGCAGCCCCGCGTGGAGAGCGCCTAGGCGATCACGGCACGAACGGCCCGACCTCGTAGGCGAGGAAGGCGAGCGCGCCACCGATCATCGCGAGCGGCAGAGAGGCCACGCGTCGCGGAACGGTTCCTTGGGCGAAGAGCCTGCTGCTCTGACCGACGAAGCCGAAGGCGAGGAGCAGCACGGAGAGCGGGAGCAGGTAAGGAACGAGCCGTGCGCCGTCGGGAGGCGTCGGGTTCTCGCCCGACGAAGCGAGCGTGACGGTGACCATCGCGAGCGCCATGAGGAGCGTGACGAAGCCGGAGCCGAGCGCGGCCCACGACCGTGGCGTCACGCGCAGGCCGCCGAAGCCGAGCACGACGGCGATCGCGAACGATCCGACCGCGAACGCGCCGCTCTCGGTCGCCGACGTTCCGTCGAAGGCGTGAGGAAGCAGCTCGGTCGCCGAGATTCCGCCCGCGCGATGCATGAAGCGCACGAGGACGAACGCGCTCGCGGCGAACACGACGAACGCCACGGCGGCGCCCGCGGCCTTCGCGCCGAACGAGCTCGCGCTCGCGCTCGACGACGCGCGCGCGGCGCTCGTGCGATTGCGCGGACGGCCGGCGAGCTCGAGACCGACGCCGGCGGCCGGTCCGCCGGAGAGCCGCTCCGGCGCGCGGCTCGCGCCGTGGGCGGGCATCGAGGTGCGCGAGCTGGTCGACGGCGCGGCCGAGCTCGTCGTCAGGTTCCGCTCGATCTGCATGTCGAAGTCTTCGTCGTCGGGCACGTCGAAGGCGATCCCGTGCGCGGGCGCGGCGGATCGATGCGCCGGTGGCGCCCCCGACGACGCGCCCGCGGGAGGCGCGGCAGGGACCGAGCGGACGCTCGCCGGCGGCTTGAACACGTCGAGCGTCGGCACCTTGAGATCGGGCGGCGCGGCGGCGACCGCGCGCGACGTGCTCTGCGGCGCCCCCGAGAGTCGAGGCTCGGACGCGCTCGGGCGTGCGCTGCGAGGCGCGGGCGCCAAGTCGAGGTCGGGGGCAGCGGGGACGTGGGGCCGTTTGGTGGAGTCGCTCATGATCTCCCGCTCGGAGTCGGTGGGGCCGCTGGGCGGCGGTACGCGGTCGTAGAGCCAGCGCGCGACGTCGTCTTCCGTGATCTCGGGAATGCCGCAGATCCCGCGCGCGCCGAGGATCTCCTTGCGCAGCGCGGCCGCTGTCGGGAAGCGCGCCTCGCGATTTTTCTCCAGCGCGCGCGCGACCGCGTCGGCGATCGCCGCGGGGACGCTCGCGTTGATCGCGCGAACGAAAGGCGCCGCCTCCCTCAAGATCGCGATGTAGGTCGCTGCGCTCGTCTCGCGCTGGAAGAGGCGCATCCCGGTGAGCAGCTCCCAGAAGACGACGCCCAGGGCGAAGACGTCGGCCCGGCGATCGACGTCGCTGCCGTTGACCTGCTCGGGCGAAAGATACGACGGCCTTCCGCTCACCGCGCGCGCGCTCTCGAGCGTCGCGAGGTGCCCGATGCCGAAGTCGCCGAGCTTCACGCGGCCGTCGTACCCGACGAGGACGTTCTGCGGCGAGACGTCTTGGTGCACGAAGCCGACAGGGCCGGTTTCGGGATCGGACAGCTCGTGCGCCGCGTGCAGCGCGCTCGCGACGTCGGCGACGATGCGCACGGCGATCTCGACGGGCACCGGCGCGGGGTTGTTCACGCACGTCCTCAGCGAGGCGCCGTGCACGAGCTCCGTCGCGAGGAACGCCGTGCCGTCGACCTCGCCGACGTCGTAGGTGCGCACGATGTTCGGATGCTCGAGGCGCGTGGCGACGTGTGCCTGGCGGAGGAACGTCGCGTGCTCGGGGCGATTGCGCGAGATCGTGGCGGAGAGGACCTTCAGGGCGACGAGGCGCTTGATGTGCGCGCTGTCTTGCCGCGCCGCGTAGACCGTGGCCATCCCGCCCGCGCCGAGCGTGCGCGCGATCGTGTACGCGCCAAGCGTGCGCGTCATCGCAGGCTCGGAAAGCCCCACCTGCCGAGATATATCACTTCAAGCGCGCGCCTGGTGCGCACTCACCGTCGATGGTGGCGAGCCGGAGATCTTCCGAGGGGCCGCTCGCGAGGAGCATACCCTGCGACACGAGCTTCTCCTTCTTCGACTTGCCGCCCTCGCCGAAGTCGGCGGATCCGAACTCGCGAGGTGCGAGGTTCGCGACCACGATCACGCGCTTGCCGACCAACTGCTCGGGTGAGAACGACAGCGCGAGGCCGGCCACGATCGTGCGCGGGCTCGGCTCGCCGAGATCGACGGTGAGACGCAGGAGCTTGTCTTTCTTCGGCACCTTCTCGCACGTCTTCACGAGGCCGACGCGCAGATCGACCTTGGCGAAGTCCTCGTAGGCGATCGTCGTCGCGCCGTCGGCGGTCTCTTCGGTCTTCGCCGTCTTCTGTGCTTTCGCGTCTCTCGCGTCTTTTGCGTCTTTCGCCTCGATCGCGGGCTTGGGCGCGAGCCGATCGAGCAGCTCCTTCTGCTTGTCGGCGTCGTACGTCGGGAAGAGGGGCGTCGCCTGCGCGAGCGCGAGCCCCGCGCGGATCGGCGGGAGCTCCGCGGGCCACACGTCGGCGCCGACGCTCGGGCGCACGGGCGAGAGGCCGAGCTGCGCGCGCATCTCGTCGCTCTTCTGCGGCATCGCCGGCCAGATCATCACGCTCGTCGCCTCGAGCACCCGGAGCAGCCGCGAGAGGATCTTCTCGACGCGCTTCGTGTTGAGCTTGCGCGCCTCGGTCCACGGCGCCGCGTGGTCGACGTACGCGTTCGCGGCGCTCGCGAGCTTGAACGTCTGCTCGAGCGCGAGGTGCGGCTGGATCTCGAGCCAGTATTTGCGTGCATTATGCAAGCAGCTCGCGATCTCCTTGCCGAGCTCGGCGTCGAGCTCGACGTCGGTCGCCGGATCGTCGTCGGGGTGCTTGCCGTGGCTCATCTTCGCGCACAGCCCGAGCACGCGAGAGAGGAGGTTGCCCAGGTTCTTGCCGAGGTCGGCGTTGTAGCGCTCGAGCAGCGCGGCGTGATCGAAGTCGCCGTCTTGCCCGAAGGCCACGGCGCGCAGGAGGTGGTAGCGGAGCACGTCGGGCCCGAGCTCGGCGGCGAGCTTGAGGGGGTCGACCGCGTTGCGGAGCGCCTTGCTCATCTTCTGACCGTCGACGGTCAAGAAGCCGTGGGCGTAGACGACGTCCGGGATCTCGTCTTCGCGGTAGCCCGCGCTCAGCAGGAACGCAGGCCAGAAGACGGCGTGGAAGCGGAGGATGTCTTTGCCGACGAGGTGAACGACCTTCGCGTTCGGCGACCAGAACCGCGCGTGCTCGGCGCCGAGCGCGCTCCGGTAGTTCGACAGCGCGTCGAACCATACGTACATCACGTGCTTCTCGTTGCCGGGGACGGGAATGCCCCACGTGAACGTCGTGCGCGAGACCGACAGATCCTTGAGGCCGCTCTTCACGAAGCTCAAGACCTCGTTGCGCCGCGTCTCCGGCTGGATGAAGTCGGGGTGGCGCGCATAGAAGTCGAGCAGCGGCTCTTGCCACTTCTCGAGGCGGAAGAAGTACGACTTCTCCTTGACGCGCTCCACCGGGGCCTTGTGCAGCGGACAGATGTTGCCCGGCTGCTCGAGCTCCTTCTCCGTCTTCAGCGACTCGCAGCCGACGCAGTACCAGCCCTCGTAGTCGCCCTCGTAGAGATCGCCGCGCGCCTCGATCTTCTTCCAGAGATCTTGGACGAAGGCCTCGTGATCGGCGTCGGTCGTGCGGATGAAGCGATCGGCGGTGACCTCGAGCTTTGGCCACGCGTCACGGAAGCGCGCGCTGATCTCGTCGGTGAACGCCTTGGGCGCGAGGCCCTGCGCCTGCGCCGCCCGCTCGATCTTGAGACCGTGCTCGTCGGTGCCCGTGAGGAGGAACGTCTCGTCGCCGATGAGCTGGTGGAAGCGCCGCAGCGCGTCCGCCACGATGGTCGTGTACGCGGTGCCGAGGTGAGGCACGTCGTTCACGTAGTAGATCGGCGTCGTGACGTAGAACCGTCCCATGGGAGCCCTCTGGCAGCAGTAGGGGACGGGGATTTAGCACGAGACGCGAGATCAGTGCGCCCGGCGTTCGGTGTGCGCGCGCGCCGGAGGATCGAGCGGAACGCGCGCGGCGAGCGGCGCGTCGTCGAGGACGCGGCGCACCGCCATCATGAACGGGCGATCGATCGCCACCCGGACCTCGCGCGCGGGAGGCGCCTCGGCGGGGGCCTGGAGCAGCCGCAGATCGCGCGTCAGCGCGCGGCCGAGCTTGCCGCTCGCCTCGCGGTGCGCGCTGCTCTCGCGGGGAACGATCGACGCCGGCATCGGCGCCACGAGCACCACCTCGGCGCCCGCTTGTTTGATCCACGTAGCTTGATAGAGCGCAGCGGCCTGCCCGGTGGACTCGTGGAACATGAGGGGGCGCCACTCGAGCTGGCTCGTGAGATCGAAGCTTCGCTCGCCGATCGCGAGCGTCGCGCGATCGAGCGCGATGGGCGTTCCCTTGCCGTCGCTCAAGAAGACGCGGCCGAGCGCGTCTTTGTCGCGGACCTCGACGTGGCGAACGAGCGCCGCGGTCGCCGCGGCCGTGAGCGCCGCGTCGTGGGCGACGCCGTCGACGAGATCGAGATCGGCGAGCACGGCGATCCGCGCGAGGAGCTCGTCGTCGGCCTCGGAGCGATCGTCGATGCGCGCGGGGACGTAGCGCGTCTGCGTCGGCGTCGTGAACGCGAGCAGCGCCGTCGGCCGGCCGTACGACGCGAGGAGCGAGACCCCGAAGGGCGACTCCCACGCGACGATCGGCTTCTTGGCCTCTTCCGTGATCCGCGTGAGCCCCGACGTGTCGGCCTCGAGGTACGTGCCGCTCGCCTGCGCCGGTGGCCTTCGAAGGAGGGCGGCCCAGGCGATCCCGGCGAGGCCGAGGACGCCGAGCACGATCCGCACGCCGAGCGGAATGGGCGCGTCGGGGAAGGCGGCCGCGCAGAGCGCCGCCACCCCGAAGCTCGACGCCGCGATGCGATGACGCCGCTTGCTCGGCGGTGCCGGCGCGCTCTCGAGCACCAAGGGCCAGCGTTGCGGGGGGGAACGGCGCATTCTCGTCACCGCCGTCGGCGGCCCTGATGGCTGAAGTTAGCACCGCGCCCACGGGCGCGCCCCGCCAAAGCCGGCGCCCGCGGCAAGTCAGTCGGCGAAGGTGCGAGGAGCGCTCTCCTACTACCCCGCGCCTCCGATCTAGGGACCGAGAGGAGACGGGTCGCTTTCGTCGGGCGTGCCGTCGCCGTCTTGATCGCGCACCGGGGCCGCGAAGCCGGCCACGACCGGGACGCGGCCCTCGAAGGCGTCGCCGAAGAAGCGCAGCATCGTGTCTTGGAGGCTCCGATACGGACACGGAACCGGCACGGGATCTTGGCGGTCGAGGACGAGCTTTCCATCCGGCGTGTTGTACGGAATGCGGTACGTCCTGTTGCCCTTCGATCGCACCAGATCGGAGCCGTGCTGCGCGGGAGACGCCTGGATGAGCACGGCGGTGACGCCCGGCTTGGGGACGTCGTGGTACCCGTCGGGCGCGTCGGGCAGGATGGGGAGCTTGATTCCGCCCCCGCGGTACGGGGCGCGCGTCGCGAGATCGGCGACCCCCGCGTTGAGGCCGACGTTGGGCGAGGCGAGCGAATAGCCGGCGGCGCGCGCGAGCGCCTCGTTGGACTCGTTGGCGACGAGCTCGTCGAAGAGGACCTCGATCTGGAGGATGTTGCGCGGGTTCGTCGGCGCTCCGCCGAGCGGCGCCGGATCGGTGACGAGGCGGCTCGCGTAGGCGATGGGATCGCCCGCCTCGATGATCGTCTGGCCGAGCACGACGACGGGGTGAGCCTCCGTATAGAGCGCCGCGCCGAAGCCGAAGTTCACGGTCCCCGCGAGCGCGAGGTTCGCGTTGATCACCGGCCCGTGAGCGGCGGCCTCGGAGATGATGCCCCCGCCGCCCACGTTGAGCGTCCAGGCCTTGAGGCGCGGCTCGAGCGCGGCGGCGACGGCGCCCTCGATCGCGCCGAGCGAGTCGCCGACGTACGCGATGCGATCCGGATCGATCTTGGGCGCGGCCGCGCCGGTGGTGAGCGGCGCCAGGTTGGGGTTGGAGCGAAGCAGCTTCACGAGCTGCGCGGTGTCGATCTCCGCCTGACGGAGCTGATCGCGGAGCGCGAGCAGGTTCTTCAAGCTGCCGAAGAAGTCGAACGCCCCGGCGCGCTCGTTGTTGACGCGATCGCTGATGCCGTCGGGGCCCTTGTAGACGTTGCCCGGCGCGTCCGTGTAGTCGGAGGTCTCGTCGACGAGGAACTTCGTATCGGCGGTGCGCGCGCCGAAGGTGACGCTGTCGATCGCGACCGCCATCCAGCCCTTCGACGCGAAGCGGTTCGCGGTCGCGAGCAGATACGCGCGCGAGCCGCCGAGGCCGTGCTGCACGATCACGGTCGGATAGCCGGCCGCGGGCATCGGCGCCGCCGGCACCGCGATCGTCACCCAGATCTTCGCCGTCGGCTTCTCCGGCGCGGGCACGATGTTGCCGGCGCCGTCACGCTCGAACGTCGCGTGCTCGAGATCTTCGTACTTGCCCGCGCGGACGCGGAGGTAGTTCGGCGCCTCGAAGACCGCGCTGCCGATCGCGGCGATCTTGTCGTGCGCGCGCACGGGGAGGCCCTCGTCGGGATCGTCGGAGCCGTCGGGGAGCTTCGCGCCGGCCGCGACGACGCCGAGCCAGTCGTCGAGGCTCGCGTCGAAGCCGGCGGGCAAGACGCCGGCTTGGGTCTGGGCGAACTTCGCCGGCTTCATCGGCGCGACGACCGCGGGATCCCACGAGAGCACGGGCGCAGGCGCGCCTTCGAGCGCGTCGCGCAGCGTGAAGAGCTCCTGGGTCACCTTCTGCGTCGTGTAGGGCGCGATCGCGATGACGGTCGCGGCGTCCGCGGCGAGCGCCGATCCGATCGCGCCCATCACCTTCTCGTACGCCGGGCCGTACACGCCGGCGAGCGGGCCCTCCTTGCGCACGGCGGTGGCGGTGAAGTCGGCGCTCGCCTCGAACGCGCCCCCGTCTTCGCGCTTGAGGCGGCTCGTCATCACCGCCGCGTAGCGATGGCCCTCCTCGAGCACGACCCCGCGCGCCGGTCCGACGGCGACGAGGAACCGGCCGCTCTCGAGATCGCGCTCGTCGAGGACGCTCGCGCGGCACGGCACGCGCGCGTTCGACGGATCGGCGGGCTCGAGATCGATCAAGTAGACGGAGCTGCGGTCGCCGCGGCACGCGTCTTCGTCCTCGGGGAGCGAGCTGCGATCGATGCCCTCGCCGGCGGGCTCGTCGATCACCTGGGGCTTCTGCGGGTTCTCCAACGCGAAGAGCGCGGGCGCGATGCGCGACCATCCGTTGAGCTGGCCGAGCTGCTGCGCGATGACCGCCGAGCTCTGCTTCAGCGTTCGCTCGAAGCCGGGGAAGGCCGAGACGAACTTGCCGCCTTGCATGTACGCGTCCGACGGGAAGGGGACGTCGAGGAACCCGGGCAACGCCTCGGTGCCCACGGTGAACCGCGCGACCGCCGCTCGCTTCTGGAGCTTCGAGACCGGGTCGACGAACGTGTCCTCGACGCAGGCCGTCACGGCCAGAAGAAAGGCGAAGGCGATGGTGGCGCGTTTCATGGGGCCCGAACTTTACGCCGGATCGCGTCCCAATTCCGTCGCTTCTTCGGCGTTTTCCCCGCCGTGTGGCGCCCGGGCGGACCATCGTGTAAAGAACTCCCGCCTTTCTCGAGGCGGAGGACGGGATCATGCGCATTCGAGTCTTGCTCTTGGTGGCATCGGCGGGCGTGGTGGCTGCGGGCGGAGCGGTCCAGGCGTGTGGCGGCACGGAAGGCGAGAACACGCCGGGTGACGCAGGCGTCGAGGCGGCGCCGGAGGCGGCCCCGAAAGATTCGGGGATCGACACGGGCATCGACGCGGGCCCGCCGTGCGACACGACGAAAGACTTCACGAAAGACATCCCGGACGCGTCGATCGCCGACGGCGCCTCGACGACGGGGATCTGCGTCGGCTGCGCGAACACCAAGTGCCGCTCCGACATCGAGGCCTGCAACAAGGACTGCAAGTGCCAGGAGATCGCGGGCGAGGCGCTCGAGTGCTACGCGACGTCGCAAGACATCCTCGGGTGCGCGGGCAGCTTCGTGACGGTGCCCAAGGCCACCCGTGACATCGGCATCTCGCTCTTCCAGTGCATCGCGGCCGAGTGCCCGACGGAGTGCGCCGCGGACATCTTCCTCGACGGCGGGGTCGACGGCGGGATCTGATCGATCGTGTAGGTCTTGCGGCCACAGGATCGTGACGTCCGCCGTGGCCGATCCACGGCAGGCGCCGTTGCGTCTCCGTTTGCGCAATCCGGTTACGCGTTTTCCACGCGGAGCGGAGGCACGCACTGTGCTCCGTGAGAGCACCGATGCGCCTGCACACTCTCATTTCTTCGCACCGGCAACTCGCGTTGCCTGAGTCGCAACATGGCGAGTGATCGCGCCACGGATGCGCGGCCCGTCGAGCCCGCGGAGAACGACACGATCGCGTACACCGGACAGGAGCTGCTCGATCTCCTGACGGCGACGAACGAGCACGAGGCCGAGTGGCTGGTCGCCACCGAGCTGGAACGCGAGGGTGAGGGAGGCGCGGTGGCCTACGACGGTCCGTTCTCCGCCGACGTCGATGTCTGCGTCGAGTCGACGGTCGTGATCGCCGGCCCGCTCACGCGCCACAGCTTCGTCGGGCCGCCGCCCTCGGCGCCGTCGTCGTCTCGGCCCAGCGGGGTGGTGACGACGCCGCCCCCGGTCGTTCTCGACGCGACGATGAGCGGGCGTGCCCCGACGGAGGCTGGGCCGACGCAGCCGTCGTGGCGTTGGGGTCCCTCGGTCGCGGCCTTCGGGATCCTCGTCGGCGGGTTCGTCGCGATGCTCGTCAACGACGCGCAGGCGTTCGGATCGATCGCCGAGCGGCGGGCCGAGCGGGTGGTCGTCGAGGAGAAGACGCCGCTCGCCGGCGCCGTTCGCGCGAAGGCCGAGAAGGCCGTGAGGCCGATGAGGCCCGCCGTGCGTCGGACCGTCGCCGCGCCCCAAGACGCGCGCGCGCCGCATGCCGAGCGGGCGCCGGCGATGAACCTCGACGCGATCGGCGAGGCGCAGCTCGTCAGACCGTTCTGAGCTTCGAACGGTGCGACGCGACCCACGGTGAGAGGCGCGAGCCGAGGGCGCTCGACTGCGCCTCGGTCTTCGCCGTCGACTGCTCCTGCCGCGCGGCGGCGAGGGCGACGGCGACGGCGACGCTCGTGCGCCGGTGCTCCGGGAGCGCGGGGAAGCCGAGGAGCTGCTCCTTGTTGCGATCGATGAAGCCGGTGTCGTAGCTGCCGGCGACGAAATCGGGGTGCTGGAAGAGCTTCTCGTGGAACGCGAGGTTCGTGCGGATGCCCGTCACGATGTACTCCGAGAGGGCGCGTCGCATGCGCGCGACGGCGCGCTCGCGGGTGGGCGCCCAGACGCACAGCTTCGAGACCAGCGGATCGTAGTAGCTCGAGATCTCGGCGCCAGGGTACGCGCCGCCGTCGTCGCGCACGCCCGGACCCGAAGGCGTCACGAGGCGCTCGATGCGCCCCGGCGAGGGCAAGAACTCGTTCTGCGGATCCTCGGCGTAGATGCGGCACTCGATGGCGGCGCCGCGGGAGACGAGATCGGTCTGTGTAAAGTGCAGCTTTTCGCCCTGGGCGACGCCGATCATCTCGCGGACGAGATCGTGGCCGGCGACGAGCTCGGTCACCGGGTGCTCGACCTGGAGGCGCGTGTTCATCTCGAGGAAGTAGAAGCTGCCGTCTTCGGCGAGGAGGAACTCGAAGGTGCCCGCGCTGTGGTAGCCGACGGCCTTCGCGCCCTGGACCGCGATCTGCCCCATGCGGGCGACGAGCTCGCGCGAGGCCGCCGGCGAGGGCGTCTCCTCGACGACCTTCTGGTTGCGCCGCTGGATCGAGCAGTCGCGCTCGAAGACGTGGACCATGTTGCCGTCGCGGTCGCCGAGCACCTGGATCTCGACGTGGCGCGGCCGGATGAGGGCCTTCTCGAGATAGACGGTGTCGTCGCCGAAGAACTTCTTCGCCTCGCTTCGCGCGCGCTCCCACGCGCTCGCCATCTCGCTCTCGCCCGCGACGAGCCGCATGCCCTTGCCGCCGCCGCCGGCCGCCGCCTTGAGCATGACGGGGAAGCCGATCTTCTTCGCCGCGGCGACGGCCTCGTCGGTCGTCTCGCACGTCGCGCCGGGCACGATCGGAACGCCCGCCTCCGACATCTTGGCGCGCGCGGCCGTCTTCGAGCCCATCTGGCGCATCGCGCTCGCGGGCGGGCCGATGAAGGTGATGCCGGCGCGCTCGCACGCGTCGACGAAGTCGGGGTTCTCGCTCAGGAAGCCGTAGCCCGGGTGGACCGCGTCGCACCCTGCGCGCTTCGCGACGTCGATGACCTTGTCGATGCGGAGGTAGCTCTCGGAGGCGGGCGCGGGCCCGATGGCGTACGCCTCGTCGGCCATGCGGACGTGGAGCGCGGCGCGGTCGATCTCGGAGTGGATCGCGACCGCCGCGATCCCCATCTCGTGGAGGGTGCGCGTGATGCGAACCGCGATCTCACCGCGGTTGGCCACCAGGACTTTCTTGAAGGCGCGAGGCATGGGCCGGCCGTCATCGATACCACGGTGTATGCTGCGCGCGAGGACCGAGTTGTCGCCGCCCGATGTCGGGCGGCGCCGACGCGCTCGAGCCGCCGGGATGACCGATCGAAAGCGCCCTCTGCCGCCGCAAGCGCCGCAAGGCTCGCTGTCGTTCGACTTCACGCCGAAGCCGGCGCCGGCGCCTGCTCCCGCTCCGGCGCCTGCGCCGCCGGCGCCGGCCGTGCTCACGGTGGCGCAGCTCGGTCGCATGCTCGGGCGGACGCTCGAACGAAACTTCGCCGACGCCGTCCTCGTCGAAGGCGAGGTGTCGGGCGCGAGGCCGGCGCCGAGCGGTCACCTCTACTTCTCGCTCAAGGACGAAGAGGAGGAGGCGGTCGTCGACGTCGTCGTGTATCGCGCGAACGTGACGGCGCGCGCCCGCGCGCTCGTTCGCGACGGCGCGCGCGTGCGCCTCCGCGGCAAGCCGACCTTCTGGTCGCCGCGCGGTCGCTTGCAGTTCGTCGGCGAGCGCATCGAGCCGACGGGCAAGGGCGCGCTCCTCGAGGCGCTCGAGCAGCTCAAGCAGAAGCTCGCCGCCGAAGGGCTCTTCGCGAGCGAGCGAAAGCGACCGCTCCCGGCCGAGCCGCGCTGGGTCGGCGTCGTCACCAGCGCGACGGGCGCGGTGATCCACGACGTGTGCAAGGTCGCGTTTCGGCGCGGCGGCGCGCGCATCCTGCTCGCGCCGGCGTCGGTGCAGGGCGCGGGCGCCGTGGAGGCGATACGGCGCGCGCTTCGCATGTTGCAGAAGGTGCCCGCGGTCGACGTCATCATCGTCGCGCGAGGTGGCGGATCGCAGGACGATCTGCTCGCGTTCCACGACGAGCAGCTCGTGCGCGACGTCGCCGCCTGCCGCGTGCCCGTCGTGAGCGCCGTCGGCCACGAGACCGACATCACGCTCGTCGACTTCGCCGCCGACGCGCGCGCGGCGACGCCGTCACAGGCCGCCGAAATGATCGTGCCCGACGCGCACGCGCGGCGCCGCCTCCTCGACGAGCGGCGGATACGCCTGCACCGCGCGATGTTCGCGCGCATCGCCGACGAGCGCGCGCGCACGTCGCGGACGGCGAGCGCGTTCCGTGATCCCCGTCTGCTCATCGCGACCGCGCAGCAGCGGGTCGACGATCACGTGGCGAGGATCTCGCGAGCCGTGACGCGTCACGTCGCGGCGGAGCGCGACGTGACGACGAAGCTCTCGGCGCGCCTCGCGGCGGCGCACCCGCGCGCGAAGATCGCGCGCGACGCGGGCCGCGTGGCTCAGCTCGAGGCGAAGCTCGTCGAGCTGACCCGCGCGCGTCTCGCGGAGGGGCGCGGCGAAATCGCGAGGATCGGCGGGCGGCTCGACGCCATGAGCCCGCTCAAGGTCCTCGGCCGCGGCTACGCCATCGCGACGCGCGTCGACGACGGGAGAGCGATCCGAGACGCGCGCGAGGTGAGCGCCGGTGACAAAGTGAAGGTGCGGGTCTCCGAAGGAGCCTTCGAGGCCGTGGTGAGCGACGGCGACGGGGAAAACGAATGAGGTTCGCGGTCATCGGATCGCCCGTGGGGCACTCGAAGAGCCCGTGCATGCACCAAGCGGCGTATCGCGCCCTCGCGATGGATCACACGTACGAGGCGATCGAGACCCGCGAGGCCGAGCTCGAGGCGAGGGTCGACGCCCTGCGGCGCGGCGAGCTCGCGGGGATCAACGTGACGGTGCCGCACAAAACGCGCGTGCTCTCGCTCGTCGACGAGCTCGACGTGAGCGCGAGGGCGACGGGAGCAGCGAACACGCTCGTGCGCCTCGAAGGCGGACGCGTGCGCGCGCACAACACGGACATGCCGGCGATCGCGAGCGAGCTCGCGCGCGTCGCCGGAGGCGAAGAGACGCTCGCCGGCAAGGCGGCGGTCGTGATCGGCAGCGGAGGGGCGGCGCGCGCCGCGATCGTCGCGCTCGCCGCGGTGCTCGGCCTCGAGCGCGTCCTCGTGCGCGGGCGGGCGCTCGGCGACACCGCGAACGCGATCGCGTTCGTGCGCTCGATGGATCGCGTCCTCGCCGAGGCGGGCGGACGCGGCGCGGCGGTCGCGCTCGGCGCCGAAGGCCTTGCCACACCGATGAGAGAAGACGCCGACCTCGCGGCGATCGTCCAGGCGACGAGCTGCGGGATGACGGGCGGGCCCCCCGGCGAGGCTGCGGCGAACGCCGTCGCGTGGGATCGGGTGCCCGACGGCGCGGTCGCCCTCGACGTCGTGTACGCCCCGCCGGTCACGCCGTTCCTCGAGCGCGCGCGCGTGCGGGGCCTCGCCTGCGACAACGGGCTCGGCATGCTCGCGCGCCAGGGCGCGCTCGCGTTCGAGCTTTGGCTCGGCGTCCCCGCGCCCTTCGACGTGATGCTGCGCGCGCTGACGTCTTGAGCTAGATCGCGTGCAGGATGAGCGAGAAGCCGGCCCCGACAGGCAGCCAGACGATCCGCCAGGTCGCGGCGAAGAACCTGCAGCGGCTCGGCTACCGGCGCATCGTCCAGCTCCTCGTCTACCTCGTCATCATTCCGACGGTCCTGCTGCTGGCCATCGGCATCATCAACATGTTCCTCGAGGGGCGCATCAACCTGCTCTTCGGGATCCTGACGGTGAGCTTCGTCTCCGTCGTCGTCACCGGCGTCGTGCTCGTGCTCGTGTTCGTTCGGCGCGAGGCGAACCTCTCCGAGCTCCAGGCCGACTTCGTCTCGAAGGTGAGCCACGAGCTGCGAACGCCGCTCACGGCGATCCGTCTGTTCGCCGAGACGATCGAGCGCGCGGGCGACGACGCGGCGACGCGGCAGAAGTGCACGTCGCTGCTCGTCGCCGAGTCCGAGCGGCTCTCGCTGCTCATCGAGCGCCTCCTCGACTGGGGGCGCATGGAGTCGGGCCGCAAGATCTACGAGCTCAAGCTCGAGCACGTGCAAGACATCATCGACGACGCGGTGCGCGCGTACGCGCCGCGGCGCGACCTCGCGAAGGATCTCGATTTCGAGGTGGAGGTCGATCGTGGGCTGCCTTCGGTCATCGTCGATCGCCACGCGATCGTCGACGCCGTGGTCAACTTGATGTCGAACGCGCAGAAGTACGGCGGCACGCCGCCCGTCGTGCGTCTTCGCGCGCAGGCGACGCCGAGCGGCGAGATCGGCATCTCCGTCAGCGACAACGGCGAGGGCATTCCCCATCCGGAGCACCGCCGCATCTTCGAGAAGTTCTACCGGATCGACGATCGCCTCTCGCGGACCAAGGAAGGCTCGGGCCTCGGCCTCGCGATCGTGAAGCACGTCGCGCGGGCGCACCGCGCGCGCGTCACCGTGGAGAGCGAGTCGGGCAAGGGGAGCATCTTCACCATCGTGTTGCCCGCCGCGCCGGCGGGCGCGGGCGAGGAAACGCTGGCGCGCGAGAAGGCGTTCGCGGTAGATGGGCAAGCGGGCGATGGCCGATCCGAAGAGCAAGAGCGCGGACTCGGAGGCGGTTGAAGCGCCGGTACCGACGGCGCGCGCCCCGCTCGCGGGCAAGCGCGTGCTCGTCGTCGAAGACGACGCCAGCATCGCCATCGGCCTCAGGATCAACCTCGAGAGCGAGGGCTACGTCGTGCACGTCGCCGAAGACGGCGACGCGGGGCTCGAGCTCGCGCGTCGCGTCGCGCCGGATCTGATCATCCTCGACGTGATGCTCCCGAAGCGGAACGGCCTCGAGGTGCTCCACGCCCTCCGCGCCGAGGGCAAGACGATGCCGATCATCATCCTCTCGGCCAAGACGGGCGAGATGGACAAGGTCGCCGGCCTCGAGCTCGGCGCCGAAGACTACGTGGCGAAGCCGTTCAGCCTCGCGGAGCTGCTCGCGCGCGTGCGCGCGGGCCTCCGCCGCGGCGCCGCCGCCGCGCCGGCCGAGCGCCGGCGGGGCGTCGTCTTCGGCGACGTCGAGGTCGACGTCGACGGGCGCAGCGTCAAGCGCGCCGGCGCGCTCGTCGAGATGACCGCGCGCGAGTTCGACGTCCTCGTGTGCCTGATGAACGAGCGCGGCCGCGTCTTGTCACGCGACGACATCTTCCGGCGCGTCTGGGGGCCGAAGCATCACGGTACGCCCCGCACCGTCGACAATTTCATCCAGCAGCTCCGGGCCAAGCTCGAGGTCGATCCTCAAGAGCCCGCGTACATCCAGACCGTGCGCGGCGTCGGCTACCGCTTCGACGGCTGACCCGGAATCGGCTAAGAGGTCTCGCGCGTCATGGATCACAACCTCCTCCGGCAGTACCTCGCGACCGTCTACGACCTGCCGACGGCGAACGGCCCGCTCCGCGTCTCGCTCGACGGCGACGTCGTGCAAGACCCGAAGGCCTTGCCCGAGCTCCTGCTCAAGTCGTTCTCGATCCTCACGGCCTTCAACCCCCGCTCGATGCTCCTTCCGCGCAAGGTCAACGACTCGCGTCACTCCGTGCTCCGCGACATGCTCATCCTCGGCTGCTATCGCGTCGAAGCCTGCGTCGGCTACGAAGAGGATCCCGAGGGCACGTGGCGCGAGCCTTCGTGGCTCGTGCACGAGATGGATCGCGACGAGGCGGTCGCCTTCGGGCGCGTGTTCCGGCAGAACACGATCGTCGTCAACCGCAACGGGCGGCCCGAGCTCATCGTGACCGATCCGACCTGCGACGAGATCGCGCGCACCTTCGTGGGCAACTGGCGCGTTCGCGCCTGAGGCGCCGCCGCCGGCGAGAACCGGCGGCGACTCCCAGCGAAGAGCTCGTCGCTCAGAGGCAGCCCATGCAGTCGGGCATCCACGGCATGGCCCAGCAGTGCGGCAAGCACATGCACGGCCCGGCGTAGCACAGCTCGGACGTCGACGGCGGCAGCCCTGCGCAGAACGACGCGTCCACCACCGTGCCGTTGACGTTCTTGCAATCGACCGACCTCGCCCGCATGCCCATGTCGCATGACGCGGAGCACGCGCTCCAGTTGCCCGTCGACCAGCTCGCGTTGACGAGCTCGAAGTAGGTGTTGCCCGAGCGCTTCGACGTGTGGCGCGCGACCGGGTCGTTCTGCAGCCACGCCGGGATCATCGAGGCCGGCATCGAGTAGAGGTACACCTTGTATCGACCGGGCTGGAGGCTCGTCGTGTCGAGGTCGACGATGCGCGAGAGGCTCCACCCGTCCGCCCCCTGGAGCGAGATGCGCCCGCCGGGGCCTTCGACATAGAACCGGTACGCGAGCTTCTCCGTCACGTTGACCGGGCAGTTCAGGTTCGGGTTCGTTCGGAGCTTCATCGCCGTACCCGCCGCGAGGAACTTGTCCGTCGGGAACGGACGCTGGATCTGCGCCCAGCAGTTCGAGTGGAGGGCTTGGCTCGTCGACTGGACGTCGCCCTCGTCATCGTCCGCGGCGGCTTCTTCCCCCGTCGCCTCCTCGGGCAAGTCGGTCGGCGCCGCGCAGTGCGTGGCGAACACGGCAAAGAGCCCGGTGAGGATGAGCGCAGCAGACTTGAGAACCGAACGATTCATTTTCTTTCAAGGCCTCCCTTTTGCTCTCTGAACGGCCGGGAGGCCCGAAGATTGAATCGAATCTAGCGCGCGATCAGCCGGCGTCTTTCGCGCAGCGCGCGCCGGTCATTCGCAGCTTGAAGCTCGGGGGATGATGGATGCGGTTGGTGCTCCGCAGGCCGCCGGCCGGGTAGTTGTAGGCGCCGCCGCGGATCGACTTCTCGCACTCGGTGGGGATCGGGTTCGATCCCGTGAAGCCTTGCTTGTTCTCGCGTCGGAGCTGGTTCTGCGCGGCGATGATCTCCTCGCACGTGCCCGGCTTGCCCTCGGGCGCGCCGCTCCGCCGGTAGGCGAACGGGTCGTAGTCGTCTTCGATCCACTCCCAAACGTTGCCGGCGAGATCGTCGTGACCGTAGGGGCCGCGCCCCGCGGGATGCGTGCCCACGTCTTCCGTCGCGTTCGCCTCGAAGACCGTCCGCTCGTGCGTCGGCGGCTCGTTGCCCCACGGATGGCGCCGGCCGTCGCTCCCTCGCACCGCGCGTTCGTACTCCGCCTCGCGCGGCAGCCGCTTGCCCTTCCACTTGCAGTAGTCGCGCGCGGAGAACCACGTGATCCCGATCACGGGCTTCTTCGGCCCTTTGAAGAGCCCGCCGAAGCTCGCGAGGATCGCGGCGTCGGGCGCGGCGCACGCCTTGGCCGCGACGCACTCGTCGTACGCTGCTTGCGTCACCTCGGTCACGTCGAGCCAGAAGCTCTTCAGCGTGACGTCGTGCGCGGGTCGCTCGTCGCCTTCGCCGCCGCTGTCGGCGCCCATCCGGAACGTTCCGCCCTCGACGAGGAGCATCCCTTCTTCCTGCTTCGGCGCTTCTTGCTTCGGCGCCTCCTGCTTCGGCGCTCCGGCGTCGGCGCGCGCGTCGTCGCCGGCGTCGACCACGGCGTCTGCCTTCACGCCCGCCTCGCTCGCGTCCGGCGGCCCCAAGGCGATCGGTCTCGGGCTGCCCGACGGGCACCCGCCGAGCGATCCGATCAGGATGGTCGTCCCGAGCACGCCGAAGCAACGCACGATCAAAATGTGCCTCGCGGAGCCGTCGGAGGGAAACTTCTTTCCCGCTTTCGCGGTGCGCGCGCGCGCGTCGTCGGACCGCGCGCGCGCGCCCGGCCAGTCCCATTTTTCGCGAGGTTTGGCGCCTTCGCGCTGGCACGTCACCTGCTCGCACGGCGACTCACCATGCGCCCCCTCTCGAGCGTCGTTCCTCGCCGGTTCGGTCTCCCGCTCCTCCTCGCGATCGCCGGATGCGTGAGCGCGCCCGCCGACGCTCCCGACGTCGACGACGGCGATCTCGGCGCGACGAGCGCCGAGGTCCAGGCCGAGAACGGCGGGACGCAGTTCGCGATCGTTCAAGACGGCTCGCGCGCGTCGAAGGCGACCGGCGTGCTCGAAATTCCGATGCGAGGTCCGAACGGTCAGCCGGCGACGATCACCTCGAACACCGGTCCGATGGGCATGCCGATCTCTCTGGCCGTCCGCGGCACGTGCGGCGTGACGTTCATCTCGCCGCACTTCGCGATCACCGCCGCGCACTGCGTCGAGCAGCAGAACGTCCCCGATCCCGCGAACAACACGCTCACGGTGCGTCAGGTCGACGTCACCAACGCGAACCTGCTCGCGCTCCACACCGCCGCGCTCATCAAGGGGACGTACCCGAACTACGAGCCGCTCGCGACCGCGATGAACGACGTGCCCGGCTTCCAGTCGACCGCGCTCACGTGCAAGCTCGTCTCGCGCTGCGCGCACTCGCTCATCCCCGACTCTCCCGCCCACAACTGCGACTTCACGGGCGACGTCGCGATGCTCCACTGCAGCAACCGCGCGTCGAGCGCGCCCTGGCTCCCGGTCGCGAGCTCCGACCCGCTCGCCGGCCCCGTCGAGATGTACTGGTTCCACGAGCTGCTCTCGCCGATCCCCCTCACGCAGCCGCAGGCGGGCGCGCCGGTCACGGCGTTCGATCGCTTCCAGCACTACACGCGACTGAACGCGACGGCTGCCGACAAGCTCGCGGCGCGGAAGGCGAACTGGCACTACATCGCCAGCCGCACGAACGCGCTCCTCCCGCTGAAGTCCGTCCCGTGGAGCGACGGCACGGCGCGCCGTCGCCTCTTCAACTCGACGCGCACCGATCTCTTCGGTTGTCACGGCACGTCGGGCTCGGGCGTCCTCCAGCGCAACGCGAACGGAGAGCACGAGCTGCTCGGCCCCGTGTCGACCGGCTCGGAGTGGACCCTCACGCGCCTCTGCAACGATCCCGACGCGTTCCGGCCCGGTCAGACGGGGCTCACGTACACGCCGACGTCGGTGACGCAGCAGATGGAGGCCAAGTTCAGCCGCAGCCTCCTCCTCGACCGCAGCCCGATCATCGTCAATCCGCTGCCGCCCGTCTTCGTCGCGTCGCCCTGAGAGACGGCGAGGAGCTGCGCTCCGCGGCGCCGGCAGCACCAAATTGTGCCTCGCGGAGCCGTCCGACGGAAACTTCTGCCCGCCGCGGCCCGTCCGCTGCGCTAGAACCCGTCCGCCGCCCGATGATCTCCGTCCAGAAGCTCGTCAAGCGCTACGGCAAGAAGCTCGCCGTCGACGACGTGACGTTCGAGGTCGACAAAGGCGAGGTCGTCGGCTTCCTCGGGCCGAACGGCGCAGGCAAGAGCACGACGCTCCGGATCCTGTCGGGCTTCCTCGGCATGACGAGCGGCAAGGTCTCGGTCGCCGGCTTCGACATCAAAGACCAGAGCTTCGAAGCGCGAGGGAAGATCGGCTACATGCCCGAGGCCGTCCCGCTCTATCCCGAGATGCGCGTCGCCGAGTACCTCGCGTTTCGCGCGGAGCTCAAGCGCGTCGCGCGCGGCGACCGCGGCGCTTTCGTCGACGACGCGATGCGGAAGGCGAACGTCGACGACGTCGCCAACGTCGTCATCGGCCACCTCTCGAAGGGCTACCGCCAGCGCGTCGGCCTCGCGGACGCGCTCGTCGCGCGGCCGCCGCTGCTCATCCTCGACGAGCCGACCGCCGGCCTCGATCCCAACCAGATCCGCGAGGTGCGCGACGTCATCCGCGAGCTCGGCAAGGATCACACCGTCTTGCTCTCCACGCACATCTTGAGCGAGGTCGAGGCGAGCTGCAGCCGCGTCGTCGTCATCGCGAAGGGCAAGCTCGTCGCGCAGGGAACGATGAAGGATCTCGCGAGCAAGCGGCGAACGGCGGGCCTCCACCTCGTCGTGCGCGGCGACGAGAGCGCCGCGCTCGCCGCCGTCCGCGGCGTCTCGGGGATCGCCAAGGCGTCGTTCGATTCGGGAGCGATCACGTGCGGTTGGGGCAAGAAGGTCGACGAGGCCGATGCCCTGAGAGCCACCGAAGAGGCGGTCGCCGCGCTCGTGCGCGCGGGCTGCTTCGTGCGCGAGGTCCGCGCGATCCGCAGCTCGCTCGAAGAGGTGTTCGCCGCGCTCACGCGCGACGCTCCGCCGGGCGAAGAGGAAGAAGAGGAAGAGGGAGAGGAAGAGGAAGAAGGCGCGGAGGAGGACGCGTCGTGAGGAGCTTCTGGCCGATCTACAAGCGCGAGCTCTTCGCCTTCTTCGTGACGCCGCTCGCGTGGGTGCTCATCACGACGTTCTTGGTCGTGCAGGGCATGCACTTCTACCTGCTCGTCGATCACTTCGCGAACCTCGGCCAGCAGCTCAGCGATCAGTCGCCGATCCAGGCCTTCTTCGGCAACACGATCCTCCTCTACTTGATCCTGTTCCTGCTCGCGCCGCCGATGACGATGCGCCTCTTCGCCGAAGAGCGCCGCAGCGGCACGATCGAGGCGCTCATGACCGCGCCGGTCTCGAGCTGGGCGGTCGTGCTCGCGAAGTACGCCTCGGTGCTGACGACCTACGTCGCGATGTGGGCGCCCACGGTCTTCTATTTGATCATCCTTCGTCGCACCGGCGAGATCGACTGGGGCATCGCCGCTTCGGCCTACCTCGGCGTGTTCCTCGTCGGCGCCGGCTACCTCGCGCTCGGCCTCCTCACGAGCGCGATGACGAAGAGCCAGTTTCTCGCGCTCGTGATGACGGCGATGGTCATCCTCGTGCTCTTCATCCTCGGCGTCGGCGAGTTCGTGACGCGCGACGGCACGCTGATGCACGACATCTGCTCGTACGTCTCGGTGTGGGCGCACATGAACGACTTCGCCTCCGGCGTCGTCGACTCGCGCCGGCTCGTCTTCTACGGCGCCCTCGTCGTGTTGCCGCTCTTCGTCACCGTGCGCGCGGTCGACGCGTGGAGGTGGGGCTGATGGCGGCGAAGAAGAAGGAGCCCCCGAAGGAGAAGAAGGCGCCGCGCCGGCTGCTCCCGTCGATCGACGCGTCGCAGGCCTCGACGCTGATCGGCCTCGTCGCCGCGATGGCCGTCGTCGTCCTCTTGAACGTCGTCGCGTCGCGTCGCTACACGCGCTGGGACTGGACGACCGACAAGCGCTACACGCTCTCGCCGGCGACCGTGCAGACGCTCCGCGATCTGCCGGAGACGATCCAGGTGTGGGTGCTGCTCGGTCCGCAAGATCCGATCGAGCAGAGCGTCAAGCAGCTCCTCGTCGCCTATCAGGCGGAGACGACGAAGCTCGACATCCACTACGTCGATCCCGATCGCGACACCGTCGCGCTCGAAGACGTGCGCAAGCGCTTCAAGATCGAGACCGGCCGCACCGAAGAGGGCCACGTCGTCGCCGACGCGATCGTCGTCGTCGCGCGCGGCGATCGCCGGTGGTTTCTCACCTCGAACGACATGGTCGAGGTCTCACGCGCCGACGACACGCAGGTGAAGCCGCGCGAGGAGCGCGCGCTCACCGGCGCGATCCGCAGCGTCCTCGCGGGAGAGAAGACGCGCATCTGCTTCACCGCGGGCCACGGCGAGATGAACCCGCTCGACGTCGGCGATCGCGGCGCGGGCATGCTCAAAGACGTCCTCGACAAGGACAACTACGAGGTGCTCATCGTCGACACCGCGGGACCGAACGCGCAGCAGCCGTACGAGGGCTGCGGCGTCGTCGTCATCGCGGGTCTGCGCGGCGCGTTCACCAAAGACGAGGCCGAGTGGCTCCGCACCTGGCTCCTCGGAGGCGGCAGCCTCTTGCTCGCCGCGAGCCCGATCCCGGGAGACACCGACACCGGGCTCGTCTCCGCGAACCTCGAGCGCGTGCTCGCGCCCTTCGGCGTCGCGCTCGACGAAGATCTCGTCGTCGAGCAGAACCCCGAGCTCACGTTCCCCGGCGCGGGCGGCATCCGCTTCGTCGTCGAGGCGCGCAAGCACGACATCACCGCGGGCCTCGTGAAGGGCGAGCGCGAGGTCCCTCGCGTCGTCGTCCACTTCGCGCGCTCGATGCGCCGCGGCAACGAGCCGGGCTCGCCGATCGCGCAAGATCTGCTCGTCGCGTCGCCGACCTCGTTCGGTCTCACGAGCATCGTCGGCGCCGCCGACTGGAAAGACGCGCCGCAGAAGCGCCCCGGCGACGTCGCCGGTCCGCTCCCGATCGCGATGGGGTCGGAGCGCCCGAAGACGAGCCCGGCGGCGCCGCACGGCCCGCGCCTCGTCGTCGTCGGCACGGCGAGCGTGCTCACGTCGCCTTCGTTCCGCGAGCCGCTGCCGCTCCGCGGAGGCGCGCTCTTCGTCGAGAGCGCGATCAGCTGGCTCGCGTCGAAGCCCCAGGTCCTCGACGTGCCCGACAAGTCCGCGGTCGCGGCGGGGATCCGGATCAACGACGAGTCGCGCAGCACGATCGGCCGCTACGTCATCCTCTTCATGCCGGCGACGGTGGCGCTCCTCGGCGTCGCGATCGCGGTCTTCCGGCGCGCGGGCGAAGGCGCCGCCAAGAAGACCAAGCCGAAGAGCGCGCCTCGCGATCGTCGACGGGGGAAGTGAGCCTCGCGTGAGGAAACACGCCGCGACGATCGTCCTCGTGCTCCTCGCCGTCGGCCTCGGCCTCTGGCTGTGGATCGATCGCGACAGGGTGACCGAGGGCGAGCGGAAGCGGCGCGAGAACAGCGTCTTCACCGCGTGGCGGCGTGACGAGCTGCTCCGCCTCGAGATCGCGCACGAGGGGGAGACGCTCGTCATCGAGCGCGAGCGCCAGCGCGAACCCTCCGGCGATCCGCCCGCGTGGCGGATGACGTCGCCGCGCAGCGAGCGCGTCGACGTCCAGGCGGTCGAGCGCCTCATGACGACGCTCGAGTTCGCGTCCGTCGTCCGACGCGCGAGCGAAGGCGACGGCCTCGGCTTCGATCCGCCGCGCGCGAGCGGCTCGGTGACGATGGGCGGCCTCGTCGTCAGGTTCGCGCTCGGCGGCGTCGCCCCGCGCCCCGAAGGCGCGGGCTACTTCCGCGTCGACGACGGACCGCCGCTCGTCGTGTCGAAGGAGCTGGCGCAGGCGCTGCTCGCGCACTCCGATACGTATCGCGATCGCATGGTGATCCCGTATCTCGCGCGCGAGCTCTCGCGCTTCGAGGTCTCGCACCCGCAGGGCGGCTTCGCGGTCGAGCGCCACGACGAGCACGCGTTCCGCGTCGCCGACGCCGGCGTCCTCGCGCACCGACCCTCGCTCGAGAAGATCTGGGCCGCGCTCGGCGAGATGCGCGCCGAGTCGTTCCCCAAGGACGCCGACGTCGATCGCCTCACCGCGAGCCCGCGCCTCACGATCAAGATGACGCCGAAGGAAGGCGGCGTCGCCGAGCTCGTCGTGGGCGAGGAGTGCCCCGGTCACCCGAGCGACGTCGTCGTGCTCCGCAAGACGCCGACGCGGGCCTCGGCGTGCGCACCCAAGGCCGCGATCGAGGCGCTGTTCGTCGCGCCGGGCACGCTCGTCGACAAGCGTCCGTTCTCCGTCGCGATGGACGAGATGGAAGAGGTGCGCCTCGAGTGGCTCGCGGGCGACGCGGGCCCGCCTTCGCCCGCGGCGATCGGTCGAGGCCCGTCGGCGCCGATCGCGATCGAGATCGCGCGCAAAGGCAAGGGCTTTCACGAGCGCGCGCCCGACGATCGCGATCTCGACCAAGGCGAAGCGGCCGCGGCGACGGCGCTCCTCGAGCGGATCGCGCACACCGAGGCCGAGGTCGTGCGGCGCGGCGGCGGCGCGCCCTTCAGCGCGATCGCGCGCGCGCGCGTTCGCTTCGGCGATCGCGAGCAGATCGTCGAGGTCGGCGCGCCCGACACGTACGGCCGCGCGTGGCTTCGCCGCCTCGACGACGACGCGCGTCTCGACGTCCCCGTCGCCGCGGTCCGCCGCCTCGTGCCTCGCGCGACGAGCCTTCGCCCGCTCTCCCTGCTCGAGAAGGAGACGCGGCGCCCGACGCGCATCATCCTTCGCTGCGGTACGCCGCAGGAGCTCGCCGACACGGGCGAAGGCTTCCGCTTCGTCGACCCGAAGGGCTACGACGCCGACGGATCGATCGTCCCGCTCGTCGACGCGATCCTGCGAGGCCGCGTCGATTCCTGGGTCTCCGACGTCGACGACGGATCGTTCGGCGACACCAAAGATCCTTGCCGTGTGATCGTCGCCTTCGAAGACGGCAACGCGCCGCTCACCGTCGCGCTCGGCGCAGCGGGCGAGAGAGGCGTGTACGGCCGCGTCGAGTCGCGCCCTGAGATCTTCGTCGCGCCCGCGTCGATTCGCGACATCGCCTCGCGCATCTACGTCAGCCGCGCATCGCTTCGAACCGATCCGGCGCGGATCGAGAGCGTACGTGTGAGCTACCCCGGCAAGCCCGCGCCCGACCCGCTCGACCCGAGCGCCCTCCGCGACGCCGTCTCCGGGCTCATCGCCGATCGCGTCGTGGCGATCGGTCCGAACGCCAAGGCCGGGCTGCGCGCGCCCGATCTGCTGATCGACGTGTCCGTCGCCGAGGGCGGGCCGGCGCGCCGGATCGCGTGCCGTCTGCCGGAGCGCGCGAACGACGACGCGAGCCTCTGCACCACCGACGCGATCGCGGCCACGTTCGAGATGCCCGTCGCGCGCCTCCGCGCGTTCCTTCCCCCTCCGCCCGACGCGTCGCCTCTTGCCGGCGACGGCGGGTCGCGATAACGAAATCTCGTGAAGGCGCGTCCCGTCGTCAAATGGGCTGGGGGCAAGTCGCGCCTGCTCGACCGCCTCCGCCCGTACCTGCCGGAAGGATCGTTCGGAACGTACGCCGAGCCCTTCGCCGGCGGCGCGGCGATGTTCTTCGATCTCGCGAGCGAGCCGGAGCGCCGCTTCGAGCGGGCGGTGCTCGCCGACATGAACCGCGACCTCGTCGGCCTGTATTGCGCGATCAAGAGCGACGTGCACGCGCTGATCGACAAGCTCGGCAAGCTCCAGAAGCGCCACCTCTCGCTCACGATCGAGAAGCGGAGCGAGCACTTCTACGCGGTGCGCAAGCGATCGACGAACGGCATGAGCGACGTCGATCGCGGCGTGCGCCTGCTCTTCCTCAACAAGACGTGCTTCAACGGGCTCTGGCGCGTCAACGCGTCGGGGCAGTTCAACGTTCCGTTCGGCAGGTACGCGAACCCCAAGATCCTCGACGAAGAGGTCTTGCTCGAAGCGCACGAGGCGCTCTCGTGCGCGACGATCCACCACGGCGACTACCGCGAGGTGACGCGCGATCTGAAGCGCGGCGATTTCGCGTACTTCGATCCGCCGTACGAGCCGGTTTCGAAGACTTCGAACTTCACGGCGTACGCGGGTCGCTTCGGCCCCGACGAGCAGCGCCAGCTCGCGCAGGAGCTCGCGCGCCTCCACGACGGCGGGGTGCGCGCGATGCTCTCGAACGCCGAGGCGCCTTCGATGAGGCAGCTCTACGGGAGCCACGGCTTCATCATCGGCACGGTGGCCGCGCTTCGCCCCATCAACTCGGATCCCAAGAAGCGCGGCGAGGTCACCGAGCTCGTGGTCACGACCTACGAGCTGCAGAAGGCGCGTCGCGCGTCGAGCCGGGCCGCGGTGTGAGCGACCACTCGCACAAGCTCGCCCCCGAGGACTTCATTCGCCTGAAGGTGAAGGCCGAGCTCCGCAAGCGCCTCCGCGGCGTGCGCAAGACGACGCCGATCGAGGCGTGCATGGAGCGGTCGGCGGCGATCGTGTCGGCCCTCGAAGCGCATCCTTCGGTGCAGAACGCGAAGAGCGTCGCGCTCTTCTGGCCGATCGTGACGCGCCACGAGGTCGATCTGCGGCCGCTCGACGCGAGCCTGCGCGCGCGAGGCGCGCGCGTCGCGTATCCGACGATCGATCCCGAGAGCGGCGTGATGTCGTTTCGGTTCGTCGACGACACGTCGCACCTCGAGGAGAAGGGCTACGGCTTCATGGAACCCTCCGCCGAAGCGCCGCCGGCCGAGGCGCTCGACGCGATCGTCGTCCCGGCGATCGCGGTCGATCCCGCGGGGCACCGCATCGGCTACGGCGCGGGCTACTACGATCGTACGCTCCCGCGCTATGCGCCTCCGGCGGTGACGCTCATCGTCGCCTACGACTGGCAGCTCGTGGCGGAGGTCCCCATCGTCGAGACCGACGTGGCGTGCGACTGGGTCGTCACCGACAAGCGCATCATCGAGGCGCGGCTCGCATGAACATGATGAACGCGCGTTGGATCCCGTGCTTGCTCGTCGCCGGAGCGCTCGTCCTCCTCGGATCGTGCGCCGACGATCCCGCGGAGGCGCCGGTCGTCGCCGACGCCGCGGTCGAAGCGGAAGCGGAAGCGGCCGCGGAGGCGAGAGCGCCGGTCCGCGTCACGTGCGAGCAGCCGCAGACGCTCACGCTGCTCCCCCCGCCGGGTGAAGAGGATCCCTTCCGTTCGCTCTCTCCGGCGAAATACCAGTACGGCCGCTGCGAGCTCGTCGCGCTCCTCGTCGACGCCGCGCGCGACGTGCGCGCGCAGATGCCGGATCGCTCGCCGGTCGGCGTGGCCGATCTCTCGCAGGAAGACGGCAACATCCCCGGCACCGACGTCGGCGGCCTCCGGCACCCGGCGCCCTCGCACACCAACGGCTTCAGCGCCGACATCACCTACTTCCGCAAGGGCGGCAAGACGCTCGAAGACTCTCCGGCGTGCCCCTCGAAGACCCGCGAGTTCTGCGAAGGCCCTCACGATCTCGATCTCGACGCCACCGCGCTCTTGATGTCGCGCCTCGCGCGCACCAAGCGGCTCGTGCAGATCCTCGTCGATCCGATCATGGAAGCCGACGTGTCGAGCGCGCTCGACCGTCTCGCGTCTGCCGGAGCGGAAGGCGCGGCGGAGGCTCGCGCGGTCCTCGCTTCGGGCATCCCGTTTCACGCGGACCACTTCCACGTCTCGGTCTCGCGCGCGTGCTACGACGGCATCGACAACGACGGCGACGGCAAGATCGATCTCGACGATCCCGAATGCGACGACGCCCTCGACGACGACGAGAGCCGCTGAGCTCTCAGTTGCCGTTGCGCCGGGGCGAGCGGCCCTTCGACTTGCAGTCGGCGCAGATGCCGTACATCTCGTGCTTGTGGCTGAGGAGCTCGAAGCCGTAGCGCGCGGCGATCTTCTCCTGGAGCTCCTCGATGCGCGGCTCTTCGAACTCGATGATCTTCGCGCACGACGTGCAGATGAGGTGGTCGTGGTGCGAGGCCTCGTCGGCGAGCTCGTAGCGGGTGAGCCCGTCGCCGAACTTTCGCTCGAAGGCGACGCCGCACTCCGTGAGGAGCTTGAGCGTGCGATAGACCGTGGCGTAGCCGACGCGCGGATCCTGCTGCCTCACCTCGGCGAGGAGCTCTTCGATGCTGATGTGGTTGGGCGCCTGGAAGAAGGTCTCGACGATCAGCCTCCGCTGATCGGTCGACCGCAGGCCCCGGCGCACCATGTGCTCGTGGAGCATCTCGCGGAAATGCTCTAGATTCGGCGCGGATGCCGCAGCTCGGCTTTCTTGAGCCTTGGCCTTCACGGCATCTCCCTCGTGGCTGAAGGCTCCCCCTCGCATCGCACGCACCGCATTCGTGAACATGTCGCGCCCCCACCGCGAGCCGTCAAGTCGTAAAGGACTTCGGCGAGCGACTTGCTTCGGCACCCCGATCGTCTTCGCGGGGGCGTTTTCAGTCGCGTTTTCGCTTTTTTCGCTCGGAGCGGAACCTGCGCGGGCGGACGAGGCGGCCGTTTCCGATTCGGGGGCCGGCTCGGCGAGCGCCCCGTCGGCCTCGACCGACGAGCCGATCACGACGCCGGTCGAGCTCCGTCACGACCTCTGGCTCGACGGAAGCCTCACCGTCGCCATGGGCGCGACCCTGCTCACCTGGGGCTTCGTCAAGGGCGACGTCGGCAGCAAGCAGTGCGTGATCTGCGACGGCGCGAGCCCGGGCGAGGTCAACGCGATCGACGACTGGTTCCGCACCGCGTTCAAGCGGCAGGACACGACGCCCCCCGCCACGATCAGCCACATCCTCTCGTACGGCGTCGCGCCGCTCGCGGGCCTCGGGCTCACGGTCGTCGCCGCGACCGCCGACGAGCGAGGCGACGAGGCGCCGCTCAACGCGCTCCTCGTCATGCAAGCTTCGGTCGCCGCGGTCCTCGTCAAGGAGGCCTTCAGCCTCGCCATCCGCCGCGAGCGGCCGTACGTGCACGCGCTCGACGGCGACGCGAAGCAAGCCGAGCTCGCCAAGGGCGATCCGCTCGAGAGCTTTCCTTCCGGGCACGTCGCGTCCGCGATGGCGATCTTCTCTGCGGCGGGCACCATCGCGTCGATGCGCGGCTACCGACTCGCGCCGATGATCTGGATCACCGGCGCGATCCTCGGCGTCACGATCAGCTACCTACGCATGGCCGCGGATCAGCACTATTTCACCGACAACCTCGCGGGCGCCGGCATCGGTCTCGGTGTCGGCGCGGCGGTGCCGCTCATCTTCCATCGTCCCCTCGGCAAGCCGCGCCCGGCCGGGCTTCGATGGCTCGACGGCGCGATGGTCGGCTCGCAGAACGTACCGGGCGGTCGCGTCGTGAGCGTCGGCTGGGCGTTCTGAATCGCGACGCGAGTCAGGGGCGCTCGACGGGGAGCCCTTCGGCTTCCCACGCGAGGAAGCCGCCTTCGAGGAAGGCCAGCGGCGTCCCCGCCTCGGCCATCTTCTCGACGGCTTCTTTCGTCTTCTCGCCCGCGCGATCGTAGAGCACCGGCTGGCCCGGGAGCATGAAGAGCTCGGCGAGGCGCGTCTCGATCTCGTCGAGCGGGAGGCTCTTCGCGCTCGGGATGTGCGCGCGGCCGAACGCGCCGGCGTCGCGGACGTCGACCGGCACCACCGCGCCTTGCTTGATGAGCTCGGCGAGCTCGCGCGCCTTGAGCGCGCCTTGCTGGCGAGGCAAGAACGGCTCGACCATCGCGCGCATCTGCTTCTTGTTGATCGCGCCGACTTGCACGTCGCCGAGCCGCTGATCGACGAAGAGCATGAACGTCGGGACCGACTGGATGCGGAGCTGCCGGGCGAGGGCCTGCGACTTGTCGATGTCGACCTTGACGACGCGGAGCTTGCCCTCCATCTCCTTGGCGAAGGACTCGACCTCGGGCGCGATCGTCTTGCAGGGCTGACACCAGTCGGCGGTGAACTCCACGAGGACGGGGACCTCGCTGAGCAGGACCTGCTGCTCGAAATCCCGCTCGGAGACGTACGGCACCGCTCCTTTGTCGCCGCCGCCGGGAGGTGCGCCGCCCGGACCTCTGTTTCCGAAGATGTGCATCTGCCGGTCTCGTAACTCATCCATCGGCGGGAACCAAGCCGCCTCGCTCCGACGCGCTCGAAGACGCGCGCTCAGCCGGTATTCCGCAGGCCCGCGGCGATGCCGTTGAGGGTCAAGAGGAGCGCGCGATCGAGCTCGTGCGGCACGTCTCCCGCGGGCAGCTCGCGTTTGCGTCGCAGCAGCTCGACCTGGATGAAGCTCAGAGGGTCGACGTAAGGATTGCGAAGCTCGATCGATCGCGCGAGCGCCGAGCCGGCGGGGAGCACCGTCGCTCGATCGAAGATGTGCCTGATCGCGCGCGAGGCGCGCCCGTGATCGAGCGCGATCTTCCTGTAGAGGCAGCGCGCGGCGGATCGATCCGTGACGAGACCGGCGTAGCGCCCCGCGATGTCCATGTCGGCGGTCGCGAGCGAAACGGTGACGGCGTCGAGCGTCGACGCGAAGAACGGCCAGGCGTCGCGCATGCGGCGCACGAAGTCGACGCCGCGCGCGCGCAAGAGGTGCTGGAGCGCGCGGCCGGCGCCGAACCACCCGGGGACCATCTGGCGCGACTGCGTCCACGCGAACACCCAGGGGATGGCGCGCAGATCGTCCAGGCTGCGCTGCTCTCGAGGCGCTCGTCGCGCGGGGCGCGAGCCGATGTTGAGCATCGCGATCTCGGCGAGCGGCGTCGACTCTTCGTAGTACGCGACGAACGACGGATCGAGGACGAGCTCCCGGTACGCCTCGAGGCTCACCTTCGCGCTCTCCGCGAACGCCTCCTCGAAGAGGTGAACGTCGCCGTGAGGACGCGGCATCGACGCGCGGATGACGCCCGTCGTCGTGATCTCGAGGTTCCGCTCGGCGATCTCGGCGAACAGGTACTTCCACCCGAGCACCTCGCCTTGCTCGGTGAGCTTGAAGCGTCCGTCGACCGATCCCGCAGGCAGGCTCTCGATCGCGCGCTGCGCGGGCCCGCCGCCGCGGCCGATCGAGCCGCCGCGCCCGTGGAAGATGACGAGCTCGAGGCCGCACCGTCGCGCGACCTCGACGAGGCGCTGCTGCGCGCGATAGAGCGCGAACGACGACATCAAGATGCCGCCGTCTTTGTTCGAGTCCGAATACCCGAGCATGATCTCCTGCGTGCGGCCCCGGAGATCGAGGTAGCGGCCGTACGCCGGGCTCGCGGCGGCCTTCTCGATCTCCGCCGCGGCGCGCTCGAGATCGTCGAGCGTTTCGAACAGGGGAACGATCGACACCTCCGCGACGCCGCGATCGGGATCGTAGAGCCCCGCGGCGCGCGCGAGGAGCAGCGCGGCGAGCATGTCGGTCTTGCCGTGCGCCATGCTGAGGATGAACGACTCCGCGCCTCCCATGGCGGTGATCGCGCGGATGCGCGCGACCGCACCGATCGCGCGGAGCCCGGGCGCGTCGGGCAGCGGAGACGGAGCCGCGCTCGCGAGCGCGGCCTCGATCGCGGCGTCGTCGCGCGGGGCGACGGCGTCACGCACCCACGCGGCGGGCACGCGGACGTCGAGCTTCGCGAGGTGGAACCCGAAGGTGCGCACTTGGCGCTCGAGCGCGCGCACGAGGTGCAGCCCCGCGCGGCGCCCTCGGTGCTCGGCGAGCGATTGGGCGATGAGATCGAGATCGGCGAGCATCTCTTCGGGGGTGCGATACGCCTCGGGCGGCAGCGCGAGCGACTGCGGCGTCGCGCGGCGCCCAGCGACGAGCGCGCTCCGCGTCGCCTCGAGGCGCGCGTGGACGAAGCGGAGCTTGCCGCGATAGGGCTCGTCGCGCGTCTTGGTCTCGATCTCGCGCGCGAGCGCGGACATCGTCGCGGCGTCGCGCGCGAGCGATCGCGCGAGCGCGTCGCTGACGCGGACGCGGCGCGTGCTCTGCGACAGCGCCTCGCCGAGCGCGTCGACGCTCGCGAGGTAGTGCCCGAGGATGCGCGCGGCCTGCGCGTACGCGGTGTCGACCGCGATGTCCGGCGTGACGTTGGGGTTGCCGTCCATGTCGGCGCCCACCCACGATCCGAAGCGGAGCACGCACGGCACTTTCACGTCGGCGCCGAACGCGCGCCGGCTCTCGCGCTCGAGCGCTTCGTAGAAGCGCGGCACGAGCGGATAGAGCACCTCCTCCAGATAGAAGAGCGTGTTCTTCACCTCGTCGCCGACGCGCGGCCGCTCGCTGCGTATCTCGTCGGTCTGCCACAGGAT
>JAHBWD010000023.1 GCA_019637175.1 Labilithrix sp. | reverse complement strand
GATCCTCCTGCTGAGCGCACGACTTCGCGCGGGTGCAGTCCTAGCACTTCGTCGATGAGCGTCGTCGAGGCAGAGCGCTTACACGTCGCTGTACGCGCGGTCTGGGTCGCTCATGACCTCATGCTCGGACGCGCGCCTACGCGAGCGAAGCTCGTCTCCGAGCGCGCGTCTTTCAGGCCGAGGAGCGAGGGCTCCTCTCGAGAAGATGCCGCTCGAAGAACGCGAGCTCGTCGGCGACGGCGCGCTCGAAGAGCTCGCCTTCGTAGACGTCGAAGTGGTCCGCGGGGTACTTGAGCACCGTGGCCTTCTCTTTCGCGAGGCTCGCGGCTCGTTCGGCAGCGTCGACGGGCACGACCTGATCGCGCTCGCCGATCTGGACGAGGAGGGGACACGGGAGCTTCGCCACGTGGAGGACGGGGCGGAATGTCCCACCGGTCAGCATGATCCTCGCGCACACCGCGTTCACCCAGTCGGGCCCGACGAGCGCGAGGTACGCGCTCTCCGCGCCGGGCGCGGTGATCGCGGCGGCGGAGCCCGGCGGACCGACGATGCGGATGCGCAAGGGCTCCATGCCGAAGAACGATCGCGTCGCGTCGACGATCGCTCGCCACGCCGCGCGGAGCATCCACGACCATCCTTCGACGCGACGCATGTCGCGCGCCACCGCCTGCGCATCCATCATGGGCACGAGCGAGCTGATCGCCGCGACGCGACCGTCGCGCGCCGCCGCGACGACGACGGCGCCGCCGCTGTACGACGTTCCCCACAGCGCGACGCGATCGGGATCGACGTCGGCGTGGCCTCGCGCGTGAGCGATGGCGCTCGCCCAGTCTTCGAGTTGGGTACGCACCGAGAGGAGCTGGCGCGGTTCGCCGTCGCTGTCGCCGAAGAAGCGGTAGTCGAACACGAGGACGTGCATGCCGGCGGCCTGGAAGCGCTCCGCGAACTTCGAGAGCCCGCACGCGCGCGTGGCGCCGAAGCCGTGGGCCATGATCACGCACGGGCGCCGGCCGTCGCCTCCGCCGAAGAACCAGGCGCCCAACGACAGACCGTCACGGGTCGGAATGCGTACGTCCTCGCGCGCCATGCCGCGACGATACCTGAGTTCGACGTTCAGGACACAGAGGCCGCGGGACGCAAACGTGCGAAAGGGATCGACGCCCTGAGCCTCAAGGTCTCCCAATCCCGACGCCGCCGTCTCCGGCTTCTTCCGAAGGAGCCGACGCGTCGCGGCGGAAGACGAGGGGGTAGACGACGGTCTCCGGGCCGCCGGCGGACGGCGAGAAGGTCAACTCGCCGAACTTGCGCATGATGCACTTCACGACCTCGGCGTCCGGCAGCGCCGACCCTTCGTCGGTGACGTCGCTGACCTTCCCACTCGGTTGAATGACGAACCGAACGCGGACGGCGCCGGCGAGGGACTTCTTCCTCGCGACGCCCTTCTCGTAGCAAGCTCTGAAGCCGCCGGCGCCGCGGAGGACGATCTCTCGAATCGTCGCAGGCTCGCGGCCCCGCGCGGAGAGCGGATCGCCGGCGCCCCCGATCTCGGTCGCCATGCCGAGGTTGACGTTGATCGCAGGGACACGCTTCGTGGCGCCTCCCGTCGCGAGCTCTCGCGTCGTCGCGTGAATGCCGTCGACGGCTGCGACGATGCGCGCGTGGTCGACGTCGTCGCCCACGTAGAGGACGGCTTGGTCGAACGCTTGATCGCTCGCTTCGCGGTGAACCGCGTGAAGCGCCCATTCCTTCTGCACGCGCGCCGCGAGCTCCGCCGGAGCTACGACCTCCGACGTCGAGACGGTCGCGCCGTCTTTGCGCCAGACGAGGACGTACCTCTCCGGGCGCACGACGACCAGCAGGCGCGCCCCCGGCTCCGGAAAGGCCGATGAACCAGGCGGCCCCGGGACGATCGCGTCGACGTTCAAGCGGGTGACGGCGCCTGCGCCGCGCACCGCGAAGCGCGCGTGGGGATAACCGGCGAACGCGGCGGTCTGGAGGATGCTCTTGACCTGCAGCGCCGGGGCCTTCGCGTCGAAGGCGAGGAGAACCGCTCCGTGGAATTGCCGACCCGGATTTGCGATCTTCCACGCCTCTCGAGCCGCCTTGAGGGAATCGAAGAGACCTTCCACGCGCGTGAGGAGCCGACGTTGCACGACGGCGCTCACGTCCGCGACGACGACGCCGTCGTGCTCGATCTTCCCGTCGACCAGCGAGACCGTCGGCACGTCATTCTCGAGCGCGAGGCCGTTCGTCGCGTCGGAGAGATCGATCCTCTCGACCCCGGCGACGAGGCGCGACGCCGCTGTTCGGGGAACGACGATCGCGGGCGTCGGCGGGGCGCCCGTGCCGACCGGAGCACACGCCGCGCACGCCGCCGCCATCGCGGACGAGAGAAAAAGAAAGTCTCGGCGATGCGGGAAGGACATGTGGCGCTCCTCTACCAGAGGGCCCGCCACCCGTCCAAAGTCGCAGGAAATCCCGATCGTTCGTCGCGATCGTTCATGCGGCGTGGCGCGATCCGCCATCACGCGTCACGGGTGTGGGCGTCGCTCGTCGGCGATGCCGGACATGTCCGGCGCGACCAACCAGCGATCCTCGTCGGCGTCGTAGACGCCTCCACGTCGCTCGGCGCACGCGAAGCAGAGAACCACATCCGGACCGGACGCGAAGGCCCGATCGATGTCGGGCCAGAGCTCAGCACCGCAGTCGAAGCAGGCCGTGGGCTCGATCCATTCGTCGACGTCTCGATTCATGGTGTGCGCGTCAGATCTGCACCGTGCGTGCCACGACGCCGCGCCACGCACTCCGTCTGCTCGCGTTGATTCTACGGAAGCGATGCGTGATCGCGGAGCAGGAGCGAAGCGCGCGTGAGGCAGTCGACCGCGTGCTCGAGCCCCGCCGCGACGCGTGACGTGATCACGAAGAGCTTGCCCGAGGCCTCCTTCGCGAGCGCAGTGACGAGGCGGCGCTCTGCGTCGTCCATCGCGTGCTCGAGCGTCACGATCTCGTCGAACGCGTCGAGCACCGCGTGCAGGCCGTCAGGCCCGCCGCGCCGCGCCGACGTCACGCACAGGATGTACGCTCGCGCAGCCGCCGTCACGAGATCGCCGAGCTCCGCGAGGCGCACGGCGCGAAGCATCGGAGGCACCTCGGCGGGAAGGAGCGTGAGCTGAAACGCGGCCTCCTCGATCGCGTCGACCGCGTCGTCGGCGAGCGCGACGACCTCGGCGTAGGGCTCGGCTTCGGGCATGCGCCGCGCGACGTTGCGTAGGAGGACGACGACCTCGTCGCCGCGATGCTCGCAAGCCCTCGCCACGCGCGTGAGGCCTTCCTGCGCATGCGCGCGCGCGGGCGCGCCCTCGAGCGCACGGAGCTCGGCGCTCAACGCCGTCGCGATCTCCCCCACGACCTCCGCGTGGTCGGCGACGGGACCGAGCAGGCGATCTCCGCTCGCGCGCACGGCCTCGGAGAGCTCGGCCCGGATCTCGGCGCGGAGCACCGAGCGCGACCGATGGGCGCGGAGCCCGACGCTGCACGTGCGAAGGACGAACCGGAGCAGCTCGGTCGCCGCGCGCACCCCGATCACGTCGTCGAGGCGCTCGCCGAAGCGCAGCGGCGTCCGCACGACCGCCGCCATCGCGTCGAGGACGAGCCGCGCGCCGCCCATCTCGAGCATGCCCCGGTGGCCGAGGCCCTCCTGCGCGGCCCACGCGAGCAGCTCGAGGCTCTGCGCCTTCGGAACGAACGCGCGCAGCACTTTGCGCGCGCGGTTCCAGTCGATGAGAAAAACGAGCCGCGAGCCGAGGTGCGCGAGGAAGTGTTCGAGCTCGTCGCGATCTCGCGCGTCGAGCGTGCCGACGCACTCGTAGAAGAGGCCTGCGTGCGCCATCTCGCGCGCCGATCGCGAGCGCACGTCGGCCCACGCGACGCGCGAGCCGGCGAGCATCTGGCGGAAGAACTCGATGCGCTGGAGGTGCACGTCGGTGGTCGTCACGACGACGCGGAGACCTTCGACGTGGACGACGAGCAAGTGCGCGGAGGTCTCCCCGATGTCGTTCTCGAGGATGAGCACCTTTCCGCTCCGCGTCGCCATCGTGCCGAGGCCGGGATGCTCGAGCTTGAGCGCCTCGGTCTGGTGAAGACCCTTCATGAACGCGGCGACGAGCGGACGATCCGCGTCGTCGAGGCCGTAGGCCTTCGCGCCGTCGATGTCTTCCGTCGCGAGCGACGACGCGAGCAGGTTCAGCGCCTTGTGCAGATCGACCACGAGCAGGTGCGCGCTGTCCATTCGCTCGCGGTCGGACGACGTCAGCCGCGTGAGCGTCTCGACCGTGATCGCGCCGTCGGAAGGTCGCGCGCAGGCGTCCGAGAGGAGCGAGCGCCGGTGCACGAGCGACGACGCCGTCTCCTCGTCGACGCGCGCGGGCGAGGCGGCGCGGAGCGGCGCGATCATCGCGTCGATGTCGGCGAAGATCTGCTCCACGATCGTCTTCGCGAACGGGATGCGGTACTCGCCGCGATAGTGAATGCGGCTCTCGCCGACGACCGTGTCGAGCCGAGCGTCGGTGACGCCGGCAAGCTCGCGCTCGCTTCGCAGATCGGGCGCGCCGCCATCGACGGCGTCGGCGTGCGCCTGCGCGAGCTGCAGCAACGTGAAGAAGTACTTCGCGCGCCCGTTCGCCGCGAGCGCCTCGTGGACGAGCCCAGGCAGGAGCAGATCCCGCTCTCCGAGCACGCCGGCGATCGCCGTCTTCTTCCACATGACCTTCTCCGCGTCCCCGAGAGTCCCCAACGAAGAGGAGCGACGCAGGTCGCGTACCAGCCGGCGCAACGCGAGCGCTCGCATTCGGCACGTCGTCTGCTTCGAGGGCTGCGAGTGACACAGTGAAAGCACCGACTGCATCGCGTCACCGGTTCGTCGAGCACACGGGCGAGCTCGAGCTGCGCCTCGAGGCGCCTGACCTCGCCTCGCTCCTCGAAGAAGCCGCGCGCGCGCTCGCCGAGGTCATGGCCGAAGACGCGGCGGGGCCGCCGACGCGCGCGCCGGAGCACCTCGAGCTCGCCGCGTCCGATCGCGAGTCGCTCTTCGTCGATTGGTTGAACGAGCTCGTGTACCGCGCGGAGGTCGACAAGTGCGTCTTCGTCGAGGTGCGCGTCGCGCGCGCGACCGATCGGAAGCTCGAGGCGATCGTACGCGGACGAGAACCGTCGTCGCCGAGGACGGCCGTGAAGGCCGCGACCTGGCATCGCCTCCGCGTGAGCGACACGCCGGAAGGGCTCGAAGCGACGGTGGTGCTCGACGTGTGACGAGGAGAAACGTCATGACCATGGCACGGTTCGAACGCGTCGGCGACGTCATCCACGAAGCGGGGAGAGAGACGCGACCGGGGATGAACGTCCCGGCGCGGATCCTCGCCGACGAGGTGCTGCTCGCGCAGATCCGAGGCGATCGGAGCGTCGAGCAGCTCCTCGACGTCGCGACGCTGCCGGGCCTCGTCGGCGCCGTCGTCGGGATGCCCGACATGCACGAGGGCTACGGCTTTCCCGTCGGCGGCGTCGCGGCGACAGCGCCTCCCGACGGCGTGATCTCCCCCGGAGGTATCGGCTTCGACATCAACTGCGGCGTGCGGCTCCTCGCCTCTCACCTCGGGCGAAGCGACGTGCCCGACGTCGAGCGCGTGCTGCACGAGCTGATGAGGAGCATCCCCGCCGGATACGGCCGCGGCGGGCGCCTCGAGCTCACGATCGAACAGCTCGATCGCGTGCTCGAGGGCGGCGCGCCCGAGATCGTGCGCGCGTTCGACCTCGGCCTTCCTCGCGATCTCGAGCGCATCGAGGGCGGCGGACGCCTCGCGGGCGCGAGCGCCTCGGCGGTGTCGGAGCGCGCCAAGCGGCGCGGCTGCGACCAGCTCGGCACGCTCGGTGGCGGCAACCACTTCCTCGAGATCCAGCGCGTGCAGGCGATCTTCGACGCGAACGCGGCGCGCGCGTTCGGCCTCTCTCTCGATCAGATCACGGTGCTCATTCACACCGGGTCGCGAGGGCTCGGTCATCAAGTGTGCACCGACTACGTTCGCCGCATGGATGCCGCGCTCGAGCGCTACGGCATCACGCTGCCCGATCGTCAGCTCGCGTGCGCGCCGCTCTCGTCGCCCGAAGGGCGCGACTACTTCGCCGGCATGGCCGCCGCCGCGAACTTCGCGTTCGCGAACCGTGAGGTGCTCACGCATCGCGCGCGACAGGTCTTTGCCGCGGCGACCTCCGACGGCCGGCTCGATCTCGTGTACGACGTCGCGCACAACGTCGCGAAGCTCGAGGAGCATCTCGGCCGCCGGCTCTGCGTTCATCGCAAGGGCGCGACCCGCGCGTTCGGGCCCGGCAGCGCGGATCTGCCCGAGGCGTATCGCGCGGTCGGTCAGCCGGTGTTGATCCCGGGCAGCATGGGCACCGCGTCGTTCGTCCTCGTGGGGCTCGGCGCGAGCGAGCTCTCGTTCGCGAGCGCGTGTCACGGAGCGGGCCGCGCGATGAGCCGCACGGCCTCGAAGCGGATGGTCCGCGGCGGCGAGCTTCGCAAGGAGCTCGCCGCGCGCGGGATCGTCGTGCGCTGTCCGTCGAACGCCGAGCTCGCCGAGGAGGCGCCGACGGCCTACAAAGACGTCGAGCGCGTCGTCGAGGTGTGTGAGCGCGCCGGCGTCGCGCGCAAGGTCGCGCGCCTCGTTCCGCTCGGCGTGCTCAAGGGTTGAGGTGTCTCGCTCGTGGCACGCGCCTTGATTGCGAACGTGACGCCATGAACTACGAGATCCGCGTCAAGCAGCTTCCTGCTCAGGTCGTCGTGACGGAGCGCTGCCACGCGACGCTCGCCGAGCTCGGCGACACCATGCACGCGACGCTCGCGAAGGTCGCGCTCTCGGTCGAGCCCGCCGGCGCGGCGCGAGGCGCGCCGTTCGCGGTCTACTACAACGAGCCCTTCCGCCCCGAAGACATCGACGTCGAGCTCGGCGTGTCGGTGACGCCCCGAGCGAAGGTCGCCGAGACGAAAGGCGTCCACCGCCGCGAGCTCGCGGGCGGCCCCGTCGCGTACACGGTGCACGTCGGACCCTACGCGACGATCGGCGCCGCCTACGAAGCGCTCTACGCCTGGGTCGGCGACCACGGCCTCCACCGCACCGGGCCGCCGCGCGAGATCTACTTCGTCGGCCCCGCGCAAGGCGCGAGGCCGGAAGACTACCGAACCGAGATCGACGTCCCGATCGACGGATCGCGACCGTGATCAGCTCGTCGGCTTCTTCGCGCGGATGGTGAGCTTGATCACCACGTCGTCGCGGATCAGATCGTTCGGCATGCCCGCGTAGTTGAGCGAGAAGTCGCGCCGGTTGATCGCGAAGTCGGCGTCGACGCTCGACTGATCGGCCGAAGCCTGGATCGTCGCGGGGAACGTCACGGCCTTCGTGATGCCCTTGATCGTCAGGTTGCCCGTGACGGTGTGCGAGGCGCCCTTGTCGCCGCCCTTCTTGATCGACGTCGACGCGAAGGTCGCCTTCGGATGCTTTTCGACGTCGAAGAAGTCGGCCGACTTGAGGTGACCGGTGAGCTTCTCGGCGTCGCTCGTGATCGAAGCCGCGTCGATCTCGACGTCGACCTTGCTCTTCTCGGGATCGCCGTCGACGACGTCGACGCTTCCCTTGAAGGTCGAGAAGCCGCCGTCGTGCTTGCCGGTGACCTTCGAGCCGACCCACGCGACCTTGGAGGTGCTCTGATCGAAGGTCTGTTTGACCGAGCCCTTGGCGGGGTCGACGGCGGCGGGCGCGGCGGGCGCTGCGGCGGTGACGGCCTTGGCCTTGTCTTTCGCGGGATCGTCGCATCCCAGCGCGGCGAGCGAGGTCGCGGCGACGAGGCCGACGGCGAAGAGAGTCGCTTTCATGGTCGACCTCACTTCTGCCGCACGAGGGAGACGTCGAGGGAGATCGAGACCTCGTCGGCGACGGCGATGCCTCCGGTCTCGAGGAGCGTGTTCCACGTCATCCCGAACTCGGAGCGCTTGATCTTCGTCGTGGCCGAGGCGCCGATGCGCACGTTGCCCCAGGGATCGTCTTGCTCGGGCGTAGGGCCGTCGATCGCGAGGACGACCTCGCGGGTCGTGCCGCGGATCGTGAGATCGCCGACGAGCTCGAGGCCGCGGTCGCCCGTGCGGAGCGCCTTCGAGGTGAACGTGAGGGTCGGGTGCGTCTCCGCGTCGAAGAAGTCGGCGCTGCGGAGGTGCGCGTCGCGCTGCGGCTCGCGCGTGTTGATCGAGGCGACGTCGATGGTCGCCTGGACGGTCGTGGCCTCGGGCCGCGCGGGATCGTACGTCACGCTGCCGGAGAGCTTCTGGAACTCGCCGCGGACGTTCGTGATCATGAGGTGCCGCACGCTGAACGTCGCGCTCGAGTGCGACGGATCGATGCTCCAGATCGTGTGGCGGGCGGACGTGGCCTTGCCCTCGTTGGGCGTCGTTTGAGCTTGCATCGTCGTCTCCTTCCGACTCGTAACGATGTGACGATGCACCCAAACGTTGCGCGAAGTCAGCCGCCAAGGATGAGACAGATTGTTCTATGAGCGGAACAATCGCGCCGATCACTCGAACGCGACGCGGAGCGTGTACGAGCGGTTGCCGCTGACGGAGCCCTGACCGTTGTTGTCCCACGTGAGCTGGAACACGTAGGTCAGCCCCGGCGTGATCGTGGCGCGCGGGGCCTTGTCGGTGAACGACATGTTGAAGTTGCTCTGACCGCCTTCGCCTTGCGGCGTCGTGACCGCGTACTTGATCACGCCGTCGGGCTGAGCGTTGTCGACGATCATGGCCGTCACGCCGCTCGGCGCGGTGATCGCGAGCGAGTCCTTGTCCGTCCACGTCGTGAGCGCGCCCTTGATGCACTTGGTGAACTTGGTCGCTTGCGCCACGTCGTCGTTCGGCTCCGCCTCGGTCGCGCACTCGGGCGGCGCGGCGGCGGGCTTCGGGTCGCTCGGGGCGACGCTCTCGCGCGGCGCCTCCGGAGGAGGGGCCTTCGGCTTCTCGGCGCTGAACGGCGGAAACTTCATCGAGTCTTCGCCTTCGAGCGGAGAGGTTCCCTCCGAAGAAGAAGAGGGGCCGGAACAAGCGACCATGCCTAGGGCGAGGAGGCGGAATGTCTTCTCGAGCGCAAACATGTCTCGGTCGAGTGCACGTGCGGTTCCATGCGTCCTCCGATCCCTCGGCGCTCGCATCTCCACGACTTGCTGCGTGCCGCCGGCGACGGGTGTGGCGACCCTCAGCGCGCGTCTGCGAGCACCCACGTTTGGCCAGAAGCAACCACACCGCTGCGAGATGAGCACTCGACGCGGACGAAGGTCGCACCGAGGCTTCCTTCCGCACCGGCGATCGGGCAATGTTGTTCCTTGGCGCGATGACGACGGGGGCACTGGTGCCGGAACGCTTCGGTCGCTATCGCGTCGTCGAGCTCCTCGGCACGGGCGCGAACGGCCTCGTCTATCGCGTCCAGGATCCCGACGCGGGCGTGTCGGTCGCCCTGAAGGTGCTGCGCGCCGGCCTCGGCCAGGCTTCGGATCTGAAGCGCGAGTTCCGGCTCGTCGCCGATCTCACGCATCGGAACCTCGTTCTGCCCTACGCGCTCGAGACGGACGGCGACGAGGTCTTCTTCACGATGGAGCTCGTCACGGGCGAGACGGTCACGTCGTGGCTCGAGCGCGCGAGCGATCGCCCGCGCGACGAGCGCATTCGCGACGCGTTCCGTCAGATCGCCGAAGGCCTCGTGGCGCTCCACGAGCGAGGGCTTCTCCACCGCGACATCAAGCCCTCGAACATCCTCGTCGAGCCCGGCGGGCGCGTCGCGATCCTCGACTTCGGGCTCGTCCGTCGCATCGACGGTCCGCTCGACACGAGTCGCCGATACTTCGGCGGCACGCCCCGCTACCTCGCTCCCGAAGTGTTGAGCGGAGCGCAGGCGAGCCCGGCGTCCGACGCGTACGCGCTGGGCGTCCTCTTCCACGAAGCGCTCACGGGGCGGCTGCCCTATCACGAAGAGGTGCGCGAGAGCGTGATCGCGCGCATGCTCGAGCGGGGCTCGCCCGAGATCGTCGGTCCGGCGGAAGACCTCGCGCGGGTGTGTCGCGGTCTGCTCCATGCCGATCCGGCGCGGCGGCTCGCGCTCCCCGATCTCGTCGCCGAGCTCGGGCCCTCGGCGGGCTCGGGCGCGATCGCGCGCGTCGCGCCGACGAGCATCTTCGTCGAGCGCGATGACGAGCTCGGACGCATGAAGCGGGCGTGGCAGCACGTCGTCGCGCATCGCGGGCCGATGATCATCCACCTCCCAGGGCAGTCGGGGATGGGCAAGTCGGCGCTCCTGCGCGCGTTCGGCCGGCAGATGCGCGACGCCGCGTGGATCCTCGAAGGTCGCGCGTACGAGCACGACACGGTGCCGTTCAAAGCGCTCGACGCGGCGATGGATCAGCTCGCGCAACGCATCGCCTCGCTCCCGGGAGCCGAGCGCCGAGCGCTGCGCCCGAGCCAGCCCGAGGCGCTCCACGTGCTGTTCCCGTCGCTCGCGAAGGCGCTCCGTATCGATCGCCCGGAGGCGCCGCCGCCCGATCCCGTCGCGCGCCGTCGCTGGGGCGCGCGCGCGTTGCGCGAGCTGCTCGCGCGGGTGAGCGAGCGCTTCGGCGTCGTCTTGATGCTCGACGATCTCCAGTGGGGCGATCTCGAGTCCGCGCGTCTGTTGATCGACGTGCTCGCGCCGCCGGGCCCGGCCATCCTCGTTCTGCTCTCGTATCGATCGGAGATCGAGGCGCCGTTCCTCGCGCTCTACAAGCGATGGGAGGTCGACAACCTCGCGTCGGAGACCGTGCCCGTGAAGCCGCTCCCGCCCGAGGCCGCGATGCGCATGGCGGAGACGCTGTCAGGCAGCGACGCGCGCGCGGCGACGGTGGCGAAGGAATCGGACGGCTGTCCGTTCTTGATCGAGATGCTCCTGTCGACGCCGGGAGATTCTCTCAGCTTCGAGAACGCGCTCGGGAGCCGCCTCGACGCGCTGCCTCCGGCGGCGCGCAGAATGCTCGAGGCCGTGTGCGTCGCCGCCCGGCCGCTCCCGCGAGGTCGCGTGCCCTTCGCGCCGGACTGCCCGTCGGAGACGCGAACCGCGTGGGCGATGCTCGTGCGCGGCCGCTTGTTGCGCTCGGACGGATCGACCGCCGCCGACGTCGTCGAGGCCTATCACGATCGCATCCGTGACGCCGTGACGCGCGCGCTGCCGGACGACGATCGTCGAGGGGCGCACCTCGCGCTGGGAGACTCGTTCGCCGCGGCGGGCGACGCCGAAGGCGCAGCGACGCACCTCGCCGCCGCCGGAAAGAGAGAGAGGGCGCTCGGCTTCGCGGAGGCCGCGGCGCGGTCGGCGCTCGACGCGCTCGCGTTCGACCGCGCCGCGCAGCTCCTCGCGCTCGCGCTCGACTGCGCTCGCGATGACGCGGCCGTGCGACGCGATCTCACGCTGCGGCGCGCTCGCGCTCTCGCCAACGCGGGGCGGGGCGCGGAGGCCGCGCCGCTCTTCCTCGAATGCGCGCGGGCGGGCACCGAGGCCGAGGGACTCGATCTGCGGCGTGAGGCGATGGAGCAGTACCTGGTCGCGGGCCGTCACGACGACGGGCGGCCGGTGATGGTGCGTCTGCTCGCCGATCTCGGCGTATGGCTGCCGCGCTCCGCTTGGCTCACCAACGCCGCGCTCTATGCGTCCGTCGGCCGTCTGCTTCTGCGCGGTCCGAAGATGAAGGAGCAGCGCGCGCTGACCGATCGCGAAAGGATCCTCCTCGACACCTTCGGCTCGATCGGCAAGGGCCTCACCGCGTGCGAGTCTTCGCTCGGCTCGTGGTTCTTCTTGCGGGCGGCGCGCCGCGCGCTCGACTGGGGCGAGCCCAAGCTCGCCGTGCGCGGCATCACGTACCTGGCTTCGCTCTTGGGGTTCTCCGGCGTGCCGAGCGACGTCGAGCGCGCCGACAAGTGGATCGCCGCCGGCGTGGCGCTCGCGAAGGAGCACGACGACGGACACGCCCTGGCGTTCTGCGAGGTCGGGCGCGGCATGATCGAGGTCTGCTGCGGCCGGTGGGAGCGGGCGATCCAGACGTTCGCCGCCGCCGCCGAGGTGCTCGACGCGCAGTTCGCGGCGAGCGACTGGGAAGCGAACCTCGCGAAAGGGGCCTTGCTCTTCGCGCTCGTGCAGGTGGGTCACATCGGCGAGCTCGAGGAGCGCGCGAGCACGTTCACGCGCGAGGCACGCGAGCGCGGTGACCTCGCGCTCGAGGTGGAGTCGAACCTCTACGTCTCGCTCGCGGCGATCGCGAGAGACAGCGTCGCCGACGCGCGTCGCTGCATCGATCGCAACCTCCGCCTCTGGACGATGCGCGGGTATCACTTCCAGCACTGGATCGCGCTCAGGTTCGGCGCGATGACGTGCCTGTACGACGGCTCGTTCGAAGAGGCGCTCGCGATGATGGACGAAGGCATCCCTCGCGCGCGCGCTGCGAACCTGACCGCGATGCAAGTCGTTCGCGTCGAGGCGCACGATCTCCACGGCCGCGCGGCGCTCGGCGTCGCGGCGCGCGCGAAGCGCCTCCGGCGCGCGCGCGCGATCGCGCGTGTCGAGGAAGACATCGCGACCCTGGCGCGCGAGAAGAGGCCACACGCGCAGGCGCCGGCCTCGATGTTGCGCGCCGGGCTGGCGGTGCTCCGCCGCGACCGAGAGCTCGCGCTCGCTCATCTGGCCGCTGCGGTGCGCGCCTACGACGAGGCGGCGATGCGCACGCATTCGCTCACCGCCGGGTGGCACGTCGCGACGCTCACGAGAGACGTCGCGGCGATCGAGCGGATCGAGAACGCGCTGCGCGAACGAGGGGTGCGCGCGCCCGCGCGGTGGGCTCGCATGCACCTCGCGGTGGGGGGAACATGATGCGCATTGGAACCGGCGTCGCCGATCTGTCATTCGCGGACGGTCACGGGCTCTTCGGGTTCGGTCCTCGCGGCGGCCGCGGCGTGGCCGTTCCGGTCGGCAGCGACGACCACGACACGCTCCAGGCGCGCGCGCTCTACGTCGACGACGCGGGGCAGAAGCTCCTCGTCGTCAGCTTCGACATGCCGAGCGGCTCGCGGATCGTCCACAAGGCGTTGCTCGACGCGCTCGCGCGTGAAGGCGCGCGTTTCGCGCCGGGTCAGCTCTGGGTGGTCGGAACGCATACACACTCCGCGCCGGGCCACTACTTCGGAAATCTCTACGACGTCTTCGGGCAGTGGCCGACCGGCTACCGCCGCGACGTCGCGCGCGAGCTCGTGAGCAAAGGCCTCGCCGCGGCGCGAAAGGCGCTCGCGACGCCGCGCGCGTGCAAGGTCGGCGTCAGCCACGGCGTGCTCTGGGGCGCCGGTCGCAACCGCAGCCTCGCCCCCTTCGTGAGAAACTTCGGCGGCGATCTCGGCCGCTGGCGCGCGGAGATCGGTCACCCGCCGCCCGCGGACGCGTCACCCGAAGAGCAAGCGGTGGACCCGCGGCTCACGGTGCTCGCGTTCGTGGCCAAGAGCGACGGGCGACCGCTCGCGACGTGGGCGACGTGGTGCTGCCATCCCGCCTCGATCCGACGCGCGCCGCTCCGCGCGTATCACCGCGACTGGCCGGGCGTCGCCGTCGACACGCTCGAGAAGGGGAAGACCGCGGTGCCCTTCGCGATGATGCATCAATCCGCGAACGGCGACGTGACGGCCCTGCCGTCGGGAGAGCGTCGCGTGACGCGCCCGATGGAGCGCGTGCGCGATCTCGGACGAAAGATCGGGGCGGCGTGGATCGCGGCCTTCGAAGACGCCGCGGCGAAGGCGGCCGAAGCGCCGCTCGAGCTCGGCTTCCGCGCGTTCGCGCCCAGAGGTGCGGGCCTGCCGCCGTTCGAGATCGGCCAACCCGTGCTCGCCGGCTCGGAGGAGCTCGATCCAGGCTTCGTGGTGAAGGCGCTCGGCGAAGCGCGGACGTTTCGGTGGCGACGCCCTCCTCATCGCCCGAAGCTCCCCGCGCTCGGGCCGCTCCAGGGGATCTTGCGGGGTCTCCCTGCGCTACGCCCGTCGCCGGAGCACCCGATGTCGCTCCTTCGGCTCGGGTCGCATCTCTTCTTCGCGTCGCCCTTCGAGCAGTCGACGCTCGCGGCGTGGAGCACCGAGAAGGCGCTCGTCGCCACGTGGCTCGAGCAGCGAAACGAGCACGTCACGGCGTCGGCGATCGGCCTCGTGGGCGACTACGCGGGATACGTGACGACGCCGCTCGAGTACGATCTCCAGAACTACGAAGGCGGCCACACGATCTACGGCCGCAATCAACGCGGCGCGCTCGAGGGCGTGTGGTCGGCGATGATCACCGACGCGCCGCTCGACGCGAGCGCGCCGGCGTACACGCTCTCGGAGCCTGCGCTCGCCGCGCGCGCGAAGGAGATCGCGGGCGCTCTCTGACGATCACGAGATCCCGAGGACGGGATCGACGAGGACGTTCGCGAACACGTTGTGGGGGTCGAGCCGCTGCACCACGCGCTTCATCCCGGCGATCTCGGACGCCGGCCAGAGCCTCGAGAGCTCCGCGGTCGACAGATAGATGCGCTGGCCCCAGTGCGGCCGCCCGTCGAGCTTCGCGAGCGCGCGCTGGAGGGGCGCGAGGACCTCGTCGCCGTGGAACGTCTCGTCGTCGCCGAACGTGGGGATCTCGATGTGCATCGTCTTCTTCCGCCCGACGTGCGGCGAGAGGCCACGATCGGGGCCGGCGCCGACGAAGCGCACGCCCATCGGCGCGAAGACGTAGCGATCCTTCTTCCGCGCGAGCTCCGCGAGCTTGTCGATCACCGTGATGATCGGCGTGCCGTCGGCGCGCTTCGAGATGTCCATGGCCATCTCGATCGCGCCCATCCGGTTGACGTTCGGCGCGCCGAAGTCGAGCCCGTGGCGCGCCGACATCACGACGCGCGGCGTCTTCGTCGCCTTGACCGTCTGGCGCAGCACGGGGCGGATCCACTTCGGCTGGAGCGAAGCGACGATGATGGCGACGAATCGGCCGAGCGCCTGGAGCGCCTCGCATCGCAACACCGAAGGGCGCTTCGTGTCCGTCGAGATCGGATCGGTCGTGCGTCGCCGGACGCCGAACGCGGTGACGAGCTCGCCGTCGTCGACGTACGGCGCGATCCAGATCTCCGCGGAGTGAACGTCGGGCTGGGCCTGGAGGGCGACCGCTTCGGCGACGAGCGCGTGGAGATCCTCCTGCCACGTGCCGTTTCTCCCGAGCACGCGGATCTGCCGCTCCTCGGCGATGTTGTAGACCTCGCGCAGATCGAGATCGATCTCGACGACGGGCCCGAGCCGACCGAGGTGCGTCGCGACGTAGTCGAAGTCCGCGTGCTGGCGATCGAAGGTGACCGGTTCGCCGCCCGGCGTGACGGGCCCGAGCACGATCTGCCTCGCCATCGACGAGAGCGGACCGAGCCCGAGCCCCGAGCCGTGCCCGCCCGTGCCGAGGTTGCCCGCGACGGTGAGCCCTTCGAAGCCCGGCTGGTTCTCGAGGTTGCGCGTCTTGCTCAGATCGAGAAAGTCGTTCACCTCGCCCCACGTGGCGCCGAGCAAGCACCGCACGTGCTTCCGGCCCGGCGTCGACCATCGCACGCGAGGGCCGAGCACGGAGGCGGGATCGCCGCTGAGGAGGAGGCCTCCGCCTCTCTTCGGGTGCGTGATCTTCGACATGCCCCAGCACTCGCCGACGACGTGAATGCCGGGCAGGCCGTCGGCGACCATCGCGTCGTAGGTGGCGTAGTGGTTCGGCGGCCACTGCCACGTGCGATGGGCTGCGTCCCACGTCAGCGCGACGTTGCGATGCGTGTAGCCCGGCGCGAGCGCGCGCAGCTGGTGCTGCTTCTCGTACGCGAGCCACGTCAGCGCTTCGAAGGCCTCGAGCTCTTCGGGATGATTGAGGAGACGGTAGAACAGGCTCTCGACCACGACCTCCATCGAGATCTGGCGGCGCGCTCCTTTCGGGTCCGCCCTCGTCAGCTGAACGAGCTCGTCGCGCAGTTGTCTTGCTGACGTCATCCTGACATCGTACTACGATTTGCCATGATGTTCGGCCGTTCGAAGTGGGATGTATGGCCATGCACGCATTCGTGCACCGCGTTCTTCCACATCGCGAAGAGCGAGGTCTCCCATCTCGTGCCCGCTCCGCTGGTGGTCGAGGAAGACGGCGAGGGGCGCGCGCAGATCGTGGTCAGCTACATCCGCTTCCGCGCCGGCACGCACTCGCTTCCCGCGACCGAGGAGCTCGCGTGGGGGATCGCCGTCAAGCGGATCAAAGGCTTGGGCCTCGCGATCTACGCGATGAACGTCGCGGCCGACAACGTGGGGTTCCTCGACTACAACGCCGGCATCGGCTTCGACGTTCATCGGCCGCCCGTCCGGTTCGACACCGACCTCGATCGACGCACCTTTCGCGTGGAAGACGACGCGGGACCCATCTGTACGCTCCGGCATCAGCCCGAGGGCAGCCTCCCGCTGCCCTTCCTGCCCTTCACGACCGAAGACTGGACCGGTCGCGCGGGCTCGCTCGAGCGACGGCTCTTCAAGTGGCGCGGCGTCGCGAAGTTGCACCTCGCGGCGGCCGTGGCGACGACGCTCCATGATCACCCGTTCTTCCGCGGCGCGCGCGTCTCCCGCGCCAATCCGGTTCCCGCGATGGTGCTCAGCTCGACGAAGGTGCAGAACGCCGCGCAGTGCTTCAGCGCGCCTACGCCGTACGCCTGAGTACGTCAGCGCACGCGAGAGAGACCGAGGCTGCGCACGATCGTGTAGAGGTGCGCGCGCGAGACGTCGAGGATCCGTGCGGCCTCGCTCATGTTCCAGCCCGTCGACTCGAGCACCGCGCCGACGTGCTTGCGCTGGAACGCGCGCGTCGCGCGATGGAACGATCGCGGCCCGTCGGTCTTGGCGTCGAGCTCCGTGGAGGCGCGCTCGGGGAAGAGGTCACGCTCCTCGACGCGATCCGATCCTCGCTGCTCGGCGGCGAGCGCGGCGGTCTCGATCTGGTGCGCGAGCTCGCGCACGTTGCCGGTCCACTCCGTCGCTTGGATCGCGCGGATCGCGCCGGGGCTGAGGACACGGTGCGCGAGCTCGTGCCGCTCGAGGGCGAGACGCAGGAAGTGACGCGCGAGCGGCACGACGTCCTCGGGGCGCTCCGCGAGCGACGGGACCTTCACCTCGAGGACCTTGAGCCGGTAGTAGAGATCTTCGCGGAAGCGCTTCTCCTGAATCGCTTCCTTGAGCCTGATGTTCGTCGCGGCCATCACGCGGATGTCGGCCTGGCGGGGAACCGAGCTTCCGAGCCGGTAGTACGTCTTGCTGTGGAGGAGCTGGAGGATCTTCGCCTGCGCGAGCAGCGGCAGATCGCCGATCTCGTCGAGGAAGAGCGTTCCGCCCTCGGCCATCTCGACCTTCCCCTTGACGCCGTGGCGCGGGACGGTCGAGTGCGCGCCCGGCTCGGCGCCGAAGAGCTCGTTCTCGAGGAGCGCCTCCGGAACCGCGGCGCAGTTGATCTCGACGAACGGCGCCGCGCGGCGCCGCGACGCCGCGTGTGTGGCTTGCGCGAGCTGCGTCTTTCCCGCGCCCGACGGACCCGTGAAGAGGACGTGGACGTCGAGCGGAGCCGCGAAGCGAAGCTTGTTCACCACCTCGACGAGCGCAGGGCTGTCGCAGATGATCGAAGCGAACACGTCGTCGGGGCGCGACTCGTCGCGCCGGCGTCGAATCCCGGGGCTCCCGGTCAGCCGTTCGACGGCCACGGCGATCACGTGTCCGAGCGTCTCCAGATCGGCGCGCACCTCCGACGAGAAGGCGAGGCTCCCTCCGCCCACGCGGCCCTGCACGTAGATGACGCCGATGGGCTGCTCACGCCCGATCGGGACGCAGAGCACGGTCTCGATCTCGTGCCGCTGCACGCTCTCGAGCTCGAAGAACCGTGGATCGAGCTGCGCGTTGGCCGTCTCGACCGTGCGGCCCGTCGCCATCGCCTCGCCGACGATCCCGCGCGAGACGAGCGAACGGATCTCGTGAATGCGGTCGTCGGAGCAGCCTTCGGCGACGACGTGCGACGACTCGAGGCCTCCGTCGTCGATCGACACCTCGACGCACGCCTCGCGCGCGCCGGTTCGGCCGACGACCAGCGCGAGCGCGCGCTGGAGGAGCATCGGGATCGCATCGGTGTCGAGCAGGTCGAGTGCTCCCCGCGCGAGCTCTCCGTCACCGATCATCCGCTGCGAGCGTAATCCAAGCGCCGTGAGATCAGGGTGTATGATTTTTCAGACAGAGTTCGACAAATCGAACACTCGACGCGCGGTTCTCGGCAGAAATCGCTCGCAGTGACGCGGGCACGTTGCTTGCGAACAAGAAGGGGGGAAGATCCCTTCCGGTCGCCTGGTCGATCGCGAGATGCGCCGGCGCAGGGATCGCGCTCGATGTCGAGGCGACCCCCGCGCCTTGCGCGCGTGCGGAGGATCAGCGGCAGTTCGGGAAGCCGAGATCGAAGTCCGCCCAGCCGGTCACGCCGAACTGGTTACCCGTGAAGATGCGGATGAGCGAGCTCGACTGCTCCTGGCGGGTCGCCGCCTGGACGCGGAGGATCGCGCGATTCGAGTTGAATCGGCTGAGATCGCTGAAGACGAACGTCGTCGCGCGCGAACGCGCGTTGGTCGACTGGTTCGCGGCCGTCTTCGCGATCTGCTTGTTCAGGCTCTCGAGCTCCTGCTTCTGCGCCGCGGAGCTCGCCGTGGCGGTCCGCTCGTCGAGCAAGGTTCGAAGGAAGCGATTCGTGACGATGAGCGAGTCGGAGTGAGTCGACTCCGAGAAGTCGGTGTGCGTCGCCTGCCGGTTGAACTGCTCCGCCGAGCTCGAGAGGTTCGAGAACGACCCGGCGTTGACGAAGCTGTTGTTGAAGAAGGAGTTGCCGATGCCGCCGACGATGCCGTCCGAGCGGCTCGCGCCGGAGACGCTCCGGTTGGCGAAGTCTCGCGACTTGGCGAGCGCGGAGTCTTCGCGGCTCGAGAAGCTCTCGACCACGCTGTTGCTCGAGCCCCTCGAGGAGCGGTTCGACACCGTCTGGACCGTGCTCGACTCCTCGGTCTCCGTCTTGACGGTGCGCTGGGCTTCGGCCTTCTGCTGGCTCGCGATGAGCGACGCCGTCTGCGCGGCGTTGACGAACTCCGTCGCGCTGTCGAACATCGACTTGAAGGACTCGCTGGCCTCGACAGCGCTCTCGTTGAGCGCGGTCTCTTGGTTCTTGCTGTCGACGAACGACAGGTTGCTGTTCATGTTCTCGAGGTCCGAGCGGTCGACCGCGACGAAGTGCAGAAAGTCGTTCGAGCCCGACGAGATGTCGAAGGCGCCGTTGCCGTCGCAGCCGCCTGCGTTCCAGCCGAGGCCGACGATCTTCGCTTCCGCGTTGCCGGTCTTCTCGCCGGTTTGGTTCGCGTCGTTCGATGTGCCCTCGGCGCACGCCGCAGCGAGCGTCGCGAGCAGGCCGAGTCCAAGCGCGCGCAGCGCGCCGGACACACGATTGCGATTCGAGTTCATGACTCTCTCTCCTTGCTTGGATCGAACGATCCGTTTGTGGTGACGCCCGGCGACACGGGTCGCCCGAGCGTCCGGCCCGACGTCTCAGCAACGCACGTACCGCCAAGCTAGAGCGACACTCGGCCTGCGACCTCGAGCAGCCTGGACCTCGACCGCAGGAGGCGAAAGACCCGCGCTTGCTCCGACGGTGCACGTGCGGCTTACCTCGGGCGCTGCGCGCGGAACCTCCAGCGAGGCACTTTCATCGTCGCGTCACAACGCGAGCGCACGTTTCGCCCCGCGCAGCGGAACCGTACTCCGTCGTAGCGCGAGCGTCTTCGGCGCGCTCATCCGTTCGGGCTCGGCGCGCAGAAGACGGCGTGTGCTCGATGATGGTGCTCGAATCCCGTCGCCCTCCCGAGCTCCGCTTCGATCTCGACGACACGCGCGCCTCGCTCATCCGTCGCTCGTCCGTCGCTCGTCCGTCGCTCGTCCGTCGTGTGCGATCGGCGCGACCACGAGCGCGGCCACGCCCCGCGTGACGCGCGAAAAGTCGCGGCACAACGCCTATTTAGCTCGACAGAATTTAAAATAATTCAACTCAACCTTGATTTAACTCAAGTGAGGCACCATTTACTCGCTCATGGCTCGGCTCGTGGTTCGCTGCCCAAGCTGCGAGGGAGATCTCGTCGCGACCCGTCTCGCGTGCCGCTCGTGCGGTACCGCGCTCGACGGCCAGTTCGAGATCCCGCTCCTCCTCAACCTACCTCCCGACGATCTCGCGTTCGTGACCGCGTTCGTACGCTCGAGCGGCAGCCTCAAGGCGATGGCGCAGCTCCTCGGCGTGAGCTACCCGACGGTGCGCGGCAGGCTCGACGAGATCCTCGCGCGCCTCGACGATCTCGAGCGCGGCGTCGATCGGCGGCGCCACGAGATCCTCGACGCGCTCGAGACCGGCTCGATCACCGCGCAGGCCGCGGCCGAGCAGCTGAAGAAGGTGGGGCTATGAGCACGCCCGAAGATCGCATCCGCGAGCTCGCCCGCGCGCGCGCCATCGACGCGGCCGAGGAGGCGCGCCTGCTCGCCGCCGTCAAGAGCGGCGCGCCGGTTCGCGCGGCCCCACGCAACCCCTTCGCGCGCTGGAGCGGAGAGGTGACCTCCGCGATGGGCCTCGGCGTCGCGCTCGCCGGCGTCGCCACGTCGCGGCTCGGCGCGCGCTACGACGGCGCACTCGATCTCCACTTCGGCGCAAGCGTGCCGCTCGCGATCGCGATCCTCGATCAGCTCGTCGCGTGGCCGCTCACCGCGCTCGTGTTCTGGGTGGTGCTGCGCGCGCTCTCGCGCAACGTGCGCGCGATCGACGTGCTCGGCGTCGTGGGGCTCTCGCGCGCTGCATACGTCGTGATCGCCCCGCCGATGGCGCTGCTCGTCGGCCGCGCGCCGATCGACCCGACGAAGGGCGCGAGCCTCGCCATGATCTTGCTCGCGTTGGTCGGCCTCGTCGGCCTCGGCGCGCTCGTCTTCCTTCTCGTTCTTGGTGTGCGCACGGTCTCCGGGCTGCGCGGTGGGCGCCTCGCTGCGGCGTTCATCGGCGCGCTGCTCGGCGCCGAGATCGTGACCAAGCTCGCCCTGTGGTGTCTGCGCCCCCTTTTCTCTTGAGGAGCTAGAAAACATGAACGCTTGGATCCCGTATGTCTTGGGCGCGCCCTTGCTCGCCTTCCTGGCCATGGCCTGCACCGGAACGGGCGGATCGCCCCGGAGCCCGGAGCCCGCCGCGGGCGCGCCGGCCGTCTGCGAGGCGTCGACCGAGACGATCTCGGTGAAGAACGCGCGCGGCGCGCTCGAGGGCACGCTCGTTCTTCCTTCGGGCTGCGGCCCGCACCCGGTCGCGTTGATCGTCGCCGGATCCGGGCCGACGGATCGAGAAGGGAATCAGCCGACGCTCGCGGCGCAGCCCTATCGCTTGCTCTCGCAGGCGCTCGTCGATCGCGGCGTCGGCTCGCTTCGCTACGACAAAGCGGGCATCGGCGCGAGCAAGAGCGGCGCTCCCTCGGAGGCAGACCTTCGCTTCGAGATGGGCGCCGACGACGCGGCGCTCTTCGTCGACGCGCTCCGCGCCGACCATCGCGTCTCGCGCGTCACGCTCGTGGGCCACAGCGAGGGATCCCTCGTCGGCATGGTCGCCGCGCGCCGCGCGCCGGTCGACGCGTTCGTGTCGCTCGCCGGCGCCGGGCGCCCCGCCGGCGAGGTGCTGCGCGAGCAGCTCACGAAGAACCTCGGCGATCCGACGCTCCGCGCGAGGGCGCTCTCGATCCTCTCGTCGCTCGAGCGAGGCGAGCGCGTCGACGACGTTCCGCAGGAGCTCGCCGCGATCTTCCGTCCTTCCGTGCAGGACTACATCATCTCCTGGTTGAAGTACGATCCCGCCGCAGAGGTTCGGGCGCTGAGCGCGCCCGAGGTGTTGATCGTCCAAGGCACGACCGACATCCAGGTCTCGGTCGCCGACGCCGAGCGTCTCGCCGCCGCGCGCGCAGACGCGCGGCTGCTCGTGCTCGACGGGATGAACCACGTCCTCAAGGCCGTCGACGCGTCGCCCGCCGCGCAGCGAGATTCGTACGTCAATCCTTCGCTGCCGATCTTTCCCGAGCTCGCGTCGGAGATCGCGGGCTTCGCCGCCGGCGGCGCCTAGATCGCGCGTCGCGACGCCGAAGGTGCGACGCGGCGCCATCGTTCGATCACGCTCGGATCGGTCGCGTCGGCGCCGTCGAGGAACCTCTCGAGGAGGTGGAGCGAGTCGACCCCCCAGAAGAGCTCGCCGCTCGCGATCATCGTGGGCACACCGAACACGCGCGCCGCGATCGCCTCGTCGGTCGCGGCGCGCAGCCGCGCCTTCGCGTCGGGGCGGCTCGCGCGATCGACGAGCGCGTCGCCGTCGAGGCCGATCCCGCGCGCGACGTTCGCGACGACTTCGGGCCGATCGATCGCGAGGCTCTCGACCCACACGGCGCGAAAGAGCGCGTCGACGAGCGCGCGTCGCTCGCGCGCGTCTTCCACGCCGTGCGTGACCCGCAAGGCGACGAGCGGGTTGAAGGGATGCGTCGCCGGCGGCTCGAGGGGAACGCCGAACAGGCGCGCGAGCCGAACGATGTCGTGGAACATGTAGTCACGACGCATCGGGACTTCGCCAGGACCTCGCGCCCCCGACGCGTCGAGCATCGCGGCGAAGAGCACCGGTACGTGCTCGACCTCGACGCCGCGTCGAGAAGCGAGCGCGGGGAGCTGCGTGGACGCGAGGTACGCGTACGGGGAGACGTAGTCGAAGAAGAATCGAACGCTCGTCGGCACGCTTCGCCCTCCGGTCGAGCAAGAGCTGTAGCTCTCTCTCTCGCGCGCGTCATCCCCGCTCAGCTCTCTCGCGGCGCGGCATCGCGATTGCCTGGATCAACCCGAGAAAAAGCGAGGGTGAACCTCGAGAAGGGAGCTCGTCATGAGACGTGTGAACGTGATCGGAGCGCTTGCCATCGCCGCGCTCGCGCTCGCATGCAGAAGGCCGGAGAAGGCCACGACGGAGACGACGTCGGCCACCGAAGAGCACCCGGCTCCGGTCGCGGCGCTCACGCATGAAGAGAAGGAGCTCATGACCAAGGCCGCGCGTGGCGGCGTGGCCGAGGTCGCGCTCGGCAAGCTCGCGGTGCAGCGCGGCGCCTCGGCCGACGTGAAGGCGTTCGGCCAGCGCATGGTGACGGACCATCAGAAAGCGAACGAAGAGCTCGCCCAGCTCGCCGCGAAGAAGGGTGTCGTGCTTCCGCACGAGGTCGGCCACGACGAGCAAGAGACGATCATCAAGCTGTCGAAGCTGAGCGGGCCGAAGTTCGACAAGGAGTACGCCGACGACATGGTCGACGACCACGAGGACGACGTGAAGGAGCTCCGCGAAGCCGTGCGCGACGTGAAGGATCCCGACGTGCGCGCATGGGCGGAGAAGACGCTGCCGGTGTTCGAAGAGCACCTGGCCAAGGCCAAGGAGCTGAAGCAGAAGCACGATCGCTGAGGGTTGGGCGAGCCGTCGCACACCGGCGCGAGCACGTGCCTTGCTGAGATGAGCCCGCGATGGATGTCGCGGACGTTCCGACTTACGAGATCGGTTCAGGCGGACCGCTGCGTCGCATGGAGCGCGCGCTCCACGTCGCACGCGACGATCCGCGCGACCCGACGCGTCGCGCGCTGATCGCCGTCGCGATCGCGTACCTGCCGATCCTCGCCGTCGGGATCGGATGGCGCATCGTCGCGGGTCGCTGGAGCGACACGTTCGTCGAGCTCCTGCCTCACATGCGCGTGCTGGTCACGCTGCCGCTGTTGATCCTCGCCGAGTCCTTCATCTCCTTGATGGCGAGCGAAGCCGGGCGCTACCTCGTCGAGGCCGAGCTCATCGCCCCCGAGCGCCGCGAGGCTCACGGCGCCGTCGTCGCCCGCACGTCACGCCTGCGCGACTCCGCCGGCGTCGAAGGCGGGCTCGCGGCCGTCGCGCTCGTCAGCATCGTCGTTCTGCCGGCGCTCACGCGGAGCGCGGAGCCCGTCGTGCGATGGAGCCTGCTGCCCTCCATCTTCCTCTATCGCTTCCTCCTCTTGCGGCTGATCTGGCGATGGTGCCTCTGGGCCGTCTATCTCAGGCGCCTGTCGCGGCTGCCGCTCTCCCTCCATCACCTGCACCCGGATCGCGTCGCCGGCCTCGAGCCGCTGAGCGGGCCGTCGGCCGCGTTCGGTACGGTGGTGATGGCGGTCGGCTGCTCGCTCGCCGCGGGCTGGGGCGATCGGATGCGCTTCGAGGGGATCTCGCTCGCCGTTCTTCCTCGCGAGATCGGCGTCTACGTCGCGCTGGCGCTGCTCGCGGCGACGGCGCCGCTCGCTTCGTTCAGCGGGCTCTTGCTCGCCGAGCGCCGGCGCGGGCTCCGCGTCTATGGCGCGTTCGCCAATCGATACGCGGGCGCGTTCGAGCACGAGTGCATGCAACAGAGCGGCCACGAGTCGCTCGGCGCTTCGTCGATCCAGGCATTGAACGATCTCGGCGGGAGCTTCGAACGCGTCGAGGCCATCCGGATGCTCCTCCTGCCCCGCGCGGTGCTCGTCGCCGTCGTCGCCGGCGCGCTCGTGCCGATGCTGCCGCTCGCGCTCGCCGACGCCGGCTTCGCCGAGGCGCTCTTGCGGGTCGGCGAGGCGATCTTCTGAGCGCCGGCGACAGAGGGCTTCTTTCGCGGCCGGTTCGGCCCCATGATCGGGCGCATGAGCGCCGCGACGCGTACGGTCGTGCGATGCCCGCGATGCGGCTCGACGGGCGCGGAGAGCGTCGAGGAGATCGGCATCGAATTCGCTCGCATGAAGTGCGATCGGTGCGCGTGCAGCGAGATCTGCGACGAGCATGCGATCAGGCTGGAGTGGAACGAAGCGGTCCCGGCCGGCTACGTCGTCGGGCCGTGCCTCTTGCCCAGCCGTCGCTTCGGCGAGACGTGGGCGGCGCTCGGCGCGACCGGCGGCTCTCGCGCCGCGCTCGATCGGCTGCGCGCCGCCTACGACGATCCCTCACGCGCCTACCACACGTCGCTCCACGTCGGCTCGTGCCTCGCGCTCCTCGACGATCCCAGGGTCGCTTCGCTCGCGAAAGATCTCCCCGAGGTCGAGGCCGCGCTCTGGTTTCACGACGCGGTCTACGACACCCGCGCGTCCGACAACGAAGCGCGGAGCGCCGCGCTCGCAGAAGAAGTGCTGCTCGGCGCCGGAGCGCCGCGCGAGCGCGTCGAGCGCGTCGCCGCGCACGTGCGCGCGACGAAGGACCACGTCGCGCTCACCGGCGACGCCGCGCTGGTCATCGACGTCGATCTGTCGATCCTCGGCGCCGACGCCGAGACGTACGCCCGCTTCGAGGAGGAGATCCGGCGAGAGTACGGCTGGGTCGAGCCCGCGGCGTTTCGCGCCGGGCGAGCGGCCGTGTTGCGCCGCTTCCTCGATCGACCGTTCATCTACGCGACGCCGGTGCTGCGCGATCGCTTCGAGGCGCGCGCCAGAGAGAACCTCGCGTCGGCGATCGCGCGCCTCTCCGTGTAGTCAACCTCCTCGTCGCAGCGTCTCGAGCTCGCGCGCGATCTCGGCGAGGCCTTCGACGGTGATCATCGCGCGGAGGCGCTCGGGCGCGAGCCCGGCTTCCTCCTCGTGGACGTGCGGCGCCAGCATCGCGCGGGTCTCGCCGGCGAGCGCGACGATCTCGTCAGCCTTCGGGTGCGGTGCGCCCGCGCTCGCGAGGAGCCGCTCGCACACCGCATGAAGCTCGTGATGCTCGCGGTCGCACGCGTCGAGGAACGAAGCGTCGGCGGACCGGAGGCGGCCGCGTCTGCGCAAGCCGGCGAAGAGCACCGTCGTCTCGACGTGGTGATGGCCGAGGAGGAACTGTCCGGCGGCGAGCGCCTGCCCGACGAGCACGTCGAGCGGCGCGCTCGCGGCGGACGCCACGGCGTGGAGCGAGCCGACGAGGGCGTGGTGGATCTCGACGAGGCCGGCGTGCTGGGCGACGAAGGGATCGGCGGGGGCGGGCGTGAGGCGAGGGCCGGCGTTGCTCATGGTCTCGAGTCTAGAAGCTCAAGTTAACTTGAGATCAAGCCCGCCCTCGTGATTTCCTCGAAGGGGTGAAGCCCTCGTATGTCCTCACGATCGGAGAGGTCGTCCGCCGGAGCGGCGTCGCGGCTTCGGCGCTGCGCTTCTACGAGGAGCGGGGCCTCATCCAGTCGATCCGCTCCGGCGCCGCCCACCGGCGCTACGGGCGCGCGGTGCTCCGCCAGATCGCGTTCATCGTGTTCGCGCAGCGGGTCGGGCTCTCGCTCGACGAGATCGCCGAGGAGCTCGCGCGGCTCCCGCGAGGAGAGGCGCCGAGCCGACGCGACTGGTCGCGCATCTCGCGCCGCTGGGAGTCGCGCATCGAGGAGCGCATCGCCGCGCTCGAGCGCCTGCGGCTCGGCCTCACCGAGTGCATCGGCTGCGGCTGCCTCTCGCTCGATCGCTGCCGTCTGGCGAACCCCGGCGATCGCGCGGGCAAACGCGGGCCCGGTCCTCGCTTCTGGATCGGAGACCCGCAGTCGCGATCGCCGAAGACGCCGCGTCAGTAGTCGGACCGCTCGCGGTCGAGCACCCACGCGAGACCGGCGATGACGCTGAAGGCGATGAGATCCGAGCGCTCCGCCTCGCCGCCGGCGGTGAGCTTCTCGACCTTCGCGATCCCTTTGTGCATGAGCCGGCTCGCGTCGGAGAGCGAGCGCTCGGCCGCTTCGAACGCCTTCCTCATCTCGCGGCCGTCGCGGAGCTCCGCCGTCTCGATCGACGCCTTGAGCACGTCGATGTCGGCGATGCCGAGGAACGACCATCGACCGAGGTCGTCGAGGAAGGAGCCGTCGTCGACCGACGCGACGGTCGGCAGCCGATCGACGCGGCCGAGCGCCCAGAGCAGGACGGCGCACTGGAGGCTCGTCGAGCCCACGAGGCTGTCCCATCGGGGAACGTCGCCGAGCTCCGCCTCGAGCGTCTTCGCCTCGATCGGCAGCAGCGCCGCCTCGAGATCGAGCACCTCGACGAGCCTCGGGTAGTGCGCGCGGAGGACCTCCGCCTGCTCGGGGTCGATCCCCTCGATCGCGGCGCGCTGCCTCGTGATCTCGACGCAGACGCAGCGCTTGGCGACGTCGGCCCCGTTCCTCACTGCAGATCGCCGGCCGCGCGCGGGTAGAGCTTCCGGTTCGAGAACGAGAAGCCGCCGATGCCGACGATCTTGGTGAACGCGCGCCCGTTGAGGAACGTCGCGGGCGGGTAGGGGCACGGCGAAGGCGTGCAGGTCGCGGGCGTGCCGTACCGCGCGTAGATGAAGTCGTCGATCCGCAGGTTGCCCGTCACGACGAACTCGAAGAAGGGCCCCGTGTCCGGCTGGTCGTTGGTGATCGAGACGTTCTCGATCTCCATCAGCAAGCTCTCGTACGGCTCGGCGCCCGCGCCGGCGGCGGTGTTGATTTGCGACACCGTCACCGGGAGCGGAACCATCGGCGGCGTGGTCGCCGGATCGACGACCGTGATCTTCGCCGCGGTGATCTGGCTGACGCCGAACACCTCGTTGTACATGCCGGCGATCGTGATTTGCTGGCCGATGAGCGCGCCGTTCGTGAGCGTTCCGGCGAGCGCGTCGGCGGGCACGTAGATGCCCTGCCACGGCGCGCCGGTCTTTCCTTCCTGGATGTAGAGGAGGGCGTTCGTCTTGCGCGCGGAGACGTAGCCGGTCGTGCTCACGACCGTGCCGCTCTCCGGGTGACCGGCCACCGCGGGGTTACGGATGGTCGAGATCGGGAGGACGCACGGCGTCGCGCCGGGGTTCGCGGCGGTGCACGAGTCGCAGGCGTCGCCGATGCCGTCGCCGTCGCCGTCGGCCTGCGTCGGGTTGGCGATGTAGGGACAGTTGTCGTTGCCGTTCGGGATCCCGTCGCCGTCGAAGTCGGCGCCCGTCGCGCGCGCGCACGCTTGCGTCGCGTCTTCCGGGCAGATGTCGCAGGCGTCGCCGATGCCGTCGCCGTCGGCGTCGGCCTGCCTGCCGTTGTCCATCGGGCGCACGGGGTTGAAGATCGTCGGGCAGTTGTCCTGCGCGTCGGGGATGCCGTCGCCGTCCTTGTCTTCCGCCGACGGGATGCCGGTGTAGTTGTTCGAGTTCTTGACCGACTCCTCGCGGAACGGGACGCACGTCGGCTCTTCCGTCGGCGTCGTGTTCTTGCAGAAGAAGAGCGGATAGAAGGCCTCGCCCGCGGTGCGGATGGCCGCGAGGTTCGGCGGCGACGCGCCGCCGATGCGAACGTCGACGCAGACCCTCTTCTGCTTGCCGCAGACGTCGGGCGCGATCGCGTCGCAGCCCGTGCCGCCGCCGAAGACGGCGTGGCTGATCAAGGCGTCGTCGCCGTAGAGCGCCTTGCCGCCGCGCAAGACGAGCGCGACGTCCTCGACGCCGGCGTCGATGACCGCGCGGTGATCCTTGGCGGTGGAGGAGTCGTAGATCGCGATGTCGGCGAGGTAGCCCCGCTTGAGCATGCCGATCGCGTGGGCGCCGCCGACCGCGAACGCGCCGTTGATGGTCGCCATGCGCCAGAGATCGGCGTCGGTGAAGTGCTTGTCGAAGTAGGTGGTGTTGAGCGAGTCGGCGCACTTGAGCTCGCGGAGCATGTTCATCGATCCCGAAGGCACCCAGTCGGTGCCGAGCGAGATGTTGACGCCGACGAGGTCGTACATCGTGACCGACGCCGTGTTGCCGTAGAGATCGATGTTCGATCGCGGCGACCACACGATCTTCGCCATGTCGTCGCGCACGATCACCGCGTCGGGCGGCGTGAGCGAGACGCCGTGGATGATCGCGGTCTGCTTGCGAATGAGGTCGTTCTGGGTCGAGCTCGTGCAGAGGAACTCGTTGCGCGCCTCGACGTCGATGCCCTCGGAGATGTGGGGCAGGTAGCTCGAGAGCTGCCCGACGACCCCGGGCGAGGTGCCGCCGGGCGAGTAGTTGCAGCCCGACGCGAGGTTCCGGCTCGGCGTGCTGAGCGGGAACACGTCAGTGTCGGCGATTTGCGTGGGCATCCCCTCGAGCTCGTCGGCCGACGTGTCGACGTTTCGCACGAGGCCGGGGATGCCGCCGCCGCCCGCCATCGCCGTGGTGCCGCTCATGAGGAAGCGCAGCTCGCCGAAGGCCTGCACCGTCTGGTTCGCGCCGCTCTTGTAGTCGAGGCGCGTGTGCCCTCGCGCGCCCTGCCAATCGCTTCGATTCTCGTAGCGGATCGTGCCGTGACCAATCGGCTTGTTGTTCTGATACGTCATGTGCTCGTGCGGGTTGATGAGACCCGGCGAGATGACGCCCTTCGCGCAGTTGACGACCGAGGCCGCCGCGTACGTCGCGTCGGCGCTGCAATCGCACGCGACGCAGAGGATGTGACCCGCGTCGTCGATCAAGATCTCGCCGTTGTGGAAGACCTCTTCGGGGGCGAGCACCGTCCCGCGGATGATCTTGCTGCCCGTGCCGCTCTTCGTCACCTCGCACGTCGCCGTCGTCGCCGGCAGCGCGCCGCGCGGGCACTCCGTCACCTTCGGCTGCGGGTTGTGCGAAGGGTGAGGCTGCGCAGGTTGAGGGATCGGTCCGTCGCCCTGCCCGTCGCCGCCTCCGTCGCCGTCGCCCTCGCCGGGGAAGCTCGGGTTCTCCTGATCCGAGCACGCGATCGGGACGAAGAGCGCGCTCATGAGGGCGAAGACGGCAAGCGAACGCAAAGGCTTCATGCGATCACGAAGTCTAGCCCCGTTTGCCCGCAGCGTCAGCGCCCCCAGGCGGTTGTCTGCGATTACCGACATCCACCGCAGGCCGCCGCGCCGAGCGCTTTGACGGCGCCGACGAGCGCGTCGAAGTCATCGCGTCGACTCCGGTGGTTCACGATCGCGACACGAATGGCGAATCGCCCGTCGATCGTGGTGCCGGAGGGGACGGCGAGGCCCGACTCCTGGAGGCGGAGGAGGATCTCTTCGTTGAGGGCGTCGAGCCCCTCTTCGGCGACGCCGCTCGGCGCGTATCGGAAACAGACGACGTTGAGGGGAACGGGCGCGAGCAGCTCGAGATCGGGCTCGGCCTCGACGAGGCGCGCGAGGTGCTCGGCCTGCGCGACGTTCTGCTCGATCATGCGAGCGAGCTTGTCGGCTCCGTACGCCTTCAAGGAGAGCCACACCTTGAGCGCCTTGAACCCGCGCGACAGGTCGACGCCGCGATCGGCGAAGGGGAGGCCTCCGGCGATGACGCCGCGGCTCGTCGCGGCGATGTAAGGCGCGCTCGACGCGAACGCGGCGCGATGCGCGTCGCCGTCGCGGACGAGGAGGCACGCGGCCTCGAACGGGAGATACATCCACTTGTGGAGATCGAAGCCGATCGAGTCGGCCTGCTCGACGCCGGCGACGCGATCGCGCAAGCGCTCGGAGACGTGGGCGAGCGCGCCGAACGCGCCGTCGACGTGAAACCACAGATCTTCGGCGCGCGCAGTCGCCGCGAGACCGACGAGATCGTCGGTCGCGCCGGTGTTCACCGTGCCCGCCGTGCCGATCACGCAGAAGGGCCTCTCGCCCTTCGCGCGGTCGGCGGCGATCGCCTCGCGGAGCGCGCGCAGATCGATCCGATGATCGGCGACCGCGATCGCGCGGAACGACGATCGGCCGAGCCCGAGGAGCTCGGCGGCCTTCTTCGCCCAGCCGTGCGTCTCCGTGGAGCCGTAGAAGACGAGGCGCGGGCGCCCCGATTGAAGGCCCTCCTCGCGCACGTCGAAGCCGGCCTTCGCGTGTCGCGCGACGGCGAGCGCGAGCGTGCTCGCCATCGTGCCCCCGGTGACGAGCAGGCCGCTCGCCCCGGAGGGGAACCCCATGAGCTCGGCGAGCCAGCGCAGCACCTCGTGCTCGACGAGCGCGGGCGCCTGATCGAAGCCCGCCATGTGCGGGTTCATCCCCGCGGCGAGCATCTCCGCCATCATCGCGAGCGGCGTGCCGTTGCCCTGGACCCAGCCCCAGAAGCGCGGGTGGAGGTTGCCGTTGGGGTAGGGCAGGACGCGACGTACGAAGTCGGCGTAAGCCTCCTCTTCTCCTCGAGGCTCGCGCGGCAGCGGCGATTCGAACGACGCGCGCACGGCCTGCGGCATCGGCTGCCACGCGGGCTTGTCACGCAGCGTCGAGAGATGATCGAGCATGTCGTCGACCATCCGGTGCGCGAGCGCGCGAAAGCGATCCCAGTCGGGAGGATCGAACGAGTCTTCCGCCATCGCCTCAGGTTACAGTGGGCGCCCATGCGATGGAGACTGGCCTTGCTCGCGCTCATGGCGGCGCTCACTGCGCCACGCGCGGCGCGCGCCGACGGCGAGGCCTGGTTCTGGATCGAGAATCGCGTGCCGGTCGTGCGCACCGACACGCCGGCGTTCCCCCGGCTCGACTGGCGCGTCGCCGCCGACGTTCGCTTCGCCAAGAGGGCGGGGGGCATCGCCCAGGCGTTCCTCCGCACCGGGCCGCTCCTCTATACGACCGACTGGATGTTCGTCGGTCTGCACGGCGTCGTGTACTCCGACCGCTTGCCCACCGGCGCGCACGATCAAGAAGCGCGCGTCGAGGTCGAGCCGAACTTCTTCGGTCGCGTCGGCGACTTCACGTTCAACGAGCGCAACCGCCTCGAGTCGCGATGGCGCGACAGCGGGCACAGGTGGCGCTACCGGAAGCAGCTCCGCGTCAACTACGCGCCGAAGGGCGCGAAGTGGATCCCGTTCATGTGGGACGAGATCCTCGTCGATCTCTCGGGCCTCGGCGTGAACCAGAACCGGCTCGAGTTCGGCCTCGCGCGCATGCTGAGCGACACGACGCGCCTCGACGTCGGCTACATGATCCGCAGCCGCGAGGACGTGGTCGGCTGGGCGCACGACCACATCCTCAACCTCTACTTGTTCATCGACGTCGTCCCGAAGAAGCCGTAGGTCACGGCTTCTCGTCGCACTTGTTCGCGTCGGCGCACGTGAACGCGGCCTGGCAGGCGGCGTTGCACGCGGCGTCGCCGGCGGCGTTGCACGCGGTCGCGCCGTCGAGGCACGCGATGCACGCGGCGGTCGGCGCGTTGCCGGTGCAGTAGTTGTTTCCGCACTGCGCGGCGCAGACGCCCGGCGATTGACACGCGCAGTTGTCGAACGCGGCGAACGCGGGATCGACGGCGCCCGTCGGGTCGCAGCACGTGTAGCAAGCCTCGGCCGTCGCCGAGCCGCCGCAGTTGGCCGGCGCCGGCGTGCCGTCGGGGCCGGGCGCGGGCTCTTGGTCGCCGGGGCCGGGCGCGGGCTCGTTGGGGTTGGTGTCCTGCTTCGGTCCCGAGCTCGGAGATTCTTTGCTCGGCTTCTTGCCGCCGACGTTGCCTTCGTTTTCGCCGAGGTCGTTCGGGATGACCGGCGCCGAGCACGCGGTCGCGATCGCGACGAGGACGACACCGAAACCGAAACACTTGTTGACGTTCATCGCGTCCTCCGTGGGCTGCCCGGCGAGTTGCCCGGCTCGGGAGTGACGTTCTGCACCTCGTGGACCACACGCGTGCTCGATGTGGGATCACCCCCCCTTCGACGGCGTTTGTCTCTCGTTTGTCTCGGAAATCGGAGGGTGATCTGGATCCGAGGGCGCGCGACACCGCCCGTGGAGAAGGCGATCCGGTCTCGCGATCCGTCGTTTCGATGTGGGATATCAGGGGGAAATGAAGGGCAAAGCGAGCGTGCGCTTTAAAACAGCGATGTCGAGCAGACAACAGCGCAGATCGCGCGACGGCACTGAGTTTGCTCGATGCCTCTCGGGGAAGAGGACGGATGGAGACGAGCGTCGCCACAGAAGCTACGCGACGCGAAGCGCAGGGATCGAAACCCTCGCTTCGTGATGCGTGGAAGATGCACGCTCCCGGCGCGGGCGCCGCGGACGGCGATCGCTACGAGCTGCTCGGCGAGCTCGCGACCGGCGGCATGGCCACCGTCTACCTCGGACGCATGCGCAGGCCGATGGGCTTCTCGCGCTTGGTCGCGATCAAGTGCATGCACCCGCAGTACGCGAAGGATCCGTCCTTCGCGTCGATGTTCGTCGACGAGGCCCGCCTGACGGCGCGCCTGCGTCATCCGAACATCGTCCCGACGCTCGACATCATCGCCGACGGCGGCCACCTCCTCATCGTCATGGAGTACGTGGAGGGCGAGTCGCTCGCCGGCCTCATCCGTCTCGTTCGCGACGCGGGCGAGAAGATCCCCGTCGCCGTCGCGTGCGCGATCATCCACGACGTCCTCCTCGGCATCCACGAGGCTCACGAGGCGCGTGACGACGACGGCGCGGCGCTCGCGATCATCCATCGCGACGTCTCTCCGCAGAATGTTCTCGTCGGGCTGGACGGCCTCGCGCGCGTGCTCGACTTCGGCGTCGCCAAGGCGCGCAGCAGCGCGCACCACAGCTGCGAGGGGGAGATCAAAGGAAAGATCCCCTACATGCCGCCGGAGCAGCTCTTCGGCGAGGCCGTCGACCGTCGCGTCGACGTGTACGCCGCGGGCGTTCTCCTCTGGGAGGCCCTCTGCGGCGCGCGCCTCTTCGAAGGACCGAACGAGGAGGCGCTCGTTCGTCGCATCGACACCGCCACGGTGGCGCCGCCGAGCTCGCGCGTCGCCGGCATCTCGCCCGAGCTCGACGCCGTCGTGCTGCGCGCGCTCGCGAGGAAGCCGGAAGATCGCTTCTCGAGCGCCCTCGAGATGGCCGAGGCGCTCTCCGCGATCGCCGCGCCCCTGCCGCGCACCGAGATCTCGGCGTGGATGAAGCGCTTCACGCGTCCGCGCGCGGTACCGCCGGTCGCGATCGGATCCTCGCGCGATCTCACGCCGGCCACCGTCGACGCGGACGGCCGGGCCAGCGTCGGGCGCTTGAGCCCCGACAACGCCGAGGCGATCGTGGCCGCGCTCGAGCGCGCGACCATCGCTTCGCTCGTCTCGCGTCCGAGCGTGCCGCCCGTCGTGACGCCGGTGCAGCCGCCGCGCGCGTCTTCGCGCGTGGCGATGGTGCTCGGGATCGCGGCGTTCGCCGTGGCGGGGGTCGTCGCGGGCCGCGCGATGCGCGCGGAGAACGCGCACGCAGCGGCGGCGCATCGTTCCGTCGCGACCGCCGAGCGCACGATCGCCCCGCCGGCTGCGGCGACGATCTCCGAGAACGAGGCGAGCGCGATCGCCGTCGCGCCCGCGACGGTCAAGGCCGAGGCCCCGGTCGCGGCGCCGCGCGTCGTCGCCCGCGCGCACGCGCCTTCGGCGCCGAAGGTCGCGCCCGCGATCGCGACGACTTCCGAAACCGCACCGATCCCCACCACCCCTGATCCGAAGCCGACGTCGTGCCGCTTGCCGTACGTCGTCGATGCCGAGGGCCACCGTCACTACAAGGCCGAATGTCTATGACGCGCAGCCTCCACGTGCTCGCCGCGTTCGCGGCGGTGGCCCTCGCGTCCGGCCGCGCCGGCGCGCAAGACGGCGCGATCGGCCCCGACAAGCCGGTCGACAAGGCCGAGTGCATCGGCCACCTCGATCGCGCGCAATCGTTGCAAAGTGCACGTAAATTCAAGGACGCGCGCGCGAGCTACCTCGCGTGCACGAACCCCTCGTGCCCCGAGCTGCTCCGCGAGGACTGCTCGCGATCGCTCGTCGACCTCGACGCCAACACGCCCACGGTCGTCTTCTCCGCGCGCGCGGACGGTCACGACATCGCCGACGTGCGCGTCCTCCTCGACGGCGAGGCGCTCTCGTCGGCGCTCGACGGCCGCGCCGTCGCCCTCGATCCGGGCGCTCACGTCGCGCGCTTCGAGGCGATCGGCCCGCGCGGCGGCAACGTCGAGATCCGCGTCGTCGCGCGCGAGGGCGAGAAGAACCGCCCCGTCACCGCCACCTTCGCCGGCACGCAAGAGCGCGAGGCGAAGCCCAAGACGGAGTCCGGCCGCGTGCCCGTGCTCCCCATCATTCTCGGAGGCACCGGGCTGCTCGCGCTCGGCGGCTCCTTCTACGTTCGCCTCAACGCCGACTCCGACGCCGACGAGATGCGCCGGACCTGCGCGCCGGCGTGCGATCCCGGAATGCGCGACGCGCTCAGCGACAAGCTGGTCGTCGCCAACGTCGCCCTCGGTGTCGGCCTGGGCGCCATCGCGCTCGCCGCCGCTACCTGGCTCTTCGACCCTCGCCACTGATCTGCTCGGAGAACAAGCTCATGTCGCACATCGTCAGCAGGCCCGGTGAAATCGCCACGCTCAGGCGCGCTCGCTTCACCCGCGCGGCCGCCTCGGGCTCCACCTTCGTGCTCCACGTCGTCGAAGGACCGGACACGGGCAAGGTCATCACGCTCGACGCGAACGGCCCGCGCGCCCTCCTCGGTCAGAGCCCCGTCTGCTCGCTCCGGCTCACCGATCCCGAGGTCTCGCGCCGTCACGCGTCGCTCGCGGTCAACGCCGACAACCTCCAGCTCATCGATCTCGGATCGACCAACGGCACGACGGTCAACGGCGTCGCGATCAAGGAGGCGACGCTGCACGGCGGCGAGGCCATCCGCGTCGGGCGCAGCGTGATGTCGGTTCGCCGCGACGCGCCCTGCTACCTCGATCTCGCGCAGTCGGCGTCGTTCGGCCGCGTGATCGGCGAGAGCAACGCGATGCGCAAGCTCTATCCGGTGCTCGCGAGCCTCGCGGCGAACGACAAGCCGGTGCTCATCGAGGGCGAGGCGGGCACGGGCAAGGAGCTCGTCGCCGAGGAGCTCCACCTCGCGAGCGGCCGCAAAGACGCTCCGTTCGTGATGCTCGACGCGAAGTCGCTGCCGACGCACGAGCTCGGCGCGCGCCTCTTCGGCAACGGCGCCGAGCCCGGGATCCTCGAGCAGGCCCGCGGCGGCGTCATCTTCATCAACGAGGTCGGCAACCTCTCGCGCGACGTCCAAGCGCGCCTGCGCGACGTGATGATGGCGGGCACCGACGTTCGCATCATCGCGGCCACGCGTCGCGATCTCGATCGCGACGTCGCGAGCGGTCGCTTCGGCGACGACCTCTTCTTCCTCCTCGCCGGCGGGCGCGTCGAGCTTCCGCCGCTCCGCGAGCGCGAAGGCGACGTGGCGCTCCTCGCGCGTCACTTCTGGAGCGAGGTCGGCGGCAGCGAGATGGGCAAGGCCCCGTCGGCGCTGCCCGAGGACTTCCTCCCGCGCTTCGAGCACTATCCCTGGCCCGGCAACGTGCGCGAGCTCAAGAGCGCGGTCGTCGCGCGCAACACGCTCGGCGAGCTCGGTCAGGCGTATCGCTCGGAGGAGGCGAAAGACAACGGCCTCGACTTCCTGAGCGCCGTCATCGAGGACGATCTCCCGTTCCCCAGCGCGCGCGAGCGCGTGGTGAAGGAGTTCGAGCGCCGCTACGTCGAGCGCATCCTCGCGCGCCACGGCGGCAGCGTGACGAAGGCCGCGCGCGCGAGCGGCGTCGCTCACCGCTACTTCCAGCTCATCCGCGCGAGGCTCAAGTGAGAACGACCGGCGCGATCGGCATCGGCATGGCGCTCGCGCTCGGCGCGTGCGCCGCGCCGTCGTCCTACGACGGCCTCTCCGGAGGCGCCAAGGACGATCCCTCGCTCATCGCGCCGCGGCAGCTCTCGCCCATCTCCGTCTCGATGGTCGCGACGAGCCGCCCCAAGTTCCGTTGGGACCTCCAGCAGACCGCGACCGGCGCCGTCGTCGAGCTCTGCAAGCTGCGCGACTGCCTCCCCGCGCCCGACAAGACGTTCGTGGCCGACGGCCGCGAGCTCGTCGTGCCCGAGGACATCGAGCCCGGCATCTGGTTCTGGCGCCTCAAGGCGCGCGCCGACCGCAAGACCGGCACGCAGACGAGCGCGACGTGGGAGGTGCTCGTTCGCGGACCGGCGAAGTACGGCTCCTCCGACGCGCCGACCGGATCGGTCGTCGACGTCGACGGCGACGGCAACCCCGACTTCATGGTCTCGGGCTTCGAGTTCGCCGACGATCGCGCGCCCAAGGGCGAGCCGAACCAGTTCCCCCTCCTCTTCCTGCAGCGCGGCCTCCCCGGCGGAGACTTTCCTGCGCTCGACTACACCACCGTCCCCGACATGATCTTCTTCGGCACGCCGAAGGTCGGCGACGTGAGTATCGGCGGCGGGATCGATCTCGACGGCGACGGCTTCACGGACGTCGTGCACGCCGGCATGGACGCGCTGCCGATCGATCTCGGCGACATCTACGAGACCCTCGTCGAGTACGGATCGCCCACGGGCTTCGACGCCAACAAGACGGCGCCGCTGCCGTTCATGAACTTCGCGTCGTTCTTCCCCGGCGTGCGTCCGATCCTGCGCGAAGCGGGCGACGTGAACGGCGACGGCTACGGCGACGTCGTCGCCGGCGGCGACGATCTCGGGTTCGTCACCTTCGGCACGCGTCAGGGACCTTCGGCGGTGCTCCCGGTCGCCGGCGCGCCTCCGGGCGTGCGCAGCCGCGCCGTCCTCTCGGGCTTCGACGCCGACGGCGACGGCCTCGCCGACGTGGCGATCGCTTCGCCGCGCTACTCCGCAGACGCGTCGCACCAGAGCGGCGCGAAGCTCGCGGCCGCCGGGCTCGCGGCCTCGGAGCATCGCCGCGTCCAGTCCGGCTCCGAGCTCGACGCGTGGGTCTCGTCGATGGGGCCCGTCTTCGCGGCGCGCGGCAGCGCCGACATGAAGGTCAACGACGGGCGCGGACTCGTGAGCGCGAGCGCCGTCACGTCGTCGTCCGAAGAGGCGACGGCGATCGCGTTCGCCTCGGGCGACTTCAACGGAGACGGCATCGCCGACATGGCCGCGACGATCGCCGCGACGACGTCGTCGATGGTCTGCTTCTGGTTCGGGAGCCGCGACAGCTTCATGGTGCAGGGGCCGTGCGCGCGCTCGCTCCCCGGCGACTCGCGCTTCGGCGCCGACATCACCGCGGCCGATCTCGAGGGCGACGGCGTCGACGAGCTCATCGTCACCGCGGTGAACGGCGGCAAGGACAACCTCCGCGTCGTCAGCCTCGACGACGCGAGCGCCCTCGTCGCGCCGATCGGGCCGCCGGGCGTCGGGCTTCGCCTGACGACGATCTGGCCGGGCCGGCCGGGCAAGGCCCGCTGGGCCGCGATCGGCGCCGGCGGCCGCGCGGTCGCGATCTTCGAGGGCAGCGAGATTCGACAAACCCTCAAGGCGCCTGACTTCGTCCAGCAGCTCGGCACCGGCCTGCGCTGACATCCTCCGCTCGAGCGCGTACGATGGCGCGCGCGGATGTTCGAGGACATCGACGATCAGAAGAGCCCGATCGAGATTTCACGCGACGCCGGCGATCGCGCCGTCGTGTACGCCATATGGACGCGCAGCGCCGGCGGCCGACTCGCGGTCGACGAAGCGTGGGGCGTGCTCCACGCGCGCTACCCCGACGAGGCGCGCTTCCTCCTCCTTCACGCGTACGAGGAGCTGCTCGGGGAGCGCTCCGACGCGTGGTCGCCGTCGAAGTTCCTCGCGAAGGTGCGTCAGGTGCTCGACACGGCGGGCGGTCGGCTGAACCCCGAGGCGCGCGATCTGCTCGCGGTCGCCGCCGACGATCTCCACCCGCTCTCGGAGGAAGACGCGGGGCGCCTCGAGCGCCTCCGCTCGCGCGTCGGCATGCGCGCGGGTGACGCCGACGCGGCGCGCAAGCGCCTCCAGCGCCTCGCGTCGGACGTCGTGCGCGAGCTTCATGATCGAACGGCGGGCGGCAAGTCGATCGGGCGCACGTCGGGCCACGGTCCGGCGGCGGCGCCGGCCTCCGACTGGAAGACCGCGATCGCCGCGGCCACCGGCGCGAGGGCGAGCTACTCCGCGACCGCGAAGGTCTCCGCGGGCGACGTCGTCGAGCACCCGAAGTTCGGCGCCGGCGTCGTGATCTCGGTCGAGCCGGGACGCGCGAACATCTTGTTCGAGAGCGGCGCGCGCAAGCTCGTCGCGGGCTGAAGCGTCAGTCGGTCTGCTCTTCCACGAGCAGCCCTTCGAGGTGCGACGTGTCGTTCCACGCATGGAGCTTCACGCGCCCGCGCGCGTCGCGCTCGACGATCGTGATGCCCGCGTTGCCGACGCCCGCGAGCGCGCGGAGGCCTTCGGCAGAGACGCCGAGGATCTTCGCGACCCAGCTCTTGATCGCGCCGCCGTGCGACACGAGCAGGAAGGGATCGCGAAGCTCCATCGCGCACGCGCGAGCGACGGCGCGGTCGACGCGCTCGGCGAGCTCGGCGTACGTCTCGCCGCCGCCGCGACGAACGTCGAGGCCGGCGGCCCACGCGCTCCACTCTTCGGGGTAGAGATCGGCGATCTCCTCGTGGCTCTTGCCCGTCCACGCGCCGAGGTCGACCTCGCGGAGATCGGGATCGTAGGTCGCGGCGACGCCGCACGCCGTGCTCACGAAGCGCGCCGTCTCCACCGCACGCTCGAGATCGCTCGCGACCACCGCGGAGACGCGCGCGCGCTGCATGCGCTGCGCGAGCCGGCGAGCCTGCGCGCGACCTCGAGCGTTCAGGCCGCGGCCGCCCTGCCCCTGGAAGACGAGGCGCGCGTTGTCGTCAGTCTCGCCGTGCCGCGCGAAATAGAAGACCGTCATGGGCTTGAAAGTGCTCGTTATTGCTTCGGTTTATGAAAAGCTTGCGAGGCGGTGAGCCTCCGACTACTTTCCCCGGTCCCGAACTCTGACCCCGAATCGAGAGCATGCCATGGCGCGCGTCACCGTCGAAGATTGTCTGGAGCGTGAGGAGAACCGTTTCGCGCTCGTGATCCTGGCGGCGCGCCGCACGCGGCAGCTCATGAAGGGGGCGGGCCCGCTCGTCCACTCCAAGAACAAGGCCGCCGTCACCGCGTTGCGCGAGATCGCCGCGGGCAAGGTCCACTTCGATCGCACGAGCAACGAGGTCGTCCAGGAATGGATCGACCACATGGCCCGCACGGGCATCTACTAGTAGGGGCCTGGCGGCCTCCTCATCGCTGCGCGATTCGGCATGAGTCGGCGCGATCGTGAGCTCGAGGCGGGGGCGCGGGCTCACTTCGAAGATCCCGATTACTACGCCGTCACGTACGCGAAGCGTAAGGACGACGTCGCGTACTACACGCAGGTCGCGTCGAAGCACGACGCGATGCTCGAGTACGGCATCGGCAGCGGGCGCATCGCGATCCCCGTCGCGCGATCCGGCGTCTCCGTGTGGGGCGTCGATCGATCGCGCCCCATGCTCCGCGATCTGCGGGCGCGCCTCGCGCGGGAGCCGGCGGCGCTCCGCGCGCGTGTCACCGCGCGCGCCGGCGACATGCGGCGGGTTCGCCTGAAGCGGCGCTTCACGCTCGCGATCTGTCCGTTCAACACGGTGCTGCACCTCTACACCCGGCAAGACCTCGAGGCGTGGCTGGCGCGGGTGCGCGAGCATCTCTCGCCGCGCGGCGAGCTCGTGCTCGACGCGTCGATGCCGATCCTCGAAGACCTCGCCGACGAGCCCGGCACCGCGTACACGATGCGCCCGTTCGTGCACCCGAGCGCCGGGCTCGTGAACTACCGCGAGGTCTTCGACTACGACCGCGTGCGCCAGATCCTCTTCGTCTCGATGTGCTTCGAGCCGACCTCGAAGGAGCGCCAGAGCTTCATGGTGCCGCTCGCGCACCGTCAGTTCTTTCCGCGCGAGCTCGAGGCGCTCCTCCACTACAACGGCTTCGAAACGACCGCGGTCTACGGCGACTTCCAGCGCGGACCGCTCGTACAATCCTCCGACGTCATGGTGTGGCACGCGCGGAGGCGACGAGGATGAGCGTGGCCGAGGGCCTCGCGAGCGTCCGCGATCGGATCGCGCGCGCCGCCGCCGCGGCGTCGCGTGACCCCGCGGACGTCAAGCTCGTCGCGGTTTCGAAGGGAAAGCCCGCGGCGATGATCCGCGAGGCGTACGCGCTCGGCCAGCGCGACTTCGGCGAGAACTACGCGCAGGAGCTGACGGAGAAGGCCGCCGAGCTCGCCGATCTACCCGACGTCGCCTGGCACTTCATCGGACACCTCCAGTCGAACAAGGCCCGGCACGTCGCGCGCGTCGCGCATCTCGTTCAGACCGTCGACTCGCCCGCGCTCGCGCGCGAGCTCGGCAAGCGCGCCAAGGGCGAGGGCTACGGTGACGGCAAGACGCTCGCGGTGCTCATCGAGGTCAACGTCGGCGGCGAAGCACAAAAGCACGGCGCGAGCCCGGCGGAGCTCGGCGAGATGATCGCCGCCGTCTCCGCCGAGCCCGCGCTCGCGCTGCGTGGCTTGATGACGATGCCGCCTCACGATCTCGAAGCGGCGCGACGCGCCTTCGAGGCCCTGGCTTCGCTCCAGGGCTTGCACGGGGGTCGCGCGCGCCTGCCCGAGCTGTCGATCGGCATGAGCGACGATCTCGAGATCGCGATCGCGTGCGGCGCCACGCTCGTGCGCGTCGGCACGGCGATCTTCGGCGCGCGCTGAGCCCCATCACCCCGGGACGAAGATCAGCGTGAGCGATCGACGCCAGAGGCCGAACGATCCGCTGTTCGCCGTCGCCCGAAGGTGAACGGTGACGTCGCCCGCCGCAGACACCGGGAACACGGCCGTGCGCGACGTGTTCTCCGTGCTGTTCGGCGTGAGGTAGAAGAAGTCGTAGCTCCCGGTGGCGGGGTTCCCCTGCGCATCGAGGCTGAGCGTGTACGTGCCGATCGTCGCGCTCGAGCCGCAGACGAACTGGTTGCCGCTCGGATAGCAGAACGCATCCATGTTCGAGATCGCGATGATCTTGCCCGGGCCCGGCGCGTTGAGCGTCGCCGAGAGCGCGGTCGCGGGCGTGCTCTGCGCGATCTCGAAACCGGCCTCGTCGTAGACGTTGACGACGGGGTTCGAGCCCGCCGCCGCCTTCGCGCCGTTGCAGATCCACTTCGTGTCGGTGATCTCGTCGGCGTCGAGCGCCGCGTTCGCGTTCTTGTCGAGGCCGCTCTTGACGGCGACGCCGCCCTCCGCGCAGTTCTTGCCCTTCGGCTCCACGTCGACGCTCACGATCGGGCCGCTCGCGTTCGCGCCCGGCGAGGGCGCGGCGTTGCACACGACCTGGGACGCCGAGATCTCCTTCGGCGCGAGCAGGCCGTCGCCGTCGGCGTCGTTGCCGGTGAGGATCCGCGTCCCTCCCGCGGGGCACTCCGGACCAGGAGGCTCGGGCGCGAGCGTCGCGATCGAAGACTTGCCGTCGGCGCCGCTCGCGCCGCTGCAGGCACCGAGGCCGAGCGCGAGCACACCGACGAGACCGAACAGAACGAAACGATGGGTACGCATGACGGAAAATGCTCCTGTCTGAAGGGCGTCGCGTTCATCGCGACGCTGCGGAGGAGCACTGCACGGGTGGGGCCAGCGCCAACGCACGGAGAATCAACGAACGGGTGACGTCGATCGGGCGCGATACACGCGTGATACGCCCCGATACACTCCGTCAGCGGACGAAGAACCAGACCGAGACGCTCACCCAGGCGAGGCCGACGGTCAGGAGCCCGAGCCCGAGCAGGACGTGCTTCGCGAGGGTCGCGCCCATCGAGGCTCGATCGCCGGCGGACACCACCGCCTCGCCCTTCGCGCCCAGGATCGGGAGCTCCGCCCCCGACGCCCGGTATCCTTCCGCGGGCGCCTCGACGTCACCGAGCGCGGTGACGATCGCGTCGACGGCGATGATCGATTCGGTGACGCGATGCCATCGCTGCGAGCCGTTTTGCAGGATGTGCTGCGGGCCGCCCTTCGTCTTCTCCTTGTGACGCGCGCCGTCGCTCGCGAGCCAGAGACGCGCGACGTCGATGCGCACGCAGCCTCCGTCGTCGGCGCCGATCTCGAAGGGCGCGTCGCTCCGGAGCTTCATGACACTCTCGTACTTCGCGACGCCGGTGCGGACCTCGATGTCGACGTCGTACCAGACGCACGCGCGATGCGTGATCGGCGAGACGAGCGAGGGGCCGCGCGCGCGCCCCGTGATCGCGACGTCTCTCGCCGGGGCCTCGGCGAGCGTGACCGCGCGTCCGAGGCGTCGCCGCCTCGCGAGGCTGTACCACGCGACGAGCGCGCCACCGCCGACGAAGAGCGCGGGCAGGACGACGAAGACGAGGATCGCGACGAAGCCCACGACCGCTCAGCGACGGCGCCACCGCGTGAACGTGTCGCGAAGGCGCGTGAGCGTGCTCGTGCGCGAGCGACCCGTGCGAATGCGCTCGGCGAGCGCGCGGTTGGCCTCGTCGGTCGCGTCGAGCGCGAGGGCGCGATCGATCGCGACGAGGGCCTCGTCGCGATGCCCGGCGGCGAGCAGCGCGGTGGCGAGGACGGCGAGGGCACGCGCGCTCTCGCCGTCGAGCGCACACGCGCGACGCGCGTGCTCGAGGGCGGACTCGGAGTCGCCCAAGGCGACGTGCGCGGCGACGATCTCCATGTGCGCGGGCGTGCAGCCCGGCGAGACGCGAATCGCGTCGGCGAACGCGTCGCGCGCGGCGCGCCAGCGCTCGAGGCGCCGCTCGGCGATGCCCGCGGCGAAGTGCGCCGCCCACGCCGTGTGGTGGAGGGCGAGCGTGCGCGCGCGCGCGCAGATCGTATCGAGATCTACCGTCGGCGCGTGATAGGCCGCGCGCAGCACCGCGTCGATCTCGAGCGAGATGCGAGGCTCTTCGAGCGCGAAGCGCGCGCGTTGGGCCTCGGAGGCGTACGAAGAGCCGGGCGCGAGCTCTTCGACCTGGAGCAGGCGGCGCGCCGCGACGATCTTGTCGCCCGTCTGCGCGAGCGCGCGCGCGAGGACGAGCAGACCCCACGCGTCGTTGGGCGCGCGCTCGATGAGCGCGTGCGCGAGCTTGCCCACGCGCGCCGCCCGCGCGATCCCTTCGGGCTCGGCCGCGAGCGAGAGCTGGATGGCGCGCTTGAGGACGTCGGGGTGCGCCGGCCCGCGCGTGAGCGCGTCGTCGACGAGCCGCGCCGCCGCGACGGCGTCTTTCCTCTCCATCACGAGAGACGCGAGGTTGGTGAACGCGGGCGGATAGAGCGGACGCTCGTCGAGCACCATCCGCCACGCGCGTTCGGCCTCGACGGGGTGGCCTCGCTCGGCGAGGACGATGCCGCGCTCGGTGTTGAGCAGCGGATCGTCGGCGCCGCGGAGCAGCCCGTCTTCGATCGCCGCGAGCGCGCCCGGCAGATCGCCGCGCGACCGGCGCGCCTCGGAGAGCAGCGCGTAGAGCCGCGCGCGATCGGGCTCGAGGGAGAGCGCGTGCTCGGCGTGCCGCTCCGCGTCTTCACCCTTTCCGACGCGCAGCGTGAGCGCGGCGATCGCCTCGATGAGATCGGCGTTGGCCGGCGCGTCTTCCGTCGCGCGGAGCAGCGCGCGGAGCGCGGCGTCGGCGAGCTTCGGATCCGCGTCGGCGAAGGCCGCCATGTCGAGCGCGAGCGACGCGAGGCGGCTCGCAGGGAAGCGCGCCTCCGGCGCGTCGCCGATCGCGCGGCCGAGGTGGACCATCGCCGCGAGGCGGTCGTGGGGGCCGCCGCGGAGCGGATCGTGCAGCGCGCAGCGCTCGGCGCGAAGGACGCTCTCGAGCGCCTCCCACGAGAGATCGCCGATGTCGCGCACCGTGCCGAGCTCGCCGTCGAGCTGCGAGAAGAGCTCGTCGAGCGCGGAGAGGAGGGCCTTGCCCGCCGACTCGAAGTCGACGTGAGCTTCGACCTTCGCCCGCGTGCGGCCGTCTTTCGCTTCGAACACGAGGAGCTGGATGAGGCCGCGCCCGTCGGTCGGCGGCTCGAACGCGCCTGTCACCACGAAGCTCACGCCGCTCGGCTCGGCGCTGCTGCGCGTGAGATCCTTCCACGCGCGCGGAGGAACGAACGCCTCGACGGGGCCCGCCTCGCCGCGGCGAGGGCTCGCGGTCGCTTCCTCGTCGACGTCGTCGTCGTCGTCGCGCTCGGCCGCGGGCTGTCGCGACAGGAGCTGCGCGAGGGCCACGCTCTCGCCGTCGATCTGCGCGAAGCAGTGGACGAGCGCGGCGAGCCCGAGGCCAAGCCCTCGCCCGTCGTCGGGGACGCCGAACGGAATGACCACCGCGCGCGGGCTCGCCATCACTCAAGTTCATGCCGTGGTCCGGCGCAGATCACAAGCTGGGCGATCGATCGATCGAACGTTCTCCGACGGACCCAAATTCGATCAACGACTCCCTTGACGCGGATTGAAATTGAGTCTCGCGATCACCGTGCCCGTTCCGCTCGGTGGTGGAGCGAACTTGAGCCTCTCGAGCTCGCGCGCCGCGCACATGAGGAGGGTCTGCTCGCCGGTCCATGGATCGACGTGCGCCTTCGTGACCTGACCGTCCTTGCCGAGCGTCATCGTGAACGTCGCCGTGGCCTCGAGCTGTCGGAGCTCGCGGCGCGCCTGCGCTTCGCACGCGTGCAGACCCGGTCGCGCGCCCTCGAGCGTGAGGTACGCGCCCGATGTGTAGATGTCGTTCGGCGACCCGGTGTTGCCGTTGAGGCGCACGCCGTCGCGCGACGTGAACACGGCGGGGATCACGACCGAGTCGGAGCCGCCCGCCGGAGGCGGGAAACGCAGGCGCGCCGCGACGCCCTTCATGCACTGGATCGACTCGACCGCGATCTCGCAGGCCGCGTACTCCTCGACCTTCGCGACCTTTCCGTCGGGGCCGACCCGCAAGACGATCGCGACGCGGCCGTCGGCGGCGGGATCGTGGACGAGGCCGCGCCGGTAGCAGCTCCGAAAATCGCGGTGCGTCGCCTCGATCGCGCGCTCGGCGGGGGACTGATCGCGGACGCGCGACATGTAGTCCGCGTCGATCGGCTCGGGCGGTCCGGCGTCGGCGGTCGGCGCCGGAGCCGTCCACGGCCGCGGCTGGGGAAACCAAGGATCGCCGAGGCGACCGGGCGGCGGGCAACGCGTGAATCGATCGACGCCCTGGCCGCGGATCTCGAGCTCTGCGATGTCGGCCGCCGGGGTCTGCCGCTTCGACGGATCGAACGGAACCATGCCGGGCTTGTCGTCGGCGCAGCTCGCGGTGCAGCTCGCGAGCACGGCGAAGAGGAGAGCAGCGCAGCCGACGGATCGAGACATCGCGGAGGGACGTGAGGATACACCGCCCCCACGAATACGTGGTGGTCTGCTAGGGTCCGGCCCGTGGCGCGTCCTCGATCAGGCTCAGGAGGAGCGGGCGACACGCTCTTCGCGGCCGCCGCGCGCCGCGACGCTGTGACGACCGGCGCCGTCCCGCTCGCCGAGCGGATGAGGCCGTCGCGGGCCTCCGACTACGTCGGTCAGGCGCACATCCTCGGACCGGGCAAGCTCCTCGCGAACGCCATCGAGAAGGATCGGGTCCCGTCGATCATCCTGTGGGGGCCGCCCGGCGTCGGCAAGACGACGCTGGGTCGCGTGATCGCGACGCGCACGCGCTCGGTGTTCGTTCCCTTCTCGGCCGTGCTCGGGAGCATCGCCGAGCTGCGCGAGATCGTCGCCGCGGCGAAGGAGCGGCTCGCGTACAAAGGCGAGCGCACGATCGTGTTCGTCGACGAGATCCATCGCTTCAACAAGGCGCAGCAGGACGCGTTCCTGCCTCACGTCGAAGCGGGCACGATCACGGTCATCGGCGCGACGACGGAGAACCCGTCGTTCGCGGTGAACGCGGCGCTCTTGTCGCGGTGCAAGGTCTTTCGCCTCGAGGCGCTCGGCGAAGAGGCGCTCGCGACGATCGTCGAACGCGCGCTCGCCGATCGCGAGCACGGCGTCAACGCCGGCGGCGACGATGAAGTCACGGCCGATCCCGAGGCGGTGCGCATGATCGCGCGGCTCGCTCGCGGCGACGCGCGACGCGCCCTCGCGACGCTCGAGGCCGCCTCGGAGTACGCGCGCTCCCGCGGGGAGACGCGCATCACGACCGAGGTGCTCGCCGCGTCGGAGGAGAAGGCGCCGCTCCTCTACGACAAGGCGGGGGAGGAGCACTACAACGTCGTCAGCGCGTTCATCAAGTCGATGCGCGGCTCCGATCCCGACGCGGCGATCTACTGGATGATGAGGATGCTCGAGGCCGGCGACGATCCGCTCTTCGTGCTCCGGCGAATGCTGATCTTCGCGAGCGAAGACGTGGGCAACGCCGATCCTCGCGCGCTCGTCGTGGTCACGAGCGCCGACGCCGCGTTCCGGCGGATGGGCATGCCCGAAGGGCTCTACCCCATGGCTCACGCCGCGCTCTACCTCGCGTGCGCGCCGAAATCGAACGCGGTGAAGAACGCGTGGCAGCGCGCCAAGGCGCTCGTGGAAGAGCACGGCAGCCTCCCCGTGCCGATGAAGCTCCGCAACGCCGTCACGAAGCTGATGCGGGAGGAGGGTTACGGCAAGGGCTACCAGTATCCCCACGACGCCGAAGAAGGCGTGGCTCCGGGCGAGACCTATCTGCCCGACGACCTCGTCGGATCGGCGCTCTACGAGCCGACGGAGCACGGCGAAGAGGCGCGCATCCGCCAGCGCCTCGCTGCGATCCGCGTGAAGCGCGAGACGCGTTGAGCCTCGAATGAGAGCTTGCGCTCGGGGCTGACCGCTCGCACGTCTGAGGACGGCGGCTCGTGCCGCGAGCGGCGTGGTGGCACGCCGCAGCGCGTACGGCGTCGAAGCTCGTCTTTTCGGGGGTTTTGTCGTGACGACCGTGACAGGTAGACTGAACGGAGTGAACTCGCGCGCGCCCGGCGGACGCGGACCAGACGCGATGTCTTCGGGCCCGCGCGGAGTGCTCGAGGGTCTTCGCATCTTGATCGTCGACGACGACGGCGACGCGCGCGAGCTCCTGAAGACGATCTTCAGCCAGCGGCGCGCGGTCGTCTTCGCCGCGGAGTCGGTCGCCGAGGCGATGGATCTGCTCGAGCGCGAGCGGCCGGACGTGCTCGTCTCCGACATCGCGATGCCGGAAGAAGACGGGTACACGCTCATTCGGCGCCTGCGCGCGCTCGCTCCCGAGCGCGGCGGACGGACGCCTGCGATCGCGTTGACGGCGTACGCCGGCTCTGCCGATCGCGCGCGCGCGCTCGCCGCAGGGTTCGATCGCTACTTCTCGAAGCCGCTCGATCTCGACGCGCTCCTCGACGCGCTCATCGACGTTCGCTCCGCCGCGGCGATCGGGGCGGGCGGCTAGCGTTCAGTCGGCCAGCGTCGCCAGCGCCGACTCGAGCTCGGAAGCCGCGTGGCCGTCGCCCTTGGCGCGCGCCTGGGCGAGGCCGGTCTCGAGCCACTCGCGCGCCTCGTCGTTGCGGCCGACCTGCTCGAGCATCTGCCCGCACATGAGGTACATCGCCGTGTAATCCGGCTTGCGCGCGCGGAGCGTGGTGAACGTCTGGAGCGCCTCGTCCCAGCGTTCGAGCTTTCGATACTCCATCGCCAGGCCGTACCAGGCGAGGGGATCTTCGGTCCCCTCGGCCGTCACCTTTTCGAGGAACAGGAGTCGCTTCGTCGGCTCGGTCATGGCGGATGCAAGGTGTGTCTTTACTTCGGGCCGCGTCAAGGCGACACAGCGATCGCCATGAGCGAACGCATCGTCACCATGATAAACGCCGAGCAGATCGCCGCTCGGGTGAAAGAGCTCGGGGCGGAGATCGCCCGAGAGTACAAAGACCGTAACCTCGTCTTGATCGTCGTCCTCAAGGGGAGCTTCGTCTTCGCGGCCGATCTCGCGCGCGCGGTCGACATCCCGTTGCGCGTCGACTTCCTCGGCGTGCGATCGTACGGCGAGGGCACCGAGACGAGCGGCGTCGTCCAGATCACGCAAGACTTGTCGCGGCCGATCGCGGGAGAAGACGTCGTGATCGTCGAAGACATCGTCGACACCGGTCTCACGATCGCGCACCTGATGGATCTGTTCCGCACGCGAGCGCCGCGGAGCGTGAAGGTGTGCGCGCTGCTGCACAAGCCGGCGCGCGCCAAGGTCGCGGTGAAGGTCGACTACCTGGGCTTCACGATCGACGACAAGTTCGTCGTCGGCTACGGGCTCGACTTCGCGGAGAAGCACCGCAACCTGCCGTTCATCGGCGTCGTCGAGCGCACGTAGCGCGCGCGGCTACTTCTTCGGGGCCGGCTTGCCGGCGTCTGCGCCGGCGTCGGCCCCGACGATCTCCAGGAGCTCGACGTCGAACGCGAGCGCGGCCTTCGGCGGGATCTTGTCGCCGCTGCCGTTCTCTCCGTACGCGAGCTGCCACGGGATCGTGAGCTTGCGCTTGCCGCCGACCTTCATGCCCGGCAGACCCTGGTCCCAACCCTTGATGACCTGGCCCTTGCCGATCGTGACCTGAAACGGATCCTTGCCCCGCGAGCTGTCGAACTCCTTCCCGTTGAGGAGCTTGCCCGTGTAGTGGACCTTCACCGTGTCGCCGTTCTTCGCTTCGGCGCCGGTGCCGACCGTCTCGTCGACGATCTCGAGCTTCTCCGGGCCGGGCGGCAGCGGCGGCGCCTCGGAGGGCTTGAAGTCGCTCGGGGGAGGCTCGGCGACGGTCTTGGAGCACGCCGCGAGCGTGATGAAGAGCAAAGCCGGCAGGATGTTTCGCATGGATCTGCCATTACCACGTCATTCCGCCGTGGTGGTGACTTCGAGCGACCGGCCGTCGGTCGTGATCGTGATCGATCCTTCGCGATCGGTGCGGAGGATCCGCGCACGCGCCGCGCCGAGGTTGCGGAGGGTCGCGGGCGCAGGGTGACCGAAGCGGTTGCGAACGCCGCTCGAGATCACCGCGATGGACGGCGAGACCGCGGCGAGGAACGGCGGCGTCGACGACGTTCGGCTCCCGTGATGGCCGACCTTCAAGACGTCGGCGCGGAGGGCCGCGCGGCGCTTCTCGAGGAGCTCGGCCTCTTCGGCGCGCTCGGCGTCGCCGACGAAGAGGAAGGCCCGCTCGCCGAAGGCCACGCGGAGGACGAACGAGTTGTCGTTCGGGCCGTGATCGATCGACGCGGACGGACACGGCGCGAGCACCTCGAGCGTCGCGCCCGCCGCCGAGAGCCGTCGGCCGCAGAGCGCGTCGGGTCGAACGACATGGACGCCGCGCGATCGCATCTCGGCGAGGAGATCGGCGTACGCGCCGCCCGCGCCCTCGTTCTCGCCTTGCCCCGTGTCCCACAGCGCGCCGACGCGGACGCGGCCGAGCCCGGTGCGAAGGCCGCCGAAGTGATCGGGGTGAGGGTGGGAGAGAACGACGGCCGCGATCGCGCTTCGCCGCCGCGCGCGCAAGACGGGCGCGATCACGCGCTCGCCGATGTCGACGGGGCTGCCGACGAGGCCGCCGCCGTCGACGAGGACGGCGCGCCCGTCCGGGAGATCGATCAACGCGGCGTCGCCCTGCCCGACGTCGAGGAAGGTGACCCTGAGGACGCCCGTAGGCGCGCCGCGGGCGCGCGCCTCGAGCTCGAGCGCGAGCACGAGGATCGCCGCGCTCCCGATCCAGACGATCCGTCGCTTCGCCGTCGCGCACGTCAGACCGAACGCACCGACCGCCATCGCCGCGAGCTGCCACGCCGTCGGCGTGGGGACGTGCGCGGCGCCGTACGGCATCGCGGCGAACAGATGCGCGATCTTGCGAACGAGCATCAGCGCCCCCGAGGCCGCCCAGGCGCAGCCGCGCTCGGCCGCGGGGAGCGGCTCGAGCAGCGCGTGGGCGAGGCACAACGGCAGCGCGGCGAGCTCGCCGAGGGGAACCGCGATCAGGTTCGCGAAGAGACCTGCGAGGGGCAGATCGGCGGTCATGCACGCGAGGAGCGGCGCGCACGCGATCGACGCGGCGGCCGACGAAGCGATCGCGCGCACGAGCGGGTTGCGCGACGGCGCCGCGCCCTCGAGCCGGACGGCGATCGGTCGCGCGAACGCGATCATTCCGAAGGTCGCGCACGCCGAGAGCGCGAACGACATGTCGAACGCCGCGAGGGGATCGACGAGCGCCGCGCCGCAGATCGAGAGCCCGAACGCGCGCCAGGTGTCGGGCCGACGGGCGAGCACGCGCGCGAGGAGGGCCGCGCTCGTCATCCAGGCGGCGCGGATCGCCGAGCCGCTGCCGCCGGCGAGATCGGCGTAGAGCCACGCGAAGGGAAGGCCCAAGCCGGCGGCGACGCGGAAGACGTCGACGCGCGTCGCGAGGAACGTGACGCGCACGAGGATGGCGCGCAACGCCGCCACCGTGCCCGCGACGACGATCACGAGGTGCATGCCCGAGACAGCGAGCAGGTGCGCGAGGCCGCTCCGGCGGAACGCGCGCTGATCGCTCGCGGTCAGATCGTCTTCACCGAGCACCAGCGCGCGCGCCATCGCCGCGCTCTCCGCGGGAAACGTCGCGACGATGCGCCGGCGAAGGCGATCGCGGAGCCTGTCGACGATCGCCGCGACGCCGCGGCCGCGCGCGCGGATCACGACATCGTCGGCGCCCCCGGAGAGGACGACGCCGCGTCGGGCCTGCGCTGGGCGCGGATCGCCGGTGCCTTCGTTCCAGAACTGGTGGAGCGGCGCGACCTGCGCGATCGCCTCGACGCGATCGCCGCGCGCGATCGCGCCCGCCTCGCGCGGAGCGTGGAGCGTGACGACGGTGCCGTCGTCGCTCGAGACGTCGAAGCGGTACGCGTCGCCCGCGAGCACGGGTGAGCGCGACACGACGCCGGTCACGACGACGCGCGCGGGCCACGGCTCACGCGAGACGACGCGCGCGCGCGCGCGCTCGTGGGAGGCGATCGTCGCGGCGCCGCGGAAGGATCCCAGCAGGAAGGCGAGCGCGCCGAGGAGCGCGACCGCGCGCCTGCCACGTCGCGCGATCACGACGAGGACGATCGCCGTCGCGACGCCGGCGGCGATCGGGGCGACCCCCGCGAGCGCACCGCTGCACAGGGCGCACCCGACGAGGAGCACCAGATCGACGTTTTGCATCTTCCCTGGCGACCGAACTGCACTCGCCGCGCCAAGGGCGTCATCCCACGAATCCGCGGGAATTCGCGCGTGACCCCATGGCCCGGCCAGCTCGACGCCTGGCCTGGGCCATCCCATCGCCTGGCAGGCGTTGCGTGGCTCTCGCGAATGTCGGTACTCTCGGGAAAAGTCGCGGAATTTCCCGCGAGCCTCCATGAGCCACCGCTTCGTTCGCTGTCCTCACTGCAAGATCCCGCACGAAGCGTCGGTGCGGGTGTGCCCCACGACCGGTGGTCGCATCGGGAACGAGGCGTCGCGCTCTCGGATGAGCGAGCTGCCTCCGCCGGAGCGCAAGCCGGAGCCGCTCGCGTTCGACGCGCGCAACCGCATCGCGGCGCGCGAGACCGGCAAGTCGGGCGAGATCGTGGGCACGCTGTCGCCGACGCGCAACCTCCAGCAGGACGTCATCGGCACGACGGTCGGCGGTCGCTACATCGTGCGCGGCATCCTCGGCGAAGGCGGCATGGGCACGGTCTACGAGGCCGAGCACATGGGCCTCGGCCGCGCCGTCGCGATCAAGGTCCTCAACCCGACGCAGGCGAAGAAGCGCGTCGCGGTGAAGCGCTTCCAGCAGGAGGCGCGCGCGGCAGGCGCGATCGGCCACCCGAACATCTGCGAGGTCTACGACCTCGGGCTCCTCGACGACGGCAGCCCGTACCTCGTGATGGAGAAGCTGACCGGAACGACGCTCGCCGATCGGATCGGGCGCGAGGGCGGGCTTCCCTTCGACGAGCTCGCCGACGTGATGATCCAGGTGCTCTCGGGCCTCATCGCGGCGCACGACAAAGGGATCGTCCATCGCGACATCAAGCCGGAGAACATCTTCCTCGCGCGTCGCGTCGGCTGTCCGCCGATCGTGAAGATCCTCGACTTCGGCGTCTCCAAGATGATGCCCGCGTTCCAGGGAGGCGAAGAGCAGCTCGACCTCACGCGAACCGGCATGGTGATGGGCACGCCGTACTACATGTCGCCGGAGCAAGCGCGCGGCGAGCGCAACCTCGACGGACGGGTCGACGTCTACGCGTGCGGGATCATGATGTACGAGGCGATCGCGGGGAAGCGCCCGTTCCTCGCCCCGAACTACAACGCGCTCCTGCTCGCGATCATCAACACGACGCCGACGCCGCTGCGCGAGGTGCGCCCGGCGACGCCGCCCGCGCTCGAGGCGATCGTCGCGCGGTCGATGGCCAAGGCTCGCGCCGATCGGTATCCGACGGCGAACCACGTCCTGCGCGACATCCAGGCGCTCGCGCTCGCGGCGCCGGCGCGCGTGCCCGCTCCGCCGACGGCCGAAGAGCGAAAGCGCGCGCCCGTGCTCGGGGGCACCGCCGCGCCGCGCTCGCTTCGCGGTGAGGTCGAGGCCGAAGGCGCGGGCGCGACGCTTCGCAGCCGGATGGCCGACGCGCATCCGCCCGATCGGCGCTCGACGCGGCTCGAAGTGCGCGCGAAGGCGGCGTCGCGCGTGCAGGCCGAGAGCAGCGGGTCGATCGAGATCCCGATCGACATCACCGGCTCGGATCTCGTTCCTCTGCCGTCGTCTTCCGCGCCGTCGCACGAGTACGCCGAAGAGCTCCCCACCGAGATCTTCCGTCCGGGAAAGCACCCGAGCGCGCGGAGCGCCTCGACCGCGAAGGCGGCGCCGCAGCCTCGTCGCGACGCTCGGCCTGGGCGCGAGGTCGGGCCGGAGGGAACGCGGGTGTCGCCGGTGAACGTCGCCAATCTCGCCGACGAGTGGGACGGCGAGACGGTCGTCCGCGGTCCCGGCGAGGTGGCCCCGGCGAAGCGGCGCGAGCCGCGGGATCGCGCGTTCAACGCCGAGCAGACGGTGAACCTGAAAGGCGAGATCGACGTCGACGTCGACTTCTCCGACGAGACCCAGCTCCACGTCCCGCCGCGCCGCCGCTGATCCGGATCGCCGCGCGCCTCCAGCAATGATAGACAAGGCGTTGCCATGTCGATGAAGCGGACGAAGCAGCGGACGGGAGGGCGCGAGAAGGACATCGAGACGGATTTCTGGGCGAAGCCGGCCGAGCCGGAGAAGACCTGGACGGAGCAGGTCGAAGAGAAGCCCGATGACGCGTTCACGATGTACGCGATGAGCGAGAGGTTCACGAAGGGCCAGCTCGTCGCTCACCCGAAGTTCGGCAAGGGCGTCGTGCTCGACGTCGAGGCGAGCCGCGTCGAGATCTTGTTCCAAGAGGGCAAGAAGAAGCTCGGCCACGCGCAGAGCTGAATGGGGGGATCGTGATCCGAGGGGGGATCGTCACGCTGAACGTCGGCGACATGAAGCGCGCGGTGCGCTTCTACGTGGAGACGCTCGGCATGAAGCTCGTCGATGATCCGGGCGGCGGCTCGGCCGTCATCGACGCCGGCGACGGATTTCTCATCGGCCTCCGCGAGAGGGCCGCGGCCCAGGGCGCGCCCGCGGGGCACGCGCCGTCGATCGGCCTCCATCCGAAGATTCCGCTCCGCGAAGCGATCTCCATCCTCGAGAATCGCGGCGTCGTGTTCGAAGTGAAAGACGACGGGCCGGCGACGCTCGCGTACTTCCGCGATCCCGACGACAACGTCCTCCATTTGTGCCAGGAGCCTTCAGCCACAAGGCCGCGGTGAAGCTGCGGGTCGCCGTCGTCACGGCCTGCCTCGCGATCGCTCCGTTCGCCCGCGCCGAAGAGGCGCCCGAGCCCGCCGTCGCGCCGCCGCCCGATTTCATGCGCAACAAGCGGCGCATGACCGACGCCGACATCGAAGACAAGCAGGAGAACGGCTACTTCACCGGCCTCCCCCTCATCAACAGCGATCCCGACACCGGCGTCGGCTTCGGCGCGCGCGTTCTCTATTTCGACAACGGCCCGCGCGACTCTTCGATGTTCGCGTACACGCCGTACCGCCATCGTCTGTACGGCCAGGCCTTCTTCACCACCAACGGCTTCCAGTTCCACACGCTCGACTACGACGCGCCCTACTTCCAGGATCTGCCGATCCGCCTCCGCGCGAGCCTCATCTACGAGCGCAACATCGCCGCCAACTACTTCGGCACCGGAGAACGCTCGCTCGATCGGTTCTCGTTCCCCGGCGATCCGGGCCGCTTCTCGCGCCTCGACGACTACAGCGACGCGCTTCGGCGCATCCAGCCCGACGGCACCGCGTTCACTCGGTACAACCAGTACATCCTCCAGCGGCCGGCGGCGGTCTTCACGCTGGAGCGCGACTTCTTCGGCGGCGTCGTCCGAGGCCTCGTCGGCGCCACGATCTCGTACGTCGACATCGAGCACTGGACGGGGCGCGCCGTGAAGGCCGACGACGCCGCGTCGGGCGCGACCGGCCTCGAAGCGCCTCAAGCCCAGACTCGCCTCCACACCGACTGCCTCGCCGGCCGCGTCGTCGGCTGCGACGGAGGCTTCAACAACTCCCTCAAGCTCGGCATCGCCTACGACACGCGCGACTTCGAGCCCGACCCCAACTCCGGCGTCTTCGTCGAGCTCACCGGCGAGCTCTCGGGCAAGCCCACGGGATCGGCCTACGACTGGGCGCGGCTCACGTTCTCTCCGCGCGTCTACTACAGCCCGTTCCCCAAGCTCACCGATCTGGTGCTCGCCGCCCGCGTGGTCGCCTCGGTGCAGAGCGCGGACATCCCGTTCTTCTCGATGAACGGCTATTCATTTGCAGACTACAATCGTTTCGGCCTCGGCGGCCTCCGCACCCTGCGCGGGTTCAAGCAGGATCGCTTCGTCGGCCGCTTCGGCACGCTCCTCAACCTCGAGGCGCGATGGACGTTTTACGAGTTCGACGTTCGCTTGAAGCGCCGCCAGCACTTCGCGCTCATGCTCGCGCCGTTCCTCGACGTCGGGCGCGTCTTCGACTCGATCGACGACTTCGAATTCCGGCGCTTCCGAAACGGGCAGGGCGCCGGCTTCCGCATCGCGTGGAACCAAGCCACGATCATCGTCCTCGACTACGGCGTCAGCCGCGAGGGCTCGACGCTCTACGTGAACTTCAATCACCCCTTCTGAGAGTCGCTGTCACACGCGAAGCGCGGTCGCGGCGGTTTCTGCCCCGGAGCGGGGCGCTCGCGCTTGGTCGCGAAGCGCGCGACGCGCGGATTCAGGCAACGCCGTCGGCGGCATGTGCGCTGCAGGCGAGCGGCGTGAAGGAGACTTCATGGCCCTCGACATCTTCCGAGAGCGCGGCACTCCGCTCGAAGCGCAGGAGCACGACTGGAGGGACCTCGTCCAAGTTCCGTTCTCGAAGCTCGACGACGACGCGTTCACGCGCGTGCGCGTGATCCTGCTCGCGGGGCTCGAGCAGGAAGCGAACCGCTTCAGCCACGCCTGCGCGCGCATGAACCGCGACCTCCAGCTCCCGCTCGCGCGCGTCAGGCGGGCCGAGCACCACCAGCAGACGCTCGTGGCCTGGCTGAACCCGCCGGACCAGTCGCCGCTCGAGACGACGATCGGCTACGAACAGACGGCGATCGAGCTGACCGCCTCGCTGGCGCAGCACGAGCCCGATCCGTACTTGAAGCAGGTCTTGCAGTTCGGGCTGCTCGAGGACTTCGATCACCTCTACCGCTTCGCCGCGTTGATGGATCGCGTCGAGGGTCGCGACGCCAACACGATCCTGCAGTGCTACACGGACATCCTCCCGGGCCGGCCGACCAGCGTCGAGCACCGCGCGCCGGAGGACGATCTGCGCGAGCACTACGATCGCTTCACCGCAGCGCCCATCTCGAAGCTCAACGCGCTCGTCATCACGGCCGCCGAGAACCAGGTGCGCGACTACTACATGAACATCGGCCCGACCTTCGCCGATCCGCTGGCGCGCCAGCTCTACGCCGAGATCGCCTCGATCGAAGAGCAGCACACGACCCAGTACGAATGCTTGGTCGATCCGCGCGAGACGTGGCTGGAGAAGTGGATGCTGCACGAGCTCTCGGAGGTCTACGTCTACGCGTCGTGCGCGAAGCAGGAGTCGAACGCGCGGATCAAGAAGATCTGGGAGCGCTTCGTCGACTACGAGCTCGGTCACCTCCACCTGGTGATGGACCTGTTTCGCACGATCGAGCGGCGCGATCCGGCGGAGATCATCCCTCCGACGCTTCCCGAGCCGATCGACTTCGCGAGCCAGCGGGCCTACATCAAGAGCGTCCTCGACAACGAGGTCGATCTGCGCGCGCGAGGGAAGGTGTTCGTTCCTTCGCACCAAGACTCGGTCTCGTCGATCGCCTATCGCGATCGGCTGAACCGCTGCGGATCGCCCTCCGAGCGCGTCGCCGCCGGCTATCGCTGGCGGCCGGGCACCGAGCTCGCGCCCGCGACGAACGGTGACGGCCGCGCGCGCGCGAAGGAGGTGCAGCGATGATCAAGAACGACGCCGCCATCGGGCTCAATCGAACGGGCATCGAGCTGCACCCGACGCAGAAGCGCGAGCTGCTCGAGGACGTGGCTCGGGCCGAGCCCACGTCGGAGGGAGACGAGACCGCGATCGAGGATGTGCGTGCAGAATACACGCAAGCGAGCGGGCCCATCGGTACGGTGCCGCCGCCGGCCAACGTCAGGGGAGCGGCCAAGGCGGTCTTCGACGTCGCGAAGGGGGCGAACGTCGCCGTTCTCCTCGACAAGCTCGGCGAGCGCTTGGCGTTCGAGCGCACGGGCACGCGCCTCTACGAGGGGCTCATCGCGAAGCACGACGTCTCCGGCCCGCTTGCGTACGGGCCGACGCGCGCCGAGCTCGTCGAGATCCACGATCAGGAGCTCCAGCACTTCGATCTGCTACGGCGCGCGGTGATCTCCCTCGGCGGCGATCCGACCGCGGTGACGCCGTCGGCCGACATCACGGCGATCGCCAGCGCGGGCCTGCTCCAGATCGTCGTCGATCCGCGCACCACGATGCTCCAGGCGCTTCACGCCGCGCTCGTCGTCGAGCTCGTCGACAACGACGGCTGGTCGGTGCTCAGCGAGCTCTCGCTGGTCGCCGGTCACGACGAGCTGGCGAGGAAGTTCCAGCAGCCGATCGTCGAGGAGCACGACCACCTCACGAAGGTGCGCGGATGGGTTCGGACCTCGACCCTCGCCCTCAAGACGCCGCTCGGCGCGGCGTTCGAAAGGGTGAAGGCGAAGGTGGCCCACGGCGGCTCGCGCGCGAAGCGGTGATCGTCAGCGAGCGCGGGCTTGAGGAAGGGCGACCGTGACGGTCGTCTCGTCGGGCGCGGCGCTGCTCGGGACGAACTCGATCTCGACCGCGCGGCGGACCGGGATGCACACGCTATGCGTGGCGTCGTCACACACGACGAGATCGATCACGCCGCCGAGCGTGGCGTTCGGCGCGCCGTCGAGCGGCTTCACCGCGACATCGAAGCCCGCTTGCGCGGCCTTCCCGGTCGCCTTGACGTCTTGCGGCGCTTCGGCGAGCGCGTCACTTCGGTTCCAGCGCACCTTGAACGGAGCGTCCGCGTTGACCCCGGTTCCCTCGGGCGCCTTCCACTTCACGTGCACCGTCGTCGTCGCGCCGCTGCGGATGGGCACCTCCGGAAACTCGACCTTCTCGGTGTGCGGCGCCGCGTCCTTGTCGGCCGCGGGGCCGGCGGCCGCGCTGGGCGGCGGTGGAGCGGCGCGCGTCTCCGTGAACGGCGGCTCTTTCGTCCTCTCGCACGCGCCGGCGACGAGCACGAGCGCGAGGGCAACCATGAGCCGAGCGGACATGAAGCGAGGATAGCGCGGATGGAACGTCGATTGCGACGTCGACCCCGGGGAGAGAGCAGACGAGCTCGACCATGCGCAGGCGGCTACCGTTCGAGATCACCGCGACGCTGGGATACGCAATCGTCGCGCTGCTCCTCGCGGCAGGAATGGCGCACTCGATCCGCCTGTTGAGCGCGCTCGCCGAGGAGCACGTTCGCCAGCTCCGCGCGAAGGAGCACGAGGTCGAGCTCGCCGAGCAGCTCCGGTGGAACAGCGAGCTCATCGCGTCCGACGGGCGCGCCTACCTCCTCTCGGGCGATCCCGCGCTGCTCGCCCGGATCGAGACCTCTCTCTCTCGCTTCGACGAGAGCGCGCGCGGGCTGCGCGACACGACGCTCCGCGCGAGCGAGCTCGCGCTGGTCGACGACGTCGAGGGTGCGGCCGCCCGCTTCCAGGAGACGCAGGCCTCCCTCGTGGCCGAGCGCCCGCGCGTGCACGACGCGGGCGACCTCGAGCAGCGCTTCGAGAACGAGCTGCTCCCGCGGAGCCGTGAGCTGCGCGACGCCGTGCATCGCATGGTCGCCGGCGAAGAGGCCTCCTTCGACGAGGTCTACGCGCAGACGTCGCGCGAGCGGCATCGCGTGGAGGCGCGACTGTACGGCCTCTTGTTCTTGCTCGTCCTCGGCGGCGGAATCGTCGCGTGGTACTTCGCGCGCATCCTCGGGCGGTCTTATCGCCAGGAGCAGGCGGCTCACCGGACGGCGCGCAGGGCCGTCGGCGCGCGCGACGAGGTGATGGGGATCGTCGCACACGATCTGCGCAACCCGCTCGGAGCGATCACCATGCAGGCGGCCCAGCTCCGGAGGACCGCGGAGCCGGAGAAGGCCCGACGACAGGCGGCGGCGATCGAGAACATCGCCATGCGCATGGAGTACCTCATCAGGAGCATGCTCGACGTCGCGACCCTCGAGGCGGGACGCTTCGCCATCACGCGCGCGCTGTGCGATCCCCGCGATCTGCTGCGAGAGACGGTCGAGATGTTCCGCGCGCTCGCCGAATCGAAGCACATCCACCTCGAGATGTCGGCGGACGAAGACTGCGTGGAGCTCCCGGTCGATCGCGAACGAATCCTGGAGGTGCTCGCGAACCTCGTGGGCAACGCGCTGCGGCTCACGCCGCTCGAAGGCCGCGTCATCCTCTCGGCGAGGCGCGCCGGCGACGCGATCATGATGTCGGTGGCCGACACGGGGCCGGGCATCGCACGAGAGCACCTGCCGCACGTCTTCGATCGCTTCTGGAAGCACGATGCGTGCGGCACCAAAGGGACCGGCCTCGGCCTCTTCATCGCGCGTAGCATCGTCGAGGCCCACGGCGGTCGTATCTGGGTCGAGAGCGACGCCGGAGCCGGCGCGATCTTCTACTTCACGCTTCCGATCACCGCGCCCGCCGAGACGACCGAGCCACCCGTCGAGGCGGTGCCCGCGCGAGCGTAGCGTCGCCTCAGGTTCCGATGGGGAGCGTGAGCGACGCGGGCTTGTCCCAGACGCCGCTGTCTTCGTTGTCGACGTCGCCGCCGTCGTCGTCGTCGGCCTGGCCGAAGAACTCGAGGATCTCGTCGCGGCGCGCGTGCGCGTCGGCGCGGCCCATCTCGATGAGCTGCCGGCAGAAGTGACCGTCGAAGAGCAGGTAGCTCGCGAGGTCGGCTTCGTCGCCGACGCCGATGTCGAGGACGTCGAAGAGGCGCTTGGTGAAGAACGGATTGCCGATGAACTTCCCGCGCCGCACGTGATCGCTCGCGAGCTTGCCCAGGTCTTCGCTCGGACGGATCTCGAAGGCCTCGACGTAGCGATAGGGCGGCACGTTTCGCTTCGCGGCTTCGCGGCTCATCGCGTCGAGGAACGAGGGGCCGTAGAGCTTGGTGCCGTCCTTGATGACGTTGTTGAGGCGGCGCAACAGCTCGAGGTCGATGTCGACGTGATCGAGGAGGAAGGCGTTGAGGACCTTGCCGAGGAGGAACGCGGCGCCCGGCGCGCGCGTCTGCGCGCCGATGGGGCCTTCTCGCGTGACGATCCCCTGCACCTCGCGCGAGCTGCCGATCGCGAAGATGTGCGTCGCGCCGAGGCGCAACGCGGGCGCGATCGGCGTGTTCTGGCGGAGGCCGCCGTCGAGATAGAGCTCGTCGTCGATCTTCACCGGGGGAAAGAGCATCGGGATCGCCGCGCTCGCGAGCGCGTGGTGTGGACCGATGTGCGCTGCGCGGAAGAGCGTCCGCGGAGGCGCCGTCTGCGGGATGTCGACGTCCGGCGCCGTCTGCATGAACACGACGGTGCGGCCGGCGGAGACCTCGGTGCACGAGACCGTGAGCGCGCGGAGCTGCTTCTTGCGGAGCGACCGCGCGAGCGCGCGCCAGCTCACCTCGCGCTGCACGAGCTCCGCCATCGGCCTCACGTCGAAGAGGCCCGTGCCCGCCGGCCCGCCGCCGAGGAGGAGGCGCGGGAGCCCGCCGATCTGTCGCGCGCCGAAGCCGAGCACCCGCGTGAGCTGCAGCTCGCTCCACAAGTGAACGAGGCGGCGCATGCCGAGCACGGGATCGCCGAGGTGCGCCGCGAGGTAGCAGGCGTTGATGGCGCCCACGCTCGTTCCGCAGAGCACGTCGATCCTCGGCGGCCCGCCGCGCATGCGCGACAGATCGTCGAAGATGTACCAGAGGACGCCCACCTCGTACGCGCCGCGCGCGCCACCCCCCGAGAGGATCATCGCCGTGCGGCGAGCTTTGTTCGCGATGTTCACGCGCTGCATTTGGCTCATCGATCGTCTTGCCGGACGTCGCTCACGGCCGCCGGCATCGGGGTGCTGTCGAACAGGGTGGTCACGAGAGGTCGCTCGGTGAAGCGGCGCTTGAGGCGCGCATCTCGGATCGTAGCCATGAGGGCGGCCGCGTAGTCTACGGCTCTTTGTCGGGCGGCCGGGGCCTGGGGCGAAGCCGCGCGTTTCAGCGCGTCGGCGCAGAGGACGCGTATCTCGAGACCGTACTCGCAGCCCTGGAGGGCTTCGACCGCGCCGAGCGCGGTCGTCGCGAGGAGCGTGGCCGCGTGGACCTCGCCCGCGTCGACGCGGGCCGCGGCCTCGACCGCGAACGCGTAGAAGTGATACGCGACGAGCGCCTGTTGCTCCGCGCTCCGGCGGGCGGAGAGCGCGTTGTGGATCGCCATCGGCGCGTCGCGGCGATAGCGCGCGAGCGCCGCGCCGACGACCGACGCATGCGTGATGTCGTACGCGTTGCCCGTCGTGCGCGTGAGCTGGAGCGCCTCCTTCACGTAGGCGTCCGCCGTCTCGGCCTCGCCGAGCTCGAGGCACACCTCGGCGCTCACGAGCAGCGTGTCGGCGCGGCCGTCTTGATCGCCGTAGCGCTCGTGGGCGTCGCGCGCGCGCTTGAGGTACGCCTGCGCGCGCGGAATGTCGCCGAGGCGCGCGTACGAGTGGCCGATGTTGGTGAGCGTCTTCGCGAGCTGGAAGCGCCCGCCGATGGAGAGGTCGATCCGGATCGACTCGAGCGCGAGCGCGATCGCGTCTTCGTATCGGCCCTGCACGAACATCGCGTAGGCGAGCGCGTTCTTCGCGCGCGCCTCCTGCCGTCGGGCGCCGACCTTGCGGAAGACGCCGATCGCCTCGACGTACGCGTCGACCGCCTCGCGCACGCGGCCCACGCGGCGGAGGAGCACGCCGCGGGTGCGGAGGACGTCGGCGCGGACGCGCGCGGGCACGCCCGGGTTCACCTTGGGGTTGCACGCGGCGAGCGCGCGGTCGCTCGCGGCGAGCGCGCCCTGAACGTCGCCGAGCTCGCGCGAGAGCTCGCTCACGAGCAGCTCGGCCTCGATCTCGAAGTTCGGGTACTGCGCGGCGTGAGCGACCGAGGCGGCTTGCTTGGCGACGGGCAGGCCGTGGGAGAGGTGCCCTTCGTCCATGTCGAAGCGCGCCGTGCGCAGGAGCGCGAGGCACGCCGCGCGAGGTGTGCCCATCGCCTTGGCGGTCGCGCGCAAGATCTCGAGGTGGCGGACGCGCTCGCGACGACGACCGAGCACGCGGAAGATCGCTTCGAGCGCCTCGTGCACGCCGAGGCGGAGCGCGTCGTCCGGCGCGAGGTACTGCGCTCCGCGGAGGTAGTAGCGGATCGCGAGCTGCGTCTGGTACGCGTTGCGCGCGGCGGTCGCCGCCTCGAGATAGAAGTGCGCCGCGCGCTCGGACGCGTCGCCGCGCACGAGGTGACGCGCGACGATCGCGGCGGACACGCCGCGCGCGAGCGAGGTCTCCGCGAGGTGCTCGCCGAGCGCGCGGTGCATGCGCGCCCGCGTGGTCGGATCGAGCGTCGCGTACGCGACGTCGCGCGTGAGCGGGTGACGAAAATCGAGGACGTCGCCCTTGCGATCGCAGAGGCCCCGCGCGCAAAGGCGCATGATCGCGTCTTCGGTCGCGCGCAGCACGTGAGCGGCGCTCTGCTGCGGCGCGGCCCCGGCGTTGAGCTTCGCCAGGTCCGCGAGGCCGAGCGGGCCCGCCGCGATCGCGAGCCAGTCGGCGATCACGTGCTCGGGCCCCGGCAGCTCCTGGATGCGATCGGCGAGGAGCTGCTCGAGGGTCGACGGCAGGCCCATCGAGTCGAGATCGGTTCCATACGGCCTGACGAGCGCGTCTTCGCGGATCTCGAGCACGCCGCGCTCGAGGAGCGCGTCGATCATCTCGAGCAGGTAGAACGGGTTGCCGCCGACGCGCGGCATCAGCTCGGCGCAGACCTGACGCGCGCCGTCGCGCACCGAGAGGCGCGTCTCGACGAGGCGGATCTGCTCTTCGCTCGAGAGGCCTTGGAGCTCGACCCGCACCTTGCCCTCGAGCAGCGTCGCGACGCGATCGTCGGGTCGCGTCACCAAGACGAGCAGCACCGGCAGCGGATCGTTCGTCTTCAAGAGCTCGGTGACGAGGTCGAGCGTGGGCTTGTCGGCCCACTGGAGACCCTCGATGACGAGCACGAGCGGCTGCTCCAGCGCGATCGCCGCGACGAGGTGGCGAATACCGCTGACGAGGACCTTCTTGCGGTGGTGGGCGTCTTCGTCCTCCTGGCCCTGCGCCTGCCCGTGCGGCTGGTTCGCCGCGATCTCCGCGAGGCGCGCGACGATCGGGCTCGTGATGTCGGCGTGCGCCGATCCTCCGCCTGCGCGCGCGATGAGGTGCGCGATCTCGTCGTACGACTCGTCGCCGCTCGCGCCGATGGCGTCGCGGACGAGATCGGCGAGCGCGCTGTACGGGATTTCCATGCGCACCGGCGAGCACTCCGCGCGCACGAGCCGAGCGCTCGCGGGCAGCTCGGAGAGGAACGTCGCAAGAAGCGCCGTCTTGCCGATGCCGAGCTCGCCGACGATCGCGCGACAGGAGACCTGGCCCCCCGTTCCCCGCGGGCTGTTCACCGCGGCGTGATACGCGGCGTGGAGCTCGGCCTTCTCCGCGTCGCGCCCGATGAGATCGTTCTGCGCGTTCGCCTGCTCGGCCGCCTTCTCCTCGCGCGAGAGGCTCCGCTCGAGCGCGTAGACGCGCATCGTCGGCGGCAGGTTCTGCACGGGCGCGGCGTCGACCTTGAGATCGAGCGTCGGCGCGTCGTCCCACCGGAAGTCGCGGCGCACGAGGCGGTACACGCCGCCCGCGACCCACGTTCCCTTCGCCGGCGTCGCACGCGCGAGCAGGTCCGCGAGGTAGCTCACTGGATCGTGCAGCACGTAGCGCACGAGGTTGCCCTCGGGATCCCTCGAGCCCGAGGCGATGCCGCGCACGATCGAGAGCGAGGCGCCGATCGGGACCGGCAGGTCGTCTTTGATCGCCTCGATCGCCTCGTGGGTCTCGACCGCGAGCCACGCGGCGTCGGAGGCGGCCTTCGCCGGCTTCGGCCCGAGGCCGGCGATCGCGCGCGCCTCGAGATCGCTGGTCCACACCCAGCGCATGCCGCGCTTGTAGGCCATGTCGCCGAGCATCGCGCGCGATCGCTCGAGCGCGCGCACGAGCGCGCGGCGCTGCTCCTCGGTCCGCCGCGCGTCGGCGTCGTCGGGATCGACGAGCCGGAGCGTGACGATCGCGACGTGACGAACCTCGCGCGCCTCGGGCCGGCGCGATCCTCCGGCGCTGGGCGGCGACGAGCCTCGCCCTCGGTTCGATCGCGGAGGCCGCGATCCGCGCTGGCCGCCTTCGCCCGAGAGCGCGTGCGGAGCGGCGGCCTGGGTGTGGTGCTCGGGCAGCGGCTCGCCCTCGGGCGCCTGGCTGAGCGCTCCGGCGGCGCCGGTGACGCGGGGCACGAGCGTCGCCAGCGTCGACTCGAGCGTCGCCGCGTCGACGAAGACTTGCTTGAGGAGCATCGCGCGCCCGATCGCCGCGGCGACGTCGCGCCCGGTCGCGTATCGATCCTCGGCCTTCGCCGCGAGGAGCTTCAGCACGATCGTCTCGAGCTCCTCCGGGATGTCGCGCACGTACGTGCTCGGCGGCTCGATCTTTCCCGAGCGCACGATGTCGAGGAGCGCTTCGCCGCCGAGCCCGCCGTGCAGCGCGCGGCCGGTGAGGCACTCCCACAGGATCACGCCGAGCGAGTACAGATCGCTCCGTCGATCGACCTTCTCTGCGCGCGCCTGCTCGGGCGACATGTAGCCGAACTTGCCCTTGAGCACGCCTTCTTCTTCGTCGGTGAGGCGCGCGCTCGCGATGCCGAAGTCGGCGATCTTCACGACGCCTTCGAACGAGAGGAGGACGTTCTGCGGAGAGACGTCGCGGTGCACGATCTCGAGCGGCGCGCCGCCCTCGTCGCGCTTGTCGTGGGCGTAGTGCAGGCCCTTGGCGGCCTCGGCGATGATCCACGCCGCGACCCACGGCGGAATGCGCGAGGCCTTCGCCTTCGCCGCGCCCATCAGGTGGCCGAGGTCGCAGCCCTCGACGTACTCCATCGCGAGGATGTGTCCCTCGTCGCCCTCGTTGGAGAACTCGTAGACCTGGACGACGTTGGGATGGTTCAGGCGGGTCGCGAGCTGGGCCTCGTCGATGAACATCGCGCGGAAGCGTCGCGAGGTCGTGAAGCCGGGGAGGATCCGCTTGACGACGACGACCTTGAACGTGCCCTCGGCGCCGCGCTTCTTCGCGAGGAAGACTTCGGCCATCCCGCCGGCCCCGAGGCGGCGAACGATCTCGAACTGTGCGATCTGCCTCGGAATAGGGGCGGTGCTCGCAGAACCCGACCGAGCGTTAGCGTGCTGCGCGGCCTCGCGTGACTCCTCACCGGACGCAGCGTCGTCGCGCGAGTCGCGCGAGTCGGGGTCGGGCCGGGAGCGCACCCGACAAGCCTACACTACCCCCCTCGCACAGCGAGCCGTTACCCGTGTAGACTCGGAGGGCTGCGTCGATGCAAGGTCCGGCTCCCGCCCCCACTGCGCAGGGTTCGTTCGCCAAGACGCCCTTCCCGCATGTGCTCGTTTACGCCCTCGAAAGAGTGCTGAACGGGACGTTCGAGCTCCACGTCGGAGGCCATTCGGTCGCGACGATGCTGGTCGTCTCCGGCGTCCCCGCGAAGGTGCGTCTGACCGAGGGGGTCCACTTCCTCGGCGACGTCCTCGTCGAGCTCGGGTTCGTCACGCCTGACGCGCTGCGGGCCTCGCAGCAGCGCATGGCCGAGAGCCCGCGCCTCCAGGGGCCGATCCTGCTCGAGATGGGCGCGGTGAACGAGCAGCAGCTCGAGATCGGCGTCCGCGCCCAACTCGAGCGCAAGGTCGAGCACCTCTTCGGGCTCCCGTCGGAGACGGTCTTCTCCTACTTCGACGGCGTCGACGCGCTCCAACGCTACGGCGGTCCGCCGACGCCGATCGATCCCTTTCCCGTCCTCTGGCGCGGCGTTCGGCAGGCGCCGGCGTGGGAGCACGTCGACGCCACCCTGCGCCGCGTCGGCACGAGCGCGGTTCGCATCGCGCCGGGCGCGCAGATCGATCGCTTCCAGTTCACGCGCGTCGAGGCGGGCGCGCTCGATCTCTTGCGCCAGCGGCCGATGCGCGTGACCGATCTCGCGAACGCGAAGGTCGTCGGGCCCAGCGCCGCGCAGCTCCTCGTTTATCTGCTGACGATCACGAAGCAGGTCGATCTCGTCGAGACGCCGTCGATGCGTCCGGGCGGAGCGCCGGCCGCGGCGGGCTCCGGGCGCCTGCCGGGCGTGTCGCCGGGGGCTGCGCCGGGTGCGCCGGGTCAACAGGTCGCGCGCGTGCAGCTCCAGAAGACCGTGCAGCGATCGCCGCTCGTGGTCGAGGAAGCTCCGGTCGCGAGGAGCGCCACCGACGGGCGCATCGCGAGCCCCGTTCCTCAAGCGATCCCGCTGCCGGAAGAAGCGCAGCCCGCCGGCATGCTCGGGGCGCTGCCCGTGGGCACGCCGCCGATACCTGCGGCGCCGCCGACGCCCGAGATCGTCGGGATGGAGGGCGGAGGCTTGGCCCTCGGCCTCGACATCGGCGCGATGATCTCGACGACGATTCAGTCGTCGCTGCCCCCGCCGATGGCGGCGGATCCGAGCTTCGCGCCTCCGCCTCCGCCTTCACAGCCCTCCGTGCCTCCGCCGCAATCGAGCGGATCGATTCCGGCCGCTCCCCCGAGCTCGCCGTCGCTCACCGCCGAGCAGTCGTCGCTCAAGCAGAAGATCGTCGAACGCGCGGCCGCGATCTCGGCGCAAGACTACTTCCAGATGCTGGGCCTCGATCGCGACGCTCCGCCCGAAGCCGTGCAGAAGGCGTTCTTCGGCCTCGCGAAGGTCTGGCACCCCGACCGGCTGCCGCCGGCGCTCGTCGACGTGAAGGACGCGTGCAGCAAGGTGTTCACGCACCTCACCGAAGCGCAAGCGACGCTGTGCGATCCCGAACGCCGCGCGGAGTACATGACGCTGCTGAAGGACGGCGGCGCGACGCCCGACGACCAGGCGAAGATCCACGCGGTGCTCGAGGCGGCGACGGAGTTCCAGAAGGCCGAAGTCTTCATGAAGCGGAACGACGTTCCGCAGGCCTACGAGCTGGCGAAGAAGGCCCACGCGCTCGATCCCGAGCAGGCCGACTACCTCGCGATGATCACGTGGATCGACGCGCAGAAGCCCGAGGTCCAAGGGCGCGAGAAGACGCTCGAGAAGATCGCGATCATGGACCGTTGCATCAAGATGAACGCGAACTGCGAGCGCGCGTACTTCTGGCGCGGCATGCTCTACAAACGCATCGACGAGCACAACAAGGCGATCAAAGACTTCAAGAAGGCGGGCGAGCTCAACCCGCGCAACCTCGACGCCATGCGCGAGGTTCGGCTGCACAACATCCGCGGCGGTCAGTCGAAGCCGCCGGCGGGCCCGGCCGGGCGCCCGAGCGGCAAGCCGCCCGCGCCCGAGACGTTGGGCGGCCTCTTCGGAAAACTGTTCAAGAAGTAGCCATCCACTTCGCCGCGCGGCGCACGCCGCGATCGAACCAGCGCAGCGTCGCCTGGTGGACGGGCGCGAGCTGCTCGATGGGCTTCTCCGGATGGAGCCAGTCGAGCAGGAGTCGCTGCTGCCACTTGGCGAGGCTGTAGATCCCGCGGACGTGCTCGCCCGGCGCGAGGCCCATCTCCGACGACATCTCCTTGAGCACCTGCTGATGGAGGCGGAGCGACGTGTGACCGAGCTCGCGATGATCGACGCCGAGCGTGCGCAAGTAGGGATCGAGGTACTGCCCGCCGAGCACCGTGAGGGCGAAGAGCTCCAGGTTGAACTTCAGGTTCCTCGCGCGCTCGAGGGCCGTCGCCTTCGACACCATCGCCGGCAGGTGGAGGACGCCGAGCGCGACGTGCCGCGACTCGTCGCGCTCGATGTAGACGAGCAGCTCCGAGAGCACCGGCTCGACGCCGGAAGCGGCGACGCGCTTGAAGATCGAGAGCGCCATGTTCTCGACGAGGAGCTGCATCCCGTAGAGCTTCTCCATGAGCGAGTCGGTCTCGATGATCCGCAAGAGGACCTTCCGCCCGTAGGGATTGAGCGGCGGCACCCGCACGCCGGCGCGCTTCATGTAGTCGCGCAGCACCGTGAAGTGGCGCGCTTCGTCGAAGACCTGACCGGTGGCGGCCATCTTCGCCTCGAGATCGGGCAGCTCGCGCGCGAGATCGGCCGCGATGTTCCACGCCGCGAGCTCGCCCCAGAGAATGACGGAGAAGAGCTCGCCGACGGCCTCGCGCTTCTCTTCGGCGAGGTGGATCCCTCCGTGCTTCGCCTCGAGCTCGTCGAGCACCTGGGTCGGGTTCCACGCGTGCGCTTGCGTCTGGTGATAGAGGCGCTCGAGCTTCCGCGTCTTCGCCTGCGCGCGCGCGACGGTCGCGTCGAACGACGTGCTCGCGGCGAGAGGATCCTCGACGTCGAGGAGCTCGTACGGAGGAAAGGCCTGGGTGCGCGACACGGCGACGGTCATGGTTTCACCTCCTCGGCGAGCAGTCCGTTCATGGTCATGCGTGACGTCTCACGTACGATGGCGTCGATGTCGAGCTTGTGGCCGCGACGGATCGCGAAGAGCGCGAGCTTCTCGATCCCGCCCATCGCGTAGAGCGCCGCGGCGCGGGTGTCGATGTCCGGGCGGACGATGCCCGCGCGCTTGCCGATCTCGAGATCCGACGAGAAGCGATCGATCACGATGTCGTCGATCGCTTGGAGGATCGCGTCGACGTGCACGTCGAGCCCGACGGCCTCGCGGAAGAGGATGCGCAGGCTCGCTTCGTCTTCGAACACGACGTCGAGCAGCCGGCGGAGCGAGATCGCGAAGAAGAGCTCCGTCTCACCGCGCGTGGGCAGCACGCCTTCGGGCACGGCCGGCACCGGCGCGCTCGCGATCGCCTCGCGGACGCGCTCGAGGAGCGACTCGATGATCGCGCGGAAGACGTCCTGCTTGCTGCCGAAGTACTGGTAGAGCGTGCCGCGGCCGATCCCGAGGTCGTCGCAGATGTGGCTGATGTTGGTCTGGTGGTAGCCGCGCGCGGCGAAGACCCGCTTCGCGGAGTCGACGATCTGCTGCCGCCGCGCGGGTCCGGGGAGATAGCCTGCGTTTGCCATGGTCAGAACTGACGTGTCGGTTTCCAATACTGACGTGTCAGTTTCAGAAGTCAAGAGAGGGCGGCCTCCTTGCTCGTCGAAGGTCTAGGAGACGTTGCAGATCATGGCGTTGCGCACTGAACGCCGACGGCGTCGACGAGCGCCCCCTTGGCCCCGGCGATGCCGACAGCCACCATCGGGGCCTGGCAGACGATCCGGAACGGATCGCCCGCCGGTCTGCCGACGGCCGGCGTGCTCTCGGGATCGGCTGCGCGCGACGGCGGTGAGCAGATCGCGCCGACGTCGCGCACGACGGTGTCGGCGTGACCGTGCAGACCGATGACGACGGCGCCCGGCGGGCAGACGATGTCGAACGCGCGCCCGCTCTTCGTTCCGACGGGCGGGCCGATCGTGGCGCCGCGCTCCCCGCGGCAGTGCGCCTCGATCGACGCGAGGCCAGGCTCCGTGACTTCGGCCGTGGCGTCGGCGAGCGAGATCCCGATGCCGCCGAGGGTCATCCTCTCGGGGCAGGTCCATCGATAGGGGTAGCCGCCGGCGCCGCCTGCGGTGATCTTGGGTGGCGGACGGATCCCGCAGAGCTTCTCCGCGGCGTCGGTCGCGTCGCTCGGGACGCGCAGGCGCTGGAACGTGAACGCGCTCGTGAGGTTCGAAAAGAAGCGCCCGGCGGTGAGCGGCGCGCGCGTCGCGCGATCGAGATCGGCGAGCGGAGCGCACGCGAGCGCCGCGCGCGCGTCGCGGACGAGGCCGTCCTCCGGGCCGTCGACCTTCGAGAGCCGCGCGACGATCCACGCGTTCGAGAGCTGCTTCTCGTGCCCCGGACGACCACGCGGGCCGAGGGCGATGCGCGACCCGATCGGATCGCCGAGGCCGTGGTGATCGGCGAGGTAGACGTTCGAAGGAAGGTAGTAGCCGACGATCCCCACGGCGGTCGCGCCGACGACGCCGACGATGCGCGCATCGATCGCGTCGGCCATCGTGAACGTGCCGCGCGACAGGAGCCCGTACTCGGGGGCCTCGCCGATCTGCACCACGCGGCAGCCGGCGCTCGTCGGGTCGGCGCCCTCCGGGCAACTCCGTCGCACGCGCTCGAGGAGGTTCGTGGCCTCGCGGTAAAAGTGGTGAGCCTCGTAGTCGTCGAGGAGAACGGGGTTGTCGACCTTCGCGACGCGCGCGTACCAGCCGCGCTCGTCGCCGATGTAGCAGACGTTCTCCCGATCGACGCGGAGAAAGCCGGCGCAGATCGGCGCCCAGACGACGATCACGAGCGCCGCGACCGCGCGGATGACGAAGCCTCGCCGATCGGCGGCGTCCGGCGGGCGGATCGCGACCATCGCGACCGGCATCGACGCGGCGAAGACGCAGGGGAGGAACATGCGACCGTGCATGTAGTCGCCGCCCATGAGCACCACGTAGAAGCCGTGGAGCGAAGCGATGAACACCGGGGTCGTCATCGCGCTCGCGATCCTGTCGGTGCGATCGGAGAGAGCGCGCGCGCGCAAGAACCACAAGAGCCCGAGCGCGACGAGCGGCGGCGTCAGCTTGTAGAGACCGAAGAAGTTCTTCGCGTAGCAGGTGCCTTGCCGCCAGTTCCAGCGGAAGGCTTCCTTCGCGATCGCGGTGTTCGGCGTGAGCGCCGCGAAGTAGCCCATGCGGAAGATCTGGTAGGCGAGCGGGATCGCGAGCGCCGCGAGGATCATGCGCGTTGCTCGGCGTCGAAGTTCGGGCGCTTCGGGCGCTTCGGGCGCTTCGGGTCGCTCTTCCGGCGGCTCGGGCCTCAGCGCCGAGATCATCGAGGCGATGAACCCGGCGGCGTAGAGCGCGAGCTCGGGGCGGACGAGTGGTCCGAGCCCGGCGACGATCGCGGCGACGATCCACGGACGCATCGCGTCGGGCCTACGATCGGCGACGCGCACGACGGCGAAGAACGACGCCCCGAGCCAGAGGAAGGTGAGCCCCGTCTCGAGGCCACCCGACGCGTAGTCCCACATGACCGGGATAGACGCGACGACGAGCGCGCCCAGCGGGAGCGGGATGCGCTCGGCGCGCCTTGGGCTCGTGCCGTCGTCTCGCGTGACGGAGAGACACGCGAGCTGCGCGAGCAGGAGGCCGAGGACGCTGAAGACGATCCCCGCCCACACCGCGGCGATCTCGAGGCGGACGCCGATGGCCCCGAGGAGCGTGAGGATGAGAAGCCAGAGCGCGCTGGTGTAGACCTCCACGCGATCGCCGATGTTGAAGACCGGACCATGGCCTTCGAGCACGTGACGGACGACGCGCAAGTTGATGAAGGCATCATCGTCCATCCACCGTCGCGAGATCGCGCACGCCGCGAGCATGACGGCGGGAACGAGCGCGACCGCATGGAGCGCGACGAACCGCGCGCGAGGCGTGTTCTCTGCGTCGAGCGGCCCGCTCAGCTTCCCCATCGGCGCGTGACTATACCGAAGGACCACACCGGAGGGACCACACCGGGGGAGCGATTGCGTGCGGCGCGCGCGGGTCACCCTCCCGATGCGCGCTGACCGTCGACGCGCTCGCGACGCGCTACTTGACCACGCGACGGAGGAAGCGCTTCGCCCCGATGGATCCGAGCGCGCCCACCACGAAGACGACCGGCGTGGCGACGCCGCCGGTGAGCGCGACCAGGCCCGCGCCGAGGAGCACGCCGGCGCCGGTCGCGAGCGCTCCGGTGGTCGCCTCCTTGGCGACGTGCTTGGCCGCGGCGGCGCGATCGGCGCGGCCGGCGCGGACGGCGGACGCCGCCTCGACGGTGGCGACGGCGCCGTCGATCACGAATCCGATCCCTGCGGCCTTGCCTGCGCCCTTGAAGACCTCCTTCGCCGCGGCGCGTACCGCCTGCTTGCCGAGGCTCGAAGCGGCCACGCGAGCGACGGCGGGCGGCGCGCCGAGCGCGGCGATCGGTCGCGCGCCGAGACCGGCGACCGGCTCGAAGAGCGCGACGCTCACTTGCGCCAGCGCACGTTTGGCGCCGCCCTCGGCGAGCTTCCGCACCGCCGCTTGCGTCGTCGCCGGGAGGATCGCCTTGCCCCCTGCGGCGAAGAGCGTCGCCGACGCCGAGAGGAGCTGCGCCGCGCCGCTTCCGGCGGCGGCGGCCCGCAGCGTGTCGGCGAGCTTCACGGCCGCGGCGTCGGGCACGTCGGGCGACTGATCGGACGGGCGGATGCTCTCCATACCCTTCAGGTCTAGCGCGCCTGACCGATCAGCGCACGGCGTTGTCGAGGATGCGCTGGATCAGCGCTTCATAGTCGAGACCCGCCGCCGCGGCAGACGCGGCGAAGTCGTCGCCCCGCGCGAGCGACGGGTTGGGGTTGACCTCGATCACGATGACGTGTCCGTCTTCTTGCAGACGCACATCGAGGCGCACGAGCCCGCGCACCTTGAGCACGCGATACGCCTTCCGCGCGATCCGCGCGAGGCGCTCGCCGGCGCCGTTGGGGAAGGGATCGGGAGCGTCGTTGCGGATCTTCCACTTGCGGCGATAGGCGTCGTCCCACTTGGCGCGCGCCGTGGCGAACCTCGGGGCGGAGTCGTCGTCGGCCTTGCCGAAGAACGTCTCGCGGGGCGGGAGCGGGAGCGGCCGCGGATTTCCGAGCACGCTGACGGTCAGCTCGCGTCCCTCGATGTACTCCTCGATGAGGGCGTCGCAGTTGAAGCGCTCGTGGATGAAGTTCGCGCGCTCGATCGCCTCGGCTTCCGTCGGCGCGTACGACGCCTTGCTGATGCCGTTGCTCCCTTCTTCGCCCAGCGGCTTGACGAACGCCGGGAAGCGGAAGCGGCGGAGCTTCTTCAGCGGGCGCGCGCGGGTCGACACCACGTCGCCGGCCACGCGGATGCCGTGGAACGCGAGGAGCTTCTTGCAGAGCGCCTTGTCTTTGCAGAGGAGGAGCGCCTCGGGGCCGGCGCCGGTGTACTTCACCTTCATGAGGTCGAGCATCGCGGGGATGTTCGGCTCGTGGGCGCGATCGAAGAAGAACGTCTCGCAGAGGTTGAAGACGACGTCAGGGTTGAAGCTCGCGATCCGATCGAACATGTCGCGCACGTTGTCGTAGACGGCGAGCCGATCGACGTCGTGTCCAAGCGCTCGGAGGCACGAGATCACGTCGGCCTCGGTGGGCTTCTGCTCTTCGCGCCGCAGCGCGCGAATCGAGATGCCCTCGTTGGGATCGACGGCGCGGTCCACGTCGAAGAGGACGAGTACCTTCACCGTCGCACCTTCTTCTTGAACCTTCCCGTGTGCAGGTAATTGCTGACGAGGGCCGCGAGGTACGATCCGATGTCGATCAAGAGCGCAGACTCGTCACGCGGCGTGCCGAGGTTGAGCGCTTCGGCGCGCGCGATGAGCTTCGTCGCGAGGCGGTCGACGGTGTACTTGCGCTCGCCGGTCCACCGCATGATGGCGGTGACGATCGATCGACGGTAGCGACGCATGAACCGCGCCGCAGTCTCGTCGCCCGGCGTGAGATCGCCAAAGATTTTACGGAGATCCGCGTCGTAGAAGTCGGGGTAGTTCGAAGACCACTCCTTGCGCTTCCACGCGTAGTGCCGGCCGAGGGTCTTCTTCGACTTCGAAACCTCGGAGAGCAGCGGCCCGCGTCGCGTGACCTTCGGCGGCACTTTGGCGACGCCGCGCATCGTCTTGTCGACGTACTCGAGCTTCTCGATCGCCTTCCAGCCCTCGTACTCCTTCTTCCACTCTTCGGGCGTCTTCGCGAGCCACACGGCGAACGTCTCGGCGAAGTCTTCGTCGGGATGCGACTGCGCGTACCAGTTCGGTAGGTGGATGACGAACGACTTGCTGTACGGCCGGTGGTGGTAGATCTCGGGCGTGTAGTCGATGCGCGGATCGCCGAAGGTGTCGCGCCACGCCTTTCGCACCGAGAGCTTGTAGGCGTGATCGACCGCGTGCCCCGACTCGTGGAAGATGAGCTTGTCGCACGCCTCCGCGGTGCCGCCTTCGATCTCCATCATCTGGTGCATCTCGAGCTGACGAAGCCGCGGGTGCGCGAGGTAGAACGGGATGCAGATCGCGGGCACCTCGTTGGGCGACTGCCACTCGGCGCCGAGATAGCAGAGGGGGCGCACGGCGAGATCGCGCGACTCGAGTGACGCCATGAGCTTCTGCACGCGCGGCTCGAGCTCGCTGCCTTCGATCTTCAGGCCGAGATCGCAAATGCGGACGTTGAGCAGCTCTTCGTCCGTCATCGATTCCCACGCCAGAGCCACGGCGGGATCCTAGCGACCGGCCGCCGGATCGGCCAATTGGGCGGCTTTCCTGGGGTAGGATGCTCGCGCTGTGAGGGTCTTCTCGGGCGCGCTCGTCTTCGTCGCCCTCTCGTTTTGTCGCGTCCCTCGCGCGTGGGCTCAGATCAACGTCGAGCGCCTTCGCGACGACCTGAGGCTCTCGCCGGCGCTCGCCTCGCTCGAGGGGTCGTTCACCGGACGGACGGGGAACGTCGAAAGCCTCGTCGTCGGCGCCGGCGCGATGGGCGCGGCTCGATGGCGCAGGAACTCCTTCTTCGCCTCGACGCAGGCCGACTACGCGCGCTTCGGTTCGGAGACGCGCGTTTCGAAGAGCTTCATTCACCTGAGGTACGACTACGACCTCTTGCCGTGGCTCGCGGCCGAGGCCTTCGTTCAGCAGCAGCAGGACAAGTTCCAGCGCTTGAACCTCCGTGAGCTCATCGGAACCGGCCCTCGCTTCCTGATCGCCGACGAACGAGACGTTCGCGTGGCGTATGGCATGGCGTACATGCTCGAATACGAGCGGATCGCCGTGCCCGCGGGCGCGCCCGACGATCCCGTGGTGGTCGCCCATCGATGGAGCAACTACCTCACGGCGACGTGGCAGATGGACTCGCGCGTTCGCCTCGTCGGCACGACGTACCTTCAGCCCCGGTTCGACGCGTTCGGCGACTTTCGCGTGCTCTTCGAGAGCGCGCTCACGACCGAGATCGCGAAGCGCCTGGCCGTGAAGGTGTTGGTGACGGTGCGCTACGACAGTCGCCCTCCGACCGACGTGAAGCCGACGGACGCGGAGATCAAGAACTCGATCGTCGTCACCTTCTGAGGGGGCTCGCCTTGGCATGCCCCCTGGCCCGGCCACCCTCGCGATTGGCGCGGCCAGGACCTCGCGCGGCCAAGTCCCCGACATTCCTCGGTGCGGTGCATGGCCTCGACTGTGCTTCAGCTCTCCACGTGGAAGCTACACTCTCCCCCGCACATCTCTCGGACCGCGAGCTCGTCGCTCATGTGGAGGCGATCTGCGTGCAAGGTCGGCGACTCGTCGCCAAGCTCATCGCGTATCTGATCGAGATCGAAGAGCGGCGGCTCCACCTCGAGCGCGCCTGTCCTTCGCTCTTCGACTTCTGCCGGCGCAGGCTCGGCATGAGCGAAGGAGAGGCGTATCGGCGTATCACGGCGGCGCGGCTGGTGAAGCGATGTCCTTCGCTTCTCGCGCACATCGACCGGGGCGACATCACGCTCTCGACGGTGGTGCTCCTTCGCGATCACCTCACCGAGGCGACGGTCGCGGAGCTGGTCGACGCCACACGCGGAAAGACCAAACGCGAAGTCGAGGAGCTTCTCGCGCGGCGGGCTCCGCGGCCCGATGTGCCGGCGAAGATTCGCAAGCTGCCCGAGCGCGTCGTGACGAACGAGCCCGGCGCCAACGCCGGTCCGTCCGCCAGCGTGGGGACGCGCACGAGCGCCGCGCCCGATGTCGCGACGGCAAACGCCGGGTCGCACCAGGCCCCTCCGCACGAGGCCGCTCCGCCGCGTCCCCGCCTCGAGCCGCTGTCGCCCTCGCGCCACAAGCTGCAGATGACGATCAGCACGGAGGTGCGCGAGAAGCTCGAGCGCGCGCGAGATCTGATGCGGCATCGCAATCCGAGCGGCGACCTCGCGGTCGTGCTCGAGAGCGCGCTCGACGCGCTGCTCGTCAAGCTCGAGAAGGAGCGGCTCGCCAAGACGTCGCGCCCGCGGCGAGAGCCAAGCGTGCCCGCCGCGCCGACGGCTGCCTCGCGAGAGAAGACGGGCGTCGCCCGCGCGGTGCGCCGAGAGGTCTTCGCCCGCGACGGTGAGCAGTGCACGTATGTCGACGGGCAAGGCAGGCGCTGCCCCTCGCGAGCGTTCCTCGAGCTCGACCACGTCGAGGCCCGCGCGCTCGGCGGCACGAACGCGGCAGCGAACCTGCGGGTCCGCTGCCGCTCTCACAACCAGCTCCACGCGGAGCAGGTCTTTGGCAAGGCGCACGTCGCGCGAGAGATCCACTTGCGCCAGCGGATGTACCAGGCCCGTCGCGGGCTCGCGAATCTCGGCTTTCCGCGACGAGACACGCAGCGGGTGCTCGAGACGATCTTCTCGCGGCACGCCGAGCGCGACGTGCTCACGCTGGAGGAGGTGCTCCGCGAGGCGATCGCCCTTCTGACGGGATGAGGCCTGCGACCGCCTCCGTGCGAGCACGCTCAGCGCGACGCGCGGACATGGTCGACGAGCTGCCTCAGTCCGTCTTCGACGTCGACCTTCGGCGCGTAGCCGAGCTCGGCGCGTGCGCGATCGATGTCGGCGACCGAGTCTTTGATGTCGCCGGCGCGTGCGGGCGCGACCGAACGCGCCACGGTGCGGCCAGCGGCGCGCTCGATGAGAGTGGCGAGCTCGACGAGCGTCGTACGAGCTCCGCACGCGATGTTGAACACGCCCCCGGACACGCCTCTCTTCGTCGCGGCCAGGATGTTGGCGTCGACGACATTGCCCACGAACACGAAGTCGCGAGATTGCGTGCCGTCGCCGAAGAACGTGATGGGTTTCCCCGCGAGCACGCGGTCCACGAAGACGCTGATGACGCCGGAGTAGGGCGAGCTCGGGTCTTGACGTGGTCCGAAGACGTTGAAGTAGCGGAGCGCCACCGTCTCGACGCCGAACAGCTTGCTCCACGTCGCGAGGTAGTGCTCGCTCGTGATCTTCTCGACGCCGTAGGGCGAGATCGGCTCGGGACGCATCGACTCGACCTTCGGCAGCGTCGGTTCTTCGCCGTAGATCGCCGCCGAGGAGGCGAAGACGACGCGCCTCACGCGCGCGACGCGCGCGGCCTGGAGCACGTTCAGCGTGCCTTGGATGTTGACGTCGTGCGACTCCTGCGGCCGCTCGACGCTCGAGGGCACGCTGACGATCGCGGCCTCGTGGAAGATGACCTCGCAGCCCGCGGCGCTCGCTTCGACCGCCTTGGGGTCACGCACGTCGTCCTCGACGATCCTCACGCCGGAAATCCCCGCGAGGTTCTCTCTCTTGCCGGTGAGGAAATTGTCGAGCACGACGACGTCGTGCCCCGTGTCGGCGAGCCGCTGCACGATGTGCGAGCCGATGAAGCCTGCGCCTCCCGTCACCAACGCTCTCATGTCTTCACCTCGTCGCCGCCGCGCGTCGAGGGCGCGGTCGAGCGTGTCGATGTTCGCTTCTGCCTGGAAGCTCAGCCGAACGTCACGCAGGGAACCGGATAGCACGCGGGGGTCGACCTCGCCTGCGACCACGACGGCTCCGATGACGATTCTCCAGGGAAGGAGGCCCGCCGCGCTCCGACGCCGCGCGGTGCGGCGGCGTAGCCGATCGGCTCAAAAAAGATCTGCCCGAGGACACTTTGCTCGAGCGCGCCGATCTCCACTGTCTAAGCCGCGGGGAGCACGCTAGCGTTTTTCGCATGTGCGGAATCGTTGGCTACGTCGGCACGAAAGACTGCGCCCCCATCCTCGTCGAGGGCCTTCGCCGCCTCGAATACCGTGGCTACGACTCCGCGGGTCTCGCGGTGCAGACCGGGCGCGGCGTCGAGATCATTCGCGCGGTCGGCAAGCTCTCGAACCTCGACGCGGCATTGAAGAAGAGCCCGCTCGCCGGCACGGCGGGAATCGGCCACACGCGGTGGGCCACGCACGGACGCCCGAGCGAAGCCAACGCGCATCCTCACGTCGCGGGGCGCATCGCGGTCGTGCACAACGGCATCATCGAGAATCACGTCGAGCTCCGCAGGGAGCTCGAGGGTCGCGGCGTCGCCTTCCAAAGCGACACCGACACCGAGATCGTCGCGCACCTCATCGCCGAAGCGATGAAGGCCGGCGTCGAGCGCCTCGACGAATCCGTTCGCGTCGCGTTGAGGCAGGTGCGCGGCGCCTACGCCATCGCGGTCGTCAACGGCGACGCCCCCGACGAGATCGTCGTCGCCAAGCACGAGTCGCCGCTCGTCCTCGGCATCGGCGAGGGTGAGAACTTCGCGGCCAGCGACATCCCTGCGATCCTCGCGCATACGCGTGACGTCGTGCTGCTCCAAGACGGCGAGATGGCGCTCGTCACCCGCGAGCGCATGACCATCACGACGCTCGACGGCACCACGGTGACGCGCGCCTCCAAGCGGATCGACTGGTCGCCCACCCAGGCGGAGAAGGGCGGCTACAAGCACTTCATGCTGAAGGAGATCGACGAGCAGCCCCGCGCGATCGAAGACACGCTCCGCGGGCGCGTCGATCTGGTCAACGCCGACGTGGTCGCGAGCGAGATGGGCATCACCGACGAGCTCGCGAAGAACGTCGGCCGCGTCTACTTCGTCGCCTGCGGGACGAGCGCGCACGCCGCCATGGCGGGGCGCTACTGGATCGAGCAGATCGCACGAGTGCCGGCGACGATCGAGATCGGGAGCGAGGTGCGCTACCGCGAGCCGGTGTTCTTACCCAACGATCTCATCGTCGCCGTGAGCCAGAGCGGCGAGACGCTCGACACCCTCGCGGCGGTGAAGGCGGCGAAGGCAGCCGGCGCCCACATCATCGCGGTCGCCAACGTCGTCGACAGCGCGATCCCTCGCGTGTCGGACGGCGCGCTCTACACGCACGCCGGCCCCGAGATCGGCGTGGCCTCGACGAAGTGCTTCACCACCCAGCTCGCCGCGATGCTGATGCTCGCGGTCTTCCTCGGGCGCCGGCGAGGGACGCTCCCCGTGGAGCAGGCGCGGCGGATCCTCGACGCGCTGTGGCACGTACCGGCGCAGATGCGCGAAGTGCTCGCCAACGGCGATCGCCTGAGGAGCATCGCCAAGAAGCACTTGCGCGCGCGCGACATGCTCTTCCTCGGTCGCGGCACGCACTTTCCGATCGCGCTCGAGGGAGCGCTCAAGCTCAAGGAAATCTCGTACATCCACGCGGAGGGATACGCCGCGGGCGAGATGAAGCACGGACCAATCGCCCTCATCGACGAGGACATGCCCGTCGTCGTCGTTTGTCCGCGCGACAACCATTACGAGAAGACGTTCTCGAACATGCAGGAAGTGAAGGCGCGCGAGGGCCAGCTCATCGCCATCGCCACCGAGGGTGACGTCGACGTGAAGCGGCTCTGCGGCGACGGCGCTCCCCGGAGCGCGCGCGGGGGACAGGTCGTCCTCGCCGAGGCCGACGTCATCGAAGTTCCGGCGGCGGCCGCCGAGGTGCTTCCGCTGTTGACGGTCCTCCCGCTCCAGTTGCTCGCCTACCACATGGCCGATCTCAAGGGCACCGACGTCGATCAGCCGCGTAACCTCGCGAAGACCGTGACCGTGGAGTAGCTGGCGATTTAGACTCTCCCCGTCATGACCGGCCCTTCCGCCGAAGAATCGCTGGTCGGCCGCACGATCGCGGGGCGGTACGTCATCGAGTCGGTCATCGGCTCGGGGGCGATGGGATCGGTCTATCGCGCCCGCCAGCTCGAGATCGACAAGGCCGTCGCGATCAAGGTGCTGCGCAAGGACCTGACCGCGGAGCCTTCGGCGCTCGGGAGGTTCAAGCGCGAGGCGAAGACGGCCTCGCGGCTCGATCACCCGAACTCGGTGCGCGTGCTCGACTACGGAGAGGAGAGCGACGGCACCTGCTTCCTCGTGATGGAGCTGCTCGAGGGGAGGACGCTCTTTCACATCTTGCGCGACGAGGGGCCGCTGCCCGCCTCCCGCATCGTCGACCTGCTGCGGCAGGTGCTCGCGGCGCTCGCCGTCGCGCACGATCTCGGGATCATCCATCGCGATCTGAAGCCCGAGAACATCATGGTCCACGCGACCGTCGACGACGAAGGGCGCACGACCGAGGTGGTGAAGGTCTGCGACTTCGGCGTCGCGAAGATGACGGGCTCGCGTCAGGAAGCGGCCGAGCAGGGGCAGGAGATGCTGACCTCCCACGGCATCGTCGTCGGCACGCCCGAGTACATGTCTCCGGAGCAAGGGCGGGGACAGAAGCTCGACGGGCGCAGCGATCTCTACGCCGTCGGCGTGATCCTGTATCAGCTGCTCACCGGTCGCGTGCCGTTCATGGCCGACACGCCCGTCAACGTGTTGCTCAAGCACGTCATGGAGCGCCCGATCCCTCCCTCGCGCGTCAACCGCGCCGTGAACCGCGCGCTCGAGCAGATCTGCATGAAGGCGATGAGCAAGCCGCCGGCGCAGCGTCATCAGCACGCGCGCGAGATGCGCGCCGAGCTGACGCGCGCGCTCGAGGGCAGCGCGCCGGAGCCGCAGTCGTCGCCGCGCCTCATGGTGCGCACGGAGAGCCACGACGCCGATCCCGAGAGTGAGACGATCGAGCTCTCGTCGGAGTCGATTCGCAAAGTGCCGACGCAGCCGACTTTGCGCAGTCAGCTCATGTCGGTTCCGCCGTCGGCGAGGCAGAGCCGCGCGAAGCGGCTCGCCGCGATCGTGCTCGTCGTCGCGGCAGCGATCGTCGTGGTGGCGTTCTTGAGAGGAACGCCGGGAACGTCGCAAACGCCCGTCGAGACCAAGCCCGCGCTCACGGGGGTCGCGGAGTCGGCGAGCGCGCCCGTCGCGGCGCCAGAGCCGGATCCGAGCGCGAGCGCGGCGCCGATCGCGTCGGCGTCGGCTTCTTCGTCGGCGGTGGCGCCCGTCGAGTCCGTCGCCGCGGTGACGTCGGCGGCGCCGGTCGCGTCGTCGACGGACGCGAGCACGGCAACGTCGCCCGCCGCAGCGGCGATCGCGGACGCCGAGCCCGCCGGCCCGAGCGCGAACGCAACGAGCGCGAGCGCAACCCCGAACGCGAGCGCGACTCCAGAAGCGAGCGTCACCGAAGCGGTCGAGACCGGCCGCGTCTTCGCGGGCAGCGTTCGCTGCGATCGCGCTCCCGCCGCCGACGTCCTCGCGGCGCTGCCCATGGGAAAGCTCACGCAGTGCTACCGCGAGCAGTTGAAGAGCCACCCCGGCCTCTCGGGCGGAGCGACCCTCCACATCAAGATGGAGAACGACGGCTGGGTCGGCGAGGCCTCGTTCGCGGGGAACGAAGCGCTCGCCGAGGTCGGAAAGTGCATCGCGAGATCGGTGGCCGGCAGACGAATCGCGAACGCGCAGCCGGGCACGTCCGGCGCGGAGGTGGATCTGACGTTCAAGCCGGATTGAGCGGCGAGATCACTCTGCGGCGGCGGCGAAGCGCTCGTCGCGCACCTCGCTCGCGGGCGCGTCGGCGAGCTCGATGGACACGCCCGACTTCTTCAGCCACCAGAGGAGGCCGACGAGCAGGTTTCGCTTGTCGTCGACGAACGAGGGCTTCTTGCCCTCGAAGTAGTGGCCGACGAACTGGAACGTCCAGCCGGTCGTGAACATCGCCGCCGCGAGCGGCAGGCCCACGATCGTGGCGCCGACGGGGAGGCTCGCGGCGATGAGCGGAATGCCGACGCGATGACAGGCTTGGTTGCGCGGGTCGGTGTGATCGCCCTCGTACTTCCTCATCAGATCGGTCCACTCGGCGTTCAGCTGAAGCATGTCGCGGTCTCCTTGTTCGCGTCAAAGAATGCGAGGTATTGCTCGCATTCGCTACTCGCGTTCTCATTGGGCGATGGCGAGCCGCTCTCCCCGCGCCGGAAGCCGAAAAAAACCGCAGCAAGAGCGATCGATCGCGATGGTCGAGACGCTGCTCGAGGCGGCGGCTCGCGTTTTCGTCAAGGAGGGGTACGGCAAGGCCACCACGAACCGCATCGCCGCTGCGGCGGGGGTCAGCGTGGGGTCGCTCTACCAATACTTCCCGAGCAAGGACGCGATCGCCGTCGAGCTCTTGCGGCGCTATCGCGAGGGCCTCATGGCGCTCATCGGCGCGCGCCTGGGGACGGCGACGCCTGAGACCTTCGAAGAAGTCGTCCACGATCTGCTCGCCGAGCTCGTTCGCGCCGAGGGGATCAACCCGGCGCTCCACCGCGTCCTCATCGAGCAGGTGCTGCGGACGACCGCCCGTCGCGAGATGGTCGGCTTCGAGGAGCGCCTCGAGGCGATCCTCGGCGAAGCGTTGGAGCGAGCCGGGATCGCGCTGCCCGATCGCGAGCTGGCGGCGTTCGTCCTCGTGCGCGTCGTGCTCGCCGTCGTGCAGGGCGCCGTCGTGGATCGTCCGCGGTACAAGACGCCTGCGCTCGTCGACGAGCTCACGTTCTTGGTCGTCGCGTACGTGAAGAGGAAGAGCGTCTCGACGCGCGACGCTTCGACACCGAGCACACCGGGATCGTGACCGCGCGTTCTCGGGCGCCTCGCGCGCGCCGACGAAACGCCTGAAATCGAGGCGCTCGCGACGTGGCATGCAACCTGCTCACGGCGCGGCTCGAGACCCGTCAAGGAGAGCCATCATGTTGCGTCACTCGTTCCTCTTCGCTTGCGCCGTCACCCTCTTCGCCTGCGCCGACGCGGGCGCGCCGCCGGCGCTTTCGAACCTGACGCTCACGCCGACGACGGTCGACGTGAACAAGCAGGTCATGATCCAAGGCGACGCGATCGTCGAAGACGCGGACGGCGACGTGAGCGCGCTCGTCGCCTCGATCACGGTCCCTGGAGGGCAGACGCAACAGCTCGCCGAGACCGCGCTGAACGCGAACGGCGCGACGAAGGCGCAGGTCAAGGTCGCGATCGCCCTCGCGCTGCCTGCGCCCGGCGACTACACGCTCAACGTTTGGGTGAAGGACAAGGAGGGCAACGAGTCGGCGAAGCTCTCGCAGCCCATCACCGCGAAGTAGTCGTTCGGCGCGCGCGCGGGCTCTCCGCGAGGTTCGGGCACGCGACGTTGGCGCGACACATCGGCGCTGGCGCGTGCGCGAGATCGATCAAGCACGGCTCGGTGCCGATCGTCGCGAGGCACTCTTCGACCCGCGCGCGCCGCGCCGCGGGAGGGCACTCCCAGTCGGCCATCTCCTCGTGCGCCCTGACCTCGAGCAGCTGGATGCACTGAGGGATGTCCGCCGCGCGTCCGCAGCGACTCTCGTGATCGCAGACCTCCGCGGCGAGGCGCGTCGAGAGGGCCTTCACGGAAGGCTCCGGTGTGTCGACCTCGCCGCTCGTGATGACCACGGGAGCGGCGTGCCGACGCGCGCATGCGCCCAGCACGAGCGCAGCGCAGCTCATCATCGAGAGGAGATGGCGCATGCGGAAGCGCGTGCAGCGTCCGCGCCACGACACTCACCCGCGCGATTCGCCGGCGGTCGCGTGCCCGAGCTCGGAAGCGCGCGCCGCGCCACGTCGCGTACGTGTCCCGCTCGAGGTGAAGCCTCTTGACGGCCTTTCGCCCGAGGGCGATACGGCTTCGCGATGAGCCGGCAGAAGAAGCGTTTGCTCATCGACGGTCTCCTCGCCCAGATCGAGGAGGAGATCGCGAGGATGACCAAGGCGCACGCCGATGCGCGTCAGGCGGCGACGCACGAAGAGGCGAAGCCGGAGAACGACAAAGACACGCGCGCGCTCGAGGCGTCGTACCTCGCGGCCGGGCAGGCCGAGCGGGTGCGCGAGCTCGAGACCGCGGTGAAGGTCTTGTCGGGCCTCGATCTCGTCGAGCTCGGCGAAACGACGCCGATCTGCGCCTCGGCGGTCGTGACGTTGCGAGACGACGACGACGACGAGGCGACGTACTTCATGTGCCCCCACGGCGGCGGGACGCGCCTCTCGCTCGAGGGGGCGAGCGTCCAGGTGGTGACGCCCCAGTCGCCTCTCGGCAAGGCGCTGCTCGGCAGGACCGAGGGCGACGTCATCGAGCTCCGGGCCAAGGCGGGCCTGCGCGAGATGACGATCGTGAAGGTCTGGTGAGGCGCTAACCCTGCGACGTCGCTAGGGATGGAAGTTAGGTCGCAACGAAAGCTTGACCTTGAGGGCGATTGGGCGCAAAAGAGCCGGCGAAATGCTCGCTGACCTGATTTCTTCGGTGATGCGCCGCCTGCGCCGCCCGCGCAAGCTGCCGGTTCCGCCCGCGATCATCCTCGCCGGCTGCTGAGCCCGCGCGCGGCCTAGAGCCGCCGGTTCGCGGGGTTCACGGCGAAGGCGTTGCGAAGGCGCTGCGCCGTGTTTTCGTCGATCGAGCCCGAAACGACGAGGCGCGCCTGGCCGTCTTGCTTGACCGCCCGCACGACGCCTTGGTCGATGTGCGCGACGATCTCTCGCAGATCGCCGAGGAAGCTCTTGGGGACGTGGCCTCGCAAGACGGTCGCCTTGCCCGCGCGCACGGTCACGCGAAAGACCTCGTTCTGCCGCGTCGCCGCCCAGAGGGCGAGCGCGATCAGGGCGAGCACGGCGACGAGGTAGACGGCGTCCATCGCGAGAAGAGCCTCCTTCGTAGCACGCGTCGGAGTGATTCGAATGAGGATGCTGGATCGCCGGATCCACAGATTTAGTCCGGAATCCCGCGATCTTGCGCGCTAAGTCCGCGTCACGTGGTCAAATGTAGGATGGTTCGCGCTTTGCACCCACCAGGCCCGTCGAAAGGACTGGTGCGCTCATGGGCCGTGGTCGGGCGTGGATTGTCGGGGCAGCCGTGGCCCTCCTCGCGGGGTGCTCGGCGGGGGGCGACGAGCCGGTCGTCGACGAGGACGATCTCACGAGCCTCACCGCGCGGCAGCGCCTCCTCAGCTTCGAAGGCGTCGTCTACGTCGACAAGGGCGCGAGCAACACGAAGATCCTCGAGGCGGCGCACAAGCAGACGCAGACCGCGTTCGGCGCGCTGCTCGCGCAGGACGTCGCCGCGCGCTCGCGCGAGATGCAGAACGTCGATCCGGCGAGCTTCAAGAAGCGCGAGGTCGTCGTCGTCGATCCGAACGTCGCGAGCGACGCCGGCAAGCCGATGCTCGAGGTGAAGTACACCTACAACGACGAGGCCGTCATCCCGATCGCGCTCGCGCGGCACACGAACCTCTCGCTCGCGCTCCTCGCGCGGGGCTCGCAGCACATGATCGACACGGTCGTCGCCGCGTGCACGAAGAACGACAAGGAAGCGCGCGACGAAGCGCGCGACGGACTGCTCTGGTACAGCTTCAACCCCGCGAAGGCGTCGTGTCGCGCCGCGATCGACAAAGAGCAGCGCGTGATCGACGCCGACACGTCGAAGCTCACCGACAAGCGCGCGATGGTCGCGAAGTCGCGCGTCGAACGAACGTTTCTCCCCACCGCGATGCGCCTCGCGCGCGCGGCCACGGCGACGAACGCGACCTACCCCGAGTACGACAAGCTCTTCAGCGGAGGCGTCGAGCCCGGCGTGCTCACCATCGCGCTCGTCAACGGTCGCCTCGCGCACGATCGCACCGAAGCCAACAAAGACGACGGCTACTACGAGTGGATGGACGCCCTCGGCGTCGTCTTCGAGACGCACCCCGAGTTCAAGCTCACGAAGATCGAGCCCGCGGTCGACGTCTCGACGGTCACCGTCGAAGGCAAGCGCCTCGAGAACCTCGGCTTCAAGGACTTCATCCAGTGGAAGGTGTACGGCACCGGCTTCCCCGCCGGCCTCTCCGCCGCGGGGAAGAACGAGCTCCAGGCGAAGATCGCCAACAAGCTCGACGGCAAGTGGGTCACCTTCGAGAAGAAGGTGAAGGTCGCCATCGGCGACGCCGCGCCGAACGACTTCACGCTGCGCCTCTTCACGATGTTCGGCGCCGACGAGAACCCCGAGCCGCATCGGCTCGCGGTGCGCAAGGCCGACGTCGTCATCTACAACGGTCACTCGTACATCGGCTACGGCCCGCTCGATCCCGACAACTTCCGTCCGTCGAGCTTCCCCGGCAGCTACCAGCTCTTCTGGTTCGATAGCTGCGTCTCGTACAACTACTACGAGAAGGACTTCTTCACGCTGAAGCAGGGCGGATCGAAGACGCTCGACATCATCACCAACGGCCTCGAAGCGCCGGAGTACAAGAGCGGTGAAGCCAACGGGAAGTTCATCGCCAAGTTCCTCGACGGATCGATGCCGAGCTACCAGACGCTCCTCGCGCTGGCGCGCGACACCGACTCGCTGCGCGTCGTCGACGGCGAGATCGACAACCAGTACCACCCCTCGCGCGTGAAGGTCCGCCTCAGCGCGCCGTGAAGCCGCGTCGACGTCGCTTCACAGGCGTTCTCGCCGTCGTCTCGGTCGCGGTCTTCGCCTGCACGTCCGCGCGCGTCGAGAGCGAGCGGATCGGCGCGCGCTCCGATCGGATCCAAGGCGGCGTCGCAGAGAGCGGGAGCTCGTTCGCCGTCGCCGTCTTCGAGAGCGGCGGCGGGATCTGCTCGGGAACGCTGATCGCGCCGAACCTCGTCCTCACCGCGCGCCACTGCGTCGCCGACGACGACGGCGGCAGCTTCGTTCGCTGCTCGCAGGATCGATTCGACGCGCCGCGCGCGGCGAGCCGCTTCCGCGTCGCGACGCAAGCGGTCGCCGACTTCGACGTCGCCGCGTATCGCGTGACGAAGGTGCTCGTTCCGACGGAGACGCTCTTCTGCGGCAACGACATCGCGCTCCTCGTGCTCGATCAGCTCGTCCCCGCGGCCGCCGCGGTCGCCGCCGCGCCGGCGCTCGACGGACCGCTCTCCAAGCACGGCACGAAGCTCATCGCGATCGGCTACGGCACGAGCGGCCCTTCGGAGAACGACGAAGGGACGCGACGTCGTCGCGACAACGTCACCATCGAGTGCATCCCCGGCGACGCCGCGCTCGATTGCGATCCTGCCGACTACCAGATGACCGCCGCCGAGCTCGCCGCCGGCAGCGGTCTCTGCGAAGGCGACTCGGGGTCGGGCGCGTTCGGCTCCGCGTCGATCGCGGCGGGTAAGCCGGTCGTCATGGGCGTCCTCTCGCGCGCGAGCGATGACGGCGTGCGGTGTCGCGACGCCGTCTACGTGCGGACCGACACGAAGGCGGCGTTCCTCGTCGACGGAGCGAACGAAGCGGCGAAGGCCGGCGGCTACGCGCTGCCCGCGTGGGCCGGCGGCGCGGGAGCGACGGAGACCGACGCGGCCGCGCCGATCGAGCCGAGCGAAGAACCGCCGCCGGCGGCCGACCCCGGCGCGACGACGCCGACGACCACGACGACGACCGCGAGCTGCGCGATCGCGCGCGGCGGCTCCGGCGCCGCCGGACCCGGGATCGCGATCGCCATGCTCGCTCTCTCCTTCGCGTTCGCGCGACGGCGCCGCGCGTAGGCGCGAGAAGGAGCCGCGCGGCTCGATGCCGCGCAGCGCGCAGCGCGATCGTGGCGCAAGACGTGCGTGAGTCTGTCCGCGTTCCATGATCGCGACCTCACGCTCTGCGCTCGCTCTCTTCTTCTCCTTCTTCGTCGCGTCGCTCGCGATCGCGTGCGCGCGCGATCGCGCCGAAGATCGGCCGCCGGCGAACCTCGGTCCCTCCGGCGGCGCCGATGGGGCAAAGGGCGACGGCGGGTCACCCGGCCCCGACGCCGCTCCGCCGGGCGACGGCGCGCCGTCGGTCCATGGTGGACCTTCGGGCGTTCGCTTCGTCGGACGCTTCGACACGCGCGATCCCGCCGGACCTTGGTGCGCGTGGCCCGGGTGCAGGATCGTCGCGCGCTTCACGGGCACCTCCGTCTCCGCGCGCCTCAACGAGCGCGTCGAGCCGTGGATGGAAGGCGGCCCGAGCGAATGGGACGTCGCGATCGACGGAAAGTGGCAGCCCAAGGTGGTGCTCCAGACCGGCGCACACGACTACGTGCTCGCCGACGGCCTCGCGGGCGGGACGCACACCGTCGAGCTCTACAAGCGCAGCGAAGCGCAGAACGGGACGACGCAGTTCCTCGGCTACACGTTCCCCGGCGGAGCGCTCGAGGCGCCGCCTCCCGCGCCGGCGCGACGCATCGAGATCATCGGCGACTCGCAGCCGGCGGCGTTCGGCGTCGAGGGCGTCGGCGACTGCCCCCCGCACAACTGGGCGGCGCGCTGGCAGAACTTCCGGCGCTCGTTCGGCGCGATCCTGGGCGAGACCTTCGCCGCCGACGTTCACGGGATCGTGCACTCGGGCAAGGGCCTCGTGAGGAACATCTGGCGACCCGATCCGCTGACCTTCCCCATCATCTATCCGCGGACGCTGCCGAACGACGCGACGAGCGACTACGACTTCTCGCTCTTCGTTCCCGACGTCGTCGTGATCATGATCGGTGGCAACGATTTCGACATCGGACAGCCGAGCGACGACGGCCCCTCGCCGCCGGAAGAGTTCACCGAGGCGTATCGAAGGCTCGTCGCGTTCATTCGCGAAAGCGCGCCCGACGCGCACGTCTTCCTCGCCGCCTCGCCGAGCGTGACCGACGCGCAGCCCCCCGACCGGCAATCGCGCACGCACGTGGTGTCGGCGATCGACACGGTCGCCGCCGAGCGAAGCCGCGCGGGCGATGCTCGCGTTTACGTCGCGTCGCCCGGCCTCGCGCCGCCGAGCGAGCTCACCGGCTGCGAAGGCCACGGCAACCCGGCGTTCCACGAGCGCGTCGCGAACGAGCTCGCGGCGTCGATTCGCTCGCGGACGGGCTGGTGACGCGGCCGACGCGGCGACGCGGCAGACGCGGCAGACGCGGCAGACGCGGCAGACGCGGTATGCGCGATGCATTCGCTCGAGGGATGGCAAGTCGCATGTCACCGTTCGAGCCCTCTCCCAGCTGGAGCTCGCCGTCGCCGGGAGAGACGCCGACGCCAGCTCCGCCGCCGGGCGAGACGCCTCCTCCTCCGACGGGCCCGTGGACGCCGTCGCCGTGGGTGCAAGGGCCGGCGCGGGCGTATGTCGCGCTTCCGGCGGTGATGGTCGGCGTCCTCGCGTCTGCTGCCGTGTGGCTCGGCCTCGCGGTGATGAGCGTCTCGATCGTGTTCTGGCGCTCGATGTCTCTGTTCACGCAACTCATGCTGATGGTCGTCGCCGGCTACTTCCTCGCCGCCGGTCTGGCGTACGTCATCACGGCGCGCCACAAGCTCCAGATCGCGTGAGGCGATCGCGCACCGCGATCGAGGCGGCGCGCCTCGCGCCATCACGCCACCGTGCGCGCGCGCACACTGTCTCGCGCCGCGCGCCCGGCGCGAGGCCGCGAAGCGCGCCGCGAGGGCCTCTTCGACGCCGGCACGTCGACTGCATTTCGCTCGCCGCGAGGTGTGACCCATGGCGCGTATTCGGGCTGTCTTCTTCGACATCGACGGGACGCTTCTCGACAGCAACGACGCGCAGGCGCACGCGTGGCTCGACGTTCTCCGAGGACACGGCAAGGACGTGCCCTACGATCTCGTGCGATCGAAGATCGGCAAGGGCGGAGACAAGATGGTGTCGGAGCTCGCGGGCATCGCGGCCGAGTCGATCGAGGGCAAGCTGCTCATCGAGCGGCGCGCCGCGGTCTTCAAGGCGCACTACCTCCCCGACCTCGGTCCGTTGCCCGGCGCGCGCGCGCTCGTCGATCGGCTCCGATCGCGGGGGCTCACGTGCCTCGCGGTCACGTCGGCGAGCGAAGCGGAGCTCGCGGATCTCCTGCGCGAAGCCGCGGTGGCCGACCTCCTCTCGCTCGCGGTGACGTCGGAGGAGCTGCGGAGCAAGCCCGATCCCGATGTCGTCAAGACGGCGCTCGAGCGCGCCGAGGTCGGGCCCCGCGAAGCGATCATGATCGGCGACACGCCCTACGACATCGCCGCGGCCGCGCGCGCGGGCGTGTCGACGATCGCGTTTCGATCCGGCGGGTGGAAGGACGGCGATCTCGAGGACGCGATCGCGATCTACGATCATCCTGCCGATCTGCTCTCGCGGATCGATCAGTCGCCGCTCGCGCTCGGCGTCGACGACGCGATGCCTACGGCGTGGCCCGGGCGCTCGCGTCGCGCCGGTGGCTGGCGAGCGCGAGAGGCGTGACTACTTCCAGGAGCCGAAGCCGCCGGCGCGACGAGAGCCCGCGCGGCGCGGCTCCTTCGGAGCGCCGAGGCTCTCGGCCGGGGCCGCCTCGTCGCTCTCTCGCGAGGGCTTGCCGACCTTCGGCGCCGGCCCTTCGACGATCGCATAGTTGAGCGTCGCCGCGCCGGGCGCCTCGGCGACGACGGGCGCCTGAGGAGCGGTCGCGCTGCAACCGCACGCGAGCGAGATCGCCGCACCGGCGATCGCGAGCTGCAACATACGGTCGAGCTTCATGGGCAGCCTGTTTAGCACTGCTGGGCCGGACTGCAACGCTCGTTCCCGTCTCCGTTGGCTCTCTCCCCCACCTTCGCTCGCGATCTCTGGGATCCGCCGCCCCCTCGAGGCGCTTGATGCGATGCGGAAAGGTCATGGTGAGGCGCGCTGCGCCTCATTTTCCTGGGGAATTGGCGGCGGAGCCGCCGCCGAGCACGGCACACGTTTCGCTACCCGGCAAGGGGCGCCACGGCTGTCGTGGGCATGTGCGGCAGGCGCACTTTTCTGCACGCCCTGAAAATGGAGGAATGCGAATGAAGCTCGAACGAATCGCGCTCGGTGTCGTTCCCGTGCTCGCGCTGGCGCTCGCCGGCTGCGCCGGTGACCGGGCCAAGGAAGCCAAGTCGGCCGAAGCGGAGCTCACCAGCGAGCAGATCGAAGCGCAGCGCGAGCAAGCCGCAATGGAAGAGCAGCATCGGCAGCAAGCGCAGCGGCCCATGAGCCCCGAAGCGCGCACGAAGCTCGAAGCGGAGCAGATGAAGGAGCGCGCCGAACATCGCGCCACGCAGCAGCGCGAGCTGGCGGAGCGCCAAGAAGACGTGACCGAGGCTCACGCGAAGCTGGAGCATGCGCGCCAAGACCTCGAGACCAAGGCGAAGGAGCGCATCGCCAAGACCGACGCGCGAGCGCACGAGCTGCGGGCGAAGTCGGCCAAGCTCAGCGCGACCAAGAAGGCGCAGTTCGAGACCGACTGGCGCGCGCACACGGTCGAGCGCAACGAGGCGGAGACGCGGCTGCGCGCCGTGAAGGCTGCGTCTCCCGACGACTTCGACGCCGCCAAGGCGAACGTCGAGCGCGCGCTCGACAAGCTCGAAGCGACGATCGACAAGCTCGAAAAGGACATGTGACGCCATGGCCTCGCCTTCTCCGATCGACGATCTCACGTATGACCTCGTGACCGTCCTTCAGAACAAGGCGGAGGCGCTCGAGGCGTACGACAAGCACCTTCGCGACGCGGATGACGACGAGATCGTCAAGCTCTTCAGCGAGCTCCGTCGCGAAGACGAGCGGCACGTGCGCCTGCTCAAGCAGGCGCTCGTGCGACGGCTCGACCAAGACGCGCACCTCGACGAAGAGGACGAGATCGACGGCGACGACGCGCCTGCGCCCGACGACGACTACGACGACTACGATGACGAAGACGTCGTCGAGCGGTCGAACGATCTCGTCATCGAGCAGCTGCACTCGATCGCCACCGAGCTCGAGCCGTCGACCAGCCGAGCGGCGCCGCTTCAGCGGCGCGGCGAGACGCAGCGTCGAACCTGATGATAACGTGAACGCTCGATGCGAGCGTTCGTGGCGCCGTCGATCGCCCTCGCGGCCGCGATCATCGTCGCGTGTGGATCCGACTCCGCCGAGATCGAGGAGCCGGCTTCCCCGTGCGTCGCGTTCGAGCGCGCGCCCGAGCCCTCGCTCGCGCTCGAGCGGATCGCGGGATCGATCGGCATCGCGCCGCGCGCGGTCGTCGCGGGCGGCGGCCACACCTATGTCCTCGGGACCGATCGCGCGCTACGCCGTTTCGAAGGCGACGGCGCGGTCGTCGTCGCGCTCGACCTGCCCGGCGACGAGCTCTCTCGACCGAGCGCGGTGGCGGTGGGCAAGGACGCCGCGGGCGGCGTGAACGCGTACGCGATCCGATCGCCTCTCGCCGGCGGCGAGAGGCGGCTCGCGCTCGTGCGCTACGCGAGCGCCGACGGAGGGCGCTCGTTCGATCCGGCGACGGAGAAGGTGCTGCTCGAGAGCGAGGGCAACGGCGTCGAAGAGGCGCGCGCGGACGTTCACTTCGGCCCCGACGGTCTGCTGTACGTCGTGACGTCGCTCGCCGGAGCGGCGAACGACGATCCCCAGCGGGTGCTCGGGAAGATCCTGCGCCTCGACGTGAGCGGCGAAGCCGTCGCGATCCCTCCGGGCAACGCGTTCGCTCCGCCCGAAGGGCGCCCCGAGATCTGGTCGACCGGCACGCGCGCACCTTCGAGCGCCGACGTCGATCCGGAGCTCGGCGAGCTCTGGTACACCGAAGCAGGCGCGGAGACGACCGTGTTCCGCCTCGATCGATCGCGGCGCACGGCGCCCGAGCCGATCTTCACGACGACGAAGATCGGCGCGGAAGCGGGTGCCCACGTGTATCGCGGCGCGCGCGTGCCTGCGCTCCGCGGCCGCTACGTCTCGCTCGCCGCGAAGACGGGCGAAGGCACGCTCGTCGCGATCGATCGCTTCGGGCCGTCGGGGACGCCGCAGGAGACGTCGTATCGGCTCGAAGGGCCGCCGCTCGCCGGCGCCGTCCTCGGGCGCGACGCGGAGGGAGAGCTCCTCGTCGTCACGTCGGACGCGATCCACCGCGTGGTCGACGCCGCGCCGCGCGGCGCGGAGGGCCCGCCGCGGACCTTGCTCGCGACGAAGTGCTTCGATCCTGCCGCGCCCTCGGGCGCGGTCGCGGGCGCGATCGCGTACGACGTGAGCTCCGCGCTGTGGTCGGACGGCGCCGCGAAGGAGCGCTTCGTCGTCGTACCGAAAGGGAGTCGCATCGGCGCGAAGCCCGACGGCGACTTCGTGTTCCCCGTCGGCACCGTGGCGGTGAAGACGTTCGCCGTCGACGGCAAGCGCGTCGAGACGCGCCTCTTCGTCCAGCACGCGATCGAGAGCTGGACGGGCTATTCGTATGCGTGGAACGCGGAGGGCACCGACGCCGAGCTCGTCGCCGGCAACCGCCTCGCGAAGCTCCCGGCAGGCACGACCTGGTACTTCCCGAGCACGGCCGACTGCGACGCGTGTCACACGCCCGCCGCCGGTTACACGCTCGGGCTCGAAGCGAAGCAGCTCGCCGGTCGAGAGGCGCTCGATCGATTCTCCAAGACGCTCGCGACGCCGATCGATCCGTCGATCGCTCCTCTCGTGTCGCTCGACGCGGCCGCCACCGCGGAGGCGCGCGCGAGGAGCTATCTCCATTCGAACTGCTCGACGTGCCACCGCGAAGGAAGCGCGACGGGCACGCTCGCAGACCTCGATCTTCGCAGCCAGACGCCGCTCGCCGCGACGGGGCTCTGCGCCGAGCCCAAGGTCGACGCGATGGACGTCGCGGGCGCGCGCATCGTCGCGCCCGGCGATCCGGCGCGATCGATCCTCGCCCTTCGCATGCGCGCGCTCGACGAGCGCCGCATGCCGAAGCTCGCCTCGAGCGTCGTCGACGAAGCCGGCGTCGCCGCGGTCGAGGCCTGGATCCGCGAGCTGTCGAGCTGCCCATGAAGCTTCTCCTCGTCGTCGCCGTCTCGTTCTTGCTCGGATCCGTCGGCGTCGCGCGCGCCGACGATCTCCCCGGGCCCGCGGTCGAGTACTGCACCGTCGCGCGCAAGTGCTCGAGCACCGGCGTCTCGTGCCTCGCCGACGATCGCGCGTGCACCAACGACGCGACCTCGCGCGGACTCGAAGTCTTGTGCGAAGACAAGCGCGCGCAGAGTCTCGTCTATTGCCCGCCCGACACGGGGCGCGCCGACTCGAAGATCGTCTGGGTGCTCCTCGGCGCCGCGACGCTGCTCGCCGTCGCCGGTAGCGCCGTCGCGTGGAGGGTGCTCAGGAAGAAGGCTTGACGTCGGCGCTCTTCGGCGCCGCTGTTGGCGGGCCGTGATCCACGCTCGCCAGCGCTTTGGCGATCCACTCGACCTTGTAGCCTTCGCGCGCGGCGACGCTCTTCGCGTCTTCGACCTCGCGACGGGCCATCGCCGCGCTCGTTCGCTCATCCACCGCGTCGCGATCGGCGAGCGCGGAGGCGAGCTCTTCGAACGCTTCCTTGCGAAGCCAGACGACGCCGCCGGCTTCGTGCACGCCGAGGAACGCGCGCGCCTTCGGGTCGACGAGCGCCGCCAGCAGCGCCTCGCGCACCGGCGCGGTCGGGAGCGTCGCCATCAGCAAGACGAGCGCAGCGCGCTGCTCGCCTCCCGATCCTCCGCCGAATCCTTCGGCGAGCGGCGACGCGAGCTCCCACCGATCGACGAGCGCCGCGCGTGACGTCTCCTGCGGCGACGCGCCCGCGAGCAAGTCGAGGACGGCCTCGAGCTGCGCCCAGGCCATCAAGAGCTCGCCCTCGCCCGAGGACGTCGAGCCGTCGACTTCCGGATCGCCGTGCGCGTTCGCGTGGACCATCTTCAAGACGCGGTGGTAGCGCTCGCCGAGCTCGCGCAGCGCCTTCGCGCGCGGGGCGGCGGCGTCGCTCATGGATGCGAGCCCGTCGGCGACGTGACCGATGCGCTCGTCGAGCGCGTTCACGCCTTCCTTGGTGGCGTCGCGCGTCTTCTCGTCCCACGCGCCGAGCAGATAGTCGACGTGCCCCTTGCCTACGGCCTCGCGCAGCGGTCGATGCACGGGGCGGAGGCGCACCTCCGCGAGGGCCTGCTCGATCGACGGCACGCCGCGGCCGGACAGCTCCGCGGCGAGCTTGTCGTAGGGGCGCTCGGGCGTCGCGTGAACGCCGCGGAACTCGGTGAAGACGTGGTACTTGAACGCGCCGAGCTCCCAGTAGAACCCGCCGCGGATCTCGCTCGTCGGCCGGATGTACTCGAGCCCCTTGGCGACGTCGCGGAAGAGCGTCCAGTCGCCCTGGCTGGGCGACGTGCCGAGCGCGTCGGCGACGTGGCGGCTCGCCGTGCTGCCGTCGTCGCGTCGCGCCGCGAGGCTCGCGCGGATGCGGCCGCGCGTGTCCTTGAACTTGTTGTTGTAGAGGACGAGCGCGCGCTCGCCGCCGGCGGCGTTCGTGTACGCGAAGACGTCTTCGTCGACGCCGCCGCCTTCGGCGACGAAGTCGTAGAGCGCGAAGTCGGTGACGCCGCTGAAGAGGTAGCGCTTCTGGAGGACGGGGAAGATCTCGCGCTCGTGCCGCGCGACGAGGCCCTCGTTGGGGTGCTCGTCCCACTTCGCGCGCCGGTACTCCATCCCGTACTTCTCGTGGAGGCCTTCGACTTGACCGTGCCCGAACATGGGCAGGCCGGGCATCGTCGACATGAGCACCGCGACGCCGAAGTACTTGTCGTCGCCGCCGAACTGCGCGACGGCGGTCTCCTCGTCGGGGTTGTTCATGAAGTTGACGAAGCGCTTCAAGATCTCGGGATCGAAGTCGAGGACGTTCTTGATCGTCTGGCGGTACTTCTCGTTCTCCTCCCGCTTGAGCATGTTCATGAACGCCGAGTTGTAGACGCGGTGCATGCCGAGCGTGCGGACGAAGTAGCCCTCCATCATCCAGAAGGCCTCGGCGAGGAGCAGCGTGTCGGGCGCGCGCGCCTTCACCGTGTCGACGACCTCGCGCCAGAACTCGACGGGGAAGACGCGATCGAACTCGTCCTGCGTCATCGCGTAGTCGGCGCGCGAAGGGATCGCCCCGCCGGTGCCCGGCAGCGGGAACCAGAGGCGCGAGAAGTGGCGCTTGGCGAGCGTCATCGCGGCGTCGAAGCGGATGATGGGGAACATCCGCGCGACGTGGAGGATCGTCTCGATGACCGCGTGGCGAACCTCGGCCCGCGTGTAGTCGAGCTGCGCGGTGTCGTTCCACGGCATGCTGGTGCCGTCGTTGCCGTGGTAGATGAAGCGATCCTGACCGGTGTGGCGATCGTGACGGCGGAACACGACGGCCGCGTCGGTCTTGTTCCAGTAGCCCTCTTCGATGAAGACGCCGACGCGCGGATCCTCCGAGAGATCCGGGCCGCCGAAGCGGTAGCCGGGGAAGGGCGGCGAGCTCGCCTGGAGGAACCAATCGGGGTGCTCGACGACCCAGTCGGCGTCGATGCCGACGTGGTTGGGCACCATGTCGGCGGCGAGGCGGATCCCCCGCTGCCACGCGCGGCGCTTGAGGTCTTCGTACGCCGCGTGACCGCCGAGCTCGCTCGCGATGTCGTAGCGCATGAGTGAGTACGCCGACGCGACGGCGTCTTGGTCGCCGCGCATCTGCTTGATCTTCTTCGAAGCGCGGCTCCGCTCGAAGAGCCCGATGAGCCAGAGGCCGGTGAAGCCGCGTGACGCCAACAGATCGAGCTCTTCGTCGGGGATCTGATCGAGCCGCTCGATCGCGCGCCGGTACTTCTTCGAGAGCTGATCGAGCCAGACGAAGACGGTCTTCGCGATCAAGACGACGCGAGGCATCCAGTCGAGATCGGCGCTGAAGCGCTTCGGCTCTTCTTCCTGCCGGGCGAAGCGCATCGGATCGAGGATCGGCGCGCCGGGGCCCGGCCCTTGGAGCGCGCGCTGGAAGTACTTGCCCTCTTCGTGGAGAAAATCGCGGCCCCACAAGATGCGCCGCCAGATGGGGAGCTGATCGAGGCCGAGCGCGTGGCCCCACTCCTTCTCGATGTAGTCGAGCTGCTCGAGGATCGAGTGCGGCGCGGCGCGGCTCGGCGCGAGGAGCAGATCGATGAGCGACTCTCCGCGCGGTCCGAACGGCGGCTGCCCGGCGAAGAAGCGCGTCGCTTCGCCGACGAACGCGCGGTAACTCTCGCCGAGATCGGCGTCGGTGACGATCGGGCGAACGCTGTCGTACGCCGGGTTCTGGTTCGTGAGCCAGAGGAGGATCAGCTCTTCGGTCGCTTCCTCTTCGGCGGCGCGGCCCTCGCGCGCGAGGAGCATCTGCGGTGTGTCGTCGCCTCGATAGATGGCCGGGGTAGGGAAGGTCTCGAGGAACCTCACGCGCGTCTCGCGAGCGCCGGCGCCGAGCTGGCTCGCGAGGAGGCCTTCGAGCTTTGCGAACGCCTCGCCGTGCCGCTGGCGATGGAGCTTGATGACCGCGTGGAAGATCTCGTGCACGAGCGCCATCGCGGCGAGCTCCGCGGGCCGCAGCGCGCCTTCGCCCGTGCGCTCGTCGCGGACGTTCACGCGGTCGGCGAAGCGCCGCGCGTCCCCGCCGTCTTTGAAGCGGACGTCGCCGCGCGCGGCGAAGAACACGTCGTCGAAGCGATCGGGGAAGTACGCGTCACGGGCCGTCTTCCTGGCGTGCATGGCGCGCCTACATACTCCGCCCAAGGCCGGGCGCGAAGCGGCAGCCCCTTTTCGGCGGATAACCGCCGCTCTTGTCGCTCTTATCGCACACGCCGCCCTCCCTCTCGCGTGCTTCTCCTCTCTAGAGGAGGCGGCCTATACTCATCTTTGGCGTCGTGTGCCCGGATCTGCCCCGGGCCGGCGACCACGGAGGGCCTGCGCCTGGTGACCGCTGCTGGCTATGCGATGCCCAAGGTCGGCGACGTCGTCGCCGGCAAGTACCGCCTCGAGAAGGTCGCAGGCGAGGGCGGCATGGGCATCGTGTACGCCGCCGAGCACCTCGTGCTCCGTCAGCGCGTCGCGGTGAAGGTGCTCCTCCCGGACGCGGCGACGTCGGACGCCGTCGTCGAGCGCTTCGCGCGCGAGGCGCAGGCGGCCGCGCGGATCCTGAGCGAGCACGTCGCACGCGTGATGGACGCAGGCTCGACGGCGAGCGGCGCGCCGTTCCTCGTGATGGAGTACCTCGAAGGCTGCGACCTCGAAGAGCTCCTCGCGCTCCAAGGGCCGCTGCCGCTCGCCGAGGTCGTCGACTACATGCTCCAGGCGCTCGAGGCGCTCGGCCATGCGCACGCGGTCGGCATCGTCCATCGCGACATGAAGCCGGCGAACCTCTTCCTCGCGTGCCGCCCCGACGGCGGCAACGTGATCAAGATCCTCGACTTCGGCATCTCGAAGGCGCTCAAGTCGAGCCCCGAGGAGAAGGTGCTGACCGGGCAGGCCGTCCTCGGCTCGCCGGTGTACATGTCGCCCGAGCAGCTGCGCAACGCGAAGGAGATCGATCCGCGCGCCGATCTCTGGTCGCTCGGCGTCGTCGCGTACGAGATGCTCGCGGGCAGGCCGCCGTTCGACGGCGACGGCGTCGGCGAGATCTTCGCCGCGATCCTCGAGAAGGACGCAGAGCCGCTCCACCACCGCAACTGGCGTCTCCCTCCCGAGCTCTCGACGGTGATCGCCAAATGCCTCCAGCGGAAGCCCGAGGAGCGCTGGCAAGACGCCGCGTCGCTCGCCAGGGCGCTCGTGCCCTACGGCAGCGGCGCGTGGAACGGCGTCGTCGAGCGCATCGAGCAAGTGCTCGCGCGCGCGAAGACGATGACGGTGGAGAAGACGCCGTCGGAGGCGCGTCGCGTGGTCGACGCGCTCGTCGCCGCGGCGGAGCGCGCGCGCACGACGGGGGGAGGCACGGCGCCCGTGCTCCTCACCAACGTGAAGGCGAGCGCGCCGGAGCCGGAGGCGCCGAGGCTGCCCGCCGACGTGACCGACACGCGCGAAGACGGCCTCAAGACGCGCGCGCAAGGCGCCATCCGCCGGATGCCGGCGTCGCGATGGCTCGCGCTCGCGGCGGCGGCCGCTGTTGCGGTCGCGGCGATGGGCGCGTTCGCCGCCGTGCGCGCGCGAACGCCGGCGGCCGCTCCGCAGGCGCCTGCGCCGTTGACGGCGCAGAACGGACCGACCGGTCCGACCGATCCCGATCCCGACGAGCCGATCGAGACCAGCGCCTCGCCGGCTTCGGAAGATCCGGACGCGCCGATGGTGATGGACTTACCCGACACGCCCGGACACACTGGCGGAGCCCCGCGCTCGCGTCACGTGAAGCCGGGGAAGCCCCAAAGGCCGAAGTTTCTCAACACTCGCGAATGATCCGTTCGACACGCTGCGCGCACGCGAGCGCCGTGCTTGCGCTCGCTGCGCTCGCAACCCTCTCCGGTCGTGCGCGCGCGCAGGTCGCGGCCCCCGGCGTTTCGAACGAGATGCGCGCGGAGTATCTCTTTCGCCAGGGGGAGAAGAAGTTCGACTCGGGCAAATACGAAGAGGCGTGCGCCGACTTCGGCGAGAGCCTCCGCCTCGGGCCGAAGCTCGGGACGCTCCTCAACCTCGCGCTCTGTCACGAGACGATCGGCAAGACGGCGACCGCGTGGAACGAGTTCCACCACGGCGCCGCGTGGGCCGCGCAGAACGGACAGAAGGATCGACGCGACTTCGCCATGCAGCACGCGGCCGCGCTCGAGACGCGCCTGCCGCGCGTTCTCCTCCAGCTCCCGGCGGGTCACGCGATCGCGTCGGTCGACGTCGACGGCGAGCCGCTCCCCGACTCGCACTGGTACATGCCCATCTTCCTCGACCCGGGCGATCACTCGGTGACGATCAGCGCGCCGGGCAAGCAGCGCAGCACCGTGAGGTTCCGCGTCACCAACTCGCCGACCGAGCAGCTCGTGAGCGTGCCCTCGCTCGCCGACGATCTCGCGATCGCGCCACCGCCTGCTCCGCCGGCGCCCGCTCCGGAGGATCCCGATCGCTCGCGAAGGATCGCGGGGTACGTCACCGCCGCTACCGGCGCGCTCGGCCTCGCGCTCGGGCTCACGTACGGGCTGCTCGCGGTCGAGAAGCGCAACGAGATCGGCGATCAGTGCGCCGGGATCCGCTGCACCGCCGAAGGCCTCTCGCTCTACGACTCGGCGCAGTCGCGCGCGACCGTCGCCACGGCGGCCACCGTGATCGGCGTGGCCGCGACGACCGTCGGTGTGTGGCTCGTCGTCACGAGCCGCCCCGCGCAGAGCGGCAAGCCGCGCGCGGACATCGGCGTCAGGCCGCGCCTCGGCGGCGCCGAGCTCGGGCTCGGGGGTACGTTCTAGGATGCTGCGGGCTCGCCGCCTCCTGATCGTCGTCTGCGCGCTCGCCACCGCGGGGTGCAGCTGGCTGCTCGGAATCTCCGAGGATCCGGTGTTCGACCCGACGCTGCCCTTGCCCGACGCCGCGGAGGCCGGCCCAGAGGCGACCTCGGACGTCGCGCCGCCGAACGACGCGGAGCTCGACGCCGGCGACGAAGAAGACGCGGCCGAAGAGCCGATCGACCCGGAAGACACCGGCGTACCCGAGTGAGCCCGTAGGCGGCGGAACTTTCCGCCCGGGGCCGTGTCCTCACCCCGGCGAATGCGTGACTTTGCACTCTCCACCGAGAGTGTTGCACCATGGCCGGACGTGGCGCTCCCCGACGAGGTCGAAGCCAACCTGATCGAGCGCCTCGTCGCACGCGACGAGAGGGCGTTCAACGAGCTCGTTCAGGCGTACGGCCGGCGCGTCTCGGCGCTGGTGCTCCGCATGCTCGGCAACCGCGCCGAGGCCGAGGATCTCACCCAGGAGGTCTTCGTCCAGGTCTTCAAGGCGATCGGCTCGTTTCGCGGAGAGTCGAAGCTCTCGACGTGGATCTATCGAATCGCGGTGAACCTCTGCAAGAACAGGTCGAAGTACCTCCGCGTGCGCCACGCGAACGAGCAAGACGAGCTCGAGGCGGTCGCCGAGCGCGTGCCTCTCGGCGACGCGCAGAGGGCGAACGTCGCCCAGATCGAACGACCGGACGAGGCGATGGCCGGGCGTCAGGTGGAGAAGATCGTCCAGGATGCGATCCTGAAGATCGAGCCGACGTTCCGTGAGTGCCTCATCCTGCGCGACGTGGAGGAGCTCAGCTACGAGGAGATCGAGCAGATCACCGGCCTCGCCGCTGGTACGGTGAAGAGCAGGATCTTCCGGGCGCGCGCCCAGCTCAAGGAGATCGTCGAGCGCGAGCTCGGCGAGAAGATCGGATGAGCGACGAGAACGACAAGCCCGACGACGCGGAGGCCGATCGCTCTTCGCTCGACGAAGACGCCCCGGCGCTCAAAGCGCTCCTCAAGCGATCCCTCGCCGCGCCGGAGCCGGCCGAGCCCTCGAAGGAAGAGGCGGAGAAGGACCGCGCGCTCCTCGTGGGCGTGCAGCGCAAGCTCCGCCAGCGATCGAAGGGGAAGTTCTACGCCGACGGCTGGAGCACGACGCAGTCGCGCGTGAACTATGCGCTCGTCGCCGGCGTCATGCTCGTCGTGGTCGTCGCGGTGTACCTCGCGATGGGCCCGATGGGGATCTCGCTGCACTGACGCGCGTCACGCCGGCTCGCCGGTGAAGTTCTTCGGCAGGCCGAGGCGCCAGGTGATCGACGCGCCGATCGCGCACACGATCGCGCCGGCGAGCATCGCGACGCGAACGCCGAAGCGCTCCGCCATCGAGCCGCCGATGCTCGACGCGGCGGCCCACATCGCGAGGTGGATCATCGTGTAGAGCGCCACGAAGCGCGCGCGGACGCGCGTCGGCGCCCAGACCTGGACGAGGGCGGAGAGCGACGAGAACGATCCCATCCAGCCGATCCCCGCGGGGAGGAAGAGCGCCATCGCCGCGACCATCGAGGAGACGCGGGAGATCGCGGCGGCGCTCAGCGCGAAGGTCGTCATCGTGAGCGTGAGGAGCAGGCGCGGATGGAGCCGCTTGCGCAGGCGCTTGAGGATCGACGCGCCGAGCACCGCGCCCGCGCCCATCGCCCCCACCATCAGCCCGAACTCCATCGCGCTCGCGCCGAGCACCGTCTTCGCGAACGAGGGCGCGAGGGGATAGAAGATCCCCGCGCCGAGCGTGAAGCCGCACATCGCCGCCGTGGGCGAGCGCACGGCGGCGTTGCCCGTGAGGACGGGGAACGGCTCGGTGAACGCCTCGGCCAGCGGCGTCTTCGGAGGCGGCGGCCGGGTCTCGTCGTCGCTCTTCGCGTAGATCAAGAGCGACGCGATCACGATGAGGAAGCTCGCGGCGTTGAGCAAGAACGACGTCGTGACCCCGAAGCGCGCGAGGACGAAGCCGCCGATCGCCGGGCCGACCGCGCGCGCGATGTTGAACGAGACCGCGTTGAGCGCGACCGCCTCTGCGACGAGCTCGCGGGGCACGAGGTCGGGCACGAGCGAGGTCCAGCCTGGAACCCCGAGCGCCATGCCGAGCCCCAAGAGCGCGACGCCGGCGATGAGCGCCTCGGGCGTGATGTGATGGGTGTACGCGAGCGCGGCCAGCCCGACGGCGACCGTCGCCTGGATGATCTGCGACGCGATGAGGATGCTCCTCCGATCGCGCCGATCGGCGAGCACGCCCGCGGGCAGCATCATCACGAGCGAAGCGACCACGAACGCGGTCGACAGCATCGCGACCGGCAGCGGGCTCTTGGTCAGATCGAGCATGAGCCACGCCTCGGCGACGTTCTGCACGAACGAGCCGATGAACGTCGCGATCGCCGAGAGCCAGAGCGCCCGGAAGACCGGGTACGAGAGCGGCGACGACTTGACGGCGCTCAGGCGTCGTCGACCCAGCGGGCCAGGATGGCGGTGATGTTGTCGGGCCCGCCGTTCTCGTTCGCGCGCTCGATGAGCTTCGACGCCGCGAGCTTGAGGTCACCGTGCTTGGTGATGATCTCGAGCATCTCCGGATCTTCGACCGGACCCGAGAGGCCGTCGGAGCAGAGGATGTAGACGTCGTTGGCGCGCGGCGTTTCGAAGCGCGTGTCGACCTTCACCGTGTCCTTCATGCCGAGGGCGCGGACGATGACGTTCTTGTGCGGGAAGTTCGCGATCTCTTCCGGCGTGAGGCGCTTCATCTTGATGTAGTCGTTGAGCAGCGAGTGGTCTTCGGTGAGCTGCTCGATCTTGCCGTCGCGCACGCGATAGCCGCGCGAGTCGCCGACGTGCGCGACGTAGACGCCTTCTTCGACCGCGAAGAGCACGACGATCGTCGTGCCCATGCCGCGCTTGCCCGCCTCGCGCTGCGCCGTCTCGTAGATGCGGAGGTTGGCGAGCTTGATGCCGGTGATGAGGCGGTTCTCCTCGTAGCCCTTGGCCCGGTCCATTTTGTAGGGCCACGTGCGCTCGGGATCCTGGGCGGTCGCCGCGAAGAACTCCTTCAGCGAATCGACCGCCATCTTGCTGGCGACCTCGCCGGAGGCGTGGCCTCCCATTCCGTCGGCTACGACATAGAGGCCGCTGTCCTCGATGATCGAGAAGTTGTCCTCGTTGTGCGTACGCTTCATGCCGACGTTCGTCTCGCCGGCCACCTCGATGCGGAGTCCCACGTCAGAATGGTCGAGGGCGGGGGCCCCCCGTGTCAACCACGCGTTGCTACGGTGCCGAGCGTAGGGTCGTGCTCGCCTCGCGGAATTTGCCTCCGCTGAAGACGAGGAGCTTGACCTGCTGGCCGATTGCGCGCTTGGCGATGACGTCGGCGAGCTGCTCGGGCGTCTCGACGGGCTGGCCGTCGACGGCGACGATCGTGTCGGGGCTGTCGCCGCCCTTGAGGCCCGCCTTCTCGGCTGGGCTTCCGGGGGCGACCGCCACGACGCGGACGCCCTTCACGTTGCCCGACTCGCTCGGGCCGCCCGCGAGGCCGAGCCACGGGGCGGGCTGCACGGCGTTCGCCGGCGTCTTCTGGAGGAAGCTTCGGATCGCATAGACGGGGGCGCCGACGACGAGCGGGCTGCACGGCGGCTGCGCGGCGGCCTGCGCCGGCTGCGCTGCGGCGTTGGGCGCGCCGTCTTTGCAGGCCTTGACGAGCACGCCGACGACGCGGCCGTTCGGATCGATGAGCGGAGCGCCGAGCACGGTCGTCGCGCCCTTCGCGTCCATGTCGAGGGCGCTGCGGAGCGATTCCCCTTCCTTCGACTTCGCGTCGACGCGGCCTTTGACCGCGAGCGGCGCGGGCGCGAGCTTGCCTGCCTTCGGGAGGAACGCGCGGAGCTCGACGCCCTGCGGATCGGCGTCGGTCGGGACGAGGCCGTCGAGCCACTTGCCGGTCTGCGGCACCACGAGCGCGAGGTCCCACGCCTTGTCGCGATGAACGACCTTGCCCTTCACGACGCTACCGTCGGCGTAACGGATGTCGACGTCGCCGGCGTTCGCGAGCGGCGAGAGCGCGGTGACGATGCGGCCGTCTTTCATGATCACGGTGCCGACGGCGAGCGGGCGCCCTCCTTGCTCGACCTGCACGACGCCGCGGCGCACTTGCTCGGCGCTGAAGCCGCTGAGCTCGACGGGCGACGGCGCTGGCCCGCTCGCAGGCTGCGATGTTCCCGGCAGCGCGGGCAGCGCGGGAGGAGCCTTGAGCACGGAGGGGGCTGCGCTCGCGGCCGAAGCGGCCAGAAGGGGTAGCAGGAGGGGGACTGCGAGGAGCACGGGGCGCGCCATGGGGTCTTCAATCTAGCACCAGGCGTGCCGCTCACCGCACCGCGCGCCCTTGACATGACCGCACGAAGGATGGGAAACACGTGGCCAGGTTCTCGATGGGCGGAAGTGACGGAAATCCCGACGATTCGCACGCGCACGGCCCGCCGCCTCCGCCGGAGCCGAAGACGCCGATGTGGTTGCCCGCGCTCGGCGCGGTCCTCTTTCTCACGGTCGGGCTGGTCTGGGCGCTGAGCGAGCCGTCGAAGGATGCGACGGACTCAGGCGCCCCTGGCGCGGCTTCCGCGGCTGCGGACGCGGGCGCCAAGCCTTCGGCCCACTGATCGCGTGTGAAATGGCCCCGAACGAGGCCGACACGTGTCAGGCGGCCCCGACCCGGACCGCCACGCCGACTGTGAAGCGCCGGTCATACCGGGGTAGAGAAGAAAGATGAACGAAGAGACCTGCCCGGTCTGCCCCGAGGGAAACGTGGCGCGGACGGATGCGACCGGTCGCGCCGAGATGGTCCCCGAGCTGCTCGCGTGGACCTCGTCGCTCGCGCACGATCGCTCGCTCGTCCGCGAAGACCTCCTGGGCAGCGCCGCGCACGTCACGATGCTCCACCAGGTCGGCCTGCTCGAGACGGCCGACGCTCAGGCGCTGCGCGGCGCGCTCTTCGCGATGTTCGACGAAGCGACGGCGGGAACGCTCGTGCTCGCCGACGGCGAGGAAGACGTGCACATGGCGATCGAGGCGCGCCTCACGCGCGAGCTCGGCCAGGTGGGCAAGCGCCTCCACGCGGCGCGATCGCGCAACGATCAGGTCGCGCTCGCGCTTCGGATCCACGTGCGCGATCAGGCGGCGCGCACGCTCGCGGAGGTGTCGAACCTCCTCACCGAGCTCGCCGAGCGCGCGACGATGGAGCGCGACGTCGTGCTCCCGGCGTACACCCACCGCCAGCGCGCGCAGCCCATCACCGCGGGGTTCCTCGTCGCCGCGTGGGCGAACCAGATGATGCGCGCCGCGCAGGCGGTCTCCGTCGCGCTCGACCGGGCGAACGAGTCGCCGCTCGGCTGCGGCGCGTGCTCGGGCACGTCGCTCCCCATCGATCGCGACGTCGTGGCGGCGATGCTCCAGTTCAATGGCACGACCTCCAATGCGTTGGACACCATCGGCGACCGGGATTTCGTGCTCGATTGGACGTGGGCGGGCGCCCGCGTGCTGCTCGCGCTCGCCCGCCTCGCGACCGACGTGATCGACTTCACGACGAGCGAGTTCGCCTTCCTGAAGATCGGCGACGCCATCGCGGCCGGCTCGAGCATGATGCCGCAGAAGAAGAACCCCGACGTCTTCGAGCTCGTGCGCTCGAAGGCTTCGCGCGGCGTCGGCAACCTCACGTCGATGCTCGTGCTCGTGAAGGGCCTCCCGACGGGCTACGCGCGCGACCTCCAAGACGATCGCCAGGCGGTGCTCGACACCGGTCCGCTCGTGCGCGGCGCGCTCCGCGCCGTCCGCGGGGCGATGATCCACCTCGCGTTCGACGCCGAGCGATGCCTGCGCGCGGTGTCCGACGGCTCGACGCAGGCGACCGACGTCGCCGAGGCGCTCGTCCGGAAGGGGCTTCCCTTCCGCGAGGCCTACAAGGCGACGGGGCAGCTCGTGCACCTCGCGCGCGAGCGCGGGATCGATCTCGCCACGCTCCCGCTCGCCGACGCGCGCACGGTGCACGACGCGTTCGACGCCGCCGTCCTCGCCGTCCTCGATCCGCGCGTCGCGGTGGCGGCGAAGAAGAGCGCGGGCGGGACGGCGCCGGAGCGCGTCGACGAGCAGATCGGCAACGTGCGCGCGGTCGCTTACGAGCTGTCGGAGAAGATCCAGAACGTGCCCCAGCTCGAGGAGCTGCGTCGCTCGCTCGCGTCCGTCTCGATCTGAAGAGCGCGAGTCTTCGAGCGCGTCGACCTGGTACACGACTTGCGAACTTCGCCTGCATGAGCTGGCGAGCCGCTGTCACGATCGCGGGGATTCTGGTCGCGCTGCCCGCGCCGGCGCGGGCCGACGAGACGACCGGCACCGTCGTCCACGTCCGCTTCCCCGCGGGGACGATGGTGCCGTACATCGATCGCGAGACCGTGGAGGGGTGGGAGCTCGTGTGTCGTGCGCCGTGCGATCAACGGCTCCGCGCCGGGGCGACGTATCGGGTGCGCGGGCGGACGGGAAACCCGTCGGAGCCGTTCGTCCTGCCGCGCAGCGAGCGCGTTCACGTCGACGCGATGGTGGGCAGCCCCGCCGCCGACGTGCTCGGGCCGGTGCTCGTGATCGGCGGCCTCGTCGCCATCGTCGGCGGCACGACCGCGATCGCGTGGCCCAGCGACGAGCGCTCGCGCATGGATCGCGAAGAGCGCGAAGGGCGCGCCGTCCTCGGCGTGAGCGGCATCGTCATCGGGACGATCGTCGCCGGCGTCGGTCTGCTCGTCTGGCACTTCGGCTCGACGCACGCGACGGTGAACCCGGCCGAGCCCGCCGAGCGATCGTCGGCCTCTTCCTCCCACACCACGAAGGCGCGATGGACCGGCAGCGGCTTCGTCTTCTGAGCGCGGCGCTCGCCGCGGCGCTCGCGACGTCGGGGTGCGCCTTCACGCGCGGGACGCGCACCGTTCGGCCGAGCGCGCGCTCGCTCGAGGCTCCCGACGACGCCGCGCTCGTCGTGATCGTCGGCGACACGGGCGCCGCCCTTCCGTCGATCACGCGCGTCATCGACGAGGACGCGGAGGCCGTCGCCGACGTTCCCGACGGCGCCCACGCGATCTTCGAAGCCGATCCCGGCGATCACGTCTATGCGGCGTTCGGGCACGATCTGCCGCTCGAAGAGGGCTGCGTCGCCGGCGTTCGCGTCCGGCTCGAGGCGGGGAAGACGTACGCCATCCTCGTCAGCAAGAGCGATCTCGTCGTCGTGTGGAAGCGAAGCTGCGTGAAGCTCGATCTCGTCGCCCTCACGCCGGCCGAGAGCGCCGGCGTCCTCACCGCGCTCTCGCCCCGACGCCGCGTCGAGCTGCTCTCGCCGCGGAAGCGCGCGCCGACCTTCGCCGAAGACATCGACGTGCGCGAGTCGGCGCTCGGCACCGCGAAGCTGCGGATGAGCGAGCGGTCGTCGCGAGATGCAACGCCGCGACGCGCCGCCCGTTGACAGCGCGTCCAGCGACGCAGGGAAAGTGCATCGATCTCGCGCGTTCGCTGCCCGGCACGTGGGTTGCTCACGACGCGCTTCGCATGCGCCCCCGCGTCGCTCTCTCGATCGCTGCGGTCGCGGTCGTCCTCGCGTCGCCTCGCGTCTGCACGGCCGGCGAAGACGAGCCGCCGCACGATCCCGAGGTCCACGTTCGCTTCCCGGCAGGCTCGTTCCTTCCGTACATCGACATGAGCACGCCGGGCGGCTGGCTCCACGTCTGCAAGGCGCCGTGCGATCGGAGGTTGCCGCAGGGGCTCTATCGCGTCCGCGGGCGAACCGGCATCTCGCCCGAGCCGTTCATCCTCCCCGCCGCGCAGCGCGTCCGGGTCGACGCGTTCGTCGGCTATCGCAGCGCGAACGTCGCCGGTCCGCTGCTCTTCGGCTTCGGCGTCGCGCTCGTCGGGGCGGGAACGACGTCGCTCCTCTGGCCGAGCGACGCGGGGCAGGGGATCGGCGACGGTCGCGTCGTGCTCGGCGTCGCCGGGATGATGGCGGGCTTGGTGGTCGGCGGCGTCGGCCTCTTCTTGTGGGAGCTTGGCAAGAGCGACGTGACCGTCACGCCCGTGGCGAAGGCTTCACCCAAAACCTCGGGGATCGCATGGACCGGCAACGGCTTCGCTTTCTGATCGTCGCGGTCACGGTGACGTGCGCGGGCTGCATCGGGCCGCCGGCGACGACGCGCGAGAGCCCGCGCTCGCTCGCGGCGCCGCCCGATCGCGCGCTCGTCGTCGTGCTCTCCGATCGCGAGCAAGCCCATTGGAACTCGATCACGCGCATCCTCGACGAAACCGCCGAGATCGTCGCCGACGTTCCCGCGGGCGAAGACGCGGTCTTCCTCGCGAAGCCTGGGCCGCACGTCTACGCCGCCTTCATGGGCCAGGGGCAGGTGCCGTTCGACGCGGCGTGCATCGGCGCGCTGCGCGCGACCCTCGCGCCCGGTCGCACGTACGCGTTCAAGGTCTGGGAGGGCGGTCTCCGGCGCGCCGGCAAGCAGCGCTGCGTCGAGCTCGAGCTCGTCGCCGTCCGCGGCAAGGTCACGCCGCGGATCCTCGCCGGCGTCCACCCTCGCGTGCGCCAGCTGCTACCTGCGCCGGCGCGCCCTTCGATGGCCGGCGACGATCTCGACGTGCGCGAGGCCGTCGTGGGGCTCGCGCAGCTTCGCATGGCGGGCGATCGTCCCACGGTGATTCCGAGCCTCAGCGAGCTCGCGCAGCCTCCGCCGTACGCGCCGTGGTCGCCCGACGTGAGCGTCCTCGCTCTCGACGACGGCGTCTGAGAGAGCGCTACGTCCCGCGGCGCGATCGCGCGGCCACGTCGCGGATGGAGGCGTCGCTGTCTTCTTCCGGCGGCGCGGCGGCCACGAAGGGGGGCCGCTGCGACTGCGCGCGTCGCTCGAGCTTTCCGACGTGGCGGATGTCTTTGCCGCGCACCATGAACACCACCATCTCGGCGACGTTCGTGGAGTGGTCGGCGATGCGCTCGATGTACTTGGCGATCGACTGCACGCGCGTGGCGCGGAAGATGTTGCGCGGGTTCTCCATCATGTAGGTCAAGAGCTCGCGGAAGATCGTCGCGTAGTACGCGTCGACCTTCGAGTCGCGCTCGACGATCGCGGTGGCGCGCTCCGCGTCGCCGGCGACGAACGCGTCGAGCGCCTCGCGCAGCATCTCCTGCGCCGCCTCCGCCATGTTCACGACCTCGACGTAGGGCTTGAGCGGCGGCTCCTCGTTGAGCTCCATCACGCGCTCGCAGATGTTGACCCCGAGGTCGCCCATGCGCTCGAGATCCGTCACGACCTTGAGCGCCATCGTGATGAAGCGAAGATCGCTCGCGACCGGTTGCCGGCGCGCGAGCACGCGCAGGCAGAGATCGTCGACCTCGATCTCCAGGCGGTTGATCTGCCGGTCGACGTAGAGCGTGCGCTCTGCGAGCTCGCTGTCGCGCTCGATGAGCGCGCGCATCGCCTGGCCGAGCATCTCCTCGACCTTCGCGCCCATCATGAGGAGCATCTCGCGGATGCGACGGAGCTCGCCTTCGTAGGCTTGATCGGTGTGGAGGCGCGGCATGACGACTTGGTGACGCTCCTCGCCGCTCAGCCGAAGCGCCCGGTGATGTAATCCTCGGTGCGCGGATCGGAGGGCTTGGTGAAGATGACGTCGGCGTGATCGTACTCCACGAGCTCGCCCAGGTAGAAGAAGGCCGTGTAGTCGGAGACGCGCGCGGCCTGCTGCATGCTGTGCGTCACGATGACGATGGTGTAGCGCTCGCGCAGATCGTGAATGAGCTCCTCGATCTTGGCGGTCGCGACGGGATCGAGCGACGAGCACGGCTCGTCCATCAAGACGACCTCGGGCTCGAGCGCCAGGCATCGCGCGATGCAGAGCCGCTGCTGCTGGCCGCCGGAGAGCGCGCCGCCGGGCCGGTCGAGGGCGTCTTTCACCTCGTCCCACAACGCCGCTTGCCGGAGCACCTCTTCGGCGACCACGTCGGGCTCGGCCGGCGAGATGCCGCTCAGGCGAAGGCCGGCGAGGACGTTGTCGCGCACGCTCATCGCGGGGAAAGGGTTCGGCTTCTGGAAGACCATGCCGACCCGCCGGCGCACCCGCACGGGATCGACGTCGCGGGCGTAGATGCTCTTGCCGTCGAGCAGCACCTGGCCTTCGGTGCGCGCGCCGGAGACGACCTCGTGCATCCGGTTGAGGCAGCGGATGAACGTCGACTTGCCGCAGCCCGACGGGCCGATGACCGCCGTCACCTTCCGCTCGACGAGGGGCATCGTGATCGCCTTGAGGGCGAGCTTCGACCCGAACCAGGCCGAGAGGCCGTCGGCGCGCATCTTCTCGGGGGAAGCGGCGGCCGAGGGCAGCGCGCTCGACACCGGGGGCGGCACGGGGGAGACGCTCGCGCGGACGCTCACGCGTGCCTCGTAGCACGAAGCACGCGGCGCGCGGCGAGGTTGAGGACGATCACGAGGACGATGAGCACCAGCGCCGCAGCCCACGCCTGCGCGTGCCAGTCGTCGTAGGGCGACATCGCGTAGGTGAAGATCTGCACTTGGAGCGACGAGGTCGGTTCGAAGAGGCTCTCGTTCCAGAACCGGTTGTTGAACGCCGTGAAGAGGAGCGGCGCGGTCTCCCCCGAGACACGCGCGATCGCGAGCATGCATCCTGCACGTATCCCCGGAGCGGCGGTGCGCAAGACGACGTGGATGGCGATCCGCCAGCGCGGGGCGCCGAGCGCGAGGGCGGCCTCGCGAAGGGAGTCGGGGACGGTGCGCGCGAGCTCGTCGGTGGTGCGCGCGACGAGCGGCAGCATGAGGATCGCGAGCGCGCCGGCGCCGGCGATCGTCGAGAAGTGCTTCATCCGCACGACGAGCACGGCGTAGACGACGACGCCGATGAGGATCGAGGGCACGCCGGCGAGCACGTCGGCGCAGAAGCGCACGACCCGGGCGACCGGCGTGGTGCGGTACTCCGAGAGGAAGAGGCCGGCCGCGATGCCGACGGGGACGCCCATGAGGCTCGCGAGCCCGACGAGCTCGATCGTCCCGAGGATCGCGTTGGCCATGCCGCCGCCGCGTTCGCCGACGGGGCGCGGGAGCTCGGTCAAGAACGAGAGCGAGAGCGCGCTCGCGCCGCGCTGGAGGGCGTAGAGGAGCACGGCGAGGACGGGCACGACCGCGATGACGACGGCGACGCCGCACAGGATCGTGGCTGCGCGAGAGGCGAGCTTGCGCCCGGCGTAGGCGGCGTCGAGATCCGGCGTCATGCGGGCCTAGGCCTCGTCCTCGCGGAGCGCGCGCGTCACGCGCGGCGCGAACGCGGGGCCGCGGACGCTCGCGACCAAGACGCGCGCGGCGACGTTGAACGCGAGGGTCACGAGGAAGAGCAAGAGGCCGATCTCGGCGAGCGCGGCCACGTGGAGCGGGCTCTGGGCTTCGGCGAACTCGTTCGCGATCACGCTCGACATCGTGTAGCCGGGCGAGAGCAGCGAGCCCGTGATCTCGGGGCGGCTGCCGACGACCATCGCGACCGCCATCGTCTCGCCGACTGCGCGGCCGAAGCCGAGGAGCACCGCGCCGAGGAGGCCCGGCCTCGCGTGCGGCAACACGATGTGTCGTACGACGTCCCACCGCGTCGCGCCGAGCGCGAGGCCGCCTTCGCGCAGCTCGCTCGGCACGGCGCGCAGCACCTCTCGCGACACCGACGCGACGGTCGGCAGGATCATGAGCGCGAGCACGAGCGACGCGCAGAGGAGGCCGACGCCGACCTTCGGTCCTCGGAAGAGCGGGAGGAAGCCGAGGTGCGACGCGAGAGCCGGCTCGACGGTCGTGCGCAAGAAGGGCGCGAGGACCAGCGCGGCCCACAGCCCGTAGATCACGCTGGGCACCGCCGCGAGCAGCTCGACGAGCGCCGCGATCGGCCTGCGGAGCGCCGCGGGACCGAGATCGGTGAGAAAGAGCGCGACGCCCAGCGCGACGGGCACGGCGAGGAGCAGCGCGAGGAGCGACGTGACCAGCGTTCCGTAGAGAAACGGGAGCGCGCCGAGATCGCCGTGCACCGGATCCCACCGCGTGCCGAGGAAGAAGCCGAAGCCGAGCGCGCGGAGGCTCGGCCACGCGAGGCTCGCCACCGAGAGCGCGACGACGACGAGGACGACGCCGAGCGCGCACGCGGCGACGCCGCCCACGGCGACGAGCGCCTTGTCGAGGAGCGCGCCGCGTGAGGCCGTCGCGATCCGCGAGCGCGGAGCACCCGAGCTCCACGGTGCCTTCACGTTGGCCAAGGCTCAGCCCGTTCCCGGCAGCAGCGGATGGCCGGCGGCGCGGAGCTCGCGGAGCGCGCGCTCGCCGCGCCTCACGAGCGCGGGAGGAAGCGGCGCGTACTCGAGCGCGCTCGCCAGATCTTGACCGTCGTGGATCGCCCACCACAAGAACTTCGCGAGCGCTTCGGCCTTCGTGCGATCGCTCGCCTCGAGCGGAACGACGACGAACGAGAGCGCGGTGATCGGATAGGCGCCTTCGTCGGCGGAGTCGACGAGCGACACGGGCCCGACCTCCGACGTGGGATCGGCGAAGCTCTTCGCCGCGCGCTCGAGGGCCCCGAGCGAAGGCGCGACGAGCTTGCCCGCGCGGTTCTGCACCTCGGCCATCGCCAGGCCCGATTGCTTCGCGTACGCGAGCTCGACGTAGCCGACGGAGAGCGGCGTCGCCTTGACGAACGCGGTCACGCCTTCGTTGCCCTTCGCGCCGACGCCGACGGGGAAGCGCGGCGAGCTGCCCGCGCCGACCACGTCGCGCCACGCGGCGCTGCGCTTGGCGAGGAAGGTCGTGAGCGCGGCGCTCGTTCCGCTCCCGTCGGCGCGATGCACCACGGTGATGGGCTCGCTCGGCAGCGCGCGGCCCTGGTTGACGGCGCGGACCCGCTCGTGGTCCCACCGCGCGACCTTGCCGAGGAAGATGTCGGCGATCAGCTCGGGGGTGAGCGCGAGCTCCTTGACGCCCGGCAGGTTGAACGCGATCACGACCGCGCCGATCGTCGTCGGCACGAGGACCATGTTCGCAGGGGTCGACGTGGGCTCGTCGGTCGCGCCGAAGTCGACGACGCCGTCCGAGATCTGGCGAATGCCGGCGCCCGATCCGATCGACTGGTAGTTGATGCGGACCCTCGGCTCGACCCGCTGGTACTCCGCCGACCATTTCGAGTAGAGCGGGTAGGGGAGCGTCGCGCCGGCGCCCACGAGCGCGCGCGGCGAGGCCTCGCTCGGCGGCGCGCCGCGGGTGCACGCGATCGCGACGACGACGAAGAGCGCGAAGAGCGCGAGGCGGCGCGTCACGCGGCGTCCTCTTCGTCGTGCTCGCTCAGATCGCTCGACGATCGATCGCGCGCCCGCGCGCCCGCGCTCGGGAGCTTGACCTCGAACGTCGTTCCCTTGCCCACCGTGCTCGCGACGTCGATCGTGCCGCCCATCGCCTCGACGAGGTGCTTGACGATCGAAAGGCCGAGACCCGTTCCGCCCATCTCGCGCGATCGCCCCGCGTCGACGCGGTAGAACCGCTCGAAGAGGCGCGAGAGGTGCTTCTCCTCGATGCCGCTGCCGTCGTCGGCGACGCGCAGGCTCGCCCCTTGCGCAGGTCCGGCGAGCGGCTCGGCGTGGAGCACGACGGTCGAGCCTTCGGGGCAGTACTTGACGGCGTTGTCGACGAGGTTGGTGATGACCTGCTCGAGCGCGCGTCGATCGGCGTCGACCTCGAAGCCCTTCTGCGCTTCGAGCTTGAGCGCGATGCGTCGCTTGTCGGCGCGCTCGCGGAACATGCCGAGGAGGTGCGTCGCGAACGGCTCGAACGCGAAGCGCTCGGGCCTGAGGCGCAGCTCGCGCGACTCGATGCGCGACAGATCGAGCAGATCTTCGATGAGCCGCTGGAGGCGCGCGGCGTTGCGCTCGATGATCCCGAGGAAGCGCTTCGCGCCTTCGGGATCCTTCGCCAGCGCCGTTTCCATCGTCTCGGCCGCGGAGAGGATCGCGGTGACGGGCGTGCGCAGCTCGTGAGAGACGTTGGCGACGAAGTCGCGACGGAGCGACTCGAGCCTCCGGATGTCGGTCACGTCGAAGAAGACGGCGAGCAGGCCGCCGCCGTGCTGCGTGAACGACGTGCCGCGCACGAGCAAGCGACGGGGCTTGAGGCCGCCGAGCTCCACCTCGCCCGAGCACGTCGTGCGCGTGGTGCGGGCGCGATCGAGCAGCTCCTTGAGCTCGGCGTGGCGCACGACCTCGAGGAGCGGCTGACCGATCACGTCGGCGCGGAGCAGGAGCATTTCGCGGAGCGCAGGGTTCATCAGCGCGACCTTGCCCTCCTTGTCGAGGAGGAGGACGCCCTCCTGCATGCCGTTGAGGATGCGGCTCACGAGATCGCGCTCGGAGCGGAGCTCGCCGACCGTCTCCGAGAGGCTCGCGCCGAGCTGATCGAGCGCGGCGCCGAGCTGCCCGATGTCTTGCTCGCGGGCGACGCGCGCGCGCACGGTGAGATCGCCCTCGTGCATGCGGCGCGCGGCTTCGGTGAGCGGGCGCACCGTCTCGTCGAACCAGCGGACCGAGAGCTCGCTCACGACGAAGCCGACGAGGCCGCCCGCGCCGAGCGCGGCGAGCAGCGTCGCTCCGGAGGGATCGCCGTGACCCAGCGCGACGATGGAGACGTAGACACACGACGAGACGAGGATCCACGACGCGACCAGGAGCCGGACGCGGATCTTCGCTCTCACCCTGCCGCCGCCTCTTCGGGGTTGTCGGCGAAGCGGTAGCCGACGCCGCGCACGGTCTCGATGTACGCGCCGGCGTCGCCGAGCTTCTCGCGGAGGCGCTTGACGTGCGTGTCGACGGTGCGCGTCGTGATGTCGGCGTCGATCCCCCAGACGTCGCTCAGGAGCGCCGCGCGTGTCTGCACGCGGTTCTTCCGATCGTAGAGCGTGACGAGGAGCTTGAACTCGAGCGCGGTGAGCTCGAGCTCGGCCTCGTTGGACCAGACGCGATGCGCTTCGCGATCGACGCGGAGCGCGCCGAACTGGAAGCCCTGCACGACCTCTTGCTCGCCCTGCGAGCGGCGGAGGATCGCTTGCACGCGGAGCAAGAGCTCACGCACGCTGAAGGGCTTCACGACGTAGTCGTCGGCGCCGAGCTCGAAGCCGACGACGCGATCGATCTCTTCGCCCTTCGCCGTGAGCATGACGACCTGCGCGTTCTTCGTGGTCGAATCGGTCTTGAGCGTCTTGCAGATCTCGGTGCCGGGAATGTCTGGGAGCATGAGGTCGAGCAAGACGAGGTCGGGGCGCTTCTCGCGCGCGAGGCGCAAGCCTTCTTCGCCCTTGCCCGCGATGAAAACCTTGTGGCCCTTCTCGCGGAGGTTGTAGTCGAGGATCTGCTGGATGTCGGGCTCGTCCTCGATGACCAAGATTCTCGCCATGATTCGCGGATACTCTAGCCATGTGACGACCGTGTGTCATGGTCGCGTCAATCTCCTCCGCAGGGGTTTTCCTTGCTGAACGACGCCTCGGTCGTCGTCGTCGTGCCGGCATGCCAGGAGGAGGAGCACGTCGGTCGCGTCATCGCGACGATGCCCTCGTTCGTGGATCACATCGTCGTGGTCGACGACGGCAGCACCGACCGCACGTCCGAGGTCGCGCTGGGGGTCGCCGACCCGCGGGTCGAGCTGGTGAGGCACCCGCGGCGTCGAGGCGTGGGCGCGGCGATCGCGAGCGGCTATCGCGCCGGCGTCGCGCGGACCGAGCGGCCTTCGGACGTGCTCTGCGTGATGGCGGGCGACGGGCAGATGGATCCGGCCGACCTCGAGGCGGTGGCGCGTCCGATCGTTCGGGGCGAGGCCGAGTACGTGAAGGGCGATCGCTTCGGCTACCCGGGCGTGCGTCGATCGATGGGCCTGCCCCGCTGGATCGGCGGCCAGATCTTCTCCCGCCTGACCTCGCTCGCGATCGGGCAACCCGTGTCGGATAGCCAGTGCGGGTACACGGCCCTCTCCCGAGCCGCGGCGATCGCGCTCGATCTCGACGAAATGTGGCCGGGCTTCGGGTACCCGAACGATCTCCTCGGCTTGCTCGCGGCGGCTGGGATGCGCGTGGTCGAGGTGCCGGTCAAGCCCGTCTACGGCACGGAAACCAGCAAGTTACGCATGCGCCATCTCCCGCCCATCTTCTACTTGATCGGGCGCGCCGCGGTGCGTCGACGGCGGAACGTCACCTGAACAGAGGACATCGAGGAAGAGGGGTTGCCAAGCGGTCGTGGCGTATCATCCTAAAGGACGCTGATGCGGCACAACACGCCTCGAAGCCTGAGAGCGCAGCGGGCGCCCGGAACGCTGATGGGCAACGGCTGGCTCCGCGAGTCACCGCGGAACATGGGGCCGTGGAAGTGGGACGTGCGGAGCAAGTCTGCGCTTCGCAAGTGCATGTTCCTGCCCGTGCCGGAGGAGATCCGCAACCTCGCGCCTCAGGTCTCGCCCGCGGCGCTTCCTCCGCGGCCGCAAGCGCGAGCGCCGATCGCCGCGCACGACGTCGAGCCTCATCGTCACGATCCCAAGCGCGACGTTCGTCAGTTCCCCGCGGTCGCGGGCGGGTTGCTCGCCGCCCGACACCCCGCCGCGGCGCAAATGATGAAGCAGGCGAAGCCCGCCGAGCCCGCGCGGGCGTGGTGGGAGGATCCCGTCGCGCTCGGCTCGCTCCTCATCCTGCTCCCGCCCGTCGGTCTCGCTGCGGTGTGGTCGAGCAAGCGCTACTCGAACGACGCGCGCTGGGCGCTCACGGTGATGACCGCGCTCATGATGTGCCTCGTGAGCGCCGTCGTGATCGCGGGCCTCGCGATGGGCTGAGCGCTCACGCGAGCGCGCGCTCGACGATCCCCGGGGCGTGGCGAAGCGCGTGATCGAGATCGAAGAGCTTCGCGATCGCGTCGCGCGGCAGCTTCGCCATGACGTCGGCGTCGCTCGAGAGGTTCGCGCGGAAGGTGCCTTCGCCCTTCCATGCGCGCATCGCGTTGCGCTGGACGAGGACGTACGCGTCCTGCCGCGCCATGCCCGCCTCGACGAGCGCGAGGAGCACCGCTTCGGAGAAGTAGAGCTCGGCGGCGCGCTCGACGTTCGCCTTCAGCTTCTCTTCGTAGACGACGAGGCCTTCGACGAGGCCGCGCGCGCGATCGAGCATGAACGCGAGCGTCGCCGTCGCGTCAGGCGCGATCATCCGCTCGGCCGACGAGTGCGAGATGTCGCGCTCGTGCCAGAGCGCGACGTTCTCGAGCGCGGGGATGCACGCGGCGCGCACGACGCGCGCGAGCCCGCAGAGGTTCTCGCTCAGGATCGGGTTGCGCTTGTGGGGCATCGCGCTCGAGCCCTTCTGCCCGACGGTGAACGCCTCCTCCGCCTCGCCCACCTCGGAGCGCTGCCAGTGACGAACGTTCGTCGCGAGCCGCTCGATCGCGGCGGCCGCGAGCGCCATCGCGCAGAACAGCTCGGCGTGACGATCGCGCGGGACGATCTGCGTGCTCACCGTCTCCGCGCGGAGGCCGAGCGCGCCGAGCGCGCGCGCCTCGATCTCCGGCGTCAGGTGCGCGTACGTGCCGACCGCGCCCGCGATCTTGCCGACCGCGATCTGCTCGCGCGCGCGAGAGAGGCGATCGCGGCCGCGCGCGATCTCGGCGTGGTGGCCCGCGAGCGCGAGCCCGAACGTGACGGGCTCGGCGAAGATGCCGTGGCTGCGCCCGATCATCGGCGTCTTCGCGTGCTCGCGCGCGCGCTT
>JAHBWD010000022.1 GCA_019637175.1 Labilithrix sp. | reverse complement strand
GCGGTGCGTGCCCTCGGCCTCGGCGATCTGCGGGCGCGTGAGCGCGTGGTAGATCGGCGCGGTGTGGCCCTTGGCGAGCGCCTGCGCGACGAGGATGTCGATCGGGATCCCGTTCTCGGCGTGCATGCAGATGAGCGCGCCGAGCTCGGCCGCGCGCTGCATGCCGCGGAAGATCTGCCCGTCGTCGACGAAGAGGACGCCGGGGTACGCCATGAACATCTTGAACGACGTGATGCCTTCGCTCACGACCTGCCCCATCTCGGGGATCGTCTGATCGTTCACGTCGGTCATGATCATGTGGAAGGCGTAGTCGGCCGCGGCCTTGCCTTCGGCCTTCGCGTGCCACGCGTCGAGGCCCTTGCGGAGCGGATCGCCCTTCGTCTGGATCGCGAAGTCGACGATGCAGGTCGTGCCGCCGTAGGCCGCCGCGCGCGTGCCCGTCTCGAAGTCGTCGCTCGAGGTCGTGCCGCCGAACGGCATGTCCATGTGCGTGTGCGCGTCGATGCCGCCCGGGAGGATGTGCTTGCCCGTGGCGTCGATGGTCACGTCCCACGGTCCGGGTGGCGCCGCGCCGGGGCCGAAGATGGCCGCGATCTTGTCGTCGACGATGGCAAGGTCAGCCACGTAGGTGTCCACCGCCGTGACGACCGTTCCCCCCTTGATCAGCGTGCGCGTGGTCTTCGACATCGGTCGAGCATAGAGGGTCGTTCGCGCCGGCAATAGATGGAAGTATGCTGCGCCGCATGAAGGTGCTGGTCGCGGACAAGTTCGAAGATTCGGGGCGCCGCGGGCTCGCGGAGATCGGCTGCGAGGTGGCCTACGAGCCCGACGCGGCGAAGGACACGCTGCTCGCCGCGGTGAAGGGAACGGAGGCCGACGTCCTCGTCGTGAGGTCGACGGAGGTGACGCGGCCCATGCTCGAAGCGGGCAAGCTCTCGCTCGTGATCCGCGCCGGCGCGGGCGTGAACACGATCGACGTCGAGGCTGCGAGCGAGCGCGGGATCTGGGTCGCGAACTGCCCCGGCAAGAACGCGGTCGCGGTCGCCGAGCTCACGATGGGGCTCATGCTCGCGACCGACCGCCGGATCGCCGAGCAGACGGCCGATCTCGCCGCCGGCAAGTGGAACAAGAAGGAGTACGGCAAGGCGCGCGGCCTCTTCGGACGCACGCTCGGCGTCCTCGGCGTGGGCACGATCGGCGCGGAGGTCGTCCGGCGGGCGAAGGCCTTCGGCATGACCGTCGTCGCGTGGGACGCCCACATGCCGCCCTCGATCGCGCTCGCCATGGGCGTCACCTTGATGGCGACGCCGACGGAGGTCGCCGCCGCGTCCGACGTCCTCACGGTGCACCTCGCGCTCGTCCCGGAGACGCGCGGGATCGTGGGCGACGGCGTCTTCGCGTCGATGAAGAAGGGCGCGCTCTTCCTCAACACGTCACGCGCGGAGGTGGTCGATCAGGTCGCGCTCGAGCGCGCGGTGAAAGAGCGCGGGATCCGCGCGGGGCTCGACGTCTTCGCCGAAGAGCCGAGCGGCGGCGCGGGCCCGGTGAGCGCGCCGATCTTCAACCTCCTCGGCGTGATCGGCACGCACCACGTGGGCGCCTCGACCGATCAGGCGCAAGAGGCGATCGCGGAGGAGACCGTCCGCATCGTCCGGCTCTACAAAGAGACGGGGCGCCCGCCGAACGTCGTCAACCTCGCGCGCAAGTCACCGGCGACGCACCTCCTCGCCGTGCGGCACTACGATCGCGTCGGCGTCCTCGCGGCGCTCTTCGAATGCCTCAAGCGCGGCGGGATCAACGTCCAGGAGACGGAGAACATCGTCTTCGAGGGGGCGCGCGCCGCGGTCGCGCGCATCCACGTCGATCGCGCGCCTTCGGCCGAGGTGCTCGACTCGCTGCGATCGTGCAGCGGAGACATCCTCGACGTGTCGCTCGTCGCTCTCTGATCGCTCGGGGAGAGGAAAGAGAGGCGCGGAGGCGCGGAAGTGTTTTTGTTTGGGTTCGTGTGCTCGCGGCGTCGGTCTTACCTACAGGAGCCACCTCGGCAGGCACGGACCGACGCTGCGAGCACGCGAACGCAACGCGATCAGCGGACGAGGAGCGAGACGTCGTCGACGACGGCGCGGGCGGGCTCGATGTCGCCCTGGGTGACGCCGGCGCGGAGGAACGCGCCGCGATCGAACATCGGGATGGTGAGGTCGCCGGCGAGGAGCTCGCCGCCGTCGACGGTGATCTCGATGCGGCCGTAGGGGGCGATGTCGGCGGGGTTCGCTTCGACGCCGATGCGGACGTCGTACCAGTGATTGTCGAGCGCGGGGGCGATGACCCACGAGCGCGACTTGCAGCGATCCTCCTTGAGGCAGCTCTCGGTGGCGCGCTGCTCGAGGACGAGGCCTTCGGGCTTGAGCACGACGCCGATCGCGAGGACGCCGTCGCTCGTCGTCATCGTGAGCTCGGGGCCGCCGAGCGCCTTGCGCGGAACGGAATCGACACGGAGCGCGAAGCCGAGCGCGCCCGACCACGAGCCGGAGAGATCCGCCACCACCTCGTGGCTCAAGAACGCGCGCGAGCTCGCGTCGCGCGTGAAGATCTCGAGCGAGCCCCTGCCGGCCGAGGCCGACGAGCCCTCGCCGAGCCGGACGCGACCGCCGCTCTCCTGCACGAGATCCGACCAGCGCGTGCCGAGGCTCTTCTCCTCGAAGTCGTCGCAGAAGGCGCCCTTGCGGCAGACGAAGGCCGCCGGCTTCGTCCCGCGCTCACCCACGGTCTCCGCCGTGAGGGCGGCGTGAGCACGCCCGTCACGCGCGTCCGTCCGGAGGGCGACGGCGGGGGTGTTCTGCGCGCCGTCCTTCGGCGCGGGCGCGTTGGGATCCTCGGCGGCGTCGTAGGCGCCGCAAGCCACGAGCAGGAGCGAAGCAAAAGCAGCGAAGCAAGCCCTCATGACTGAAAATACGGACGCGCTCGGGACCCCTTCCCTCCCCATTTGGGTGACAAGCCGCCGTCAATGATTTCAGGCGCTTGCCGAAGAACGGGCCCGCGTCAGCGCGTGAAGAACATCACGTCGTCGACGCGGGCCGTCGCGGGCGCGGCGTCCGGCGACGTGATGCCCGCGCGGACCTCGACCCGGCCGCCGAACGGCGCCACGGCGAGAGGCAGATCGAGGTTGTCGCTGCCGTCGACCGAGATCTCGATGCGACCGAACGCGCCGCCGCCGATCGGACCGCTCGCCTCGACGCCGATGACGACGCGCGCCCACTTGCCGTCCGCGGTATCGAGCGACACCAGATCGGCGCGCACGACGCCGTCGGGGCTCGACTGCTCGAGGACGATCCCCTCCGGCCGCATCGAGACGCCGATCGCGGCCTCGCCGTCGGCGGTCGGCACGACGATGCGAGGACCGCCGAGCGCCGCGACCGGCAGCGCGTCGAGGAGGATCGAGAAGCCGAGCGCGCCCGACCAACGCGACGACAGCTCCGCGCCCTCCACGACGAGGTACGCGCTCGATCCTTCGCTCGCGGTGACGCGCGCGCGCATCGATCGCGCGCCGAGGCTCGACGAAGGCGTCACGAAGTCGATCGCGCCGCCTTGGTCTTCCTTCGTCGCGGTCCATCGCGCGCCGGGCAGCGCGCTCTCGAAGTCGTCGCAGAACGCGCCCTTGCGGCACACGAACGCGCGCGCTCGCTCGACCTCGAACGAGACGCCGACGCTCTTCGCCTCGCCGGTGCCGATCGACGACGTCGCGCGCGGCGCCTCGCCGACGATCTCGGGCTGGCTGGTCGGCGCGGGCTCGATCGCCTCGCTCGCGCACCCCGCGGCGAGCAGACCGACGACGAGAGCAAGGCCTCCCCTCATTGCACCAACATACGGGAGCGACGACGAGCGCGTCTTCTTTCTCGTGCCACGATCGCGCGGATCACTCACATCGTCACCCACATCGCCCTCAATCTCGAGGTACGCACGAAGCACGCCAGCAGCTTCGAAGAGAAACGGCCGCGCTCGCGCACGCCGAAAGGAGCGTTACGATGGAGCTTCAGGTTCAATGGCGAACGACGTGCGGGATCCGGACGAGTCCGACGACGCCAAGAAGACGCGTGAGCTCATCGCCGAAAACATCCGCCGCATCGAAGAGATGCTGCGATTTCTCCCGCTCTCGGACGGTGCGGTGGCCGATCTGAGGACGAAGATCGCGCTTCTTCGCACGATCCTCCTCGAGCAGCGCCCGCCGGCGTTCGCGCTCGTGGGGCGCCGGGGGGCGGGTAAATCGTCCATGGTCAACGCGCTCTTCGGCGCGAAGGTCGCCGAGGTGGGGCACGTCCGCTCGCAGACCGGTCGCGGGCGTTGGTTCGACCACAAGAGCGAGCGCGGCGCGATCTCCGTCCTCGACACGCGAGGCATCCAGGAAGGATCGGCGCCGGCCGAAGCCGACGGCGCGAAGGACGCGATCGCGTCGATCGTCGTCGAGCTCAAACGGAAGGTCCCCGACGTCATCCTCTTCCTCGTGAAGGCCACCGAAGCCGACAGCGCGATCGACGCCGATCTCGACGCGCTCGAGCGCGTGTACGCCGAGATCGAGCGCGAGCACCGCTTCCGCCCTCCCCTCGTCGCGATCGCCACGCACTGCGACGTGCTCGAGCCGAAGGCGACGCGCCTGCACTGCGCCGACGAAGAGCCGAAGGAAGAAGTCGACGAGAAGATCGCGCGCGTCGCCGAGGTCGAGCACCACCTCGAGACCAAGATCAAGGAGCGCGGCAAGCTCGGCCCCCACCTCGTGTGGACGCGCGGCGTGAGCACGTACCTCTCGTTCAAGGATGACGCCGTCCGCGCCGACGAGCGCTGGCGGATCGACGAGCTCGTGACGACGCTCTTCAAGCACCTGCCCGACGCGGGGCGTGGAACGTTCGTCCGCATCGCGCGCGTGCGGGGGCTCCAAGAGGAGCTCGCGAGCAACCTGACGCGCGCGACGGCCGCGATCTGCGCGGGCGTCGCCGCGCTGCCGATCCCGGTCGCCGACGTCATCCCGATCACGACGATGCAGGTCTCGCTCATCGCCGGCATCGCGTGGCTCTCGGGCCGCCCGCTCGACCGCAAGGCCGCCGCCGAGTTCCTCGGCGCGATGGGCGCGAACGTCGGCGCGGGCTTCGCGCTGCGCGAAGGCGCGCGCGCGCTCATCAAGTTCGTCTTCCCCGGCGCGGGCTCGATGGTCTCGGGCGCCGTCGCGTTCGCCGGCACGCTCGCGGTCGGCGCCGCCGCGCGCGCGTACTTCCTCCGCGGCGCGTCGATCGAAGACGCGAAGCGCGCGTTCGAGCGGAAGAAGAACGAGGAAGACGTCGCGTCGTCGTCGCCCCCGAGCGATCGCGACCGCTGGAACATCAACTGAGTACGCCTACGCGATGGCTCGTGCCAGATGCCGTCCAAAGACGTTCGTGTTCTCATCACGGCCTGCGGAGAACACCTCGCCCATGCCTTCCCACAGGTTGAGCGCCACCCATCCGTCTCCAGGTCCGACGATACGGAACAGAGTCCACGGACCGCTTCCCGGCTCGGCATATCGATCGTCGCGACGGCTGAGTCGATGACCCATCACCTTGCCGGTGTAGCTGACGCCTTCTTGGCCTTCCTCGACGGCTGCCCCGGGCATCATGAAGATGCGAGAGATCTCGTCGCGCACGGCAGCGTGGGGCGCACCACTCGGATTGAAGGCGAGCCATGCCGGGGGCGCTTCCGCCGCGGCCTGCCGTGCGTCGGCAACCGGGTCGCGGTAGTAGATGTCTTCGGCATCCGGCGGTGGCAGAGCGACCGCGAGCGCGAACGAACTACTCGGCATGGGTAGCAACGTGTTGAGGTGATTGGAGATCGTCGCGCGCGCCCGCAGGATCGTCGTCGGGTTTCCTCGGGCGTCGTCGTCGCTGTTCCAAGGCAACACTTCGAACCAGAACGGCAAGCTTGGTCGCCTCGCCGTGTACCCGAGGCCGGGCTGGTAGACGCAGAGCTCGATCGCACGAGGCTCGAAGCCGAGGCTCGCGATCAACCGGCGTCCAACGGAGAGGGCGTCGAGTCGCTCGTCGTACCGCGCCACGTGTTCCTTGGGGTCCATTGGCGCGTCATGGCACGACCCGTCCAGACGGTGCAACACGAAGCAGCTCGCGCGTCGTGTCGCTCCCGGTGCCCATGAGACGCGCCGCCGTCGGCAGCTGTCCCGCGTCTAAGAGAAGCACGCTCTCTCTCGACGATCACGCCGTGGGAGTGGGTCGCGCGCGCGCGCAGGTCTCCGACGTCGGACGTCAGGACGACCCCAATGCACGCGTCGGTCTGCACGTCGACTTCTGGACGGTCGACGATCCGGACGAAGCCCGCAGGCTCCTCGCGATGGGCGCCGACGGCATCATGACTGAGCAGCTGCGGCGTGTCGCGACCCGCGGTGCTATCGTTGCGGCCATGGTCCGGCTGACTCGACGACGATTCACGGTCGGAGCGGTCGCGATGGCCAGCGGTGCATGCGGCGGCGCTCGCGCGGGGGAGCCGTGGAGCGAGGAGCCGCCCCCGAGCCGCGTCGATCCCGGTTTCATGCCCGCGCCCCCCGCGCCGCCGTCGCCGGATCCGCGCCTCGCGTTCGCGCCCGTCGCGCGCGACGCCGCGCCGCCGCGTTCGATCTGGTCGTGGACGACGGCGGAGCAAGCCACCGAGATCCGGCGCGACGAGGTCCTGTTCACGCGGGAGTCGTCGCCGACGCTCGGGCGAGGACATCTGTTCGACGTCCTCGACGCGCGCGCCGCCGATGGCGATCCTGCGGCGGCGCGCCTCGCCGGCGTCGAGCTCGCGAAGGGCCGCTTCGGCTGGAGCAATCCTTGGGCGACCGTCCGCGGCGCGACGCCCGGCGAGACGTACGGTCTCGAGTTGCTCCATATCGAGATGCGCCCCGACACGTGGTTCGCGCGCGTGCGGACTTCCCACGAGGCCATCGCGTTCGTCGATTCGGCGGGAAACGCCGTCGACCGCGGAGCGGCGCTTGACTCGTTCGAGCGCGTCGGCGGCATCCTGTTCGAGCACGACGTCGAGTATACCGGCGCGTGCGCGACGACGGGCTCGGGTGGCGGCGGGCTCATCTACCGCGAGATCTACGTCGGCAACGAGGCGCGGCTCGCCACGTTCTCTCACCGTACGGCGGCGATCCTCGCGCGTCTGGAAGGGGACATCGCGGAGCTGAGCGCGTTTCGCGACTGGCTCCGGTACGGTGGAGGAGACGGGTGGTCGGCCTACTCTTGGAGCTGCATCGCGGCGCAGCTGTGGCGCTCGGCGCCGAGCACGTCGCGAGAGCGCTACCTGGCCTCCCTCGCTTTCGCCACGGATCCGTATGCGCCCTATGCGGCGAGCGTCGATGCGATCGTGACGGAGCTGAAGAAGGCGAGCTTCTTCACCCCCGATGATCCGTTCACCCACGCACCGTAGATGCGGCGAGTGTCGAAGGAAGAGGCGCTCGCCGACATGGCGGCGCGCGGCTTCGACCGCGGCTCGCGGAACGCCTGCGCGATGTGCAAGCTCGCGAAGCACGGCGACGACACGAACGACGAAGCCTTGCGGGTCCGCGAGGAAGACCACGCGATCGTGGTGCTCGATCGCTACGCGTCGACACGCGGAGACTTGCTCGTCATCCTTCGCGAGCACGTGGAGCGCATCACCGATCTCCCGCTCGCGACGCACCTCGAGGTGCAACGGTTGGTGTTCGAAGCGCACGCGACGCTCGAAGAGCTCTTCGCGCCGCGTCGCATCTACAGCGCGACGCTCGGCTCTTCGTCTGAGCCGGAGGCGAACCCACCGGCGATGAGCTTCCCTCATCTGCACGTCCACGTGATCCCGGTGCACGACGACGGCGAGAGCGCGCGCCCGGCGGCTGTCTTCTCGTGGACCGCGGGAGTGTGGCTCTACGACGAGGGCGAGGCGGAGCAGCTCGCACGAGAGCTCCGCGCCGCGTGGAGGTCCTCCCGTTGACCGTCCCGGCCGCTCACTTGCACCCTCGCGGTCGGCGCCGCCGCGCGCGCGTACTTCCTCCGCGGCACCTCGATCGAAGACGCCAAGCGCGCGTTCGATCAAGAAGAGGAGGTCGCTTCGTCGTCACCGGCGAACGGTCCGACCGTGCCGATCGACGCGGCGTACCATCAGCTCATCACCAACGAGTTTCGCACGCACGTCACCTACGGGGCGCCAAAACCAGGACCGGAAGAGGTCAAGGCAATCATGAAGGCGGTCTACGCGAAGTATCCGCTGCCAACTGGCAAGTGAAGAGCGATGCGAGAAGAGACTGATTTCCGAATTCCAGAGGACCACGCGCGCGGACGCCTGCCCGACGACGCCGGCCAGCGACTGGGCCACACCGTACGTCGCATCTGCGTGTCCAAGGACGACCCGCTGTTTGCCGAGATCCGCCACTTCGAACGGGAATTCCGCGCGAGGGGGGACGTCTTCTTTACCGGCTGGAACACGCGCCGCCGCTACTCGCGGCGCGAGCTCGAACGCGCCGCGTTGTTTCTCGTCGTTCCACGAAGAGAGTTCGAGCCCGCTGGTGAGCAGTGCGGCACCGTCTACGACGACGCTTCAACATGCGACTACGTGTTCGATCAGTCCTCCGGGATCGACATCGGTGGTCGTCACGTGACGATGTCGGCGTCGACGTGCGGTGCGGGGGCGCGGCAAGTGAGCCCTCTCTTCCTGGATGTGCGCCGAATTCCGCGCGCGGTCGACTTCGCCCGCACGATCGCGAATGAGATCGTCGTCTCCGCGCGCGCCGCCGACGTGATCCGCGAAGCGCGCTTGACAGGCGTCGAGCTGGCCCCAGTGCGCGCGTCGAACGAGGGAGGAACGCCATCCCAAACCCACTTCCAGCTGCGGACAAAGGGACCAACCGTCGAGCTCGACGATGCGACACTAGCGGGAGGTGACCTGTTCGACGAATCCGCCTACGGCAGATGCCCGCGTGGACACGTCGCGGGGCTCAACCTCCTCTCCGAGGTCTCGGTGCAGCGCCGAAGCCTGGTCGATGCCGACGTGTTGGCGACGAGACAGCTCGTCGGAGTCCGGCGCGGGCTGCTCCGGCCGTGGCCGATTCTCCTGCTCTCGCCGAGCGCGTGGCGTGCGTTCGACAGCGCTAAGCTCAGAGGCCTCGTCATCGAGGTCGCGCACATCGTTTGAAACGCGACCGCTACTTGAGGTGTGCGTTCCGCAATTCTGCCGACTTGGTTCCGGAAACTTTGGCCAGTCCGGCAGGTGTGTCGATCTTTCACGAGACCCACCCCCGAGAGTCCATCCGAACCATGAAACAGCTCGCGTCGATGGCCTTCGTCCTCCCGCTCCTCGCAGGCGCTGCATGCGCCGCGCAGCTCGCGCCTGCGCAACCGGGCGCGGACGAGTCTGATGCTGGCGACGCCGCCGACGGAGCGGTCGCCGGCGCCGACGCGGCGGGTGGCGACGCCGGCGTCAGCGGTTGCCACGCGCGGCCGATGGAGTGGTCGACTCCGCGCGCGCTGACCGAGCTCGGACCGGACACGTACGTTCACCCGTTCGTGAGAGCGGACGGAACGAAGCTGCTCATCGAGACCGGCGACGCAGGGAGCAGAAGCGTGTGGGTGGCGACGCGCGACATCGAGGCGGGCGCGACGACGTTCGGCGCCGCGGTCCCGATCCAGCTCCCCGTACGCGGTGCCGGCCCTTTCCTCTTCCCGGCGTCTGCGCGAGACAATGAATACTTCGTGTCTCGAAACCGCGAGGTATGGAGGGAGCTGACGTTCTCGGGTGGCAACGCGTCGAGCTTGGTCGCCGCGCCGAGCTCCGATGCCGGAATCCTGACCGCGCCGACCATCTCGGCAGACGGCACGGTGCTCATCTTCTTGTCTCGGGAGAACGGCGCGCGCCTGCGCCAACTCGAGGCCGACACCTCCGGCCCCTTTGGAGCCAAGCGCGAAGTCTTCGTGATCAATGCCACGCTCTGGGACGACTACGCGTTCGCCGTGTCCCCGGACGCGTTGACGCTGTTCTTCACGGGGCGGAACAACGAGATCTACTACGTGACGCGGCCTTCGAAGGACACCGCCTTCGGCAGCGGCGTCGCGCCGACGCGTGTCCCCTCGCTCGAAGCAGCAGGCTTCCACACCTTCGTGCGCTCGGTCACCGCCGACGGCTGCGAGATCTATCTCTCGAGCAACCGCGATGGCCTCGTGTCTCGCGCCTACGTCGCCACGCGACTCTGACGGCCGACGCGTGGGCGCGAGAGCGCGCGATCGCCAATCGCTAATCGCAGTGCGCGTGGTAGACGCCGCCGCCGCCGGGCTTCGAGAAGATGAGCGATACGCCGCCGCCGCTCGGGAAGAGGACGGCGGTCTGCTCGCGAAAGTGGAGCCTGTCGTTGCTCGCGGTGATGCCGGTGTCGACCGATGTCCACGTCGAGCTCGCCGCGGTCGTGCGGTGGAGGCTCAGCGCGTTGCGTCGTGAGCTCGTCAGGGCGACCACGTTCGAGCTCGGGTCGAGATCGACGCGCACCGCGCTCGCGTCACCGAGCGTCTGGCTCGGGCTGAACGCGCCGTTCAGGTACCGGGTCACCACCGCGGTGCCCTCCGAGGGCGCCGTCTCGATCCACGCGAGCGTCGCGCGCCCCGCGCTGTCCATGACGAGGTCTTGTGCGACCAGGAATCGCCCGGCCGGGGCTGTCGCGATGGCCACGGGGGTACCGAATTGAGCGCCAGGAGCCGCCGTCGGCGTCACCTTCGCGGCATACATCACGGGCGGGGCCACCCACACGAGCAACGCCGTGTCGTCCGGAGCGAGCGCGATGCGGAAGTTTCGCATCGGTGGACTGGGCGGCGGAGGAAACGGCATGGTCGCGGGCGTCGACCACGAGGTGCCGTCGAACAGCGTGATCAGGAGAGACGGAGCTTGATTCGGCCCTGGGGTCGTCTTCGTCATCGCGACGACGTGGCCGCTCGCGTTCCGAGCGAGCTCGACGCCCGCCGTGGACACGACGTCGAGCGACCCCGGCTCCCAGGTCCCCGCGTCCGCATCCCAGCTCGCGCTCTTCGCGCGCCCGCCCTCGCGGAACGCCGAGATCGCGCCGCCCTCCGCGGTCCCGATCAGGTCGCTCGGCCGAATGCCGTCGGTCACGCTCTGCGCGGAGAAGGACGTCGGCGGCGCGACGGACTCCTCGACGAGATCCGCGATCGCGCGCCGGCCATCATCGGGGCCACCCCACTGCGCGAAGGCGCGATGGACGCCGTCGGAGACGATCTGCAGCGGGATGCGGTCGGTGAAGGCTCCGAGATCGACCTGGCCGCGCCACGTGGTGCCGTCGAAGAATCGCGCCTGCGCTTGCCCGGGCGCGCCCTTGGTTCCCCAGATCGCGACGAGCCTCGCGCCCGCCGCCGCCCCCGCCGCCGACGCGATCTCCGATCCGCCACCCTCGACGTCGACGCGCACGTCGGCGCCGCACGCGTAACCTGCTTCAGCGGACGCGTCGTCGCCTCCGCCGTCGATCCGTGGACGAGGCGCTGCGCCGTCAGCGAGGGGCTCGCGGTCGTCGCGACCGCCAACGACGGAGCCCCCACATGCGGCGGTCGCCCCCGCACCGACGACAGCGATGGCGGTGATCGACGTCACGACTCGTACGAGATTCGCGCGCATGTCGGTCACACCGCCGTGTAGCTGAGCTCACGGGCAGAAGCGAGTCGTCGGTTCGATCGCGCCGGAAGTTCTCTGCCTGCCTTGGTCTCTCGAACGCGTCGCGCGATCGACCGCGAGAGTCGCGAGCAGATGCTAGACTCGCGCGCGTGAATCGCGCCGCTGCCGTGCTCCTCGCCGCCATGGTCGCCTCGTGCAAGCAAGACGACGATCCCGCGGGCGCGCGCGCGCTCTGGGACAAGATCAACGCGGGTGAAGGGTTCCGGAGCTGGCGCCGCGCGCCCGCGTACCCCGAGCGAACGCCGAGCTTCACCGCGCACGCCGACGCCGTCGAGATCTTCGTGAGCCCCGAGATGTCCGCGGCGCTCCGCGGCTCGCCGCCGAAGATCACCGAGTGGCCCCAGGGATCGATCGTCGTCAAGGAGGGCTACCGCGGCGACACGCGCAAGCTCGTCGCCGTGATGGAGAAGCGCGCAGACGGCTGGTTCTGGGCCGAGTACGACGGCGAAGGCGAGACGCTCTTCTCCGGCCGCCCGAAGATCTGCGTCGACTGCCACGACAACCGCGCGACCTACTCCGACTGGACGTACGCGATCGAATTTCCCCGTTAGCTGGCCGAATGGAAGCACCGCAGCACGTCTCCGCGCGGCTCGAAGCGGCGCTGCTCCGCGAGATCGCCGAGCAGTACCGCCACCTCGCGCTCACCTACTTCAAGGGCGCGCTCAGGCTCCCGCAGTTCGAGCTCGTGCCCACGCGCGCGCGGCTCGGGCGATGGTGCCACGAGACGCGCACGATCGAGCTTTCGCGACCGCTCGTCCTCGAGCACGCGTGGGGCGTCGTCGTCGAGGTGCTCAAGCACGAGATGGCGCACCAGTACGTGATGGAGGTGTTGGGCGAGCGCACCGAGACGGCGCACGGCCCGCGCTTCCGCGCCGTCTGCGAGCGCCTCGGGATCGACGCGGCCGCGAGCGGTATGCCCGTCCCGACGTCTGCTCACGAGGCGAACGCCGAGCACCGCAAGATCGCCGATCGCATCGCGCGCCTCCTCGCGCTCGCCGAGAGCCCGAACGTCCACGAGGCCGAAGCGGCGATGGCGGCCGCGCAGCGTCTGCTCCTCAAGCACAACATCGAGCTCCGCCAAGCGCGCACGGCGCAGGGCTACGCGTGGAAGCACCTCGGAACGCCCACCGGGCGCACGACCGAGGCCGAGCGCGTCCTCTCGCTCCTCCTGGGCAGGCACTTCTTCGTCGAGGCGATCTGGGTGCCGGTGTACCGCCCGCACGAGGGCAAGCGCGGGAGCGTGCTCGAGATCTGCGGCACGCCGGAGAACATGGAGATCGCCGAGTACGTCCACGGCTACCTCGTGCAGACGGCCGCGCGCCTCTGGGAGGAGCACAAGCTCGAGCACGGGATCGCGTCGAACCGCGATCGGCGCACGTTCCTCGCCGGCGTGATGAGCGGCATGAGCGACAAGCTCGCGCGCGAGGCGAAGAAGAGCGCCACCGCGGGCCTCGTGTGGGTGGCCGACGGAGATCTGGAGACGTATTTCCGGCGGCGCCATCCGCACGTTCGTCACGTACGCTACGCAGGGCAGCGGCGGACCGACGCGTACGCGCACGGCCGCGAAGCAGGAGAGCGAATCGTGATCCACAAAGGCGTCAAGGCGAGCGCGGATCAACGCGGGCTCTTGCTACCTCCGCGGCGGTGATGCGATGCCGTTCGTGCTCTTCGAAACGCCGATCGGAACGTGCGGGGTCGCGTGGAGCGACGCAGGCCTCACGTGGGTGCAGCTCCCCGAGGCCGATCGCGCAGCCACGCGCGCGCGCATCGCGTCGAAGGCGCCAGGCCCGATGGCGCGCGCCGCGACCACGCCGCCCTGGGTCAAGGACGCGATCGCGCGCGTCCGCGAGCACCTCGGCGGCAAGCCGCAGGATCTCGCGCGCATCCCGCTCGATCTCTCCGGCGTGAGCGCGTTCGACGGCAAGGTGTTCCGCGCGCTCCAGGCGGTCGCGCCCGGACGGACGACGACCTACGGCGATCTCGCGCGCGCGGTCGGCTCGAACGGCGGCGCGCGCGCGGTCGGGCGCGCGATGGCGACCAATCCGTTTCCCGTCGTCGTGCCGTGTCACCGCGTCGTCGCCGCGGGCGGCAACGCGGGCGGCTTCTCCGCGTACGGCGGGCTCGTCACGAAGGAGAGGATCCTGAAGCTCGAAGGCGGCACGCTCGCGGTGCGGCCCTCGGCGCAGCCTTCGCTCTTCGCCGGACCGCGCGCGCTCCCGTTCGACGCCGGCGGCGCAGTGCGCCACCTGACGGACGCCGATCCCGTGCTCGCCAAGCAGATCGCGAAGACGGGCGCGCTCGGCCTCAGCCTCAAGGAGAGCGAGGGCACGTTCGCCGCGCTCGCGGAGTCGATCGTGTATCAGCAGCTCAACGGAAGAGCGGCCGCGACGATCTTCGGTCGCGTGCGCGCGCTCTTCCCGCGCGGGCGTCTCGAACCGAGCGGCGTGCTCGCGACGAGCGACGACGCGCTCCGCGGCGCCGGCCTCTCGGCGTCGAAGCTGCGAAGCTTGCGCGATCTCGCGACGCGGTCGGCGGCCGGCGAGATCCCGACGCTGCCGGAGCTCGAGCGCATGGACGACGAGGCGATCGTCGAGCGCTTGACGGCGGTGCGCGGCGTCGGTCGCTGGACGGTCGAGATGATCCTCATCTTCCGCCTCGGCCGTCCCGACGTTCTGCCGCTCGGCGACTACGGCATCAAGAAGGGCTTCGCGCGGCTCTTCCCGCGCAAGTATGCGCGCGACGAGCTGCCGACCGCCGACGTCGTCGCGAAGCGAGGCGAGCGCTGGCGGCCGTATCGAAGCGTCGCGAGCTGGTATCTCTGGCGCGCTGCCGAGGCGACCGAAGCGGCCAAGACATGAGGCTTCGAAGCCTCATGTCTGCGTATCTCGCGTCAGCGCTGTCGACCGTTCGCATCGAGCTGAGCTAGGCTGCCCGAGATGGCGCGGCAACGGCGCGCAGGTGGGCAAGAGCTCACCGAAGGGATGAGGCTTCTCGACCGCTACACGATCCTCGATCGGATCGGCAGCGGCGGTATGGCCACGATCTACCGCGCGACCGACGATCGGCTCGATCGCGTCGTGTGCATCAAGCTGCTGCGTACGACCCTCATCGAGGGCTCGGGGAGCAACAACACGAGCGGGCGCGCCGTCTATCAGGCGACGTACTCGCACTTCCTCCAAGAAGCGCTCGCGCTCTCGAAGCTCCAGCACCCGAACACGCTGCGCATCTACGACTTCGGTTATCTCGACGAGGCTTCGCCCGATCCCGGCGCGCCGTTTCACGTCTCCGAGTACCTCGACGGCGGCAACCTCGAGACGCACATCCGGATGCACGGCGCCATCCCGTCGGACGAGACGCTCGGCATCCTCGAAGGGATCACCGGCGCCGCCGCCGAGGCGCACGAGCACGGGATCATCCATCGCGACATCAAACCTTCGAACATCCTCTTCGCGCGCGTCCGCGGCGAGCTCGTGCCGAAGCTCGCCGACTTCGGCATCGCGCACAGCGATCTGAAGAAGAAGCCGCGCGCCGAAGGCGGCCCCCTCGACGGCGGCGAGTCGGTGAGCACCGTCGCGCTCTTCTCACCGCGGTGGGCCGCGCCCGAGCAGCTCTGCGGCTCGCCCGAAGGCCCGCGCACCGACGTCTACGCGCTCGGGTTGCTCGCGACCTTCATGCTCGCGGGCAAGGTGCTCTTCGGCGACGAAGACGTCCGCACGACGTTCAACGATCGCGTGCGCGGCGACACGCTCGTGCAGGCTCGCCTCGCGCAGTTCCGATTCAGCGGCGAAGTGCTCCGCGTGCTCGCGCACTCGATGACCGCGCGAACCGACGATCGCATCCCCTCGGCGCCCGACTTCTTCGAGACCCTCCGGCAGGCGCTCGAGGTGGCTTCGCCCAAGAGCAGCGTCGGGCCGGCCGTCGTCGAGACGTCGGCGCCGATGCCGCTGCCGCCGCCGCCCGTCCCGCGGACCCCCGCGCCGCAGCCTCCCCCGCCGGCGCCCGCCCGCGACGCGATCGCGCTCGAGGTCGAAGGCGACGGCAGCATGGGGGGCCGTGTCGCACAGCCTCCTCCCGAACGCGTGGCGCAGTACGGCGAGCGCCGCGTGCGCTTCGTGCACGTCCACGAGAAGCTCGATCTCTCCTTCATCGATGAAGGCGGCGGCCAAGTGCGCGTGCGCGTCACGATGCTGCCGGGCGCAGGCCCGAAGCTCAACGTGAAGGGGCTCACCTGCTTCGTCGCGCGCCCGGGCCAACGCCCTACCCCGGCCCTCACCGTCACCCAAGACGGCTCGGCGGATCTGGTCTCGAGCGCGCGTCAGGTCCTCGGCCAGCTCACTTGGTTTTTCGGGCAGACCCAACCCGAGGGTCGCCTCTTTGTCGTGGACGGACGGCAGCTTCTGGTACCGTATTCGGAGGGCCAGCAAGCCGTCGCGTTGATGTTGAGCCGGGGAAATGACCTCGTCGTGATGTGCCGGCGCTGACGCCCTCAGGAAATCGAACCGTGACGCAGAGGGAATCACCGCCCCACCTGGGAGGCATCGACGACGACGACGAGGAGAAGACCTCGGTCGGCGCCGCGCCCGAGCCCGAGGCCTTGCGTCCGGGCAATCCCCAGCCGCCACGCGTCGCGTTCGGCGCCAAGTACAACACACCGACCGCGTTCACGCCTCAGGCCGATCCGCGACAGGATCCACGCCAGGATCCGCGATCCTCGGCGGCGATGACCGCGGCGCGTCCGCAGCCCGTTCCGTCCGCTCCGTCCGCTCCGCCGGTGCCGGCGGCGCACGGCGTGCCGCCCTCCGATCGCGACGGCCACGGGCCGCCGAAGTCGCAATCGATGCCGCGTCCGCCGGCGCCGAACGCGACGCGCATGGGCCTCGGCTCCTCCGGCCCCCAGCCCCTCGCGGCCGATCGCGGCTCGTCGGGGCCGCAGCCGCTCACCCCGCAGCCGTCGCACGCGCCCGACGCGCGCGTCGCGCCTCCGCCCCCGCCCATGCACATGACGCCGCTCGGCATGCCGGCGCAGTCGGGCATGATGCCCTTCGGCTCGCAGCCCCCGCAGCAGCAAGGGCCGCCGCGCGACACCGGCCCCTATCAGTCCGTCCCCCAGATGGGCGCCGCGAGCGGTCCGATGAGCGTGCCTCCCGGGCAGGCGCTCGCCGTGCGCGCCGATCAGGCGCCGCGCGAGAACCGCTCGGCGGCGTTTCACATCACGCGCTCGCGCGCCTACTCGTTCGTCCTCGACGCGCGCAACCAGCCCATCGAGCTCGGCTCGGGCCGGTTCGCCAAGGTGTACCTCGGCGAAGAGCGCTGGCTCGAGTCGAAGACCGACTTCCGCCGGCCGATCGTCATCAAGATCCTGCAAAAGGGCGTCGGCGAAGAAGATCACATGCGCTTCCAGATGGAGAAAGAGCTCCTCGAGCGCGTGCAGGGTCACCCCAACATCGTCGAGCTCTTCGCCTCCGGCGAGAACGAAGATCCGAACTTCCTCCCCCCGAGCATCCGCGACAAGGTCGACACCGAGTTCATGATCCTCGAGAAGCTCGAGATGAGCCTCGAGGAGCGCCTCAAGGGATCGCGATCGCGCGGACAGAAAGAGGAGCTGCTCCAGTGCGACATGCGCGAGCGCCTCTTCCGCGTGCTCGACTACATGATCCCGATCGCGAGCGCCGTCGAGTACGCGCACCTCGTGCGCAACATCTGCCATCGCGACATCAAGCCGGCGAACGTGCTCGTCGGCCTCCCCGATCCGAACCTGCGCGGCTCGACGCTCCACGTGCGCCTCGCCGACTTCAACGTCGCGAAGCTCTCCGACGAAGAGGTGCACTTCGGGATGACGCAGATGAAGGCGGCCGTCCCCGGCACGCTCTTCTTCCAGAGCCCCGAGCAGGAAACGAACATCATCGAGCTGCTCGTGAACGTGCAGCAGGGCCTGCCCGAGGTCGAGTACTTCGAGGACTTCTACATCCAGATCGCGAAGAACGACTCGTTCTCGCTCTTCAACCGCAACGAGCAGTATCCGGTCCTCTACGCCGACCGCGCGCGCAAGCGCCTCGTGCTCGGTCGCCCCTACCGCGAGGTCTCGGAGACGAACGTCCGCGCGCGCATCCAGAAGAGCGTCGGCCGCCCGGCCGACATCTACTCGCTCGGCGCGACCTTCTACTATTTGATCTCCGGCGCTTACGCGAACCCGAAGACGCTCTACGACGCGTTCCACAAGTTCATCGAGTACGAGCGCGCCGACGAGAACAACACGATCGAGGCCTATCTCCGGCACGAGTACAGCGTCATCAACTCGCTGCGCGCGCCGAAGGCGGCCGACGGCAGCCCCGAGGTCGCGCCCGCCGATCGGTTCTTCTCGTACAAGCAGTTCCTCGACGGCAACGGCGAGCTCATCGATCCGAACGTGATGCTGATCATCGCCAAGTGCATGATCCGCAACAAGCCTGACAGCTACTGCCAGGCCCACGACCTCGAGACGCGCGGCATCTCCGAGGTCGTCGCCGATCTCATCAACCTCTATTCGCTCTACGGCTTCCAGCCGGGCGCGCGCCCCACCCACCTCGTCCACCGTACGACGGTCAAGCGCGGCGCCCTCAAGGGCCGCTTCGGATCGGGCCTGCGCAACATGTGGCAGGGCTTCCTCTCGCTGTTCCGGAAGAAGAAGTAGGGCGACGAGAAAAAGCTCCGCCGGAACAAAACTCCGGGCCCGAGCGTCCGTCTCAGACGGACCATGAGCGTCGCCGCACACGACGAATCGGCCGTCCAGGCCTTCACCGCGCTGGGCACGACGCCGCGTCCCACCTTTCCCCTCGTCCTCGTCTCGGTGACCGTCGCGGTGCTGGCGATGCACACGGACATGGTGGCCAAGTACTCGCTCGCCGCGTTCTGGCTCGGGGTGCTCGCGACGATCGCGCTCGCGATCGTCGTCGGCCGCGTCATGAGCGCGCTCCACGGCCGGTGGCGCACGGCCGCGGCGCTCGCGCTTCCGACGATCGGCGGCGCCCTCGTCGGCGTCCTCGTGCAGCTCGTCGTCCTCGACGAGGTGACGGAGGCGGGCATCATCGGCGTTCGCGATCTCGGCGGGCTCGTCGACAGCACCGAGCCCGTCACCTGGGTCGCGGCGGGCACGGTGCTCGGCGCGGCGCCCGCGCTCGCCGTCTCGATCTTCCTCGCGCTCGCGGCGCGCGCGATGCGGCGCGTCGTCGGCAACGACGCCTCCGAAGGGTTCGGCGTGGCGTTCACGGGCTTCGCCGGCGTGCTCGCGGCGTTCGGCATGGTGGTCGTCGAGCCGTACGAGCTCGCGCCGCTGCTCGGCGTCACGGTGCTGGCGGCCCTCGGCATCCTCGTCGCGTTCCTCGTCGACGGCGCGCGCCTGCGCTTCCTCCGTCGGGTGTTCGCGGGCGGCGCCGAGTCGACGTACGACATCGTGCCCGCCGATCGCTTCATGCACGATCCGTCGCTCGCGCCGATGGTCGCGCAGGCCGGCGCCGTCTCCGTCCTCGTGCGCCGCGAAGGGCGTCTCGGCTCCTATCGAAACGCCGCCGCCGAGCCGATCGCGCTGCTCGCGGAGACCGAGCGCGAGACCACGCTCCCGCTCCGCCGCAGGCGCATCGCCGCGACGGCGCTCGCGATCGCGATGACGGGCCTCTCTGCGCTCTCGCTCCTGACGCAGCCGGAGCTCCGCGACGGGCTGGGCTTCTACGCCGACATGTGACCTCCGGCTTTGCCCCGCGCCGCGCTTCGGTGTAACCAGGCGAGCGCATGGCGGACGAGCAGATCGAACGGCCAGACGGCCGCGTGGAGCTCGTCGAGGACGTCGTCCTCGACGACGCCGCGCTCTTCAACGAAGACCTCGCGCCCACGAAGATCGAGAAGCGCACGTGGAGCACCTACACGTTCGCGGCGCTGTGGATCTCGATGGCCCACTGCATCCCGACGTACATGCTCGCGTCGGGCCTGATCAGCGCGGGGATGAACTGGCGGCAGGCGCTCGCGACGATCCTCATCGGCAACACGATCGTGCTCTTGCCGATCCTCGCGAACTCGCACCCGGGCACGAAGTACGGCATCCCCTTCCCCGTCTTCGCGCGCGCGAGCTACGGCGTCTTCGGCGCGAACATCCCCGCCGTCATGCGCGCGATCGTGGCGTGCGGCTGGTTCGGCATCAACACGTGGATCGGCGGGCAGGCGCTCCAGACGCTCTTCAAGTCGCTCTGGACGGGCTGGCCCACGCTGCTCGGACCGATGACCGATCCGGCGTCGAGCTGGGTCTTCGGCGGGCACTACCCGACGGAGTGGATCACGTTCGCGCTCTTCTGGGCGCTCAACATCCTCATCGTGTACCGCGGCATGGAGCTCGTCCGAAAGGTCGAGAACATCGCCGCGCCGTACGTGCTCGTCATGACGGCGGCGCTCGTCGTCTGGGCGATCTGGAAGGCGAACGGCCTCGGCAGCGTGATGCGCGACGAGGGCAAGTTCCGCACGTTCGGCGAGTTCTGGCCCGTGTTCGTCCCCAGCGTGACGGCGATGATCGGCTTCTGGTCGACGCTCTCGCTCAACATGCCCGACTTCACGCGCTTCGGGCGATCGCAGAAGGAGCAGGCGGTCGGTCAGGTCGTCGCGCTCCCGACGACGATGACCGTGTTCGCGCTCATGGGCATCGTGATCACGAGCGCGTCGGCGGAGATCTACCACCGGCCGATCTGGGATCCGATCGAGCTCGTCGGTTTGTTTCCGTCGCGGCTCGTCGTCGCGATCTCGATGTTCACCGTGGTCGTCGCGACGCTCGGCGTGAACATCGCGGCCAACGTGGTGTCGCCCGCGAACGACTTCGCGAACATCAAGCCCGGCGCGATCAGCTTCAAGACGGGCGGCCTCATCACCGGCATCGTCGGCGTGGTGATGCTGCCGTGGAAGCTCATCGCCGATCCCAACGGCTACATCTTCAAGTGGCTCCTCGGCTACTCGGGCGGGCTCGGCTCGATCGCAGGCGTGCTCGTCGTCGACTACTGGTGGGTGCGCCGAAAGCAGATGCGCCTCGGCGATCTCTACCGGCGCGACGGCGCGTACACGTACGGGTCGGGCTTCAACCTCGCGGCGATCGGCGCCACGGTCTTCGGCTGCGCGGTCGCGTGGATCGGCCTCGTCGTCGCGCCGCTCGCCGTCCTCTACGACTACGCGTGGTTCGTCGGCGCCGGCGGCGCCGGGCTCGTCTACGCCGTCTTGATGTCGAACGAGCGCAACCGCTTGATCGCGCGCTCCAGCGCGGTCACTTCATCGAAGCCTTGAGCTGCGCTTCGGCGAGCCGCTGCTCCGGCTCGCCCACGGTTTGCGACGCGGTCGCGACGGTTGCTACCCCGGTAGCAACCATGAAGACCGCGCGGAAGGTGAGCATCTCCATCCAGGAGGATCTCCTCGCGGCCATCCGCAGGCGTGCGAAGAGACTCCATGGAGGGAACATCTCCGCCGTCATCGCCGAGATGGGCGAGGACGTGAAGCGGCTCGAGGCGATGGAGCGCTACTTCGAGCAGTACCGGATCGCGCCGCTCACGGATGCCGCACGTGCGCGCTTCGACGCCGAGATCTCCGGCGTCAGACCGCCCACAGCCACGAAGAAGCCGCGAAGAAAGACCTCGTAGTGACGACCGGGTTCACGTTCGACACGGAGACATCGTGTTCACGTCGGACCTCGACGATCTCGACCGGCTTCGAAGCTACTTCTCCGCGGTCCGGATCGTCGGCGTCTGAGCTCCGTGTGATGTCGAACGAGCGTCACCGCTCGATCGCACGCGATCACTTCATCGAAGCCTTGAGCTGCGCCTCCGCGAGCTGCTGCTCGGGCGTGAGCGGCTTGCGCTTCGCGGGCTCCGGCGGAGGCGCGGGCGCGGCGACGACTGGGTGCGCCGCCGCGCTCGCCGCGGGCGCGCGCGGCGCAGGCTCGCTCCGCGCGCCGAGGGCGAAGCTGCCGTCGGGCAGCGCGGGGCCGAGCTTCGCGGGCTTCTTCGGCGCCTGAGGCGCCGGCGGCGCCTGCGCTGCGGGTGACCTCGCGATCGGCGCCGGCGCGGAAGGCGCGCTCGCCGCGGGTGAAGCCGTGACGGCGATCGCGGGGATCGCCACGCCTTGATCGTCTGCGAACTTCACGACGGCAGGCGGCGGAGGCGCAGAGGCGGCGGGCGCGATCGTCGCGGTCGCGATCGTCGTCACCGACGTCGCGACCGGCGCCGCCGCGGCCGGTGCTTCTCGCGCTTCTTCCGGCGACGACCCAAAGAGGCGCGTCGCGCCGAGGGTGACCACGGCGCCGATCACCGCCGCCGCGATCACCCAGGTCGCGCGAGGCCGCTCTCGGACGATGATCACCGTCGGCTCCGGCGGCGGGCTCGTGGAGACGCTGACCGGCGGCACCGATCCAGGGTTCGGCGCCGCCGGCGGCGCCGCGACGAGGCTGGCCGCGCTCGACGCAGGCGCGACGGGCACGCTCGGCGTCGACCGCCGCGCGAAGACGGGCGCCGACTCGCGGTCTTCTCGCTTACGAACGAACGGCGGCGACGTCACGGCAGGCAGGCGCGACACACTCGACGACGAGGGCGGAGGCGACGGCGGCGGAATCGTGAAGACACGAGGCGCCGCGCGCACGTGCGACGACGAGCTGTAGACCGCGCTCGACCCCACCTCGGCGGCGATCGACTCGAGGCAGGCATTCGCGACGTGCTCTTCGACCGCCTCGTCGAGCGCGCGATACGACACCGGTGGGACGGTCGCGCGACGAGGCCGCGACGAAGGCGCCGCCTCGACGATCACCGGGATCGCCTCATCGTCTGCGTCGTCGGAGATCAGATCCTCGGCGTCGAGCTCGATCTCTTCCGTCGCCTTCCGCTTGAGAAACGGCAACAACCGGGTCGCTCCCTCGTCTTCCCTCGCGCGGAGGTGTGACGCGTCATCGCGGACTTGTCGAGGCCCGCACTGTTCATTTGGCCCCGAGTCCGTCGGCCCGCGGGAAAAGCTACAGTCATTCCGCCGACCTTCACAATTCGCTTTTTTCGCCTCGATCGCTCAGCGAATGAGGCTCCGGCCCATCAGCGCGCGCGGTGACGGTGCTGACGTGAGCAAGGTACGAACCCCGGACCGTGTCCGCGTTTCGCGGGACCGGAACGCGCGCTCGCTGATCGTGTGGCGCGTCGTGCGCCATGCGTAGCTCAACGATCCAGGCCTGCCCGCGGTAGCCCGCTGAGGCTCGGGCCCATCAGGGCGAAGCTGCCCATCATCTCGAGGAGCGGCGAGAGCGAGTCGAGGTAGAAGCGCGCGGCGTCGCGATCCTCGACGAGCCGCCGCGCGATCTCGCGGTAGAAGGCGACGCGCTGGTCGTCGGTGAAGATCGGCGGCCTCGCCGGCCGGCCCTCGATCATCTTGAACCACCAGCTCGACTCCATCATGTAGAAGCGGTTGTCGGTGGCCTCGGCGAGCGCGCTGAAGAAGCGCTTCTCGAACGCCATCATCTCGTCGCCCGGCGCGCCGCGCGTGCAGTACTCCTCGGCGAGCGCGGCGATGGCGCGCAGGCGCTCCTTGCTCGCCCGCTTCGCCGCCAGGAAGAGCACCGTATAGCCGTGGAGGAACTGGCGCTCGACGAGCTCGCGGACATCCCGCGGCGAGCCCTGCCCCAGCCGATAGGTCAGCTCGATGACGCGCAGATCCTTGGCGTCGTTCGGGTGGACGACCTGCGTCGGGCCGCCCTGGCGAACGCGCACGAGGCCCACGTCGGCCAGGCGGTGAACCGCTTGACGAACGATGAGGCGCGAGACGCCGAAGCGCTCCGACAGCTCTCGCTCCGGAGGCAGGTTCGATCCGGGCGGCAGCGATCCGTCGAGGATGGCCGCGGCGAGCGGATCGAAGACGGCGTCGGCAGCGTGACGCGCCTTCTCCACGATCGGCTCGGGCCGGTCTGACGTCCTCGCGGCTCCGGTCGCTCTTCGCGCCATTCTTCGATCGTACTTCGTTACCAACTATCGAGTCAACGCGCCGCGCGGAGGTTTTCGCTGCAAGCAGCCGCGATCCACCCACCTTGGACCCCATTTTCACCGAGGATCGCGCGCCTCGACGCGGGGTACAGGCCGCACGGGGTGGAAGGACCAAGATCCACGCAGGCCCTGCTTTTTCCGAAGCGTTGTCATAGAAACAACCGCGTTTTCTGCCGAATTCCGCCAATCAACTTGGTAACGAGGTTTGTCAATGTCTTGGCCCGTCGCGTGCACCAGCTCCTTCCCGTAGCGACGGCGAGAAAACGAAATGCGACGAGCCCCCCACAAGACCCTGGTCGTGACGAGCTTCGCGGCCGTCGCGATCGTCGCGTGCACGGTGTCGCCGAGCGCGCTCGAGCGCGGCGCCGGCCGCGACGATCCATCGAGCCCGGGCACCGAGATCGTCACCGGGCCGAACGGCAACCCCGTCGAGACCACCGCGACGGGCCTGCCCTGCGACGTCGACAAGGTGCTCAAGACGCGATGCCAGACGTGCCACTCCGCCGAGACGAAGTACGGCGCGAGCGCGCCGCTCGTCACGCACGCCGATCTGCAGAAGAGCGGACCCGGCGCCAGCGCGGGCAAGAAGATCTACGAGCTCGTCAGCGAGCGCATCAAAGACGAAGCGCGCCCGATGCCGCCGAGCCCGAACCCCCTCCTCACCGCCGACGAGCTCGCGACGCTCGACGGATGGATCAAGGCGGGCGCGAAGGCGTCGAGCGACACGTGCACGAGCGAGAGGGCGGGCGACGGCGTCAAGCCGCTCTCGTGCAAGCCCGACACGACGCTCGTGGCCGGCGCGAAGTTCACGATGCAGCCGGGCGCGCCGCTCGATCAGTACGTGTGCTTCGGCGTCGACATCAACCTCCCCGCGAAGCGCCACGTCACTGCGCTCGCGCCGAAGGTCGACAACACGAAGATCCTCCACCACATCCTCTTGTTCCAGGCGCCGAAGAGCGAGCCGTCGACGCCGACGGCGTGCTCGGCGTTCGGATCCGCGGCGTGGAAGCTCGTCGCCGGCTGGGCGCCCGGCGGCAACAACCTCGAGCTCCCGCCCGAGGCCGGCTTCCCCGAGGAGAAGGGCGTCACCCACTGGGTGCTCCAGCTCCACTACAACAACGCGCTGAACCTCCCGGGGCAGACCGATCAGAGCGGCTACGATCTCTGCACCACCGAGAACCTCCGGCCCAACGACGCCGGCGTCGTCGCCTTCGGCAGCACGCGGTTCAACATCCCGCCGCGCGCGACGCACGCGATCCGCTGCGACTACACGCTGCCGAGCACGTTCAACGGCGTGAAGCTCTTCAACGCCTCGCCGCACATGCACACGCGAGGCTCCGCGATGTCGACGCATCGCCTCCCGGGCGGCACGGGCGCGCCGGAGAAGATCTTCGAGATGCCCAATTTCAATTTCGAGAACCAGGCGAACTTCCCCATCACCGCGAGCGTCGCGCCGGGCGACGTGATGCGCACCCGCTGTACGTGGAAGAACCCCGGCGACGCGACGATCGGGTTCGGCGAGGGAACCGGCGACGAGATGTGCTTCGACTTCATCGGGTACTACCCGAACATCCCCGACCGAACGATCTTCGGACTGCCTCTGTTCACGTGGATCACGCCGTCTCAGAGCGCGAGCTGCACCGTGGAGTGATTGAAGTTTCGAGTCGTCGTGGAGAGAACCGAGCACTCGCCACGACCCACCGCCGTCCGGCGGAGCCGAGATGCGATGCATGAGGGTGTTTCATAGCGAGCGAGCCACCCGACCGAGCCATGCACGCGTATCTCGGCTCCGCCCGGACGGAATCTAAAGGAGGTCCGTCCGTCCCAATCAGAGTTTCGTAGCGTGTGAGCCGTCCTCCGTCCTGTCCCATCCCTCAAACCCAAGGCAGGCGGCCTCACGTTATGACTGTCCCGACGGGGTCAGCGATCGAGCCCGGGTGAACGAAAATAGGCGACCGCGAGCATGTCGCCCGAGCTTGTTCGATCTGACCCCGTCCGGGACACTTTTTTCCGTCCGCGCGCCGCGCGCGCGAGACTTCCGATTCAAAAGAGGCCGGCGCTCCGCGAGCGCGCCGGCCTCGACCTATTTCTCAGCTCGGCTTGCGCGGGCGCGCGATGCCGTAGGCCTCGATGCGGTTGATGAGCGCGTGACGGCCCATCCCGAGGAGGCGCGCGGCGGCGCTCTGGTTGCCGTTCGTCTTCTCGAGCGCGTCTTGGATCGCGCGCCGCTCGACCTCGTCGAGCGAGGCCTGGAGATCCTCTTCGCCGATCCGCACCGTCAGGCGCGTCGGGAGGCTCGGAGGCGGCTCGGTGATCGACTCGGGCGCGCTCACGAGGAGGCTCGTGTCCGTCAAGAACTCGGCCTCGGGGTTCATCACGAGCGCGCGCTCGATCACGTTGCGGAGCTCGCGCACGTTCCCCGGCCACGCGTAGCCGAGGAGCACGTCGCGCGCGCTCTCCGAGAGCTGCGGCGCGACGAGGCCCATCCGCCCGGCGAGCCGCGCGAGGAAGAACTCGGCGAGCGCGACGACGTCGCGCGGACGCGCGCGGAGCGGCGGGATCTCCACGCGCACGCCCTCGAGCCGGTAGAACAGATCGGCGCGGAACTCGCCGCGATCGATGGCGGCGCGCAGATCGCGGTTGGTGGCCGCGATGAAGCGGACGTCGAGGCGCGCCGGCGTGCGGCTGCCGAGGCGCAAGACCTCGCCCGTCTCGAGCACGCGCAGGAGCTTGGCCTGGATGTGGAGCGGCAGCTCGCCGACCTCGTCGAGGAACACGGTGCCGCCGTGCGCGGCCTCGAAGAGGCCCGGACGCGCGATGACGGCGCCGCTGAAGGCGCCCTTCTCGTAGCCGAAGAGCTCGCCCTCGAGGATCGACTCGGGGAGCGCCGCGCAGTTGAGCTTCACGAACGGACGATCGGCGCGGCGCGAGCTTCGGTGGATCGCGTCGGCGAAGACCTCCTTGCCCACGCCCGTCTCGCCGAGGACGAGCACGCTGAGCGGGCTCGGGCCGATCGAGGGCAAGAGCGCGTAGATCTTCTTCAGCGCCTCGTCGTGGACGACGTCGACGCTCGGCGGCGTGAAGAGCACGCCCGGTCCGGCGGCGCGACCGGGCGCGACGACGGACTGCGCGGCGTGCAGGAACATCGTGGCCGACCCCAGCGTGATCGGGCGGCCGAGCTCGACGACGGCCTCTTCGTACGGCCGGAGGCGCCTGCCGTCGTACGACGTGCCGTTCGCGCTCCCGAGATCTTCGATGCGCAGATCGTCGCCGACGACGACGCGCAGGTGGCGCCGCGACACGCTCGGATCGGCGACCGCGAGCTCGCACTCCGAAGCGCGCCCGACGATGAACGGCGAGCGCTCGGGCAGCGGAACGATCGTGCCTCCGGCCGACGAGTTCAACATGGCGACGAGCGGCTCCGAGCGGAGCGAGCCGATCGCCCGCGACCCCGAAAGGCGCGCACCCTTGTGTGTCGTCTCTTCCTTCCCCGTCCCGTGCATCGCGCGGCGCGACCCTAACACGGCCTGCCCCTCCGGCGTCTGTTCCGTTCGGGACAACTCCTGTTCCGTGACGAACAAGAGACCTCGCGGTCTTCCTCGAAACACGGGGCTTTGTCTGCGGCGCGCATCGTGCTTCTCGGCCGCTCGACAGGAGACCGGCCGATGACGACTTCCCTTGCCAACGACGCGCACGATGTCGCACCCGACTCGCAGTTCGAGTCCTACTTCGACGCCGACTCCGGCGTGTGGAGCCTCCGGCGCATCCCGTCGACACCGCCCGAGGTCGACGAGCCGCACGTCGAGATGGACGAAGCGCCGAAGCCCTAAGCGCCGCGCGCGATCCCGCGCACGAGCTGCTTCTGCGCGAACGCGAAGAGGACGAGCACGGGCACAGAGAGGATGACGTTGCCCGCCATCACCACGTGCCAGCGGACGCCGCTGCCGGGCTCCTTGAGGAGCGCGATGCCGAGGGGCAACGTCCTCACCGTGTCGTCGGTGGTCATGACCAGCGGCCAGAAGTAGTCGGAGTAGTGGTAGACGAAGCTGACGAGGAAGATCGACACGAGCGTCGGTCGGAGGAGCGGCGCGAGGATCCGGTAGATGATCGTGATCTCGGAGGCCCCGTCGAGGCGCGCGGCCTCGATGATCTCGTCGGGCACCGAGAGCAGCGCCTGACGCACGAGGAAGGTCCCGAGCGCGCTCGCGGCGAACGGCAAGACGAGCGCGCCGAACGTGTTCGTGAGCGAGACCTTCGAGAACATCAAGAACACGGACACGAACGTGACCTGAGGCGGCACGAGCAGGCACGCCACCACGAGGCCGAAGGCCGTCTTCCTCCCGACGAAGCGGAGCTTCGCGAGCGCGTATCCCGCGGGGAGCGCGAGGGCGAGCTGCAAGAGACCGATCGCCACGGCGACCGCGATCGACACGAGGAGATAGCGCCCGACGGGGATGAGCTCGAAGACCTCGCGGTAGGCGCCGAGCTGGGGATCTTTCGGCAGCGGCGCCGTCGGATCGCGCGCGATCTCGTCGAGCGGCTTGAACGACGTGACGACCATCCACGCGTACGGCAGGATCCAGATCGCCGCGGCGATCCCGCCGAGGATCATCGACGTCGTGCTCGCCTTGCGTGCGCTCACGAGCGCCTCCCGATCGCGGCCTGCGCGCGCCACGCGCGGAGCTGGATCGTCGCGAGCAGACACAGAACGACGAAGTAGACGACCGCCAGCGCGCTCGCGCGGCCGACGCTCAGGTTCATGAAGATCTGCTCGTAGATCGCGTACACGAAGAGCGTCGTCGCGCGCGCGGGCCCGCCCTGCGTCATGATGCGCACGACGTCGAAGGCCTGGAAGCTCACGATCAGGCTCGTCGTGGCGACGAACGCCGCCGTCGGCGAGAGCAGCGGCCAGGTCACGTAACGGAAGCGCGCGACCGCGCCTGCGCCGTCGAGCGACGCCGCCTCGTGGAGCGACTTCGGGATCGACCGCAGGCCCGCGAGGAAGATCACCATCGCGTAGCCCGTGATCTTCCAGACGGTCACGCCCGCGAGCGTCACGAGCGCCGCGCGTGGATCGGTGAGGAAGCCTACGCGCGGAAGATGGAGCGCGCGGAGGATCGCCGCCGCGACGCCGCGATCGGGATCGAGCAGCAGCACCCAGAGCAGCGCGACGGCGACCCAGCTCACGACGTACGCGCTGAAGATCGATCCGCGCACGAACGCGAAGTACCTGCCCGGCCGATCGAGCAGCAGAGCGAGCCCGAGGCCGAGGGCCATCGATCCGCTCACGACGAGGACGCTGTAGCCGAGCGTTCGGCCGAGGATCGCCCAGAGCTCGCCGCGCTCCGCGATCGCCGCGTAGTTCGCGAGGCCGACGAGCTTCGGCTCGGTGAGCATGTCCCACGCGAAGAGGCTCTCGTACGCCGCGAGGCCGAGGGGGACGAAGACGAACAGCATCCACGCCGCCAGCGACGGACCGAGCATGAGCCACGGGTGGCTCCTGGCGCGCGGCTTCACGCCGGCGAAGGTATCACGTCAAGACACCGCGAAGGTCCCGAGCGCTCACCCGGGGCGAGCCGAGATCTCTCGCGCCTCCGCGAGCACGCGCTCCGCGTCACGATCGAGCAGCACGGCCTCTTCGAGCCGAGGATCGACGACGTCACGCTCGATGCGAAAGAGCATCGGCTCCCACGGCCACGGATCGACGCTTCGAAGCTGCTGCTGCGCGATCTCGTCGTTCGGATGTTTCGCGAAGAACCCCTCGGCGCGCATGCGCTCGGCCGCCGGCACGGTGATCGGCAGGTACCCCGTGCGCGTCGAGAGGTAGCTCGCCTGCTCCGGCTCGCAGAAGAAGCGCAGGAACCGCGCGGCCGCGGCCTTCTCCTCGTCGGGCGCCTGCTTGACGACGACGAAGAACGTGCCTCCCGTCGGCACCGACGCGCGCACGTCGCTCGGCAGCGGCGCCGCGATGACGGGGAACTTCGCGTTGTCTTCGAGGTAGCGAATGTACGCCGTGCTCGTCCAGATGCACGCCGCCCGGCCGCCGAGGAAGTCTTGGTTGGTGACGTTCCACGCGTCGTAGTCGCGCCCTGGCGGGGGGCGCATGACCTTCTCGCGGTGCACGAGATCCTGCCAGAGCCTGAGCGCGCGCACGCCGGCTTCGCCGCCGAGCGTCGGCCGGCCCTGATCGTCGAAGACCGAGCCGCCGGCTTGCCCGACCATCGCGACCCAGAACCACCACGCGATCGGCACCTCGTGCCCCCAGCGCTCTCCCGGGCGCGTCAGCGCGCGCGCCGTCTCGCGCAGCTCTCGCCACGTCGCCGGCGGCCGCAGCCCGGCCTTCTCGAAGATCTCGCCGTTGCAATACATGAGCGGCGTCGATCGATTGAGGGGAACGCCGAAGAGCGGCTTCTCGTCGCCGCCGCGGAACGCGCCCGCCTGCCCGAGCGCGCGCACGAACGGGATCTCCTTCATTCCCGGATAGCCGTCGAGCGCCTCGAGCGTCTCCGCGCGCGCGAGGTACGGCACGACCTCCGCGACGACGTGGCTGAGCGCCGGCGCCGCCTTCGCCGCGATCGCGGTGCGGAGCTTCGCGAGCGACTCGAAGTAGTCGCCTTGATAGACGGCCTCGACGCGCACGTCGTCTTGCGACGCGTGAAAGCGCCTCACGATCTCGAGCAAGACCTCGCGGTTGCGACCGCCCAGGCTGTACCAGAGGCGGAGCCGCACGCGCCCGCGATCGTCGCGCGTCGATCGCTTGCAGCCGAGCGCGAGCGCCGCGGCGCCCGCGAGCAGATCCCTTCGCCTCACGCGATCCTCGCGCCGTCTCTCGCGGGATCGAACACGTGGAGGCGCGACGGGTCGATGGTGACGTAGATCTCCGCGCCCGGCGGACGAGGGTCGAAGCCCGGCGCGCGCGCGCGCAGCTCGACCTTCTCGCGCGCGAGCACGAGGTGCGTCTCCGCGCCGAGCGGCTCGGCGATCGCGACCTCGAAGCGCACCGCACCCTCGGTGCCTTCGGCGACGAGGCGCACGTCTTCGGGTCGCGCGCCGACGACGACCCGATCGGGGAGCACGCCGAGGCCCTCGGGCCTCGGCAGCGCGAAGGGCCCGCACGAGAGCACGTCGCCGTTCGCCTTGCCTTCGATGAGGTTCATCCGCGGCGTGCCGAGGAACGTGGCGACGAAGCTCGTCGCCGGCGCCTCGTAGATCGTCCGCGGCGGCGCGATCTGGAGCACCTTGCCCGCCTTCATCACGCAGATGCGATCGGCGAGCGTCATCGCCTCGACTTGATCGTGCGTGACGTAGATCGCGGTCGCGTCGAGCTCGCGGACGAGCGCGCCGATCTCGATCCGCAGCTCCTGGCGCAGCGCCGCGTCGAGGTTCGAGAGCGGCTCGTCGAAGAGGAACACGCGCGGGCGCCGGACGATCGCGCGGCCCATCGCGACGCGCTGGCGCTCGCCGCCCGAGAGCTCCGCGGGCAGGCGATCCATCAGCCGCTCGAGGCGCAGCATCGCCGCGGCCTCGTCGGCGCGCTTCTTCCGCTCGGCGGGATCGGCGCCGCGCATCTTGAGCGGGAACTCGATGTTCTGCCGCACGGTCATCTGCGGGTAGAGCGCGTACCCCTGGAACACCATCGCGACGTCGCGATCTTGAGGCGCGACGCCGCTCATCGACTTGCCGCCGATGCGCACCGATCCGCCGTCGGCCTCCTCGAGCCCGGCGACGATGCGGAGCGTCGTCGACTTGCCGCACCCGGAGGGCCCGACGACGACGAGCAGCTCGCCCTTGGCGACGGCGATCGAGACGTCTTGGAGCGCGGCCGGCGGACCGCCGCCTTCGCGGCGCTCGCCGTCGTCTTCGAATCGCTTCGAAACGCGCTCGAGCTCGACCTCGATCTCGGCGTTCATCGCGCGAAGATCACGATCCGCCGGCCCACCACGTGCTCGCCATCTCGAGATCTTCGAGGGTGTCGAGCTCCATGTAGCCGCCGTGGGTGTCGACGCGGTGGAACGTCGAGCCGCGCTGGATCATGCGCTGGAAGAGGTGGATGAGGTACGCCTTGGGGAACGGGCGATCGCCGAGCGTCGGGCAGGTCGCCTTGGCCTCGTCGTACGCCTCGACGAGCTCGCGCGCCCCGTCGGCGTCGAAGCGGGCGACGCCGATGAACTCGCCCGACGCCTGCTCGGACGCGATGACGCGCGAGATGTCGGTGACGCGCGATCCCTCGGCGAGCATCTTCTCGGCGTCGGACTCCGGGTGGTTGTTGCGGTGCACGTAGCGGCGCCGCCAGTCGGTGTCGCAGACGAGCACCTTGCTCCAGTCGCTCGGCGACGCGACGAGATCTCTCACGGCCGAGCCGCGATAGACGATGTCGGTGTACGACGAGACGAAGCCCGCGCCGAGGTGCTCGCGCGCGTAGAGCAGCGACGCGAGGATGTTGTTGTTCTCCCAGTCGGTGTTCTCGACGTACGTGAGCTCGGGGTAGCGCGCGCGGAGGACGTCGGCGCGATAGCCGCACACGAAGATGACGTCCTTCTTCGTGAAGCCCGCTTCGCCGAGCGCGTCGAGGATCCAATCGAGCATCGGACGGCCCATGACCGGCACGAGGGTCTTCGGGATCTCTTCCGTGCGGTGCTCGAGGCGGCTGCCGCGGCCGGCGCCGATGAGGACGGGACGCATGGCCGATCGTTCTATCACACGTGTAGGATCGGGGCGTGGCGCTCACGATCGGCTTCGTCACCGACATGCACTTCGGGCCAGAGGCGCGACACGAGGGCAAGCTGCGCAAGCTCACCGCCCACGCGGGCGAGCTGACGCGCGAGGTCGTGCGCGCGATGAACGAGGAGATCCGACCCGATCTGCTCGTCAACCTCGGCGACGACATCGAGGACGAGAGCCGTGAGGCCGATCTGTCGCGCTACACCGAGTGCCAGGAGATCCTGCGGACCGCCAAGGCCGAGCTCGTCAACGTCGCGGGCAACCACGATACGATCCACCTCACGCGCGACGATCTCTCGCGGATCTGGAGGCGCGCCGGCCCGCTCTTTTACTCGCTCGACCGCGGAGGCTTTCACCTCGTGGTGCTCCACACGCTCGAGCGCAAGGACGTCGACGTCCGCGTCCCGCAGGCACAGATCGCGTGGCTCCGAGACGATCTCGCGCGGACCGAGCTCCCGACGATCGTGCTCATGCACCACAGCGCGAGCGAGCAGGATCTCGAGGACTCGTTCTGGTTCAGGGGGCGCGCGCACCTCGCGCTGGTCGCCGAGCGCGCGGAGCTCCGTCGCGTCTTCGAAGAGAGCGGCAAGGTGCGCGCCGTGTTCAACGGGCACGTCCACCGCAACCACCTCGACGTGATTCGCGGCATCCCCTACGTCACGTTCCAGAGCCTCATCGAGAACCTCGACGCCGACGCGCCGGGCCGCCCGGCCGCCGCCCACGGCGTCGCCGTCGTCACCGAGACGCGCGTCGTCGTGCGCGTCCGCGGCGACGATCCGGCGCGCTACCAGATCGACGCCTGAAGGATGCGCGTCACGGCGCGCCGCAGGCGAGCCACTCGGCGAGCTTCATGCGCTCGGCCTCCGGAGGATCGTCGGGGCCCGGAGGCATCGTCACGTTGTCGGCCGCGGCGCGGGCGAAGATCCGGGCCTTGTGCTGCTGGATGGCCTCCGGCGTCGCGAAGTCGAAGCTCGCGGGCGCGCCCTTGCGATCCTTGGTCGACTGCCCGTGGCACGTCTGGCAGTGCCGGGCCATGAAGTCCTGTCCGAACGACGCGTAGGTCAGCGACGTGCCGTTCGTCGGGCACGGATACGACTCGATCGGCGTGTCGGGCTGACAGCCCGCGAGCGCCGCGATCGCGAGCGCCGCGACTATATGTATTATACACTTATCGTGAAGCACTCTGCTCTCCTTGCGGCCGAGGGGCGCCGCCGTCGAGATCGAAGTTGAAGCCGAGCCAGAACGACGCGCCCGCGTAGATCCTCGGGCCACGCTCGTCGGGGAACCACGAGCCGGTGGCCTCGATGCCCACCGTCATCTCGGTCGCCTTCCGCTTGTAGACGGGCAGATCGAAGCCGAGGCTCGAGCCGAAGCCTCCGCGATGGCGGATCCCGTCGCCGACGCCGAAGATCGCGCCGAAGGGATCGTCGCGCACCGACGAGGCCGACTCTTCGTGCTGATGCACGAACGCGAGCCGGAAGTACGGCCGCGCCTTGCCGAGGCGCCCGTAGATCGTTCCCCCGAGGGAGAGATACGTGACGAAGCGCTCGTCGACGGTGGCGTACGAGAGGCGCCCGAGCGAATCGACGGCGATGAAGTCGCCGAAGCGATACCCGAGCTTGAGGCTGTGGCCGACGAGGGCGTCGCCTCGCCACGACGAGCCCTGCACGGCGGGACCGATCGCGAGCTGCACCTCGCCGGCCGAGGCCGAGTCGGCGGTCGCGAGCAGAGACAGGCCGGCGAAGAGCGCGCACGCGCTCCGCCGCCCGAAGGCTCCGAAGATCATGACCGTGAGTGGGGAGAGCCGGCGGCTTTTATGAGCCGCCCGACGAAGACTTGAGCAGGCCGTGGGCCGCCTTGCGTCGCGCCTCTTCCACCTTCGACGCGATGTCTTTCGCCGACTTCCCCGCGTACCAGCGGATCGGCCCGCCCTCACGGCGCGCCAGCGTGAGCACGCCCGTGCGCGCGTCGACGTCGACGCGCACCAGATCGTCCCAGGCCACCGACGTCTCGCGGCCGTTCTCGTGCAGGAGCAGATCGTCGTCGCGAATGGCGAGGTAGACGTTCTCGAAGAGCATCATCGCCATCGTCCCGAAGCCGAGGACGAGGCCGGCGATCACGGTGACGCCCCCGCAGAGGCTCACGAGGTGGCTCACGTCGACCGGCAAGCGATGCACGAGGTGCGCGCCGACCGCGGTCGCGCCGCACGCGACCATCACGCCCGCGATGACGAGCAGCCGCGTCGTCGCGCCGGCGCGATCGATGCGGAAGAAGTCGACGCCCGGGGTCGGCATCGTCGCGCCCTCAACCGAAGGCGCTCAACGCATGGGGGCAGGACCGAAGCTCGGCGCCGGCGCCCAGTTGCCGCCGACGCCCGGCGTCGCGCCCGGAGGCGCCGTGCGCCGCGCGCCCTCCCACCCGCTCGGCGCCCACGCCTGGTGCGTCTGCCCGTGCGAGCCGAACGGCTCGCCGTACCCGCCACCGGGGCCGAAGCCGTAGCCGTAGCCGCCGAACCCGAACGCCGGCGCCTGGTTCACCGTGACGTTGTTGTTGACCGTCACGTTGGGGCCGCCCTCGCGCACGACGGGCGGCGGCGGCGGCGTGTAGAGGCCCTCGCTCTGGCCTTGGCCCAGCGTGACCGTCTGCGAGAGACGAGGACGAGCCTTCGGCGCCTCGAGCTGCGACGCGAGCGGCGGCGCGTCGATCGCGACGATCTCGCGATCGGTCATCGGAGGCGCCGACTCGATCGTCGTGCTCGAGGCGGTGTGGGCGCATCCGGCGAGGAGCAGCGACGCGACGACGAGGGAAGAGCGCATCTTCGACATCTTGGATCGGGCGGCCGCGACGCACCATAGGAGCCACGAAAATCGTTGCAGATTGCGGCGCTCTGCCCTTCATCGCGCCTTCATCGCGTCTTCCTCATCGCAAAGAGGAGGTAGACGGGCGCCCCCGCGAAGAGCACGCCGAGGCTCGTGAGGCACTCGGTCGGCCGCGCCGTCACCATCGAGAACGCGATCGCGAGGTTGGCGACGATGTAGAGCGCGGGGACGACGGGATAGCCCGCCGCACGATACGGCCGCGCGCGATCGGGCTCGCGCACGCGCAGCACGTAGAGCGCGGATGTGTCGGCGATCGTGGCGACCACGATCGCGAAGGTCGTGTAGCTGAGGGCCTTGGGGAACTCGTCGAAGACGATGACGAGCGCGGTCGCGGTGACGGCCTGCACCACGACCGCGATCCACGGCGTCTGCGACGCCTTGCTCAGGTTCGCGGCCGCGCTGAAGAAGAGGCGGTCGGCCGCCATCGCGTACGCGATACGAGGACCGACGAGGACGTTCGCGTTCAGACACCCGAAGATGGAGACGAGCATCATCCCCGCGACGAGCTTGCTGCCCACGGGTCCGAAGAGGACCGTGCCTGCCTGGAAGCCGACGCCCTCCATCCCCTTCTCGCCCGCGGAGAGCGCGCTCATCCCGACGGCGTAGACGTACGTCGCGTTGACGAGCAGGTAGACCGCGGTGCAGATCCCGAGACCCCAGAAGAGCGAGCGCGGGAGATTTCTCCCCGGCGACTCGATCTCGCCGGCGACGTACACGCTCGCGTTCCACCCGAGATAGGAGAAGATCACCGGAGAGAGCGCGACGCCGAAGCCGGCGAGCGTCGCCTCGCCCGTGCTCGCGAGCGGCGCCTCGGCGGCGCGCGAGTGGCCGAGGATCGGTCCGATGACGACGACCACGACGAGCGCGGCGACCTTGAGGTACGCGGTGACCGTGTTGAGCTTCGCTCCGGCGCGCGTCGCGTACGCGTTCACGGCGGTGGCGATCCAAATCATCGCGATCGCGACGGCGAGCTTCGCCGTCGGGCCGAGGGTGACGAAGCTCCCGAGCGAGATCGTGAAGCCGAGCGCGAGCGTCGCGACCGTGCCGGCGAAGATGGCGAAGAACGAGAGCCAGCCGACGAGGAAGCCCGCCATCGGGTGATACGCCGCGCGCAGGTAGACGTAGTTGCCGCCCGCCTTCGGGAACATCGCGCCGAGCTCGGCGTTCGCGAGCGCGCCGGCGAGGGCGAGGACGCCGCCCGCGAGCCACGCGGCGCAGAACCAGATCGGCTCCGGCAAGAGCTTCGCGACGCCGCCCGGCGTCAGGAAGATCCCCACACCGATGACCGACGAGACGACGAGCATCGTCGCGTCGCGCACGGTCAGGACGCGCGGAAGCTCCTGATCTCGGCCGGTCTCTTCCGCCACCCGGTCACTCTACGACATCGTGCGCAGATCTTCCGCTCCTCAGCCACGTAGGAACCGAGCCGATGCCGTCCGTGAACGTCCAGAAGCTCCTCAGCGCCCTCGTCATCGGCCTCGTGCTGCTCGCCCCGGCGCTCGCCTACGCCTGACGCCTCACCAGAGGACGTCCTGATCCTCGACGACGCCCGGGAGGCCCGCGACCTCGACCTCACGATCGCCGATCCGCAGCCGCCCGGCGAACGTGCCCACCGGCTGGAGGAACCGCGAGCGGATGACCACGAGCTGCGTGCGCTGCGTGTGCACCGCGCCGGGCGTGAACGAGAGATCGACGCCCTCGCCCTCGAGGCGCCACGGCTCGAGGGGCCGCGCTGCGTCGAACACGAAGCGCGGCTCGGCGAGAGGCACGACCTGCCCGCCCAGGAACCCCGCGCACTCGGCGCCGCCGACGAAGCCGTGCACGACGTTGAACGCGAACGGCTCACCCGCCGTCGTGCGCCCGAGCGCGTAGGCCCACTGCCACGTCGTGTGTCGGGGCAAGAGGCCGTGCGTGTAGTCGTAGCCGGCGATGCCGCGGTCGAGCGTGAAGTCGCGCGTGCCGGCGCGCGCGGTGCCGCGAACGGCGAGCAGCGCGCGCTTCTCGGTCGCGTTGACCAGGCCACCGCCGAGCGCGGCGATCGCCGCGACGCCCGGCGGCCCCGTGCCCTCGTCGATCGTGGCGTCGACGGAGAGGCCGTCCATCCTGACGTGGACCTCGAGCGATCCCTTCGCCCGCGTGACGGCGAGCGCCGTCTTGCCGAGGGAGAAGCGCGCGAGCGTGCCGCGCGCATGCGCGTCGTCGGCGACGAGCGCGGACGGACCGAGCACCGTGCGATCGACGAGCATTCGCTTCGCGACGAGATCGTAGGCGAAGCCGAACACCGTCGCCGCGTAGCCGGTGCGCACGACGGCGAGCGCGATCCAGATCTCGTCGGTCGCGATCGCGAGGTAGAGCCACCGCTTGCGCCGCGCGATGCGCTCGACGATCCCGAGTTGCCCGAGCTCGACCGGCGGGAGGCGGCCGGCGTACGCGCCGAACGCGGGGCCTCCGGTCTTCGGATCGACGAACGACGCCGGAGCCGGTGCGAGCGGACGAGGCATCATCCCCATCGCTAGCACGGTTCGTGATAAGCCGTACCGATGACGCTCCGAAGGCTCCTCCCCTCGCTCGTCTCGCTCGTCGCGACGCTGTCGTGCGCCTGCTCGAGCGCGCCCCGAACGCCGGCGAGCGCGGCGACGGGCGAAGCGCCGGCGGCCCCGGCGACGACGAAGGTGACGGCGTTCGCGATCTCGAACGAGAACCTCAACGTCGACAAGGTCGGCATGCGCGACGGCGCCATCACCCCCGACGGCAACCGCGATCTCGCGTTCACCGCGACGGTGGAGGGTCCGATCGACGCGCTCTACCTCGTCAGCGCGAGCCAGCGGGGCGAGCCCGGACACGGCTTCCGCGCCGACACCATCGTCGGCCACGAGGAGCTGCCGCCCGAGCTGGGGAGCGTCGTCGACATCGGCAAGCTCACCGTCTGGATCGCGGTCGTCGAGAACGGAAAGTTCATCAACAACGACGGCGGCACCCTCGGGACGCTCGCGGTCGGGCGGCACGACTTGAAGCTCTACGTCCCCAACACGGGCACCCTGCGCGAGGGGATGTTCCTCAAGCTCTATGCGCGCGCGCCGGGCGGCGGGCTCGTCTCCGGCCCCGTGGTTCCCTACTGATCTCTACACTTGTCGATTTCGGCCGCGCGGGTGGTCTAGACTGCCTCGCATGACCATTCGTGGCTGGAACGACGCGTGGCAAGCCATGTTCGAAGGGCTGGGCCGCATGAAGGGCACGTGGCCGACGCGGGGCTGGAGCTGGGACCCGCGACTCCTCTGCTGCACGTCGTCGTTCACCACCGAGCAAGAGCCCGCCGCGCGCAAGGCCGTCGCGATCGCGCTGCCGAACGAGTTCACCACGGCCACGATCGCACGCGCGCCGCAGCAGCTTCGCGACGTCGCGGAGCGGAGCGGCGGCGTCCGCCAGGGTCAGATCGTCCTCGCGAACGGGCCCGTCAACGGCCTCCTCGCGTACGGCCTCTGGTGGCCCTGGGGCGACGGCGAGACGGTCTCGCTCCGCGTGGGCCTCGCCGACGTCGATCCGAACCGCGAGCCCTACGTGAGGTTCCGCGACGTGTTCGGCGTCACGTTCTGAATCGAATCCGCTGCGTCGCGACGTCGCCGAGGCGAAGGCGCCCGCGCATCTCTTCGAAGCCGTCGCGCGGCACGCCCTTGTGTCTCAGGTCGTCGAGCGCTTCGCGGAGCGGGACGTCGACGACCAGCGTCGCGAGCTTCTTGTAGAGCAGCGCCGCCTCTCGCTCCGCCTTCAGCACCGCCGCGAGCCGCGGCGCGCCCGTCAGCTTGACGTCCCACGCCGCGGCATCGTCGGGGATCCGCTCGATGGTGCCCCACCGCGCGAGCAGCGTGGCCGCCGACTTCGCGCCGAAGCCCGCGAGGCCCGGGATGCCGTCGGAGGTGTCGCCCACGAGGCCGAGCAGATCCGGGATGCTGGAGGGCGCGACGCCGCGCGCCGCGCGCACCGCGTCTTCGTCGAACAGGCGCCGGCGCATCCGATCGATCTGGACGACGTGCGTGCCCTTCACCACCTGCCCGAGGTCCTTGTCGGGCGTGAGGATGCGCACCTGGTCGACGGCCGGCGCAAAGCGCGTCGCCGCCGTGGCGAGCGCGTCGTCGGCTTCGAAGCGGTCCATCGACCAGACCACGATGCCGAGGGCGCGCATCGCCTCCTCGGCGAGATCGAACTGATCCCGAAGCTCCGGAGGTACGCCTTCGTCGGACTTGTAGCCATCGAAGAGGTCGTTCCTGAACGAGACGATCGGGTTGTCGAACGCGATCGCGAGGTGGGTCACGGCCTCGTCGGCATCGTGCAGGAGGCCGAGCATCGAGAGGACGAGCCCCGACGTCGCCTTGATGTTCATCTGGTCGCGAGGAAACGGCCGCTGCGAAAAATGAGCTCGGTAGAGCTCGAAAGTCCCGTCGACGAGGTGGACCCGCATTTTCGTGTCGCATGGTACGCTTCTTCCGAGGCGAGGAGGGCTCGCGGTTGGCGGACACGTCGCAACACCGCTCGCACAAGCGTGTCGGGTCGGTCGTTCGCGGCAAGTACCGCGTCGACGGCTTCCTCGCGACCGGGACGATGGCGAACGTGTACGCCGCGACCCATCGCAACGGGTCGCGCGTCGCGCTCAAGATCATGCACGCGCAGCTCGCGGAAGATCCCGCGCTCTGCGAGCGGTTCAAGCGCGAAGGATACTTCGCCAACTCGATAGGACACCCCGGCGTCGTCCGCGCGATCGACGACGACGTCACCGAAGACGGCTGCGCGTTCCTCGTGATGGAGCTGCTCGAGGGCGAGACGCTCGACGAGCGACGGCGCCGCAAGGGCGGCAAGCTGCCGCTGGGGTGGGTGCTCGGCGTCGCCGACTCGCTGCTCGACATCCTCGCGGCGGCGCACGAGCGCGAGGTCGTGCATCGCGACCTCAAACCCGACAACGTCTTCGTGACCAAAGACGGCGACGTGAAGATCCTCGACTTCGGCGTCGCGCGATGGAACGACGGCAAGAGCTCGAGCGACATGACGGGCGTGGGCATGGTGCTGGGAACGCCGGCCTACATGCCGCCGGAGCAGGCCCTCGGGCGGCGCGAAGACGTCGACGTGCAGAGCGACATCTGGGCGGTCGGCGCGACGCTCTTCGTCGTGCTCTCGGGCGAGCCGGTGCACGCGGGGGGCGACGCGAAGTCGAAGCTCATCGCGACGGCGCGCACCCAGGCGCGGGCGCTCCGCGACGTCGCGCCCGAGGTTCCGCGCTCGGTGGCGCAGGTGATCGACCGCGCGCTCATGTTCCACAAGGTCGATCGCTGGCCCGACGCGCACGCGATGCGCGAAGCGCTCCGCTGGGCGCGACGCGCCCTCGACGACGAGCAGCTCATGGCAGGTGGCAGCACGGAGGCTCCGGCCATCGCCGCGCCGGTCCCGACGCGGCGCACGTTCGACGAGGAGACGACGCGCGCCGGCGCGCGCTCGGACGAAGAGACGGCCGTCGCGCGCGTGGCGACCGACGACGACATCCTCACGAGCGCGCCGCCGATCACCCTCCGTGACGCGCCGAAGGGGATGGGCGCGGAGCCCGCGTCGGTCGGTCCGGTCTTCTCGCTCGAGAAGGAGCCGGTGTTCTCGCTCCGCCGGGAGAAGGACGAAGACGAAGACGACGCCACGCTCGCGCGCAAGCTCCCCGAAGCGGACGCCAAGCCGCCTTCGACCGAGCGCCTGCCGAAGGCCGACGCGGCCGCCGTCGTCGTCTCGGAGAAGGTCCGCGTCGACGACGAGGTCCTCTCGAAGTCGTCGGTCGAGAGCCTCCCGCCGTCGTCGATGGAGGTGAGCTTCAGCGTGACCCGACCGCTGGTGCCGCTGGTCTTCCCCGAGCAGGCGGCTCCCTTGCCCGCGGCAGGCGCGCCGCCGCCGATCGCCGCTCCCGCGACGACGTTCTCGTCGGCGCCGCCCGCCGCGACGGTCACGTCGTCGCCGCCGCCGAACGCGCGCGCGGCCACGACCGACGCGCCGGGCCCGATCCTCTCGCAGGTCGTGACGCGTCGTTCGGGGCCGGCCCGGATCCTCCTGCCGATCGCGCTCGCGCTCGTCGTCGTCGTGGGCGTGTTCGCCGTGATGAAGCGCCGCGCGTCGACGGCGACCGCCGCGGGCCAACCCGCGCCGACGTCGATCGAGAGCGTCGCCTCCGCGAACGCCGAGCCCGCGCCCGCGCCGTCGGGCGCCGTCGCGGAAGAAGCCACGAGCGCGTCCGAAGGCGCGTCCGCCGTTGCGGAGCCCGCGCCCGCGCCGAGCGCGACGCCGCCGAAGCGAAGACCGAAGCCGAAGCCGCGACCCCCGGTCGTGACGGCGCCGCGCGAGCCGAAGGAGCCCGCGGAGGCCGAGCCGGCGCCGCCCGAGCCTCCCGCTCCCATTCCGACGCCCGTGCCTCCCTCGGCGCCTCCGCCGGGAGAAGCGACCGAGTGATCGCGCTCACCGCGAAGCTCAGCGCCATTTGAAGAGGCGAAGCGCGACCGCGAAGCAGCCCACGCCCCACGCGCCGCAGATCGCGACGCGCCCGAGCTGCGAGCCGAGCGACGCGCCGTCGATCATGACGGCGCGCAAGGCGTCGATGAACGCGGTCAGCGGCAGCACGCGAAGGAGCGGCTGAATCGCGTCGGGGAACCGCGACGAAGAGAAGAACACGCCCGAGCAGAGGTACATCGGGAACGAGACGACGTTGATGAGGCCGGTCACGACCTGCATGTTCTCGGTGCGAGACGCGATGAGGAGCCCCATCACGCCGAAGGTGAGGCCTCCCACCATCGCGATGACCGCCAGCGCCGCGATCGAGCCCGCGATCTTCACGTCGAAGGCGAGCCGCGCGAAGAGGAGCAGCGGCGGGAGCTCGGCGAACATCAAGAGCGCACGCACGAGCAGGAACGAGAGCAAGAACTCGGTGCGGCGCATCGGCGTCGCCATCATTCGCTTGAGGAGCTTCTTCGTTCGCATCTCGGTGAGCGAGAAGCCGATCCCCCAGAGGCCCGTCCCCATCAAGCCGAGCCCGATGAGCCCGGGCACGAGGAAGTCGACGTAGCGCGAGCCCGGCTCGCTCACGCGCTGGAGGGCGGGCGTGAACGGATCGGTCCTCCCCTCGCCTCGCTGGAGCAAGTCGTCGCTCACCGCGCGCGCCACGCGGCTCTCGGGTCGAGACGGATCGAAGCGATACGCGTAGCCGTCCGCGGTCGGGACGACGACGAGGCTCACCCTCCCCGTCCGCAGCGCGACGGCGGCCTCGGGCGGTGACATCCGGCTCGCGACGACGGCGTCGCCGGCCGAGAGGATCGCGTGGGCGCGCTCCGCCCGCGCGATCGGAGCCTCCGCCGGCGCCTCCACCGCGACGAAGATCGGCTCGGGCCCGCGGTTGCGGAACGCGACCCCGAGCACGATCGTGAGGACGAGCGGAAACCCGAACGTCCAGAACATCGCACCGGGCTCGCGATAGAAGAGCCGGAGGCGCATCAGCGCGAGCTGTCGAACGGCGGAGAGCCGAATCACGCGCGCCTCACTCACGGAGCGCCCTTCCCGTGAGCGTGACGAAGACGTCCTCGAGCGTCGCTTCGTGCGTGGACAGATCGGTGAGATCCACGCCGGACTGGCGGAGCACCTCCAGCACCGCGGGCAGCGCGACGTGGATCTCGGAGGCCGCGAGCGAGACGCCGAGGGCGTGCGCGCGCGCCGCTTGCACGCCGGGCGCCGCGCGGAGCGCGTCGACGAGCCCGTCGGTCACGTCGGCGATCGACAGCTCGACGATCCGATCGCCTCCGAGCGATCCGATGAGCTCCTTCGGCGTCCCGAGCGCGATGCTCTTGCCGCGATCGACGACGCCGACGCGATCGCAGAGCTTGTCGGCTTCATCCATGTAGTGGGTCGTCAAGACGACCGTCCCGCCACTCTTCTTGAACGCGACGATGACGTCCCAGAGCATCCGGCGCGACTGGGGATCGAGACCGGTCGTCGGCTCGTCGAGGAAGAGCAGGCTCGGCTGCGACACGAGCGCGCACGCGACCGCGAGGCGCTGTCGCTGTCCGCCCGAGAGCGTCGCGTACCGCGCGTGCTCCTTCTCGCGAAGGAGGACGAGATCGATCGTCTCGTCGATGCTCCGGCCGCGCTGATAGAGCGATCGGAAGAGCGTCAGGATCTCGCGCACCGTGAGCAGCTCGGGCAGGAACGTGAGCTGGAGGGAGACGCCGAGCCGCTCGCGCAGCCACGCTTCGTCCGTCGACCAGCGCTTGCCGAGGATCTCGACCTCACCCGACGTCGGCTCGAGCAGACCCTCGAGGATCTCCACCGTCGTCGTCTTGCCTGCGCCGTTCGGCCCCAGCAGCCCGAAGCACTCGCCGCGGTGCACCTCGAGATCGAGGCCGTCGACGGCGACTACATCGGCGTACCGCTTGACGAGATCCTTGCAGCGAACCGCGAGCTCCGGCGAGGACATCGAGGCGCGCGAATCTACCAGGATCCACGGTGGTTCTCCTTGTATTCTCCCCCGCCATGTCCTCGTCTCGCTCGCCTCATCCGCGGCTCGTCGACTCTCCGGCCTGGCAGGCGCTCGCGAAGCACGAGCGCGCGCTCCACGAGACGACGATGCGCGAGCTCTTCGCGAAGGACCCCGAGCGGTTCTCGCGCATGTCGCGCGAGGCGTGCGGGATCTTCGTCGACTGGTCGAAGCAGCGCGCGACCGACGAGACGATGCGCCTGCTCGTGGCGCTCGCGAAGCAGCAAGACGTGGAGCGCTGGCGCGACGCGATGTTCGCGGGCGAGAAGATCAACCGCACCGAAGATCGCGCGGTGCTGCACGTCGCGCTCCGCAACCGCGGAGGGCGCCCGATCGTCGTCGACGGCAAGGACGTGATGCCCGAGGTCGACGCCGTGCTCGCGAAGATGCGCGACTTCTCCGATCGCGTTCGCTCCGGAGCGTGGAAGGGGCACACGGGCAAGACGATCACCGACATCGTGAACATCGGCATCGGCGGCTCCGATCTCGGGCCGGTGATGGTGACCGAAGCGCTGAAGCCCTACGCGAAGGAGGGGCTTCGAACCCATTTCGTGTCGAACGTCGACGGCACGCAGATCGTCGAGACGCTGAAGCGCGTCGACCCCGAGCGCACGCTCTTCATCATCGTCTCGAAGACCTTCACCACGCAGGAGACGCTCACCAACGCGCGCTCGGCGCGCGCGTGGCTCCTCGCGCGGCCCGGCTTCGACGAGAGCGCCGTGGCCAAGCACTTCGTCGCCGTCTCGACGAACGCGAAGGAGGTCGCCGCGTTCGGCATCGACACCGCGAACATGTTCGTCTTCTGGGACTGGGTCGGCGGACGATATTCCCTCTGGAGCGCCGTGGGCCTCTCGATCGCGTGCGCGATCGGCATGGACGCCTTCGAGGCGATGCTCTCCGGCGCGCACGAGATGGATGAACACTTCCGCACGGCGCCGCTCGAGGAGAACCTGCCCGTCGTGCTCGCGCTGCTCGGCGTCTGGAACGCCAACTTCCTCGGCGCCGAGACGCACGCGATCCTGCCGTACGACCAGTACCTCCACCGCTTCCCCGCGTACTTCCAGCAGGGCGACATGGAGTCGAACGGCAAGCGCGTCGACCGCCAGGGCCGCGCGATCGCCGGCTACACGACGGGGCCCGTCATCTGGGGCGAGCCGGGCACCAACGGGCAGCACGCGTTCTATCAGCTCATTCACCAGGGCACGCGCGTCGTGCCCTGCGACTTCATCGCGCCGATCGAGACGCACAACCCGATCGATAGCCAGCACGAGATCCTCCTCGCGAACTTCTTCGCCCAGACCGAGGCGCTGATGCGCGGCAAGACGGAGGAGGAGGTGCGCGCCGAGCTCGCGGCGCAGAAGCTCCCGAAGGAGAAGATCGACGAGCTCGCGCCGCAAAAGACGTTCCCCGGCAACCGCCCGACGACGTCGATGCTCCTCCAGAAGATCACCCCGAAGAGCCTCGGCGCGCTCGTCGCGATGTACGAGCACAAGATCTTCGTCCAGGGCATCGTCTGGGACATCTACAGCTTCGATCAGTGGGGCGTGGAGCTCGGCAAGCAGCTCGCGAGCAAGATCCTCCCCGAGCTCGACGGCGCGGCGCCCGTGACGTCGCACGACGCGTCGACCAACGGCCTCATCAACCTCTACAAGTCGCGCCGCCCGCGCTGAAGCGCCGAGCGCGCCGTCAGACGGCGTCGATGTCGCGCGTCTTGTCGAGCAGGCTCGGCATCTCGCCGCGCAGGCGCTTCTGCCAGTCGCGCGCGTCGGCGAGGTGCGCGCCGTCGGGCAGCGTCTTCGCGTAGCGATCGAGCATCGCGACGCCGCGCGCGATCTCCTTGTCGGCGCGCGCGCCCGCGACGAGGGCGCTGAAGTACGCGTCGTCGAGGACGAACGGATCGATCTCCTTGTCGACGAGGTTCTTCGCGATCGCGCCCTCGAAGTCGGCGGCCGCTTCGGAGAACTGCTCGGCCAGCTCGTGGGCCGTCGCGCGATCGAAGAGCGGCTCGGGCCCCGCGTCGCCGTCCTCGATCGCCTTGGTGGCGGCGGCGATCGCCTCGGCGTACTCGCCGTCGTCGATGTGCTTCTTCGCGAACGACATCCCGTAGCGTCCAGCCATGGGTCGGGAATCTACCACGATGATCCCGCCGACATTTCGCTTCTCGCGCGGCGGCGATCGCTGTTCACTCTCCGCCATGGCGAAGACCATCTTCATCACCGGCGCGGCCTCGGGGATCGGCGCCGCGACCGCGCGCCTCTTCGGCGCGCGCGGCTATCGCGTCGGCTGCTACGACATCGACGTCGACGGCGCGCGCACGGTCGCCGAGGCGCTGCCCTCCGCCTCGCACGGCCGCGTCGACGTCACGAGCGAGGAATCGTGGAAGACCGCCGTCGCCGACTTCGCCGGCGAAGGGCCGGCGCTGCTCGACGTGCTCTTCAACAGCGCCGGCATCCTTCGCATGGGCCGCTTCGAACAGGTCGCGCCCGATCAGTGCCGCAAGCAGCTCGACGTCAACGTGATGGGCGTCGTCCTCGGCGTCCAGACGTGCCTGCCTCTGCTCGAGCGCGCGCGCGGGACGATCATCAACATGTCGAGCGCGTCGGCGATCTACGGCCAGCCCGAGCTCGCGGTCTACTCGGCCTCCAAGTTCGCCGTCCGCGCGCTCACCGAGGCGCTCGATCTCGAGCTCCGCGGCCGCGGCGTCCGCGTGGCCGACGTCATGCCGGGCTACGTCGACACGCCGATGGTCAGCGGCCAGAGCCACCGCGCCGCGTCGCTCGACAAGCTCGGCGTGAAGCTCACCGCCGACGAGATCGCCGCGGTCGTCTGGCGGGCCGTCCACGGCTCCGCCCTCCACTACATCCCGCAGGCGGATCTCCAGGTGATGTCACGCGTCGGCGGTCTCCTCCCGGAGCTCAGCCGGTTCGTCATGCGCCGCCTCACGACGAAGCGCTGATCAGCCCGCGAGGACCTCGATCGAGAGGCGCGTGCGACCGACCATGAGCTCGTCGCCGGTGACGAGCTCCTGCTCGCCCTTGATGCGAACGAAGACACCCGTGCGCGAGTCGAGATCCGTGAGCACGATCGTGCCCGCCTGCTCTTCGACGAGGCAGTGCTGGTCGTCGACGAGCGGATCGGCGGTGAACACGAAGTCGCCGATCGCGGATCCGATCTGCATGGTCGTGCCGCGCGCGACGACGCACGCGCCCTTGGCGCCGCCCTCGAAGATCTGCACGACGCGGAACGACGACGGCCACTTCGGCGACGAATAGAAGTACGTCGGCCCGTCGCCCGGCCCGTCGTTCGGCTCGGGGTTGCGCTCGATCGTGAGGAGCTGATCGCCGACGATGAACTCGTCGCCGATCTCGAGCTCGACGGGCTTTCTGATCTTGAGGAAGACGCCGTTGCCGTTCTCGAGATCGTTGAGCCAGCAGCGCCCCTTCGTCCAGCGGATCTTGGCCTCCGTCGGATGACAGAACTTCTCGCCCTCGATCGAGATCGCGCCCTTGGCGCCGAGGATCGCCTCGTCGCCGAGCGGCTCGTAGACCGCGGGGCCGCCGCCGAGGCTCCGCTGCACCGTGAGGCGGAAGCGGTTCTTCTCCTCCTTTGGGACGGGCTTGCCGACGAGCTTCGAGACCGACTGGCCGCCCGCTGGTGGAGGCGGCACCGAGCGCGCCGCGGGCGGAGCCTCGACGCGCGTCTCCTTCTTCGTCGCGAGCTTCTGCACCTCGAGGCGCGGGGGATCTTCGAGCAGCTCCATGCCGCCGATCGCCTTGCCCGCGATGACGTCGTCGAAGCGCCCCTCGCGGAGCATGATCGCCATCTCCATGTGCTGGCCCTTCATGAGGGCGCGCACGAACATGGCGATGTCGTCGCGCTTCACGTCGTTCGCGTACGAGCGCTTGTGGCTCTTGATGATGCGGCCGCCGTCGGCGAAGAGGTGCGTGATGATGTGCGGGCGATCGAGACCGGAGTCTTCGGTCTGGATGTGGAAGACGTTGCCGCCGTACTTCACGTTGTTGTTGAAGCCGACCTGCGCCCGCATGAAGTTCGGGCGAGCGATCTGCTTCTCGAGCTTCGTGATCTCCTCGGCCGTCCACTGGGCGACGGCGGCGTCGAGGGCGGCGTGATCCTTGGCGGCGATCCCCTCCATGCGCTCGAACGCGAGCTGCGCGAGCTGCGAGCCGGGGTCGAGGCGGTAGGCCTCGGCGAGAAGCTCCTGTCCTTCCTTGTCGTTGGGGCCGTTGGCCGCCCACGCGCACAAAAGGGCCACCGCCTCGTCGCGCTTCTCCTTCGTGACGAGCCAGCGCGCGACCTTTGCCGCGGAGCTTCGCTGAGACATGCGGGCCCCATCATGATTGGGCAGGCACCATGTGTGCAAGCCCTTCCTTCTGGGGCTCCGCCCCCTCGCGCCTCGCGCGAGACTCCCCGCTGCCGTTCCAACGGGCCCGGCGTATGGGCCTTCGGCCCACCGGCGCGCAAGCGCGCCGGAGCACGCCTACGTATGGGGGCGCTTGGTCGGCTCGACGGGGGCGTAGAGGGATACGCCCCGCAGGTTGGCGTCGACGCGGAGCGGGACCTTGATCGACGGCAGGGCGCGCTGCTCGCAGTCGGTTCGCTCGCAGAGCCGGCACGTCACGCCGACGGGGACGCACGTGTCCGGGTTGTCGAGGTCGATGCCGTCCGAGTAGACCATTTCGCGGGCGTACGGGACCTGGCAGCCGAGGCCGATGGCCTGCACGGGGTGCTGCGAGTGATACCCGCCGGAGTCTTTCTGGATCGTGCGCGCGATGCAGAAGTACATCAGACCGTCGGGCATTCGCGACACCTGGATGCGGATCATGCCGGGCGTGAGGAACGCCGCGAACACGTTCCACCGCGGGCAGGCGCCGCTGAAGCGCGCGAAGCGGATGCCCGAGGCGCTGAAGCGCTTCGAGATGTTCCCCGCGACGTCGATGCGGATCATGTGGAAGGGAACGCCCTCGGCGCCGGGACGGCGCAGCGTCGTCAGGCGATGGCAGACCTGCTCGAAGCCGACGCGGAAGCGACGCCCGAGCACGTCGATGTCGTAGCGCTCGTCTCTCGCCGCCTGCACGAACGCGCCGTACGGCATGAGCACCGCGCCGGCGAAGTAGTTCGCGAGCGCCACCTTCGCGAGCGCGCGCGACTCGTCGGTCGTGAGGCGCGGATCGTGCGCGATGCGCTCCATCGTCGTGCCCTGGACGATGAGCCCGATCTGGTGCGCGAGCTGGAAGGTGCGGCTGCGCGTGGGCAAGAGCTCGGAGAGCGCGAGCACCTTGCGCTCGGGATCGAAGCGACGAAGCACGCCGCGCTCCGAGCCCCAGCGCGCGATCTGCACCTGGATGCCGAGCTGCTTCTCCACGTAGCGGATGAGGCCGGGGTAGAGATCTTCGGTCGAGAGCTTCGCCTTCGCGGCGAGCTCCTCCGCGGCGGCCTCGAGCTCGGGGAAGTGATTCGAATAGCGCTGGACGAGATCGCCGACCTCTTCGCTCGGCAGGTGCGATCGATCGACGCCGGCCATCTCGTCGCCGTCGGTCAGGCGCGACGACAGATCGTCGGCGCTCGCGCGCGCGGCTTGGTACGCGCGGTAGAGCGACAAGACGGCGCGCGCGGCGACGGGGCTCGCTGCGGCCATCTCCCGCACGTCGACCGAGGTGAGGTCACGCTCCTCGAAGAGCGGATCGGCGAACGCCTCCGTGAGATCGGCGACGAGACGCGCATCCTCGTCGGTCGCGAACGAGTGCACGTCGATGTTGAACAGCTGCGCGAGCTTGATGAGGAGGTTCGCCGGCAGCGGACGCCGGTTGTTCTCGATCAGGTTCAAGTAGCTCGGGCTGATCCCCAGCTTGTCGGCGAGCTGCACCTGATTGAGGCTCTCGCGCCTCCGGAGGGCGCGCACTTTCGCCCCGAAACGCGGAGCTTCCACACTTTGACGCAGGGGCATGGCGGCACATCTCCGAGGGGGTGTGGCGAGTCTGTCATTGACATCGTTTACAGCGTTACATCTTGTCATTGACAAGACTGAACGCCGCTTTCCAAGGCCTCGTACGACTATTATTGACTCATGACAACATCGACCGCAAGCTGATTGCCGCAACGCATTAGTCGCGCTGGGAGCTCATGACGAACGCCTCGGAGACGCTGCTGGTGAAAGGCTCGGGCCCGCTGTCGCCCGAGACCGAGTCGCTCATCCTCTCGACCGACGCGCTCGCCTTCGTGGCCGATCTCGTTCGCACGTTCCGGCCGCGCGTCGAGGAGCTGCTCGCCAAGCGCGCGGAGCGGCAGGCGCGCTTCGACCGCGGCGAGCGGCCCGACTTCCTGCCCGAGACGGCGAGCGTCCGCAGCGGCGACTGGACGTGCGCGCCGGTTCCGCAGCTCTTGCTCGATCGACGCGTCGAGATCACCGGCCCCGTCGACCGCAAGATGATCATCAACGCGCTCAACTCCGGCGCGAACGTCTTCATGGCCGACTTCGAAGACTCGACGACGCCGACGTGGCCCAACCTCGTCGAGGGACAGAAGAACCTCTACGACGCGATCCGGCGCACGATCACGTTCGAGGGCGGCGGCAAGAAGTACGCGCTCGCGGAGAAGACCGCGATCCTCTTCGTGCGCCCGCGCGGCTGGCACCTCCCGGAGAAGCACGTGAAGGTCGACGGCGCGACCGCGCCCGGCGCGCTCTTCGACTTCGGGCTCTACTTCTTCCACAACGCCAAGGAGCTCGTCGCGCGCGGCGCGGGTCCGTTCTTCTATCTGCCGAAGATGGAGAGCCACCTCGAGGCGCGCCTGTGGAACGACGTCTTCCTCCACGCGCAGCGCGCGCTCGGCGTGCCGCGAGGAACGATCAAGGCCACCGTCCTCATCGAGACGTTGCCGGCGGCGTTCGAGATGGACGAGATCCTGAGCGAGCTCCGCGAGCACTCCGCGGGGCTCAACTGCGGGCGCTGGGACTACATCTTCAGCTTCATCAAGAAGCGCGCGAGCGACGCGAGCGCGATCCTGCCGGATCGGAGCCAGGTCACGATGGACAAGGCGTTCCTCGACGCCTACGTCCAGCTCCTCATCAAGACGTGCCACCGCCGCGGCGTGCACGCGATGGGCGGCATGGCCGCGCAGATCCCGATCAAGGACGATCCGGCGAAGAACGAGGAGGCCCTCGCCAAGGTCCGCGCCGACAAGCTCCGCGAGGTGAAGAACGGGCACGACGGCACGTGGGTCGCGCACCCCGGGCTCGTCGCCCTCGCGCGCGAGACGTTCGACGCCCACATGAAGGGCAAGAACCAGCTCGACGTGAAGCGCGACGACGTCTCGATCGACGCTTCCAAGCTCCTCGCGCCGCACGACGGCACGCGCACCGACGCCGGGCTTCGTCACAACGTGCGCGTCGGCATCCAGTACATCGAGTCGTGGCTCCGCGGCGTCGGCTGCGTGCCGATCTACTCGCTCATGGAAGACGCGGCGACCGCCGAGATCTCACGCGCGCAAGTCTGGCAGTGGATCCATCACCGCGCGCCGCTCGACGACGGCACGGTGATCGACGCGAAGCGCTTCGCCGCGGTCGTCGCCGAAGAGATGGACCGCATCGCGAGCGAAGTCGGACGAGCCCGCTATTCGTCCGGAAAGTTCCCCGAGGCGCGCGCGCTGTTCGAGCGCCTCTCGCTGGCTCCTCGTTTCGAGGAGTTCTTGACCCTCCCCGCCTACGACATCGTCACCACGGAGACTCCATCATGAGCGCTGCCCGCGTCGTCGAACCCCTCGATACGTCGCTCCTCCACGCCAAGCGTTTCGACGGCATCGTCCGTCCCTACTCGAAAGCCGACGTCGAGCGCCTCCGTGGCTCCTTCAAGGTCGAGCACACGCTCGCGACCTTGGGCGCGCGCCGCCTCTGGGAGATGCTCCACACGGAAGACTACGTGCACGCGCTCGGCGCGCTCACCGGCAACATGGCGGTGCAGCAGGTCCGCGCCGGCCTCAAGGCCATCTACCTCTCGGGTTGGCAGGTCGCCGCCGACGCGAACAACGCCGGCCAGATGTACCCCGACCAGAGCCTCTACCCGGCCGACAGCGTCCCCACCGTGGTCCGCAAGATCAACGCGGCGCTCCTCCGCGCCGATCAGATCGAGCACGCCGAAGGCAAGCGTGAGCGCCACTGGCTCGCGCCGATCATGGCCGACGCCGAGGCCGGCTTCGGCGGCCCGCTCAACGCCTACGAGCTGATGAAGGGCATGATCGAGGCGGGCGCCGCCGGCGTTCACTTCGAAGACCAGCTCGCGAGCGAGAAGAAGTGCGGGCACATGGGCGGCAAGGTGCTCGTGCCCACGAGCCAGTTCATCCGCACGCTCGTCGCCGCGCGCCTCGCCGCCGACGTGATGGACGTGCCGACGATCCTCGTCGCGCGCACCGACGCCGACAGCGCGAAGCTCCTCACGAGCGACATCGACGAGCGCGACCGGGCGTTCATCGTCCCCGGTGACCGCACCGGCGAGGGCTTCTTCAAGATCAAGAGCGGCGTCGACACCGCGATCGCCCGCGGCCTCGCGTACGCGCCGTACGCGGATCTCGTGTGGTGCGAGACGTCGACGCCCGATCTCGCGCAAGCCAAGAAGTTCGCCGAGGGGATCCGCAAGGAGTTCCCGAACAAGATGCTGGCGTACAACTGCTCGCCGTCGTTCAACTGGAAGAAGAACCTCGACGACGCGACCATCGCCAAGTTCCAGCGCGAGCTCGGCGCGATGGGCTACAAGTTCCAGTTCGTCACCCTCGCGGGCTTCCACGCGCTCAACTACGGAATGTTCGAGCTCGCGCGCAAGTACAAGGATCGCGGCATGGCGGCCTACTCCGACTTCCAGCAGGCGGAGTTCGCGTCCGAGAAGGACGGCTACACCGCGACGCGCCACCAGCGCGAGGTCGGCACGGGCTACTTCGATCAGGTCGCCGAGGTCATCTCGGGCGGCAAGTCGACGACCCTCGCGCTCGAAGACTCGACCGAAGCGCACCAGTTCTGAGAATCGAAGAAGTCGAAAAGAGAGGCGCGAAGGCGCGAAACTCGAAGACTCGCCCCTGCGAATCGTCGACTCCGCGTCTCCGCGTCTCTCTTTCGTATCCTCTCTCGAGATCAGGGCGCCCGCAGCGCGCGGCGGAGGCTCACGATCGTCTCGTCGAAGGCCGCGCGGGCGGCGCGGATGACGCCCGTCGTGTTCCAGAAGCCGTGGAAGAGGCTCGCGTAGCTCCGGTGCTCGACGCGCACGCCGGCGTCGCTCAAGCGCTTGGCGTACGCGTCGCCTTCGTCGCGCAGCGGATCGAAGCCCGCCGTCACGACGAGCGCCGGCGGAAGATCCGCGAGGTTCTCGGCGAACCACGGTGACGCGCGCGGATCCTCGCGCTCGGCTTCACGCGTGTAGTGCGCGCGATACCACCGGATCGTCTCCTTCTCGAGGAGGAAGCCCTTGCCCATCGTCTCGATCGACGGAAACGACATCGTCTGATCGACGACGGGATAGACGAGCATCTGGAAGCACGGCCTGGCGGCGTCGTCGCGCGTGTCGAGCGCGACCACCGCCGACAGATTCCCGCCCGCGCTGTCCCCGCCGACGGCGACGCGCTTCGCGTCGACGTGCAGCGACTCGGCCTCGGCGATCACGGCGCGGAAGGCCGCCGTCGCGTCGTCGACCGCGGCGGGGAACGGGTGCTCGGGCGCGAGGCGGTAGTCGATCGCGACGACCGTGCACGGCGTCGCCGCGGCGATCTCGCGGCACACGAGATCGTGGCTCTCGAGCGAGCCCGCCGCGAAGCCGCCGCCGTGAAAATAGACGAGCGCCGGTCCACCGCGGGGCGCGCCGCGCGGGCGGTAGACGCGCGCGGGCATCGCCGCGAGCGTGCGGCTCGACACCGTCACCGCCATCACCGAGGGCGACGGCCCGAGCATCCGGCCGGTGACGTCGAGATCGCGCCGCGCCTCCTCGAGCGAGAGCTCGTGAGTCAGCTTCTTTCCCGAGCGCTCGCGCGTCACGATCGCGAGCTGCGACTGCGCGTCGAGGACGCGACCGTCGCGCTCGATCGGCTTGCCCGCGAGCGTTCGCACCACCGGATCGGGCAGGCCGAGGACGATCCGTCCCGCCTGGGTCTCGATCCTCTCCCGACGGGTGAAGCTCTCGGTCACGATCGACACGCCACTTTTGCTAACACAGCTACCGGCATGCCCGTCGCGAAAACCCATGTGCCGGATCCACGCGTCCTGTCGCTGGGAGACGCGTTCTACGACGTCGCCGTGCCCGCTCGATTTCCGAGGCGCGAGCTCCGCTATCGCAACGATCGCGCCGCCGCGGACGTCGGGCTCGAGACGCTCGGGCCCGAGGAGTGGGAGGCGCACTTCGCGCGCTTCGAACCGCTCCCGGGCAACCTGCCTTCTCCCCTCGCCCTCCGCTACCACGGCCACCAGTTCGGCGTGTACAACCCGGAGCTCGGCGACGGACGCGGCTTCCTCTTCGCGCAAGTCCGCGACGACAACGGCCGCCTGCTCGATCTCGGCACCAAGGGGACCGGCACGACGCCGTGGTCGCGCCGCGGCGACGGGCGGCTCACGCTCAAGGGAGGCGTGCGCGAGATCCTCGCGACCGAGATGCTCGAGGCGCTCGGCGTCAAGACGTCGCGCACCCTGAGCCTCTTCGAGACCGGCGAGCAGCTCTGGCGCGGCGACGAGCCCTCCCCCACGCGCTCGAGCGTGCTCGTTCGCTTGGGGCACTCCCACGTGCGCTTCGGCACGTTCCAGCGCCTCGCGCACGCCAACGCGCGCAAGGGCGACGTCGAGGCGCTGCGCCGCCTCCTCGACTACAGCGTCGAGATCTACTTCCCCGACCTGAAGGCCACCGAAGGCGACGAGCGCGTCGTCCGCTTCCTCGATCGCGTCGTCTCGGCGAGCGCGCGTCTGTGCGCCGAGTGGATGACCGCGGGCTTCTGCCACGGCGTCTTGAACACCGACAACATGACGATCACGGGCGACAGCTTCGACTACGGTCCGTACCGCTTCGTGCCGACGTTCGATCCCGACTTCGTCGCGGCGTACTTCGACGAGTCCGGCCTCTACCGCTTCGGCGCGCAGCCCAAGACCGTGCACTGGAACCTCGGGCGCCTGGCCGAGGCGCTCCGCCCGCTCGCGCCGACGGCCGCGCTCGGCGCCCCGCTCGCGTCGTACGAAGATCGCTACGACGAGGCGCTCGCCGATCGAACCCTCGAGCGCCTCGGCGTCGGCTCGCGCGATCCCGACACCGACGGCGCGCTCGCCCGCGCCGCCTTCGCGTTCCTCGACTCGAGCGCGATCGGCTTCGAGCGGTTCTTCTTCGATCTGCACGGCGCGAGCGAGTCGCGCCTGTCGCGGAGCCCCGCGCGCGATCTCTATGACGGCCCGCGGTGGACCGACCTCGCCGATCTGCTCGCGCTCTACGCGCCGCGGACGTCGCGCGACGTCGACCACCCGTACTTCTCGGGCGACGGACCGACGACGCTGCTCATCGACGAAATCGAGTCCATCTGGTCGGCGATCGCCGCGCGTGACGACTTCGCGCCGCTCGAGGAGAAGGTCCGGCGCATTCGCGAGGCGGGCGACGCGCTCGGACTCCGGCGCGGCCTCTGACGAGTTTCATCGGGCGCGTTTCATTGGGCGCGTTTCATCGGGCGCGCGCCGCGATCTTCATCGTCAGCCGACGATGGCGTCGGTGATAGGATGGCCTATCGCGGAGGTCTGCGGGACATGGTCGATGGAAAGAAGCCCCCCGTCCGGCGAAGCACGCTGGAGCTCACCACCCCAAAGGCGGGGAAGCGGGGCGAGTCGGACTCCGACGTGGGCGACTCGGACCTCCCGCCAGCCGCGCACACCGTCCGCATCCCGCCGACGTCCGAGCGCTGGGAGGAGCCCGCGAGCGATCTCGCGCGCACCCTCAAGCTCGGCGCGGAGGCGCCCGCGGGCCGGATCCCGCGCGCTTCGCGCGTCCCCCGCGCCACCGAGCCGCCGAAGAGCGGCGTCGTCGAGGGCATCGAGCTCGTGGTCGTCGACGAGCGTCACGCCTCGGGCGGCGAGCGGCGCCCGTGGCGCGCCGCCGAGGTGTGGACGAAGCGCCGCGTCTACGGGCTCGACTCCACGTTCCGCTGCGTCGAGATCCTCGATCGCGAGACGGGCAGGCCGGAGACGACGCACGAGCTGCTCGGCGCGCGCCTCGGCGGCGGTCGCCGCCGCGAGAAGGACGAAGTGCGATTCAGCTACCCGCTCCCTCTGCCCGGCATGGAGGCGATGTTCTCCAAGGGCAAGAAGCACGGCTACACCTCCGCGGTGGAGCGGATGATCGTGCGGATCCGCGTCCTTCACATGTCCGGCGACGAAGCGATGCCGTCGTGGGAAGACATCGCGAGCCGATGGTCCGACGTTCCGCCGCGAATGCCTTGACGGCGCCGTATTCGATCTAAGATGGACCGCGTGAGGCTCGCGACGGCTGCCGCCCTCTTCACCGTCCTCGCCGGCTGCAGCAAGAGCGAAGCGGAGCTGAAGCCCGAGCCCGCCACGAAGACCGAGCCGGCGGCGAGCGCGGCGAAGGCACCCGTCCAGGGACCGCTCGTGCTGGCGCGCGGCGTGCGCATCGTCCACGCCGGCGCGGGCGCCGACGCTGCCGCGGTCGTGCGCGACGAGCGCGCGCGCGCGCGCGGCGACGGCCGCGACCTCGTCGTCTACGTCGGCGCGACGTGGTGCGAGCCGTGCCAGCACTTCCACCGCGCCGCGCAGAACGGCGAGCTCGACGCCGAGTTCCCGAACCTCACGCTCCTCGAGTTCGATCTCGACGAGGATCGCGATCGGCTCACGCGCGCAGGCTACGTCTCGCAGTTCATCCCGCTGTTCGCGATGCCGGGCCCCGACGGTCGCGCGAGCGATCGCAAGTTCGAGGGCTCGGTGAAGGGCAGCGGCGCGGTCGCGAACATCGCTCCGCGTCTTCGATCGCTCCTCCGCCCGTGAGCGCGCGTCGTCGCGTGTGCTGTGGAGAAAACAAAAGTGTGACGCGCAGGTGAAATGTCACTTGCAGTCTCAGCGATGGAGAGTAGAAGCGGCGCTCGCGAAAATGACGCACGGCCGACACATCAAGGTTCTGGGGCGCGGCTCGGCGAGCCGCATGGGTGACGCCAAGGTGATCGAAACGATGCTCGTCGATCTCATCGACGTGCTCGGCATGCGCCTGCTCGACAAAGCGCACATGTACGAAGTCGCTACGGAAATCGAGAAGCTCGGCAAAGAGCCTTTCGAAGACGAGGGCGGCGTCACCGGCGTGTGCGTCCTCTCGACGTCGCACTGCAGCATCCACACCTGGCCGCTGCGTCCGTTCTTCGTCATGGATGTCTACTCGTGCCGCGACTTCGACGCGCAGGCGATCGAGCAGTTCCTGACCGACCGCATCGGCGCGTACGATCTCCAGGTCACCGACGTCTCGGCGTCGCTCGACTACAAGTTCGCGAACAAGCCCGCGCGTCCCGTCGCCGAGACCGTCGGTCAGGCCTGAGCGGCCTACGCCGCGAGGCCGAAGGCGGCCACGCCGCGCGTCCTGAGATCGCGACGAAGCGTCGAGGCGGTCGGGCGCGCGCCGAGCAAGCACGCGAGCAGATCGGCCGCCCACTCGTCGAGCATCGCGCTGCCACACGCCTCGAAGTCCTCGCTCGTGCCGCGGAGGATCTCGCGCCACGCGCGCGTCTGGCCGACGAACGATTCGGTCACCTCGCCGTCGCGCAACACGCCGGCCTCCGTGAGGGCCGCCAAGGCTTCGCCGGGCACGTGTTCGATCCGCCCCTCGAGGAGGAGCGACGGCAGCATCGACGCGACGTGCGGTGAGCCGGCCGCGAGCGCGACGTCGGCCAGCGCGCAGAGGAACACGGTGAACGGATCGTCCGGCGGCGGCGGCAGGGCCGTCGACTCGACGCTCGCAGGCGGCGGCAGCGTCTCGGCGACGATCGACAGCGGCGCCGCCTCGGCGCCCTCGACGACGACCATCTCGTCGAGCTCGTCGAGCGGCGCGATCTCCTCGACGACGAACGGCTCTTCTTCCTCCGCTTCGAGGACGGGCTCCACGTCGTCGGCGGCGAGGGCGATCGGGACGATCCCGCTCTCGGCCGGCACCGGAATGGGCTCCGGGATCGCGATCGGCTCCGCGATCGCGATCGGCTCCGCGATCGCGATCGGCTCTGCGATCGCGATCGGCTCTGCGATCGCGATCGCGATCGGCTCCGCCGCGACGTCGGGCTCCTCGCGGACGTAGCTCTGCGGGACCGGGTCTCCCGTCGTGTCGAGGCACACCCAGCTGACGCCCCCGTGCAGCGCCGGGTTGTCGTTCGGAAACTCCGAGGCCAGGCTGATCACAGCCCTACTTCTACCTACACCGCCGCGAACGGCCAAAAAACGGGTCAGCGAGGCTTGGCGTCGGGCAGCGGCGCCGCGGGCGTGTTCTGGATGCTCGGCACCGGGCCGCCCAGCATGATCTCTTTGCCGCTCGTGTAGACGCCGTCGAACGTGATGGGCCCGTTGTCGCCTTGGAAGTCGAGCCACGCGCTCGTCCCGCTGAAGTTCGACGCGCGCACGACGTTCGGGCCCGCCCCCGATCCGTAGATCGTGATGCCGAAGATGTTCCCCTCGCTCGTCACGTGATCGATCTCGAAGGCGTCGACCCCTTCGATGTGGATGCCGCAGTGCGAGCCGCTGAACGTCGAGTACGAGATCTCGAGGCTCTTGGCGGCGTACGTCGACACCATGTCGAGCCCGTTCTCGCCCTTCACCGTCGAGTCTTCGAGGACGAGCTCGCCGCCCTTCTTCACCGACAGCCCCTCGTTCGCGCGCGCGTCGTAGTCGAGGCGCTTGGCGATGAGCGTCCCGTGGATCTCCGAGATGGAGACCTCCGTGTCGCCGACCTTCTCCGGTGCGCTCGCCTTCACGCGCTCGACGGTGAGCTTGGTGCCAGGGCTGACGACGATCGGGTTGAACGAGCCGACGATCGAGCCGTCGACGAAGCGCGACTCGGCCGACTGGACGTCGAGCCCCACGCCGACGCGCGCGTTCTCGAGATCGAGGCCCTCGAGATCGAGCTTGCCCCCTTCTTTGACGAGGAGCCCCGCCCACTGCGGGCAGCTGATCTTGGCGTGCTTGGCGGCCGCTCGCGCGCGCAGCGTGCCGGAGACGAAGATGCGGCTGCCTTCCCCGCACGTGATGTTCGCTCCGGGCGCGATGTCGACCGTGACGCCTGCGGCGATGGTGACGGCGCCGGTGAGCTTGATGTCGCCCCACGTCTCGGGCGCCGTGATGTCACCCGCGCGGGCGTTCGCGTCTTCGGTGGCCGGATCCGACGAGCAGCCGGCGCTCGCGAGCGCGAGCCCGACCGCGACCGGCAGGAGCGAGCGCGTCGCGAGGGTCGAGAGAGGAGAGACGAGGTGACGGACGCGACGGGTCATGGTGTTCCTCAAGCAAACCACCGGCCATCGCGATCGCAAAGACCTGACGGACGCGGCCTACACATTTTTGCGTACGCGTCGCGAGACGCGACGGATCCAGGCGCCTGCGCCGATCCCCGGCGCGCGCGCATTCGCGCTACGCTCTGGGCTCCTTGCCCAACGCGTACATCTCCGGCACCGGCTTCTTCGTTCCCCCGCGGAGGGTCACGAACGACGACCTGAAGACGCAGTACGGCCTCGAGACGACGCACGACTGGATCGTGCAGCGAACCGGCATCGAGGAGCGCCGCTACGCCGACGAAGGCGTCGGCTCCGCCGATCTCGGGCTCGCCGCGGCCGAGCGCGCGATCGCCGCCGCGGGCATCGCGAAGACCGATCTCGACATGATCGTCTTCGCCACGCTCTCGCCCGAGCACAGCTTCCCCGGATCGGGCGTATACCTCCAACAGAAGCTCGGGCTCTGCGACGGACCGAACGCGAAGTTCGTCCCCGCGCTCGACGTCCGCAACCAGTGCAGCGGCTTTCTGTATGCGCTCGGCACGGCCGCCTCCATGGTGCAGTCGGGCGCGTGCAAGCACGTCCTCGTCGTCGGCGCGGAGGTCCACTCCGCCGCGCTCGATCTCTCGACCCGAGGGCGCTCGGTCGCCTCGCTCTTCGGCGACGGCGCCGGCGCGGTCATCGTCAGCGCGACCGACGAAGATCGCGGCATCCGCACGTGGAAGCTCGGCGCCGACGGGAGGTTCGCCGACGTCCTCACCCAGCGCATCTGGGACATCCGCAAGCGCCCGTTCATCCCGGCGAACGCCGAGGGCGTCGGCCAGGTCGCGCCCGAGATGATGTGGGCGCAGATGGACGGCAAGCTCGTCTTCAAGAACGCCGTCGAGCGCATGATGACGGTGCTGATGGAAGCGTGCATGGCGCACGGGATCAGCGGGCAAGAGATCGATCTCTTCCTCTTTCACCAGGCCAACCTTCGCATCAACCAGTTCATCCAAGAGCGCCTCGGCATCCCCGACGAGAAGGTGCTCCACAACATCCAGCGCTACGGCAACACGACGGCCGCGACGCTGCCGATCCTGCTCGCCGAGGCGGTCGAGAGCGGCCGATTGAAGCGCGGCACGAAGGTGGCGCTGTGCAGCTTCGGATCGGGCTTCACGTGGGGAGCGGCGATCGTCGACTGGTGAGCGCCTCCCGCCGCGATCGCAGGCGATCGCTCACGGGCCGCAGAAGATCCCGACGACGCGCGTGAAGTGCGCCTGCGCGCTCTCGGCCGACGTCTTGAAGCACGGCAGCGACGGCGAGGTGCTCGACGTGAGGCTGGGGCACGCCGACGACTGCGCGGTCTCGTAGCTCTTGCAGATGCCCTGCGTCTGCACCTGTCCCTGACAGGTGCGGAACTGATCGAAGGTGCCGCCGAGCCCGAAGCAGAAGTTGCACGACTCGCGCGAGCACTGCACCGCCGCGTTGTACGCCTCGGCGCAGCCTCCTCCAGGCGGTTGCGTGAGGGAGATGCAACCGGCGACGTTGAGCGTGAAGAACGTCCGGCTCTGGTACCACTGGATGGGCCCGGTGTTGTCGGCCGCCTCGGCGCACTTCCCGCACGCGTCGTTGGCCGCCGCGGCCTTCCACGTCGCGCACTCGCCCGAGGGCTCCGTCTTCGACGGATCGGCGATGCAGTTGTCGAAGTACTCGCCGAGCTGCTCGGTCGAGCACGCGGCGCTCTTCGTCGGCGCCGTCCACGTCGGGTTGAAGTCGGAGGGGATCGCGGGCGGGCACGACTCCGGGCCCGCCTCCTTGCCGTCGGGCAGGTTGCTGTCGGGGACGAGCGCGCTGATCTGATCGGGGCCGCCGTCGAAGAGAGGCGGCTGGTCTTGGAACTCGCTCTCGTTCTTGTCGGAGCAGGCGACGAAGACCACCGCGCACGTGGCGAGCGCGAGGGTCGAAGTAGCGAAAGCCTTCAGCATGGACGGATGCATGCTGCACGTTCAACGCCACCGCACCCGAGCGCTTCCAGAGGTTTTCTCCCACCGCGAAATCCAAGGACATGGCACCGGCGGGAACGCCGTCACTGGAGTTGTGCCGCGAGCCCGTAACGCAGCGGGGTTGCACGCGTTCCCGGTGGTGAGCCGGAGGCGGTGAAAGCTCGATCCAGCATGAGGTCTGATGCACGCAGCACGTGCACAACCCAGAAGCTGGATCGCCCGCGAACACCCCCAAAAACCCGGTGTGATCGTGTTGGCCCTGCACGTGCACCTGAGGTTCGACGCTCACGGGGCGAGCCAGTCACGGCGCAAAGGCGCGCCATCACTGGAAATCGTACCGCCGCAACGCCTGACGCAGCAGCCTTGGAGGTTCAGTGGCCATGATCAAGCGAGTTATCGGAGCAGCGAGCGCGGCGGTTCTCATCAGCTCCCTCGGGCTCATCGCCGCTTGCGGCTCTCCCGACCAAGACAACCTCGGCACGGCGCTCCAGGCGATCGAGTCGGCGAACGTCCAGATCGTCGTCCACGACGAGAACGGCTCGCGGCTCGGCGAGGGCGCGGGCATCCTGATCGCTCCGCGCGTCGTCCTGACGTCCGGTCACCTCATCGCGGGCCGGGGGAAGTGGACGGTCGCGACGCAAGACGGAAAGGCGACCGCGACGGGCGTGCGCGGGCTCACGTACGACTGGATGACGTACAACAGCCTCAAGTCGCACCCGCGCAAGCACGACGTCGGCGTCATCTACCTCGACAAGCCGATCAACCTCGCGGCGTATCCGAAGCTCGCGACGAACAAGCAGAAGAGCGGCACGCAGACGATGCGCGTGCGCCACGCGGGCACCAAGTTCGAAACGGTGGGCGCGGTGCTCGAGAACTACAAGTGGTTCCCGCACGCGTACCTCGCGGACATGCCGAAGAGCGAGACCGTCGACACCGGCGGCGCGGTGGTCAACGCAGACGGCGAGATCGTCGGCCTCGTGACCGGCCGCGGCATGCAGACGACGAAGGTGCACATCGCGCGCGTCGACGGGCTCATCAAGTGGCTCTCGCCCAAGGTCGCGTGCGGCGGCGGCAAGTCGCTGAGCGTCCGCACCTACGGCGCGCCCAAGCCGAAGCCGGGCTGCAACAAGGACGGCGGCGCGGGCGGCGGGAGCACCACGTCCGACGGCGGCAAGGGCGGGAGCAGCAAGGGCGACAACGACGGCTCCGAAGGCGGAGACGACGACGACAGCAGCGGCGGCGGCGGCGGCGGCTCCGGTGACGGCAAGTGCGACGACGGCGGCGGCAGCTGCAGCGGTGACTGCAGCGGCGGCGGCGGCGGCAGCAGCGACGGCAGCAGCACGGGCGACAACGACGGCGCCACCGGCGGCGGCGACGGCAAGGGCGGCGGCGGCGGAAAGGGCGGCGGCTCGAGCACCGGCGACAGCGACGGCACGACCGGCGGCGGAACCGGCGGCGGCGGCGGAACCGGCGGCGGCGACGGCAAGGGCGGCGGCGGCGGAACCGGCGGCGGCTCGAGCACGGGCAGCAGCGACGGCACGCAGTCGGGTCCGTCCGGCGGCGGCGCGGGCGGCAGCTCGGGCGACGCCGACGAAGAGGTCTGCGAGGGTCCGAAGGACAACCCGACGGAGTGCCCGATCGAGCTCATCGGCTGCGTGGGCGTCGGCTGCGGCGGCTCCTGGCGGCTCGACAACACGATCGACTACGGCGGCTCGGTGAGCGGCGGCGGCGGCGGCGGCAGCCCGCCGGTCCTGCGCTGAGCGGCGCGACGCTCTAGCTCTTCGCCTCGGGATAGAGGCACTCGACGAGCGCGGCGGTGACGTCTTCGTAGATCTCACCGCCGCCGTCGAGCTTGCGCCAGCGCGAGAGCGATTCGTCCCAGACGTATCGCACGAACGTCTTGGGCTCGCCGTGCTTCTGACACGTGAGCCCGAGCGCACCGATCTCGCGCTGCCACTCGACGGTGATCTCGGCGTTGCGCAGCGCCCGCTGGAGGCGGATCTTCGCCGGCGAGTCGCGGTAGAGCTGGAGCCCCGGCATCCCGTCGGGGCCCGTGAGGTCCTTCGCGAGATCCTCGAGGAGCTCCAGCCCGCGCTGATGCAGCACGGGCGCGCCCGTCTGGGCGACCTTCTCCCGAACCTGCTTGGCGAGATCCTTGAGCCGCTTCTTGCCGTCCTCGGACATCGAGGAGCAGCGTATCGTCAGTCGTTCGAAACGACGAGCCGCTTCCAGGCCGCAGCGACCTCTCTCAAGATCCCGAGGGCGTCCTGCTCTTCCGCGCTGAGCGCGGGCAGCGCCGACTCCTCTTCCATGAGGTCCTCGATGTCGTCGAGCGACGCGAGCTGCTCCGGCCCGACGAGGAGGTCCATCGTCAGCTCGTCGGCGAGACGAGGCGCCTCGGCGCCGCGGCGCATGCGCGCGAGGGGACCACGACGCGGAAGCGGCGGAGGCCGTCCGTGGAGGAAGCCCGCGAGCGCGGCCCGCGACGCGGGGCTGATGACGTCGAAGAGCACGCCGATCGCGAGCCCGTCGTCGCCGGGGCGCCGGCCGTGGACGACGCGCGTGACGGTCGCCTCCGCGTCGATCCACGTCCCCGGGATCGGGAACGAGACGATGAGCGTCTCCCCCGTCAGGATGTGCTCGTTGACCGGGAGGAGCAGCCCGTCGACGGAGACGTCGAGCGTGCGATCCGCGAGCAGCTTGAAATCGCGCTCTCGGACCGCCTGACAAGGCAGGAGCACCTCACGTCGCGTCGCGATGCGACGCGACGGACGAACGCCGCCGTGGACGAAGGCAGAAGGCGCGGGCGAGACAGGAAGCGCGAGGTTCATGTGGAGAGGCTCCGGACGGTGGCGGTCCAGTCGATGCGCTGCGCGCGGCGCGGCAGCGGCGGCGGGATCCGCCGCAAGTGGCCGCGCAGGATCAAGCGCTTGACCCGGTCGAGCGTCGAGAACGACAGCCCGAGGGCCACGCCGCCTTTGTCTTCGGTGCGGCGTCCCTGGATGACCCGCGCGACGCTGGCCTCGCTGTCGAACCAGAGCCCGAGGCTCGTGGCCTTGAAGCACACGAGCATGTTCTCCCCCGGCTCGACGAAGCTCGTGGTCCTGACGAGCATCCCGTCGGGAGAGAGATCGAGCGCCTGCGTCGCGATGATCCGGAAGTCTCGCTCGCGGATCACCTGACAGCCGAGCGCGACCGCCTTGCGCACCTCGCGGCGATCGTTTCGACGGATGAATCGAAGCCCGGACGCGTGGGTGACGTGGGGAGAGCCTTGCTGCATGCCCACGATCGTAGTGAGTCGGGCGACATGTGGGCCAAGAACGCGGCGGTTCAGCGGCGCGTGCGGCGCGTCTTCGCCGGCGGCGGCGGCGGCGCCGCTCCGGCCACGTCGGCGCAGCAGCGAAAGCCCGTCGAGTAGTCGTGATAGCGAGCCTCGTGCGCCGTCGTGAGGTAGCCGCAGCCTTCGCCGTGACCGACGCTCGCGACGTCCTGGTAGTAGCCGCCGTAGAACGTGCCGCGCGGATCGGCGACCCACTCGTGCAGGTTGCCCACCATGTCGAAGACGCCGTAGCCGTTGGTGCAGCCCTCGTGCGCGCCCGTCCGCGCGAGCGTGCCCTCGAGCTGGTTGAGCTGCGGCTGGTTCATCGTGTTCCAGTTCCAGCGCCCGCGGCCGAACAGGCTGAGCACGGGGTTCTTTCCCCTGTCGTTGCATCGCCCCGGCTCGCGACGCGCGCCGTAGCCGTAAGCCTTGGGGTCGGGGCCGCGGCAGGCCTTGGTCCACTCGCTCACTTTGCAGAGGCGCTTACCCGACGCCGCGCACGCGCGCGAGGCCTGCACCGCGCTGATGTAGCCCTGAGGAAAGACGTTCGGCTCGCTGACCGCGCGCACGCGGACGTCGGCGGCGCCGTCCACGGCGCCGAACGGCGAGCGCGCGCGCTCTTCGCCGCTCGGGAGCACCTCGACGAGGCTCGCTTCGTACTTGTCGATGCAGAAGCGACCTTCGATGTCGACCATCGTGCGCGGACATCGACCGCGCAGCTCGTCGCGACGGCCCTCTTTCGGCGTCTCGCCGCGGCGCGCCTTCACCTCGTCGGTCTTCACGTCGTACGACGCGGATCGAACCGAGACGGCGTTCATCTCGCCGCGCAGCGACGACTCCGTCGCCGGCGCGCTGCATGCGCACGCATGGACGCCGAGCAGCGAAGCCCACGCGCCCGCGCTGCGCAGCCACCTGTCGCGCACGCCGGTCACGCGCTCCTCCTAGCAGCGTGTGTGCCGCCTCAGAGACTCCTCGCTAAAGTGCGGGGATGAGCAGCTTTTTCTGCGAAGCGTCGCGGGCGGGTCGATCCCGCCGATCCATCGTCGCTGGGTGACGGAAAGACCATCAGCGTGCGCTCGCTGTTGGGCGCTGAAACAATGATGCTTTCCATGCAACCGGCAATCGTAGCGCGCATACCGAGAGCGCCCGCCGGCGCGAGCGCTGGGAAGCCTCTGCGCGCGTGGCGCGGGCTTTGCTCGTGCGTCTTCCTTGGATGCTTCGGCCGTTGCCCCGCCCGTCGACGATCACGCCTCACGGCGACGACGATCTCGATCAGGAGACGTCGCGCATGTCGCGACGTGAAGCGCCGCCCGCGAGCGCGCGGAGCGAGCTCGGCGGGCTCGCCGACGTGCTCGAGCCCATCGTCCCTCCTCCCGTCTCCGTCCGCGCGCCCGTCCAGGTGCAAGACTTCGCGTTCGCCGACACGGTCAGCGCGCGCGAGCTCGAGGAGCCCGCGCCCGCGAGCGGCCCCATCTTCGTCAACGACCTCGCGGGCTCCACGCAGTGCGTGACGCCCCTCGCCTTCCCGCTCCCGCCGGCGAGCGCCGACGCGCGCCTCTCCACGCGCGCACGGGTGCTGTCGGCGCACTTCCGCCACTCCGTGCGCCACTCGGTCGAGGAGATGAAGGAGCTCTGGGCCGGCACCGCGGAGATCGTCGACGGCGACGCTCCGACCGCGGCGCCCGCGAGCCCGGCGGGGCGCTTCGTCCGCCGCGTCCTCGCGCTCTGGTCGTGCTGGCAGTGGGATCGCACGGACCTCACGCGCGCCGCGATGATCGGGCTCGGCGTCTTCGTGGTCGCGGCCGTCGTGGGCGCGACCACGATGAGCGCAGGCGACGCGGCCGACGCCGACGCGGCGAGCGGCGCGTCGGAGGTGCGTGCGACGCGCACCCTCGACCAGCACACCGGCCGAAACCCGGTCGTCCGCGCCAAAGCCGTCGCGCGCTGACCCTCGCCGCTGTTAGCATCTCCGTTCATGACGGCTTTGCATGCGCGCGCCGGCGCCTTCGTCGCCATCGGCGGGTTGCTCGGTGCGTTTGGGTTCCTTGCTTGCTCGGATGATCCCGCAGACGACCCGAGAGACGGCGGCAACGGCGCGGTGGACGCCGAGCCCCTCTTCCGGAAGGTCCAGAACGATCTGATCTTCCGCTGCGGCGGGCCGAACGGGAGCTGCCACGTCCGCGGCCCGCAGGCGCCGCACTGGCTCGGCGACCCCGATCCCTACATCTCGGCGAAAAAATACCCGGGGATCCTGCCGGCGACGCGCGACGTCGGCGACAGCATCATCCTGACGCAGGTGGCCCACGCGGGGCCTTCGCTCAAGAGCTTCCCCAACCTCTACAACTTCACCGCTGACTGGCTTCGCGCGGAGGTGCCGCAGCCGCCGCTCCCGAGCACCGGCGCCTTCAGCGTCGTCACCGGCTACAACAGCATCAACATGAACGCGGCGGGCCCGGGCCTGGAGGGCGCGCGGCTCACGTTCCTCGCGACCGACGGCGCGGCCGGCACGATCTCGCTGAGCGCCATCCGCGTGTTCGCGCCGCAGAACGCGAACGTGAAGATCACCGATCCGTTCTTCGTCATCCTGCCGCGCAACGGCAAGGTGAAGGCGGAGCCGGCGGTCAACGGCTTCCAGGGCGAGCTCACCGTCCCCGCCGGAACCGCGGTCGAGCTCTTCACGGGCCGCATGATCCTCACGCGCTGGGATCCCACCGGTCAGATGAAGGTGGTCTTCACCGGGCTCGAGTCGACGCCGGGCACCGGGCCGGTCAACGCGTGCACGGCGCTGAACCTGTTCACGAGCCAGGCGTTGCCCGCGATGCGCATGCCGGTCCAGATCACCGAAGACGACGACAACGACGGCGGCGTCGCGGACGGCGGCGTCATCGGGACGGGCTCGTGCATCGGCTGCCACGGGCAGGCCGACGATCCGGTCACGGGCTCGACCTCCGCCGTGCGCGCGATGGATCTCCGGGCCGCAGACACCGATCCCGCGATCGCGTGCGGCCAGGCGCGCAACATGATCAACTTCCAGAACAAGGCGCAGAGCCTCATCCTGCTCAACCCGACGGGGAAGGCGAACCCGAACCACCCCATCAGGGCGCTCGCAGACAACGATCCGATCATCAACGGCATCCGGGCGTGGGTCGAAGCCGAGACGCAGTGACGCGCACTTGATGTGCGGGCGCCTCAGGGGCGGAGCCCGCAACTGGCGAACCGCCGATCCACCGGCGTGTTGCGCACGTGCCTACACCGTCGCCTGAACGCCGGCGGATTTGGGCGTCGCGCGCGGCGCGCCGCGTTTCGCGCCGTGGCGTGGAGCTTGCTGAACGTACTGCCGTGGGTCTTCCTCGCTCGTCTCTGGTCAAGCCGAAGCCTCCCCCGCCCCTCCCGACCGCGGTCGCGGTGGACGTGGAGATCGAGGTGCTGCCGATGGAAGCGCTCCGGACGCACGCCGACAGCGTCGAGGTCGCGACGACCGACGACGATCCGTCGGCCTTCGAGCTCGTCGAGCGCGCAGCCGCGCTGGGCCCGCTCCGCACGACCTGGGAGAGCTTCGTGCTCCCGGACGATCCGATCCTCACGGCGAAGCTCGGCCCCCACGTGGCCGAGCGACGCGCGCGCCTCACGCGCATGGTCAAGATGACGCTCGGCGGCTGCCTCGCGCTCTGCGTGGTCGCGTTGGGCATCAGCGCGGTCTCCGCCGATCCGTCGCAGAGCGTCCCGGCGAGCGAGGTCGTCGTCGGCAAGACCGTCCCCTCGAAGGGCACGACGCCGATCGAGACCATCGACGCCTCGACGCGCGCGAAGGCCGTGCGCCGCGCGATCCCGGCCGCCACGACGGCGACCGTCGCGGTGCGGCCCGGCAAGCGACGCTAGATCATCTCGTAGAACCGCGAGTGGATCGCGACCGCCGAGAGGAGCGCCACCTCGAGCGGCATGTTCTCGGTCGTCTTCACGAGGAACGTGTCGCGAATGGAGAGCTCCTTCGCGATCTCGAGGACGACCGAGCCATCCGCCTTCTTGCACTGGAAGACGCCTTTGAAGACGCCGCCGTCGGCTTCGAACTCGTCTTCGCCGACGCTGAGACTGAGCGTCTTCTTGAACGCGACGGCCGGGAACACGAGGGTGCCGAGGAGCTTGCCTCCGCCGTGGATCTCGTACTTCGTCTTGATGAAGTTCGCGCTGAGATCCCCGAGGCGCTTGCCGTCGTCGCCCTCGACGAGGTGAAACTTCGGCGTCGTGCTCATCAGCTCGCCGCGCACGGTGTAGAGGGCCTTGTCGGTGCGAGGCTTCCGCACGTGATAGACCGTGCCGACGCTCATCAGCGCCTGGGTGACCTCGTACGTCTCCATCGGTGCCCGGCCAGTCTAACCCGGATTTACTTGGTCTTCTTCTTCTCTGTCTTCTTCTCGTCACTCGGCGCCGCCGCCTTGGTCGCCTTCTTCAGGCGCCACTCGGCGAGCTGCTTCGTACGACGGGCCTTCTGCTTCCTGCGACGCGGGGAATCCTGCGGGGTAGACATGCGCGGACCCTAGCAAATCAGGCGGGTTCCGTCACGCTCAGGTGCGGTCGACCCGGGCGGCGGTCGGCCAGCGCGACGAGACCGACTCGTCGGGGTTGGCGTTGTCGACCAGCTCGAGCCACGCGGCCACCTTCCCCTCGGCGGGTCCCTCCCAGGGCATCGTCACGAAGCGCCGGAGCAGCTGCGGGGTGTGGTCGCCGCAGCGAGCTTTGTCGCCGAAGGCGGCCCGGGCCCGCTCGATCTCCGTCCCCGCGTCCTGCCAGCGACCCTCCGTCTGCGCGAGCCAGGCGAGGGTCAGGTGACGGTGCTGCCGGGGCTCGGCCTCGTCGAGGACGATCTTCTCGCACTCCATGCAGAGCTGCTTGGCCTGCGGATCGCGCTTGGCGAGCGCCACCTGAGCGAGGAGCAGGCGCGCCTCGAGGTCGCCCCACGGATCCTGCAAGCGCTCGAAGATCTTGGCGGCGACCGAGGCGTGCGCGCCGCCGGCGGCGAAGTCGTCGGTGTCGATCGCGATGAGCGCGAGGAGGCGCTCGCAGGCGGCCTCGCCGCGCGGGTTCAGGAGCTCGCGGAAGGCCGCGCGCGCCGAGAGCGCGCGAGCGCGCGCCGCGTCCATCTCCCCTGCCCGATGATCGGCGTGCCCGAGCACGACGTCACACTGCGCGATGCCGAGCCGATAGCCGATGGCGTCGAACGACTGCCGCGCGTGGATGAGCAGATCGCGCGCGCGACGGTAACCGCCCACCGCCGTCTCGATCATCGCGAGCAGGATGAAGCACTGCGCGCCGCCGAGCATGTCGACGGCCGTGTCGCAGCGCTGGCTCGCCTCGAGGAGCACCTCGCGCGCGCGCGCGTGCTCGCCGAGCAGGTAGTCGATCTCGCCGAGCACGACGAGCGCCGCCGCGAGACCGCGATCGTCCTTGAGCTCCTCGAAGCGCGAGATCGCGAGCGCGACCTGGAGGCGGCCCTGCGCCGGCGCGCCGACGTCGCTCGCGAGGTGACCGAGCAGCCGGAGCGCGTGGGCCTCCTTGATCTTGTCGCCGGCGACTTCGAACGCGCGCCGCGCCGTCTCCGCCTGCTCGCGCGCCTCTTCCAGCTTGCCGATGTGCCTGAGGGCCTCGCCGCGCCAGTACGCGTACTCCGCGGCGGCGTGGCCGGTCACGCGGCCCTCGAGCATCGCGACGTCCTTGAGCGTCGCCGCCGTATCGCGGCCGCGCGCCCAGGCGCCCTCGATGAAGTTGAACATGAGGCGGGCCGCGACGTCGTCGTCGCCCGCGCGCAGCAGGTTGCGCACGCGGTGCTTCATGATGCGCCGCGAGCCGACCTCGGGGTGCTTGGCGAGCGCGTTCGCCGCGAGGCGGAAGATGGCCGGCGCGTCGTTGCGCTCGTGGAGGCGGCCGAGCAAGTGCTCCTGGAGCAGCGCGTGCGGCCAGCGGAACTGATCGTTGCCCGACGCGAGGAGGATCTGCGCGCGCGTGAGGGCGACGAGCGCGTCGCGCGGATCCATCCCGAGCGACGCGAGGAGCGCCTTGAGGACGGCGCCGCGCACGTCGTCGCCGAGCGCCGCCGCGGCGTACGCCGCGAGGCGCAGATCCGTCGGGACGGCGCGCAGACGCTCGTCCCACAGATCCGCGGTCGTGATCGCGCGCCCGTGCAGGGCCTCTTCCGGCACGCGGTACTTGCCGCCCTCGAGCGTCAGGTAGCCGCCGCCTGCCCACGCGTGGAGGAGCTGGAGCGCGAAGAGCGGATTTCCCCGGCTCTGCGCCACCGCAGCGTGCACCGCGGATTCCTGGAGGGGCAGCGTCGCGCGCAGGAGCACCTCGGTCTCTTCGGCGCCGAGCGGCTTGAGATCGAGCACGCGCCCGCCCCAGTCGGCGCGCAAGGCTTCCATGCGCACCGCCGCGTCGAGGTCGGTCTCGAGCGACTCGCTCCGCGCGGTCGCGACGATGAGCAGGCGCAGCTTCGGGCTGTCGCGCTTGAGGCGCGTCAGCATCTCGAACGTGTTCGCGCTCGTGAGGTGCAGATCGTCGAACCAGATCATCACCGGGCGGTCGGCGCCGATGCGCTCGAGGATCCGCCGCGCGACCGCGAAGCGAAGCTCCGGCGTGTCGAGGACGAAGCGCTTGCCCGTCGGGCCCGCGGGCGGCACCGTGCCGGGCGGCGTCGGCCGGAGCCACTCCGCGCTCGCCGCGACCCACGACAGCTCTTCGCTGTCGCCCTTGTCGACCTCCCAGCGATCGAGCAGCGTCTGCTCGACCGTCTCGCGATCGGCGCCTTGCAGACCGTAAAACGAGTTGACCGCGCCGGTGAGGCCGTCGAGCGGCGAAGGCGTGCGCCCGTAGCGCGCGCGCAGCGGCCACATGAGGCCGCGCTCGTGGATCTGCTCGCACATCCACTCGGCGAGGCGGCTCTTGCCCACGCCCGCTTCGCCGATGAGGGCCATCATGCGGTGCTGGGGCGCCTGCCCCGCGCAGACCGACAGGACGATGTCCATCAGCTCCTGCCGCTCGGCCTCGCGCGCGACCATCGGCGACGGACGGAGCGACAGCAGACCGGGCGCGAGCGCGCGCGCGGCGGCGACCGCGCGTCCCATCTCCGGCGTGCTCGACGGCTCGGGCGGCGGAATCGGCGCGCTCGCCATCGTCTCCTCGAGCGTCGGCGCGTGACGCGGGCGGAGCTGCGCCCAGACGCGACGCGCATCGGCGGCGAGATCGAAGCGGTGCCACGGCTTCTTCGCGAGGAGGCGCTGGATGAAGTGGCCGGCTTGCGGCGGCACGCCCTCGGGCAGCGCGGGCGGCGGCACCGGCGTTCGCTTGTGCGCGCGGAGCACCTCCTGCGCGGTGCCTTCGAAGACCTCCTTGCCGGTCAGGATGCGATAGAGGATGCACCCGAGCGCATAGAGATCGGTCGCGGGGCCGACGAGCGTCGCTTGCTTTCGAATCTGCTCGGGCGCGACCCAGCCGACGGTTCCCGCGCCGGAGTGCACGGCGAGCTCGGGCTCGGGCGCGCCGTCGAGACGCGAGTCGTGCCGTGACTCACGAAGCCACGCGAGCCCCAGGTCGAGGATGTACGCGCGCGGACCGCGGCCCGTCGACGCGAGATCGAGCATCACGTTCGACGGCTTGAGATCGCCGTGGATGATGTGGCGCGCGTGCGCGTGCCCGAGGCCCGCGAGCGTCTGATCGACGAGCGCCCAGATCACCGACCACGGCATCGTCGTCGTGTGCATCCACTCGTGCACGCTCCGCCCTGGCAGAGCGTCCATCACGAGATAGGGCGATCCGTCGTGCAGCGTTCCGAAGTCGCGCGCGCGCACGATCGCCGGGTGATCGAGCGCCGCGACCGCGCGCGCCTCTTGCTGGAACCACCAGCTCTCCTCGGCGCGCGTCGCCTTCGCTTCGTCCGGAGGCCGCAGGCGCTTCAGCGCGATGCGTTCGTGCGTGACGAGGTCCTTGCACAGGTACACGACGCCCATGCCGCCGCGACCGAGCTCGCGCAGAACCTCGTAGCGGTTGGCGAGGATCGTTCCGATCTCGGACTTCTTCGCGTCGTCCGCGCTCTTGGGTGCCTTCTGCCCCTGCGTCATCGCCGTGGTGCCTCGAAGACTAACAACATTGAGAGAGGAGGGACTCGTCTCCACCCGGGCACGAAGGCGCGCCCTCACCGACCTTCTACCCTAGCACCGCCGTAGGGTCATGCACGGAACGGTGTGGGCAGGTAGTATGGCATTCCGCAACGTCCATACGCGCGTCATTCTCGGCGTCTGGAACATTCCACCGCCGACAGAACCTCCCGCATGCGGCATTTCCCCCGTATCGGGCTCGGAAATCCCAGCTAGAGTAAGCAAGGTGAGCCGTTGGGGAACGGCTCGATCGCCTCACGCAAGCTTCGCTTTCGTCTGATTCGGCTGCGCGCCGCACGGTGCGCAGCGACCTCGACCTCGGAGGTTTTGCGATGCGAAGCAGAGTGGCAACCAAGTCCGCCGTGATCGCTCTCGCGCTGCTGGGTACGGCAGCCGCGTTCCTCGTCGGTGCCCACGCGGGCGCCGCGCTGAACGGACGAGTGATGTCGATCTCCGTCGCGCGCGTTCCGATGCCGGTGCCGCTCGGCCTCAGCCGCTAGCGGCCGAGTCGCGGAGCTCGGCGCTCGACTTGCCGACGGGCTTCTTCACCGTCGGCATCGTGCGAAACACGAAGTCCCAGAGCGGCGACGAGACGCCGAATCCGCCGTCGTGGTCCATGTGGTGATGCCGCATGTGATGCCGCTTCATCCACTTGCCGATGCGCGACGTCTGCTTGAACTTGTGGAGCGCGTAGTGCGTGCCGTCGTACGTCAGGTAGCCGATCGCGAAGCCCGCGAACGCCGGCTCGGCGAGCTTGCCGCCCAGCAAGAGATGGAGCCCGATGCAGATGGCCCAGCCGACGGGCTGGCTCATGAGGAGCGGCATCACCAGACGATCCTTGTCCGTCGGATAGTCGTGGTGGACGCCGTGGAGCAGGAAGTGGATCCGCTCACGCTTCGGATCGTTCTCGAAGTAGTGGAACACGAAGCGGTGGAGGACGTACTCGGTGAGCGTCCAGCAGAGGAGCCCGATCACGAACATCCCCGCGATGCCGAGCACGCCGAGCTCGCCTCGCTTCACCGCGCGGTGGAACATCCATGCGACCACGGGGAGCCAGGCGACGAACGGCAGCGTGGGATGAATCCGCGAGAACCGCTCGAGCAGATCGTTTTCGAACATCCGGCAGGTCTCCGGACGTTTTGCTCGCGGCGGGATGGCTTCGTTCACTTGGTTCGGCTCCGTCGGCGGCAGGCACCGAGTGACTGCGAGACCGAAGTCTCGGCGACACGCTAGGCCGAGAACCCCCGACGTGCAACCCCGTGACGCCGATTTTCCCATGCCAATCACCGATGAATGCGTTCTTCTGCGCGCCTCTCGGCGCGCGTGGCGCCTCGTCTCGTTCGCCCTGCGCACGAGCGTGCGCACCGCGAAGCGCGTGAAACGCGATCGACACGTCGAAAGCCGCGTGCTGCAACATCGCGAATTCCGCCGTCTTGGAGAGCGACGTGCAATCGACGCTTGACGCGGCAGCAAGAGTTGTAGAGTACAGGGGCTCTCCCCATGGCCGACCAGGACCGGTTCGCGCGCGCTCTCTCCGCTATTGCTCGTGGTCTCGGCCGCATCGCGCGTGAGCGCGCGCGCGCGGGCGACGTGACTCCTCAGCAGGCCGAAACGTTGCAGCTCATCGCCGAGAGCAGCACCGTCTCGACGTCGACGCTGGCGACGATGCTCGGCATCGATCCGTCGACGGCGAGCCGCAACCTCTCCGGCCTCGAGCGCTCGGGCCTCATCGCGCGCCAGAAGGGCTCCGACGACGGGCGCCAGACGGACGTGCGCCTGACGCCGCGGGGCCGTCGCGCGGCGCAGTCGGTCGGCTCGGGCGCGACGCAGGCCTTCGGCTCGCTGCTCGACAAGGTCCCGCGCGGCGATCGCGCGCGCCTCATCGACGCGCTCGAAGTGGTCGCGAAGATCGTCGACCCGAAGGCGCGCTGAGCGAGCGTGCTCAGCGCGCGATGGGCGCGCTGACGGTGAAGCTCTTGCCGACGCGCACGGGCGAGCCCGTGAACGGCGCGACCGAAGCGCCGAAGAACGCCGCGGTGACGCAGCGCCCGGCGGCCGTGCCCGCGAAGACGGGATCGTCGACGATCACCTCCGAGACGCGCCCCGAAGGCGCGAAGGTCACCGTGACGTGGCCCGTGCCGAGCTGGCCGCTCGCGCCGCAATGCGCGACGGAGACGCGCGCGAGCGAACCGGCGGCGGCGCTCCGATCGAAGACGCGCTCGGGTTGCGGCGTGACGACGCCGAAGTCGTCGGCGACGGGCACGAGCTCCGCTTCCCAGCGCACGTCGACGCGCGCGACCTGCGTTCGCGCGCCGGTCAGCGTGAACGGCACCGTCTGCGTCTGTCCGAACGCGCGGATCGTGACCTTCCCCGAGGCGGGAAGGTCGCGCGATCCTTCACCCGTCGAGGCGCGGACGATCTCCACCACGAACGATCCCGCTTCACCGGTCGCGAGCGCGAGCGTCTCGTGATCGCGCGCCTGCGCGCCCTCGATCCGCGCGCCCTTCATGCGCGTCGCGACGCCGGCGCGGCGGCCCGCGGGATCGAGCAGCGCGATGTCGAGATCGGCGCCGCCTTCCCAGGTCGCGTTGACGACGACGTCACCGGTCGCGTTCTCGGGCTTGTTCGGATCGATCTTCGCGAGCGCGCTGGAGACGGCGCCCCGCTGCGCCTCCTTCATGCCCGAGAGCCAGCGCTCGGCCGAACGCGCGCGGCCCTGGCGCTTCTCGCACGCGACGGCGCGCGCGACCGTGTCGACGTCGGTGGGCTTCAGCTCCGCCGCCGTCACCTGGAACGCGCAGGCCTCGGGCCGACCGAGCCGTTCGTAGCTCCGGCCCACGGTGGTCGCGAGCACGAAGGCGTCGTCGCGCGACATCGCGCTCGCCGCGAGCGCGCCGCCGAGGATCCGGAGCGCGGCTTCGCGGTCGCCGCGACGCGCGGCCAGATCGGCGCGGCCCACGATGACGTCCGCGTCGAGCGGATCGCGGAGCGACCACTTCTCGAGCGTCTCGCCGAGCTCGTCGAGCTGGCCGCCGAGGGCCAAGAGCTTCGCGAGCTCCTTGTGCTTGCCGCGCTCGTCGGGCGCCGACTGCACCGCGAGGCGCGCGGCGGCGACCTTGTCGGCCGACACGGCCGGCGTCGGATCGGTGTGGATCGACGCGCGCCGCACGAAGATCTTCTTCATGAACTGACCGCCGCCGAAGCGCCGCTGCGCGCGGCGACGAACGTCCTCGTCGTTGCCCGCGAAAGGATTGAGTGAATCCGCCGGCGGCGTGCGCGGGATCGCGGCCTTGGCCGGGGGCGGCGGGGCCGCCTGCTGTCCAGGCGCCATCGTCGCCGCGGGCGCGGACCTGGGCTCGGGCGCGGGACCTCGGTTGGCCGCGTGCCCGCTCGCCCCGCCGAGTCGCCCGAGCCCGCCGCCGCCTTCGCCGATCCCCGAGAGGCCGAGATCGCCGCGTGCGCTGCTGTCCTTCTTCTTCTCGGAGACGACGTCGTCGGCGCCGTCGGCGAGCGACGACGAGAGCAGCGCCTGCGCTTCTTCGCGGTCGAGGCCGCCCTTGCCGGCGCCGCTCTTGGTCTCGGCGGTCGTCGCGACGGTGTAGCCCTGCGCGGTCGTCTCGCCCGTCCAGTGCGCGGCGTGATCGGCGCGCTCGATCCCGAACGCCTTGAACATCGCCTCGCTCTCGAGGACGAGCAGCGACGTGAAGCGGGAAGGCACCGAGAAGCGCCGCGAGAGCGCGATGAGCTCGCTCTTCTGCGCGTCGGTCGCGTCGCGCTCGCGATCGGCGATGCGCGCGGCGGCGAAGAGGCGCGGAACGAACGCATTGCCCACGTCCTGCGTCGCGCGGACATCGATCGGATACTTGGCCTCGAACGGATCGCCGCCGACCTTGCCGCGGAGGACGATGTCGCCCTTCAGCGCGTCGCCGTCGAGGCGCGCGGTCACGATCGTCTCCGAGCCCGCGCGGAGCGGCGGGAGCGAAGCGGGCGCGACGTCGCGCGCGCCTTGAGGCAACACGAGCTCGACGTCGCGGAGGGTGCTGCCGTACGTCGCGTTGAGGACCTCGAGCGCCGTCGCCTCGAGGCGCTGGCCAGGCTGGTAGGGAACGACGACCCCGCCGCCGCCGCGCGAGATCTCGCCGAGCAACGTCACGTCGGCGTCGGCGCCGATCGGGACGGTGACGACCTCGGCGCGGGCCTCGCCCATGAGCTCGCCCACCTCGGCCGCGATGCGCCCGCTCGAGCGATAGCCCGCCGTCGCGACGCCGTCGCTGATCATGACGACGCGCAGATCGCGGCCCTTGTCGTGGCCGCTCGCGCTCGCCGCCGCGCGCACCGCGCCGACCAGATCGCTCGCGCCGTCGGGCGTGACGCCTGCGAGGAACGCGTCGACGTCGTGCGCGGCCGGCGCGCCCGGCGCGACGAAGCCGCCGGGCATCGCCTTGCACGTCACGTCGCACGCGAGCACGGTGAGCCGATCGCGGCGGTCCATCTCTTGCGTCATCTGCACGGCGAGCCTCTTGGCGCGCGCGAAGCGCTCGCCGAACATCGACCGGCCTGCGTCGACCACGACGACCTGATCGCGCGGCTTCGTGTCGGTCCACCGCGGCAGCTTCGGGCGAAGCGCGATGGCCACGAACGGCGCGTTCCCGATCGTGTCTGCTTCCTTCTTCGGATCCTTCTTCGCGTCCTTCGCCTCGGGCGCGACGGGCGCGACGGCGGCGGGCGCGCTGTAGGCCCACGCCTTCGCGTCGGTCGTGCGATCGTCGAGGCCGTACTCGATGGCGAGATCGCCCGACGGCGTGAACGCCGTCATCGTCGCGCGGAGCTGCTCGGCGTTGCCTTCCGTCTTCTTCTCGAGCTCGTAGCCTCGCGCGTGCACGCCGGCCTTCGCGTCGTGCCCGAGGACCCGCGCGTCGACGCTGAACGTGTCGATCGTGAGCTTGCTGGAGGCGCCCTGCGGCAGCGGATACACGTAGCGGCGCATCCCGGAGGCCGGCGCGATCGTCTCGGTGTACGCGATGATCACGCGCCGCGAGCCCTTCTTCGGGATCGGGAAGATCTTGAGCTCGAACCGCCCGCCGCGCGCCCACTCGAGGATCGCCGGATCGTGCCAAGGCCCCGGCACCCAGACGATCTCCTCCCGCGGCTTCGGCTGCTGCGGCGCCGCGTTCCGGATCGCGCCGCGCCAGATGGCGGCGGCCTTGGCCTTGTCGAGGAACTCGCCGTCGACGAGCTTGCCGTCGACCTCGAGCGCGAGCCGTTCGATCTGCGCGCCGTGCGGCAGCGGGAAGCGATAGATGCCCTCGAGCTCGTCGTTCGTGTCGTTCGTGAACTCTTCGTCGATCTCGGTGCGCGCGACGTTGCCGGCGATGCGCACCTTGACCGCGTGCTTCGCCAGACGAACGGCGTGATCCTTCTCGTCGGTCTTCCCCGGGCGCCGCGCGCGCAGCTCGCCGAGCCCGCTCACCGCGGCCTCGGCGTCTTCGTTGTGCGTCGCGATGAGCTGCTCGCCGAAGGCGACCCGCTGCGCGAGATCGTTCGCCGGCGCGACGTCGATGCGCCCGTCCTTCGCGACGACGCCTTCCTGACCGGCGCTCACGCGCTGCGGCGCGCCCCCCGCGCCCGGAGCCCCGATCTCGACCTCGCCGCGGAGGACCTCGACGTTCATGCGATCGGTCGCGGACGTGACCGCGAGCTTCGTGCCGAGGACGTTCACCCAGCCCGCGGGCGTCTTGATCCGCGCGCCGGGCGCGGACTCGACGTGCGCGACGTCGGCGAGGATCGCTCCTTCGGTGACGGTGAGCGTGCGCGGCGCGGACTCGACGGTCACGTCGGTGCCGCGATCGAGCACGACGAAGCTCCCGTCGTCGAGCTCGATGCGCGCGCGCGTTCGGCCGTCGGTCGAGAGCTGCATTCCCGCCTTGATCTCGGCGCCTTCACCGAGCTCGGTCTTCCCCGAAGGCGTCGCCACCGCGAGGCCGCCGCTCTTGTCGGCGCCGCTGCGCGAGATCTTGGCGATCTTGCCGTGCCACGCGCGCGTGGCCGCGAGCTCCGGCGAGCGCTGGCGATCGGCGAGCTGGAAGCCCACGAACGCGCTGAGGCCGACGCTCGCGCACGCGGCGAGCAGGAGCCACATCGCCTTCCGGCTCTTCGCCGGCTTGGCTGGCGCGACGACGGGCGCCTGCTTCGCGGGCGTCTCCGGCGCGGGCTGGACGCTGGTGGCGCTCTCGCGCATACGCGTCTCGCTCACCCGCTCCTGCGACTCGGCCTCGCGCGTGGCCTCTTCGACGATCGCCGCGAGCCTCTCGGCGAGCGCGCCCGTGTACGCGAAGTCGTCGCCGGCCTTGGCCACCCGCCGCACGACGCTCTCGAGATCGTGCCGCGCGTCGCGGCAGAAGTCGCAGCTCGCGACGTGGTCGCGGAGGTCTTCGGCGGCTGTGCCCTCGAGGAGGCCGACGATGTCTTCATGAAACCGGACGCACGTCGTACCGCTCATCGCCGCTTCTCCTCTTCCAAGAGCTCAGCGACGCCTCGCGCGATCCTCGCGCGCGCCGCCTCGAGATCGATCCCGCACGCCTCGGCGACCTGCGCCGCGTCGAGGCCGCCGACGAGGTGGAGGACGACGGCCTCGCGCTCCGTCGGCTTGAGCCTCCCGAGCGACGCGCGCGCGAAGATCGCGTCGTGCCCGTCGTCCGGCGTCGTGTCCGGCGGCGCGCCCTCGTCGCGCCGCACCGGCAGCTTCGAGAGCTGCGTCGCGCACGCGACGCGCGCGAGCCCGAGGAGCGCGATCCGCGGGTCCTTCGAAGCGTCGAACGACGCTGCGGCATCACGCGCCACCTTCTCGAGCGCGCGCTCCGCCGCCTCGGCATCGCCGAGCAGCGCCATGCAAACGCGCGCGACCACCGACCCGTGCTCGGCGAGGGCCGCGCGAACGACCGAACCTTCTGACTTTTCTTCGGCGCCCACGGCCGCGACACCCCTCGAGAACCCCATTGCAGCGGGTTCGGACGCCTGGGCGAAGCAAAAGTTTTGCGATCGACGAGGAAAGACGCGCCGCGTAGGTGCGGCAGTCACCCACCTCCGAACGGCAGCTTCGTCTGCTCCATCGCGCCGGGCACCTTCTCGGCCTCGGCGTCGAGGAGCGCGCGCTCACGTTCGAGATCGGCCTCGAGGACGTCCTGATTGTCGTAGGCAAACGCCAGGGCCCCGAGCACCTTCGCCGGCCCGAGCGCGGGATAGCGCTTCACGAGGGTCTCGACGGTGACGCCCTTGCGGTGCCACGCCCACAGACGACGAACAGGCACCTTCGTCCCGCGGACGACCGGGCTCCCTGCGAGGAGGTCGTCGCGCGCCTCCACATGAGGGTAATGGACGCGAACGGGAGGAAGGCCGCTCATGGCCTTCCTCCCCTACCCCCGTTCGCTGATCCTGACCAGCCTCAGGACCTCAGCTCGACTGCGCGCCCTCCTTGGGCCCGCTCGTCGAAGGAGGTGCGACGGCCGGCTGACGTGGACCGCGCCCACGACGGACGTGAGGAGCGACTCCGCCCTTTCGTCCGGCGCTGCGCGCTTCGTCGCTCGAGAACTGATGAGCGGTGCCGGCTGCGTGCGCAGCCTTGCCGCCCTTGCTCGCGATCTCGCTCACGCGCTTGCGATCCATGGCCGCAAATCCGCGCGGCCGGCGGGGCTTGGTGTCCACAGTTGCGGGTTGACCGGATGTCTCCACCGTCGCCTCGGCCTTCGGCTGCTCCGAAGCTTCCGTGGACGGGGAGTTGTCGTTGGTGGGATCGAGAACCGGATTCATGACCATGCTCCTGGGTCCGCGCCGAAGCGCGGTTGCTGAGAAGGCGTACACGCGCGCCTGCCCCCCGAGCTTGTCCCTCGGAGACGGAAACCAGCTCCGTCTCAGAGGGGCTCGAGAGGATGACGCGCGAGGTGCCCGTATTGTTCCGATGCGGGTGAACCGAATCGCGTCGCTTTTGTTAATTGAGGAAACGCCGAGAGAGATGACGAACGGCTTCCTCGGTGCCTCGCTCGATCTGCGCTTTCACTTCGGGCGCAGTCGCCGCGTCGTCGACGAGGATGCCGAGCTGACCGTCTTTCGCGAAGAACCCGCCGGCCGTGCCGCTGCCGTCCTTCTCGAACGACATCGACTGGACGGTGAGGTCGAAGACCTGGCCACCGACGACGACGCGAACGAGACCGATCAAGCGGCCCGCGACGTCGGGGGTGTTTTGGGCTCCGTTTTGCATGTCGCTCAAGCTAAGGACGATTCGACGACACGCAAGCCGCACAATTTGCCGGCAACCTCCTGAAACCCGGCGAGTTTCGCAACGGCCCGCACGGTCTCCTCCTTACATGTCGATGAACGCATCGCCGCTGCCGTTGCGCTTGCCTCCTCTCCTACGAACGTCGCGCCGTTTGGGTTTGCCGTGAGCGCGAGCGGTGTATCCTCGCGGGCCCCGCGCGCACCCCGTCACGGCGCGGGCTCGGAGGAGTCGACCGATGCAGATCGCAATCGTGGGTTTGGGCCGGATGGGTGGCAACATGGTCAAGCGCCTGCTCGGCGGCGGCCATCAGGTGGTCGCGTACGACCGTGACCCGGCCGCGGTGGAGCGCGTCGTCAAGGAGGGCGCCGTCGGCGCTTCGTCGCTCGCCGACGTGGTCGCGAAGCTGAGCGCGCCGCGCGCCGTCTGGGTGATGGTGCCGTCGGGCAAGGCGACCCAAGACACGATCGACGAGCTCGCGAAGACGATGAGCGCGAACGACGTCGTCATCGACGGCGGCAACTCGAACTTCCACGACTCGATCCGCCACTCCGAGGAGCTCGCGGAGAAGAAGATCCGCTTCCTCGACGCGGGCACGTCCGGCGGCGTGTGGGGGCTCGAGGTCGGCTACTGCCTGATGATCGGCGGCGACAAGAGCGCCTACGACCACATCCTGCCGGCGCTGACGACGCTCGCGCCGAAGGACGGCCTCGGCTACTTCGGCAAGGCGGGCGCCGGCCACTTCTGCAAGATGGTCCACAACGGGATCGAGTACGCGATGATGCAGGCGTACGCCGAGGGCTTCGAGCTCATGAAGGCCACCGACTACGACTACGACCTCAAGAAGGTCACGTCGGTGTGGAACCACGGGAGCGTCGTGCGAAGCTGGCTCCTCGAGCTCGCCGAGCGCGCGTTCAACAAAGATCCCGAGCTCGCCGGGCTCAAGGCGTACGTCGACGACTCCGGCGAAGGCCGCTGGACGGTCGACGAAGCGGTCGCGCGCGCGGTGCCCGTGCCCACGATCGCCGCGTCTCTCTTCGCGCGCTTCACGTCGCGGCAAGACAACTCGTTCGCGATGCGCGTGCTCGCCGCCTTGCGCAACGAGTTCGGCGGGCACGCCGTCAAGAAGGCCTGACGAGGAGAACGCGTGCAGGCTCCGAACCCGCTCCGGCGAGGGCTCGTCGAAGATCGCGCCGGCGACGCATGCGCGGTCGTCATCTTCGGCGCGTCCGGCGACCTGACGCGCCGCAAGCTGATGCCGGCGCTCTACAACCTCGCCGTGAGCCGCTCGCTGCCGAGCGGCTTCGCGGTGGTCGGCGTCGCCCGTCGCGCGAAGACGAACGAGCAGTTCCGCGCCGAGATGAAGGACGGCGTCGGCTCGTTCTCCCGCCGCAAGCCGATCGACCCGGCGCTCTGGGCCGACTTCGAACGGGCGATCAGCTACGTCGCCGGAACGTTCGAAGACCCGAAGACGTACGCCGATCTGCGCGCGCACCTCGAGCAGCTCGACAGCGAGCGTGGCACGCGGAAAAATCGCCTCTACTACCTCGCGGTGCCGCCGGCGGAGTTCGGCGTCATCATGAAGAACCTCAAGGAGGCGGGCCTCGTCGCCTCCGCCGCCTCCTCGGCCGCGGGCGGACCGTGGACGCGCGTGATCATCGAGAAGCCCTTCGGCCACGACCTCGCGAGCGCGCGGGTGCTCAACGACACCGTCGCCGAGACGTTCGACGAGTCGCAGGTCTTCCGCATCGATCACTACCTCGGCAAGGAGACGGTCCAGAACCTCCTCGTCTTCCGCTTCGCCAACAGCCTGTTCGAGCCGCTCTGGAACCGCGAGCACGTCGACCACGTGCAGATCACCGTCGCCGAGGAGATCGGCGTCGAGGGCCGCGGCAAGTTCTACGAGCAGACGGGCGTGACGAAGGACATCGTCGAGAACCACCTCATGCAGCTCCTCTGCCTCACGGCGATGGAGCCGCCGATCTCGCTCGCGGCCGACGCCGTTCGCGACGAGAAGGTGAAGGTGCTCCGGTCGCTGCGCCCGATGGAGCGATCGCTCGTGCAAGACAACGTCGTGCGCGGCCAGTACGCGCGCGGCTACGTGAAGGGCGAGGAGGTCGCCGCCTACCGCGAGGAGCCCGACGTCGCGAAGGACTCGCGCATCGAGACGTACGTCGCCATGCGCGTCTTCGTCGACAACTGGCGCTGGGGCGGCGTGCCCTTCTACGTGCGCGCGGGCAAGCGCCTCGCCCGGCGCGTCACCGAGATCGCGATCACCTTCAAGAAGGTGCCCCACGGGCTCTTTCGCGCGCCCGACGGCGGCATCTCGCCGAACGTCCTCACGATGCGCATCCAGCCCGACGAAGGGATCGCGCTCCGCTTCACGACCAAGGAGCCGGGCCAGCACACGATCCTCCGCGACGTGGCCATGGACTTCCGTTACGGCTCGGCGTTCGGCTCGAACACGCCCGAGGCCTACGAGCGGCTGCTGCTCGACGCGATGCGCGGCGAGGCGACGCTCTTCACGCGGCGCGACGAGGTCGAGGAGCAGTGGGCCTACATCGACAACGTCTTCGACGCCTGGCGCGCGGAGGCGAACGCACCCCCTCCCCTCTACGTCGCGGGCAGTTGGGGCCCCGACCAGGCCGACGATCTGATCGCGCGAGACGGCAGGCGCTGGAGAAAGCCGTGAGCGGCGGAGCGACCGCGCTCATCGCGCGGCTCGAGAAGGAGCTCCGCGATCTCTGGACGGAGCCGAAGGGAGCGGGCGCCGCGCCGATGTCGCGCGTCTGCACCATGAACCTCGAGGTCGTCGCGGGATCGCGCGAGCTGCTCGAGCGCTACATGCCCGTCGTCGACGAGGTGACGGCGAGCCTCCCCTCGCGCGTCATCCTCGCGTCGATCGAGCCCGACGCGCCGGGCGACGAGATCGCCGGGAGCGCGACCGCGGTCTGCTCGCTCGAGGCCGGCAAGAACATCTGCTCCGAGCGCATCACGCTCGCCGCCAAAGGCAACGCCTCGGTGCGCGCGGCCAGCGCGATGGAAGCGTTTCTCGTACCCGAGATCCCCACCGCGCTCGTCTGGCTCGGGCGCGTGCACGTCGACGATCCGGTCTTCGAGGATCTCGCGAGCGACGCGCAGCGGATCGTCCTCGACAGCGAGTACACCTCGTTCGCCTCGGTGCTCCACGTCGCGGCGTGGGCGCGCAAGCGCGCGGAGGCGCCCGAGATCGCCGACCTCGCGTGGACGCGCCTCGCGCCATGGCAGGAGATGCTCGCGCGCTTCTTCGATCCGAACGAGACGCGCGGGCTCGCCGACAAGATCACGAAGCTCACGTTGCAGCAGGCCGCGGGCCCCGAGGGGCGCCTCGGGCCCGAGCTCGCGCTGCTTCTCGGGTGGATCGCCACGCGCCTCGGATGGAAGGCGTCGCGCCTCGGCGGCAAGACGCGCTTCAAGCGCGCCGACGGAGAGAGCGTCGTCGTCGAGCTCGGGACCGTCGGCTGCCCGCAAGGCGTCGCGCCGCTCACCCTCGCCGCGCTCACCGTCGACGCACGCGACGATACATGCACCATGCACGGTTCGATCGATCGCGAGCTCGGCACCGGGCTCGCGAGCGGCCAGGAGCACACCACGGCCGACGCCGACGTGATGGTGTGGAAGCAGGTCGTCACGGCGAGCGTGCCCGCGGCGTCGTTCCGCCTCGAGCAGCGCGTCCGCCTCGGCGCGAACAAGGCGGCGAAGTGGCTCGAGCGAACGCTCCACCGCCCCAAGCGCGACGCCGCGTTCGACGAGTCCATCGCCTTCGCCGAGCAGATCGCCGAAGATGGGCTCATGGTCTGACGGAGGCAACGTGGTCACCAAGGTCGTTCCCGGGCTCCTCATCGCGACGCAAGACCACGCGCAGGCCGCGCGAGAGGCGTGCGGGCGCATCACCAAGACGATCCGCGACGCGCTCCGCGACCGCGGTGCGGCGACCGTCGCGCTCTCGGGCGGCGGCTCGCCGATCGAGACGTATCGTCTCCTCGCGCAGGAGACGATCGACTGGAACAAGGTCCACTTCTACTTCGTCGACGAGCGCGCCGTTCCGCCCGATCACGCCCGGAGCAACTACGCCGCGGCGAAGGCGGCGCTCTTCGATCCCGGCGGCGTCCCCGCGGCGAACATCCATCGGATGCGCGGCGAAGCTTCGGATCTCGCGATCGCCGCGCAAGACTACGACGCGGAGCTGCGCGACACCGTGAAGAGCAAGCTCGGCGGCCTGCCGAGCCTCGATCTGGTCGTCCTCGGCGTCGGCGACGACGCTCACACCGCGTCGCTCTTCCCCGGTGAGCCGACGGTCCACGTCACCGACAGGCTCGTCGCCGCCGTCGCGGCCAAGGGCGATCGCGAGGCGCGCCTCACGCTCACGCCGCCCGTCCTCGAGAACGCGCGAGCCAGCGTCGTCATCGTCCTCGGCAAGTCGAAGCACGCCGCGCTCGAGCAGATCTGGGCGGCGCACGGCGACATCGACGAGACCCCCGGGCGCGTCGTGCGCGGGTTCCGCGGCTCGATCACGTGGGTCATCGACCGCGCCGCCGGCGGAATGGGCTGAAGTCTCCGTTTTTCTTTGCGACCGCCGCCTCCGGCGAGGCTCCTCTCTTGGGATGTCGGTTCGTCACCTCGTCGCCACGGCGTGCGTCGCGGGGGCCCTCTCTGCCGGGTGCAGCCCCGAGGTGCTGCCCCCGCCGCGGGCGCCGGCGCGGCACCTGCCCGCGGAGATCGACGTCCCGGCCGACGCGCCTCCGCCGGGGAGCGGTCGCGTCATCCTCGACGCGAACGGCGAACGCGCGCAGGTCGTCGAGGCCCTTCGCGACGGCGACGACGACGTCGTGCGGCCGGTGTGCCTCAGCACGCCTTGCGTCGTCGATCTTCCGTACGGCCCGCATCCCCTCGTGTTCCGATCGGTGACCGACGAGAGCCGCCAGAGCGAGACCGAGATCGAGGTCGGGCCGCGCATGAAGGTGCTCCGCCACAACCTCGGCGAACGTAGCGACGGTGGTGCGCTCAACACGCTCGGCGTCTCGCTCCTCGTCCTCGGTACGCTCGCCGCGACGACCGGTGGGATCCTATGGCTCGCGGGCGCGAGCGACAGGAGCGCGTCGCTCGAGGGTCCGGGCAGGATCGTCACCGGCATCGGCGTCGGCACGATGCTGCTCTCGCTCCCCCTCTTGATCGCGGGTCGGCCCTCCGAGCGCCCAGGCGCCACCACCGAGTGGACGCTCACGGGCGAGCCGCTCCCACCGGGCCTCTGCAACCCGCCGCGATCGGTCGCCGACCGCCACTGACGTTCTACGCCGAGAGCTTCTTCGCGGCCTCGACGACGTGATCCGCGGTCATCCCGAGCTCCTTCATGACGGTGCCGCCGGGCGCCGACATGCCGAAGCGATTGATGCCGAGCGCGATCCCGTCGAGACCCACATAAGGAGCCCATGTCGTCGGGACCGTGGCCTCGATCGCGACGCGACGCCGGCAGGCGCGCGGCAGGACCTCTTCACGATAAGCGGCCGGCTGGCGATCGAAGCGCGCGAAGCAAGGCATGCTCACCACGCGCGTGCCCGGCCCGAGCTTCGCCGCGGCAGCGAGCGCGTGCTGAAGCTCGCTGCCGGCCGACAGGAGGATGAGATCGAGCGGCGCCGTCTCCTTCTTCGCGACGTAGCCGCCCTTGAGAACGCCCTCGCGGCGCGTCTTCACCGGGATCTCCGAGAGCAGCGGCACCGCCTGGCGCGTGAGCGCGAGGAGCGTCGGTCCGTCCGTCCGCTCGAGCGCCGCGACGTACGCGCCGGCGGTCTCTTCGGGATCGGCGGGGCGGATGACGTCGAGGTTCGGGACGACGCGCAGGCCCGGGATCGTCTCGACCGGTTCGTGCGTCGGGCCGTCTTCACCGACGCCGACGCTGTCGTGGGTGAAGATGTAGATGACCGGAAGATGGCTGAGCGCGGCGAGGCGGATCGCCGGGCGCGCGTAGTCGGCGAAGACGAGGAACGTCGCGCCGCTCGGGCGGAAGACCGCGTCGGCGGCGACGCCGTTGAGCATGGAGCACATCGCGTGCTCGCGAATACCGAAGCGCACGTTGCGCCCCGTGCGGTGACCGGGCTTGAAGTCGTCGTCACCGGCCTTGAGATCGCCGATGTAGTTGAGCGTGGAGCCGTAGAGATCGGCGCTGCCTCCGATGAGGAGCGGGACCTTCTTCGCGAGCGGCTGGAGGACGTCTTGGCCCGCCTTGCGCGTCGCGATCTTGGTGTCGGCGGGGAACTCGGGGATCGCCGCGAAGAGCGTCGCCGCGTCGGGCGTACGCTTCGCCGTGTCGGCGGCGACGGTGAAGGCCGACGCGCGCGAGGCCGCGAGCTCTTCGGCGAGCTTCGGGTTGGCTTCCTTCCACGCGGCGAACGTCTTCTGCCAGTCGGCGTACTGCGAGGCGAGCGCCTTCTTGTGCTCGGCGAAGTAGGCCTTCACCTCGGGCGACACGTAGAAGTGCTCGGCCGGAAGGCCGAGGCCCTTGCGCGCGGCGTCGGCGAACTTCGCGCCGCCTTCACCGTGCGCCTTCTGCGTGCCCGCGACCTCGGGGATCCCCTTGCCGATGAGCGTCTTGGCGATGATGAGCTGCGGCTTGCCGCTGCCGGCCTTCTTCGCCCGCTCGAACGCGGCCAGGAAGGCGTCCATCTCGTGCCCGTCGACCGTCTCGACGTCCCAGCCGAGCGCCTCGAAGTGCTTCGCTGTGTCTTGGCTCTGCGTCTCCTTGGCCATCGCGTCGAGCGTGACCGCGTTCGAGTCGTAGATCAGGATCAGGTTGTCGAGCTGCTGGTGGCCCGCGAACTCGACGGCCTCGAGCGCGACGCCCTCTTGCAGACAGCCGTCACCCGCGAGGCAGACGACGTGGTGACCGAAGATCGCGTGGTCCTTCGTGTTGAAGTGCGCCTCGGCCATCTTGCCCGCCATGGCCATGCCGACCGCGTTCGCGACGCCCTGCCCGAGCGGGCCCGTCGTCGTCTCGACGCCGCTCGGCGCGTGCGTCAGCTCGGGGTGGCCGGGCGTCTTCGAGTCGAGCTGGCGGAAGCGCTTGAGCTCCTCCATCGACATGTCCGCGTAGCCGCTCAGGTGCAGCCAGGCATAGAGGAACATCGAGCCGTGCCCGGCGGAGAGCACGAACCGATCGCGATCGAGCCACTCGGGGTGCGCCGGATCGTGACGGAGCGCCTTGCCGTAGAGCGCCGCGCCGATCTCGGCGCAGCCGAGCGGCAGGCCGAGGTGCCCGCTCTGGCACGCATGGACGGCGTCGATCGCGAGACCACGAGCGATGGTTGCGGCGTTTCCGAGGATCTGCAGGGTGCTCATCGGCGGCGACGCTACCACGGAGCCGCGGCTGGCTACAGGTCGCCGGACGCTCAGGCGAGCCCGGCTTGGCGCGCCGCGTGGCCGGCCGCGCCGAGGAGGCCGGCCAGCGGCTCGAGGACGACCGCGACAGGGACCTTCTCGAGCAGCCCGCGCATGCGCCCCTTGTCGACGAACGCTTCGAGGAACGGGCTCAGCTTCGGTCGTCTCCCACGGCCGACACCCCGCGCGAGGACGGAGGCGAGGCGCGCGGACGCGCCGCCGCACACGAACACACCGGCCGTCGCGAGCGTCTTCAGCGCGAGGTTGCCCGCCTCCGCGCCGTAGAGCGCCGACCAGAGCTCGATGGCGCGCATCGCCGCCTCGCTCGCGCCTTGCAGCGCGAGATCGACGATCGCGACGTTGCGATCGGCCGCGCGCGAGATGCGGGCGGCGTTCGTCGCCGTCTCCTTCACGCGCTTGCTCTTCACGAGAAAGTCGTAGAGCACGCCGATGCTGGATCCGGCCGCGACGTGCTCGTAGCTCACGTGACCGTGCGTGCGCGCGAGCGCCCTCCAGAGGTCGAGCTGCAGATCGTCGCGTGGGGCGAAGTCGACGTGGGCCCCCTCGGTCGGACACGCGACGTGGCCGCGGCCGTCCCACACGAACGCGGCCTCGCCGAGCCCGGTGCCGGCGGCGATGACGGCGAGGTTGCCGCCCTTCTTTTGCGGCGCGCCGCCCTTGATGACCGCGAGCTTCTTGGGCGGGCACGCGAGCGCACCGAGCCCCACGGCGACGAGATCGTTGAGGAGCGTGACTTTCACGATGTCGAACTCGCGCGCGATCGCGCGCGCGTCGATCGTCCACGGCAGGTTCGTCGCCTTGACGCGCTGCTCGACGACCGGCCCGGCGATGCCGAAGCTCGCGGCCACGATGGCGCCCTTGAGCTTCTTCTCGGCGCGCGCGCCCTCGAGGAACGCGTCGAGCGCGGTCTCGAAGGTGCGAAAGCCTCGGCTGCCGAGCACCGCCTGGTGCGCGACGCGCTTGCCCTTTGGATCGAGCAGCGCGAAGCGTGCGCGCGTTCCTCCGACGTCGCCCGCGAGGATCATGGAGCGCTCGCCTCGGTGCGCTCGGTGGAGAGCACGACGAGCGCGGCGATGCCGAGCGCGACGCCGAGCAGGCGCCGCGGCGTCATCGGCTCGCGGAAGAGCCACGGCGACGCGAGCGCCGAGAGCGCCACCCCGCCGCCGAGGACGATGGTGCCCGTCGAGGCGACCGGCCCGCCGCGCCGGAGCGCCTGGAAGAGGAGGATGCTCCCTCCCGAAATGCAGAGGCCCGAGAGCACGGCGAAGACGAGCCCCGCGCGCGAGGTCTCGACCGAGCCGCCGCGCACGCCGAGCAAGTACGCGACGGCGATCCCGACGGCCGCGGTTCCCTCGAGCACGAGCGCGCCGAGCGAATCTCCGATCCGCCCCGAAGCGGCACGCACGAGGAGGTAGTGCGCCGCGACGAGGACGGCGGCACCAACGGCGGCGATCTGCCACGGTTGCATGGGGGCCGTTCTAGTACAGACGGCCCCGGGATGCTCGAGGGTCGCTCGAAGACTCGCGCTTTTCAGAGCTTCGAGATGAGCTGGTCGCCCATCGTGGGCTGGTCGATCTTGCCGAACCAGATCTTCCAGACGCCCTTCATGAAGTCGGCGCCGGCGACGGTGGCGCTCCCGCCGTCCTTCGCCCAGATGGTCGTGGTCTTGTTCGCCGCGTTGTAGGAGATGACGACCGCCGACTTCTCGGTGACCTCTTCCTTGCTGAACGCGCCGACGAACTGCTCGATCTTCGCCTTGTCGGTGTAGCCGTTGAGCGCGAACGCCTCGCGGAGGGCGTTCTTGATCTTCTCGCTGCCGACCGAGCGCAGCATGATCCACGTGAACTTCTTGTCGACGTCGGCGTCGATGACCGCCTGCTTCGACTTGGTCGCCGGCTTCTCCTTCATGTCGTGACGGATCGCGTAGACGTTCACCGTGATGATGACCGACTTCGTCCGCACGGCCTGACCCGTCTCGATCCAGCCGTCGGCGAACGCGGGCGACGCGATCGACAGGAAGAGCGCGCAGAGGACCGTGAGGAGGAAGGCGGGGCGAAAGTTCATCGTTCGGCGAGGATAGCGCCCGTGCCGCGGCCGGTTCAACGGTCTAACGGTCGGCCCCGTGCGCCCGCTCGCGCAGGTCTTTGACCGCCGCGTTGTGCTCTTCCAAGGTCTCGCTGAACGCGTGCCGCCGGTTGTCCCGGGCGACGAAATAGAGGTACCGCGTGCTCGAAGGTGCGAGCACGGCCTGGAGCGACTTGAGCCCGGGGTTCGCGATCGGGCCGGGCGGGAGCCCCTCGTGCACGTAGGTGCTGTAGGTGTTGAGCGGGTCGACGTTGATGGCGTGGGTGATCTTGCCCGCATAGCCGGTGCACGCCGGGATCCGATCGCGATGCACGAGGCAGCCGTACCCCGAGGTGGGATCGCACTGGAGCAGCTTGCGCTTGAACGACGGATCGCGGAGCCGGTTCAAGAAGACGCTCGCGATGATCGGGCGCTCCTCGTCGACCGCGGCCTCCTTCTCGACCATCGACGCGAGCGTGATGATCTCCCGGCGCGTCCATCCGAGCGAGCCCTCGAGGTTCGCCCGGCCGAGACGGTGGTTCTGCTCGAGCGCGGCAAATCGCCGCTCGAACTCGCTCTTCAGCCGGCGCACGACGTCGCGAGGATCGGAGTCTTTGGCGAGATCGTAGGTCGCGGGGAAGAGGAAGCCCTCGGCGCTGTCGCCGTCGAGGCCGAGCTCGCGAAGGAGCGCCGGATCGGAGGTCGCCTCGAGGAACGCTTGCGCCGAGGCCACGTGCAAGGCGTGCAGGCGCCTGGCGATGTCGAAGCGGTTCCATCCTTCGGGGATGACGACCTTGGCCTTCGTCGCCCCGCCCATCCGCTCGAGCCTTCGCGCGAGCTCTTGAGGACCGGCGTCGTCCGTGAGGAGGTGCTTTCCGGGCGCGACCTTGAGCGCGGTGAGCCTCGCGTACAGGCCGAAGAGGGCCGGCGACTTGACGAGGCCGGCGCGTTCGAGCTCCTCGACGACCTGGCCCATCGGCGCGTCGGGCGCGAACGTGAGCTCGATGTCCTTGCCGCTCCCCGGGCCGCCGCCCGCGGGGTACACGACGAGGACGTAGGTAGCGGCGGCAGAGACGACCATGCCTATCGCGACGAGCAGCCAGAAGAAGACGCTCCGGGGCTTCTTCGCCTCCGGCTGGCGCCGCACGCGCCTGCGGCGTCGCGTTCGCGTGCCGCGGCCGCTCGACGGGCGCTCGCTCGGCGGAGAGGGCGACACGTCGCTCATCGCGGCCTCCGCTTCTTCCGCCGCGCGGCGCGCGCGTCGAGCCACGCCTGGAGGATCTCGACGGCGGAGGCCTCGTCGATGCGCTCGCGGGCGCGCGCGCCGCGCACCTCGCTCGCCGCGAGCGCGCGCTGGGCCTGCACGGTGGTCAGACGCTCGTCGAACAGCTCGACGTCGCGCTCGGTGGCGTCGGCGATCGCCTGCGCGAGATCGCGCGCGCGACGCGCGGCTTCGCCCTCGGTGCCGCGCATGTCGAGGGGGAAGCCGACGATGATGCGCTCGACGTCCTCTTCCGCGCAGAGATCCTTGAGCGCGGCGAGCAGCGCCGGCTGCGGCCGGCGTGCGAGCACGCCGCGCGGGTGGGCCATCAGCCCGAGCTCGTCGGAGAGCGCGACGCCGACGCGCACGGAGCCCAGATCCAGCGCGCAGACCCGACGCCGAGCTCGGGGGCCGCGCGGATCGCGCGGATTCGACGAGTCCTGCCCGCGGATCATGGGGAGGGCCGTCTAGATAACCGAGCTTGACCCCGCGTGCCAGCCAAGGTGATAAGCAGGGCCCCGTGTCGTCCAAGAACCCCGTCCGTGCCGTCAAGGGCATGAACGACGTGTTGCCCGGCGAAGTCGGTCGTTGGCACCGCATCGAGGCGGCGTTCCGCGCGTCGATGGAGCGGCTGGGCTACCGCGAGGTCCGCACGCCGTACGTCGAGCCGACGCCGCTGTTCGTCCGGACGATCGGCGAGGCGACGGACGTCGTCGAGAAGGAGATGTACTCCTTCGTGTTCCACGACGAGCCGCTCACGCTCCGCCCCGAGGGCACGGCGGGGGCCGCGCGCGCGTACGTGGAGCACAACGTCCACAACCAGGAGCCCGTCTCGCGCTGGTACTACCTCGGGCCGATGTTCCGCGGCGAGCGGCCGGCGAAGGGTCGCTACCGGCAGTTCAACCAGCTCGGCGCCGAGTGCTTCGGCGATGCGGGGCCCGGGTGCGACGCCGAGATGATCGACGCGCTCGTCGGCTTCCTCGTCGACATCGGCGTCCCGAAGCCCGACGTCTTCCTCAACTCGATCGGCAGCGCCGAGACGCGTGCAAAATACAAGGAAGCGCTGGTCGCCATGCTCACGCCGATGAAGGCCGAGCTCAGCGCCGACTCGCAGCGCCGCCTCGCCACGAACCCGCTCCGGATCCTCGACTCGAAGCACCCCGCCGACAAGGCCGCGATCGAGGGCGCTCCGACGATCCTCGACTTCTTGAGCGACGACGACCGCGCCCACTGGGACGCCCTGCGGCGCCACCTCGACGCGCTCGGGACGCCCTACACGGTCGAGCCGAAGCTCGTTCGCGGCCTCGACTACTACGGGCGCACGCTCTTCGAGATCAAGGGCGCCTACGACAAGCTCGGCGCGGGCAGCACGCTCGTCGGCGGCGGGCGCTACGACGGCATGGTCGCCGAGCTCGGCGGCCCCGCGATCCCCGCCATCGGCTTCGCGGCGGGCACCGAGCGCCTGCTGATCGCGAGCGATCTCGAGGCGCCCGCGTCGGTCGTCGACGTGCTCGTCGCGCCGATCGGCGAGCGCGCCGTCGACGCCGCGCTCGTCCTCGGGCGCGACGTTCGCAAGGCCGGCGTCCGCTGCGAGGTCGACACGCGCAAGGCGTCGGTGAAGGCGCAGCTTCGCCGCGCCAACGCGCTCGGCGCCCGCTTCGCGATCATCCTCGGCGACAAAGAGCTCGACGAAGGTCAGGTCGAGCTGAAGGATCTCGCCGGTCACGCGCAGGAGCGCGTCGCGCGCGCCGATCTCGTGCGCCGGCTCGTCGAGCGCCTCGGCCCCGCCGTCGTGACGGTGCTCGTCGTGCTCGGACTGCTCACGACCGCGACGCGCGCCGAGGCCCAGCAAAGGCCGGGCACCGGGCCCACGCAGTCGAGCCCGACGAGGGCGAAGCCGGTCGGCCCTCAGCGAGGCGCCGATCCCGACGAAGAGCCGTCGCAGCAGGGCAGCTCGCCGGCGGCGCGACCGCTCGCCGAGCCGTCGGCGCAGGCCCCCGCCGATCCGCTCGCGATCCCCGAGGGCGTCGCCGATCGGATCGGGACGGACTACGACGGACGGCCGCCTTCGCCCGAAGGTCCGATCACGCGGAAGTTCTTCCCCTACTTCGAGGAGCGACGCGGCGACTATCGCCTCCGGCTCATTCCGCCGCTCTACCTCGAGTCGACGCGCGGGCTCGATCCCGAGACGGGCGCGAACACGCCGAAGACGGATCGCGAGAGCCTCACCGCCCTCCTCTTCTATCAGCGGCGATCGCCGGACGTGGACGCCGACGTCCTCTTCCCCCTCATGTGGCGCATGCGGGAGAAGCAGAACCACGTCTTCGTGCTCGGCCCGATCGCGCATCGCGAGGCGCCCGGCGAGCACGACAACTGGCTCGCGCCGATCTTCTTCCAGGGCAGCCGCAAAGACGGCGGCTACTTCCACTCGCCCCTCACGCTGACGACGTCGCACTCGGACGAGAAGGGCGCGTTCGCGCTCGTCGGGCCGTATTTCCGCGACCGAACGCTCCGCGACGTCGACTGGGGCGTGGCGCCGTTTCTCTTTCGGGGCGACAACGGCGACGTCGACGGTGCGCGCAAGACCTACACGCTCATCCCGCCGCTCCTCTTCTTCAACCGGAATCGAGAGATCGACGAGAACCGCCTCACCGTCGTCGGACCGGTCATCTCGATCGCCAATCCGAAGCGCTCGGTGTTCGACGTCGCGCCGTTCCTCTTCACGATCAACGGCCACCCCGAGACGGGCGGCGTGCACGAGTTCCACTACACGCTCTTTCCATTCTTCCACTACGGCCGCGATCCCGAGCGATCGCTCTTCGTCCTCCCCGGCTACCTCCGCCGCGTGACGAAGACGGCCGACACGCTCGTCACGCCGCTCTTCACGCACGCGACCGAGCGCAACAACTCCGCGTCGCTGACGATGGCGGGCCCGATCCTCCCGATCTACTTCCGCAAGACCGACGTCGACATCGGCTACAAGTCGCTCGGCCTCTTCCCGCTCTACTTCGGATCGAGCAGCCCGACGGGAACGACCTTCGCCACGCCGCTCTTCGCGCGCTGGGAGAGCTACAACGTCTCGCGCACGCACTGGGTGTTCCCGAGCCTCGTCTTCGGCAGCGACACCAAAGGCTGGGAGGTCGATCTCCACCCGATCGTGTACCTCGGCCGGAGCGATCACTCGACCCACACCGTGCTCGCGCCGATCCTCTTCGACTTCGCGAGCCCCAAGGGGCGCTCGACCGTCGGCTTCCCGCTCTATTGGCGCTTCGCCGAGTCGGCCGACGACTCCGTCTTCCAGGTCGCGCTCAACACGCTCTATCGCCAGAAGCGCGTCGCCGGCGGCACCGACTGGCAGTTCCACTTCTTGCCGGTCTTCTCGTACGGGCAGAGCCCGACGAGCACGTGGTGGAACTTCCTCTTCGGGCTCGCGGGCTACGATCGCGACGGCGCGACGACGACGATCAAGGCGCTCTGGATCCCGATCACGGTCGCCGGCGGCGGGCAGTGACGCGCATCAAGCGGCGCGCGCGACGACGCGCTGGAACGCGGCGATCGCTGCGTTGACGTCGTCGTCGGTCGTCTCCTCGCCGAGCGAGGCCCGAACGCCGCGCGACGCTTCGGCCGGATCGTTCGTCATCGCGAGCAGCACGGGCGACGGCTCGACGGTCCCTGCGCTGCACGCCGCGCCGCTCGAAACGCTGACGCCTTCGAGATCGAGCGCGGCGACGAGCTCGGCGCCGACCCACCCGGGCCAGACGAGGTTCGACACGTGCGGCGCGCGCCGCGCCGCGTCGCCGGCGACGCGCGGCTTCGAGGCCCCGACGAGGAGCGCGCGCTCGAGCGCGTCGCGCTTCTCCGCGATGCGTGCGTAGCGCAAGTGTCCGTCCTTTGCGTACCGCGCAGCGGCGCCGAGGCCGGCCGCGAGCACGGGATCGGTCGTGCCGGGGCGGAGCCCGCGCTCTTGCGCGCCGCCGAGCAGCACCGCCGAGAGCGAGAGGCCCGGGCGCGTGGCGAGCGCGCCGATCCCCTTCGGCCCGCGGAGCTTGTGGATCGCGAGGCTCGTCGAGTCCGCGCGCGCGAGCGGCGACGTGTCGATCTTTCCCCACGCCTGCACAGCGTCGACGTGGACGCGCGCGCCGGCGGCGTGCGCGCGTTCGATCACCTCGGCCACCGGCTGTACGACGCCGGTCTCGTGGTTGACGGCTTGCACCGTCACGAGCGCGATCTCACCGCGAGCTTCGGCGAGCGCGCGGTCCAGATCCTCGAGATCGACGACGCCGAGCGGCGTCACGCGGAGGAAGCGCACGCGCGCCCTGCCTTCGCGCTCGAGCGCCTCGGCGACCTTCACGATCGACGGGTGCTCGAGCCGACTCGTCAGGATCCATCCGGGCCCAGCCGAGCGCAGCGCGATGTTGTTCGCCTCGGTGCCGCCGCCGGTGAGGAGCACGTCGCGCGGATCGCGCCCCATGAGCTCGCCGACCGCGCTCCGCGCGTCTTCGACGACCGCGCGCGCGGCGCGGCCGTCGGCGTGGATGCTCGAAGGGTTGCCCCACGCGCGCTCCGCGGCCGCGCGCATCGCGTCGAGCGCGGCTGGCAGCGGCGGCGTCGTCGCGTTCCAGTCGAGGTAGACCCGTCGCGGCATCGGCCGCCAGCATAGCCCGTCAGCGCGCCGGCGGATCGCTCGTCGCGGCCCGCGCCGGCGCGGGGACGAGGTGGCGGAGGAGCCAGAGCTGCATCGCGCTCCGCTGCTCGGCGAGGATCTGCGCGTCGCGGTGCCGCCGGAGGCCGAGGCTCGCGAAGATCACGAGCCCGAGGTTCGCGAGCACGAAGAACGGCAGCGCGATCGCCCCGCGCAGGTGAACGAGCGGCGACGTGATCGTGAGGACGCCGTCGTGGAAGTCGAACGTCGGCGGCACGAGGCCGAGCAGCTCGGCCGCGAGCGGGATGATCAGCGCGAGCGCGCCGATGCACACGATGGCGGTGCGATGCTCGCGACGTCCGACGACGACGTGCGCCATCGTGTTCACGAGCGCCAGCATCGGCGCGAGCAGGAACGGCCCGAAGCAGAAGCCCGACGCGGCGACCGCGATCCCCATCGCGACGGTAACCCACGGCACCTCGAGCTTCGTGGCGCCGAGGCGGTCGGTCACCCGCGCAGCGAGCGCCGCGCCGAAGAGCGCGCCGATGAAGAGGACCGCGAGCGCCGGGCTCTTCAGCCCCATGAGCATCCACGCCGGCAGATACAGCGCCGGGCCGACGAACGCGTAGAACAAGATCGCGCGGCGCAGGCCGACGCCGCGCGCGACGACGTAGCCGCCGTACAGCTCGCGCTCGACCTCGCGCGGCACGGTGGCGGGCGGATCGCGCATCACCGAGACGAGCAGCTCGAGCGCCGCGGTGTTGCGCGGATCGAGCGCGATGGCGCGCCCGACGTGCTCGATGGCGAGGCCGCGGCTCTCGGCCGAGCTCTCTTCGCCGATCGCGGCCTGTGCGCGGGCCACGTGACGCGCAGAGAGCTCACGACGCGTCGCGAGGTCGCGCGCGCCGCTCAGGAATTTCTCCACCGCGTCGGCGAGCGCGCCCGCGCTCGGATAGCGGTCGTCCGGATCGAAGGCGAGCGCCTGGGCGCAGATGGCGTCGAGCTCCGGGGGCACGTCACGCTCCGGCGCGCGATGGCTCGGTCGCGTGTCGACCTGCCGCAGGGCGCGGCGCCGGAGATCGGCGCCCGTCGCGTCGCCGTGGAGGCCCGTGAGCGTCAGGATCTCGAAGAGGATCGCGCCGAGCGCGTAGACGTCGCAGCGCGCGTCGACGGGCTCTCCCCTCGCCTGCTCCGGCGCCATGTACGCCGGCGTGCCCACGAGGGCGCCGTCTTCGGTCATGCGCGAAGCGACCAGCCGCTCGCCCGAGTCTTCGAGCGCGGCGCCGAGCTCGCCCTCGCCCGCGATCTTCGCGACGCCCCAGTCGAGGACGTAGACCTCGCCGAAGTCGCCGAGCATCACGTTGTCGGGCTTGAGATCGCGATGGATCACGCCGCGCGTGTGCGCGTAGTGCACCGCGAGGCAGACGCGCGCGTGCGCCGCGAGGAGCTTGTGGAGCGTGTACTCCGCGAGGACGCGAGGAACGGCGCAGCGGAGATCTTCGATGACGTCGCCGAGCGTGCGCCCGCGCACGCGGCGCATCGTGAAGAAGGCGCCGCCGTCGTCGCTCGTCCCGAGATCGTGCACGGGCACGATCGCGGGGTGCTCGAGCTGCCCTTGCACGCGAGCCTCGCGCACGAACCTCGGATCGTGAGCCGCGCCCCGCGCCTCACGCTGCGCGCGCGTGCCCATGCGCTTGAGCGCCACCTCGCGACCCAGGCAGCGGTCGCGGCAGAGGAGCACCTCGCCCATGCCCCCTTCGCCGAGGACGGTGACGAGCTCGTAGCGCCGCGCGGCGTCGGCCGCCGAAGGTCCGAGCCGCACGTCGCCGAGCCCGTCCGCCACGGCGTCGCTCAGCGAGGGCATGGGCGCACGAGGGAGCGTCGTCGCCAGCTCGCCTTCCCGCTTCGCGCGCAGACCCATGGAGAAAGAATGAGCAATGCAAGCACCCGGCCGGCGGCCCGGTACGCCCACGAGGCGCGCTCGATCGCTCGATTCGCCGGAAAATGGCGATGTGGGCGATCCGCGCATGGATCGCGCCGATCTCACGATCGAGCGCTCACATGGCGGTGTCGACGACCACGGTGGGAGCGCGCTTGGCCACCGAGAGCGAGAACGCGCCGCCGCCGAGGAACATGCCTTCGATCGTCGCCCCCGCGGCGAGCAGCTGCACGTCGCCGCCGAGCCCGCGCGCCACGCGCCGCGCGATGGCGAGGCCGACGCCCGTGCCTCCGTGCGCGCGTGTGGGCGATCCGTCCACCTGATAGAACGGATCGAAGATGCGCTCAGCGCGCTCCTTGGGCACGCCGGGACCGGTGTCGGCGATCACGAGCTCGTACGTTCCCTCGTGCGGGCGGACGAGGACGCCGACGATGCCGCCCTCCGGCGTGAACTTCACGGCGTTGTCGAGCAGCTGCGAGATCGCGCGGCCGAGGCGATCGCTGTCGCCGTATCCGGGGAGCGGCCCGCGAGGCAGCTCCTCGAGCATCGTGAGCTTGCGCTCGGCGATCGCGTCGGCGTGCCACGCGATGGCGCGACGTACGGTGTCGAGAAAGTCGTACTCCTTGTGGAAGAAGCGCATCTTCCCCGTCTCGAGGCCCGTCACGTCGATGAGGTTGTCGAGCTGCGAGCGGAGGCGCCGGATGCAATCGTCCATCGCGCGGAGCGCCTTGCGCTGCGCCTTGCTCGTCTCGCCGAGCTCTTCGTCCATCAGCATGCGGAGGTAGCCGACGATCGGCGTGAGCGGCGTCGCGAGCTCGTGGGAGATGTTGCGATAGAACTCGGTGCGCAGGCGCTCCATCTCGCGGAGCCGCTCGTTGGCGGCGGAGAGCTCGGCGACCTTCTCCTCGAGGTGCGCGACGATCCGGCCGCTCTGCTGGCGGAGGCGCTCGCCGGCGGCGTCGGGCGTCGACATCATGCGCTCGCGCTGGCCGCCGATGTAGCCCGCGATCTGCTTGGCGAACGCGCGCGCGTCGATGGGCTTCTGGAGGAAGCCGTCGCAGCCGACGGCGAAGCTCGTGTCGCGATCGCCCTCGGCGGTGATCGCGATGATGGGAACGCCGTTGAGCGAGGCCTCGGTCCGCAGCCGGAGCGTCACCTCGAAGCCGTCGAGGCCGGGAATGTTGAGGTCGACGAGGACGATGTCGGGCCGCTGCGCGATCGCGAGGCGCACGCCCTCGAGGCCGTCGGCGGCGTCGATCACCTCGTGCCCGTCGCCGGACAGGAGCTTACGGACGAGCAGGCGGTTGCGAGGATCGTCCTCGATATGGAGCACGCGCGCCAATGCCCGAGCATCCTACCAGCGCATCGACCAGGCCCTTTATCTTTCCCACGCGAGAAGCTAGGGTCCGGCTCCGATGCGCGCTCAGCACCGCCCGGTTCGGCTCCTCCCTCTCGTTTTCGCCGCGCTGTCGCTCGCGGCTTGCTCGAAGCTCACCGAGCCTCCGAAGGAAGAAGCCATCCAGGCGCAGGCGAACCCCACCGGGCAGGCCGCCGAGAACAAGCCGCCGCCCGATCCCCACGAGGGCCACGGCCACGGAGAGCCGGCCAAGCCCGCCGAGCCCCCGTCGAACGAGAAGCTCGAGATCAAGGATCTCGTCGTCGGCAAGGGCGCCGAGGCGAAGAAGGGCGACACGGTGAGCGTTCACTACGTGGGAACACTCACCGACGGCAAAGAGTTCGACGCTTCGAAGAAGCACGGCAAGCCCTTCGACTTCGAGCTCGGGGCCGGCCGCGTCATCAAGGGGTGGGACGAGGGCGTCGCGGGCATGAAGGTCGGAGGAAAGCGCAAGCTCACGGTGCCGCCGACCCTCGGCTACGGCGCGCGCGGCTTTCCGCCGGTCATCCCGCCGAGCTCGACGCTCGTCTTCGAGGTCGAGCTGCTCGAGGTGAAGAAGAAATGATCCTGCGCGTCCGAGCGATCGCAGCGGTCGCGATGCTCGTCCCCGCGATCGCGTGCGGCGGCGCGGCGTCGCGCACCTCGATCACCGCCGGCGCCGCCGGCGATCCGAACGTGCCCAACGGCGCCGCCGGCGCGGCCCGCGTCGCGGCCGAGCCGCGCACGGTCGATCCGACGGCGGCGCGCGCCACGCAGACGGAGACTCCGGGGCTCACGCTCGGCGGCAGCGCGGGCAACCCGTCGACGAGCGCGCCCTCGACGATCGGCACCGCCGCCGCGACGACGGAGAAGGCTCCTGCCGAGGAGGCGCCCGCGGCCGTCGACGAGCCCGCCGAGCTGCCGAAGAAGATCGCCGCGCGCCACGTCCTCGTGCAGTGGATGGGCGCCGAGCGCGCGGGAAAGTCCGTGCTCCGATCGCGCGAGCAGGCGCTCGTCCTCGCGCAGGAGGTCCACCGCCGCGCGAAGGCGGGCGACGATCTCGGCCGCCTCGCCGTCGAGTACTCCGACGAGCCGGGCGCGGGCAACCGCGGCGGATCGCTGGGCCGCTTCAGCAAGGGCCAGATGGTGGGGGCCTTCGAGCAGGTGGCCTTCAGGCTCAAGGTCGGCGAGATCTCGGAGATCGTCGAGACGCCGTTCGGCTTCCACGTGATCCAGCGCACCGAGTAGCGATGACGCCGCTCGTGCCGAAGCGGCTGGCCGAAGCGGGGGCCGTCCTCAGCGGCGTCCTCTACTTCGTCGCGTTCGCGGGCTTCGATCAGTGGTGGCTCACGTTCGTGTGCCTCGTGCCGCTCTACGTCTCGCTCCACGGGCAGACGGTCAAGCGCGCCGTTTGGCTCTCGTGGCTCACCGGCCTCGCGATGAACCTTGGCGGCTTCTACTGGCTGCTCGACATGCTGAAGACGTTCAGCGGCTTCCCCACGGCGCTCTGCCTCGTCTTCGTCGTCATCATCTGCGCTTATCAGGCGCTCCGCCTCGCGTTCATGGGGTGGCTCTTCGGCCGCGCGCAGCTCCGCGGCTGGCCGGTGCCGCTCGTCTTCGGCGGCGCGTTCGCCGCGAGCGAGCTGGTCTTCCCGCTCCTCTTCCCCTGGTACTACGCGGCGACGGTGCACAACGTGCCCGTGCTGCTGCAGGCCGCCGAGCTCGGCGGTCCCATCCTCGTGGGCGTCGTGCTCGTCGCGATCAACATGGCGATCGCCGAGCCGCTCCGCGCGCGCCTCGCGCTCGCGCGCACGAAGTCGCGCGAGATCGAGCTCGACCGGCGCGTCATCGGTGCCGGCGTGATCGCCGCGATCCTCGCGCTCCTCTTCGGCGCGATCCGCATCCCGATGGTGAAGTCGGCGATCGCGAAGGCCGAGCCCGTCGAGGTCGGCTTCGTGCAGGGCAACATGGGCCTCTTCGCGAAGCGCCAGAAGTTCGGCGAGGGCCTCCGGCGTCACGTCGAGCGCACCGACGAGCTGCGCAAGGCGGGCGTCGATCTCGTCGTGTGGAGCGAGACGTCGGTGACGGCGCCCGTCGACGAGAAGATCGGCACGACGACGCCGCACTACCGCAACAACTTCGCCGCCCGCCTCGGCGTGCCCACGATCTTCGGCGCCGTCCTCGTGCGGCGCGATCCCGAAGGCAGGCACGAGCTCGATCGCTGGTTCAACACCGCGCTCGCGACCGACGCGAAGGGCGACGTGAGCGGCCGCTACGACAAGCAGTTCCTCCTCGCGTTCGGCGAGTACCTCCCGCTCGGCGACACGTTCCCGATCCTCTACAAGTGGTCGCCCCACAGCGGGAAGTTCTCGGCGGGCACGTCGCTCGAGCCGATCGAGATCGACATCAAGGGAACGAAGCGCAAGATTTCGGTGCTCATCTGCTACGAAGACATCCTGCCGACGTTCACGAACCGGATGGTCGCGCACGCCGATCCCGAGCTGCTCGTGAACATGACCAACGACGCGTGGTTCGGCGACACGACCGAGCCCTGGCAGCACCTCGCGCTCGCGAAGCTCCGCGCGGTGGAGCACCGGCGCTACCTCGTGCGGAGCACGAACAGCGGCGTGTCGGCGATCGTCGATCCGATGGGCAACGTCGTCACCCACACGCAGACGATGTGGCGGATGGAAGCCGAGGGGCACGAGGGCGGCGTCGCGCAGCACGCGCCGATCCGCTGGATGCGCGGCAAGACGATGTACGAGATCGTCGGCGAGTCGCCTTGGTGGCTCGTCACGTTCCTGATGGTCTACGCGGCGTTCCGCAGGCGCGGAGAGCAGGCGCCCGCCGCCGCGGCCGCCTGAGCGGCGACGTCAGAGCTTCATCGCCTTCTTGAAGCGCTTGGCGTCGGCGAACATGTCGACGTTCGTGAAGACGTACGTCGCGTCTTTGTGCTTCGCTTCTTTGGCGAGCGCGGCGAGCTTCTCGATGGCCGGATCTTCGTAGCGGCTCTTGTGCCCTGCCGGCCCCGGCAGGCGGTAGTACGCGACGGGCGCGTCGATCATGCCGTGGGCGAGCGGATCGCGCGCGGCGATGACCTTCACCTCGGCGGCGAGCGCGGCGGCGTCGTCGGCGTCCCAGGTCGTCGGCGCCTCCCAGATCACGCGGTCGAACTTCTTGCGCACGCCCTGGAGGAACTCCTTCACGGCGGCCTTGTTGGCGCGGTTCGACACGAGCTCGGGAGGCGACGCGAAGACGGCGATCTTCGACTCGAGCTCCTTGCCGACCTCGAGCAGCGTCTTCAGCGCCGTCTCGACGACCTTGCCCTCGCGGAAGCCCTCTTGGCCGATCTCGCGCGGCGCGAGCATCGCGAAGACGAAGCCGTTCGGCGCCTCGCGCCGCCAGCGACGGATCGTTCCCATGCCCGGGAGCGCGTGATGCGTCTCCTGGATCTCGACGAAGAGGAACTCCTTGAAGTACCGCGTCGCCGGAACCGGAAAGCCTGCGCAGCCCACCGTGATCATGACGGCGCGACTTTAGCACATACGGCCCCGGCGCCGTGGCCCATCACGCGCGCCCCAAGAAAGCCGCGGGCTGGGACAGCCTGGCGCGCCGGCGGGCGTCAATCCTCGGTCGCCGCGGGCAGGCCCATGACGCGCGCGGCGAGCTTCTGCCCGAGCCGGCGGCCCGCGGCGCGGAGCGCGTCGGACTGGCGAAACGTGGCGGCGCGCGCGTCGACCGCGACGGCGACGGTCTCCGCGGCCCGCAGATCGCCGGTGTCGCGCTCGTGACCGCCTTTCGGCGCGCGCACGATCCACGCGCGGGCGACCACGGCGACGCGCGTGGCGCGGCTCTCGGGCAAGAGGCGCCCTTCGGGGTTGGGCGCGGCGGCGATCCCCTCGCTCGCTTCGTCGGCGCGCAGCACCTCGATCTCGAATCGTGGAAAGCCTTCGCCCGGCGCGAGCGCGCCGAGGCGCGCGAGCTCTTCGCGCGCGCCCGCGAGGACCTCGTCGGACGCGACGGCGTCAGGAACCTTCGACTCCGCGAGGACGACATGCAGCCGCTCGCGCGGCGCACCTCCGTGCACGGGGGCGTAGCCGCACGACGAGAGCAGGAGCAGAGCGGCAGTCATCGCGCGCATGCGTCGAGACGGAGCTTACGAGAGAAGCGATGCTCGATGCACGTCAGCCGACGATGAGGTTGAGGATGCGGCCCTTGACGTAGATGACCTTCTTGAGCGCCTTGCCCTCGGTGAACTGGTGCACGCGGGGATCCGCGAGCGCGGCGGCCTTCGCGGCGGCTTCGTCGGCGTCGGCGGCGATCTGGACGGACGCGCGGGCCTTGCCGTTGACCTGAACGCCGATCTCGACGACGTCGTCTTTGACGAGCGCGGGATCGAACGACGGCCACGGCTCGTACGCGAGCGTGCTCGCGTGACCGAGGCGCTGCCAGAGCTCCTCGCCGATGTGCGGCGCGAAGGGCGAAACGAGCAGCGCGAGCGTGTTCGCCACCTCGCGCGGCGTGCGCCCGCCGCCGAGGTGCTTGAGGAGCGTCATCATCGCGCTGATCGCGGTGTGGAAGCGGAGGCCCTCGATGTCTTCGGTGACCTTCTTGATCGTCTTGTGGAGGAGGCGCTTCGTCTCCTCGTTCGGCGGTTCGTCGGTGACGTTGGTGCACGCGTTCCACGTCCGATCGAGGAAGCGGCGGACGCCCTCGATCGCGCTCGTTTGCCACGGCTTCACGGCTTCGAGCGGGCCCATGAACATCTCGTAGAGGCGGAGCGCGTCGGCGCCGTGGCTCTTGACGATGTCGTCGGGGTTCACGACGTTGCCGCGTGACTTCGACATCTTCTCCGCGACCATGACGACCTCGACCCCGAGCGCCTTGCTCCAGGTCTTGTTGTCGCGGATCTCGATCTCCTCTTCACGCGACCAGCGCTCTTCGACCAGCTCCTTCGTGTCGACCGCCCGGATCTCCGGCGGATCGATCGAGCGCGTGACCTTCGTGGTGCCCGGAAGGACGCGCCCGCCTTCGACCGTCACGTAGTGGCGATACGACGTTCCCAGGATGAGGCCCTGGTGCACGAGCTTCTGGAACGGCTCGTCGCCCTTCACGAGCCCGAGGTCGAAGAGCACCTTGTGCCAGAAGCGCGCATAAAGGAGATGGAGCACCGCGTGCTCCGATCCGCCGACGTAGAGATCGACCGGCATCCACGCGTCGTAGTCTTCGCCGGTCCAGGCGCTCTCGCCGTTCTTCGGATCGAGGTAGCGGAGGTAGTACCAGCACGATCCCGCCCACTGCGGCATCGTGTTCGTCTCGCGCGCGTACCACTTGCCGTCCTTCTGGAAGAAGCGCCAGTCGGCCGCGCGCGCGAGCGGGCCCGCCGGATCGCTGCCGGGCTTGAAGTCTTCGAGATCGGGGAGCAAGAGCGGGAGCTCGCGCTCCTCGACCGGGATCGGCTCTTCGTAGTGGATCGTGTACTTCGCGCCGGGCTTTCGCGGATCGCCGTCGGTCGTGACGGGGAAGTAGATCGGGATCGGCTCGCCCCAGTAGCGCTGGCGCGAGAAGACCCAGTCGCGGAGCTTGTAGGTGATCTTCGCGCTCCCCTTCCCTTGCGACGCGAGCCAGTCGGTCACGACGCGGCGCACCTTCTCGCTCGGCGCGCCCTCCTCGATGGGCGCCCTGCTGCGCGCGACGGCGTCGGCGTTCGCGACGCCGTCGTCGCAGTACGCCTCCTTCGCGACGTCGACCTCGCTCCCCTTCGCATCGGCGACGACGCGCACGATCGGGAGCCCATACTTGACCGCGAACGCGTGATCGCGCTCGTCGTGCGCGGGAACGGCCATCACCGCGCCGCTTCCGTAGCTGCCGATGACGTAGTCGGCGACCCACACCGGGACCTTGTCGCCGTTGATCGGATTGACGGCGAACGCCCCGGTCGGCACGCCCGTCTTCTCGCGCGTCGCGTCGCTGCGAACGACGTCGCTCTTCGCGTTCGCGACGTCGGCGTAGCGCTTCACGGCCGCGACGTGCTCGGACGTCGCGACCTTCTGCGCGAGCGGGTGCTCCGGCGCGAGCACGACGTACGTCGCGCCCGGCAGCGTGTCGACGCGCGTCGTGAAGACCGTGAGCTTGGCGTCGGGATGCCCCTCGACGGCGAAGTCGACGTTCGCGCCCTCGCTCCGGCCGATCCAGTGCGACTGCTTTGCCTTCGTCTCCGGCCAGTCGAGCCCTTCGAGCCCGGCGAGGAGGCGATCGGCGTACGCGGTGATCCGGAGCGACCACTGGCGGATCTTGAGCTTCTCGACCGGGAAGCCGCCGACCTCGCTCCGGCCGTCGGCCGTGACCTCGTCGTTGGCGAGCACGGTGCCGAGCGCGGGGCACCAGTTGACGGGCATGTCCGACTGCTGGAACGCGAGCCCCTTCTCGAAGAGCTTGAGGAAGATCCACTGCGTCCACTTCACGTAGCCGGGATCGGTCGTATCGACCTCGCGGTCCCAGTCGTAGCTGAAGCCGAGCATCTTGAGCTGCCGGCGGAAGTTCTCGATGTTGGCGAGCGTGGTCGCGCGCGGGTGCGTGCCCGTCTTGATCGCGTGCTGCTCGGCGGGCAGGCCGAAGGCGTCCCAGCCCATCGGGTGCAAGACGTCGACGCCGCGCATGCGCTCGTAGCGGCTCACGATGTCGGTCGCGGTGTAGCCCTCGGGGTGACCGACGTGGAGGCCCGCGCCCGACGGGTACGGGAACATGTCGAGGATGTACTTCTTCGGGCGGCCCGGACGCCGCGTGGCGCGGAAGGTTTTGTTCTCCTCCCAGTAGCGCTGCCACTTCGGCTCGACGACGGCGGGATCATACGGGTGCGGAGCGTCGGACATGACCTCCGCGGTTTACCACAGCTTGCCGCTCGTTCCTTTGGCCTCGACCTTCCGCGCGAGCCGTGCGGCGCGATGCGCGCGGCGATCGGCCTTTTCGCCGGTGCCGGCCTCGACCAGCGCGAGCGCGCGCGCGGCGTCTTTCGCGTGGTGCTCGTAGAGCTTCGCGAGCTCGAGCCTCACCGAGGCGTCGTCGACCGACGCGGCGAGCGCCTCGAAGTCGGCGAGCGCGCGGGCCTTGTCGCCGCGGGCCTTGGCGATCTCGGCGCGCGCGCGCACGCCGGCGTCGCCCGCCCCGCGCGCGCACGCGGCGTCGGCGATCTCGAACGCGCGATCATTGTATCCTGCACGCTTCAAGGTGCGCGCGACGCCCACGAGATCTTCGGGCTCGAGCGCGGAGCCCTCGAGCGGCTCGCCGTAGAGCCCGACGAGCGCGGCCATCGAGATCACGTCCCACGCGTTGTGATCGACGACGCCGAGCAGCGCGCGCGGATCGGCGGTGCGGAGAAAGTGCAAATAGCACTGGCTGACCTCGCCCGAGGGCACGTCGCCCTCGCGGACGAATCCGAGCACCGCGCGCTCGACCGCGCCGAGGCGGGCGCCGATGTTGCGCGCCTTGTGGAGGCGTCGCGCGACGTGAACGAGATCGAGGTGCGGCGGCTCCCGGAACGGAGGCACGCGGTTCATCACGAAGCGCGTGCGGAGCACGGGCATGTCGAAGCTCTTGCCGTTGAACGTGACGAGCATCGACGCGCGGGCGAGGCGCTCGGCGACGCGCGCGAGCACCGGCGCCTCTTCGCCGAGCTGGCGCACGAGGAGCTGCTCGACGAGGAGGCCGGCCTCTTCGTCCCAGAGCGCGAGGCCGACGAGGAACGCGACCGTGCCCGCGCCGGGGCCGAGGCCGGTCGTCTCGGTGTCGAGGTAGAGCGCGCCGCGCGGATCGCACGATGCGATCGCGGGATCGAGCGCGAGGAGCGCGAGCAGCTCGCTCGAGGCGGCGCGCGCCGCCGTCACCGGCGCGCGCCCGACGCGATGCGCGCCCGAGAGGCGAAGCGTGCGCACGTGGAGCGGCCCCTCCGCCGTGTGCTCGACGCAGAACGGCAGATCCGGCACGTCGACGGGCGGCGGAGCGCGAGGCGGCTCGGCGCGCGTCCGCGACAGGACCGCGTCCATGCGCGCCCGGAGATCGTCGAGGAGCGTCGGCGCCGAAGCCGGAACCGGATCCGGAGTGTGAGCCGGCGAAGACACGGAGAGGCGCGCCAGCCGTGACCGCAAGGACATCGAGCCCACGATACATCAGTTCAGTGCCAGGGCAAATTCGTGAAATTCGTCGTGTAAGGACGGCCGCTACGGGACGTTCTCCGCCCACGATGCGACGCGAAGACCTGCCGATCGAGGCGCCCTGCGGCCAGGACTGGGACGGCATGAAGCCGGCCGACATGAAGAAGCGGTTCTGCGATGCGTGCACACTGCACGTTCACGATCTCGCGGCGATGACCAAGCGCGAAGCGAAGGCGCTGCTCTCTTCGGAGGAGACCGAAGGGCTCTGCGTCCGCTACCTCTACGATCGGCACGGCGAGATCGTCTTCTCCGACGATCCGCGCCTCATCGCGCCGTCGCGGCTCCTCCGCGCGAAGCGCTTCGCGGCCGCTGCCGTCGCGCTCGCGTTTCCGATGACGCTCACCGCGTGCATGGGCGCCGCGCCCGCGCGCCCGATGCCGAAGGCGCCGCCGGCGGCCACGAGCGCCGCGCCCGCGCCTACCGCGCCCGTCGCCAAGTGATCGTCACTGCGGCTCGGCGTTCTTGACGGTGGGCGCGAGGCCGATCGCCGTGCCGCGAGGCGTTCGCCCGACGATGTCGCGTCGAACCCACGCGAGCGGACGGCGATCGTCGAGCTCGACGGAGCTGCCGTCGCGATCGATCCCGAGCGAGGCGAGCAGGCCGTCGAGATCGATGCGCTCGCCGCGCGCGGCGTAGCGATCGTACATCTCCGAGAGCACCGTCGTGCCCGTGATCTCGTCGCCGAGGCGCACGACTTCGGCGACGGTCCAGACCTTCGTCGCGTCGCCGCCGCGGGAGAGGCCGGCGCGGACGACGTCGTCGAGCGAGCGCTTGCCGCGCGTCTCCTCGCGAATCTTCACGTCGGCGGCGAAGCAGAAGAGCGCGCCGCCCCAGTAGATCGAGTCGAGATCGTCGCGGTGCGCGAGGCCGGCCGAGGAGCCGCGCGCGGTCACGCCGCGAGGCATGTTGCGGGCGAACTGCCGGTAGACCTCGGGCTCGCCCGTCCAGCCGGCGCGCGCGCGCAGGATCGGCTCGTAGTACGTCGCGAGGCCCTCGCCGAGCCATCGGCCTTCGCCGCGGAACGTGGGGAAGCCGAGGTGAAAGAGCTCGTGGACGAGCACCCAGTCTTGCTGGCGATGGGTCGCCGGCATGCGGTCGCCGACCACCAGCACGACCGACGCGCCGGCGAGCGAGAGCACCTTGCCGAAGACGACCTCGTCTTCGCCCTTCGCCGGGACGACGAAGAGCGTCGTTCGATCGACGGGGAACCGACCGAACAGCGGCGTCACGACCTGCGCCGCGTCGGAGACCCACGTGCGGATGGCGTCGTCGCTCATGGCGTACTTCGTACGACCGAGGATGGCGAGGTCGATGCGCCCCGTCAGGGCGCCGCCCTTGCCGGGGACGTCGACGCGGTAGCGGCGCGTCGGACCGAACGCGGTGAAGCTCCCCTCGTCGAGGTCGTAGGAGCGGAACGCGAACGACTGGCCGTCGTCCCCGACCGGTTGCATGCCAGAAATGAACTGCATCGCGTTCGGAGTTTTGACACGTACCGTCACCGGAACGTCGGTCTTCGGCGCCGGGTGCGCGAGCCACGAGAGCGCGGGCGAGAGCGTCGCGTCGCCGACGCGGCGCGCGCAGTCGACCTCGTCGCCGCATGCGGCGGCGAGCTCACCGAGATCGATCCGATAGCGCACGGTGCAGTGCCGCACGCACTGCGGCTCGATCCACTGCGTGCCGCGCCGCTCGACGGGGCGATACCCCGCGCCCGTCCAGAGCTCGACGTCACGCACGAACGCCGCCGATTCCTGTGCGATGGCGATGCGTTCGGTGCGGGCGTTGTCGAACGTCGCCTGCACCACGACGGTGCGCGATCCTTCGCCCGGCGCCTCGACCTCGTATGTCCAGCTCCCGTTTGCCCGCGCGTCCGAGGGCGGCCTCGCGCACGCGCTCGCGGCGAGAAGGATCGGCATCGCGAGATGTCGCATCCACGTCATCGCAGATCGAGGAGAGCTCGTCGTCACCTTCGTACTGCGCAACAAGTACTGCATTGCGCTCATACCTTTGTCCTAGCACTTACGATGCCGAGCGCTTCCGATACGGGTCGAAGCGAAACGCGTCGACCAAGACGGGCGAAGGGCGCGCGACGGGATCGACGACGCCGACTACCCATGCGTCGACCTGCGACATCGGGATCGCGGGATCCCCGTCGGACGGCGCCCGGACGCGGAGCCTCACGAAGTGCTTGTAGCCGGGCGACCCCATCGCGGCGTACGCCTGCGCATGGTTGAGCCCGAGCCGGGCGATGAGCATGAGCATGGCGCCGAAGAGGAAGCTCGAGGCGACCGTGGCGAGCGCCAGCGCCCCGGCGAACCTCGCGGGCGCCCAGATGACGCGCGAGGCCAACGCGTCGGTCGCGATGGCGAGCCCCACCGGGACGGCCCCGATCGCGAGGCCGAGGACCGCGGCGAACGGCACCACCCGGCCGATGCGATGACGGCGCCATCCGATGAGCAGCGCGGTGCCGATTGCCACGATGAGGCTGATCGCGAGCGCGACGCACGCGCTCGCGTGGATACCGACGCGGAAGTGCTCCTCGAGCGCGACGCAGTCGAACGCGGCGAAGAGCGCCGGCAAGAGCCACCCGGCGCGACCGACGGCGCAGTGCAGAGGCAGATCCCAGAGGAGGCGCCGCGAGGCACGGGGCCCCGGAAACTCGGCCTCGATCGGGTAGGCGCCCTTGCCGAGGCGAGCGCCGTGGAGGAACGCGCCGCCGCCCCCGGCGACGACGTGGGTGCTCCTTCCCTCCTGCGATCGCTCGTAGTGATGAATGTCGCCGGCGATGAGGAGGGTGGCGCTCTTGTCCATCGCGATGCCGAGCGACTCGAGCGTCGCCGCGCCGTGCGGGCGTCGCTCGCCCCACGCGCGCGCCGGATCGGGCACGACGACGACGCGCGCGGGCGCGCCCGGGATGCAGAAATAGGCCTGCTGCCGCGGGTCGACGCGCTTGAGCTGCCGATCGACGGCGAACAGATCGATCCCCGGCGCGAGCGGTAGGCGAAAGTAGCTGCAGCGCTGGACGGGGACGTACCCCGCGAGGCCGAGCGCCGAGGGCTTCTTCACCTGATCGCCCCGCGCGAAGGCCTCGGCCCAGGCGAGCACCGGGTGTCGCTCGGGCTCGGGGTGGAGCGGATCGGCCGACGCCGGCACGCGATCCTCGAACGCGCACGGCGCCTGACACAGGCGAGCGAAGCCGTCGAGGCCGTCGTACCAGTCGTGATTTCCCGGCACGGCGAGCAACACGCGCGGGGCGCCGTCCATCCGCTCGACGAGGACGCGGTTCCACGGCTCGACGAGGCGGCGCGTCATCTCGAGGACGGTGGCGACTGGATACGCGAGGTCGCCCCCGAGGAAGAGGACGTCGCCGCGAGGCAAGACCAGCTTCTCGCCGGGTCGATCGGGATCGTCGACCTCGAACGTCGACGAGAACATCCGCGCGACGACCTCGCTGACGGTGACGTCATCGCCGGTGTCGGCGATGAAGTCGATCCAGACCTCGCCGCCCATGGCCTCGGCGAGCGTCTCTCCCTTCAAGCCGCCGCCCGGGAGTCGCGACGCGCGCGTACCGATGACCTCGAGCACCCGGCCGAGCAGCACGTCGGGCGCCTCGGGGATCATCCACTGCCGGGAGTCGATGTTCTCCGTCGCGATCGCCGACGCGACCAGGTGGCGGAGATGGCCCCAGAACGCGCTGAAGCCGAACCACGAGATGGCCCGCGGCTTCGTCGCGCCGCGCGTGATGGGGGGAGCGGGGTCGTCGGCCGGCCACCGCTCCAGGGTCACGGGTGCGCGCACCCGTCGAGATTACTTCAGAACCCGAGCTCGGACGCGCTCTGCTGGTTGAGCCGCACGGAGGCCTTGCCTTCGCGCGTCGTCGCCGCCGGAGCGGCGGCGGGGCGCGACGCGAACGGCTCGGCGCGACCGCCGGCGGCGGGGGGCGCCGGAGCGAAGTTGCGCTCGGCCTCGGCGACCGCGAGGGCCTGATCGGAGAAATCACGATCGAGCGAGCGGGCCGCCCGGCGAGGCGCGGCGAACGGCTGGCTCGAGGCGGCGGCGAGCGCACCCTCTTCCGTCTTCTTGAGCTCGACCTTGCGGGTCGCGAGCTTGGCGCGGGCCTCGGCGACGCGGCCCGACTCGAAGAGCTTGTTCGCCTCGGTGAGCGTGGCCGCCGTGCGGCTGCGCTCGACGCGCGCCGCGACGAACGGGTCGAGATCGCGCTGCTCGCTGCCGTCGCTCTTCACGTCGAGGGCGAGCGTGCCCGTCGAGGTCGCGTCGGCCTTCTTCACGAGATCGCGGTACGTCAGCTTCACGTCGGCGATCTGCCGGCTCCCGTCGCGATCGGCGGGCACGGTGAGCTTCACGAGGACCGTCTTCTCCTGCTTCGCGCTGAAGGTGCCGAAGGGTACGACGATCTTGTTGCCCTCGCGGCGGAAGCTGCGGTCGAACACCTCCGCGACCTCGACGCCGGGCGCGAGCTCGATCGTGAGCTCGGCTTCTTTCGCGACCGAGGCGAGCAGATCGTCGAACTCCTGCGAGAAGACGGCGGGGAGGCCGCTCGCGTTGGCGACGAAATAGTGGCGTCCGTTGCCCTCGTTCGCGAGCGCCGCCATCACCTTCTCGTCGAAGTCGACGTCGACGCCGATGGTGGAGATCGTGACGCCGCGGCCGTGCATGCGGCCGGCCATCGCGCGGAGGCCGCCGATGTCTTTGACGCCCGCGTTGGTCGCGCCGTCGGACAGGACGATCATGCGGTTGACGCGGTCGCCCCCGAGCGTGGTGAGCTGGAGCTGCTGCATCGCCTCGGTGAGCCCGCACGAGATGCAGGTGTCGCCGCCGAGGCGGATCGATCGAATCGCGCGCTCCATCGACGCGCGCGTCTCCGTGCTCACGCGCGTGGGAGGCACGACGACCTGCGCGGTCGTGTCGAAGCTCACCACGGTGACGCTGTCGCCGTCGCGCAGGCGCTCGATCGCGCCGACGGCGGCGTTCATCGCGTTGGCGATACGCTCACCCTTCATCGATCCGGATCGATCGATGACGAGCGCGAGGTTCATCGGCGAAGCGGCCGAGCCCGTCGCCTTGTCGTCGGTGGCGCCGACCTGCGCGAAGAGGAACGTCTCGCCGCGGCTGTTCTTGGCGATCGACGCGTGGCCCAAGCGAGCGTCGACGAGGAGCGTCTCGCCTGCGCTCATGCGCGCCGGATCGCGAGGATCGGCCGCGGACGTGAGCGCGCTGACGATCGACGGATCGGCGGTCGCGGCCGTCGTCGGGTGCATCGGGATGGCGAGCGCGCCGGCGGCGGAGGCGAGGACGCCGGCGGCGGCGAGGAGCATCGTGGTTCTGAGCTTCATGGAGGGGCTCCGGGGGCGGGAAGGCTGGCGGGGTCGTACGGATGGAAACGCAGAACGGTCTCCACCACTTACGGCGCCGTCAGCAAGAGACTGTTTTCATTCGGCATTCACCGGGCGCGCGAGCCCGCACCTCGCGAGGAGGTCCCAGGAGGGCAGCCCGCCGATCAGGATGAGGAGGGCGTCGGCCTGGACCGTGCGGCGGGTGGCTGCGCCGCCGCCGGAGAGGGTGATCGTGGTCTTGCCGACGGCGGTGGGCACCGCCTCGAAGAGGAGGCGGACGCGACCCTTCGCGACGAGCTGCTTCAGCTCCTCGATGTTCCGTGACTTGCCGCGCGTGAAGCTCTTGCCGCGGTACGCGATCGTGACCGACGTCTCCGGCTGACGCGCGATCGCGATCGCCGCCTCCATCGCGGTGTCGCCGAGGCCGGCGATCACGACGCGCTTGCCCGCGAAGCTGCGCGCGTCGGCGAGGGCGTAGCTCACCTGCCCCTCCGCGCCAGGATCGACCGCGAGATCGATCTTGCGCGGCGTACCTCGGCGACCGACGGCGAGCACGACGCGGCTCGCGCGGAACGACTCGACGACGTCATCGTGCGACGACGTCGTCGACGTCGTGACGACGAAGCCGTCGCCCTCGCGCGCGGCCGCGGTGACGCGTCGTCCCTCGCGCACGTCGATGCGCCGCGCGCGGACGATGCGCGTCCACTGCGCGAGCAGCTCGTCCTTCGAAGCCTCGCGGAGCCAGAGCTCGCCCTCCACCGGCAGATCGAGCGGAGGATCGTAGACGAGCTTGTCGCGAGGGAAGCTCTTCACGCTCGACGCGATCGTCGCCTGCTCGAGCACGACGCACGTGAGGCCCTTCTCTTGCGCGCGGAGCGCGGCGCTGAGGCCCGCCGGGCCTGCGCCGACGATGACGACGTCGACGCCGGTCCGCTTGCGCGGCATCGTCGCCGCGATGCGATCGATCGCGCGGACGCCCTGGTTGATGGCGTTCTTGATGAGCGGCAGCCCCGTGAGATCGCCCGCGAGGTAGAGCCCCGGCACGTCCTTGCTCTCGAGGTGCTCGTCGACGCGCGGTCGGTCGAGCACCGGCTCGCCCTCCGCGATCGAGAGGCTGCCGTTCGGGCAGACCTGCTCGCAGAGCACGACGCCGCAGCACTCGTCGGGCCGCGCGACGACCGCGACGTACCTGTCGATCGCCAGCACGTCGAACGGACACGCGTCGACGCACGCGTGACACCCGAGGCACGTGCCGGGGTTGATCACCGGCAGCTTCTTGCGCTCCGCGGGGACCGCGACGCGAGCCGCCGGCTCGCTCCGCCTGCGCTGCGCCCACGCCACGAGGCCGCCGGCGATCGCCGCGCCCGCGAGGCCGCCGCCGAGCGGCAGCCACGGCGAGCCCGTCGGCCTCTCCGCGCCCACCCAGGGCGTCCGGCCGGCGATCTCGCGCGCGCCTTCCCACGCGACGGTCCGCGGGCCGGCTTCTCCGTACGTCCTGTGCTCGTCGAGGCACGAGCTCGCGGTCGTCCGCACGATCTGCGGATCGCTCGCCTGCGCACGCGCGCCGGCGCTCACGCACGACGCGATCGGATCGCGGGCGCTGCCCACGTCGTGACACCTCGCGCACGCCGCGAGCGCGACGAGCGGGACCGTCGCGCCGTTCTTCACGCCGGCGACGCTCGCGGACCCGGCGATCTCCGCGCCGGCGCCCCAACGCACCCACGCGCCTGCGTCGCCGAACGACACGCCCTGCGCGCCTTCGTGCGCCGGATGACACGTGGCGCAGGCGAGCTCGCCTCGCTGCGCGAGCGCGCGATGCCCCGCGCGCGTCGAGACGTGCTCGCGCGCCGCGTGACATGTCTTGCATGCCCCCGCCGCTGCGTATTGCGCGGGCGAAGGCGGCGTCGCGGCCGATCCCGACGCGGCCGGCGCCTCGTGGCAAGACGCGCACTTCACCTGCGCGACGACGTGAGGCTTCGCGAGCGGTCGCTCGCTGCCCGAAGGCGTCGCGCCGGCGGCGAGCGTCGCGCCCGCCGAGACCGCCGCGCCGAGCGCGGCGAACGCGAGCACGCGGGCGCGCGTCACGTCGCTGGTGCGCGTCGCCCGCGGCATCACCTTGGCGCGCGCGCGATCCTTCACCGCCTCACCATCACCGCGACGACGTGCGCGACGAGCAGCACGAGGGCGATCGCGGTCGACGCGAGGTGCACGCCGAGCCAGCCGCGGAGCGCGAACGTGAGGAGGCGCTGCGCCCCCGCCGCGCGATGCTCCACGACGAGCTTCACGAGCTCGTCGAGCCCGTCGAGGCGCTCGCTCTTGCGCCCTTCGAGCAGGCGCGACGCGTGCGCGCGGAGCGCCTTCTCTTCCTCGCGGAGCGAGCGGCCGCCGACGACGAGCCAGAGCGATCCGAGGCGGCGGCCGCGGTACGGCCGGAGGAGACGGCCGTAGATCGCCTTGACGACCTCGCTCTTGCCGGAGAGGCGCGCGAAGATCTTCTCGTCGATCTCGCGCCTGCGCGCGGCGAGCTCCTCGGGCAAGACGCTCTTGCGCTCGAGGCGCGAGAGGCGCCGCGGGATCGCCACGTTGACGAGCGCCCCGAACGCGCCGCTCGCGAGCGCGAGCGCCATGGCGATGGCGAGCGCGCCCGCGGCGTTGCCCGGCGCGCGCGCGTGCGTGTGCGCCAACGTCGCACCCGTGACGAGCGCGCCGAGCGAGAGGTGGGCCACGTAGGCCGCGCGCGCGAGCCGGCCCGACCCGCGCACGCGCGCGAGGATCCGCGGCGTTCGCTTGAGCGCCGCGTAGGCGACGAGCAGCGCGACGAGACAAGCCGCGATCACGCCGCTCCAGAAGGCGTCACGCGCGATCGGCGAGAGCGCCACGCCGGCGGCCGCGAGCGCGCCGCCGAGCACCCACGGCCACGCCGGCGCTCTCGCCGGCAAGACGCCGAGGCCTCGAACGCCCGCGTCGCGCGAGCCGATCGCCGTGGGCGCGAGCTTCGGCGCGCCGCGGAGCTCGACGAGCGCCTGGTTCGGATCGATGCGCGCGATCGCTTGCGTCGGGCACGCGTTCACGCACGCCGGCCCGCCGGCCGACGACGAGCAGAGATCGCACTTGACCGCGACCTCGGGGAACGCGTGCTTCGCGTCGCTGCGCGGCGCGATCTGGATGTTGTCCCACGGGCAGGCCTTCGCGCAGAGGCCGCAGCCGGTGCAGAGCTCTTCGCGGATGAAGACCTCGCCGCGCGCGTCGCGACCGATCGCGCCGGTGGGGCAGTCGATCATGCAGCTCGGGTTCTTGCAGTGCTGGCAGCTGTTGGGGACGAGCAGCGGCGCCGTCTTCTCTTCGTCGCGTCGCACGAGGACCTTGTCGCCGCGGCGTACGAGCCGGGAGATCCCGTCGTCGTGCGTGCTCGCGCAGCTCCACGCGCAGTGCCCGCAGCGGATGCACGAGTCCTGATCGATGACGAGGAGCGAGCGCGCGACGCGCATCCGATAGAGATCCTGGAAGACGTGCGCCGTCGTCTGCATGCCAAGCGGTGCGGGCAGCGCTTCGGTGCGCACCCGCCGCACGCCGTCGAGGATCGCCACGTTGCGCCGCGCGACCGCGAGGAACACGTCGCGCGGAAGGCCGACGACCCACGCCGGGCCCGACGCGACCACGGAGGCGCGCCGTCGGGATCGATCCTCGAGCTCGTCGTCGCCGAAGACGTCGCCGCGCGTGAGGTACCCCTCGACGCGCGGCGCGCCGCCGTCTTCGCTCTGCGCCTGGAGCAGGCCGTCCGCGACGAGGTACGCGCCGGGCGCCTCGTCGCCCTCGCGATAGACGTGATCGCCGCGCGCGATCTTCTCGTGCTGCGCGGCGTCGAGCAACAGCTCGAGGTCGCGATCGGGCAGCGCGCGCGTGAACGCCGTCGTGCGAAAGAGATCGAGCGTCGCGGCCCGCCGCAGCGCGCGCTCGAGGCGCGAGGCGAACTCGGCGGCCCCGCTTCGACCGAGCGCGCGCCGGAGCACGGCGAGGGGCACCTCGGCGACGCTCCCGCGGGCGACGCACTTCGCATCCATCTGCCGGAGCCCGTGGTCGACGACGGTGGCCTCCTCGCCGAAGACGTCGCCGCGGCTCACGCTGCGGATGACGCTCGCGTCGGCCTCGCCGCGACGCACGGCGACGAGCGCGCACGATCCTTCGACGACGACGTAGAGCGCGTCGGCGGGCTCTCCCGCGCGATAGACGTGGTCGCCCGCGCGCATCTCGCGCAGCCGGCCGGCGGCCTCGATCTCCGCGCGCGCGCGCCCGTCGATGCCGCGCAGGACGGCCGCGTCCCACACGACGTCGGGCCAGCGCGGGGGGGCGGCGACCTGCGTCATGGATCAGTCGATGGTGAGGCTCGCCTCGGCGAGATCGATCGGGGCGTTGCGGCGGAGCATCGACGCGGTGAGCTGCGCGCCGCCGGGGCGCAGGCCGGCCGAAGCTTTTCGCGCTTCGTAGTCGGCGAACGCGCGGAGCAAGAAGGGAGGAAACGGACGGAACCGGAGCTTCGCCTCCACCTTGAACGGTCCGGGGCGACCCGCCGCCTCGAGCGCGTACGTGTATCGCACCTCGAGACCGGGAGGCACCGATCGCGTGTCGAGGATCGCGTCGGGCGCTTTGACGACGCCGCGATCGGCGTCGAGCGCGCCGACGGGGAAGTACGTCTCGAAGAAGGCGTTTTTCCCGACGAGGTTCGAGCGACACTCGCCGGTGTCGAGATCGTACTGTCCGTCGTCGAAGCGATCCGCGCGCGTCCTGCCCTGCCCCGGGCCGGGCTGACACCGGCCGGCGCCGTCGATCACGCCGATGCATTTGACGCAGCGGACGAAGCCGTTCTGGAAGTTGACGAGGCCCTTGCCGCGGAAGATCGTCCCGCCGAGCACCGGGTTCGGGCTCCACTCCGGGGCGTCGGGGCCGTCGACCACGTCGGCGCCGAAGACGCCGAGCGGGCGGCCCTTGAAGTCGAGGTTGTCGTCGCGCGTCGTCACGCGCACGAACGCCTTGTCGCGCAGATCCGCGTCGTCGTTCGCGATTCGGCCGACCTCGTAGACGATCCCGCCGCGCGCGTCCTTCACCACGAGCTCGACCCAGATCTCGCGCTCCTGGCTGAAGCCCGCCGGCACGCGGTGACCGGCGCCGACGTTCTTGATGAGCACGGGGATCTCGAGCTGGCCGCCGACGCGCGCGCCCTGGCCGAGCGCGAACGAGAACGTGTGGCGGAGCAGTTGCAACCGACGGGCCTCGAGGCCCATCGGCTGGCCGCTCGCGTCGAGCGTCAGGTCGGTCGCCCAGCGATCGGCGAAGTCGCCCGCGAGGGGCAGATCGACGCTCGTGAAGTAGTGGCTCGCGACCGCCTTCGGCTCGCTCGACGACGACGCGATCATGCCGCGCGCCTTCTCGCCGGGCGCGCGCGCCTCGAAACGGAATCCAGGCGGGCAGCCTTCGCTCGCGCCCTTGCCTGCGCCCGGGACGCACACGCCGGGGAAGAGGCTCATGTGGCAGTCTTGGCAAGTCGCGGCCTTGCGACCCGCGGCCTTCTCGCCGTCGGCCCACGCGCGCCACTCGGAGTACGCGTTGCGCAGCCGCTTGAAGTGCTCGCCGCGCTCGCGCACGCCGATGGAGTCGGTGCCGAAGAGGCGCACGTCGTGACACGCGCCGCAGAACTCGCTCGACGCGAGGTAGCGCTTCGCCTCGGGCGCGGCGCGTTGGTGAACGATGGGATCGCCGGGGCCGCCGGGGCCGAGCGCGCGCGTGAGGAAGGAGCTGGCGTCGAGGCGATAGCCGCTGTTGCCGATCCCGGGGCTGCCGAAGCCGTCTTCGGGGCGCATGCGGAACGTCGTGCCGGTCTGGAACGACGTCCACGTCGCGTTGCCTTCGTACTCGCCGGCGCGCGCGACGCCGCTCGCGTGAACGGGTCCGATCGTTTGATGGCAGACCGCGCACGAGATCCCTTCCATCGCCGACTTCGAAAGCAGATCGCGCAGCGGTCGCCGCGCGCCCTCGCCCGACTTCCCGCCGGAGAAGGCCTGCGCGCTCCACGCGGGCACGGTCGAGCCGAGGTTGTCGCCCGCCGAGTGGCAGTTCACGCACCAGTGCTCGCCGCCCGATCCGGTGACCGCGAAGCCCGTCTTCTCGTCGCGACATACGTCGCCGCCGGCCTTGCGGAGGACGCCGGCCCCGTTGGGGCAGCGCGCGTCGCGCCCGACTTGCTCTTCGATCAGGCTCTCGAGCGCGCCGAAGAGCGGGCTCTTGACCGCGTGCGCCATCACCGATCGCTGCCACTCGGCGACCTGACGCGCGTGGCACGGCGCGCACGCGTCCGACGTCGTTCGCTCGAGCGGCTTCTGCGCGGCGATCGTCGTGGTCGTCGTCGCGATCGGCACGTCCTCGGATCCCTTCGACGACGCGAGCCCCGCCGCCGCGACGACGACGCCGAGCGCGATCGGCGCCGCGACCAAGGCCCACGACGCTGCGCTGCGCCGCGGGCTCGCGGCGGGCACGACGGCGCGCGACGGCCCTTCGCGCCGCGCGCTCGGCTTCGGCGCCGGCGCCGTGACGTCGTTCGGACGGGCCTGGGAGTGGCCGGCTTGATCGCGCAGGATCTCCTCGGACCGCGACGCGATCGCCTCCGCGCCGATCGGTCGACGCGCCGGATCGGGATCGAGCATCGCGAGCACGAGGCTCTGGATCCCGGGCCGGAGCCCGCGCGCGATCTCGTCGTCGAACGGCGGCGGCGCCGACGACTGGGCGCGCATCGCGTCGCGAAGCCCGATCCCGGAGAACGGATGGGCGCCCGCGATCAGCCGATAGGCCGCGAGGCCGAGCACGTAGCGGTTGGCGGCGTTGTCCCACGGCGCGCCGGCGGCCTGCTCCGGCGGCGTCCATCGCGCCGAGGGCCCGCTGCTCGTCGAGGTCGCGTGCGTCGTCTCGCCGACGAGAGCGCGCACGTAGGCGTCGCCCACGATCCACGCCTCCGTGCGGCCGGCGCTCGAGAGCGCGATGTCGGCAGGGCGGAGCGGGCCCGGGAAGATCGCCGCCTTCTCGCACGCCGCGAGCGCGCGCGCGAGGTCGCGGATCTTGGCGAGCGCCGTCAGGCCGTCGAGGCGCTCTCCCTTGGCGAGGCCGTCGAGCGATCGCGCGACGAGGCGCCGGAGAACGAAGACGCCCTCGTCGTCTTCGCCGAAGCCGAGATCGAAGCCGAACGCGCCCTTCGTGCCGAGGCCGACGAGGCGCTTCACGAGGCCGGCGTCCGCGCTCGGGAGACACCACAGCTCCGCCTCGATGCCCGCGTCGAGGGTGCACGAGAAGCGCATCGCCCGTCCGAGGGCGCCCTTCGCTTCTCCCCTCTCCGGGCGATCGCGACGAAGCGCGTCGATGCTCACGCGAGGCTTGCTCCTACGGTGTGGCGGGCGGCTTTTCGCCGCTCCGCCAGTAGGAGGCGCTCGCGGTGGTCGTCGTCGAGGCGTCCGAGCCGCTCGTGGTCTTGAGGCGAACGATGTACGTCGTCATACCCGCGACGAGCGAGAGGGCGACGATCGCGACGATCGCGAGCCACGTCGGCACCTCGCGCGGGCGCGCGGCGTTCTGCTCGACGAGCGCGACGGTGTCGGTGCGCGGGCGCTCGGGCTTCGGCGCCGGCGCGCCGCTGTGCATCGTGTCACCGGTGCGCTCCGCGGGCGCGTCCGTGCGGAGGGGCGCGCTCGGCATGCGAGGCGTCGGCGGCGCCGGCTCGCGCGACTCACGCGAATCACGCGACGGGCGCGCCCGCGACGGACGCCCCGGCGCGTCGCCGGACGCCGCGCGGAAGAGCGCGAGCTTCTCGACGACGGCGCGCGCGCTCTCCGGCCGATCGTCGGCCTTCTTCTCGAGCATGGCGAAGAGCGTGTCTTCGACGCCGCGCGGCAGGCCCTTGCGCACCTCGTCGTCGAGGGCCGGCGGAGCCGCGGTGCACTGGAGGTTCAAGAGCTCGCGCGGCGAAGGCGAGTTGAACGGCGGATCGCCGCTCAACATCTCGTAGAAAATGAGGCCCAGCGAGTAGAGATCGCTCCGCGCGTCGATGGTGCGCGCGTCGATCTGCTCGGGGCTCATGTACTGGAGCGTGCCGATGCTCTGCGTGTTCGTCCCGTGCATCCCCTCGAGCACCTTCGCGATGCCGAAGTCCATCACCTTGAGGCCGACGGGGGCGGCGTCCTCGGCGTCGCCTTCGGCGACCGTGAGCATCACGTTCTCGGGCTTGAGGTCGCGGTGGACGATCGACGGCTCTTGCTCGTGCGCGACGGTGAGCGCCTCGGCGATCCGCGCGACGTGCTCGAGCGCCTCCTGCCACGAGAGCGCGCCGCGCCGGGTGAGCTCCTGACGCAGCGTTCGCCCGTGGAGGTACTCGAGGACCATCACGAGCTGACCGTCGGTCTCCATCGAGGCGAGGCTACGGACGAGGTTCGGATGCTCGAGGTGCGCGAGGATCTGCATCTCGTTCAGGAAGAGCCGGCGGCCGTCTTCGTGACGGGTGAGCTCGGGGCGGAGGACCTTGAGCGCGACGCGACGCTTGGAGAGCCGCTCCTCCGCCTCGTAGACCTTGCCCATCCCGCCCTCGCCGATGAGGCGGCGCACGAGGTATTCGCCGATTCGATCCATGGTTCGCTCCAGAAGTCTCGAAGAACGCCGCGCGGGGCTCGGAGCCGCCGGCTCGGAGGAGAGGCCTCCTGAAAGCCCTTCTACGGACGAGAGGTTGCGAGGATCTGACGAGCTCGACCGTGGCTCGCTCTGGAGGCTACCGCACGTCGGACACGGACGGCTCGGCTCCGCGACGCTCGCGGCGCCGGGCGAGGCCACGTCCTCGGGCGCCGCGTCGACCGGGCACGGCGACGCGGCTGGGCGGAGGCCGCTCCCGATGGAGGGGCGTGTGGGCTCGTAGATGAGGGGCCGGGGTACGCGCGTCATGAGGGTAAGCCGACAACGGGAAGTCGTGGAGCGATCGGACGTCCGAGACGGTGGACGTACGGACGGTGGACGTACGACGGAGCCCGGAAGTTCCACGCGCCCCGAAGAACGCTCGACGACGCGGATCCCTTACGGCTCCCCCTGCGCTCCTCCCCGCCCGTGCGAGCGCGAGCAGAGCGGTCCTCTGCCGCTCTCGGCGCGGGCCGGACGCCTGGCGGCTCGAGGACGCCGCCGATCCGGCACAGGCCGGACGCCTGGCGGCTCGAGGACGCCGCCGATCCGGCACAGGCCGGACGCCTGGGCTACTCGAGGACGCCGCCGATCACGGCACAGGCCGGACGCCTGGGCTACTCGAGGACGCCGCCGATCACGGCACAGGCCGGACGCCTGGGCTACTCGAGGACGCCGCCGATCGGCCCGTCGCGCGCCACC
>JAHBWD010000021.1 GCA_019637175.1 Labilithrix sp. | reverse complement strand
CAGCCGAGCCAGGTGATCGCCGTGACCGGCAGCGGCACGGCGGTGTCGGTCGCCGCGGATCCGCCGTCGGCCGGCGCGCCGGACGACGAGGACGAGCCCTTCTTCAGGCGCGAAGACTCCGGCTGCGGCTGCCGCACGGCGTCGCCCGCGGGCTTCTCCGGCGCCGCGCTCGGCGGCCTCGCGCTCTTGGGTGCGCTCCTCGCGCGTCGCCGACGCGGCTGAGCGGCGCTCGAGGGGCACAGCACTCAACCTACGCGGTCGCGAGCATCGTGTGCGGCGCGATGCTCACGCTCGGCGCGAAGGACAAGAACGACAAGAGCGTCGGGGGAAGCGATCACCAACACGGGCGTCGTCGTCGAGGTGCTCTCGAAGTTGATGGTTCCGAGTCGCAGGATCGACACGCGCGATTCGTCCTCTTCCAGCAGATCGAGTCCCTCGAGGAGTACGTCCTCGTCTCGCAGGCGGAGCGTCGGATCGCGGTGCGTCGCCGCGCGGGGCGGAGCTGGACGTTCGAGGTCAAGCTCACCGGCGAAGCATATCGGGTCCACGGCCACGACATCGCGGTCGACGCGATCTCTGCCTGAGCCCTCGGGTGCGATGCGAGCGAGTTCGAGCGTTCGGACACACGGGTCGCCTGGCTCGTCGAACGCTATCGCGCGTCGTCAACCCGCCGCGAGGCCCTCCCAGGGCGGGTGCGGACGTCGGTGGATCGCGAAGGCATGAAAGCTGTTGCTCGCAGCTTCGAAGCTCACCTAGCCTGCGATCGCTTTCCGCGCCCACGCGCCGGAAGCTAAAGGGGGGCAAGTGCGGCAGACCGAGTATCGTCGGGTTTGGGCTGGTCTTCGTGGTCTGGCCACGGCTTTCGTCGTGGCCGTTCTCGCGCCGGCATCCGCGGCTGCAAGTCAAGGCGGTGAGCAGGAGACGAAGCCCGCTTCTCCCGTTCAAGACGGGAACAAGCCGAGTGACGCTCCGTATTGGTGGGGAGGTGCCGTGACGCTCGCGGTAGCAGCCATTCAGGAGTATCGCAAGAAGAGGCAAGCCGAAGAAGCCCGCAAGAAGGTCGAAGCCGAAGCGGAGCGCGCGAAAGCGGAAGCCGCGCGCGCGCGCGAAGCCAGGGAGGAGGCCGACGAGGAACGGGCGGCCAAGCGCAAAGCCGAAGCTGCCGCCAAGAAGGCGCGAGAGCAGGCCGAGAAGAGTCGGCAGGAGGCGGAGGAGCGGATCAACAACGAGTCAGCCCAGTTCGAGAAGAAGCGTACGGAGGTCGAGGAGCGGATCAACAAGGAGTGGGCCGAGAGCATGACGAGGCCCGCCAAGCTGCCGGCGAGCGCGAAGCGCAATTCCATCATCATCGTGGCCCTCGGAGGAACAGGGAAGACGATGCTGATTCGACACTTGCTGAAGGACCCGAACGCCAATCCGCAGAAGCGGACCGAAGAGTACGCGCTCTATCACGGCGTCCGCAGCAACGGCGGCGACAGACACGAGTATCACTTCTACGTCTCCGACTACAAAGGTCAGAACATCGGCACGCTCGTTCGCGCCTTCGTGCTCCAGCAGAAAGAGCGTTGGTCGCCTATGGCCTACGGCTACGTGAACACGCTCGTCGTCATGGTCGATGCCTTTCCGCCCCCGGATGATCCGACCGACGATGCGCCCGAGAAGATCGCCGATCCAATCGAGGATCGCGTCGCGAAGCACATTCAGCAGTGGAGCGAACCGGCGCTGGATGCCGTTTTTGGATTGCTGACGAGTGGCTCGCTCAAGCAGGTGTGCTTCTTCATCAACAAGTGTGACTTGCTGTCGAATCACACAGACACCGACCGCGTCCCTGGGAAGGTGCAGGTCGAGAAGCTGTTCGAGCCGCTCAAGGTGGAATTGCGCAAGCGCGCCCGCACGCAGGATGCGGACTTTGCGATGATCTTCGGGTCCGCCAAGAACGGCGACGGCATCCCGCTGCTCGAGGAGGCGCTCATCAAGTACAGCAGCGCGGACGGGTCATGAGCGGCGAAAAGAGGGGCTGGCGCGATCGAACGCCGGAGGACGAGCGCATTCCGCAGGCCGACGAGGAGCTCGCCAAGATTCGCGCGCGACTCGAGCGCCCGACGGATCGAGAAGCGGACTCTTCGACAAAGGTTGCGACGGAGTCGGAGGGGCCGCTGGAGCCCGCCGCGCCGCCTCCCTCCGTCGACGCGGCGTCCGCGAAGCCGTCTCGAACGACGGCAAAGGAGCCGACGACGGCACCGATCCGAGGGGATCCACTGCCCGCCACTGAGGAGTCGCCTCCCGCCGCGAAGGCCCCCGCCGAAAAACCGTCGCCAAGGTCGACCGTGCGCGACGCTCGGTCGGCACCGGCGGAGGCGCCTCGTCCGAGCTGGGCGGATTCATCGATCGTCGCAGCGATGGCGGCGAGAGAGCTTCGCAGAATGAGCTACGTCCTGCTGTTGATCGTCGTCGCCCTCGCCGCCATCGCGGTCGTCGAAGCCGCACGTTTCTGGCTGGAATTGTCCCGACCGCGTCCGGCCCAACAGCAACAGCAGCCCTTCAGTCCCTCGCCGCGAAGCGCGAGGAGTGGCTGAGGCTCTCCAAGAGCTCGGTTGCTCATGGCTCCTCGCTCCCGCGCCTCACGGTCGTGCCGTCGGCGAACGTGAGCGAGTCGACATCGAGGTCGAACTCGTCCGTCTCGCCGAGGCGGTACACGCGCTCCGTGTCCTCCATGAATCGGTTGACGTCGAAGCTCCAGACGCCGTTCGTCTGCTGACCAGGCGCGAGACCGATGTCGCCGCGGATGCCGTGGTTGAACTCGTGCGCGGGCAGGCGGATGTGGCCCGTCATGCGCGCGATCTCCTTGTCGGACCGGTTCTCGAAGCGGATCTGGAAGCGGTTCTTGCGCGAGTACCAGTTCTCCTGGACCGACGTGTGGAGCTTCGCCACGACGACGAGCTTCGCGAGCTGCTCGTCGTTCGCCTTCGCGATGGCGGCCTTGCGAGCCTTCTCCTCTGCCTCCTCCGCGGCGTGGAGCTCCTTCACGTTCGCGAGCCGATCGACGCGCCAGTAGCCGTCTGGCACCTGCGTCATGTGGATCTGGAGCGAGAACGGCGCGCCGCCCTTCGTCGTGATCGGGACGGTGAAGTACGCGTTGCGACCCTGCCGGTCGATTTTCGGGAGACCTCCGCGGAGGGACTTCTGCACGCCCTGACCGACGCGCGAGCTCTCGGGAATCGCTCCGTCCTCGATCGCCTTGATGACCTCTCCCTTGAGCTGCGGGATGGCGGCGCCGCCGATGGCCGTGGCCATCGCGTTGCCGTCGGCGGCGTCGGAGATGAACGACCGCAACACCGCGTCGACGTCGACGTACTTCTCGAAGTCGTACCGATCGCGACGCTCGACCGCGGCGGCGAGCTGCTTCAGCGAGTACGTCGGCGAGCACGTCCACGCGTGCCATCCGTATCCGCCGCCGCCCGCCGCGACGAGCAGCCCGACGCCCCCGCCGACCAAGATGCCGGAGACCTTCATGGCGCCACCTCTGCGGTCGCCGACGTGACCCCGAGCTTCTCGCGGAGCTCCTTCACGCGCGCGCGTGCGGGCTCGCACTCTACGTCGCGAACCGCGATCTTCCGATCTTCGGGGTAGGGATAGGCGTCGAGCAGGTCGAGCTGGTAGAGCCCGAGCTGCACGACCTCGGGATCCACGTTCTTCGGGCACGTGTAGCCGGCGACGTCGGAGCCCGCCACGGTCTTGGTGCATGGTCGCGTGAAGCCGTTTGCGTCTTTGCACTCCGCCTTGACGGTGCGTGTCTCCATGCGCGGCGTGCATTGCTTGCGTACCAGCGCGCCGGGAGATTGATCCAGGATCGCCTGGCGGCGCTTGCGCGCGCTCCGCGCGGCCTCGGTCGCGTCGCAGATCTCGGCGGTGCGCGACGCTCGCTCGAGGGCGCTCGTCAGCCGCTGGCGTTCGTCCTCCTGGCGCCGGGCCTCGTGCTGCCGCTGTCGCGCTTCCTCCTTCACGCGAGCCGCCTGGCGTTCCTGCTCTGCCTCGGCCTGCCATCGTTCGTTTGCGGCTTGCGCCTTTTCTTCGTGATCGCGTCGTCTTGCCTTCTCGCACGTCGCGCGTGCGTCGTGGTCGAGCAGCTCGCGTGCCGGCGTGAACGAACCGGGATCGGGCGCCTTCGCGGCATACCTCTGAAGGAGCTCGCAGGCGCGCTTCAGCTTCGCCGCGTCGTCCTGCGCGTTCGGATCGCCGTAGCGCGTGCGCACGTCCGCGATCGCCTTCGCGTGATAGTCGCTGTTCTCCTTCGTCATCGTGTGCTGCTGGCCGGCATAGCTGTAAGGCCAGCCGACGGCGCATCCCGTCAACGACACCCCGATCGCGATACCGGCAGCGAGAGCAACGCGCATCGATCCTTCCTCCTCTGCGCAGCGACTCGAAGCATGAACGCTGCACGAGCATTGTCGGCTGGCGCTGCGACATCTCTCGTCGCAGTCGCGCTCACAGGGATCGATGAAGCGTCGCGAGCGTCGAAGCCCTGTCGCTCGTTGGACGCGACTGGGCGTGTGTTCAGAGAGTCGAGAGACGCCGCGACCGACCCGACGGGGCGCGTGGCCGCCGTCGTCTTCTCGCGTCCAGCGGCGACGGGTATCGATGGCGCGCGGCGCTCGGGGCCTCGCCCCGGGTCTCAGGGGGCCTCGTCGCGCTCAATCCCAACATACCGTCAGCGGCCCGCGAACGAGCTCCGCGCCGCAGCGCGGGCAGGGGCCCGGGTGGGACCACACGACGGTGCGATGCGAGCGCGTCCGTGCGTTCGGACAGGCGGGGCGCTTCGGAATCGGATCGGGCGGCTCCTTGAACGGATCGCGGCTGATCACGGCGTCTCTCAGGGCCTTGCACGTCGCACACGAGATCGTGACCGTGCGTCTGGCCTCGCCCGTGTCAGGGCCGCCAGACACTTCGGCCGCGTAGGCGCAGCCTGGACACGCGAAGGAGTAGCTGGACCCCACGGCTCTTCCCCGACGTATTTCATCGTCAACGCCGCGACGCGAGATGCAAGCCCGCAGGTTATCGCCAGGGAGGCGATGCTCGCACGGCGAACCGTCGCTCGAGACGCCTCAGCAGCGCGACAGCATTTGCGACCCACGGGTAGACGCGTCCGCATGCAGAGGTCTCTGCTATCGCCGCTCGACGCAATCCATCCCGACGCGCTCGTCGTCCTCGCGCTCGAAGCCGAGCCTCCGCGCAGCCGCTCCCACTGGCAGGACTGCGCCCGCGACGCAGGGATCCTCGACGAGCGCGGGAGAGTCCTGCACGGCCAGGCCTTCATGGCGATCGTCGAGCGCCTTCAGGCGCTCGACGCATTCGCAGCGATGCTCGAGGAGACGATTGGCGCGCTGTTGATGAGGGCAGGCGTCGTCGGTCGACCTCGAACACGCAGAGCGGCGCGCGGTGAAGAGTCAGAGCTTTCGCGCTTCGAGCGTCTGGAACGGCAGGAGGCTGCCCATGCGCGCGCGATGCGCGACGATCTCGAAGCCCGCCGCCGTCACGAGGCCTCGCAGGCCGTCGCCGAGGACCTCGCGCGCGTACCGCGGCTCGGCGACGCGGAGGTAGACGTCGAACGCGCGCGGCCACGACGCGTGCTCGTCGAGATCCGCGACGACGAGGTGGCCACCCGGACGGAGCACGCGGCGCGCTTCGCGGAGCGCGCGACGGCGAACCTCGGACGGCATCTCGTGGACGCCGAGCACGCTGAAGACGACGTCGAAGTGATCGTCAGCGTAAGCGAGCGCCGACGCGTCGCCCTCGACGACGTCGACGTTGCCGCGAGGAGACCTCGCGAGGGCGCGCTTGCCGAACGCGACGTTCTCGGGGGAGAGATCGAGCGACGCGATCTCGGCGCGCGGGAGCGCCTCCGCGAGGAGCCGCGCGCCGTATCCCGTTCCGCCGCAGATCTCGAGGCAGCGCTCGGGCGCGAGCGACGCGATTCGCCGGACGATCTCGTCGTGCGGTCGCCCCGGAATGCGCCCGTTCGCGACCTCGAGGACGCCGCCGGCGAAGAAGAACTTGATCCGGTTGTAGCTGAGATCCAAGCCCGCGCGACGGTGTCACGAACCCGGACCGCTCGCAAGTCGGGACCTCGTCAGCGCGGCGCGACCACGAAGACCTCGCCTGCGCTCTCGGCCGTGGCCGCGCGCTCGGTCCAGCGCGCGAGGACGTCGAGATCGCTGCAGGCTTCGAGCGCCCGGTCGTCGGCCGCCGTCATGACGATCCGTCGTGCGCGAAGGATCGCGCGAATCGCGGTGCGGGCGAGAGCGCGCCCCTCTTCGCGCCCTTCTTCGCGTCCCTTCTCCAAGAGGCTCCGGACGATCTCGCTCTTCGGTTGGTAGCCCTGGTGCAGCATGAGTTTCTCCATGGCGAGGCGGCTGGCCTTCGGAAACGCTTCGGAGATCAAGTCGAAGTATAGCACCGCGCGTTCGGGCGGCAGCTCGTCGAAGCTCTTCACGGCGTCGACGATGATCGCCGGATCTTCGTTTCCGAGCACGAGGGCGCGTAGGAATGCGACTTCGGGGCTGACGTGCGCGATGAGCTCGGGGATCCGGCGGAGCTCGTCGCGGCCGACGACGGCAGCGGCGAAGAAGGATCCTCCGCCGAGCGGGATTGGGCGCTTCAGCGCGTCGGCGAAGTCGTCGTCGAGGGCGAGCACGAGCACCTCGCAAGGCGCCTTGTGTCGTCGCCGCGCGATGGCCTGGTAGATGGGAAGCGTGAGGAGCTTCTCGTCCGACCACGCGCGCTGGACTTCGAGGACGATGACGCGCTCGATCTCTCCTCTCTCGTTGCGAAGGACGACGGCGTCGTCGGCGTTGAAGTCGTCGACGGCGATGGAGAACGCAGCGCTCGCTCCCGCGGCCTCGACATCTGCCGGCACGTCGACGCCGGCCGCGCGGAGGAGCGCCACGACGATCGAGGGAGCCTCGCGGATCATCTCGGTGATGGCTTGATGCTCGATCGACGCGGGCATGTGCTCTGCGAGAGCAATGCGGGTGCCGAGGGCGCGGTCGAACGATTCTCGCGGGTTACCGATGCGAGGACCTGGCCCGGCCACTTTTCGGGGTGGCCGGGCCGCTTCGGATCGCCGGCGTCGTCGCCTATGCGATGCCGAGCTCGGCGCGCACGTCGGCGAGCGGACGGCTCGCGAACGGCCAGAAGCTCCAGCCGTCGGAGAGATCGACGCGCACGCGCATGCCGCGCTGGACTGCGCGCAGGTACTTCTCCGCGTTGTCGCCCTGCGCGAACAGCTCGAGCGGGCGCTCGTGCGGGATCGGCGTCACGTTGATGTCGGCGCAGAAGAGGAGCAGCGGGAGCATCGCGACGAAGAGCGGATCCTTCTTGCGGAAGCCCGCGGTGAACGCGCCGATCTGGAGCTCACCGAGCGGATCGGTGCCGTAGCCGGCGAGCACGTGCGTCACGTCGTGATAGACGCCGGCCTCGGGGAAGCCGCCGCGCTCGCCGGGGAACGAGAAGCCGTTGTGCCGGTAGTGATCGAAGAGCGCGCGCCCCAGCGTCCCGGCGGGGAGCTTCTCGAGCGAGAGGTACGGCGCCGCGATCATGGGATCTTCACGCAACCCGCGGAGCCCGAGGAAGCTCGAGATGGCGCCCGTGAGGCCGCGCGCGTCGATCTCGTCGGCGAGCATTCCGCGGAGGTTCGAGCGACGGTGGTAGTCGAGCGCCCCGAGGAGCATGTGCCCGCGCGCGAAGAGCTCGACGGTCTGGACGGCGGGCTGCTCGACGCCGAGCGCGCACGCGAAGTCGCGGACGCGCTCCGACGCGTTCGGCGTCGGCTTGCCCGAGACGAGCGTGGCGACGACCATTCCTCTCACGATCGACTCGCGGAGCTCGGCCGGGAACGTGCGCGCGAGCTCCTCGGGCGTGATGGGCGCGAGCGTGTCGATGTCGACGCGCACGCCGAGGAAGACGCGCTGCGCGGCTTCGAGGAGGCGCCGGCCTCCGGGGGTCGGCGATCCGTCCGCGGCGACGATCATGCGCATCGCGCGGAGGCCGAGGATCGCCGCTTCGGGGCTCGGGGTGGGCAAGGCGTTCATGGCATTTGGCTCCTCGTGGCGAGAGACGGAAGTGCTACGACTGATGGATGCGTGTGGCGACGCTCTTCGCGCTGGCGGCGCTCGCCGCGTGCGGTACGACCGACGCGCGCACCGATCCGGGAGACGCGGGCGGCCCCGACGCGGACGGAGGAGCGCCGAGCAAGACCGCGTGGACGGTGTTCGTGTACGGGCACGGCGATCACAACCTCTCGCCGAACCTCGCGCGCGACATCGAGGAGATGAGCAAGGCGGCGCTCTCGCCCGACGTCGCCGTCGTGGTGATGGCCGACTGGAACGCGTCGTTCGAGCGGAGCGACGGCGCGAGCTTCCCGACCGGCACCGATTGGCTCCGGATCGTCGGAGGCGGCCGGCCGCCCGCGCTGCTCCGCCACGAAGACGAGAAGGATCTCGACGATCCGCGCGTGCTCGAAGACGCGATCGCGACGGCGTTCGCCGAGCACCCTTCGGAGCGTCGCGCGCTCGTCCTCTGGGATCACGGCGGAGGATGGCGCGACGGCTTCGGCGGCGATCGCGCCGATCGCGCGGTGTCCGGGCTCGCGCGCCCGATGCGCGTCGACGCGCTCGCGGGCGCCGTCGAGCGTGGCCTCGCGCGCGCCGCGGGAACCGCCAAGCTCGACCTGCTCGGGATCGACGCGTGCCTCATGGGCGGGATCGAGATCGCCTACGCGCTTCGCGGCGTCACCCACACGTTCGTCGCCGCTCCGGAGATCGACTTCGGCGACGGCTGGGACTACGTGTCGTTCCTCGAGCTCGTGTCGCGTGAACCGGCCATCTCCGCGCTCGATCTCGCGCGCGGCGAGGTCGCCGGATGGGACGCGCATCACCGCACGAAGCTCGACGATCGCGCGCTCCGCGCGCAAGTGGCGCTCGATACGTCGAAGCTCGACGCCGTCGCCGTCGCCGTACGCGCCCTGAGCGACGCGACGACCGGGATCTCGCGCGAGCAGGCTGTCCGCTTCGTTCGCGGCGCCTTCGTCGCGGCTCCTTCGTACGGCGGCGCGCTCGAGCGGCTCGCGAGCCCTCGGTTCATCGACGCGGTCCAGGTCAGCGACGTCATCGCCGGCGACGATGCGCTCGGCGCGCTCCGCGCGCCCGCCGCTGCTGCCGCTGCTGCGCTTCGCGGCGCGATCGTCGCGAGCGCGCGCGGCGATCTTCGCGCGGGGCAGGGGCCGATCCACGTCGGGGCACCCAACCAAGACGATCGCAGCGAGTGGATCGCGCGCTATCGCGATCACGCGAAGGCGTGGGACGACGCGTCGGGTTGGACCGCGCTGCTCGCGAGGCTCGCGGTCTACGCCGACGGCACGGCGCCGGTCGCGAGCGTCTCGATCGACGCCGTGCCCAGCCCGTCGGCGGCGACGCCGCTCGTCGTTCATGTCGAGTCGAGCGACGCCGACGTCATGGCCTCGCAGATCGGGATCTTGCGCAAGGAGGCGGACGGCACGTATCGCGACTTCGGCGTCCTCGAAGGCAACCTCGTCGCGAGCGGAGCGCCGTGGTCGTACGCGTGGGACGGCGACATCCGCGTGTTCGGATCGCCCTCGCAGGAGGGGTACGTCGCGCCGTGGATCTTCGTGAAGACGGACGCCGCGCTGACGGCCATCGGCGGCGTGCCGGGTCTCTTGCGCGTGCCCGGGCAAGACGACGCGCCCGCGACGCTGCTCTTCCCTCGCGACGCGGACGCGACGTCGCTCGTCGTCGTCACCGACGGCCTCGCGACGGCGTTCGACGTACGCGAGGTCGCGAGGACGTTCCCCGGCGCGACGTTCCTCCCGGAGCTCCGCGCGATGCCTGCGGGCACCGGCAGCTTCGGGACGCCGGTCGCCCTCACGCTCGGCGGCAGCATCCCTCAAGCGAAGCGGGCGCTGCCGAGCGGCGAGTACGCCGTCTACGTCGGCGTCGTCGATGTCTGGCAGAACCTCGCGATCGAGCTCCGCCCCTTCACGATCGCCCGGTGACATCGCTACATCGCCGAGGTCGCGGAGACGTAGCGGCCGAGCAAGCGGAGCGTCTCCGGATCGCGCTCGGCGCCGATCGCCGCGTAGAGCGCGTCGCGCGCGGCCGCGTTCGTTCGCGCGGCCGGTCCGAGCAACCTCACGAGGCTCGCGCGCGTGACCGCGTCGGTCTCGTCGGGGAGCGCGGCGGACGCGGCGGCCACGAGGATCTCCGACGGGCCTCCGCTCTTCATCGCCGACGCCTGCGCCGCCGAGGCGAGCGAGCGCCGCACGTCGCGATCGGTCTCCGTGCGGAGCCAGTCGCGCACCTCGATCTCGATCGATCGCGCGGGCATGTTGCGCAGCGCCGACGCCGCGCGCGCGCGCGTCGCCGGGTCGCCGCTCTTGATGTGCGGCTCGAGCTTCGGCAAGAGCGCCGGATCGCCCATGTTCGCGGTCGCCGTGAGGACGTCGGCGAGCGCCTTGCCCTTGTCGCTGCCGAGGCGCGTCGTGAGCTCACCTCGCACCTCGGCCGCGAGCTCCGGATGGGCCGCCCCTTGCCTCGCGCCCCACGCGCCGAGGGCGAACGTCGCGCTCGTCGCGATCTCCGCCTGTGAACCGCGCGCGCCGCTCTGCGAGAGCGAGACGAGGGAGCGCGTGACCTCCGGCGTCGCCGTCGGGATGGCCGCCATCGCCGCGAGCGCGCGCGACCGGTCGAGCGCGTCGAAGCCGCGCTGCGGGGCGCGCGCGATCGCGATGAGCGCGTCGCGCGCTTCCCGTGTGTCGGAGAGCGCGAGCGCCGCGAACACCGGCGCGCGGCGCTCCGCGGTGAACCTCCCGCCTCGAAGCTCGTCGACCACGCGCGCGACGGCCTCCGGGTGCGCCGCGAGATACTTGGAGAGGAACGCGATCGCCTCGCCTGGCCCCGACAGCTTCGTGGGGAGGAGCTCCTCGTACTTGGCGATCGCGTGGGGAGCGTCGAGCGCGGCGAGCTCGGCCGGGAGCGGCGCCGGCGTCGCGACGGGCTCCGCGTCGAGCAGATCATCGAACACGTAGGCGGCGACGTCGATCGGTCCGAGCGGCGCCGGTGTCGCGATCGCGTGCAGCTCTTTCCTCACCGTCATCGATCCCGCGGGGCCTCGATCCGAGAGGAACGCCGCCGTCACCGACTCTTCGAGCGACGCGATCCAAGGACCGTCGCCGAGCGCGATCGTCGCGCGTGCGTGCGGCGTCGCGGCCTTCGCGTGGAGCGCCTCGGGGAACGCGAAGAGCCGATCGTAGCCGAGCATCCGTCGCTCGAGCCGATCGCGCCCGTCGACGCGCGTTCGCCCGTAGCGCGCCGTGAACGTGCCCGTGGCGTCGCGCTGCGCGCGCTCGTAGGAGATCTGCGCGGGATCGTCCGGCAAGACGATCTCGAGCGATCGCGCGAGCGATTGCTGCGTGCGCGCCCCGGTAGGATCGGCGTCGCGCCGATGACCGAGCGCGACGAAGGCGCACGATCGCGACACGCGCGCGAGCATCGGCGTCGCGACGTCGCCGATGGCGATCGGCGCGCCGGAGCGCGCGTCGATCGCCGACATCGCCGGGAACGACAGCGCGACGAGCGCGTGATCCTTCTCGTTCGCGATCGTTTCCATCACGAGCTCGCCGTGCGCGTCGAGGTCGAGCCGCGCGGCGCTCCCCGACGCGCCGGGGAACGCGCTCGTCAGGTCGAGCGCCGTGCTCTGTTTCAGGCGCAGCGTGTACGCGAGGCGATCGCCCGCGGAGAAGGCGCACGTCGCGCGCGCGGGCGCCTCGACGCGCGGCGCGGCGGCAGGCGCCTCACGACGATCGCCGCGCACGAAGTACGCGCCTGCGAGGGCGGAGAGAGCGATCGCGGAGACGACGAGCTTCTTCATGGGGCCTCGAATCGAACCGTGGGAGCAAACGACACGATGCGCGCCTCGAGCGGCGTGAACGCCGCCTCGGCGGGCGAGAGGACCGACGGCGTGGCGGTCATGATGTCCGACGACGGAGGAGCTCCCGTGTGAAGCGCTTCGTCGCGATCGGCGTGCGCGAGGCCCAGGAAGTGCCCGATTTCATGAGCGATCACGACGCCGATCCCGGCGGGCTCGAGCGGGCGCCCAGCGGAGAGCGCGGACGGGCAGTCCCCCGTCGAGACGAAGACCGCGGCCGAGCGCGCGTCGACGCCCGGGACGTGCGAGGTCCATCCGAGCGGCGACGTCCATCCTCTCCCGGTGGGGTCGTCGCGCACGAGGCAGGGCGTGACGATGACGGGCACGACGCGCGCGCCGATCAGGGTGGCGACCGCGCGCGCCCGCACGTCGTCGAGCGCGTTCGAATCGCCCGGCGCGAAGCGAAGGACGGCGTCGACCGCGAGGGGCTCGAAGCGAAACGTCGCGGTGATCCCGGCGGCGCCGAGCTTGTCGCGCGCGATCGACGACGCGATCTCGAGCGCGTCGTCTTCGGCGGCTCCGAAGAGCACGACGTCGAGCTTCGCCGATCCGTCAGGAGCGGGCGCGCGCTCGGTCGCGATCTCGATCCGGATCGCTCGCGGCAGATCGGCGACTTGACCGCGACGCGCCGGTCCGCCGAAGCGGCAATCGTGAAAGGCCCAGCGCGCGCGCACGCCGCGCACGTCGCCGAGCGATCGTCCGTCGCGAGGGAACGCGAAGACGCCGCGGCCTTCTCCGCCGGCGAGCTCCGACGCCGCGTCGCTCGGCGGCGCCGCCAGCTCGTCGCCGCTCGACGTCGTGACGTGGACGGCGTGGAAGCACGCCTCCGACGTCTCGACGCCGTTCGCGTCCGACACGCGAAGCGCGAAGAAGCGGAGCCCGTCCGGGAGCGGGATCTCGAGCTCGCCCGAGATCCCTTCGTCGGAGACTTCGACCGTTCCGGCGGTGGCCCACGCGAGCTCGCCGTCCGATCGCGTCTCGCTCGCCGGTTGCGTGACGGCCGGGTCGGCCGCCCGGAGATCCTCGTGGGGCCGCGCGCACCCGAGGAGGGCGAGCGCGGCCAGCGCCCACGACGCCGTCTTCACGGGATGATCCACGTCTTGTCGACGCTGTAGAGATCCCAGCTCGCGTAGGTGATGCCGTCCCAAGAGACGAGCGGGTACTCGACCTCGACGCCGAGGACCTTCGTGAAGAGACCGAAGTCGCCCGACAGACCGGAGAGGCTCGCGGTCGCGTCGTAGTAGAGCTGCGTCCGGAGCGAGAGGGGGCTCAGCCGCTCGAAGCTCCAGCGCAGGCCGACGGTGTTCGGGATCTCGCCGGTGAGGAGGTTCAGGTTCACGTAGGCGCCGAGCACGGCGACCTTGAGATCGACCGACGCCTCGCCGCGGAGATCGATGCTGAGGAACGGCCGCGCGGTGAACGAGAGATCGAAGGTCTTCTCGTACGCGCAGAGCGACGGCAGCAGCGTGGTCGGGTTCATGTCGTTCCAGTACCCGCCGTTGGTCTGCTCGAGCACCACCGCGCTCTCCGAGCCGCCGTAGTTGTCGGGGAGCTTGTCGGGCCACGCGACGTAGTCGAGCGCGGCGCCGCTCGTCCATCGGAACGTCGGGTCGGTCGCCGCCGCGTTGCACGCCGCGAGCTGGCCCTCGAGCGTCGCGATGATCGCCGCCGGGACCCTCGCCGCCCGGAGGGTCGCGATGTTCGTCACGATGTCCGCGCAGGGGGCGCGCTTCTGGCTCGCGCCGATCCACGCGCGCGCGCGGCCTGCCCTCGTGAGCACGCCCGTCGCCGTCGCGTTCTCGGCCGCGCTGCGGATCTCGGCCAAATAGCCACCCGAGTCTTCGCACGCCTTCTTGGCGGATCGCCAGCCCCGCGCCGTCGTGTCGAGGCGGAAACAGCGGCCCGACGAAGAGGTGTTCGTCGTGTTGCAGTACTCGCTGAAGTTTCGCTCCTTGAGCGTCGCGGCCGGCTCGATGCCGACCGTGCCGCCGATGGAGATCGCGATCCCCACGCAGCCGATGGGCGCGCACGCCTTGAGCGGAAAGGTCGCGACCTGCGAGAACATCGGATAGAGCGGCGGCTTCACGGTGATGCCGTTCGCGAGCGACCACGTCTTGTCGAAGAGCGAGAGGCCGAAGAAGCGGAGGTGCGCGTCGATCTCGTTGGGCTGCGTCCCCTGGATCGACCCCTGCGCGTGCGCGCCGATGTCGAAGACGGAGGTGGTGATCAATCCTTCGACGTCGGCGTACGCGCCGATCGTGCTCGAGCACAGGCCCGTCGTGCAGCCGTTGTTCGTGAACGCGCCGATCGTGCCCTTCAGCGTGTCGCGGCTGCCGGAGGACTTTTCGAAGCGCTTGTTCCACTCGAAAGAAGACGCGGCCTTCGGATCGTCGAGGAGGCCCTCTCCCTCGGCGTCGCGGCGCTCGACCAGGACGATCACGGGCTTGACGGCGCAGTTGTTCGCGGTCGGATCCGCCGCGTCGCTGCCCTCGGCGAACTTCGGCTTCATGCACACGCGGAGCTCGTAGCGGCGCACGGCGTCGCCCAGCATCGACACGAGCCCGCGCGCCTTCTCGGAGAAGAAGACGGGCGACTCCTTCTGGAGCTTCTTCGCTTGCGCCATGCCCGCGACGAACTGTTGCTCGAGGCGATCGATCGACACGACCGAGGGCCCCTTGCCCTCGGTGTCCTTGACGTTCTGGCGCTCGACGTCGAGCGGCACCCACGCGAGGAGCTCGTCGGGGAGCGGCGTCGCGGCGAGGGCGGTCGGATCGGGGCGCAGCGCGAAGGAGAGCGCGATCTGGTCGGGCCCGAGCTGCGCCTGGTTGCTCGCGTCGGCGCCGAACACGATCGATCGCGTGTTCACGTGGAAGTCCGGCGTGGTCGGGAGGCGCCGCCTCTTGGCTTGCGAAGTGTCGAACGTCGCGCCGGCGTACTCGGGCGGCAGATCGTCGGCGCCGAGATCGATCGGATCGACCGTCGACGCTCCGATCGCGTGCGTGAGCGTCGTGATCGTCGAGTCGAGCGCGACGTCGTCGAGGCGCAGATCGATGCCCGGCGAAGCGGTCATCGCGAGCGACGTGACGCAGCTCTCGGGATGCGGTCTCTCCGGGCCCGCCTTGCACGCGGCGAGATCGAGGCGCGACTGCCGAAAGAACGCGATGATGTCGGCATCGGCGACGACTTCGATCGGCTTTCGGCCGGCGACGTCGACGTGGTCGAACGGGTCGAACGAGATCCACGCGCGGAGCTCGCTCTGCCCGACGAGCGCCGCGCAGCTCGGCTGCACGTAAAGCTCTCCGGCGTACGCGAACGCCGCCGGCGCGGCTCGGTCCTTCGGCTGGTGGCTCACGTCGACGCTCCCGAGCACGCACGCGGCGCGGCCGTCGGCCGTCTCGACGCCGATCACGGCCGACGTTTCGAATGCCTCGCCCACGACCGAGAGCGTGAGCGACACGCTCGCAGGATGGCCGGGGTGCAGCGGATGGACGCCCTCGGCGGCGAACGCGAGCTGCGTGAGCGTGACGCTCGCGACCTGCGGCTTCGTGAGATCGCCCGACGGCGCCGCGACGCACGTGTCGCCGTCGGCGATCGTGCCTGGGCCGCAACGAAGCGCGTCACCGGCGCTGCAGCCGCCGACGAGCGCGCCGCCCAGCGGCACGGCGAGGAGCCAGCGCAGATGGCGGGTGAGCCTCTGCGGAGAATGAGCGACGACTCGGGGGCGAGCGGAGCGGTGAGGCCGACGGTGCATGGTGAGCGGTTGACGACGCCCGAAGCGAGTGTGAAAATGTTCGTTGGTGCCGTCGCGGGAGGAGCAGGAGGCGCGCATCCGCGACCTCGTGAAAGGCGGCGCCGTCGACGAGGCCGCGACGGCGGGCATCCGCGCGTTCGGCGGCGAGATTTTCGGCCTGATCTACGCGATTCATCGCGACGAGGCCGACGCCGACGAGGTCTTCTCGATATGGTGCGAGCGGTTCTGGCGGGGGCTCCCGACGTTTCAGTTTCGATCTTCGTTCCGCACCTGGGCCTACACGATCGCGCGCAACGCCTCCCGCGATCACTTGAAGATGGAGCGGCGCCGCGAGCGACGGCAGACGCCCCTCGATCAGTTTCCGGCGTCGGCGGTCGCCGAGGAAGTTCGGACGGCCACGCGCACCTACCTCCGCTCGGCCGCGAGGGATCGCTTCACCGAGCTACGGAGCACGCTCGACGCCGACGATCAGCAGCTCCTCATTCTTCGCGTCGATCGGCAGCTCGCGTGGAACGAGCTCGCGCGCGTGTTCCTGGCGAACGACGACGAAGAGCCGGGCGACGACGCGATCGAGCGCGAGGCCGCGCGCCTGCGCAAGCGCTTCCAGCTCGTCAAGGCGAAGCTCTACGAGCTCGGCAAGCGTGAGGGTCTGGTCTCCAAGGCCGACTGATGCAATCCGACGACTCGGACGGCTCGTTCCTCCGGCTGGTCGCCAAAGCGCCGGCGCTCGAGCCGGCGGCGCAGCCTCGCCGCCGTCGCGCGGTCGGCGACGTCGTCGCCGAGCGCTTCGATCTCCTCGAGGAGCTCGGCGAGGGCGGGTTCGGCGTCGTCTTTCGCGCGCGCGATCGGCTGCTCGAGATCGACGTCGCCGTGAAGTTCCTTTCGGCGACGGACTCGCGCGCGCTCGTGCTCTTCAAGAACGAGTTCCGCACGCTCACGCGGCTCGCGCATCCGAACCTCGTCCGTCTCCACGAGCTCTTCGCCGACGACGAAGGCTGGTTCTTCAGCATGGAGCTGCTCCACGGCACCGACGCGCTCACGTGGGCGCGCGAGCGCGTGCGCGAGGGCGCCGTGCCCTACGACGAAGAGCGCGTGCGCGCGCTCCTCGCCGGGCTCGTGGACGCGCTCTGCTTCTTGCATCGAACCGGCCGCGTCCATCGCGACGTGAAGCCGTCGAACGTGCGCGTCGAGCCCGACGGACGCGTCGTGTTGCTCGACTTCGGGCTCGCGCGCGGGATCGACGACGGCTTCGACTGGGCGACCGCCGCGGGGACGCCGCGCTACATGGCGCCGGAGCAGGCCGCCGGCGAGCGCGCCGGCTTCGCCGCCGACTGGTTCTCGGTCGGCGTCGTGCTGCACGAGGTGCTCGCGGGGCGAGAGCACGCGAGCGACGCCGCGCCCGACGACGTCCGCGCGCTGCTCGCGCGCCTCTTGGATCGCGATCCGGCGCTTCGGCCGCGCGACGACGAGCTGCTCGCGTTCGCGGGGCCGAAGCGCGCGGTCGAGCGCGACGACGCGGCGCAGACTCCTTTCGTAGGGCGAAGCGAGCACCTCCGCGCGCTGCACGCCGCGTTCGACGGCGCCGCGCGAGCGCTGTCGATCGCCACCATCCACGGCGTGTCCGGGATGGGCAAGAGCGAGCTGCTCGCGCGCTTCCTCGAAGAGATCCGCGAACGCCGGCCCGAGGCGATCGTCCTGGAGGCGCGCTGTCTCGATCAGGAGTCGGTTCCGTTCAAGGCGATCGATCCGATCGTCGACGACGTGGCGCAGCGGCTCCTCGGCGAGGGGGCGCATGCTTCGCTCGCACCGCTCGCGCCGCTCGCGCCCGAGAGCGCAGCCGCGCTCGTCCAGGTCTTTCCCGTGCTCGGCATCCTCCCCGCGATCGCGCAGGCCGCGCTCGACACGATGACGACGCGGGGCGACGGCGTCGCGCCGCTCGTGCGCGAACGAGCCTTCCTCGCGCTCGGCGAGCTGCTGCGCGCCGTCTCGCGGCGCGGGCCTGTGATCGTCGCGATCGACGATCTGCAGTGGGGCGACGCCGACAGCGGAGCGTTGATCGCGTCGCTCGTCGCCAGCGTCGCGCGCGCCCCGATCCTCTTCGTGCTCTCCTACCGGCGCGACGAGGTCGAGCGCACCCCGTGGCTCGCGCACCTGCTCGCGACGCTCGCGAGCGCGGGCGTCGACGTGCACGACGTCGCCGTCGACGCGCTCGCGCAAGGCGAGGCCGACGCGCTCGCGCGGGCGATCCTCGCGCTCCACGGTCGCGACCGCGCGGTCGACGAGGGCCGCTGGTCGACCGCGTACGCCGAGTCCGGCGGCGTGCCGTTCTTCCTCAGCGAGATCGTCCACGCGTCCGTGGGCGGAGAGGCCGCGCACCTTGCGAGCCTCCTCTCCGCGCGCGTCGATCGGCTGTCGTCGGGATCGCGGCGCCTCATCGAGACGCTCGCGGTCTCCGCCGCGGCGACCGATCGGCGGATCGCCGTGCAGGCGGCGCAGCTCGACGGCGACGACCCGACCGTCGTCCAGGAGCTCGTGCGCGCGCGCCTCGTGCGCGTCCGCGGCGGTCGCGCGATCGAGCTCTTCCACGATCGGGTGCGCGACGCGGTCAACGTGAACATCTCCGCCGATGCGCGTCGATCGGTCCACCTGCGCCTCGCGCACGCGCTCGCGTCGACCGGCGTCGCCGACGACGAGGTCCTCGCCGCGCACTATCGCGGCGGCGGCGACGAGCCGCGCGCGATCGAGCATCAGATCCGCGCCGCCGAGGTCGCGCGTCGCGCGCTCGGCTTCGAACGGGCCATCGCGCTCTACGAAGACCTCGTCGCGCGCCTCCCCGCCGGCGACGCGCGTCGCGGCGCGATCCTCACGCAGTGCGCGGAGGCGCTCGGCTGCGGCGCGCGGCACGTCGACGCCGCGAGGCTCTACGCCGACGCGGCGGCGCTCGAGACCGACGCCGCGCGGGCGCTGCGCATGCGCCTCGAGCGCACCGAGCACCTCCTCGTGAGCGGGCGGTTCGCCGAGGGCCTCGCCGAGGCGCGCGCGGTGCTCGCCGCGCTCGACATCCGCTTCCCGCGCTCGAAGCTCGAGCTCCTCGTTCGCACCGCGAAGCTCACGCGCGAGCTCGAGCGGCGCGACGACGCGTTCGTGATCCGCGACGCCATCGATCAGGCCGCCGCGCTCCGCGTCGATGCGTGCGCGGCGCTCGCCTTGACGTTCACCTTCGCCGAGCCGCTCGTCGCGTTCTACTTTCGCAAGCAGTCGATCGTCGGCGCGCTCGACCTCGGAGAGCCCGCGCGCATCATCGCGGCGCTCGCGCTCGAGTTCGGCCTCTCGTCGTCGCGCGACGGCGAGCTCGCGCCGCGCATCCGGCGCGCGCACGCTCGCGCCGCGGAGCTCTTGCCGCTCGCCCCGCAGTCACGGCTCTTCTACGAGATGGGCGTCGGGATGACGCTGCTCGGGCACGGCCGCTACGCCGAAGCGCTCCCGCGCTTCGCGAACGTCGACCGCCTGCTCACGGGCGAGTCGGCGCGCGACGTGCGCCTCGCCGCGGTCGCGCGCTCGTGGCACACGGTGCTCCACGTCTTCCTCGGCCGCTACCGTGACGTCCCGCGCGTCGTCGAGGAGCAGCTACGCGCCGCGCGCGCCCGTCGCGACGATCTCTCGCTCGAGCTCATCGGCGGGCTCTGCGGCCACGTCCCGGCGCTGATCGACGACGCGCCGGAGCGCGCATCGACCGGCGAGGGCCTCGAGGGCGCCGGCTCGATCTCCGCGCCCACGCGCTATCGCGCGTCGATCGAGATCGCGCTCTACCGCGACGAGGCGATCGACGACGCGGCGGTCGGCGGGAGCGGCGCGTTCGCGGCGACGTTCCTCCGCAGCCCCCTCTTGTGGACGCAGCGCTTCTTTCGCGCCGAGTGGCTCTTCGCGCGTGGTCGCGCGCTCGTCGCCGCGAGCGCGACGCGACGCTCACCGTCGGGTCGTCTTCGCGCCCGCGCGGAGGGTCGCGCCGTCGCGCGCGCCCTCGCGACGACCGGCACTCCACCTGGCGCGGCGTACGCCACGCTCCTCGACGCGCTCCTCTCGAGCGGCGAGAGCTGCGTCGAGAGGCTCGTCGAGGCGGAGCGCCGGTTCGACGCGATCTCGATGCGCGCCCTCGCCGCCGCGGCGCGCCGCCGGCGCGGCGAGATCCTGGCGGGCGACGAGGGCGCGGCGCTCGTCACGAGCGCGGATCGCGCGCTCGCCGACGAGGGCGTTCGTCACCCGCGCCGCTTCGCGAGAATGCTCGCGCCGTGAGCCCGCGATCTCGCCGTACAATCGACGGATGGATGAGAGCGACTTCGAGGGAACGCTCGTGCTCGAGCAGCTCGCGGAGATCGGCCGGCTCGAAGACTTCTTCGACGCGATCGACGCCGACGACGTGGAGCGGGCGACCTCGCTCATGAAGAGAGCCGGCGTCGACGCCCCCACGATCGCCGTGGTGGTCAGGAAGATGAAGGCGAGCGACGGCGAGCACTGACTTGGGTCGGACCCCGAAAGGGGTGCTGATAGGATGATCCTCGATGCGCGCACCGCATGACGAAGAGTGGTTCTTCTTCGACGCCGCAGAGCGGGGCCTCGTCGAGCGAGCGCTCGCCGCGATCGGGGAGATCGATCCGAAGCCGCGCGAGGTCCTCGACGGCATGGTCGCCCGCCTGCGAAAGACCGCCGAGCTCATTCGCGACACGCCTTCGCTCGCGTCGTCGTGGGGCGGCCGCGCGGGGCGGCCGTTCTCGGTGGAGACGCTCATCGATCAGCTCTGTCGCGTCCCCGACTACGACGTCGATCTCCACGTTCCGACGAAGGCGGTCCTCGGACAGGCGTACCTCATCGCGAAGATCAACCTGCTCAAGGCCGTCGGCTACATGCTCGAGTCCGTCGGCGCGTCCGAGGAGCTTCGCACGGCCGTCGAGCGCGAGGTCGCGCAGTCGATCTACACCAAGCTCGCCGAGGAGCTGTTCGTCTCGATCGTCACCGACGCGAACGCGCCGCCGCGCGTGAAGACGGGCGCTGCGCGCTTTCTCTTTCGCATCTGGGAGGAGCGCCTCCTCATCGAGGTCGACGACTTCGCGCCCGTCCTCGAGTCGGCGTGGGCCGCGCGATCGAAGCTCTTGCCCGTCCTCGGCACGCTGCTCGGGACGCACGAGATGTTCGTCCTCTTCAAGGAGGCGCGCGACAGGCGGCTGCTCGACTACTTCGGCGGAGACGACGTCGCCGAGGAGCAGCTCCTCGCCTTCGAAGAGTTCCTGTTCGGCCTCTCGCACGAGGAGATCGCGCGCCTTCGCGCGCACATGGCCGACGAGGGCAAGGCGTGCATCTCGCTCGACGCGGCGCGCGCGCTCCTCGGCACCGAGGAGTCGTGGATGCCGCACGGCGCGCAAGCGCTCTACACGAGCTACAAGAAGAGGCGCGTGAACGCCGCGCACCGCGCGCTCACCGGCGCGAGCGGACCGAAGGCGACCGCGGAAGAGTACGCGATGGTCGCCTTCCTCCAAGCGGGCGCGTCGCCGTCGACGTTCGCGATGCACGCCGTCCGCCCGGAGTGAGATCAGCGCTGCGCGCGCAGCTCTGCCGGCGCGTCCTCCGGCTTGCCGACGTAGACCATGAGCGCCACGTGGTTCACGCCTTCGTCGCGCCCGAGGCCGATGCCCGCGCTGCCGGCGTTCGTCTCGACGATGTGCTGGCCGTCGAAGCTGAAGCGCGGCGGGTGACCCTTCTCGATCACGAGCCAGAACGTGCGCTTCGCGACGGCGGTGATCGGCGCGCCGCCTTCGAGGACGCCGGTGAAGAGCGTCGCGAGCGGAACGGTGTCTCCCTCGCGGAACTCGTACCAGACGACGCGCTCCTTCTCGGCGGCCGCGAGCTGCGCTTCGCTCGCGGACACGAAGCGAACGCGAGGACCCTGGGACACGCCGCAGCCCCCGATCGCGAGAGAGAAGGTGGCGGCGAAGGCGAACGCGAAGAAGCGGTTCATGCACCGATGAGCCGGCGTCAGGCGGAGAGTCGCGACAATTCGTGTCGCGTACATCCACCCACATCTTGCTTTCGCTGGGCGCGTGCGATCGGAGTGTTTTCGCGGACGTGGGTGCAGCGTCGCTCTCTCCTTTAACAGTGGCGTGGAGGAGACCCAGCGTGAGCGCCGTCAGCAGGAGGACGATCGGCGTCAGCCAGCAGCCGGTCTTCACGATCTCGACGCCGCGGACGCGCTCGCCCTTCTTGCGCGCGATGTCGAGCACGAGGAGCGTCGCGAGCGATCCCGTCGGCAGGATCGTCGGGCCGATGTCGAGACCCACGAGCGCGCCGAAGACGCCTGCGTGATCGATCGGGCCGTGGAGGATGCTCCGCGCCAGGAGCGCCGCCGGCAGGTTGTTCATCACGTTCGACGCCGCGGCCGCCGCGCCGGCTGCGAAGAGGACGCGGCTCGTCGAGTCGCCCGCCGCGTCGGCGAACGATCGCGATGCGCTCGCGACGAAGCCGAGGTTCTCGACGCCGCGGACGACGACGAAGAGCCCGAGGACGAGAGGGAAGAGGCCCCAGGAGATCTCGCGGAGCGTACGGACGCCGACGCGTCGCCTGCGGACGCCGATGATCGCGAGCACGAACGCGCCGCCGAACGCGACGACGTAGGGCTCGACGCCGAAGGCGGGCGTGACGAAGTAGCCGACGAGCACGAGCCCGAGGACGATCGCCGCGACGCGAAAGTAAGGCGCGTCGCCGACGACCGAAGCGGGCGCGGGGAGCGACTCTGGATCGAACGACGCGGGGATCTCGTCGCGGAAGCGCCATCGCAAGAGGTGATACGTCGCGGTCGCGGCGACGATCTGGGGCGCCGCCATGTGCAGCGCGAAGCGCGCGAAGGGGATGCCGAACGCGTCGGCGAAGAGGAGGTTCGTGAGGTTGCTGATCGGGAGCGTGAGGGAGGCGACGTTGGCGACGAAGGCCGTCGCGATGACGTACGGCCTCCCAGGCAGATGGAGGCGCTGCACGAACGCGACGACGATCGGGGTCAGCATGACGGCGGTGGTGTCGAGCGAGAGCGTCGTCGTCACGAGCGCGCCGAGCACGAACACGTTGCGAAAGAGCCGCCTGCCGTCGCCGCGCGCGTTGCGGCTCGCGTGGAGCGCGGCCCACTCGAAGAACCCGCTCGACTCGACCAGCGCGGAGAGCAGCAAGAGCGCGAGCAGGAACGAGATCACGTTGCGTGACAGCCACACCATCTCGAGCGCTTGCGCGGGCGTCACGAGCCCGAGCGCGATCATCGCGGCCGCGCCGAGCGCGGCCCAGCCGCCCGCGCTCGAACCGCGCGGCGGCGCGAGGATGAGCGCGAGGGTTGCGATGAAGATGACCAGCGTGGTCACGGGCTCGGCGCCGCAACCTCCGTACCGCCGCCGGTGGACCTCACGGAGGCGCTTCGTGGCACGAAGGCGTCCCCGGATTGAAGACGCAGTCGTTCGAAAGCGGCGTGTCGCGCGCGAAGCAGATCATGTCGTGCTGCGCGGCGTGCGGGCCGAGGAGGCGTCCGTGGAGCGTGCCGTCGGGCGCCGCCGTGACGACGAGCTGCGAGGGCTGCTGGTCGTGGCTCCAGACCCCGTCGCAGCGGATTTCGGCTCCCGAGACACGACACACCGGCCAGCGCGTGTCTTGGTAGTTGTCGCGGCCGTGCCCGACGTAGTGCGCGCCGCCAGGCGCGAGCTCGAGATCGGCTCCGAGCGAGTGGCTCGGGCACTGGATGTATCGTGCACGAGGTCGGGGAGGGGCCGCGGCGCTGCCGCCGCACGCGACCATGAGCACGCCGAGGAGCGCCGCGCGCGACGAGATCATCGGAGATGACGATAGCAATCGTCGCACGCGACGGTAGACTCGCCCGCGCAAGACACGCGAACAGGAGTGAGCCATGTCGATCGTTCTCTACCATCACCCGTTCTCGCGCGCGGCCAACGTCGTCTGGATGCTCGAAGAGGTCGGGCAGCCCTACGAGCTCTCGCCCGTCGACATCATGAAGGGCGCGCACAAGGCGCCCGACGTCGTCGCGCTGAACCCGATGGGCAAGCTCCCGATCCTCACCGACGGCGACGCCGTGGTGACGGAGTCAGCCGCGATCGCGCTCTACCTCGGCGATCGCCACGGCTACGGCACCCTCGCGCCGCGCGTCGACGATCCCGCGCGCGCCACGTACTTGCGATGGTCGTTCTTCGCGCCGTCGGTCGTCGAGCCCGGCGCGATGGCGAAGGCCAACGCCTGGACGTTCAAGGAGGCCCAGGCGGGCTGGGGCAACCACGACACGATGCTCGCGTCGATGGAGCGCGCCGTCGAGAAGGGGCCCTTCCTCCTCGGCGACACGTTCTCGATGGCCGACTGCGTCTTCGGCGGCACCGTGCGCTACATGCTCACGTTCAAGATGCTCGATCCGCGGCCGGCGCTCACCGCGTACGCCGAGCGGCTCGGCGCGAGGCCGGCGCTCCAGCGCGCCGAGGCGCGCAACGCGGCGATCCGCAAAGAGCTCGGCCTGCCCGGTTGAGCCGAGCGCCGCGAGCGTCGAGCACGGTCCTTGCGATGACACCTCCGAGCCGAGAGGCGAGAGGTGAATCGATGACTTCGAGAGCTGGTGCGAACGCGCGGGTGCGGACCCGGGCGAAGCGCGCGACGGCGAAGCGGCACATCAACAAGCGCGAGCGCGAGGCCATGATGCAAGAGCCTCCGCCGAGCCGTGGAAGGCACGCGCGGCTCATCAACAACCCGGGCGCGCGCAGCGACGGCGTGCGTCGCGCGATCCCCGAGGGCGAGATCGAGCGGCGCGGCGGTCGCGACCGGAGCGAGCAGAAGGGCGGGCCTCCGATCGCCCACGTGAGAGGACGACGTCGCCACGCGCGGCCGCGACCTCACGGTCACGCGCATCGCGCCTGAAGCGCGCGACCGCCACGTGAGGCACAAAGTCGCCTTCCGGCGCGCTACTTGGCGTCGGCCAACGCCGAGCGCAGCAGCGCGGCGGCCGACCAGCGCATCGTCTTCACCGCCTCGTCACGCGAAAGGTCCGCGACGTCGGTGAGCCAGACGAGCGCCTCGACGCCGACCGCCGTTCGAACCGCGAGCACGAGGCGCCGGAGCTCCGACTTCGACAGTCGTCCCGCCAACGGCTCGAGGGCCTCTTCGATCCATCCGATGGCGCGCCCCTGCCGCAAGAGCAGGGGCCCGCGCGTGGGCTCGAGCGAGAGGCGGAGCATCGTCCGCTGCTGCGTCTCGGTGTCGAGGAGGATCTTCGTGAGCGCTCGGACGACGGCGTCGAGCCGATCGGCGGGATCCGACGGCGGCTTCGGCGGAAGGAGCGATCGCGCGTGGATCTCGGGGTGGGCGGCGGCGAGCAACTCCGCTTGGTTGCGGAAGTAGCGATACGCGGTCGTGCGGGAGATCGACGCCGCCGCGGCGGCGTCTTCCACCGTCGGCGACGCTCCCTGGGCGACGAGGTCGCGCGCGGCGGCGACGAGCGCGTTGCGCGTGCGCAGCTTCTGGTTCGTGCGGCCGCCTTCGAGGGTCTGCATCGAATCTAATGGTACCAAGGTTCTGTTATGGTACTAAAGTACCATTAACGGAGGACGCCATGGGCAAGCCGATCATCTGCGCCGAGGGGGAAGGGGAGAAGCGCTGGTTCTACGGCGGCGGCGTCCACACGTGGAAGGCGCTCGCCGAGCAAACGAACGGCGCGTTCTTCCTCTTCGAGGACACGTTGTCGCGCGGCAAGACGACGCCGCTGCATCGCCACCCCGAGCAAGACGAGCTGGTCTACGTGATCGAGGGCGAGATCCTGTACTCGGGAGGCGGGGTCGAGCAAGGCGTCGCGCGAGGCGGAACGATCGTCACGCCGCGCGGCGTGGCGCACGCGTTCGCGGTCGTGTCGGAGAGCGCGCGTCTTCTCTTCCTCCAGACGCCGGGGAGCGGGCAGGCATTCTATCGCGACGCCAGCGAGCCCGCGCGCGAGGCCGACGGGCCGGTCGACTTCCGCAGGATCCGCGAGGTGGCCGAGCAGACCGGCGCGACCGAAGTGCTCGGCCCGCCGCCGTTCGCCAAGCCGTAGCCGACCGCGTTCGTTGGCCCTACGGCCTTTGGAAAAAAAACGACGTCGATGTCGATCCCGCCGGTTCTGGGTTGTCGCCCTCATGAACCCGAACGAAGGTGCCCAGCCGTCTGCGGCTGGGCGTTGGGAGGTCACACGTCATGAAGGTCATGGTCATCGTGAAGGCGACGAAGAACAGCGAGGCGGGCAAGATGCCGAGCGAGAAGCTCCTCGCCGAGATGGGCAAATACAACGAGGAGCTCGTGAAGGCGGGCGTCATGCTCGCGGGCGAGGGCCTCCACCCGAGCGCGAAGGGCAAGCGCGTCACGTTCACCGGCAGCAAGCGCACCGTGGCCGACGGGCCCTTCACCGAGACGAAGGAGCTCATCGCCGGCTTCTGGCTCTGGCAGGTCAAGTCGATGGAGGAAGCCGTCGAGTGGGCGCGCCGCTGCCCCGATCCGATGCCGGACGAAGTCGGCGAGCTCGAGATCCGGCCCGTCTTCGAGCCCGAAGACTTCGGCCCCGCGCTCACCCCGGAGCTGCGCGCTCACGAGCAGAGGCTGCGTGAAGAGGTCGAGCGACAGCAGAAAAAATGACGACGAAGATGGTACGTCGAGTGGCCGGTGCATCGACGATCCGTGTGCCGAGGTGTGTGACCCGTCGGAGCGGGCGCAGAATGCAGGCGCGCGCGCGAGTGTCCTGTACACTGGGAGCATGAGCTCCCCTGCGCGAATTGCGGTCCTCGTCACGCTTTCGTCCAGCCTCGCCCTCGCCGCCGCGTGCGGCGACTCGAGTGGTGACTCGACCTTCGGCGCGAGCGGCGGCAGCAGCGGAAGCAACGGCGAGACGACGAGCAACGGCGGCTTCGGTGGAAGCAGCGGCGCGTCGTCGGGCGCGAGCGGCGGGCAGAGCAGCGGCTCGAGCGGCGGCGACTGCTTCGCGCCCGTCGACATGTACATCGTGTTCGACAAGTCGGGCAGCATGGGCGAGCCGGCGGGCAACGGCGCGCCGGGAGACTGCAACGTCGGCGAGACGAAGAACTCGAAGTGGTGCCGCGGAATCAACGCGCTCGCGGGCTACCTCAAGTCGTCGTCGGCGAAGGATCAGTCTGCCGCGCTCCAGTTCTTCTCGGGCAACGACGGCGCCAACTGCAACACCGGCACGCCGTACGACCAGCCGGCGATGCCCTCGACCGGATACACGGTGCTGCCGAGCACCGCGTTCGACGCCGCGCTGAACCAACGGACGCCGGGCGGCGGCACGCCGATCGAGGCGGCGCTCCGCGGCCTGACGAAGTTCACCGCGGCCAATCGAACGCCCGGGCACGTCACGATCGGCATCCTCGTCACCGACGGCGATCCGCAGGGCTGCAACGAGAACCTCAACGATCTGTCGGCGATCCTCGAGGCGCACTACCAGGCGACGAAGATCCGTACGTACGTCATCGGCATGAACGGCGCGACGTTCACGAACCTCGAGCGCATCGCCGCGGGCGGCAACGCGCCGACACACGCGGCGACCGTCGGCAGCCTGAACAACGCGTGCGGCAACGTCACGCCGCCGTGTCGCTTCTGGAACGTCGGCGACGGCGATCCCGCCGGCTTCATCCAGGCGCTCTCCGCGATCCAGGAGTCCGCCGACGGCTGCAAGCCGGGCGGCGGCTCCGTCAATCCGCCGAAGTGATGCGCGAAGCCGCGCGAGGGTCGACGCGCCGTCAACCCCCGTAGGGCGTACGTCGGAGGGGCTCCGTCGAGAGGCTTGTCGCGCCCGTCGCGGCCTCTACCATGCCGCCTCTCCACGTGACGCCAGAGCAGCGCAAGCTCCGCCTCCATCGCACGCTCCTTCTCTCTGCGGGAGCGGCGTATCTCGTCTGGTGGCTCTACGTCCGCGTCGCGCTGCCGAACGCGTTCAACCCTCTCGGCAGCCGCGCGCTCGTCGTCGCGCTCTTCGGCGTCGTCTACGGCGCGAGCTACGCGTCGAAGGCCGTCGCGCGCAACCTCGACGTGTGGCTCTCCGCGTGCGGCAGCCTCGCGACCGCGCACTACTTCTACCTCTTCGATCGCAACAGCGGCGATCTCGAGTGGGTCGTCGGCAGCTACATCACGGTCGCGGCGGTCTGCGCGATCATGCAGACGTCGAGGGCGCTGATCCTCTACTCGCTCGCCGTCGCGGCGCTCTCGGTCGCGTTCCTCGTGCGCCGGCCCGAGGCGACGTACGCCGTGTTCCTGCCCGGGATGCTCACGAACCTCCTCTTCGCCAACGTCGGCCTGCACGGCCGCCTGCGGCTGCTCGCGCGCCTCGAGGAGAGCCACGCGCGCGTCGAGAGCCTCTTCGACGCCGGCTTCGACGGCATCGCCGTGCACGAAAAGGGGACGATTCGCCAGGTGAACGGCGCGCTCGGCCCGCTCCTCGGATACTCGCGCGAGGAGCTCGTCGGCAAGGCGGTGCCCGCGCTGTTCGGGCCCGAGGCGAGCGCGCTCGCCCACGCGATGGTGGCCGGAGAGCGCGAGGCGCCGTACGAAGCCGACGCGATCCGAAGCGACGGCTCGCGCGTCACCGTGGAGGTGATCGGCAAGCGGCACCTGCTCGACGGACGAGAGATGCAGCAGGTGGCGTTCCGCGATCTGACGGAGCGAAAGCGCGCCGAGGCGGAGCTCCTCCGCGCGAACCGCGATCTCGAGTCGTTCAGCTACACGGTCGCGCACGACCTGCGCGCGCCGCTCCGCGGCATCGCGGGCTTCAGCCAGGTGCTCGTCCAGGACCACGGCGATCGCCTCGACGCCGAGGGTCAGCGCCTCCTCGAGAAGATCGGCGCGCGCGCGGAGACGATGGGCCGGCTCATCGACGCGCTGCTCGGCCTCGCGCGGCTCACGCGCAAGGAGCTTCGCCGCGAGAGCGTCGACCTCACGAAGCACGCGGAGGCGATCGTCAAGGAGCTCCGCGCGGGCGAGCCCGAACGCGCCGTCGACGTCGTCATCCAGTCGGGCATCGTGGCGCAGGGAGACGCGCGGCTGCTCCGTGCGGTGCTCGACAACTTGATCGGCAACGCGTGGAAGTTCACCGAGCGGCGATCCTCGCCGCGCGTGGCCTTCGGCGCGGTCGACGGCGACGACGGGCTGCCCGTCTATTACGTCGAAGACAACGGCGCCGGCTTCGACATGGCGCACGTCGGCAAGCTCTTCGGTCCCTTCCAGCGCCTCCACACCATCGAGGAGTACCCGGGCATCGGGATCGGGCTCGCGAGCGTCCAGCGCATCGTCGATCGGCACGGCGGCCGCGTCTGGGCCGAAGGCGCCGTGGACCAGGGCGCGAAGTTCTACTTCACGCTTCCGTAGGCGCCCTCCGCGCCATCGCGTTACACGAGCGCGCCATCGCGCAGGTTTGTCGTGCGCTGGCGACGCGCTCCCGCATTCATGGAGAGCATGCGCGGTCGCACGATGTTCTCCCTCTTGGCCCTCTCGATCCCCGTCGTCGTCGTCGCGGCCTGCGACGGCGAATCGTCGTCCGGCACGACGATCGACGCGGGGCCCGTCGGCGTCGACGTGACGACGCCGGACGCACCGAGCAACCCGAGCCCGCCCGACTCGGGCACGCCGGACGCGACGCCCGACGCGTCGGACGCGGCCGACGCGGCCGACGCCGCGCCGGTGACGTCGCTGCCCTTCGCGACCGGGCTCGGCGCGAACGGCGTCGCGCTCGCCGACGGACAGGTCGATCCGCACTGGACGGTGAAGGACGCGACGGGCGCCGCGCTCACGTCGTACGTGCAAACCGACGCGCTCGGATACATCGGCTACTGGCTCGCGCCGAGCGCGACGTCGAAGTTCATCTCTCCGTTCGTCGACACCGTCGATCCGACCGGGAGCGGCGTCTTCACCTACGCGACCACCTTCGTGCTCGGGCCGGAGGTGAGCTTGCCCGACGTCGAGCTCGTCATCCGCTACACGAGCGACAACGCGATGACGGCGATCACGGTCAACGGCCAAGCGGTCGACGGCGTCGTGGGGGGGAGCTACTCTGCGTTCGAGACGGTCACGGTGACGACGCCGTTCGTCAGGGGCACGAACACGGTCTCGCTCACCGTGTCGAACAGCGGCGGGCCGACGGGCATGCGCGCGGAGCTCGACCTCACGAAGTGAGGTAGCCTCTCGGGCCGATGCCCGAGCGCGTGCTCCTGGCCTCCGCCACCAACCTCCTCGCGCGGGGATATCTCGTCGTCGCGACCGATCGCAAGGCGCCGGACGGCGCGCCGGTCAACGCGCTCTTCGCGGTGGCGCGATCCATCCTCCGCGCGATCGCGCTGCGCGCGCCGGCTCGCGCGATCGCCGTCGTCGAGGCGTCACCCGAGACGTCGGCCTGGCCGCCGGACTTGACGGCGCAGCTCGCGACGCTCCCGGAGCTCCTCGCCGCGCTCGGACTTCGGGTCGTGACCGCGCCGGGCGAAGCGCACGTGGTCGCGAGCTACGCCGCCGCGGCGCTCGCGGCGGGCGACGATGTCCTCGTCGCCGGCGTCGACAAGCGGTTCGCGCAGCTCGTGGGCGAGCGATCGTGGTGGTACGACGCGAACAAAGACGTTCGCTACACGACCGAGATCGTCGAGAAGCGCTTCGGCGTCGGCCCCGCGTCGGTCGCCGAGTGGCTCGCGCTCGTCGGCGACGACAGCGGCAACGAGAAGCTCCCCGGCGTCAAAGGGATCGGCGCCAAGGGCGCGACCACGTTGATCGAGGAGCACGGGAGCGTCGCGGCGGTGATGGAGAAGCTCGACGCGCTCGAAGGACGCCTCGGCAAGGCGCTGCGCGCGTCGAGAGACGACGTCGTGCGCGAGCTCGGTCGCGCGCGGCTCGATCGGGCGCGTCCTCTTCCGGTCGCTCTCGACGAGGCCGAATGGAGTCGGCCCGACGCCAAGAGCCTCAACGCGCTCTACGAGCGCCTCGGCTTCAAGGAGCTGCTCGTCGCCGACGGCGGGACGGTGCGCGCCGAGCCTTGCGAGTCCGAGGACGATCTCTCCGCCGCGATGCAGAGGCTCGGGCGCGGTCCGATCGCGATCCACCTGCTCGTCGAGGATCCCGCGCCGGTGCGCGCGCCGATCGCCGGCGTCGCGCTCGCGCGCGCGGGCGACGCGTACTACGTGCCGGCCGGGAGCGCGGCGTGGCGCTCGCTCACGACGTGGCTCGAAGACGCGAGCGCGCCGAAGATCGGGCACAACCTCGTCGCCGCGTGCGTCGAGCTGCGTCGCGCGGGGATCGAGCTCCGCGGGATCGCGGGCGACTCGGCGGTCGCCTCGCACCTCACGCAGCCGAGCAATTGGGCGCCGCACGATCTGCCCGTCGTCGCCAAGCACGTGCTCGGTCGCGCGCTGCCCGAAGACGACGCGCTCCGCGGCGTGGGCAAGCAGCGCAAGGACTGGAAGGCGATCTCGCTCGGGCGCGTCGCCGCGCACGCGGGCCAGTACGCCGACGCTTCGCTCGCCGTGTGGGAGAAGCTCGCGCCGGCGCTCGAGCCCGCGCACGTCGCCGACTACCTCGCGATGGGCGACGTGTGCGTGCGCATGGAGCTGACGGGCCTCGTCGTCGATCCCGCCGAGCTCGATCACGCCGAGGCCGCGTTCGCCGAGATCGAGCGCGAGCTCCAGGCGCAGATCGATCAGCTCGCCGGGCGCTCGTTCAACGTGGCCTCGTCGAAGCAGCTCGGCGCGGTGCTCTTCGAGGAGCTCGGGCTGCCGATCGCGATGCGCACGAAGACGGGGTGGAGCACGTCGATCGAAGCGCTCGAGCGGATCGAGCACGCCCACCCCATCGTGCCGCTGGTGCTCCGCTGGCGCGCGCTGCGGCGCTTGCGCGACAACTGGGTCCACTCGCTCCGCCGCGCGATCGACGCCGACGGGCGCGTGCACTCGCGGTTTCACCAGGCGCGATCGTTCTCGGGGCAGATCGTCAATTCGAACCCCGATCTCGGGCGCGTGCCCGGGCGCACGCCGGAGATGGCGCGCATCCGCCGCGCGTTCGTCGCGCCGCCGGGGCGCGTGCTGATGTCGGTCGACTTCAACCAGCTCGGCTTGCACGTCCTCGCGCACCTCACCAAGGATCCCGAGCTCGTCGAGCCGCTTCGCCGGCGCGCCGACATGCACGCGCTCACGGCGTCGGCGATCCTCGAGCGGCCGGTGGAGTCGATCACGCTCGAGGAGCGCCAGCTCGGCAAGGTCGTGAACTTCGCGACGTTCGCCGGGCAGGGCGCGAGCGCGCTCGCGCTCCAGCTCGGCGTCTCGGCGGCCGAAGCGAAGGAGTACATCGCGCGCTTCGATCGTCACTACGCGAAGGTGCGCGCGTTCCAGGACGAGCAGCTCCGCCTCGCGCGCGAGCGCGGCTACATCGTCACGATCGCGGGCAGGCGATGGCCGATCGGCGATCTCGAGTCGCTCGATCCGATGCTGCGTTCATACGCCGAGCGCCTCGCGCGTCGGGCGACGCACGAGGCTTCGGTGCAAGACGTGTCGCGTCGCGCGCTGCTCGAGGCCGATCGCGCGATCGCGCGCGAAGGCCTCGGCGCGCGCCCGGTGCTCCAGATCCTCGACGAGGTCCTGTTCGACGTGCCCGAAGGAGAGCTCGCGCAGGCCGCGCGCGTCTGCGCGGACGCGATGAGAAGCGCGTACGATCTCGAGGTGCCGCTCGTCGTCGGGGTCGAGGCCGGAAAGAGCTGGGCCGATCTCGAGCCGACGGCTTGGGAGGTGGCGTGATGGGCGACATGACGGGTGATCCGCCGCGTGAGCTGCTCGTCGACGCCGCGCCCGCGCCGGGCGACAGCAGCGACGGCTCCGGCAGCGCGATGGCGCCGATCGTGCTCACCGCGCTCGTCGCCGGCGGGGCTGCGAAGCTCGTGTCGCCGACCGCGGGCCTCGTGTGTCTCTTCGCGGCGATCGCGCTCTGGCTGGTGGTGAAGAAGCCCGACGAGGGGCGCTTCGTTCTCCGCGTCGACGGCGCGCTCGTCGTGACGCGCGAGCGCCGCGCCGAGCCGATCGCGCGCGTCGCGCTCGACGACGTGCTCGACGTCACGCTCGATCGCGAGACGCGCGCCGGAGGCCGCGGCGGCGCGCCGACCGAGCGCGTGCGCCTCGCCGTCGAGCGAGCCTCGGGCGAACCCATCTTCATGCCCGCCGAGCGCATCACGCCGATCGAGGCGCAGGAGTGGCAGGGCAAGGTCCGCGTCTTCCTCCGCGCGCACGGCTGGCTGCCGAGGGACGAGCGCGCGCTGCGGGCGAGCGCGTCATGAAGGCCGCTCGGCTCTTGCTCGCCTCGTTCGCGTTCGCGCCGGCCTGCGGGGCGCCGCCGCCGGTGGTCGTCGCGCCCGCGACGTCGACGCCGCCGCCCGCGACCGCCGCGCCGGCGCCCGCTGCGCCGACGGCGGTCGCCGCGCCCGTCGCGACCGCGCCCCCACGAGCGTCGTGCGAGCTGCCTCCGCTCGAGATGCTCCGCGAAAACTTCGCGGCGACGTCGATGAGCGGCATCGCGGAGGTGGTCGCGTCGAGCAAGACGAGCCTCGACGGCAAGACACCCCCGCCGACCAAGGGCTACGTGAATTTTCGGTACGAGCTTCGCGTTCTTCGATGGCTCTCCGGCTCGGGTCCCGAGCACCTCGTGCTCCGACAAGGCGCCGAGGCCGAAGCGACGCCGCAGGGGCGAGGCGGGCTCCTCTTCTTCTCCGCGTGTTCCTCGGCCGACGGATCGGCTTACGAGCCCGATGTGGGTTACGTCTTTCCCCTGGACCCGTCGTGCCGCGCGGACGCCGAGATGCTCGGTGATTCCGCGGCCAAGCGCGTACGGCGCAAGCACGAGCGCGCGTGCGACCGGCCGAAGGGCAAATGAGTCGGCCGTGGCCTCGCGGCACGCTACGCTCGAAGCGTGAGGCAGAAGCTCGGCCGTCTCCTCGCGACGTTCGGAGCTGCGCTCGCGTCGCTCGCCGCGTGCGCGAGCCCGCCGCCTCCTCCGCACGCGCCCGCGCCGGCCGCCGAAGAAGCCGAGCCGGAGGAGCCAGAGCACCACGTCGAGAGCGTCCACGTGGAGGCGACGGAGCGAGCGCGACCGGCGTCGTCTGCGACCTACGAAGAAGCGCTCTCGACGCCCGAGCAGCTCGACGTCCACGACGATCGCGTTCACCTGACCGACGGGCAGCTCACCGGGCCGATGCGCAGCGTCCTCACGGGGTGTCGCGTGCCGCCGAACGCGAGGATCACGATCAAGACGGCGGTCCAGAACGGGCGCGCCATCGGCGTGAGCATCGACGTACGCTTCGAATCCTCTTCGCGATCGGCGCGACCTCCGTCGCGCGCGGCCAAGGCCGCCCAGGCGAAGATGGCGGCGAAGATCGTCACCTGCGTCGATCGGAACGTGCGCGCGGTCGTGTGGCCTCCGAGCCGCCGCCGCGACTCGTTCACGACGGAGTTCTGAGACGGAAACCCCGCGCTCGATCGCGGCATCTCACGACCGAATGACCGAAGCCGTCCTCTTCATTCATTCGACGGGGACGTCGCCCATGATGTGGGCGGGCGTCCCCGACGAGGCGATCGGTCGTCGCGACATCCTCGTGCCGGCGAACCTGGGATATCCGCCGCATCCCGTCGTCGAGCGCGACCGCACGATCACGATCGACGACGAGGTCGAGCACGTCCTGTCGCACGTCCCTCCGTCCGTCGAGCGCCTGCACGTCGTCGCGCACTCCTACGGCGCGACGGTCGCGCTCTCGGCGCTTCCGCGCCTGCGCGAGAAGCTCGCCTCGCTCTTCCTCGACGAGCCGGTGCTCTTCGGCGCGCTCGAGGGCGATCGCGAGATCGATCCCGCGATCCGCGCCGAGCACCGCGCGCTCGCGGAGGGCCCGCTCTTCGACGAAGCGAACGCCGGTGGCGACGCGTGGCTCGAGGCCTTCATCGACTACTGGAACCGCCCGGGATCGTGGGCGCGCCTCCCCGACGTGATGAAGGCGCACTCGCGCGCGATGGGCTGGAAGATGTTCCAGGAGGTACGGCTCTGCTTCGCGGCGCGAACGCCCTTCGACGACTACGCGCTCGACGTCCCGACGACGCTCGTGATGGGCGAGCGCACGACGGTCCACTCGCGCGCGGTCACGCAGGCGCTCGCCCGCCGCCGATCGAACGTCGTCCTCGTCGAGATGCCGAAGACGGGGCACATGGCGCCGCTCACCCATCCCTCCGTCGTGCACGCCGAGATCGCGAGCCACTTCGCGCGCCTCTGAAGCGCCCGCCCACGGCTGACCTTCACGCGACCGGCCATGGCGCGTCGCGGCAATCCTCCGGCGCGAGCCCGCACGGTGCTTGTTTTTTGCCAGCGATCGGGTAATCGGTAACGTGTTACACGCGTGTTACACGCAGGAGGCCGACGATGTCTGGAACGAAGCTCGCGCTGGTGGTGGTTGGTGTTTTCGCCCTGGCCGCATGCAACGCATCGACCCCCGCGCCCCCTGCGGTCGCGGCGACGGGTACGACGCAGCAGCATGGCTCGGGCACCGGCGGCGGCCAGCATGGGCACCGCAAGGAAGCGAGCGGCAACAAAGACGGCACGCCCGGCGGCAACACGCAGCAGCACGGGAGCGGTCAGGGCGGCGGGCGCAACAACGCCGGCAAGCAGGGCGAAGCGGTCGGCAACAAGGACGGCCATCCGGGCGGCACGTCGACCGAGCACGGCAGCGGGCACGGCGCCGGTCGCGGCGGCGGCAAGAAGGCTCACACCGGCGACAAGAACGGCAAGCCCGGCGCGCAGTGAATCAACGTCGCGTGAACGTGAGGAGCGTTCCCGCGACGATCATGCGTAGCTCGACGGTGCAGCCCTTCGTCTCGATCTCGTAGCGGAAGGTGTTCGTGCCGGCGGTGATGTCTCCGCCGTCGGCGTTCTTCGCGCAGCCGGCGACGAACGTGATCTCACCGTTGTCCACCGAATACGTGCCCGAGCGCGAGTTCGTCGGACCCTCGTTGCCCATCGACGTGTCGAAGCGGCGGATCTGCGTATAGCTCGTTCCGTCGAGCACCAGCGTCTCGCGCCAGTTGTACGGGAGCGACGTCGTGCGATCGCCCGACGTGACGTCGTAGATCCCCGGCGGGATCGCGCCCACGCCGTCGACCTCGAACGCGGCGTCGGCGAGCGACAAGATCGCCGCGGGCGATCCGAACGGGCGCGCGCCGCACAAGCCGCCGCCGTCGAGCTCGGGCGCGTCGAAGGCGCACGCGCCGTCCGCGGCGTCGGTCGCGGTCGCGTCCGCGGGACCGGCGTCGTCGCGCGACTCCGGCGTCGTCGGCGTCGACGTGGGCGCGGGCGCCGAAGCCGAGGGCGCGGCGCCCGACGAGCCGCCGTCGTTCGAGCACGCGTACACGAACACGACGGGAGCCGACGCGAGGGCCAAGAGCACGACGGGCAGAGCGCGCTTCATCGCGATCAGCCGCGATTCCACGGCGGTCCGCCGTAGCCCGGCGGTGGACCTTGCGGGGCGAACCCGTGAGGGGGTTGAGGCGGTTGCGGAGGCGCGCCGTAGCCTGGAGGCGCTCCATACGCAGGTGCAGCGGGAGGCGGCGCGCCGTATCCGGGTTGAGGCGGCGCGCCGTACGCCGGCTGCGCGGGCGCACCGTACCCCGCTTGCGGCGGCGGACCGTATCCGGGTTGCTGCTGCGGCGGTCCGAACGAGGGCGGCGCGCCGTACGCCGCTTGCGGCGGGGCGCCGAACCCTGGCTGTTGTTGAGGCGCGCCGTATCCGGGTTGCTGTTGCGGCGGTCCGAACGAGGGCGGCGCGCCGTAGGGCTGCGGCTGGCCGAAGCCGCCGGCCGGAGGAGGCCCCGCGTGCGGGTACGGCATCGGCATCGGGCCGGCGGGCGCGGGCGCGTGCGCGTGCATGCCGAGGTCACCTGGATCGACGCCGAGCGCGGACATGAGCTCGCGCTTCCGCGCGTCCGAGCACTTGCCGAAGAGCAACCCGACGAGGAAGAAGCTCACGAACGCGATGACCGCGCCGACGACGAGGACGCCGCCGTACAGGATCTCGCCTTCGGCCATCTCGACGACGCCGCCGATGAGCGAGCTGATCCCCCAGAGCAGCGTGCCGCCGCGCAGCCAGCCGCACAGCGCCGCCTTCATGCTGAAGGGCAGCTTCACGCCGCGATCGTCGCCGAGCAAGAACATCGTCTCGATCGGGATCAGCGGCACGAACATGATGTGGACGAAGCGACAGGCGACGTGCCCGACGCCCTCGACCTTGTCGGTGTGCCCGTAGAAGCGCGTGCCGTAGACGATGATCATGCGCGGTCTCCCCGCGATGGATGCTTTCACTTCTCTTTGGGCGTGGACAGAGGCGCGTGAGCCCGCTCGTGAAGATGTGTGTGTGCGGCTCCTCCTCGGCTAGAGTCGTGCCCATGGCGCTGCGACTCGAGCCGATCACCCACGGAAACGAGGCCGGCGAGACGATCGTCTTCATCCAGGGCTGGCCCGACGACGCGTCGCTCTGGGACGAAGCCGTCGACGCGCTCGCCGAGGGCCACCGCTGCGTGCGCGTGACGCTGCCGAACTTCGACGGACGCAAGACGTCGCGATGGGGCCACTCCACCGACGAGATCGTCGACGCGCTCGTCGTGCTGGTGCGCGATGCGGCGAAGACAGCCAAGGGCGGGCGCGTGACCCTCGTGCTCCACGACTGGGGCTGCTACTGGGGCCACCCCGTCCATCATCGCGTGCCCGAGCTCGTCTCGCGCGTCGTGGGCGTCGACATCGCGCCTCATTTCAAGCCGAGCGTGGGAGGTGCGGTCGGCATCGTCGCCTACCAGTCGTGGCTCGCGTGGGCGTTCATGATCGGCGGCCCCGTCGGCGACGCCATGACGCGCGGCTTCGCGCGCAGGGCCAAGGTGCCCGACGCGCGCGCGCGCCCGCTCGGCGCGTGGATGAACTACCCGTACCGCAACGTCTGGCTCGATCTGTTCTCGGGTCGCGCGTCCAAGCTCACGAAAGGCTACTGGCCGACGTGCCCGCTGCTCTTCATCTACGGAGAGAAGAAGCTCTTCGCCTTCCACAGCCAGCGCTGGATCGCGCACCTCGAGAAGGTCGGCGGCAAGGTGGTCGGGCTCCCGGTCGACCACTGGGTCATGAAGCACCCGTCGTTCGTCCCCGAGCTCGTGGGCTGGCTCGAAGCGACGAAGCCGCAGGCGCGCTAACGCCGCTCCCAGAGATCGGCCAGCATCGAGAACGATCGCTTGCGCGCCTCGTGATCGAAGAGCGTGGTCGCGACGATGAGCTCGTCGATCTCGGTCCGCTCGACGAAGCGATCGAGGCCGCGGCGCACCGTCTCCGGCGAGCCGACGAACGAGCACGCGAGCATGCTCTCGGCCGTCGCCTTCTCTGCCGGCGACCAGTACGCGTCGATGTCGTCGATCGGCGGCGCGAGCAGGCCGCGCGTGCCCCGATGCAGATCGCAGAACGCCTGCTGGATCGACGAGAAGAGCCTCTTCGCCTCCGCGTCGGTGTCGGCGACGACGACGTTGACGCCCGCCATCGCGTACGGTCGCTCGAGCTGATCCGAGGGCTCGAACTTCTGACGGTACGTCGCCAGCGCGGCGTCGAGCGCGGCGGGCGCGAAGTGCGACGCGAACGCGTACGGCAGCCCGAGGAACGCGGCGAGCTGCGAGCCGAAGAGGCTCGATCCCAAGATCCAGAGCGGAACGCGCAAGCCCGCGCCCGGCACCGCCTGGATGCGCTGGCCGTCGCGCGCCGGAGCGAAGAGCGCCTGGAGCTCTTGCACGTCTTCGGGGAAGCGATCGGCCGCGTTCGGATCGCGCCGCATCGCGCGCGTCGCGACGGGATCGGTGCCCGGCGCCCGCCCGAGGCCGAGATCGATGCGCCCGGGATGGAGCGACTCGAGCGTGCCGAACTGCTCGGCGATCTGGAGCGGGGAGTGGTTGGGCAGCATGATGCCACCGGCGCCCATGCGGATCGACGACGTGCCTTGCGCGAGGTAGCCGAGGACCACCGACGTCGCCGCGCTCGCGATGCCGATCATGTTGTGGTGCTCGGCGACCCAGTAGCGCCGGAAGCCCAGGCGCTCGACGTGCTGCGCGAGATCGAGGCTGCGGTGGAGGGCCTCGCGCGGCGCCGAGCCTTGCACGACGGAGACGAGATCGAGGACGGAGAGCGGAACGGGCGCCATGATCCTTCGATTCGATGAGCGGCCGCGGCGGCTCGTTGCGAGGTGTAGAATCGCCCCTCTTTGCACACGCTGGAAGACATTCGCGATCGCGCGTTCGCCGCGAGCACGCTCGCCATGCGAGGCGACGCCGATCCGTCGCTCTACGCGCGCATCCGGCAGGCGGCGGAGGCCGAGCACGCCGGCGTGCGCGCGCGGATCCGCGACGGCACCCTCGACAAGGAGGCCTTCCTCGCGGAGCTTCGCCGCGCGCCGCTCGAGATCCGCGATCACCTCGTCGAGGAGATCCTCGACGTCGCCTATCCGCCGTTCGGCGACCGCGGGCACACGCCGAGCGGGCTCGCCGAGATCCTCTTCACGCTCGACAATGCAGGCCTCGGTCCGGGCAAGACGTTCGTCGACCTCGGCGCGGGCCTCGGCAAGGTCGCCATGCTCGTCGCGCTCTTGAGCGGCGCGCGCGCCATCGGCGTCGAGCTCGACGCGCACCTCGTGGCGCACGCGCGCGCGGCGTCGCGTGCGCTCGGCCTCGACGGCGTCGAGCTCGTCGAAGGCGATCTGCGCGACGTCGCGCTCCCGCCGGCGGACGTCTATTACATGTACATTCCCTTCGCCGGATCCGCCGCCGTCGTCGAGCGACTCGCCCCGATCGCCGCCGAGCGCGACATCGTCTTGTTCTCGCAGCCGCTCGACGGGGCGCGCTTTCCCTGGCTCGAGGCGCGGGGCACCGCGAGCTACTGGCTCGAAATTTACGAGAGCCGCTTGACAGGTGACCGTTTAGTCACATATTGATCGCGTGACGGACGACGACCGGATCTTCAAGGCGCTCGCGGATCCCACGCGGCGCTTCCTCCTCGATCTGCTCTTCGCGCGCGACGGGCGCACGTTGACGGAGCTCGAGTCGGAGCTCGCGATGACGCGCTTCGGGGTGATGAAGCACCTGCGCGTGCTCGAGGGCGCGGGGCTCGTGGTCGCCGTTCGTTCGGGCCGGGAGAAGCTGCACTACCTCAACCCGGTCCCCATCCGCGAGATCCACGATCGCTGGATCGACAAGTACACCGAGGGTCGCGTTTCGGCCCTCACGGATCTGAAGAAGCAACTGGAGGTCGAGCATGACGACGAAGAATGACAAGCCGGTCAACGTTTACCGTGTGCACATCAAGGCGACGCCGCAGGCGATCTGGGACGCGATCACGAAGCCCGAGTGGATCGAGAAGTACGGCTATCGCGCGCGCGCGGAGTACGACCTCCGCCCCGGCGGCAAGTACGAGGCGTTCGCGAGCGCGGAGATGGCCGCGCACGGCGGGCCGCGCGTGATCATCGACGGCGAGGTGATCGAGGCCGATCCGCCGCGCAGGCTCGTGCAGACGTGGCGCGTGCTCTGGGATCCCGAGCTGAAGGCCGAGGGCGCGCGGCGGCTCACGTGGGAGATCGAGGACGGTCCGCCGGGCATCACGACGCTCACCGTCACCCACGAGGTCGAGGGCGCGCCCAAGACGTCGGCGATCACGTCCGGCGAGATCAAGCAGGCCGGCGGAGGCTGGAGCTTCATCATCAGCGACCTCAAGTCGCTGCTCGAGACGGGCAAGTCGATGGCCGCCTGATCGCGGATCGCGACGGCCTTCGCAACGCGAGGTTGCGGGCGTGCATCGGAGCGGCGAGGATTCGCCCATGCCCACGACCAAAGCGTACGCCGCGTTCGACGCGAAGAGCCCTCTCGCCCCGTTCGAGCTCTCGCGGCGCGATCCGAAGCCGAACGACGTCACGATCGACATCACGTATTGCGGCATCTGCCACTCGGATCTGCATCAAGCGCGCAACGAGTGGCAGAACGCGAGCTACCCGATGGTGCCCGGTCACGAGATCGTCGGGCGCGTGATCGCCGTGGGCAGCGCCGTCACCAAGCTCGAGGTCGGGCAGATCGCCGGCGTCGGCTGCATGGTCGACTCGTGCCGCCGGTGCTCGGCGTGCGAGCGAGGCCTCGAGCAATACTGCGAAGAGGGGATGTCGCTCACCTACAACGGCTTCGAGCGCGACAAGAAGACGCCGACCCACGGCGGCTATTCGAAGCAGATCGTGGTCGACGAGCGCTACGTCGTCGCCGTTCGACAGAGCGGCTCGCTCGAGGGCGTCGCGCCGCTGCTCTGCGCGGGCATCACGACGTACTCGCCCTTGCGCCACTGGAAGGTGGGGAAGGGAACGCGCGTCGGCGTGGTGGGCCTCGGCGGCCTCGGCCACGTCGCGGTGAAGCTCGCGGCGGCGATGGGCGCCGAGGTGACGCTCTTCAGCTCGTCGGATCGAAAGCGCGACGACGCCAAGCGCCTCGGCGCGCACGAGTACGTCGTGAGCACCGACGCGGCGCAGATGGCCAAGCACCACGGGCGCCTCGACTTCATCTTGAACACCGTCTCGGCGGAGCACGACCTCACCGGCCTCCTCCTCGCGCTCCGGCTCGACGGCACGATGGTGATGGTCGGCGCGCCGGAGAAGCCGCTCGCGCTGCCCGTCTTCCCGCTTCTCATGAACCGGCGCGCGGTGGCGGGCAGCGGGATCGGCGGGATCGCCGAGACCCAGGAGATGCTCGACTTCTGCGCCAAGCACCAGATCACCGCCGACGTCGAGGTCATCCCGATCCAGAAGGTGAACGAAGCGTACGAGCGCCTCGTCAAGGCCGACGTTCGCTATCGCTTCGTGATCGACAACGCGACGCTCGAGGCGTGAGCGCGCGGCGTCAGTCTTTCGCAGCCTCGAGCTCGAGGTACGTGTCGCCGTACGGCGTGGGCGTCTTGATGAGGAGCGTCGCCCGGCCGCCGCCGTCGTCGGTGAAGGTGTAGTCGGCCTCGTCGTCGATCGTCGCGTCGCACGCGTGATCGAGCGTGAGCGCCGAGCCGCTCACGGTGAATCCGCCCTGCGACGAGGTGTCGACGCCTTGCGTCTGCGGCCCGAGCACCGACGCGATCGTGAAGCTCGCCGTCAGGCGGAGCCTGTAGTCCGTCCCCGAGAAGATCGCCCAGCCGTTGATCGTCCCCGAAGACGCGCGTGGATCGATGAGGCCCGCGGCCCCGCTCGGCAGGTACACGGTCGCTTTGTCGATCGTGTACTGGCCGCTCAGCGCGCCGCCCGTCGTTGCCCGAGGCGCGGTCGCCGGAGGCGCGTGCACGAGGAACGCGGGCGTGACGTCGGCGACGTCGGTCATCGGCGCGAGCTTGCAGTCGTTCTTGGGCTTGCCGGGCGCGTCGGGCGCGGCGTCGGGCTTCGCGGCGCCCGCGTCGGCGGGAGGCAGCGGCGTCGCAGGCTCCGCGGCGGCCGCAGGCGGCTCGGTCGGGGCGCTCGCCGCGCAGGCGAGGAGGACGAGGGAAACGCACGAAACGCACGAGAGGAGGAGGGCGGCGCGCATCGGGCGCTCTCTTACACTGTAAAATGGTCGGTGTCGAGCCGCTCGCGGGGCCCCGCCCGAGAAGGTACCGTTGGCCCCATGAAACCGGCCGAATCTTCACCCAAGGTCGCGCGGCGGTCCTTCTTCGGGCTCGCGTCCGCGCTCGTCGGCAGCGCGTGCGCCGCGCCGGCCGCGCCGAAGCTCGCGAGCGTCACGAGCGGAGGCGCCGGTTGGGCGGCGCTCCGCGACGACTTCCTCCTCGCGCGCGATCGCGTGCAGCTCGGGAACCTCCTGATCGCGTCGAACCCGCGGCCCGTGCGCGAGGCGATCGAGCGCCATCGGAAGCGCCTCGACGAAGATCCCGTGGGCGTCGTCGAGCACGATCTCCACACCGGCGAGCTCACCCACGCGACGCTCGACGCCGCCGCGCGCTACATGGGCGCGTCGCGCGACGAGATCGCGCTGACCGACAGCACGACGTCGGGCATCGCCGTCGTCTACGGGGGCCTCGTGCTCCAGCGCGGCGACGAGATCATCACGACGAAGCACGATCACTTCGTCACGCACGAGTCGGTCCGCCTCGCCGCCGAGCGCACCGGCGCGACGATCAAGACCGTCGCGCTCTACGACGAGGGGCGCGAAGCGACGCGCGACGCGATGGCCGCGGCGATCGACAAGGCGATTTCGCCGGCGACGCGCGCGATCGCGATGACGTGGGTGCACTCGTCGACGGGCGTGAAGACGCCGGTGAAGGCGATCGCCGACGTCGTCGCCAAGGCGAACGCCTCGCGCGGCCCCAAGGAGAAGATCCTCCTCTGCGTCGACGGCGTGCACGGCTTCGGCGTGGAGAACGCCTCGATGGCCGATCTCGGATGCGACGTGTTCATGGCGGGCTGCCACAAGTGGATCTTCGGTCCGCGCGGCACGGGCGTCGTCTGGGCGCGCAAGGAAGCGTGGGCGCGGATGCGACCGACGGCGTGCCCGTTCGACTGGGACTACATCGTGGCCCGCGAGATGGGAGAGGGCGAGGTGCCGCCGCCGAGCGGCCGCACGATGACGCCGGGAGGCTTCCGCGCCTTCGAGCATCGATGGGCGCTCCGCGACGCGTTCGACTATCACCTCCGGATCGGCAAGGCGGCGATCGAGCAGCGCATGCACGAGCTCGCGAGCCGATGCAAGGCGGGCCTCGCGAAGATGCGTCACGTCACCTTGCACACGCCGATCGATCCCGCGCTCTCGTCGGGGATCGTCACCTTCGAGGTCGCGGGGATCAAGCCCGACGACGTGGTGGCCAAGCTGCTCGCGGCGAAGGTCGTCGGTACGACGACGCCCTACCGGCCGTCGTACGCGCGCTTCACACCCGGCATCGTGAACACGCCGGAGGAGATCGACCGCGCCCTCGAGGTCGTCGCCCGGCTCGCCTGAGTACGCGTCAGGGTTCGCAGCGGAGCGGCAGGCGATCGGCGTCGTACTTCGACGGCGCGATCTCGAGGAAGAAGGTCGGATCGCCGAGCGCGGTGCTCGCGCTCGGATCGGCGAGGCTCACGCGAACGTACAGATCGAACGAGTCGTCGGCGGCGAGCACGTCTTTCGTTTCGAACGCGGCGAAGCGGAGCAGCTCCTTCACGCCGGAGAAATCCACGTTCGCGTTCTCGGGGCGCCCCTTCCACGACGCGTCGTTCTCGACGTCCGACGACGTGTACGTCGAGACGCTGCCGGTGCACGGCTTCGCGGCGCTGTCGCCGCGCGAGGCCGAGAGCGCGATCTCGTAGGGCATCGAGGCGTAGTGGCGCATCGCGACGATCACGCGCTGAGGCTTGGGCAGGCCGCTGTGCGTCTCGTTCACCCGCACGCGGTAGACGTGGTTGCCGACGGCGCGCGCCGTGAGCGAGCGCCCGCCCGAGACGTCGCCCGCGAGCGCGCCGAGGTTCTCGACGCCGGGCGAGGAGCCCGCGGCGACGAGCTTGGCCAGCGAGCTCTCGCAGCCGTCGTTCTTGTCGTCGATCATGCCGAGGATGCCGCGTTTGTAGACCCCCTTCATGCGCGGGCTCACGATCCCTTCGTCGGGCTCGGCGTTGGCCCATCCCGGAGCGCACCGCTCGACGACGCACCCGCGCGCGTCGCCGGCCCACGTGCCCTTCGCGACGTGACCGCGGGCGAACTGCGGGCACTGCGAGGGGAACGCGCTGACGGCGTCGGCGGTCGAACCCGACGTTTCTTCCGACTCGACGGCGCAGCCGAGCGGCGTGGAGAGAGCGACGGAGAGGCACACGAACGAGGCGAGCCGGGAGGTGAGCATGACGGAGCGAGGAGCGAGCGTCGTGCCACGACGCGAACCGCGATTTTCTGCGGTCGAACGCGCGCGGCGCGAGGATCGCTCGCGATCCGCGCCGGCTCCCGGGGGCCTGCCGGGCGCGCGCGGGCTAACCGCGCGGCCGCCCTCACGCCCGCGGGCGCAGCTCCATGAACGGACGCTCGACGATCAAGTGGAGCACCGTCGCGAACCCGAAGGTGAGCGCGAGATCGAGCGGGAGGAGCAGCGCCATCGCCGCGCCGGCGCTCGTGAGGCGCGCGCTGAAGGTCCGGTGCGTCCACATGGCGACGAAGGGATTGAGGAGGTACGCCGCATACGCGAGCTGGGCGACGGGGTAGAGCGCGCGCGCCGAGAGCACGCGTCCCACGCGCTCGCCCAGCGGATGACCGGAGAGGACGAAGAGGATCACGTAGGCGATCGCGCAGCCGAACACGGCGCGATACGACGCGAGGTAGGCGATCTCGAGGACGCGGCTCGCGCCGAAGACGAGGCGCCACTCGGTGCTCGCGGCCGCCGCCGCGATCGCGATCGCGAAACCGAGCGAGGCGTAGCGCGACGCCGCGATCGCGCGGCGCACGCCCGGCGTTCGATGCAGGATCGCGGCGGTCACCCCCGCGAGCAGCGGCGCCGCGCGCATCCACGGCTTCGAATAGAGCGCGTCGTAGGCGCGCGCCCACGCGGGGAAGGGGCGGTTGATCGCGATCTCGGCGTCGAAGGCGAAGAAGGGCCCTCGCGCGACGACGATCGCCGCGACGACGACGAGCGAGACCACGATCGCCGCGAGCACGCCGGCGCGCACGCGCGCTCTCGCGCCGGCGATCGCGGCGAGGAGCCAGGGGCACACGAGATAGAACTGCTCTTCGATCGAGAGCGACCACGTCCACACCATGAACGCCTTCACGACGGGGACGAAGTCGCTGACGTAGAGGAGCGTCGCCCACGCCATCGGCGCGCGCTCGGGCGAGAGCACGAGCTCGACGATCGCCGCCGCCGCCAAGGCCGGCCACAGGCGCAGGAACCTTCGTAGGTAAAACCTCGCCAACCGCACCTCGCCCGTGCGCTCGCGTTCGTCGACGAGGAGGCCGGCGATGAGGAAGCCGGAGAGCACGAAGAAGACGTCGACGCCGAAGTCGCCGCGCCAGAGGGGCAAGAGCCAGTCGGCGTGGAGGAGCGCGAAGTACGTCGACGGCGCGAGGTTCCACGAGAACCACGCGGTGTGGAACGTCACGACCCACAAGATCGACAGCGCGCGCAGGCCGTCGAGCGGACGGAGCCTGCCGGACGACGCAAGCGGCGGAGGCGACGGAGCGAAGAGCGCGCGCACCCCTGCTCGAAGGGAGAAGGCGCGCCGAACGTCCACGACGCGAACGTATCAAGAGAGCGCCGTTCGACGCTACGATGGCTCGACATGACCACGGCGCGCATCGGGATCACGGGCATCGCCCACGTCGGCATTCGCGTGCACGATCTGGAGCGCTCGATGCGGTTCTACGAGCTCCTCGGCTTCGTCAAGACGCACGGGCCGATGGGGCCCGAGCCCGTCGCGATCCTCGAGCACCCCGCGGGCATCGAGCTGAACCTCGTGCTCAACGCGCCTTCGGCCGACGCGAAGAACGTGCTCATGGACGTTCCCGACAAGCACCCCGGCATCACGCACGTCGCGCTGTACTGCCCCGATCTCGGCGCGGCCAAGGAGGCGCTCGAAGGCGCCGGCTTTCCCCTGAGCGGCGGGCCGATGCGCCTCGGCGAGCGCGCCGAGGCGATCTTCGTGCGCGATCCCGACCGCAACGTCATCGAGCTCCACCGCCGCGTGTGAGGGCTCGCACCTCTTGCGCGCCGGCGCACGCCTTGCGGCGCTCGCGCGGTCCAAGCGGGGAGAAAGCGCGCGATCGGAGGCCGAACGCGAGCAGGCATGCGCGATGCAGCCGAACGAGGCCATGAACGGAGAACCTCGTGCTCGCTACGCACAAGCCGCGATCCTCAGCGCCATCGCGGTCGGCACGGTCGCGCTCATGATCGTGACGCTCGGCGCGCCTGCGGCGGTGATCGGCCTCTTCTCGCTGGCGATGCCGCTCGTGCTCTTGTGGCTCTCGGCCGACGTCGAGCCGAGGGTCGCGGAGAACCCCTACATGGCCCCCATCGCGCGAGAGGAGCTTGCGCCCGGGTGAGCGACCTGTCACTGCATGAGCAGTGATGAAGGAGCTCGTTCTCGTCGGAGAAGGTTTCTCGCCCTGGACGGCGAAGGCGCGGTGGGCGCTCGCCCATCACGGCATCGCGCACCGCTACGAGGAGTACACGCCGATCGTGAGCGAGCCCTGGCTGCGCGTGCGCGCGCGGCGCATGTCGGGTCGCGTGAGCGTGCCGCATCTCCTCGGACCGAACGGGCTGTCGATCGGCGACTCGTTCGCGATCGCGCAGGAGGCCGACGCGCGCGGCGAGGGCGCGCCGCTCCTTCCGCCCGAGCTCCTCGAGGCGATCGGCGATTGGAACGAGCTGAGCGAGCGGCTCATGCGCGCGGGGCGATCGCAGATCCTCGCGCGCACCGAGGAGAGCAGGGAGGTGCAGATCGAGAGCCTGCCGCCGCACATGCCGCGCGCGCTGCGCGCGATCTTCGCCCCCTCGGCGCGCCTCGGAACGGCGTACATTCGAAAGAAGTACGGCGTCTCGCCCGTGCCCGACGAAGCGCTCGAAGAGGATCTCGCCGCGGTTCGCGCCGCGATCGCCGGCCGGCCGATCGAGCCGCTCCTCGGTCGCTTCACGCTCGCCGACGTCGCCGTCGCGACGGCGCTCCAGGCCGTGCGCCCGCATCGAACGGCGCCCGTGGGCCTCTTGCCGGCGCAGCGCGAGGCGTGGGCGCGGCCCGAGCTCGCCGCGCGATGGGAAGACGTGCTCGCCTGGCGCGACGCGATGATCGATCGTCACCTGCCGGCGTCGAGCGGCGGCTGACGCGCATACCGAGCGATGTCGAAGAAGGCCTGGCTCGGCGCGGTCGTCCTCTTCTTCGTCTGGGGCTTCGTCATGCACACGACGGGGCTCCTCCTGCACGAGTTCGGAGGTCACGCGCTCGCCTCCCGGATCTTCGGCTGCGGCATCGACGGCTACAAGCTCACGTTCTTCGGTCACGGTCAGGTGCACTACGCGCCGTGTACGCGCTGGACGTCGTCGACGATCCTCGTCGCCGACTGGGCGGGGCTCGCGCTCACCGCGGGCGCGGGCCTCGTCGCCGCGGTCGTCGTGCGTCGCCCGCGTCTGTCGCCGATGGCGCGCCTGCTCGTGGCGCTCGTCGCGTTCTTCTTCCTCCTCGGGCAGCTCGGCTACGCCACGTCGGGCGGCTTCCACGATCTCTACGATCCCGGCCGCACCGCGCGCCGCCTCGGCGCGCGCGGCCTTCACGTCCTCGCGTGGCTGCCGGCGCTCGTCGCGTACGCGGCCGCGTCGTTCTTCGGGGCGCGCGCCGCGGTCGACGCGTTTCGCGAGCACTTCGGCACGCGCACGCGGCTCCACGGCCTGAGGCAGCTCGCGTCGACGCTCGGCGTCGCGGGCGTCCTCTACTTCGCCGCCTTCCGGATCGAGTGGCAGCTTCGAAGAGACATGGAGATGCGCGGCGTCGCCGCCGAGGCCGAGCGCATCGCCGTCGCGCGCCACGGGCCGAAGCCGTTCCCCATCGAGCACGTGCTCCTCGCGGTCGCCGTCGTCGCGGTGATCTACGCGCTCGCGAGGCCCGTGAACGCGGCGGCGCAGGCGAGCGCGCCTTCGCGCCGCCTGCGCACGGTCGTGGCGACCTCCGCCGCGATCTGCTTCGTCACGCTCGCCCTCTTGATCGCGCGCGCGTGAACGCCCGGCTCACTTCGCGGCGAGCTGCGGATGCACCTTCTGCCAGCTCACCTTGCAGAGCGCCTCCTTCACGACGTCACGGAGCGCCATGTAGCGATACGCGCAGACGGTCGTGGACTGGCCCGCGCACGCTTTGTCGTCGTGCTGGTTCGCGGTGAGCACCATGTCGAGGCCCTTGGGCAGCTTGCACTGCGCGTCCGGCGGGGCGTCCGCGGGGTACTTCTCGAAGGTCGCGAGATCGAGCTCGCCGTCCTTGCGCGGAACGACGAAGTAGGGAACCTGATCGCCAGCGAACTGCGCGACGGTCGAGTCGGTGCCCCGGAGCGCGCCGAGGTGCCAGCGCGTCGTCGCCGACGGGCTCGTCGCGCGCTCGCGCCCGTAGAGGGGCACGCTGCCGGCGCCTTCGACCCAGTACTTCGCCATGAACTTCAGCATGAGCGGCGCCTCGACGACGATGAGGCCGGGCCCCGCGGCGAAGCCCTCGTTCTCGTAGCCGACGTCGACGAGCTCGTTCTTCCACTGCCAGTGATAGCGGACGCTGCCGTTGGTGAAGGCGCTCGTGTCGCACGTGCTGGTGCCCTCGTTCCAGACGCAGAAGGGGCGCTTCACGTCGGCGAACTTGCCGACCAGCGATTGACCGTCCCAGCCGCGATAGCTCGGCTCCGCGAGATCGCGGAGGTTGATGATCGGCTGCGCCGCGTAGATCCCGTACTTCGATCGCACGCCCTTCGTGAAGCCTAGGCGCGTCTCGTTGAACTGCGCGAGCAGCGACTCGGGGTGATCCCCCGGCGCGCCGAGGGGCGCGGTGAGCGTGCGGCCGCTCACGTGCTCGGCGATGTGCTGGAGGATGCCGTACGCCATGTTCGAGTACGGATTGAAGCCCGAGATCGCGGGGAGAGGGCCGCCAGGCGGGTAGGTCAGGCACAGGTCGACGTTGCCGACGAGGTACTCCTCGAGCGTCGACTGGCGAATGAAGCGCGCGCCCGAGATCTTCTCGTCGAGCGCGCTCTGGGTCGTGGGCGTCGCGCCCGCGAGCGCGCTCTCGGCCTCGAGCTTCTCGAGCGAGTCGATGCCGCGGATCGCCGCGAGCTTCGCGGTGACCGGGTTGCCGCCGCGGGGAAGGCCCGAGCGATGGCCGAGGAGCTGGCCCACGGTCATCGACGTCCAGCGCGGATCGACGCGTCCGCCGGCGACGATCTCCGACACCCCGCCGTCGATCGCGGTGCACGCGGCGGTCCCCGTCGCGAGGTTCGAGCTCACCGCGCGGCGGAAGCGCGCGGAGACCAGATCGAGATCGGCGTCGAACACGGGCAGGCTCTCGACCTCGGCGTCGGTCGTGGGCCGCCCGAGCGCGGCGAGCTTCTGCTTGAGCACGATGCGCACGATCGCGGCGGTGATCGCCTTGCTGTTCGAGCCGATGCGCATCGGCGTCTCCGGCATCACGTCGAGCGCGTTGGTGTAGACGTCGCTGCCCTTGCCGCACGCGGCGTTCGGTGGACCGTACTTGTGGCCGTAGCCCTTCGCCGTGAGGGGCTTGCCGTCGAACCCGAGCGCGAACGTGACGGCGCCGGTGCACGTCGCGCGCATCCAGGCCTTGATCGCGTCGTCGACGGCCTCGAGGCCCGAGGTCGTTTCGCCCTCGCTCGGGATGTTCTGCCCTTCGGGGCTGTTGGGGTCGACGGGGGGCGCTTCGCCCTTGCCTTCGTCGGACGGGTTCGGGTCTTGGCAACCAACAGAGGTACCCGCGAGCGCAACGGCGATCGCGGCGAGGAGGAAAGTGGAACGCATGAGCTCCGCCTCTGCAGCGGCCGTACCGCCGGCAAGTGCCGGAAATCACGGCAGACGGAGGTCGCGAAAATCTGCGAGCGCGCGAAATTCCGTCTTTGTGCTCGCGAAGACTTCCGTCGCCGCTCGGCAGCTGCACGCGCGTTGTAGCCTCCTCGGGTGACGGAGAAGCTCCTCGCACGGATCGCCGAGCTCGAAGCCGAGAACGAACGCCTGCGCGCAGGTGTCTTTCAACCGAGCGCCGTCAGCGTCGTTCGCGCGCCCGAAGCGGCGCAGCCGCTGTTCGATCAGGTCGCCGTGACGATGCGCGATCTGTTTCGCAAGATCGACATCGACCCTGCGCGCGCGATGATCGCGATCGACGACGAGCGGTATCTCCTCGTGCGCGCGTCGGCGTTCTCGATCGACTTCCTCGACACGCTGGTGCAGCTCTACGCCGACCGCGGCGAGCGCGAGGCGCTCGCGATCGCGCGGGGCTTCCTGTTCGACATCGCCCACACCATCGGCATCCACGACGCGCGGACGATGCACGCCAAGCTCGGCGCGCGCGACGCGCTCGAGAAGCTCAGCGGGGGCCCCGTCCACTTCGCGTACACGGGCTGGGCGCGCGTCGACATCAAGCCGGAGAGCCGCCCCGTGCCCGACGAGAGCTTCTGCCTCGTCTACGAGCACCCGTATTCGTTCGAGGCCGCGGCGTTCCTCCGCGCGGAGCGTCCTTCGACGACGCCGGTGTGCATCATGAGCGCGGGCTACTCGTCGGGCTGGTGCGAGGCGAGCTTCGGCCTCGAGCTCACCGCGGTCGAGGTGCGCTGCCGCGCCCGCGGCGACGACGCGTGTCTCTTCGTCATGGCGCCGCCCGATCGCGTCGGCGCGTGCGTGCGCGAGCACCTCGGCGTCGACATGGAGGTGATCCGCGCGCAGGGCGTCGACGTGCCGACGTACTTCGAGCGCAAGCGCGCCGAGGAGGAGGTGCGACGCTCCCTCGAGCGCCTCGAAGAGGCGCAAGACGAGCTCGTGCGCAAGGAACGCCTCGCCACCGTCGGCCTCCTCGTCTCGGGCGTCGCGCACGAGGTGAACACGCCGCTCGGCGTCGCCGTGACCGCCATCGGCGTGGTCACCGACGCGATCGCCGCGCTCGAAGAGAAGCTCGCGTCGGCGAGCTTGACGAAGGGCGACCTTCGAAGCTTCCTCTCGCGGGCAGGCCAGGCGGCCCACCTCGTCGATCAGAACCTCGAACGTTCGGCGTCGCTCATCACCAAGTTCAAGCGCGTCTCGGTCGATCACGCGATGCAGGAGCGCCGCCGGGTCGATCTCGGCGCCTACCTCCGCGAGACGCTCGACAGCCTGCGGCCCATCGCGAAGAGCGCGGCGATGCGCGTCGCGCTCGAGACCCGCGGCGATCTCGACTGCGTCACGTTCCCCGGCGCGATCGCGCAGATCGTGACGAACTTCGTGACCAACTCGGCGCTCCACGGCGGCAAGCCCGTCGCGGCCGTCCTGCGGGCGTCGCGCGACGACGGCAAGGTGACGCTGGCGTACGAAGACGACGGGTGCGGAATGAGCGAAGACGCGCGCGCGCACGCCTTTCAGCCGTTCTTCACCACGCGCCGCGCGCACGGAGGCACCGGGCTCGGGCTCCACATCGTCCACACGCTCGTCACCGACGTGCTCGGGGGGCGCGTCACGCTGGAGAGCGCGCCGGGTGAGGGGACGTCGTTCGTGGTCACGTTCCCGGTCGCCGATCCGTGAGGCGCGTCAGCTTCGCTTGATGATGCCGAAGCTCTTGAGCTGATACGCGAGGGTGGAGGGCTTGACCCCGAGGAGCGCGGCGGCGCCGCTCTCGCCGGCGATCTTTCCGCCCGCGCGCTCGAGCGCGCGGACCAGGTTCAGGCGCTCGTGCGCGCGCATCTCGTCGGCGGTGAAGTAACCTCGCGTGGGGGCCTCGGCGTCGGGTGCGTCGCGCAGCTCGCGCGACGCCGGGGGCGCTTCGAGCGCCTCGAGGGCGGCGAGCTCGGGGAGCGCGTCGTCGAGGCGCAAGACGCCGTCGAGCGAGAGGATCACCGCGCGCTCGGCGACGTTCTCGAGCTCGCGCACGTTGCCCGGCCACGCGTAGCGTTCGAGCTTCTTCGCGTCGTCGCCGGAGACTGCGAGGAACGGCCGGCCGAGGCGCTGGCAGGCGCGCGCGACGAAGTGCTCGAAGAGCGAGACGACGTCGTCGGAGCGTTCGCGGAGCGGCGGGATCGAGAGGGGGAAGACGCTCAAGCGATAGTAGAGATCGGCGCGGAACGCTCCCGCGTCGACGGCGGTCTTGAGCTGTCGGTTCGTCGCGGCGATCACGCGGACGTCGACCTTCTGCGCGCGACCGTCGCCGATGCGCTCGACCTCGCGCTCCTGGAGCGCGCGGAGCAGCTTGCCCTGGAGCTCGAGGGGGATCTCGCCCACCTCGTCGAGGAAGAGCGTTCCTCCGTCGGCGAGCTGGAAGCGGCCGACGCGATCCTTGTGCGCGCCGGTGAACGCGCCGCGGACGTGGCCGAAGAACTCGCTTTCGAAGAGCTCGCGAGGCACGCTCGCGCAGTTGACCTTCACGAGAGGTCCCGACGCGCGGCCGCTCGCCTCGTGGATGGCGCGGGCGACGAGCTCCTTGCCCACGCCGGACTCGCCGAGCACGAGCACCGTCGCGTCGGTCGACGCGACAGCGGCGATCGCCGTTCGAACCTGATCGAGCGCGGGGCTCGCGCCGATCATCGCGCCGCCGCTCTCTTTGACCTCCTCGCGGAGGTAATCGCGCTCGCGCTCGAGCGCCGCGGTGAGCCGCGCGATCTCGTCGTATGCCGCCTTCACCGCGCGGAGCTGCTCGTAGGTTCGGAGCGCCGAGATCACGGTGGTGAGGAGGCGCGTCGAGGTGAGCTCGGTCTTCGTGCGGTAGTCGCTGATGTCGTAGTTGCGGATCACCGTGGCTTCGGGCGCCTGACCGGGCTGACCCGTCCGCAGCACGACGCGCACGCTCTCGTCGGCGAGCTCTTCGCGGATGTAGCGGACGAGCGCGAGCCCCGCGTCGTCGGTCTCCATGACGACGTCGAGGAGCACGACGGCGATGTCGCGCTTCTCCGCGAAGAGCGCGCGGGCCTCGGCGGCGGAGCGCGCGCTCACGAACGCGAGCTTGCGGTTCGCGAGCACGACGTCTTGCAGGGCGAGGCGCGTGACGGCGTGGACCTCTTCTTCGTCGTCGACGATGGCGACGGTCCACGGCGGCGCCGCAGGCGCGGGCGGCAGAGGGCGCGCGGGCTCGTCGACGAAGGGCGACTCGTGATCGTCGGCGCTCGGCACGGCGGGATCTTCGCACGAGAACCCCGCCCTGGGCTCACTCGTCTTCGACGAAGGCCGCGAGACGGCCGAGCGTCGCGTCCCACTCGTCGGAGATCATCTGGAGGTACTTCTGCGCCTGCCCGAGCCGCTTGGGCGTGAGCTCCCACACGTTCTCGCGCCCGGCGCGATAGCCCCGAACGAGGCCCGCGCCTTCGAGGACGTGAAGGTGCTTCGTCACGGCCTGACGGGTGACCGCCGAGCCCTCGGTGAGCTTCGCGATCGAGAGAGGTCCCTCTTCGCAGAGCCGCGAGACCACCCTGAGGCGCGTCTCGTCGCCGAGGGCGGCGAAGACAGGCGCGGCATCAGGCCGCGCGAGCAAGATACTTCTCGACGAGCGTCATCTGCGCCTCCCAACCGCCTTCGTTCATCTTGAACGCGGTCGCGCGCCGCTCGAGCGGGATCCCGTCGAAGCCCGACTCGGTGACGGTCAAGAGCGTGCCGCCCTCGGCGTCGCGCAGCTCGAAGACGATGAGCGTCGAAGGCTCGCGCGAGTAATCGACCGCCGGATCGATGGCGTAAGGATGCCAGCGAAACGAGATCAGGCGCTCGGGCTCGATCCGATCGACGCTGAAGTCGACGCGTATGCCCTCGTAGGGCTTCTGACTCGCGGCGATCTCGTCGTCGACCGTCGTCGCGCCGATCGTGGCCTTGATCGGCGCGCCGGCCACGAAGGGGCCCTCGAACGTCATGCCGAACCAGGCGCCGAACTCGCGCGAGTCGCTGATCGCGCGCCAGACGCGCGCGCGGGGAGCGCGGAGGAGGATCTTCTTCTCGATGCGATCGGGAGTCACTTCTGCCATGGGGGACCTCCAGGGTGATCACCCTCGTAGCGCGCTCCATCCCAACATGCAACCAAAAGGTTGCATGTTGGTCGCTGGATCCGGAGCGATCCGCGAGCCGCGCGCGAAACCGGATCGAGCCGGCGGCCAGGCTCGGATTCTCCACGGATCCAGGCACTTCATCGATCGAGTCGCTGATGTAGGTGTCGGTACGCTCCTCGCAAGAGCATGGGTCATGGACCTCGCTCGCCTCCTTCGGACCCGCTTGCTCGGCGTCGCCGCCGCTCTCTCGCTGCCCGTGCTCGCCGTCGGCTGCTCTTCCGCCGACGACGCGAAGACGTCCTCCGACGACGTCGTGACGCTGCCTCACACGGACGTGAAGAACCAAGCGATCGGCAACTGCTGGCTCTACGCAAACGCGAGCTGGCTCGAAGCGCTCCACAAGTCGGCGACCGACGAGGCGCTCGATCTCTCCGAGAGCTACTGGTCGTACTGGCACTGGTACCTCCAGATCCTCTGGAGCGCCGACGAGTCGCCCAACAACCGCTACGCCGACATGAAGGAAGTGCAGACCGGCGGCTTCTTCTGGGAGGCGTCGCACATCATGAAGTACTTCGGCGCGATGCGCGAAGGCGACTTCATCCCGGAAGACGCGGCGAACATCCGCTCGAGCCGGCAGTCTTCGGCGCTCTCGGCGATCAACCGATCGCTGCGCGAGGGCGTGCTCAAGGATCGCGCCGCGCGAAAGGATCTCGATCTGCTCCGCCGCGAGATGGACGCGGCCTGGCAGCTCTCGCCCGACGTGATCGAGCGGCTCGACACCGCGTTCGGCCGCCGGCTCGATCGGAGCCCGGACTGGTCCGACGCCGCGACGCACAAGGTCCTGTCGCCGACGAAGCTCGCGGTGACGGCGGTCGACCCGGGCTCGCGCGAGAAGCAGACGGTCACGCTGAAGGACATCCTGCCGTCGTTCGACGGCCAGCCCGACGGTCGCTACGCGTGGAAGGAGGCGTACTACCCGGCGAGCGCCGCCGAGCGCCGCGCGTTCCTCAAGCGCGCGCAGAAGGCGGTCCACGACGGCGTCCCGCCGCTGCTCACGTTCACGGTCGACTTCAACGCGATGCGCGGCTCGACGTTCGCCGACGTGCCCGCGACGCCCGGAAGGCAGGGCGGCCACATGGTCGCGATGAGCGACTATCAGATCGACGACGTGCCCGGCTTCGGCACGCTGAAGGCGGGCGTCGACGCGAACGCCGAGCAGCTCGAGGCGGCGCTCGCCGACGAGGCGAAGATGGTCTTCATCCGCGTCAAGAATTCGTGGGGCCCGACGGGCGCGGGCCCCGAGCTCTCCGTCTCCGGCCACTACGATCTCTACATGAAGTACCTCGACGGCCCGATCAAGAACTGCCTCCAGCCCGACGGATCGTCGAACACGGAGAGCTGCCGCGAGGACACGCCGTTCACGTCGCTCGTGCTGCCCGCCGGCTACTGATCGATCTCAGTCGAAGAGACCCTTCGCGACCGCGCCTTCGTACGCGATGCGGAGGGTCTCGTGCCCGGGCTCCACCGACTCGGTGAGCTCGCCTCCTCCGAAGAGCGCGCGCGCCAGCTCGCGGCCCTTCGGATCGGCGAACGTGCGGCGGAGGGCGTCGCGCGCGCGCTCGTAGTCCCTCACCGCGAGGTTGCGCCGCGTGGCGATGACGTCGGGCGGGATCTCGCCGAACGTGGCGAGGACGCGCGCGCGCAGATCGGAGACCTCCGACCAGCCGCCTTCGAGCTCTTCGCCGCGCTTGCGGCAGTACGTGGCGACGACGTCGCAGTCTCCGCGCGCGAGCGCGCGGAGCGCCTCGTCGTGGCTGCCGTGGAACGTCTGCTTCGCGAACGCCGCCGCGGGATCGACTCCCTTGCGCGACAGCTCGATCAGCGGAACGACGTAGCCGGCGGCGCTCCACGGGTCGACCCAGCCGGCGCGCACCTTCGCTCCTTCGAGCGAGGAGAGCTCCTTCAAGGGCGAGTCGTCGCGCACGACGAGCGCCGCGGCGTACGTCGCCTGTCGATCGCGGACGAGGCTCCCGATCGGCGTGACCGCTTCGGCGAGCCACGCGTAGACGACCGGAGGGAGCCACGCGACGTCGCTGCTCCCGTCGCGAACGCTGGCCGCGAGCTCCTTGTAGGTCTTCGCCGTCTTCGCGGTGCACGTCACGCCGACGTTCTCGCCCATCCAGCGCGCGAGCTCGTCGAACGCGTTCGATGTCGTGCTTGCCGGTACGAGCCCGAAGGCGAGAGGCTGCATGGATCGCGGACATGATGCCGCATTTCAGGGCCGATCGACCACCGTTCGAAAGGAGACCGTCTCGCTGCGGTCGAGCCCGTCGGCGAGCAGGATGTACTTCGCGTGCTCCTGGTTCGGGCGCGCGCCGCGCCGCGGGAGCCATTCGCTCTCTCCAGGCGGCAGGTAGACGCCGCCGCGGAGCATGACGAAGCGCGTGTGCCCGTCAGTGTGCTCGCTCTCGGTGAGCTCCCAGGCGTTGCCCGACAGGCCCGTCACGCCTTGCGGCGTCGCCGTGGATCGATCGAACGCCGGACGCAGCGAAGGCGGAAAGACGCGATCTCCGTCGCCCCAAGGGAAGCGATGACCGCGACCGGCGCCTTCGGCCGCCCACTGCCACTCGGCCTCGGTCGGGAGGCGATGCCCCTGCCACGCGGCGAAGGCGCGCGCGTCGTCGAGGCTCACGAACGTGACCGGGAGGTTCGCGACGTCGGCGGGCAGCGCCGCGGGGAGCGAGCCGTCGGCGTCGCGCGTGATGTGCGCGAGGAAGCGCTCGGGATCGGCGGGCGCGTACTTCGTCGCGTGCACGAAGGCGACGATCTCCGCGTTCGTCACGGCGCTCTCGCGGATCGCGAAGGGCGCGAGCGTGAGGGCCATCTCGTGGGTGATCGTGTCTTCGTAGAACCAGCCCCACGTCGCGTCGTCGGTCGCGCCGTCGGGGTAGCAGCCGTGCTCGCGGCGCGGGTGACGGATCGTCATCGTGAACGCGCCGCCGGGGAGCGCGATCATGCGCGGACCCGCGGCCTCCTCGATCGGCGCGGCACTCACGGAGCGAAGGCGCGGCCTCGGGCGGGGCGCTTCGTCTTCCGGCGCGCCCGCGCGGCGCGAGAGCGCGTCGAAGTGCGCGAGCGCGGACGCGATCGAGCGAGGTTCGTCGACGACGATCGCCTGGACGCCCTCGGGCTCGATCGCGACGAGATCGCCGGGCGAGATCTCCCGGCGGTCGCCCCAGAACGCGGCGTGACGCAGGCCTTGTATCGGCGCGTCGTCGGCGACGCGGTGATGGAGCGTCTCGCGCGTTCGGTTGCGCAGGGTCAGGATCGATCGCGCGCCGTCGCTCCATCGATTCGCGTCGAGCCCGGCGACGCCCGTGGGAACGAGCGGCAGCCACTCGCCGCGGGCGAAGAGCTCGCCGTATCGATCGAAGATCGCGCCCGTCTCGGCGATGAGGCGGCGATCGTCGCGCGTGTACGGGTTGTAGGCGCCGAAGACGTTCTCCCAGAGAATGAGCCCCGCGCCGTTGAAGAAGCTGTAGACGATGTCTCTCTTCCGCGACGTGTCCCAGCGCGCGATGACGAGCTGGCGATGGCGCGGCACGAGCCAGCGGAGGCGAGGGATCGAGGGCCCGTCGCCGACGTCGAGCCACTGCGCCCACGACTGGCGCACGTGGCGCAGCTCTTCGTCTTTCGGATGGAGCTCGGGCGCGAAGACGACGCCGCCGCCGACGGCGCGCGCCATCGGCTCCGGCAGATCGGTCATCGTGTCGAGCATCACGCCGTCGGCGCCCAAGCCGCGGACGATCTCGGCGAGCTCGTCGTAGCTGCCCGCGTCCCACGGGTTGTAGTCGACGAAGACGCGCGCGCCGCGCCCGTGGAGCACGTCGCTCACCTCGGCGCGGAGCTTCGCGAGGCCGCCGGGCATGTCGCGGTAGAAGTCGAACTGCGTGCGCGCGTCGAAGCCGAGCCGCGGGTACGCGTGCCAGAGGAGCACGGCGTCGACGCGGCCGAACCGCTCCTTCCAGCGATCGAACAGCTCCGCGGTGCAATAGCGGCGGCGGGCGCGATCGAACAGCGCCTCGTCGTACATGAAGAGAAAGACCTGACGGAACGACGTGTCGCTCCACGCGCCGGCGGGATCGTCGTACACCGCCGGATCGAACCCCACGCGGGCGAGCACGGCATCGCGCTCTTCGAGCATCGCGCGATGCCATGCTTGCCACTCGCCGGGCGTCGGGCTGTCGAGCCCGAGATAGGCGTGAGGCGTGGCTCGGATCAAGCCGTGATGCTGACGAAGGGCTTGCCCTTCAGCGACGCGGCGAACCCGTCGGTCGCCTCGTTCACCGTCTTCCACGACGGGAGCGCGCGCATCGTCTTCATCCAGCGATCGACGTTGGGGAACCGATCGTAGACGCAGCCGACGAGATCGCCCGCGGCCATGATCTGCGAGCCGAAGTAGTCGGCGATCGTGATGTCGTCGCCGGCGACGTACTTCTGGCTGCCGATGATGTGGCTGTCCATGATCTTGAGCCAGTGCTCCGACTTCTCTTTGCCCCACTGCACGGTCGACGACTGCGCGGTGTCCGGCGTGCGGAGGTGGTGGGGGAAGAGCTGCGGGTAGAGCATGTGGTAGGCCCACTCGCGGTAGAAGTTCGTGTTGAACCAATCCATGCGCTCGTTGACGCGCGCGCGCTTCTTCAGATCCGTCGGGTACGTGGCCGAGCCGGCCTTCTCCGCGAGGTACTTGAGGATCGCGGACGACTCGGTGAGCACGAAGTCGCCGTCTTCGAGCGCCGGGACCATCTTGCTCGGGTTGAGCTTCGCGAACGGCTCCGCGAGGTGCGCGCCGGTCATCAGATCGACGACGACGGGCTCGTAAGCGATCTTCTGCTCCGCGAGGAAGAGGACGACCGGACGGGACGCAGTCGACACGGGATGGAAGTAGAGCTTCATGTTCGTGGGCCTCCGATGATTCAGGCCGGGGAGGGTATGCCGCGGCCTCGCGGCCGACAAGGCTCGCCGGAGATCAGCCGGCGCCCAGCTCGCGGCGCACGATTTTGGCGCCTTCGACCATCGCGCGGGCCTTGCCGATCGCCGTCTCGCGCGAGAGGTACTTCATGCCGCAGTCGGGCGCGATGACGAGGCGCTCGGGCGAAACGACGGCGAGCGCGCGGCGGATCCGCTCGGCGACGACCGCGGGCGTCTCGATCGCCGGGTCGCCGAGATCGAGCACGCCGAGCATGATCGTCTTGCTCGGCAGCTCGCGCAGGACCGACATGTCGAGCTTCGGCTGCGCGGCCTCGATCGAGACGATGTCGGCGGTCGTCGCGTCGAGCTCGGCGAGGAACGAATAGCCGCTCGGCCGCTCGTGCACGATGTGCGCGTAGCCGAGGCAGAGGTGAACGGCGGTCGTACCCTTCACGCCCTCGAGGGCGCGGTTGATCGCGCGGACCGCGTACTTCTTCGCCTCGGCGGCGCGCGCCTGCACGTAGGGCTCGTCGAGCTGCACGACGTCGACGCCCGCGGCGAAGAGCGCGTGGACCTCTTCGTTGACCGCGGCGGCGTAGTCCATCGCCGCGGCCTCGGGTGAGGCGTAGTGAGCGTTCTCCGCCTGCTGCATCATCGTGAAAGGGCCGGGCAGCGTGATCTTCGTCTTGCGCGTGGTGCTCGAGACGAGCAGCTCGGCGTCGCGCACCTCGACGGGCCCCTTGCGGCGGATCGGCCCGGCGATGCGCGGGACCGGGTTCGCGTGGCCCGTGCGATCGATCGCGGTGCCCGGCGGATCGAGCGAGACGCCGTCGAGCGCGGTCGCGAAGCGATTCGAGTAGCTCTCTCTCCGGATCTCTCCGTCGGTCACGACGTCGATGCCCGCGAGCTCCATGTCGCGGATGGCCGCGAGGGTCGCGGCGTCTTGCGCCTCTTCGAGGTGCTCCGGCGGGATCTTCCAGAGCTGCGCCGCGCGGACGCGCGGCGGGAGGCGGCTCTTCAGGCTCGCGCGGTCGACCAGCCAATCCGGCTGGACCCAGCTGCCGACGACGGTCGTGGGGAGGAGCATGGACATCGCGGGATCGAACCTGCACGATGCCAAAGATCGTGAGCGGAAACCAGCAGGTCGTCACGCGCGCGGCGGCGAGCACCGTCGCGAGCCTCTTCTCGGTACGTGCGCGCGTTCATCCCGAGCGCGTCGCGATCGAGGACGGCGCGCGCGCCGTGTCGTACACCTACGGCGAGCTCGCGTCGCGCACGAGGCGCCTCGCCGGCGCGCTCGCCGCGCGCGGCGTAGGCCGAGGCGCGCGCGTCGCGATCCTCTCGGAGAACCGCGCCGAGTACCTCGAGGTCTTCCTCGCGGCGGCGCGCCTCGGCGCGATCGTCGCGTGTCAGAGCTGGCGGCTCGCGCCGCCCGAGCTCCGTCATTGCGTCGATCTCGTCGAGCCTGCGTGCCTCTTCGTCTCGCCGCGCTTCGCGGATCGCGCGCCGTCGCTCGGGCGCGACGCGATCGTCTTCGGCGACGCGTACGAGGCCGCCCTGGCGTCGTCGCCCGAGATCGATCTCCACGACGACGTCGATCCCGAAGATCCGCTCCTCATCCTCTATACGAGCGGCACCACGGGCCTGCCCAAGGGCGCCGTTCTCTCGCATCGCGCCGAGATCGTGCGCAACCTCGTCGTGCGCGCGGAGTTCGGCGTCGCCTGCGACGACGCGTTCGTCGCGTGGTCGCCGCTCTATCACATGGGCGCGGCCGAGTGCTCGATCGGCGCGCTCATGTCCGGCGGCGCCGTCATCGTGGTCGACGGGTTCGACGCCGATCGCCTCGCCGACGTCGTGCGCGATCGCGCGCTCGGCTGGCTCCTGCTCATGCCCGGGATGGTGGGCTCGTTCGCCCGCGCGCTGCGCGATCGCGGGATCGAGCCGCGCGGCGTGAAGGTGTGCGGGGTGATGGCCGATCTCGTGCCGCCCGCGGAGATCGCCGAGATCACGACGCTCCTCCGCGCGCCGTACGCGAACACGTTCGGCGCCACCGAGACGGGGTGTCCGCCGTGCTCGTCGAGCTTGATCCCGATCGGCGTCGCGCCGTCGAAGCTCTCGAAGCAGCAGAGCCCGTTCTGCGAGGTGCGCCTCGTCGACGCCGAAGACCGCGACGTCCCCGACGGCTCGCCCGGCGAGCTCTGCATGCGTGGCCCGACCCTCTTCAGCGGCTACTGGCGCGCGCCCGACGTCGACGCGGCCGACTTCCGCGGCGGGTGGTTTCACATGGGCGACGTGTTCGTGCGCAACGGCGACGGCTCGCTCGACTTCGTCGATCGCGTGAAGTACCTCATCAAGTCGGGCGGAGAGAACATCTACCCCGCGGAGATCGAGCGCGTGCTCCTCGCCGATCCGCGCGTCCGCGACGCCGCGGTCGTGCGCGCGCGCGACGCGAAGTGGGGCGAGGTCCCCGTCGCGTTCGTCGCGCGGCGAGAAGGCGAAGACGCGCTCGGCGAAGCCGAGCTCCGCGCGCGATGCCGCGAGGAGCTCGCCGGCTTCAAGCAGCCGAAGCGCATCGTCTTCATCGGCTTCGAGGAGTTTCCTCGAAGCGCGTCGGGGAAGGTCCAGCGTCACGAGCTCGAGAAGCGACTCGACGGTCTTGGAGAAGAGAGAGAGCGATGAGCAAGAGCCCGACGACCAAGATCGCGACGCACACCGCCGACGACGTCTTCGTGCGCGGCAAGAGCCTCTGCGACGACCTCATCGGCAAGCTCACGTTCACGGAGATGACCTACTTTCATCTCCTCGGAACGATGCCGACGCCGGCGCAGACCGCGGTGCTCGACGCTTCGCTCGTGACGTTGATGGAGCATGGGCTCACGCCGAGCGTCGTCGCGACGCGCCTCGTCTACACGAGCGCGCCCGAGGCCATGCAAGGCGCGGTGGCGGCGGGGATCCTCGCGGTGGGCAGCCTCTTCGTCGGCACCGTGGAGGGCGCGGCGCAGCTCCTCACGCGGATCGTCTCCGGCGACGGCGACGGCGAGGCCGAGGCGCGCCGCGTCGTCGCGGAGCACCGCGCGCAGGGCAAGCACGTGCCCGGCTTCGGCCACCCGGTGCACAAGCCCGACGATCCTCGACCCGGAGCGCTCTTTCGCGTCGCCGAGGCGCATGGCATCGCGGGTCGTCACGTCGCGGCGCTGAAGCTCCTGGCGGCGGCGGTCGACGACGCCGCCGGCAAGCACGTCACGATCAACGCGACGGGCGCCATCGCCGCCGTGCTCCTCGACGCGAGCATCCCGAGCTCGATCATGCGCGGCCTCGCGATCCTCGCGCGCTGCGCCGGCCTCGTGGGCCACATCCACGAAGAGCAGTCGTCGCCCGCGATGCGCGCGATGTGGGAAGCCGCCGAGCGCGCCGTCCCTCACGAGCCCTGATCGCGAGTCAAGTCGGCGGAGCCGGATCGGAGGCCGGCGGAGGAGGGGCGCCGCGCGACTTGAGGTGCTTCTGGATGGTCGCGATGAGGTGATCGCGCTCGACGGGCTTCGTGAGGTAGCCGTCGCAGCCCGCGGCGCGCGCGCGCGCCTGATCTTCACGCCCCGCGTGCGCCGTGAGCGCGACGACGGGGATCATCGAGAGGGGGCCGGCCTTGAGGCGGCGGGTCGCTTCCCAGCCGTCGATGCGCGGGAGCGAGAGGTCCATCAGGATGAGATCGGGCAGCTCGCGCTCGGCGCGCGCGAGTCCGTGCTCGCCGTCTTCCGCTTCGAGGACGTCGTAGACGCCTTGGAGATAGCGCCGCACGACGTCGCGGTTCTGCGCCGAGTCTTCGACGTAGAGCACGCGCGGGAGCTTCTCCTTGGCGATGCGGCGGTGCTCGAGGAGGATGCGCTTTGCTTCGTCGACGATGCCGTCGATCTTCGCGCCGTCCTTCTTCACGACGCTGGTGATGCCGTCGCGGAGCATGAGCAGCTCGTCGTCGGTGAGCGACTTGCCCGTCAGGACGACGATCGGGATGCCGACGTTGTCGGCGCGCATCTTGCGGATGACCTCGAAGCCGCTCGTGCCGGGCATCATGAGATCGAGCACCATCATCGCGGGGCGGTTCACGCGCGCGAAGAGGAGCGCGTCGTCGCCGCTGCTCGCTTCGGTGGCCGAGAAGCCCGCGCGCCGTAGCTGGCGGACGACGAGCTCGCGCGTCGTCGCGTCGTCGTCGACCACGAGGACGTCGCCGCCGCCGGGCGCGATGCTCTTGCTGACGATGTCGATCAGGCGCTCGGGATCGAGCGGCTTGACCAGGTACTCGCAGGCGCCGAGCGAGAAGCCGCGCGCGCGCTGCTCCTCGATGGAGATCATGATGATCGGGATCGCCGCGAGCGCGGGATCGGCCTTCAGCTCGGTGAGCACCTTCCAGCCGTCGAGCTTGGGCAGGTAGATGTCGAGCACGATCGCGCCCGGCCGGTGCTCGCGGGCGAGCGTCATCGCCTGCACCCCGTCGGCGGCGAGCACGACGCGCATGCCTTCGCGTTCGAGCTCCTTCTTGAGGAGCTGATGGATGAGCGGATCGTCATCGACGACGAGCACCGTCGCGCCCGTAGGCTTCTCCCGCTTCGTGCTGGGGATGGGGACGCTCGTAGCCGAAGCCGTGACCGCGTCGGACGGCGCGAGCGGGAGGTTGACCGTGAAGACCGTGCCTCGGCCCACGGTGCTCTTCACCTCGACGGTGCCGCCGAGCACGCGACAGAGCTCGCGGACGATCGCGAGGCCGAGCCCCGTGCCGCCGACCTTGCGCGTGCTCGAGCCGTCGGCCTGGCGGAACTTCTCGAAGATGAAGGGCAGGTGCTCCGGCGAGATGCCCGCGCCGGTGTCTTCGACGCGGAAGGTGACGGTCCCCGCGTCCACCTTCGCCTCGACGACGATCTCGCCGGTGTCGGTGAACTTCGCGGCGTTGGTGAGGAGGTTCAGGAGGATCTGGCGGAGCTTGAGGGCGTCGCTCTGGAGCGCGCGGACCTCGGGCGCCACGTTGGCGTAGACCTCGACGCTCTTGCCGCGCAGCGACTCGCGCACCGTGGCGATGCACTCGTCGACGAGCGCCGGAACGTCGACCCGCTCGCGCACGACCTCGACGTGGCCCGCCTCGATCTTGGAGAGATCGAGGATGTCGTTGATGAGCTCGAGCAGCGTGCGCGCGTTCGCCTTGACGACCTGGAGATCGCGGCGGCCGTGCGGGGTGAGCCGCGTGCCCTCCTCGCGCATCAGGAGATCGCAGTAGCCGATGATGCCGTTGAGCGGCGTGCGGATCTCGTGGGAGAAGTTGGCGAGGAACTCGCTCTTGAGGCGCGCGGCCTGCTCGATCTCGCGTCCGCGCAGCTCTTCGAGCTTCTTCGCCTCGGCGAGATCCTTCGCCAGGCGATCGAGATCTTCGTTCTGCTGGCGGATGATCTCCATCTGGAGCGCGCGCTGCTGGTAGCTCGCGAGCACGCGGGCGGAGGTGGCGCGCGACTTCTTCAGCTCGACGAGGTTCGCCTCGAGGCGCTTGTTGGCCTCTTCGAGGTCGCGCTGCGTCGCGCGGAAGGCCTCATTCGCTGTCTTGCGCTCCGTCACGTCTTCGGTGACGCCGAGGACGTAGAGGCGGCCGTCGACCTCGAGCGCGAGCTTGCGCGTCGCGAAGTGTCGATCGACCTGGCCGACGCGAGCGACCTCCTCGTAGGTCTTCATCTTGCGCGTCGCGAGGACCTCGCGATCGTCGGCGACGAACGCGTCGGCCTGCGGCTTCGGCATGTACTCGTGATCGACCTTGCCGATCAGCCACTCCTTGCTGAAGCCGAACATGTCGGTGAGCAGCGCGTTCGTGATCACGATGCGGAGCTCTTCGGCTTCCTTGACGAAGAGGATGTACGGGAGAGCGTCGACGACGGCCTGGAGCAAGACGGCAGCGTCGCTCGCGGGGACGGGCGTCGTGGCCTTCCTGAGCCTCGCGCGGCCGAGCTCGCGCTCCACCGCGGGCAGGAGGCGCGCGCGCTCGGCGTAGGTCACGTAGTCGACCGCGCCGAGCTTCGTGGCCGCGCGCAGCGCGCCCTCGTCGAAGGTGCGCGCGAACACGATGGGCGCAGGCGCGAAGCTCTTGGCGCGCCACATCGCGTTCGCGTCGGCGTAGCTGAACGCCGGATCGACGCCGGCGAAGACGACGATCTGCGGCGCGCTGCTCGAGGCGAGCGCCTCCTCGAGCTCCGCGCGCGTGCCCACGCGTCGGATCTGCGCGGCGTAGGTCGCGAGCTCGTTCGCGACGACGTCGCCTTCTTCGCGAGCGGCGACGACGAGGATCGAAGGGAGGGTCGGGCTCGAGGCCGGCGCGTCAGGCATCGTTCTGTCCGAAGGCGAGCACCGTGAGGGTCGTGTTGATCTGGAAGCCGGAGTAGATCTCGAAGTGGACGTTGAAGCCGGCCGAAGGCGGCGCGTTCGCGAACGACGCCGAGAGCTCTTGGGCCTGACCGAGCGCGTGGGCGAACATCACGCGGCCGCCGCAGTGGAAGAGGAGGGCGGCGGTGGGGTTCGGCACCTGGCGCGGGAGATCCTCCTTGAAGAACTTGCGCGTCAGCTCCGACGGATCGCCGAGATCCATCAGCTCGAGCTCCGCGCCCTCGTCGAGCAGGTTCACGAAGAGGATCGAGCCGTCGGGGAGCGGCTTCCACGGCGCGCGGATGAAGTGCTCGCGCCCGACCTTGAGCGCGGTCGGGCGGCGGGAGAAGCCGTTGGGCTTTCCGAACTCGAGATCGTCGATGCTCACGCCGATCAGCTCGGCGTAGCGCTTCGCGGCCGGCTGGCCGTCGATCTCGAGGGCGCGGGTGCACGTCTCGTCGACCTTCGTGATGCGCACCGTCTGGCCCGTGGGCGTATACCAGTGCGAGCGGAGCGCGCCCCAGTTGGCGTCGGTCTTGATGAGCACGACGAGGACGGCGTCGGTCGCGGCCTCACCGTCGGCGTGCACCCAGCCGACCGACTCGGGCGACGCGAGATCGGCGTTCGCCGCGCCGCCGCCGACGAGGATGAGCGACGGGCACTTGTCGAGCACGCCGAGGAGCAGCTCCTCCTTCTTGTAACGAAAGCCGTCGTCGATCACGAGGCCGACGTACTTCTTGGGATCGAGATCCTGCGGGCGAACGTCGAGATCGGCCGCCGCGGCGGCGAGCGCGCGCGCGCCGGCGGCGACCGCGTCGTCGGTGAGCGATCGGCCGAGGCCGATGCCGACCTCGAGATCGCCGCAGAGCGCCGAGGCGACGACGCTGCCCGCGTAGATCCCGCCGTTGTCGATCTCGCCGCCGGTCGAGGCGCCGACGACGCGCGTGCCCTTGGGGAGGCGCTCGCGGAGCGCGCGGTTGAACGCGACGGGATCGCGATCGCTCGAGGCGAAGAACGTGACCAGCTTCGGGCTCACGCCCGCGAGGCCGCGGCACAGCTCCTCGGCCGCCTTCGCGGGATCTTTTTCGCTCGTGCGCGCGCTCTTCAGTTCGACCTTGGCCATGCGTCGTTCTCCGTCGATCTCGATCAGGAAGGGGGTCGTCGCGACGACTCCACGGCGTCGTCTCGCGTCTTGCGCACCGCGGCCTCGTCGAGCAGGCGAACGCGCGCCAGGAGCTCGAGCGTCTCTTCGGCGGCGGCGATCGCCTCTTGCGGCCGCTCGCGGAGGACGAGCAGGCGCGCGAGGAGGCCCCCTGCGCGTCCGCGCATCTCCGCGGGGAACGCCTTGTCGTGCCACACGCCTTCGGCCTCGAAGAGGGCGCTCTCGAGATCGTTCGCCGCGAACGCGACCTGCGCCAGGAGCACGCGAGCGTCGCCTTCGGCGACGCGATCGCCGTGCGCGTCGCGCACCGCGGAGAGCGCGGTGGTGAGCGCGGCGTCGACGTGACCGCTCTCGGCGAGGTGGAAGGCGAGCCAGCTCCGGCTGCGCAGCTCGCACGATCGAAGGCCGAGTCGGCGCGCGACGTCGCCGGCGCGCTCGGCCCAGGTGACGCCGGCGTGCGCGTCGCCGACCGCGGCGCAGGCCATGGCGGCGTGGAGCGCGACGATCGCCGCCCAGCGCGCGTTGCCTGAAGCTTCGAAGCTGCGCGCGATCTCGGTCGCTTGATCGAAGAAGGGCTTCGGGTTGCCCGCGAAGAGCTCGGCGACGCCGCGGAGGAAGTCGATCATCGCGCGGATCGTCGGCGCGTCGCCCTCGTCGGCCCCCTGGAGCGCGGACGCGATCGATCCGAGGAGCCGGTCGGCGAGCTCGGACTCTCCGGCGCCGAAGAGCTCGACGACCATGCGGCCGCGGGCCAGCGCGTGCCCGATGCTCATCATGTCGATGCGCGCGCCGGCGACGCGCGCGGCGGTCGCGCGGAGGCGCTCGTCGTCGCCCGTCGAGCGGCAGGCGACGATCAGCTCGGCGGCCGCGCGCGCCCACGCCGCGCTCCCCGCGGGCAAGAGATCGAGCGCCGCCTCGGCGAGGCCGAAGTGCGAGTCTTGCCCGGCCCAGCCGCTCGCTTCGGCCTTGAGCAGCGTCAGCTCGCCGAGCACGCCGCCCGTCGCGCCGCACTGCACGCCGCGCTCGGCGCGCAAGACCACGCTCGCGAGATCGTTGCCTTCGAGCGCCTGCTCCGCGGCCCAGAGGTACCAGACGACGGCGCGGTGGCGCTCGCCGGATCGCTCGAAGTGCTCCGCGAGCACGAGGGCGTCGCGCTCTCCGTTCGCCTCGAGCCACTCGGCGGCGAGCACGTGCGCGCGCTTGCGATCGCGCTCCGTCAGCATCTCGTACGCCGCGTCGCGCACCAGGATCTGACGGAAGACGTACTCGTCGTCGCCGCGGAACCGCGACGAAGGCTGCGCCATGACGACCTCGCGCTGCACGAGCGCGTCGAGGGTCGCGCGGATCTCCGACGGCTCGGCGTTCACGAGGGCGGCGACGCCTTGCAGCCAGAAGCGCGCGCCGAAGACGCTCGCCGCGCGGAGGGCGCGCCGCGCGCCGGGCTCGAGGCGCGAGAGGCGCGCTTGCGCGGTGGCGAGCACGGTCTCCGGCAGCGACGAGTCGCCTTCGGCGACGGAGCGGATCAGCTCTTCGAGGTAGAACGCGTTGCCGTGCGATCGCTCGACGAGGGCATCGGCGATGTCGGGATCGGTGTCGGCCCCGAGGACCTCGAGCACGAGACGGCGCGCCGCGCTCGGCGTGAGCTCGGCGAGGCGGATCTCGTGGACGCGGCGGTCGCGGAAGAGCCCCGGGAAGACCTCGTGCACCTCCGGGCGCGCGACGGAGAGCACGAGGAGCGGACGATGACGCTGCGTTCGGAGCGCCGAGTCGATGAAGCGGATCGTCGGGAGGTCGCCCCACTGGAGATCTTCGAGCACGATCGCGAGCGGACCGGCGCCGATCTCGGCCGCGATGAGATCGTCCCACGCGCGCCGGAGCTGATCGGTCATCACCGCGGGATCTTGACGCGCGGCGCGGAGGGCCGGGCGCTCGTCGGCGGAGAACTCGGCGCGGACGAGCTCACCGAGGAACTCGGCGACGCGGATCGCGTCGTGGATCGGCAGATTTCGCCCGACGCGCGCGAGGAGCTTCTGCCGGCGCACCTCCGGCAGCTCGGCCTCTTCGATCCCCGCCATGCGCCTGAGGAGCTGGCCGAGCATGCCGAACGGCGAGCCGGGCGCGATGGGATCGCCGCGCGCCACCCACACGTCGGGAGAGTCTTCGCGATCGCGCAGCGCGCGCACGATCTCGTGACGCACGCGGCTCTTTCCGACGCCGGGGTTGCCGGTGATCACGAGGGCGGTCGAGAGCGGCTCGTCGAGGCACTCGGCGACGAGGCCGCTCATCATCGCGAGCTCGCGCTCGCGGCCGACGCACGGCGTCGTCTTGCCGAGGAGCTTGCGCGCCCCGTTCTCCGGGCGTTCGCCGGAGAGCGTGAGGGCTGCGCCCTCGCCGCCGACGACGAACGTCGCGTCGAGGAGCCCGGCGATCACGGGCTCGATGCGGACCTGCCGCGTGTCGACGTCGGCGGCGAGCAGCTCGCGCGCGCGCTCGGCGATCGTCGAGACGACCTGCCGCTTCGCCGGATCGCCTCGGCCGCCGGCGAGCGCGACCCGCGCGTCGCCGAGCATCTCGCGGAGGGCGAGGGCGCACTTGGCCGCGCGGGTCGGCAGATCCGTGCCGCCGGTGAGCGCGATCGCGGTCGCGCCCGGCGAGAGGACGACGAGCTCGCCGCCGAAGGTGCCCGCGACGTTGGTGACGTCGCTTCGCTGGCTGAGGAGCGTGTCCGCCGCGGCGTCTTCCGTCGAGGCGCGCCCGGGATCGAGCGGCTTGTCGGCGACGATGACCGCGACGAGGCGACGCTCGTCGCCCGTGACCGCGGGGACCGTTCCGCTCGCGCGGCCGTCGTCGCTCGCGAGCATGTCGCCGGCGGAGAGGAACGTCGCGACGTCCGAAGCGACGGTCGCGAGCGAAGCGCGCGCCGAGGGCGTTCGCCGGAGCATGCGCGCGATCAGATCGTCGAGCGCGAGCGGCGCGTCTTTGCGCACGTCGCGCAGGCGCGGCGGATCGGCGATGAGGATCTTCGAGAGCACCTGCGCGAACTCGCCGGAGAACGGACCCGTGCCCGTGATGCATTCGAAGAGGACGCAGCCGAGCGAGTAGACGTCGACCGCCGGCGTCACGTCGCGACCGCTGAGCGCCTGCTCCGGCGCCATGTAGCCGAGCGTGCCGAGGAGCTGACCGGTGCCGGTGATCGCGCGCGTGCTCTGGGTGACCTGCGCGACGCCGAAGTCGAGGACCTTCGCCGCGTCGATCCTGCCCCCGCAGAGGAAGATGTTGCTCGGCTTGATGTCGCGGTGGGTGATGCCGCGCGCGTGCGCCGCGGCGAGCGCGTCGGCCACCGACTTGGCGAGGACGAGCGTGTCGACCGTCGAGAGCGCGCCTTTCGCCAGGCGATGGGAGAGATCCTCGCCCTCGAGCCACTCCATCGCGAGGAACACCGTGGGGTCGGCGCCGTGCGCGATGTAGCGGACGATGCCGGGGTGCTCGAGCTGCGCCAGCGTCCGCGCTTCGCGCTCGAACCGCGAGAGGTGCACCTCGTCGGCGTGTCGAACGAGCTTCACCGCGACGGGCGAGTCGGTCTCTCGATCGCGCGCGCGGAAGACCTCGCCCATTCCGCCGGAGTTGGCGAGGCGCTCGACCTCGAAGCGGCCCCCGATGACGGTTCCGGGGGCGATGCGATCGTTGCTCATCGTGGTGGACGTGTCGGACGCGCTCGGCCGCCGAGCAAGGGATTCATCGTAAAGGAGATAACGGGCGCGAAACAGCGTCAAGCGCGCCGGCGCGTCACTCGAGCGCGACGTCGGGAAAGCGATCGCGCGCGGTCGCGACGGAGGCGAGGGCCGAGCCGTTGCCCCACGTGAAGATGGTGAACGTGCCGACGGGCTCCGAGGGATCGTGCCCCTGGTTTTCCATCATGAAGCCGTGACTCTCTTCGCCGAAGAAGGGGAAGCGACGCTCGTAGGCGCGCGCGATCGCGGCGTTCTCGGGGGCGTAGAGCATGCTGAACGACGCGCGGAGCGCAGCGACGCCGCGCTCGACGAGCTCGCGATCGCCGGTCTCCTCTCCGAGCTCGAGGTAGAGCTGCGCGAAGAGGCTCTGGCGCGCGTCGTTCCACTCGGAGTCGGCGTTCATCACGCCGAAGCCGCCGAGCGCGGGGGCGGGGAGGAACGGAGGATCCCACACCGCTTGGTAGAGGGAGAGCTCGTCGACGCATCGGCGCGCGAGGCGGAGGTGCGAAGGATCTCTCGTGGCGCGCCACGCGCGCAGGAACGCTTCGGCGCACCACGCGATCGAGAGGGTGTTCTGCTTGTAGACGCCGTTACGCGCGACGCGACGGCCGATGTGGTCTTCGCCCCATCGCGCGCACGAGTAGTAGGTCTCGAAATCTTCCCAGCGGCCGTCGTGCGTCACGCCCTCGAGAAAAGGGAGCGCGCGGAGCGCGGCGTCGCGCCAGCGCTCATCGCCGTCTCCGAGTTCGAGCAGGAGCGCGGCGGAGACGGCAGACTCGGGCCCTTCGGCGAGCTCGGCGGGGATCGATCCGTCGGGCTCGACCCAGCCGGGGAACGCGCCGCTCGGGCGCTGGAGCGCGAGGAGACGTTCGGCGAAGCGGAGCACGTAGGCGCGCGCGCGCTCGTCGCCGGTGAGCGCGTGCCACTCGAGGAGCATGCGGCACGTGAACGCCGCGTCGACGACGTGGCACGCGCGCTCCGTCGCAGACGGCGGCCGGCGATCGGAGCTCGACCAACGCCACGCGTCGCCGTCGCCGGCGACGAGCACCGCGGGGAACAGGCCGTCGGCCTGCGGCGCCGCGAGCGCGATCTCGGTCATCTGCCGCGCGCGCGCTTCGAGATCGCGCGAGCCCGTCTGCCGCGCGTAGCGGAGGAGGCCGTTGGCGCAGCGCTGCGTCGAGAACCACGCTTGGTTCCAGATGCTGCGCGGCTCGCGCCAGGTGCGCTGGGCGACGGGCACCGAAGGGTGGCGGCCGACGTCGACGATGAACACCGGCGCGCCGGCGGAGATCGATCCGATCTCGACGGGCTGCCAGACGCTCTCGGCCCATCCCTCCGCGGAGAACGCCCAGCGAACGACGCGCTCCATGTGGCGCGAGAGCGGCGGCGCGACCGCGCGCGCGTGCGCGGGGCGGCCCCATCGCGCCCAGCACCAGCGCGCGGCCATGCCGTAGGGGTTCTCGAGATCCTCCGGCTCCGTGCTCGCGACCACGTGCAGGCGAAGTCGGACTTCGCCGCGCGGCGCGGCGGCGGGCTCGCGCACGAAGAAGACGTGACCCTCGTGCCGGTACGCGCCCGCGGCGAGCGTGATCGCGCCGCGCGGGTGATCGTAGTCGAGCCACGCGAGCGAGCCCGCGGCGCGCGCCGCGCGAACGTCGTCGACGTCGGCGACGAAGGCGAGGGCGATCTCCCGATCGGCGACGATGATCGCGGGCGATCGAAACACCCAGTCGCCGATCACGTTCTCCGGCCCGGGCGTGAGGTGCGGGACCCAGACGTGGACGGCCTCGTCGATCGGGTGTCGAACGACGAGCGCGATCGTGTGATCGCCCTCGGCGGCCGCGGCGTCTCGCGAGCAGAGCTCGATCGCGCCGTCCGATACGCGGAGCTCGGCCGCGCCGCGCGCCTCGACGGTCAGCGCCGCGCCGTTCGGCAAGAGCACGCGTCCTTCCTTCCCGTCGAGCAGCATCGTCAAACGGTACTACGTCTCCACACGGTCCACGCCGCGGCGCCGATCACGAGCATCGCGGCGCCGTACGCCGACTCGAGCGGCGCGCGGACGAGGCAGCCGACGGCGACGCCGATCTCGACCACGAGCAGGATCCAGCCGACGAACGCGGGCGCATACTTCGCGCGGGCTTCGCTTCGCAAGTGCACGACCGCGATCAGCGCGAGGAAGACGGCGTCGGCGAAGGCGATGCCGGTCAAGAGCACGTCGATGCGCGAAGCGCCGGCGATCACCGCCGCGCACGCGAGGGCACCTTGCAGCGCGACCGCGAACGCGGGGCGCCCGGTGCGCTCGTCGAGGCGCCCGGCGCGCGAGAAGAAGACGCCGTCGCGCGCCATGGCGTACACCACGAAGGGGAAGCCGAGCGACGCGGTGTTGAGGATGCCGGCGGCCGATCCGACGATCGCCACGGCGACGATCTTGCCTGCGCCGGGGCCGAGCGCGACGGCGGCGGCGTCGGCCGCGGGGCTCTTGCTCGTCGCGAGGCCGTCTTGCCCGAGGAGCGCGAGGTACGCGACGTTCACGCAGAGGTAGAAGACGAGCACGATCGCGATCCCCGCGATGATGCCCCGCGGGATCGATCGCTCGGGATCGCGCACGGCGCCGGCGACGAAGGTCGCATGATAGGAGCCGCCGAGGGTGAAGAGGATCGGGATGAGCCCGAAGAGCATCCACGACGACCAGCCTCCGCGCGTCGTGACCTCGATCGTCGCGGGCGCGAGCACGCGCGCGGCGCTTCCCCATCCGACGCCGATCGCGACGAGGAGCGCGAGCGCGCCGAGCTTCATCGCCGCGACGCCGATCTGGATGCGCCCTCCGGTGCGCAGCCCGAGGAGGTTCGCGCCGGTGAAGGTCGCGATCGCGAAGCACGCGCCGGCCGTGCGCGCGGCGTTCGGCACCGGCCCCGAGAGGTAGACGACGTGATCGACGAGCACGACGGCGATCACCGCCATCGCGCCGGGCTGCACGACGATGAGCTGGAGCCAGCCGTAGAGGAACGAGAGCCCGTCGCCCGCGCGCCGCCCGAAGCCCTCGCGCAGGAAGACGTAGAGGCCGCCGGCGCGCGGCCACCGCGCGCCGAGATCGGCGAAGACGAGCGCGGCGACGAGCGACGCGACGCCGCCGAGCACCCAGAGGCCGAGCACCCACGTCGCGCTCGGCACCGCGCGCGCGAGCGTCGCCGGCGTGAAGAAGATGCCGACGCCGACCATCGCGCCGATCGCCACCGAGGCGACGTGCCAAGGGCCGAGGGGACGCTCGACGCTCATGGATCGCGCTCACTCGCAGCGGCGGAAGGCCATCCCCTCGACCACCGGCGTTCCGCCGGCGTTGCACGTCGAGCCCGCGGGGCAGAGGCCGTCGGCCGTGCAGTCGCGCGAGCACTTGTTGGTCGTGCGGTTGCAGTAGCCGAAGAAGCACGCCGAGTCGGTGGAGCACGGCGCGCCGACCTCGCCGGGGCCGAGCGCGGGGAGGCAGAGGCCGATGCGCCCGCCGCCGACCGATCCCACCGCGGTGCAGGCGAACCCCTGCGCGCACCCGCCGCGGTAGCGGCACGAGTCGACGCAGCGATCGGTCACCGGGCCGTCGGTCGTCATCGGCGCCATGCAGTCGACGGCCGGCGGCGCGGGCACGGTGAACGCGCCGAAGTCCATGTGCTGCGCGTCGTTGCAGACCGTCACGACGGTCTGCGCCGCGTTGCACGCGTAGCTCGCGCGCTCGCCGCCGGCGAGCGGGCCGTAGACGTCGGCCGGCCTTCGGCAGAGGCCGTCGCACGTCCACGCCGGGAGGCCGATCGCGCGGACCGGGCAATCGGCCACGCTGTTGCACGCGAGCGTGCAGCTCGTGACGAGGAGCGCCGCCGAGCTGTCGCACGCGGCGGGCGCGATGCACGACGAAGTGTCGGCGCCGTCGCAATAGGCGGAGGCCTTCACGCACACGTTGGTCGCGGGGCTCCCCACGGGCTGACATCCGTATCCGTTGGGACAGTCGGCGCCGGTCACGCACTTCGCGGTGCAGTACTGCTGCGCCAGGAGGCAGGCGAAGTTGCAGTCGGTCGCGGCCGTGCATGCACGCCCCACGTCGCTCGCGACGCAATACGTCTCCGCCCCCACGGCGGTGCACCGCGTTCCCGTCATGCAGTCGCCGTCCGTCGCGCATGTCTTCGTGCAGCGCGACGCCGCTCCCCTCGACCACGCGCGGCAGAGGTTCGAAGCGCAGTCGCCGTCGTTCGCGCAGCGATCGAGCAGGCGCTTGGGCGTGCCGCCGTCGGCGGTGCTGCCGTCGCTCGTCGCGCCGTCGCTTCCGGCGCCGTCGTTCGTCGCGCCGTCGCTCGTCGCGCCGTCGTTCGTGCCGCCGTCGCCGACCGGAGGCTCGCACTGCGCGACCGCGTTGCACGTGTAGCCGCGCGGGCAGTCGACGGTGGCGTCGACGCAGTCTTTCTTGCAGGTGCCCTCGAAGCAGTACGCGCCGGTGCAGTCGCTGTTGTAGCGGCAGTCACCCTTGCCCGCGCAGCTCGACGCGCTGAAGAGCGCGACGCCCAATCCGAGGATCGCCGCCGCCAGCCGCTGCGCCATACGAAGACGGTATCACGTTCAGTCGCTGAGCTTCGTGAGGGTGTCGTCGAGACCCGCGGAGCCCGTCTGGCTCGAGACGACGAAGAGCTGGGTGCCGCGGAGGCGCAGCGTGGTGCCGGAGATCCTGAAGCATTCGTCGTCGACGTCCGGGGCGCACCGCGGGATCGTCCGCGGCCGCAGATCGAAGTAGCACTGTTGCGACGCCCGCACCTCCTTGCTCGACAGGATGCGGATGGCGTCGATGCTCACGTTGGCCGCGAGCTCCGCGCCGACGGCGCCGCTCGACGCGCACTTGACCGCGATGGTCATCGAAGACGTCCCGATCTTGATGCGGACGTCGTGAGGCCCTGCGTTGCCGCCCCAGAGGCCGGTCACGACGTCGTCGGTGATGCTCGTCGTCGCCGGGGCGCCGAAGAGGGCTTCGAAGTCGACCGCGACGGGACCGTTCGAGGACGAGGGCGGAGCGGCTTCGCCGCTTCCGGCGCCCACCTCGGCGCCCGTGCCGACGCCTGTCGCAGTGCCGGAGCAGCCGGCGAGGGAGATCCAAGCGGCGCCGAGGACGAACGAGGCGCGAAGAGAGAGCCGTCGGAGCATGCTCCGCGCGCAGCATTCGGCGTGCCAGGCGCGGGCGCGCGCGATTTCTCGCGCGACCGGCGAGATCGACGAGCGAATTGCGCCACCGCGGCGCTACGAGCGTCAGCGCCGCTCTCTGTCGCGTTGCAGGACGCCTCGCCTTAGGATTCGTTCATGCGTCGCGCTCTGCTCCTCGCGTTCTCGGCGTGCGTCGCGGGTTGCTTCTCGAAGGCGACGGCCTACGACGGCAAGTTCACGTTCGCGTACGCCTCCGGTCTCGACGTCGAAAACTTCGTCAAGCCGATCGCGCCCGGGGCGAAGCTCGACGTCGTCGCCTTCGCGAACGGGACCGAAGACGCGCTCACGATCACCAAGGTGGTCTCGTCGCGTCCCGGCGTCGTTTCCGTCGAGTCGGTCGGCGACAGGAAGGTGACGCTGCTCGGGCGTCAACCCGGCGTGGCCGATCTCGAGATCACCGCGAAGGACGCGGCGGGCAACGTCCTCGTCGACCGGATGTTCTTCCACGTCGCGAAGCCCGCCAAGCACGGCCTCCGGCACGCGTGCACCGAGAATCGCGAGGCCGCCTACGTGCGCGGCGAGCACGTCGACGTCTCTCACGGCCTCGCGACGAGCGACGGTCGCTCGATCGTCGGATACGCGTACGCGCCCGTGCGCGTCGAGCCCGCGGGCGCGCTCGAGCTCGTGGCGCAGCCGCAGGGCTTCGACGTCTATCGGTTCCGCGCGACGAAGGCGAACGCGAGCGTCTCGATCCGCTCGACGGTCGACGACGGCGCGCTCGCGACGCGCATCGTCGAGAAGAAAGATCTCACCGAGGCGACGCTCGATCACGCCGAGCGCATCGTCGAAGGAGGAATGCAGTACGCCGTCGCGCGGGTGAAGCTCGGCGAGACGCCCGTCTGCAACCAGAACGCGCTCACCAAGGCGCGGAGCCTCACACCGGACATCTGCAAGGTCACCGCCAACCTCGACGACGAGCCCGGGGTCGACTCGAACCACGAGCAGCTCGCGCTCGTGACGGGCCTGAAGTTCGGTGTCTGCGAGTACGAGGTGACGCTGCCCGAGCTCGGCGGCGGTGGGATCGTGCTGAAGGGGAAGACGAAGGTCGGGCGCCTCCAGTTTCCGGGAGAAGGCGCCGCGCCGCGCGAAGACCCAGCGTCGTTCGACCGGGCGAGCTGGACGCGCGGCGCGATCTGGCTCGGCGCCTCGAGGCTCGTGCTCCTCGTGTGCGTCCTCGTGTGGCTCCGCGCGCGCCTCTCGCGGGCGTCTTCGTGAGGAAGCTTCGTCGGGTGCGGGACGTAGGAGCCGAAGCGAAGGGATCGAAGCGATGTTCGAGAGGCTCAAGCGGCTCTTCCGCAACCTGACTGCGTCGGACACCGATCCCGAGTCCCTCGATCACCCGCGCCCGCGCCGCGCGAACGCCGATCCCCCCAAGGATCATTGGTACGCGCGCGTGCGCTCGCGCTCGCTCGAGGCGCACGCATCGGCCGAGGCGAAGGCGCTCGACGCGCTCGATCGAAGCGAGCCCGATCCCGTCCTCTCGGGCGACGCCGCCCGCCAGGCCGACGCGCTGATCGCGAAGATCGGCGGACCGCGAACGCCATGATCAAGGGCAGGCGCAGCCGTTCGGCGCCGCCTCGAAGAGGCAGGCGTCGGCGGCGCGCCAGTCGGCGGCGACGGCCTCGCCGCTCTGTAGCGTGCACGCGTCTTCGCAGGCGTCGCGCGCCGCCCCTTCGGCGGTGGTCTCGAGGCAGTTGCGCTCGCAGGTGCCGAAGCGAACGCACGTCGCCGCGCTGTGACACTTGGTGAGCAGAGCGCAGCACTTCTGCGTCGCGCACTTCACGCACGACGGATCGAGCTCGAGGGCGCGACCGGCGTCGGTCTGGAGGATCGCGCACGTGACCTCCGACGGCTGCACCGCGGGATCTCGCGGCCTCGGCGCCGGCGTCGACGACGACGGTGTCGGCGCGGGTGTGGGCGTCGTCGCCTGTGGAGGCGGGGTCGTCGCAGCGGGAGGGATCTGGATCGGCGCCGGCCCGTCGCTATCGCACGCGTAGAGCGCGGCGACGACGGTAGCGACGGTCGTGACGAAGACAGCGCGCAGCGAAAGTTTCATGACCCGCTCCTTCCTCGTTTTCACGAGCGACGCGAGGCCGCGGTGAAAACACCTCGACAGCGGAGTTGAGTTAATGTCTGCGCGTCGCTCGTCAACGCGCCAAGTCACTTCGCGCGCGATGAGCGACGCGCGACGAGCGACGAAGACGACTCGTCGCATCGATCATGGAGCGCTGTGGCGTCGAATCGTCAGTCGCCGGGATCGGGGTGGCGAGGGACGAACTGCCAGGCGCGCATCTTCGCCTTCGCGAGCGCGGGGTCGCCGCCCGTGCCTTCGAAGCCGACGAGGTAGACGTGGTTGTCGTACCAGCCGGTGACGAGCGCGTGCTTGCCGTCGGCCGCGACCGCGACGCCGCTCGCGCGGTCCATCGCAGGGATGGGAAAGACGCGCGCCGTCCAGCTCTTCGTGTCGACGAGCGAGACGCTCCGGCTCTCGCCGTAGTCTGCCGTGTAGACCCAGCGACCGTCGCGCGACACGTCGATGCTCTTCGGCGATTCGCCCACCGCGACCGAGTGAACGAGCTTCTCCGTCGCGATGTCGATCGCGTGGAGCTGCGAGGCCGTGAGGCACGAGACGTAGAGCGTCTGGTCGTCGGGCGACACGACGAGGTGGCGCGGACAGAGGCAGACCGGTACGCGGTGGCGCCGGCTGAAGTCTTCGCCCTCGAAGACGTCGATCGAGCTGCCGTAGAAGTTCGCGACGAACAGCTTGCCGCTCTTCGTCATCGCCATGCCGCGAGGCGACTTGCCGACCTTGAGCGTGCGCACGGGCGAGGCGCTCGCGACGTCGACCTGCGTCACCGTGTCGGCCGACCAGTTCGCGGCGAAGACCGACTTGCCGTCGGGCGAAGCGGTGAGCACCTTCGGCACCGCGCCCACCTTGGCTTCGTGGGTGACGCTCTTGCTGGCGAGATCGACGAACATCACCGTGTCGCGCCGGAAGTTCGAGATGAAGAGCGTCTTGCCGTCGATCGAGAGGGCGCTCTCGACGATGATGCCGGGCACGTCGAGCGTGTCGAGCAGCTCGAGCGTCTTCGCGTCGTAGACGGTGACGTTGCGCTTGTCGCCCTGTCCGAAGTTCGTGACGAAGAACTTCGTGCCGTCGCGCGAGAGGCTCGCGCCCTTCGGCATCGAGCCGGTCTCCGCGACCTCTTGCACCTCGAGGACGGGAGGGAGGCCGTCCGGCGTGGGCGGCGGCTCGGGCGCGACGAACGCGACGGCTGACACGGCGGGACGCGCCGAGACCGCCGGAGCGATCGAAGCGGTCGGCGCGATCGGCGCAGACGCGATCGCGGGCGCCGAAGCGTCGGCGCTCTCGGCGCCGCGCGCCTTCGAGCACGCGAGCGGACAGGCGGCGATCGCGATCGCGACGAGGGACGCGCGAGCTTTCACGCGGTCGAGCGTACACGCCGCCTCGCGGCTGGCCCAAAATCCGCGCGGAGGCGTCAGAAGAGGCTCGTCTGCGCGCCGGCGATCTTCTCGAACGACGTCCCGAGGAAGGGGAGGACGACGTCGCACACCGGCGCGAGCTGCTTGTCGCGATAGTAGGCGTAGTCGATCGGCGACGTGCGCGCGGCGATCGGCGCGGGCCCGTCGATCGTCACGACGAGCTCGACCTCGCTGCCCTCCTCGAGATCGCGGCGTCGCTTGCGGAGCGCGAGCTCGTCGTCGAGCCGGCCGCCGTCGAGATCGCGCGCGATCGACACCAGCCAATCTTCGAACGGCTCGTCGGTGAGCACGCGCCTCAACAGCTCGCGCTGCACGCGTCGCGCGAGCGGAGCCCAGTCGCGACGCACCGCCTCGAGGCCGCGCACGACGAGCTCGATCGCGCCGCCCCTTCGCGTGGTGCCGGCGTACCGCTTCTTCGAACCGCGATCGGCGCCGCGCGTCGTCGGCATCAAGAAGCGCAGGTAGTGCGACTCGAAGCGGAGCTCGAGGTGGCTCTCGAGCCGGTGATCCCTCCGGATCTCGTCGGCGAGCGTGCGCGTGATCGCGCCGGCGAGCGCGCGGCCGCGCTCGGCCGCCGCCGCTTCGCCGATCCCCTCGCGGACGTGGACGAAGAGCGAGTCGGTGTCGCCGTAGATCACCGGCAGCCCTTCGGCCTCGAAGAACGCGCGCGCGCGCTCGATGATCCGATGGCCGCGGCGCGTGATCGACGTCGGCAGGCGCGGATCGAAGAAGCGGCACCCGGGCGTCCCCAACACGCCGTAGAACGAGTTCATCAGGATCTTGATCGCGCGCGAGAGCGCCGCGCTTCGCGTGGCCATCGCCTCGCTGCGCGCGTCGTGGAGCGTGGCGATGAGCGCGGGGAGGATCGCGCCCTCGCGCGCGAACGCCGCGCCCTCCTCGCCGGGCACGGGATCGACGCCGGGCTGCGCGAGGCCCAGCGGATCGATCTGGAACGTGCGGATGATGCTCGGATACAGGCTGCGGAAGTCGAACGAGAGGACGTCGCGATAAAGCCCGGGCACCGAGTCGAGCACGTGGCCCCCGGGGCTCGGCGCGGCCTCGGCGAAGTCGCCGACGTCGGGCGCGACCGCGCCCCGCCGGTGGAGCCTCGGCAGGTACAAGTGATCGAACGCGGCGACGGAGCCGCCCTGCCGATCCATCGGGAGCCCGGTCAGGCGCGCGCGCTCCGTCGCGAAGCCGAGGAGGTCGGCCTCGCGAAAGATGTCGAGCACGAGGCGGCAGTCTTCGAGGTTGTACGCGGCGAGGCGGTCGACGTCTTCGGCGTGCATCCGAGCGATCTCGGCGACGCGATCGGTGCCCTCGGCGATCTTCTTCTTGCGGCCGAGCAGCTCGCCCGCGACGTGTTCGAGCGTGAAGCGCTCGAAGGCGTACGTCGCCGACTTGAGGGTCGCGATCCCGTCGAGCGCGACGCGGCCGGGGACCTTCGCGATCGACGCGCGCCCCGGCGCGCCGGCGAGGACGCGCGCGCGCTCGCCGGCGCGGCCGATCGCGAACGGAACGCCGAGCGCGCGCGACCGCGCGTCGAGCACGGTCAGATCGAACTCGGTGACGTTCCATCCGCAGAGCACGTCGGGATCGCACGCGACGATCTCCGCGAAGAGTCGCGAGAGGAGCGCTCGCTCGTCGGGCACGAAGACGATGGCCCCGCGGTCGACCCCGGCGCCGCGCACGAAGACGCGCTCGCGCCCGGGCCCGGCCACCGCGGCGGAGAGCAGCGAGACGCCGAGGCCCTCGGTCTCGATGTCGACGGCGAGCATCGAGAGCGCGGGGCGTACGTCGGCCTTCTTGACGCGCGGGTTCTCGAAGTGGAGGACGCCGCGTCGTTCGCGCGCCGGCCCCTCGACGCGCATCGCGCCGGTCACGAAGCGCTCCATCACGAATCGGTCCGACGGCTTCACGTCGGACTCGAGCGCGACGCTCATCGCCTCGTGCAAGCGCTCGCGCTCCTCGACGAGCGCGCGCTGCGAGCGGAAGTACACCGCGTCGACGGGATCGCCCTGCATCGTCGTGAGCGGGCGCTCGACGCGCCGCCCGGCGCGCGTCACCACGTGACGGGGAACGAAGAGCACCGGCTCCTGGCGCGTGAGGCGCACGCGGACGGGGCCCTCCGGCGCGCGACCCCACAGGACGATCTCGACGCCGTCGTCGGCGTCGCGCCACTCCCGCGACAGAAGGAACGCCTCGATCTCCACGCTCGGAACCTACGCCGGGACGTGATCCGCGCCGCGCGTCACCCGGGCGCGTACTTCGCCAAGGTCTGCGCTTCGGTGAGGCGCGGATGATCGCCCGCGAACGCGTAGCCGTCCGGTTTGTGATCGATGAAGATCTCTTCGGTGAGACGGAACGGCGTCGGATCGTCGAACGCGCCGACGCTCAGCATGTGCGTTCCCGTCGGCAGCAGGAAGTAGAAGAGCGTGGAGCCGCAGATCCGGCAGAAGCCGCGCTCGGCCCAGGTCGACGACGCGTAGCGCACGAGGTTCTCCGTTCCGTCGAACACGACGCCGCGCGCGGTCGTCGTGAGGAACGGCCCGCCGGTCCAGCGGCGGCACATCCCGCAATGGCACGCGTGATGGCTGCTCTCGACCACTTCGGCGGTGAACCCCACGGCGCCGCAAAGGCAGTGTCCCGTTTTGGCTGTCATCGGCCGAAGGTCTAGCGCATTTTTTCTCCGGCGCGACGCTCGCGCGATCGCTGCGGCCGGCGCGCTCGGGCGCGAAGCGCTCACGGTGCGCGCTGGCAGTGAGGTTCTCGATCGAGCGGCGGCCACACGCGCTTGGCCCTGAGGATGCTCTCGTTGGTGCGGATCTGCGCGATCCCGCGGCGAAGCTCGTCGATCTCCGGCGCGCGCGCGGGATCGCCGATGAGATCGTGCTCTTCTTCGGGATCGCTCACGAGATCGTAGAGGTGCTCCTGCTCCGCCGCCTCGTGCCTCTCCAGCTTGTACGGATGGCGGACGGCGACGAGCCGCAGGCCGTCGTAGGGTTGGACCATCGGGACGATCGCGTTCGCGTCGTCGCCGACGAGCGATCGCCCGACGAAGTGCGAGCGATGACGGATCTGGAGCAGATCGACGATCGTCGGCGCCACGTCGAGCTGCGACGCCGCGCGATCGGTCACCACGCGAGGAGGAACGTGGCCCGGCCAGCGGAGCGCGAACGCGGTGCGGAACGACTCTTCGCGCGCGCCGAGGCCGTTGAAGTGGACGCCGTGCTCGTCGGCGGGGAAGCTGTGATCGCCGACCAGCACGACGAGCGCGTCGCGGAGGGCGGGGCGACGCTCGAGCTCTTCGAAGAACGTCGCGAGCCACGCGTCCGACGCGGAGAGCGATCCGACGAAGTTGCGCCGGTACTTCGACGCGAACTCGGTCGCGGGCGCGTGCGCGGGGTTGTCGCGGAACGGGTAGTGGTTCGAGACGTTGATCGCGACGGCGAAGAGCGGCCGCTTCGGATCGCGCGCGATCTCCTCGTCGAGGAGCCCGAAGAACTTGCGGTAGAAGGCGTCGTCTTGGAGGCCGGCGCCCCAGATGCGCGGATCGCGCGCGCGATCTTCGGGGCTCTCCCAGTGGGTCGACGCGAACCCGATGTGGCGGAAGAACGGCTCGGAGTTCTCGAAGCCGGGCTCGTCGCTGCCCGACGCGATCATCGTCTGGTAGCCCTTCTCGCCGAGCAGCCTCGGGAGGCAGCGGAGCGGCGCGTCGGCGAGCGCGTAGACGGCCTTGTCGCGATACATCGGAATGACCGAGCACAGCGTCGAGAAGCGGCCTCGGCTGCTCTGCACCGAGTTGCCGTAGAAGTAGTCGAACGTCAGGCCCTCGCGCCGGCGCGCGTCGAACACCGGCGTGTAGCGCGTTCCGTCGGGGCGCGTGCGATCGGTGTAGATGCCGCTCCACGACTCGAGGAAGAGCAGGATGACGTGCGGCCGCGGCGCGTCCGACCCTCCGAGCTCCCGCGCCTGCGCGCTCGGGAGGAAGCGATGCACGTAGGGATACGTCGCGGAGGCGAGCGCGCTCTCCGTCGCCCGAAGCTCCGCGTGGAAGCGGACGCCGGACATCACGAAAGAGGAGAGCGACTCGTGCGTTCGCACGCCGGCGAGCGGAAGCCCCACGAGGATCGCGACGCAGAGCGCCGCCGCCGCGAGGCGCCGCCGCGGCGTCTTCGGGCGAGGGGAGGGGAGACGCGTGAGCCACGCACCGGCGGCGACCGGGAGAACGAACAGGAAGACGATCTCGATCGGCCTCACCTGGTTGCCCACGATGCGGCGGCCGAGCGGCGTGAGCAGCTCTCGGAGGTTGTAGTGGAAGAACGCGTAGTCGAACGCGCCGGTCGTTTCGAACCGCGCGAAGTTGATCGCGACGACGAGACCGAACACGACGACCTGCGCCGCGCGCGCGAGGCGCGAGGGCGCCGGCACGAGCAGCAGCCCGAAGATCGCGGCGACCGTCGCGTACGTCGCGGCGAGCCGCCAGACTTCGCCCGATCGCGCGGCGTCGTACGCGTCGCTGGCGTAGAACGCGATGAGGAACGCCGTCTGGACGACGAACGCCCCCACGAGCGTCGGGGGCAACCATCGCCCCGGCCTCGGTGACGTCATCGCGGCGATCTCTACACCGACTCGCGGCGGCGGCACCGTGCAAAACGCGTCGGCCGTGTGTTAGAGAGTTTGCGCACACGCGTAGGGCGCGGAAAACGGCGTCGAGAACATGCGGCCCGCGTTTTGCACGCAGCGAGCGCCGCGAAGCCCCGCCCATGAACGCTCCTTCGCTTCCACGCACAATCCGCCTGGCCAGCGTCGTCGCGATCGCGGCGGCCGCGGCGTTCATGCAGGCATCGTGCGCCCGCTCCGTCAATGATTCCACGGACACGGGGCCTCTCTTCGGAGCCGACGCGGGAGCGCTGGGCCCGAGCAACGGCGGGATGTGCGTCTCGACCGTGTGCCCGCCGCCCTGGGCGACTTGCCCAGGCTACGGCGGACTGTGCACGACGGACACCAGCCGCGACGTGAAGCACTGTGGGGCCTGCAACAACGCCTGCCCGCGCCCGTCGTGGGAGCTCCACGCGACCGCGCTGTGCTCCGAGGGCAAATGCGTCCTCGCCTGCGACGAGCTCTACGCCGACTGCAACCACCAGAGCGCCGACGGGTGCGAGACGTCGACGGCCGACGATCCGAAGAACTGCGGTGGCTGCGGCAACGTTTGCAAAGACGGCGAGCTGTGCTGGCGGGGCGCGTGCGGCTGCCCGAACGGCTTCACCCAGTGCGGGCTCGAGTGCAAGAAGCTCGACTCCGACAACGACAACTGCGGGGCCTGCGGCGCGCAGTGTCGCGCGCCCACGACGGCCGCGGATCCGGCGTGGATCTGCGGGCCGAACGTCACGCCGGCGAACACCAAGTGGATGTGCGCCGCCTCCGCTTGCAGCTTGCAGTGCGCGCCCGGCTTCGGCGACTGCAACGACCTGTTCTGCCAAGACGGCTGCGAGATCGATCTCCTCAGCAACCACGACAACTGCGGCGCGTGCGGCAACAAGTGCGAGCCCGCGCAGGAGTGCGTCCGCGGCGCGTGCATCTGTCCGACCGGCACGACGCGCTGCGGAGACAGCTGCGTCGATCTCTCGAACGACGTGAGGAACTGCGGCGGCTGCAACTATCGCTGCCCTGGTCCCTCCGGCCGGCTCTCCGGCGGCGGCCCGACGTGCGTCGACGGCGAGTGCGGCTACGTCTGCTACCCCGGCTACGCCGACTGCGACGGGCACCCCGGCAACGGCTGCGAGGCTCACCTCGACAGCGATCCTCGGCACTGCGGGAGCTGCGAGAACAAGTGCAACATCACCGCCGGTCAGCCCTGCGTGCTCGGCGTTTGCTTGACGCGTGACTGCGACGCGGGGGTCGTCAATTGAGCGCGCGCGCCCTCGCCGTCGCGTGCCTCGCGGTCGCGCCGGTGCTCCACTGCGCGCGCGCCGACGAGAGCGCCCGCTTCGACGACGAAGGCGCGAGCGTCGCGGCCGACGCCGCGGTCGAGACGGGCGTCTTCGCCGACGGCGGCGCCAAGCCGATCGAAGACGTCGAGTGCGCCGAGGACACGAAGCAGATCTACGTCCTCGGCACCGACAAGGCGCTCTACCGCTTCTACCCCGATCAGCTGAAGTTCGTGCGCATCGGCATCATCGGGTGCCCCACGAACGGCTCGACGTTCTCGATGGCGATCGATCGCCGAGGCATCGCGTGGGTCGAGTACACCGACGGTCGTCTCTTCGCCGTCGACACGGGCAACGCGACCTGCAAGCCGACGGCGTTCCGCCCCGGCCAGACGGGCTTCTCGACCTTCGGCATGGGCTTCGCGAGGAACGGCGACGGCCCGAACGCCGGCGAGACGCTCTACGCCGCCGGCGCGGGCCTCGCGTCGATCGACACGAAGACGTTCGAGCTGAAGTTCCTCGGCTCGCTGACGTTCGGGCGCACGGAGCTGACCGGCCTCGACACGCAGCTCTTCGCCTTCAGCGTCGGCTCCGGCGTGATCGCGGGCTTGAACAAGGCGAACGCGGCGACGGAGGTGACGTACCGCACGTCGGCGATCGACGGGATGGCGGCCTTCGCGTTCGCTCACTGGGGCGGCGACTTCTGGATCTTCACCGGCAACGAGCGATCCCAGGTGACGCGCTACTCGCCGAGCGACGACACGTCGATCGTGCCCATCACCGACACGGGCATGTTGATCGTCGGCGCGGGCTCGTCGACCTGCGCGCCGACGAAGCGCCCGCGCTGAAACACGTTGCCTGAGTGCGGCGACGTGCTACGCCCTGCGGCCATGAAGCTCGTCGCTGCGCTGGGGGCCGTGGGGTTGTCGATGCTGGTGGGCTGCGCAGGAGCCCAGAAGGCCGAGCCCAAGAGCGCGTTCGAGCTGGCGGAGCAGGAGCTCGCGCACACGATCGGAACGACCACGGTGACGAGCGCGCCCGTCGACGGCGCCCGCGCCAAGCCGCTCTTCGACGGCGCCGACGACGTGTACCCGGCCCCCGCGCCGGTCGTCGAAACGTGGGGAGCGCCCGCGCCCGTCGACCCGGATCTCGCGAAAAATCCGTACGATCCGAACTGACCGATCGGCCCGCCGCCGCAAGGTGGGTGAGTGTGCGATATTGCCCCGAGGCGCTACGGCGCGCTCGAGTCGAGCTGAACGAAGCTCGCGCGCGCGCGATCGCATCCGAGCGACAGGACGACGACGCGGCCGTAGTCGTTCTCGGGCAGCGCGTCGTCGGTCGCGGCGATCCCCGGAGGCTCGACGCCGAGCGCGCGCATGAGGCGGGGGATGCCGTTCGAGTGATGCGCGACGACCACGACCGAGCCGTCGGGGCTCGCGCGCAGCTCGCGCGCGAGCGCCTCGACCTCGCGCGCAGGGCGGATCTCCGTCGTGCGCCCGAGCCGCTCCGCGAGCGGCGCGAGCGTCTGCTGCGTTCGCTTGACGTCGGTGGCGACGAGCTGCGTGACGCCCGCGTTGCCGAGCATGACCGCGAGGCGGCGCGCGCGCAGCGCGCCTTCGGGCGACAGCTCGGCGTCGGGATCGTTCGAGACCTTCTCGGCGTGACGGACCAGGATCACGAAGGCGTGCCCCGCGGGGCACGCCGGCGGAGAGGTCGCGGGCGGAAGGGACGCGGCGCACGAGGAGATCGCCAGGGCGAGCAGGGCTCGGAAGACCATCGCCCGAGCGTAGACGGTTCGGTAGGCTGCGCGACATGAGCCAGCGCGTCACCGTCGAACGACAAGGCCACGTCCTCGCCATCGGCATCAACCGCCCGGAGAAGCGCAACGCGTTCGACCTCGCGATGATCGACGCGCTCGCCGCCGCCTACGAGCAGCTCGGCGACGATCCCGACGTTCGCTGCGGGCTGCTCTTCGCGCACGGCGATCACTTCTCCGCCGGGCTCGATCTCGCGGAGGTCGGACCGGTCGTCGCGGAGAAGGGGCCAGGGGCGCTCGCCGGCTCTCACAAGTACGATCCGTTCGGCGTCTGGGCTCCTCAGGTGCCGAAGCCCGTCGTGATGGCGGTCGCCGGAATCGCCTTCACGGTGTCGGTCGAGCTCGCGCTCGCGAGCGACGTCGTCGTCGCCGCCGAAGGCGTGCGCTTCCGCCAGCTCGAGGTCGGGCGCGGGATCATGCCGTTCGGCGGCGCGACGCTCCGCGCGCCCACGCGGCTCACGTGGGGGAACGCGATGCGCTTCCTCCTCACGGGCGAAGAGCTCGGCGCCGCCGAGGCGCTCCGCATCGGCCTCGTGCAGGAGGTGACGCCCGCCGGAGCGCACGTCGAGCGCGCGCGCGCGATCGCGGAGACGATCGCGAAGCAAGCCCCTCTCGGCGTGCAGGCGACGCTCGCCAACGCGCGGGTGGCCGTCACGCGGGGCATCGCGGCCGCCACCGATCACTTGATGGAGCAGCTCCCCCCGATCCTCGCCAGCGAGGACGCAGCGGAGGGCGTCGCGAGCTTTCTCGAGCGTCGCGACGCCACGTTCCGCGGTCGCTGAGCTCAGCGCTTCTTCTTGGCGGCGGCCTTCTTCTTCGCCTTCGCCGCGGGCTTCTTCGCGGGGGCCGCGCTCTTCTTCGCGCGCTTGGCCGGCGCGGCCGACTTCTTCGCCGCCTGCCACACGCCGATGGTCGCGCCCTGCGGATCGATGAAGACGCCGAGGCAGCCCATGTCGCCGACCTGCTGGAACGGGACGATGATCGTCGCGCCGGCGCTCTTGGCCTTCGCGATCGTCTTCTTCACGTCGGCGACGTCGACGTACGCGGTCCACGCGGTGGGCTGCGACGGCATCTGCTTGCCGCCGAGGCCGCCGCCGACGCCCTTGCCGACGTCGATGCCGGTCCACTGCATGGCCGGAAAATCGCGGAACTTCCAGTCGAAGACGCTCTTGTAGAACTTCTTCGCGGCCGCGGGATCATCGGTGGAGAGATCGAGATGAACGAAAGGGTTTCCCATGCGCCGGAGGATCCAGCGAGGCGCGCGCGTGGTCAACGGTCGCGATGGCGAAAAGAGCAGAACCGCGAAGCCGAGGCGAACCGCCGAGACGTGCACTACGATGCCTCTCGTGAGCTCCTCGAACGGTCAACCGCTCGCGTTCGACGTGGTCGTGGTCGGCGCCGGCCTCTCCGGCGTCAACGCCGGCTACTACCTCGAGACGCAGCGCCCGCGCGGCCAGACCTACGTCATCCTCGAGGGCCGCGAGGCGATCGGCGGGACTTGGGATCTCTTCCGCTATCCCGGCATCCGGTCCGACTCCGACATGTACACGCTGGGCTACCCCTTTCGCCCGTGGCGCGGCGACAAGGCGATCGCCGACGGCGGCTCGATCCGCGACTACATCCGCGAGACCGCGTGCGTCTACGGGATCGAGCCGAAGATCCGCTTCGGCCATCGCGTCGAGCGCGCGTCGTGGTCGTCCGACGCGGCGCGCTGGACGGTCGAGGCGCGACGCACCGACACGGGAGAGATCGTCCGCTTCACCTGCCGCTTCCTCTTCATGTGCAGCGGCTACTACGACTACGCGGGCGGCTACACGCCGGAGTTTCCGGGCGTCGAGCGCTACCGCGGCCGCGTCGTGCACCCCCAGAAGTGGACCGACGACATCGACTACGGGGGCAAGCGCGTCGTCGTCATCGGCAGCGGCGCGACCGCGGTCACGCTCGTCCCGGAGATGGCGAAGCTCGCCGCGCGCGTGACGATGCTCCAGCGCTCGCCGACGTACATCCTCTCGATGCCCGCCGTCGACGTGCTCGCGAAGTGGGTCGATCGGAGGCTCCCGCTGGACATCGGCGGCGACGTCAGCCGCTTGCGCAACGTCGCGCTCGCCGCCGCGATGTACAAGTTCTGCCGCGCCTATCCCGAGCGCGCGAAGAAGATCCTGATCCGCGGCGTCAGGCGCCAGCTCGGCCCCGACTTCGACGTCGCGACGCACTTCACGCCGCGCTATCGGCCCTGGGAGCAGCGGCTCTGCCTCGTGCCCGACGGCGATCTGTTCCAGGCGATGAAGCGCGGTCGCGCCGACGTCGTCACCGATCACATCGACACCTTCACCGAGACCGGGATCCGCCTCCGCTCCGGCGCCGAGCTCGAGGCGGATCTGATCGTCACGGCGACAGGCCTCAAGGTGCTCCTCCTCGGCGGCGTGAAGCTCAGCGTCGACGGGGCGCCCGTCGAGCCCGGCAAGACGACGAGCTACAAGGGCGCGATGCTGAGCGACGTGCCGAACCTCGCCGTCGCCCTCGGTTACACCAACGCGTCGTGGACGCTCAAGAGCGACCTGGTGTGTCGATACGTGCTCCGCGTCCTCGAAGAGATGGATCGCAACGGCTATCGCATCTGCACGCCGCAGAAGGGCGGGCGCGACTTCGTGGAGGAGCCGCTCTTCGACTTCTCTTCAGGCTACGTGCAGCGCGCCGTCGCCGATCTGCCGAAGCAGGGCGACAAGGCGCCGTGGCGTCTCTACCAGAACTACTTCCTCGATCGCATGGCGCTCCAGTACGGCGCGCTCGACGACGGCGTCATGCGCTTCGCGCGGTGATCAACGCTTCTGGGGGAAGACGGTGACGTCGATCGTCACGGGGCCCTTGCCGGTCTGGACGACGAGCTTCGCCTCTCCCGGCTGGCGGGCGACGACGACGAAGACGGCGCGGTTCAGGTACGCGCGCTGCGTGCCGCGGCCGGAGACGCTCACCGCGTCGAAGTCGCCGTAGGCCCGGCGGAAGCTCGCGACGCGCTCGTCGCCGAGCGTCGATCCCTCGAGGAGGCACGGCGCGCCGCTCTCGTCCCAGCACTCGAGCGCCATCGCGACGCCCTCGGTGAGGCGGATCGATCGCAGGCCGCGAGGACGGTCTTCGACGTACTCGGTGATGGCGAGCGGCGGCGCGGAGGTCCTCGGCGCGAACGTCGGGTGCTTCTCGGGCGGCCGCGGCTTGTCGCAGCCCGTCGCGGCGAGCGTGACGAGGAGCGCGACGATCGAGAGAGCGAAGAGCCTGGGCGCGCTCACGGCAGCACCTCGATCGTCAGAGTCTTGACCGAGCCGCCCGTCGTGATCGCGAGCGTGCCGAGCCCCGGCGTCTTCACCCGCAAGCGACGGCTCGCTCTTCGCCCGGCGTCGAGCAGCGTGCCGATCGCGCCGTCGACCTCCCACGCGGCGTCGAGATCGCCGAGGAGGCGTGTCGCCCCGCTGAAGGCGCGGATCGAGAGCTCGAGATCGTCTCCCGGCGCGAGCTGGATCTTCTCGGGCAGCGGCGAGGCCTCGGGGGCGCCGTCGTCGGTGAGGCGATAGAGCTCGAGGCGATCGGGCAGCGCGACCGACAGCGTGACGAAGTCGAGCACGACGCCGTCTTCGCCGGAGAAGAGCACGCTCGAGAAGCCGGGCGCCTTGCCGACGAGCTCGGCGCCCCGGATCTCGAGGACGTCGGCGCGCGCCGCCTCGAGCGCGATCTTCGGCGCGGCGACGCCCCGCGCGGTGATCCGCACGTCGAGCGGCAGGCGCGCGCCCACCGCGAGGGGCGCGTCGAGCCCGTCGAGCTGGCAGGAGGTGTCGTTCGGCGCACAATCGGGGCGCGCCGACGACTGTTGCATCGCGCCGCTCGTGCCCGTCGTCGAGTCGCCTCCTCCGCACGCGAAGAGGACTGCGAACAAAGCGAAGGGGAGTCGCGATCGGATTGTCATGGTCGAAGCACCTCGAAGAAGAAGAAAGACGCCGTTTGCGTCCCGGTGCGCTTCGACGAGCACCTTCGATGCCAGCGCACGTGGCGCGAGGAGCAAGAACGAGAGAGGGCGGGGAAGGCGGCGCTCGCGCGGCGCGTATCAGGCGCGCGCGAGCGCGTCTTCGCACGTGTAGGGGCGAGCCGGTACGCCGCTCGGCGCGTGATCGAGGCCGGTGATGAGGCGCGCGCCGCGCCGATACGTCAGGTACGACCAGGCCCACGTGAAGAGGACGACGACGCGGTTGCGAAAGCCGATGAGCATCACGATGTGCACGACGAGCCACGCGAGCCACGCGACGAAGCCGCTCAGGTGGAGGCGCTCGAGCTGTGCGATCGCGCGCGAGCGTCCGATGGTCGCCATGATGCCCTTGTCGACGTAGCGAAACGGCGCGCGCGGCTTGCCTCGGATCGTCGCGAGGATCGCCTTGCCCACCGCGCGGCCTTCCTGGATCGCGACGGGGGCGAGCCCTGGGAGCGGCTTGGACGCGGCGCCGTCCTCGACCCGCGGCTTGAAGCTCGCGACGTCGCCGATGGCGAACGCGTCTGGATGGCCGACGATCGAGAGATCGTGCTCGACGGGGACGCGGCCGCCTTCGAGGGTGACGCCGAGCGTGCGCGTGATGGGCGCGGGCTCGACGCCCGCGGTCCATATCGTCGTCGCCGACGCGATGTGCCCTCCGCCCTCGAGGGTGACGCCGTGGGCGTCGACCTCGACCACGACCGCGTGGGTGAAGACGTTGACGCCGAGCTCGTGGAGCTGCTCGAGGCCGCGCGCGGCGAGATCGTCGTCGAACATGGAGAGGATCCTCGGCCCTGCCTCGAGCAGATGGATCTGCGCCGTCCGCGGGTCGGCGTGACGGAAGTCGCGCGCGAGCGCGCGGGCGAGCTCGGCGATCGCGCCGGCGAGCTCCACGCCGGTCGGGCCGCCGCCGATCACCGTGAACTGGAGCAGCTCGCGCCGGCGCGCCGGGTCGAGCTCGCGCTCCGCGCTCTCGAAGGCGAGGAGCACGCGCCTGCGGACCTCGATGGCGTCGTCGAGCGACTTCATCGGCGGCGCCCACTCCCGCCACTCGGGGTGGTCGAAGTATCGCGCGGTCGCGCCCGCGGCGAGGACGAGGAAGTCGTACGCGAGCGCGCCACAATCGACGACGACGCGCTTGTTCGCGAGATCGACGGCGCACGCCTCGGCGAGCAGGACGCTCGTGTTCTTCTGTCTCCGGAGGATGGATCGTATCGGCGAGGCGATGTCGGCCGCCGAGAGCCCGGCCGTCGCCACCTGGTAGAGCAGCGGTTGGAACAGGTGGTGGTTCTCGCGGTCGACGACCGTCACGTCGGCCGGAGCGCGCGCGAGGGCCTGCGCAGCGCTGAGCCCTCCGAAGCCGGCGCCGATGATGACGACGTGAGGTCGCGTTGTCATGGTGCTCCGCCGCTCACGAGGAGCACGCGCCGGACCAAGCGCCGTCTCGACTCAAGCGCGAGCTCGCGCGAGGAGCAGCTCGCGTTCGCGAGCGTTCTTGGTGAGCGACGCGGCGCGTTCGAGCTCGGCGCGGGCCTCGTCGTGTCGACCGAGCTTGCCGAGGAAGTCCGCGCGCACTGCGGGCAAGAGGTGATAGCTCGCGAGCGCGGGCTCGCTCAGCAAGGCGTCGACCAGCTCGAGGCCGGCGGCGGGTCCGTGCGCCATCGAAACGGCGACGGCGCGATTGAGCTCGACGACCGGCGAAGGATCGACGCGCGCGAGCTCGCCGTAGAGCGCGACGATCCGAACCCACGCCGTCTCTTCGGGCGTTCGCGCCTGCGCGTGGCACGCGGCGATCGCGGCCTGGAGCGTGTAAGCGCGCCGCGGGCCTAGCGCCTCGGCGCGCGACAGCGCCGCGAGGCCCCGCCGGATCTGCGCGTGGTCCCACTTGCCTCGGTTCTGCTCGAACAGCGGGATCGGCTCGCCCGTCGGGCCGGTGCGGGCGCGCGAGCGCGACGCCTGGATCTCCATCAGCGCGACGAGCCCGTGCACCTCGGCTTCCTCGGGCGCGAGGGCGGCGAGGACGCGGCCGAGGCGCAGCGCGTCCTCGCAGAGCGCCGGCCTCATCCAGTCGTCGCCGCTCGTCGCGGAGTAGCCCTCGTTGAAGACGAAGTAGATGACCTCGAGGACCGACGAGAGCCGCGCCGCGAGCTCGCCGCTCGGCGGCAGCTCGAACGGCACGCGCGCTTCCGCGAGCGTTTTCTTCGCGCGCACGATGCGCTGCGCGATCGTCGGCTCGGGAACGAGGAAGGCGCGCGCGATCTCGTCGGTCGTGAGGCCGCCGAGGAGGCGCAGCGTGAGCGCGACGCGCGCGTCGGTCGAGAGGACGGGGTGGCACGAGATGAAGATCAGGCGGAGGAGGTCGTCGCCGACGTCTTCGTCGAGCGCCGTCTCCATGTCGGGCGCCGCCTCTTGCTTCGCGTCGAGCTCGTGCCCGATCTCCGCGTGCTTCCGCTCGAGGAGCTTTCGCCGCCGCAGATCGTTGAGCGCGAGGTTCTTGGCCGTCGTCATCAGCCACGCGCCGGGCTTGTCGGGGATGCCCGACTCCGGCCAGTGCTCGAGCGCGGCGACGAGGGCGTCTTGCGCGAGCTCCTCCGCGCGGCCGACGTCGCGCAGGAGGCGCGTGAGGCCTGCGATGAGCTTCGAGGACTCGATTCGGAAGACGGCCTCGATCGCGCGATGTGTCACGGGGACCACGATCGGCGATCAATCTAGCGCGTCCGGGCGGCCTCGCGGGTCGCGTTTCGCCCGGCGCTACCGAGGCGATCGCCGGCGGCGCCAGAGCCACGCGCCGAGAACGGCGCCGGCGATCGCGACGCCGGTGCCGATCCACACCGCGGGCGGCTGGCGCTTCATCCAGTCGACGAAGCGCTCGCCGAAGTAGCTCACGAGCAAGAGCGGAATCACGTAGCCCGCCAGCGATCCCCAGAAGTGCGTCCAGAACCGCACCTTCGACACGCCGAAGAAGGCGTGGAGCATCGGCGGCATCCACAAGACGAGCCGCAGCAAGAAGACGGTCGCGAACGCGCGTCGCTCGAGCGCGTCGTCGTAGCGGCGAAGGCGCGCGGGGATGATCTTCGCCACCCAATCGCGCGCGACGAAGCGCGAGAACGAGAAGCCGACGACGCTCGCCGCCATCGTGCCGGTCATCGAGAGCGCGAACGCGATCGGCCACGGCCAGATCAGCGGCGCCACGAAGATGAACACCGTCCCGGGCACGCCGAACGGCTGGAGCACTGCGTACGCGCCGACGAAGGCGACGTAGCCCCAGGGGCCGAGCTCGACCAGCGTCTGCTTCAGCCGCTCGGGCTTCGCGAACTGCTCGAGCAGCCCGAAGCGATGCGCCACGAGCAACGCCGCCACGACCACGACCACGGCCGCGATCCGGAGCTTCTGAAGCGAGCGTTGGGCGGCGGTGTCGGTCAACTCGGGGTTCCGCCCAGCCTACCCCATGCACGTGGCTTGCATCACCGCGCTGGTCAAGAACTACCGAGGAGCCATCGCATGCACGTACACGACCTTCGACGTTGGATCTCCGTGGCGGTTGTCGTCACTGTCGCGAGCGCGGCTGCTTGCTCGACCGTCGCCGATACGCCGAGCCCGACCAGTGTGGCGCCGCCTCCGGCGAGCGCGAGCGGAGCGCCCACCGCCGGACCCGAGCACGCTTCTCCCGAAGCCCCCGACGGGCCGATCGACAGCAAGGCCCAGGTTCTCTTCGTCGGTCGCTTCGACACCACCGATCCCGCGGGCCCGAAGGCGGCTTGGCCCGGCGCTCGCATCCTGACGCGCTTCGACGGCACGGACATCTCCGTGACCATGAGCGAGTTCGCCGAGCCGTGGATGGAGGGGGCGCCCAGCTACTGGGAGATCTCGATCGATCACGGCCCCTGGCGCGCCATCTCGATGATCGCGGACGACACGCCGCACGTCTTCGAGATCGCCAAGGATCTGCCGAAGGGCCCGCACGAGGTCGAGCTCTACAAGAGGAGCGAGACCCAGACCGGCATCACGCAGTTCCTCGGCTTCGATCTCCACGGCGGCAGGGCGCTCCCGCCGCCTCCTCGGCAAGCGCGCCACATCGAGGTGATGGGCGACTCGCAGACGACGGGCTTCGGCATCGAGATGATCGACGCGCCCGAGACCGACTGCCCCGGCGTGGACCACGCGGGCAAGTACCAGAACTTCCGCAAGGCCTGGGGCGCGATCCTCGGCACGACCTTCGACGCCGAGGTGCACGGCATCGCCTATTCGGGCAAGGGCCTCATCAAGAACATCACGCCCGACGACCCCGACGCGCTCGTCCGCTACTACCCGCGCGCCAACCCGAACCCGGCGATCCAGAACAGCAATCCGCCGATGTTCGACCTGACCTCGTGGATCCCCGACGTCATCGTGCTCGCGCAGGGCGCGATCGACTTCAACCAGGGCCACGTCGACTACGGCGAGTTCAAGACGGCGTACCGCACGTTCGTGATCGACACGCTGCGCGCGCGCGCGCCGAACGCGTTCATCATGATGGCGGTGATCGGCAAGGGCGGACGCGACGCGATCCCCGGCATCGCCGACGAGATCATCGCCGAGCGCGCGAAGGTGGGCGACACACGCCTGAGCTCGTTCGTGGCGAAGCTCTACACGTGGGACGAAATGCTCGGCTGCAACGGACACGGCACGCCGGCGTTCCACCAGCGCGTCGCCGGAGAGATGGCGACGATGATCCGCGATCGCGTCGGGTGGAGATAGACGCTACGCGAAGAGCCCGCGCGCCGACGCCATGTCGAGCGCGCGGGCGAGCGACTCGTAGCTCTTGGCCATGTCCTCGACGAACGCTTCCCCGCCGAAGACGGCGCGGAGCAAGCGCCTGCCCTGCTCGTCGACGCTCGCCGCGCGGAGCGAGTCGCGGATGGCCGAGACGTGACCCTCCGCGAGATCGGCGCGCGTCGCGATCACGTCCGGCGGAATGGCGCCGAACGTCGCGAGGACGCGGACGTCGGCGCCCTCGATCTCGGACCACGAACCGCCCTTCACCTTTCCCTTCACGTCGGCTTGCGCGTACGTGCCCGCGACGTCGCACGCGCCGTCGCGCAGCGCCTCGACGACGCCGCGGTGGGAGCCGAAGAACGTCTCGGTGCGGAAGAACGTGCGCGGATCGATCCCGAAGAGCGCGAGGTTCACGCGCGGCAGCACGAAGCCGGCCGCGCTCCAGCGATCGACCCAGCCGGCGCGCGCGTCTTTGAGCTGCGCGATCGTCTTCGCCTTCGAGTCTTTGCGGACGATGAGCGCCGTCTCGTAGGTGATGCGCCCGTCGCGGAGGATGCTGCCGAGCGCGCTCACCTCGCCGCCGAGCCGCAGGCGGACGATGGGCGGCAGCCACGCGACGTCGACGCGGCTGGCGCGCACTTCTTTCGCGAGCTGCTCGTAGCTCGGCGCTTCGCCGAGCGAGATCTCGACGCCGGTCTGCTTGCTCGTCCACCGGAGGAGCTTCTCGACCTTCGCGCCGAGGCCTTCGGCGCCGGAGGCGACGACCATCCCGAAGACGAGCGGGCGCTGCATCCGCGCGGCGATCTTGCCCTTCGACGGCACGCGCTGTTTGGACGAGATGCGAGATTTCGAGGCTGCCACGGGATCAGTCTATCCGGTTCAGGGGCCGTTCTTCGTGTAGTCGTTCTTCGATTCGAAACGGCACGCGGCGTTGCCGGGGCCCTCGGCGATCCCCACGGCGTCGAGCCTCGCCTGCGTGCGCGCCTCGTTCGTGAACACGAACGCGCTCGTCGGGTCGTAGAAGATCGTGTAGCCGGTGCCCGCCACGGCGCAGCTCTGGTCGGCCGTCACCGTCGCGACGTCGCCGTCGACGATCGCCTTCACCGCGCAGCCCTCGAACGCGAAGGTGACCGTCGAGCCTTCACCGCTGATGACGAGCGTGGAAGCGGGCGCCGATCCCTCGTCGGTCTTGACGGTGCACTGCTTGAAGACCTGCGTGCCGCTGCTCGCCCAGGTGCCGACGAAGGGCGTCGCCGCCGTCGGTTGATCGATCGGCTCACGGATCCCGACGATGGCGTTGCAGCTCGTGAGGCCGAGCGACGAGACGAAGAGCGCCGCGCGGGCGATCACCGAAAGCTCCCGCCGAGACCCACGGGCGTCACCACGATCGCGGTCTTGGGCTCGCGGCTCGACGATCCGCCGACGATGTAGAGCGCGACGCCGCCGGCGGCGAGCAACGAGCCTACGACGAACAGCACCGTCGACGTGTTGCCCGCGTTGAGCGCGTCGAGCCGCGCGACCTTGCCGGTCGGGTTGCACACGTCGCCGTTGCAGTTCACGTTCGACTCGTTGTTCTTCGCGATCGCGGTGACGCCGAAGTAGGTCCCGAAGCCGAGGGCGACGAGCCCCGCGGCTCCGGTGACGAGGCCGGCGGTTCGAAGCGGAGAGCCGCGCTCGCTGGCGGGGACCGGCGCCGTCGCCGCGGGATCGGCCGGCGTGGGCGCGGCTTCGCTCGCGGGCTCGAGCGCGGGGATCGAGACGGTCGTCGCGGCGCCGTCGTCGACGGTGACACGCGCGACGAAGAGCTTGCGCCCGGGGGCGCTCGCCTGGATCACGTGCTCGCCGCGATCGACGGGGAGCGGCGCCCCGAGCGAGCCCGCGCCGACGACGAAGCCGTCGCGTCGAAGCTCGAGCCCCTGGATCGCGGCTGCCTCCCGCGTGACCGAGATGGTGATCTTGGCCAACTTCGGCTCGAGGCTCGCCGCGCGCTCTCGCGCCGCGGTCGCGCGATCTTCCTTGCCCTCGCGTCGCGCGCGTCCGACGACGTCGACGTACTCGGCCCACGCGGTCGCGAGCTTGCCTTCGGCCTCGTGACACGCGGCGAGCGCGAGGAGCGCGCCGCTCACCGGGTCGAGCCGATAGCTCTCGGCGAAGCTCGGACATGCCTCGGCGTAGTTCTTCTCGTCGAACAGCTTGCGCCCTTTCTGGAAGAGCGCCTCGGCGTTGGCCTTGTCTTGCGCGTGCGCGAGAGGGCTCACGAGACAGGCGGTGAGCAACGCGGCGAGCGCGAGGGGCCGTCGCGGCATCAATTTCTCGAGTCCGGCATGAGCGAGCCGGGATGGGGGCGGGGCGTCGTCGACGGCGTCGGACGAGGCGCGGACGTCGCCGCGATCGGCGGCGCCGGCAGCGAAGGTGAAGAAGCGGGGGGCGGAAGGAGCGCGGGCGGCTTCGCGTCGGACGCGCGCGCGATCGCGCTCACCACCGGCGGTGTCGGGATCGCACCTGCGTCTTCGACGGCCGGCTCCGTGCTCGGCGCGCTCGAGGTCGCGACGCTCGGCGCTTGCGCGCTCGGCGCGATCGAGGTCGTCACGCTCGGCGGAGGCGATGCGGTCGTCGTTGCGTCCGGGGTCGGCGTCCGGAGCACGAGGAAGTAAAACCCGATCACGCCGAGGCCGAGCGCACCCGCGAACGCGAGGAGGGCGGGGAGCGCGGCTGTCGCCGTCGGCGGCGCGTGCGCGGTCGTCGACACCGGATCGACGGTCGCTGCGTGCGCGCTCGGCGCCGGTCGCGGAGGCTCGGGCTTCGGCGGCGCAGCCGCAGCCTCGTCGGTCGCGCCCACGCCCACCGTCGCGACTTGCGCTCGCTCGCGCGCCTCCGGCGATCGAGGGTCCGCCGGCGCCGGCTTGGGCATTCGCTCCGTCGTCGGCGCGAGGATCTCCTTCGCTTCGTTCTCGCGCGGCGCCGCGGGCGCCGACGCGCTCTCGGCGAGCGCCGTGATGAGATCGCGCGCGCTCGCGAAGCGCCGCTCGGGATCCTTCTCCAAGCAGCGAAATACGATCGCCGCGAGCGCGGCGGGCACGTCGGGTCGCGCGATCGGCGCCGGCGCCGCGCTGTCGATCAAGACGACGAGATCGAGCAGGCCGACCGCCTGGAACGGCGGCGCGCCCGTGAGGAGCTCGTACATCATCGCGCCGAGCGACCAGATGTCGGTCCTCCCGTCGACCGCGCTCGCGCGTCGAAGCTGCTCCGGCGACATGTACATCGGCGTGCCCACCATCGTCGCGGTGCCCGTGAGCGGCGAAGGGCTCACCGTCGCGCCCTTCGAGATGCCGAAGTCGAGGACCTTCACCGTCGTCGCGCCGGTCGGTCGCCGCGCGAGGAACACGTTCGCCGGCTTGAGATCGCGGTGCACGATGCCGATCGCGTGAGCCTCGATGAGCGCGTCGCAGATCTGCATGACGAACGAGACGACCTCGTCGCTCGGGAGCGGCCCCCGCCGCGCGAGCAGCTCGGCGAGATCTTCGCCCTCGAGCAGCTCCATCACGATGTACGGCGCCCCCGACGCGAGGCGACCCACGCTGAACACGCGCGCGCAGTGATCGCTCTGGAGCGCCGCCGACGAGAGCGCCTCACGCTCGAATCGAGCGAGCGCGGCGGGATCGTTCACGCCGGTGAGCAGCACCTTGAGCGCGACGCGGCGCGCGAGCCGCTGCTCGCGCGCGGCGTAGACCGCGCCCATCCCACCCTGGCCGAGGAGCTGCTCGACGACGTAGAGGCCGTCGACGACGTCTCCCGGTCGCAAGGGCTCTCCCACGACGTGAATTAATCACGTCAGGTCTTGAGCCGCCATCCCGTCGTGATCATCCATCGGGCGACCGCGAGGCAGACGACCAGGAAGACGAGGATCATCCCGGCGCTCACCTCGACGCCCACGTCCGACACGCCGTAGAAGCTCCATCGGAATCCGCTGACGAGGTAGACGACGGGGTTGAACAGCGTGACGTGCTGCCAGAACGGCGGGAGCATCCGGATCGAGTAGAAGCTCCCGCCGAGGAACGTGAGGGGCGTGACGATGAGGAGCGGCACGAGCTGGAGCTTCTCGAAGCCGTCGGCCCAGAGCCCGATGATGAAGCCGAAGAGGCTGAAGGTGACCGCGGTGAGCACGAGGAACACCGCCGCCCAGAGCGGATGGGCGATGTCGTAGGCCACGAAGATGCGCGCGGTCGCGAGGATGATCGATCCGAGCATGATCGATTTGGTGGCGGCGGCGCCCACGTACCCGCAGACGATCTCGACCCAGGAGATCGGCGCCGAGAGAACCTCGTAGATCGTGCCCGAGAAACGCGGCATGTAGATCCCGAAGCTCGCGTTCGACATGCTCTCGGTGAGGAGCGAGAGCATCGTGAGCCCGGGGACGATGAAGGCGGCATAGGGAACGCCCTCGATCTCCGCGATGCGCGACCCGAGCGCGGAGCCGAAGACGACGAAGTAGAGCGACGTGGAGATCACCGGCGCCGCGATGCTCTGGAGGAGGGTGCGGAAGGTGCGCGACATCTCGAACACGAAGATGGCGCGGACGGCGTAGCGGTTCATGCGCGACCCTTCACCAGGCTGACGAAGATCTCCTCGAGCGAGCTCTCGCGCGTCTGCAGATCCGCGAGCTCCATGCCGAGATCGCCGAGCGTGCGGATGAGCGCCGCGATCTTCGCGCGCTCTTGCTCGGCGTCGAACGTGAACACGATCTCCTTGCCCTCGCGCGCGAGCTCGAGCCGATAGTCGGCGAGCGCGTCGGGGATCCGCTCGATCGGGCGCACGAGGCTCACGGTGAGCTGCTTCTTGCCGAGCTTGCCCATCAGCGCCGTCTTCTCCTCGACGAGGATGAGCTCGCCCTTGTCGATGACGCCGATGCGATCGGCCATCTGCTCGGCCTCTTCGATGTAGTGCGTCGTCAAGATGACCGTCACGCCGCTCTCGCGGAGCCCTCGGACCATCTCCCACATCTCGCGGCGGAGCTCGACGTCGACGCCCGCGGTCGGTTCGTCGAGGAAGAGGATGCGCGGCTCGTGCGAGAGGGCCTTGGCGATGAGCACGCGCCGCTTCATGCCGCCGGAGAGCGCCATGATCTTGGTGTCTTTCTTCTCCCAGAGCGAGAGCGCGCGCAGGACCTTCTCGATGTGGGCCGCGTTCGGCGGCTTGCCGAAGAGGCCGCGGCTGAAGCTCACGGTCGCCCAGACCGTCTCGAACATGTCGGTCGACAGCTCTTGAGGCACGAGGCCGATCTTCGCGCGCGCCGCGCGGTAGTCGGTCACGATGTCGTGGCCGTCGGCGAGCACGGTGCCGGAGGTCGCGTTGACGATGCCGCAGATGATGCCGATGAGCGTCGTTTTCCCCGCGCCGTTCGGGCCGAGGAGCGCGAAGATCTCGCCGCGCTCGATCTCCAGATCCACGTTCTTCAGGGCGTGGAAGCCCGACGCGTAGGTCTTCGACAGCTTCTTCACCGAAATGATCGGCATGACCAGCCTGCACTATCACACGCGCACGCGCGCGGGAGAGTTGGCGTTGGATGCTCGAAGAGGGGATATGATCGCGCCTGCCATGTCGGCCCCTCCTTCCTCACGCGCCTCACGCGCGCGCATCGACGCGCGGCCGCTCACGCGCGAAGCCTTTCAGGGCTTCGGCGACGTCGTCATCGCGGAGCGCGCCGACATCACGCCGACGATGGTGAACTTCGGGACGGCCGCTCGTCGCGATCACGCCGCCGCGCTCGAGAACGAGCGCGCGCACGCGAAGCCCAACCTCGCGACGTTCCGCTGCACGCCGTGGTCTCGCTTCCCGGTGATCGCCGAGTCGATGGAGAAGCACCCGGGCTCGTCGCAGCTCTTCGTCCCGATGAAGGTCGACCGCTACCTCGTCGTGGTCGCGCCGGGCGACGACGCGCCCGACGTCCTCGGCCTCCAGGCGTTCCTCGCCGAGCCGGGGCAGGGCGTGGTGTACGGGCCCGGCGTGTGGCACATGCCGCTCATCGTCTTCGGCTCGCCCGCCGAGTTCGTGATGTTCGTCTGGGAAGACGGCACGCCGCTCGACTGCGTCGTCGCGAAGCTGCGCGAGCCCGTCGAGATCGCCGTCCCCGAGCGATAGCGACGCTGTGCTCTCAACGTACGAGGCAGAGCTGCTCGCGGTGGCACGCGATGGGCGCGACGCCGAGGGCAGACGCGGGCGCATCGAGAGGCGGCTTGGCCTCGCCACACTTCTCGCTGTAGACGTCGGCGATGCAGCGCGTCAGGCGGATCTGATCGACGCCCGCGGGACACTCCTCGGGGACGACGGTCTCCTGCGTCTCGACGAAGACCTCGCGCAGGCAAGCATCGTGATTGGGGAATCTCCGGAACGCGCCGACGTTGTCACACAGGCTCTCGCGGCGGCACCGCGCCTGCGCGAGGCGCATCGCCGCATCGTCGTTCATGATCGTCGGCTGCGCCGGCGCCTGGATCTGCGCGCCGGTCGTGTAGGCGGCGCCGGGGCGCGTCTCGTGGCCTCGCTGGCAGTTCGCGGTCATCGACAAGACGGCGCACGCAGTCAAGGTCGTGGTCAGCGCTCTCATGCGCTCGACCTCGTGCAAGCCCCGTGACGATCACGCGAGCGCGAGCGTGAAGACGGCAGAGGTGAGTGCCGCGCCCGATCGCGGCGTTCGCGATCAGCCCTCGGGCGGGGCCTGGATCGGCGCGCGGTGGCGGCCGAGCAGGCCGAGCGGCGCGAGCGGGGTCTCTTCGATCTTCGTCGCTTCGCTGCGCGCGCTCGAGAGCCACGCGAAGGTGCCCGCGGTCACGAACATCACGAGGCTGTAGACCGCCGCCGGGATCGCCATGGTGGCGTTGCCGAGGAGGAGCGGGCTCATCGCGATCGCGATGGCCAGGGTTCCGTTGTGGATCCCGATCTCCATGCCGATCGCCACCGCCTGGCGATGGGGGAGGCGCGCGACGAGCGGGACGACGTAGCCGACGCCGAGGCTGCACACGTTGAACGCGAGCGCCGCGAGGCCGACGCGCGCGAAGTAGCCGCCGAGGTGCGCGCGCTCCTTCAGCGCAGCCGCGAGCACGACGCACACGAGGAACACCACCGACGCGGCTTTGATCGGCTTGGTCGCGCGCCGCGCGAAGTCGGGGCGTCGCGCGTGCACGAGCATGCCGATCGCGACCGGCACGAGGACGACGGCGAAGACCTGGACGACCTTGCCCGCCTGGAGCGGGATGACCTGCCCCGCGCCCATGAAGTGATCGAGCGCGAAGTTGACGATGAAGGGCAGCGTGAAGAGCGAGAGCACGCTGTTGACGGCCGTGAGCGTCACGTTCAACGCGACGTCGCCCTTCGCGAGGTGGCTGAAGAGGTTCGCCGTCGCGCCGCCGGGTGACGCCGCGAGGAGCATGAGGCCCACCGCGAGCTCGGGCGACAGGCCGAGGCCGTGCGCGAGGAGGAGCGCGACGCCGGGCAGGAGCACCATCTGGCAGAAGAGACCGACGAACACCGCGCGCGGGACGCGGATCACGCGCGCGAAGTCCGCCGGCGTGAGGCTCATTCCCAGGCCGAACATGATGACGGCGAGCGCGAGAGGGAGGAGAACGGCGGTGGCGATGCTGTCCTGCATGATCGAGCCTCCGGGCGAGCGTGCCCGTTCTTAACACGCCTCGCGCGCCCTCGAGGCCGGGCGATTCGCGGCCTCGGCGCCAACCTTCGTGGGTTCCCGCGCCACGCGCTCCCTCGGGGCCGCCCTCAGCGCGCGCGGGCGCGGGCCGAGCGCGCCTTCGGCGATCGAACCTCGCGCGTCTGGCGGCGCGCCTGGTTGCTGTCTCGCTTGCTCCGGTTCGCCGCCTTGCGCGTCGACTTGCGCGACGGGCGCGGCCCCTTCGAGATCTCGCGCACCGACGTCGCGCGCGATTGCCGCAGCGTGAGGTGCGCGTGCCGCCGGCGCCGCGGGCGGTCCGGCGGCGTCGCGCGGTGGTCGCCCGCGGCGGCGTCGACCTCGCGCGCGTCGGGCTTCGCCTGCGCGACCGGAGGCTCGTGCTCGCGGAGCGCATCGAGCAAGCGCTTCGCGTCGCGCTCCTTGCGCGTGCGCGGCAGCGCGCGCTCGAGCGTGCGTCGCATCGCGAGCTTCACCGCGTCGGCGGCCAGCTCGGCCGCTTCGTGGTACTGCCTGCCGCGTCCCTCGACCACGAACGCGGGCGCGTCCGGGATTCCCGCCACAGTGACCTTCGCGCGGCACACGATTTCCGCGTCGCCGAATCGATCGACGATCTCGTCGTAGCGGATCGCGAGCGCGTGGATGAAGCGCGCGAGCGGCTCCAGGCTCTCCTTCAGCGTCCCCGAGGCGCGCTGCTCCGCCACGGTGAGGCGCTGCCCTCGCGGATGAACCAGGACCGACAGCCGCATGGTCGGCGACCTGCACGCGCCGTTCCCGGTCATCGCTCAGCTCGTCGATCGGTCTTCTCAGTCTTCGTAGGCGCCGAGCGTGAACTCGTCGGGAGCCTTGCGGATGTCGTCTTCGAGGCGGATGCGCAGCGGCTCGTCGTCGACGGCGTAGAAGCGATCGGACAGCTCCTCGAGGACCTTCGACGCGGTGGCGTCGGCGTTGCCCTCCCAGAGCCTCGCCTCGCGCGCGATGCCGAGCGCGCGCTCGACGATCGCCGCCTTCTTCGACGCGCCGATCCGTTTGAGGCCGGCGAGCGCGCACGTCACCTCTTCGCGCTCCATCGCGCGATCGCCGGGCGCGCCGAAGAGCGCGGAGACGCCGGCGTCGGCCACGAGCATCTCGAGCGCGTTGACCGCGACGAGGCGCTGCCAGCGCGCGCTCAGCGAGTGCTCGTACGCGTCGGCGTTGGGCAAGCGGCCGGAGAGGACCGCGCGACGCCCGCGCTCGTGGATCACGCGCAGCAGGAACGCCACGACCTCGCCCTGCGGCTGCCCGAGGATCTTCTCCTTGGTGAGCGGGCCGTAGACCTCCGCGTCGTGCGCCGCCTCGGCGTTGCGCACGCTCTCCTTCCAGAACGCGATGAGCTCGCCGGCCTTCAGCGCCTGGACGCTGCGCTTCACGATCGCCTTGAGCCCGCTCTTCACGCCGTCGGGCTTCGTTCGCTCGACGATGTGCGGAGGATCGCCGACGCGCTGCGCGAGCGCCTCGGTGACCGCGCCCGCCGCGCGCGCGTCCGCCGGTTCGTCGCCCGAGTCGACGATCAAGACGGCGTCGGCGTGCGAGAGATCGGGCACGAAGTCCGCGCGATCGGCCGGGCCGTACGCGAGGATCGTGACGTGGATCGGGAGCTGCTCGTGGCCGCCCTTCGAATCGAGCGAGAGCCCGAGCTCGCGGCGCTCCCAACCGTCGCGGCGCAGGGGGATCTGACGCAGCTCGTTCAGCGTCGGCACGCCGGCCAAGAGCTCGTCGGCGCGGGATGCCCCGACGCCGAACGCCACGAGCTCGAGGTGCCATCCGTCCGTCAGACGCTGCATCGACGATCGAAGCTATCAGCTCGCGGCCAAAGCGCGAGGGTGACCGGCCGCGAGGTCTTCGCTATACGTTCGCCCTCATGAGGCGCCTCTCCTTCCTCCTCGCCGCCGCCGCTCTCTGCTCGATCCTCGGCCCCGCGTGCACGAGCGCGAAGGATCCCGAAGGCCCCGCGAAGGTCGGACCGTTCGCGCCGAGCGTCGCGTGGCCGCTGCTCGGGTGCGATCCCCTCGTGCCCGAGAAATGCGGCTACCCGTTCCCGTCGAACGTCTACACCGTCGACGCGCCCGAGACGCCCACCGGGCGCCGGGTGAAGCTCGAAGACGCGATGATGCCCGTCGCCGCCAACGGAGCGCGGAGCACCGGCGCGCCGTGGTCGAAGAGCGACGGCTTCTCCGCGAGCTCGAACATCCTCGCGTTCCTCCCCGGCGCGACGATCGAGGGGCTCCCCGACGTCGGCGATCCGAAGCGATCGCTCGACCCGGAATGTCCCACCGTGGTGCTCGACACGGTGACGGGCGAGCGCGTGCTCCACTTCGCGGAGGTCGATCGCGCCGAGGGCGATTCCGAGCAGCGAAGCTTCATGATTCGGCCGCTCGTGCCCCTCGTCGACGGCCGCCGCTACATCGTCGCGATTCGAAAGGTCAAAGGGAGCGCGGGCGAGATCGCGCCGTCGGCCGCGTTCAAGGCGCTCCGCGATCTCGAGGCCTCGCCCGAGCCGTCGGTCGACGCGCGTCGTGGCCTCTACGAAGACATCTTCGCGCGCCTCGCGTCGGCGAACGTCGCGCGCGCCGATCTCCAGCTCGCGTGGGACTTCACGACGGCGAGCCGCGAGAACGTGACCGGCTGGCTCCTGCACATGCGCGACGAGGCGCTCGCGATCGCCGGCGAGAGCGGCCCGCCGTATCGCATCGACGAGGTCGACGAGACGTGGGAAACCGGCGAGATCGCCTTCAAGATCCACGGGCACATGACGGCGCCGCTCTACCTCGACGCCCCCGGCCCCGGCGGCAACCTCCTCTTCGGTGCCGACGGCATGCCCGAGCCCGATCCGGCGAAGCCGACGTACGACGTTCCCTTCGAGGTCATCATCCCCAAGAGCGCGGTGAGCGCGCCCGCCGCGCTGCTCCAGTACGGCCACGGCCTCCTCGGCAGCCGGACGCAGATCGAAGCGGCGAACTTCCGAAAGCTCGTGAACGACAAGGGCTACGTGATCTTCGCCACCGATCTCGTCGGCATGGCGAGCGACGGCGATCGACTCCACATCTCCGACGTCCTCGCGTCGGGGCACGTCGAGCGCATCTCGACGATGTTCGACCGCCTCCACCAAGGCATGCTGAACGCCCTGCTCGCGATGCGCATGATGAAGAACGGCTTCGCGAAGGACGCTCGCTTCGGCAAGATGATCGATCCGACGCAGCGCTACTACCACGGCATCAGCCAGGGCGGCATTTCGGGCGGCGTGTACATGTCGACCTCGACCGACGTCGAGCGCGGCGTGCTCGAGGTGATGGGGCAGCCGTACACGTTCCTGCTGCACCGCAGCGTCGACTTCCATCTCTTCTTCATCATCCTCCGCGCGAGCTACCCCGATACGCGCGATCAGCAGCTCGTCCTCGCGCTCACGCAGATGCTCTGGGATCGCGTCGAGCCGAGCGGCTACACCAAGTACCTCCGCGGCGGCCTGCCCAACACGCCCCCGCACGAGGTGCTCATGCGCTCCGCGCTCGGCGATCATCAGGTCGCGACGTGGGGCGCGCAGGTCATGGCGCGCGCGGTCGGCGCGAAGCACCTCGACACCGGGCTCGGCGATCTGTTCGGCCTCGAGAAGACGGGCGAGACGACCTCGGGATCGGTCTACACCGAGTACGACTTCGGTCTGCCGCCCGAGCCGCTCTGCAACGTCCCGATGAGCCAGTGCAGCGATCCGCACGGGCTCGTGCGCAAGCTCCAGTCGGCCGAAGATCAGCTCGATCGCTTCTTGCGCGCCGGCCACGGCGTCAACTTCTGCCCCGACAAAGCGTGCAAGTTCCCCGAGCAGAGCGGGTGCGACGGCCACCCGCCGATCGATCTCTGCGCCGAGTAGCGGCGGCTACTTCACGCCGCCCTTCTTGCGCGCGTCGGGGACGATGTCGTGGTTCGACCAGTACAGGTCGACCTTCTTCTCGGTCGCGTCGGCGAAGCCCACGCCCTGCATCTCGGCCTCGATCGCGGCGGTGCCCTCCGGCACGTGCTCCTTCTTCACGCACGAGAACTGGAGCACCGCCTTCTCGTTCGCCTTCATCACGCCGCCGAACATGTTGCCCGAGCAGACGCGGTTCGGGACCTTCTTCGGCGGCGTCGCCGCCGTGTCCGTGACCTCGAGCTGCTTGCCTGCCTTGTCGTAGAAGTAGACGGCGATCTTTCCGTAGAGGATGACGAGGGGCGACTTGTTCGTCACGCGGAAGAACGGCCCCTTGTCGTCGGTCTTGCCCGTCCAGGCGACCTCCATCATCCGATCCTTGCCCTTCGCTTCGCAGGGCTTGGCGAACGTGCCTTCGCCGGCCGAGCCCTTCGGACAGTCGGCGCGCGGCGCGCCGCTGCTCTCCGCCGATGCGCTCGCCGCCGGCGCGGCCGAAGCGGCAGGCTCGGCGCTCGTGGGCGCGGGCGGCGCGGAGGGCGCCGCCGAAGCCGCGGTCGGCTTCTCTTCGTCTTTCGAACAGCCGCTCGCCACGATCACGACGGCCGCGGCCGTCAACGCTCTCATCGCGCTTTGCATGGGGCCGACGAAGCTATCGGATGGCGGCGCGTTTGACCATGCAGACGCCGACGACGGCGTCGTACGCTGGCGATCGGGATGTGGCCGCTCACGGGGCGCGAGATCGTCGAGGCGTGCGAGATCGCGACGTGGTCGCCCGCGATCGAAGACGTGGCGATCGCGAGCGTCGCGCTCGACGAGGGCGAGGCCGCGCCCGACGCGCTCTTCGTCGCTCTCCGCGAAGACGGCTTCGACGGACACGATCGCGTCGCCGCGTTCCTCGAGGCCGGCGGCGCGCTGGCCCTCGTGTCGAGCGCCTGGGAAGGGCGCGCCGCGCTCTCGCCAGCGCACGCGGAGCGATGCCTGCTCGTCTCCGACGTGCTCGTCGCGTTTCGCCGTCTCGCGGCGCGCCTCCGGCGCGGCTTCTCCTTCCCGGTGATCGCCGTCGGCGGGAGCAACGGGAAGACGACCACGAAGGACATGATCGCCGCGCTCCTCGCGGGCGTCGCGCGCCGCGTGACGAAGACGCCCGAGACGATGAACGGCTGGAGCGGCGTTCCGGTCACGCTCACGCAGCGTGAGCACGCGAGGGCCGCTCCGCCCGACGCGCTCGTCGTCGAGATCGGGATCGACGCGGCCTCCGCGATGGAGGATCACGCGCGCCTCGTCGACGCCGACGTCGTCGTGCTCACCGCGCTCGGCCCCGAGCACCTCGAGGGCCTCGGCGCGCTCGAGGACGTCGTGCGCGAGGAGATGAAGCTCTTCGAGCTTTCGCCGCGCGCGAAGCGCGTCTGGCAGGCCGAAGACGACAACGTCCGCGCGAACCTTCGCGGCGTGCGCGCGGGCGACGTCGTCGTCTGCGGCGCGGCGCGCGATCTCGCGGCGCTCGCGGATCTCACCCCCGACGTCGCGCTCCTCACGTACGAGGTCGCGTGCCCTGCGCCTTCGTCGAGCGAGGTCGCGATCGCGTGGCGGCCGAGCGCGCGCGCCGAGCCCACGTGGCGCGCGACGTTCACGGTGCCGATGGCCGGGAGGCACAACGGCGACGACTTCGCGCTCGCCCTCGCGGCCGCCCTCGCGCTCGGCCGATCGCCCGACGAGCTCACCGAGGGCTTCGCCGGTTTCACCGCGCCGAGCATGCGCTGCGAGGTGCACACGCTCCCGAACGATTGCGTCTTGATCGACGACGCCTACAACGCGAGCCCGTCGAGCGTGCACGCCGCGCTCGATCTGCTCGGCGCGGAGGCGTGGGCGAGCCGCCCGAAGATCGTGATCCTCGGCGACATGCTCGAGCTCGGCGCTGCGTCGGAGGCGTACCACCTCGCGCTCCGCGAGCGCCTCGCCGCGCTCGTCGACGAAGGCGCGCGCGTGTGCCTCTTCGGCGCGGCGATGCGCGCCGTTCATCGCGCGGTCGAAGGAACGAAGTACCTGGCTCCCGAGTCCGATCCGCGAGCGTTCCTCGACGATCTCTCGCTCGAGGGCGCGCTCGTCCTCGTGAAGGGAAGCCGGGGCATGCACCTCGAGCGCGTGACGGCGGAGATCGCGCGTCGCGCTTCGCCGGAACCGCAGCGTCACGCGACGGAAGACGATCTCTTGCCCTATCGAGATCGCTTCACGACGGCGTGCGTGACCGGCACCAACGGCAAGACGACCACGACGTCGCTCATCGCCGCGATCGTCGAGGCCGCGGGCGAGCCTTCGGCGCGCGTCACCACGCTCGGCGCGTGGGTCGCCGGCGAGGCGACGGGGGAGGCGCCCACCGGCGACAACTTCCTCCGCACCCTCGAGCGCGCGGCCGCGCGCGGCGTGCGCACGCTCGCGGTCGAGACGACGTCGCACGCGCTCGCCGACGGCTTCGCGAGGAGCTGGCGCGCGCGCGTCGCGGTCTTCACGAACCTCTCGCGCGATCACCTCGACTACCACGGCACGCCCGAGCGTTACCTCGCGGCGAAGGCGCAGCTCTTCATGAGCCTGCCGCCCGACGGCGTCGCGATCCTGAACGTCGCCGATCCCGCGAGCGCGCTGCTCGACGAGGTGACGCCGCCGGGCGTGCGCCGCCTCGGCTACGCCGCGCGGCCTCCCGCGCTCGAGTGCGCGTCGATCCCGCTCGCGCTCCACGCCACGACGATCGCGCTCGACGAGAAGGGAACGCACGCGACGCTCGCGCGCTCGGCGATCGCCGACGCGCTCGGGGGTGCGATCGAGGTCGCGCTCATCGGCCACGTGCACGTGGAGAACGCGTGCGCGGCGGCGCTCGCGGGTCACGCGCTCGGTTATTCGTTCGAGGTCATTCGCGCGGCGCTGTCGTCGTTCGCCGGCGTGCCCGGGCGCTTCGAGATCGTCGGCCACGACGCGCCGGGTCCGACCCTGGTCGTCGACTACGCGCACACACCCGACGCACTCGCGCGCACGTTGTCGGTGGCGCGGTCGCTCGTCGCGGCGCGTCACGGCAGGGTCGTCTGCGTCTTCGGCTGCGGCGGCGATCGCGATCCTGGCAAACGCGAAGAGATGGGCAGAGTTGCCGCCGATGGCGCCGATGTAGTCATCGTCACGAGCGACAACCCGCGCAGCGAGGATCCCGTCGCGATCGCGGAAGAAGTGGAGAAGGGAGCGAACAAAGGAGCCGCGCGCCTCGTCCGTAGACTGGATCGAAGAGAAGCGATCGCTCACGCCGTTGAGCTGGCCGCCGCTCTTGATATCGTCGTGATGGCGGGGAAGGGACACGAGAAGGTGCAGATCATCGGTGACCGAGAGCTACCGTTCGACGACGTCGAGGTGGCGAGGGAAGCGTTGACGAGCCTTCGATCGAGAGGGGAGCGGATCAGTCGATGAAGGTGAACCGAGAGCAGTTCTTGGCGGCCGCGGCGCTCTTGATGGCCGCCAACACGGGATGCGGAAAGATCGGCGACAAGCTGGGCTTGCACCTGGGCGCGAAGCCGGAGCCGGAGATCGCGGCCGATCCGGCGCCCGCAGCGGCTCCGACCGATCTCGGAACGACGACGGGCGCGACCCCCTTGCAGCCGGTGAAGGCCGCGACGACGCCGAAGGTCGCCGCCGCGCCGACGGCGAAGACGTTCGCGTCTCCGATCGCCGAAGCGGCGGTGGGAGGACCGACGCGCGAGGTCGCCGCGCCCACGAGGGAGGCGGTCGCGCCGTCACGCGAGGTGGGCGCGCCCGCGCGCGAGGTGGCCGGTCCCACGCGCGAGGTCGCGGGACCGACGCGCGAGGTCGGTGGACCTTCGCGCGAAGCGCGCGGCCCCGCGCGTGAAGCCGGCGGTCCGGCGCGTGAGGCCGCGGGCCCCGCGCGTGAAGCCGGCGGTCCGGCGCGCGAAGCTCCGCGTCCTCCGCCCAAGAAGCGAACCTGAAGAAGCGAACCTGAAAGATTTTCTCCGCCCGGGCCGGAGCGAGACGCTCTAGTCTCGTCGGTTCCACGAAGGAGCCCGCCTTGAGCAACGTCAAGTCCAGCGCCACCGAGAAGCAGACCCTCGTCGAAGACGGAACGCGCTTCAAAGGCTCGCTCTCTTCGACCTGCCCCGTTCACGTTCGCGGATCGGTCGAGGGCGACGTCGACAGCCCCGCGGTGACGGTGAGCGCCACCGGATCGGTCACGGGCAAGATCGCCGCGGGCACGCTCAAGAGCGACGGCAAGATCGCGGGCGAGTGCGACGTCGACTCCGTTCAGCTCACGGGCGCGGTCGAGAACAACACCGTCATCCGCGCGGGCTCTCTCGATCTGAAGCTCTCTCATCCCACCGGGAAGCTGCAGCTCACGTTCGGTCGCTCGCGCTCCGGCTCGTAGCGCTCTCCGATCGGGCGACGATGCGAGCGTCCATCGCGCTGCTCACGATCGCGATCGTCGTCGGCGCGAGCCTCGCCGGCGCCGAGGAGAAGAAGCCGCTCAACTACGAGTGGCGCGAGGTTGGCACCAACCACTGGCAGATCAAGACGCCGCCGGGCGAAGCCCCGGAGACGACGGACGCCGCGGAGAAGAACCGCGGCGACTGCCCCGCGGGAATGGTCGACGTGAAGGGCAAGATGGTGCAGACGTCGATCGGCGACGAGCTGCAGAAGGCCGTCTGCACGACGTGGATCAACCGCCAGTTCCCCGAGCGCTGCGCGTCGTTCGACAAGGAGAAGTGGGCCGCGGCGAAGGCGAAGCTCCCGAAGAAGGACATGCGCTTCTGCATCGACCGGTTCGAGTACCCGAACCGCAAGGGCGAGTACCCGATCATCTACGTCAACTGGCACGAGTCGAAGCAGATCTGCGAGAAGGCCGGAAAGCGCCTCTGCACCGAAGACGAGTGGACGTTCGCCTGCGAAGGCGAAGAGGCGCTGCCCTATCCCTACGGCTACGACCGCGACAAGGACGCGTGTCTCGTCGACAAGTCGTGGCGGTGGTTCGATCAGAGCGCGTACGGCAAGACGAAAGACGTCATCATCCGCGAGCTCGACAAGCTGTGGCAGGGCGTCCCCTCGGGATCGCTTTCGAAGTGCAAGAGCCCCTTCGGCGTCTACGACATGACGGGCAACATCGACGAGTACACGCAGTCGATCTCACCGACGGGCAGCCCGGCGATCTTGAAGGGAGGCTACTGGGGCCCCGTGCGCACGCGCTGCCGGCCCTCGACGCGGGCGCACGGCCCGGAGCACGCCTTCTATCAACAGGGCTTTCGGTGCTGCAAATGAAGCTCTACGACGAGCTCGTCGGCGGGTACCGCCTCGTCGATCCGCCCGAGGCGTCGAGATGGTCGAGCCCGCGACGGAGCGTCGTCATCGACGAAGTCTTCCTCTGCCGGCGTTGATCGATCAGCGCTTGGCGCTCTTGCCGGGCTTCTTGCCGCCGGCCTTCTTCGGCGCGCCCTTCTTCTTGCCCGCCTTCTTCGGCGCGCGCGCAGGCGCGGGCTCGGGCTCGGCGTCGTCGCCCGCCGAGTCGGCGTACATCGAGCGCGCGTCGCTCGCGCTCTCGGGCTTCGCGTCGGCGCTCGGCTTCGCCGGCTTCGCTTCGGCGGTCTTCTTCGTCGGCTTCGAATCCGCGGGCTTCGTCTCCGCCGAGGTCGTCGTGGTGGTGCTCGCGCCCTTCTCCTTGGCTTCGGCGGCGTTCGCGCGCCGGAGCTCGGCGCTCGACGGAACGCCGCTCGCGAACGTGCCCTTGTAGTCGGCCCAAGGATCCGTCTCCGGCGCCTTCGCCGCCGGTCCTTTCATCCCGCTGCACCCGAAGAGAAACAGCGAGGCGACCAGAGCGACGAGGTACGCACACTGACGCATCTCCATTGGACTATCACCGGCATCGCGCCGCGCCCGGAGCATTCGCGTCTCCGTTTCCGCGGGCCGTGGTGGATCATCCGATCCTCTAGGATCAAACGTGGCGAGTTTCGCGGGGTCGCGCCATGGAGTGAACGTCGCACCTCGACGGAAGAATTTTTCAGCGTTCCTCGCGTCGCGGGCAGGAGGCGTATGCTCCACGGGATGGGGGTCAGGCTCGGACGTCTCGCGCTCGTCTTGCTCGCCTGCTGCGCGCACGAGCGCGCGGGCGATCGGCCGGTCGAGAAGGCCGCGAGCAAGGGCGCGGATCCGCCGGCGCCTCCGCTCGATCCGGCGGTGCTCTGCAAGGAGCTCTTCCCGTGTCCGCCGTCGTCGGGCGACGAGCCGCCCTTCATGTGCGCGCTCGGCGGAGAGCGCCTCGTGCCCGCGGCGTACGCGTCCGGCCTCATCGTCGAGAGCCTGAGCTGCCCATTTCGCCGCGGAGGCATGGGCGCGGTCGTCGGCGTGCCTCGCGACGGATCGCGGCCGCTCGTGCAGGGCGACGCGCTGCTCGCGCGCGTGCGCCCGAATCCACGCGCGCGCGCGATCGCGCTCGCCGGCGGATCGCTCGCCGACGAGCGCTGTCCGATCGAGGAGCGCGCCGGCCTGCTCCGTTACTGCGTGACCGTTCCGTTCAAGGACGTGCTCCGGTGCGTGGCCGACGGCGTCGACGCGGTGGGCTGCGCCACCCGCGAGCCGGAGCGCTTCTTGTCGCTCTGCGCGTCGCAGCTCGAGACCAAGCGCGTCGTCGCCGAGGAGCGATACTGGGGGCCCGGAGGCACCGCCGTCGCGAGCGACCACGTGCGCGACGGGCGCGACAACGTCGGTCGCGCGGAGCCCGAGCTTCGCGCAAGCGGCCGGGTGGTCCGCGTGCTCACCTGCCGCGAGCGAGGCGAGCATCGCGAGGTCGACTCGCTCGTCGTCGACGGTGCGTCGAAGCCCGTCGCTCCGCGCGATCTCCTGTCTCGCCTCGACGACGTGCCGATGCGCGCGGCGTTCGCGCTTCGCGTCGTGATCGCGAACCCGCAGCCGTATCTCTTGCTCGACCCCAGCGGCGACCGTGACGCGCTCTGGCCCGCCGACCGCAAGTGCGTCCTGCCGCCGGGGCCGAGGGAGCGCGACGGAAAGCTCGTGTTCTACACGGCGCCGGCGATCAAGGGCCCGTATCAGGTCTGCGAGATCGACACGAAGACCTGGACCGGGGCGTGCGAAACGGCGCTCGACGGCAAGCTCTGCGAGTGAAGGAAGGTCCGCCGGCGGGGCGGCGTATCACCTTCACCGACATGCAAGGGCCGGGCGGGCAACATCCCTTTCGCTCCGCGTCGCCACCGCCGGTGACGATCGAGCCGCCGGATCCGTATCTCGAGGCGCTGACGCGTCAGGTGCGCCGCCGCCAGGCGACGATGCGGGTCCTCACGGTGATCTTCGCCGCCGTCCCGATCCTCCTCTGCGTCTACGCCTTCGGGCACACGACGTTCGATCGGCTCCGCTACCGCATCACCCATCCCGAGCGCGAGATCAGCGCCGCGAAGAAGAAGGCGATCGCCGCGCAGCTCGAGGGCGCAAAGACGCGAGCGAACGAGGAGGGCGATGCGCTCGCCGCAGGCGTTCGCGCGGCGTATACGACCGACAAGCTCGTGGCGCGATCCGATCTCGGCGCTTGCCCCGTTCGACTGGGGGCGCCGAGCACGAGCCGACCCGACGCGTACGGGACGTACGGCGCCTACCCGGCGCCGTGGCAGCGCGCGTCGGCGCCGTTCCCGTTCGTGCGCGTGCTCGCGCCCGACGCGCGTCGCGTGGGGAGCAAGGCGTCGCCCGTCGATCCGGACAAGGCGACGATCGATCCGTCGACCTTCACGGCCCTCGGCGCGATCGCGCCGCTCTCCACCATGAAGGGGCCGTCGACCGAGAGCATCCTCTTCCAGGCGTCGTCGATCGAGGGGCGCGCGAAGCAGAAGTACCGCGAGCGCGATCCCAGCGAGCAGATCTTCGCCGAGTCGCAGCGGCTCGCGACGCGCAAGCTCGACTACGACGTCGTCCTCGTGATCGATCGGTACCGCGAGCCTTACGGCACGCCGCGCGTCGGCTTCACGAGCGGCTACGTCGGCGGCACCGCGTTCGTGTGGGACTTCGCGAGCCGCAAGGTCGCTTGCGTGGCGCGCGTGCACGCCTTCAACTCGGAGACCGTGCGCTACGAGTACCGCGCGCCGAAGTACGCGCCTTACGCCGGAGGGAGCCTCGAGCTCGCGGGCGCGCTGCGAAGGGACCTCGAGACCGAGACGGTTCGCGCGGTCGCGCGATCGATGAAGCACCGCGCCGGGCCCGCGCTCGGCGACGAGCCGCAGGTCGACGTCGCCGACTTGCTCGAAGATCTCGGGCTCTTCGGGGACGCCGACAAGAAGCCCGCGACGGCCGACGAGGACTGACCTTCACGGCGCGGCCTCGCGGAGCCAGCGCGTGTCGGGGTTGTCGCGCCGCCAGACGACGTGATCCATGAAGTAGTGATGGATGCTCACGACGACGAAGAAGCACGCGAAGAACGGCGTCTCGCCCAGCGCGTCTGTCATCGTGCCGCCGCGTGACGGCGGGAGGAGCGCGCCGTCGAGGTACGCGGGCGCGCCGTGGAAGAGGAGCCACCCGAGGCCGAGCGCAGTCAGCGCGAGGATGCCGAGGCGTACGGCCACGGGGCGGCCGAACGTGGGCGGACCCTCCTCGGCGCGGGCTTCGGTCCGCTTCATCAGCCACACGAAGTAGAGGTACTGCACCGAGTGCAGCGCGGGGATGACGTACCGCACGAGCGGATCGAGGCTCGAGAAGATCGTCCACGACCAGACGGTGATGAGCAGCCCGCTCGTCGGCGCGAGCGGGAGGAGCCGCCTTTCGCGGCGCCACCTCTCGATCATGACGGCGGCGAGCGCGATCGCGCTCGCGGCGAGCACCGCGCCGGCGCCGATCTCGAGCCAGCGAGGGTGCGCGAGCGCGCGGTAGACGACGCCCTTCTCTTCGAACTCGCCCGCGGGCGCGGCGGGGTTGGCCCAGGCGAACGCCCAGCCGGCGTAGCAATGGAACAAGAAGACCTTGCGCTCTCGATCGGTGACGCGAACGCCGCGTCGCGCGGCGAGCACGGCGAGCACGCCGAAGCCTTGCTTGACGTAGTGCCACCCGACGAGCAGGAACATGAGCTGGATCATCCAGCCGAGCGTCTGCGCCGAGCGGAGGGCGAGGCCGGCGATCGCCCACGCCACGAGCGCGATCGGCACGAGCACGCCGGCGACGAGCCAGCGCGCGTTCGTCACGCGCTTGCGCACGTCTTTGTAGAAGAGGACATAGGTGACCGCGAAGTGCGGATCGTTGATGACGTACGCGCCGTAGAAGGTCAGAAACCCCACGGTGAGCTCGGAAGCGTCGAGCCCGAGGGCGCTTCGGAGGAGCCACGCGAGGGGATAGAGGACGAGCGTGGCGCCGCCGACCACCATGAACTCGAACAGGCGCGCGCCGAAGCCGGTCTCTTCGCGCGTCTCCGACAGAGCGAGGGTCGACACTACTTCTTCCGATTGGCCTTGAGCACCTGGAGCGCCTTCACCAGGGCTTCGTCACGCACGTCGTCGAGCGCCCGTTCGTGTGTTCGCTCGATCTCGCCGCGCTCTTGCTCCCACTGCACCTGGAGCTCGTGGACCGCGGCTTGGTGCTCCACGCGGAGCGCGTCGACCGCCTTCGCGTGGGCGCGCTCGAGCTCTTGGCGCTCGCGCTGGGCCTGGATCTGGAGATCGGAGAAGGCCGCGTCGCGCCCGAGCTGCTCTTTGATCGCCTCTCGCTCGGCGGCGTCGAGCGAGCGCTGCATCTCGGCGACCGCGCGCTTGCTCTCCGCGCGCACGTGCGCGAGCTCCGCCTCGAGCTTCTTCGCGCTCTCGTCGACGCTCCGCTTCGCGCCCGCGCTTTCTTCGCTCGTCGCGCGCACGTGCGCGAGCTCGCCGCGGAGCGTCGTCAGCTTCGTCTCGAGCGCGTCGATCTCGCCGGCCTTCCGTTCGACCGAGGCCTCGAGCTCGGCGAGCTGCTTCTTCCACGCGATCGCGTCGCGCTCGTGCTCCGCTTGCGTCGAGGCCAGCGCCCGCGCGTGCGCCGTCGCGGCGTCGGCTTTGGCCGCGCGCTCGGCGGCGATCGCCTTCTCGTGATCGTCGCGCGCCTTCTGCGCCGCGGTCACCGTGCGCGCGTGCGCGCCGACGCTCTCGGAGAGCGCCTCGCGCTCGGCGGCGAGCGCGCGCTCGGACTCGTCGAGGCGCTCCCGGATCGCGGCGAGCGCGTCGGCGGCGACGCGCTCCGCCTCCTCGCGCTCGCGCTCGAGCCTCGCGATCTCGGCGATGTAGATGCGATCGTGCTTCGCGATCTCGTCGCTCTTCTCGCGGACGGCCGCCTCGCGCTCCTGCGCGCGCCGAGCTTCGAGCTCGGTCAGATGGAGCTGCGCTTGCGCGAGCTCCGTGCCGCGTTGCTCGAGCGTTTGCAGGGCTTCGTCGCCGCGACGGATCGCCTCCTCCTTCTCTCCGAGGAGCTTCGCCGCGGCCTTCTCGGCGCGGACCGCGTCGGCCGCGCGGCCCTCACGCTCCGATCCGAGGACTTGCTCCATCTCGAGCAAGCTCTCGTCGCGCTCGGCCGCCGTCGTGGCGGCGTCGGCGAGATCGCGTCTCACGGCGCCCATCTCCTCGTCGTGCAGGCGATCGCGCTCGGCGAGCGCCTCGGCGGCCTTCGCCTTCTCCGCGGCGACCGCGCGTGCGCGGGCGTCGGCCTCGGCCGCGCGGGCGTGCTCCGCCTCTGCGAGTCGCTCGGCGGCGGCGGTCGCGGCGGCCGTCGCTGCGCGCTCGCGCTCTTCGATCGCGTCGGCGTGCGCGCGATCCCGCGCGAGCAGCTCGGCCTCGTGAGCGTCGTCGCGCGCGGCCGTCGATGCGGCGTGCGCGCGCTCGCGCTCTGCCGCGTCGTCGACCGCTTTCTCGAGATCGCGGATCCGCTGCGCGGCGGTCGCCGCTGCCGCCGCGCCTGCGCGGTCGCGCTCGGCGAGCTCGCGCGCGTGGGCCTCGGCCTCCGCCGCCCTCGCTTCGCGCTCGGCCGCGAGCGCGGGGCCGTGGCGACGCTCGATCTCGGCGAGATCGGCGAGGTGCTCGCGCACGCGATCGGCGAACTCGTCGCCGTGTGCGCGCTTGACGTCTTCGATCTCCTCGGCGTGCGCGCGCGCCTGCGCGGCGAGAGCTTCGGTCTTGGCCGTCACGGCGGCGTCGCGTTCGGCTTCGCGCTCTGCGGCGGCCGCTTCGATCGCGCGCGCGTGGGCTTCGCCTTCGGTCGCGCGCCTCCCTCGCTCCTCCGCGAGATCGATCTGCGTTTGCGCGAGCTCGTCGCCGCGTTGCTCGAGCGCGCGAATCGCTTCGGCGTGCGTCGTGCGCTCGTCGCGCAGCGCTTCTTCGAGGCGCGCGAGCTTCTCCGCGTCGGCCGCGCGCGCTTGGGCGGCGACCCTCTCGGCCTCGGCGAGCGCGCGTTCGTGCTCGGCGACCGCAGCGGCGTGCGCCGACGCGCTCTCGGCGGCGGCGTGCGCGTGGATCGCGTCGCGCCCGGCGATCGCCACGGTGAGGGCTTCGGCGTGCGCGGCGTCGCGCTGCGCGAGGGCTTCGGCGTGCGCGGCGTCGCGCTGCGCGAGGGCTTCGGCGTGCGCGGCGTCGCGCTGCGCGAGGGCTTCGGCGTGCGCGGCGTCGCGACGCGCGATTTCCTCCATGTGCGCGCGGTCGCGCGCCTCGAGCGCGGCCGCCGCGAGCCGTCGCTCCTCGACGAGCGCGCGCGCGTGGGCCTCCGCTTCCGTCGCGCGCTGCCCTCGCTCCTCCGCGAGATCGATCTGGACTTGCGCGAGCTCGGTTCCGCGCTGCTCGAGCGCGCGGACCGTGTCGGCATGCGCGGCACGTTCGTCGCGGAGCGCGTCGTCGACGCTCGCGAGCTTCGCCGCGGCGGCCTCGCGAGACTCTGCGGCGACCTTCTCGGCCTCGGCGACGGCGCGTTCACGATCGTCGCGGTCGGCCGCGCGCGCTTCGCGCTCGCCTGCCAACGCGTCTTCGCTCGCCTGTAGCCGTCGAGCCGCCTCCGCCGTGAGCCGTCGCTCTTCGACGAGCGCGCGCTCGTTCGCCGCGAGGTCGGCGTCGCGTTCGGCGAGCGCGCGCGCGGCCTCCTCTCGGTGCCTCTCGGCGTCGGCGACCTTCGCGTCACGCGCCGCGATCTCTTCGGCGTGCGCGCGATCGCGTTCGGCGAGCGCCTCGCGGTGCGCGCGATCCTTGGCCCACAGGCTCTCGCCGTGATCGCGTTCGCGCGCGGCGAGCGCGGCCGCGTGCGCCTCGGCGTCGGCGGCGCGCGCGGTGCGTTCGGCGGCGAGCGCCTCGTCGCGCGCGGCGAGCGCCTGCCCGTGGACGCGATCGCGGTCGTCGAGCTCGCGCGTTTGGCGCGCCATGTCCGTCGAGCGCTCCACCGCGTGGATCGCGATCGTCTCCCTGGCGTCTTCGAGCTCCGCCTTCTGCTCCTCGAAGCGGCGGACGAAGTCGTCGCCTCTTTGGATCGCGAGCTCTTTGTCGTTGTTCGCGCTCTCGGCGAGCGCCTCGGCGTGCACGGCGCGCTTCTCCGCCTCCTCGAGCTTCCTTCGGAGCTCGGCGACTTCGGCGTCGAGCGCCTTGCGCTTCTCGTCGTTCTTCGTGAGGAGCTGGCTCCGCGCCGCGAGATCGCTGCGGAGCGACGCGATCGCGCGCTCCTGCCGGTTGATGGTCTCGCGTTGCTCGAGGGCGTCTTTGCTCGACGTCGCCGACGCGCGAGGCGACGACGGCTGGATCGGCCTGGCCGGAGGTGCCTCTTCGGTCTTCGACGCGCGCGGCGCGCGCGGCTCGTCCGCGACGGGCGGCATCGCAGATCCGACCACCTCGTCGAGATCGTCGAGGAGCTCGATCTCGCCCGTGCCGATCTCCTCGGCGCCGAAGCCCGGCGGTTTTGGATTCATCCCCATCCGCACGATCCATCGTAGCGCTCTCGTTCGCTCTCCCGAGCGTGTTTCAACGTCCTTTTGGTACGCTGTCGGGCGTGACCCAGGCCTTGGTCCCGCCGGTCGCCCCGCGGCTGCCCGTCGTCGGCAACATGCTCGGGTTCGTGCGCGATCCGCTCGGCTTCCTGTGCTCGATGCGCCAGGCGTACGGCGATGTCGTCGACGTCGCGATCGGCCCGATGCACGTGACGCTCATCAGCCACCCCGATCTCGTCGAAGACGTGCTCGTCACGCGGAGCCGCCTCTGGCAAAAGGATCGGTTCCTCGTGCGAACGCTCAAGCCGGTGCTCGGCGAGGGGCTCCTCTCGAGCGAGGGAGACTTCTGGCGCAAGCAGCGGCGGCTCGCGCAGCCCGCGTTCCACCGCGAGCGAATCGCGTCTTACGCGGCGATCATGGTCGACCGCGCCGCGCGCCTCGCGCGCGAGTGGCGCGACGGCGAAGCTCGCGACGTCCACAAGGACATGATGCGGATCACGCTCGACATCGTCGCGAGCGCGCTCTTCGGCGCGAGCGTGGGGAGCCACGCGGACGACGTGGGAGAGGCCATCGAGGCGGTCCTCGCGGTGGTCTCCGACCCGTTCGAGCTGTTCGTCCCGGTGCTTCGGCGACTGCCGACGCTCCAGCGGCGCCGGTTCGCGCGCGCCGTCGCCAGGCTCGACGCGATCATCTACGGCGTCATCGACGAGCGCCGGCAGCGCGGAGCGTCGGAGGCCGACGACCTTCTATCGATGCTGCTCCACGCGCGCGACGAAGACGGCACGCGGATGTCGGACAAGCAGCTCCGCGACGAGTGTCTCACGCTCTTTCTCGCCGGCCACGAGACGACGGCGATCAACCTCTCGTGGACCTGGAATCTCCTTTCGCGCCACCCGGAGGTCGAGGCGAAGCTCGCGCGCGAGCTTCGCGAGGTGCTCGGCGATCGCGACCCCACCTTCGCGGATCTGCCGAAGCTGCGGTACACGGCGCACGTCATCGCCGAGTCGCTCCGTCTGTATCCGCCGGCGTGGTCGATGGGCCGCGAGGCGCGTGAAGACGTCGTCCTCGGCGGCTATCGCGTGCCGCGCGGCGGTCAGGTCTGGTTTTGCCCGTGGGCGATCCAGCGCGATCCGCGGTGGTTCGACGATCCGAACGACTTTCTGCCGCAGCGCTGGGAGGGCGATCTCGCGAAGCGCATCCACCGCTATGCGTACTTTCCCTTCGGCGGGGGCCCGCGGTTCTGCATCGGCCAGGCGTTCGCGCAGATGGAGGCGGTCCTCCTGCTCGCGACGCTCGCGCGGAGCTTTCGCGTGGAGGTCACCGCGAAGCGGGTGATCGCCGAGGCGTCGGTCACGTTGCGCCCGAAAGGCGGCCTGCGGGTGCGCTTGACGAAGCGCGCTGTATAGATGAGCGGCGATCTGCGCTAGGGTGGCGGGCGTGAAAACGACGCGATCCTTCTTCTTCGGTTTGTCCGCGCTGATCTTGTTCGCGGCCTGCAAGGACAACGAGAACAAGCCTGGCGCCGGTCTCGTCGTCGAAGCGGGCGCGCCGGTCGCCGCCGACGACGCAGCGGCGGCGCCGGTCGCCGATCCGATGCAGTGCCCCGGCTGCCAGCTCGCGCCGACGCCGGCGTGGACGTTCGAGGGCATCTTTCGAGATCCGGAGTGCACCGATCCGCTCGCGCAGCTCACCGCGCCCGCGTGCTCGCAGATCCCGGCGCTCGGACCCACGAGCGTCACGTACGTCGACGACATCGGCGGGCGGAAGGCGAACGAGACCGCCAACGTCGCGGTGGTCGAGCAGGTCCCGGGCGGCGGCCAGCGCTATCGCAAGGTCGGCACGAAGTGCGTGAGGGCGAACGAAGGAGCGGTCGACATCACGCCGGCAGCCTGTCAGGGCCAGCGCGTGTGCCGCGACGCGAACGGAGCGCTCGCGTGCACGGGCTGCCGCACCTTCGCCAACGGCTGTCCCGACTTCGAGGAGACGCGGCTCTACGCGACGATCAACGATCCGTCGATCAAGAAGGTCGGCGGCGGCACGGTCGACAAGCTCGCCTCGCTCCGCGCGTGCTGCGCGGCGATCGCCGCCGAAGCGCGACGTCAGGGCAACGCGCCCGAGCTCCTCGGCGCGGCGGCCCAGTGTCAGGCGCTCGTCGCCGCGGCCGGTCCGAGCGGCAACGCGCCCGAGTTCGCCGCGATTCGCGGCATGCTCGCGGGCAGGAGCATTCCGGGCTGCGCCGGTCTCTGACGTCGCGCCGTGGCTTCACCGACGTCGTTCTCCGACCTCATGCGCGCGTGCTCGGAAGAGCCCGGCCGCGCCACGGTCGTCGTTCCCGAAGACTGGATGCAGGGGCGCAGCGTCTTCGGCGGTCTCCAGGCGGCGATCGCGCTGCGCGCGATGCGCACCGTCGTCGGCGACGTCCCGCTCCGCACCGTCCAGGCGACGTTCGTCGCGCCGGTGCCGCACGGCCCGGTGACGGCGGAGGCCAAGGTGCTGCGCACCGGCAAGAGCGCCTCGCACGTCGAGGCGCGCATCATCGACGGATCGACGACGCTCGCGATCGTCATCGGCGCCTTCGGCGCCGCGCGGAAGTCGATCGTCGAGGTCGTCCCACCCCGTCGCGCCGTCGAAGAGGGCGAAGGCGTGGTGTTTCCGTACATCGCCGGCCTCACGCCGAGCTTCACGCAGCACTTCGCGGCGCGCTTCCTCCGCGGCGCGCTCCCGTTCTCTCGCACGAGCGAGCGCGAGATGGTCGTCGAGGTCGCGATGCGGGAGGAGGGCTTCACGAGCGAGGCGCACGTCCTCGCGCTCGCCGACTTCATCCCTCCCGTGGCGCTCGCTCACCTCGACGCGCCGGCGCCCGGGAGCACGCTCACGTGGATGCTCGAGGTGCTCGCTCCGCGCGTCGACGATCTTCCGCTCTCGGGCTGGCGCGTCGACGCGGAGCTCGTCGCCGCGCGAGATGGCTACACGAGCCAGTCGGTGATGCTGTGGTGCGGAGATCGCCCTGTCGCCGTCAGCCGCCAGAGCATGCTCGTCTTCGGCTGATCCGCGGATGCGACGCGCGCTCGCGATGATCTCGCTCTCGATCGCCGCGTGCACGCGGCAGCCGCCTCCTTCGGCCGACGCGGCGCCTTCCGCGACGGCCGACGCTGCGCAGGCCGCGCCGTCGCCGGCGCCGAGCGCCGTCGAGCCGCCCGCGCTCGCGCCTCCGCCGCCAGCGCCTGCGATGCCCGTCGCCGAGTGGGTATGGAAACCGTTCCGCGGCGAGGGCTTCTCCGCGCTCTTTCCGGGCGATCCGAAGATCCTCATGCTCCCCGCCGAAGACGACAAGCTCGGCACGACCCAAGCGGTGCTCGACGTCCCCGGCGGCCAGGTCTCGTTCGCGATCACGGTCACCGACTTTCCGGAGTCCGAGGTCGGCAAGCCGCAAGCGTTCCTCGATGATCACGCGCAGCCTCCGCGCCGCGGAACGACCGAGATCCTCCACAAGCGCGCCATCACGCTCGACGGCCATCCCGGCCGCGTGCTCATCATGCGGCGCAACATCTCGGGCACCCCGCTCAAGGTGTACTCGCGCCTCTACCTCAAGGGCCGAAAGCTCTTTTCGCTCATCGTCTCGACGCTCGACACCGGCGGCGTGAGCGAAGACGTCGTGAAGAGGTTCATGGAGTCGTTCAAGCTCGTCTAGGAGCCTGTAGCGCGTAGCCGCTCGAGCCGGACGCGCGCCGCGGCGTGGACGCCCAGGGTGGCTGGTATCCAGCGCGGAGGGAGGTCGTAGCATCGGCGTCCGCGCCCGGCGCGCGGGTGGTGCGGCAAGCTCTCCGGCGCCCCGCGGGGGCGCATCGGCTTTCGAGAGCTCCTACGCGGTCGTCGCGGCGAGTCCACCTGCTCGGAAGAGCTTCAGCAGGTTATGGCACGTCGCGACGATTCCCCACTCGCTCGGTGCCTTGAGCAGCCCACGAAGCGAGAAGCGCCGGAAGCCCATCGCGCCTTTGATCTGACCGAAGACAGGCTCGACGATGACCTTGCGCCGCGGGTAGAGTTCCTTCCCCTTCGACGACGCGAGCTTCACCTGCATCGCGAAGCGCGTGCGCTCCACATCGGTCTTTGGCGGGAAGTCGGTGCGCTCAGCGTCCTTCTTTCGGAGCGAGATGTACGCGTCGACACCAACGTCGTCGCAGTAGGAGACGTTCTCCTGCGAGAGGTAGCCGCTGTCCGCGGTGATCTCCGACGGCATCTCGCCGACGTTCTCGCGCACGCGTTCGAGCATCGGCGCGAGCTGCTCGGCGTCCGTGCCGTTGTTCGTGACGCCGTGTGCAACGATGATCTGATCTTCGGACACGACGGCCTGCGCGTTGTACGCCTGCAAGAAGACGCCGTTGCGAATCATGATGCGGCTGTCGCCGTCGGTGAAGTTCCGTTGCGCCTTCTCCTTCGGCTTGCCATCGGGCGTGACGGGCACGCGGTGCAGCGTGAGCTGCGTCTTTCCAGAGCCTGCATCGTCATCGTCATCGTCGTCGCGCGGCGCGAGAGCATCCGCCTTCTTCCGCGCGTCTTTCGCCAATGTCGTCGCCTGCGCGCGTTCCTTCGGGGGAACGCCGACCTCGTCGACCTTCTTTTCGAGACCGGTGGCATTCGCTCGCAGCTGCGCCGCGCGCTCTTCGGCAGCTTCCTTCTCCAGCTCCGCCTTCAGCTCGCGAATCCGCTTGAGACGTGTCTCGCGGTGCTGCAGCTCCTTCGGGATCTCGTCCCCACGCTTGTCAGCACCGAACTCCGCGTCTTCAAGCGCATCGACTTCATCGGCGCGACGAAGCAGCGCCTCCACCTCTGCGGCGAGGCGCTTCTCGTCGGCCTTCATGCGTCCGTAGCTCATCGCCTTGTGCTTACTCGCGTTGGCCTGGACTTTCGAGCCATCCAGAGACACATGCCCGAGCGTCTTGAGCCCCGCCCGGGCGCAGAGCTTCAAGACCTGGTTGAAGAGCCCGGCAAGCGCCTCACGATGCACGAGCCGGAACTCATTGACCGTCGTGAAGTGCGGATGTGCGCCCCCCGCAAGAACTCGAAACGGCACGTCCTCGTACGTCGCTCGCTCGATCTTCCGCGAGGAGAAGACGCCCGTGCAGTAGCCGTACAGGATCAGCGCCGTCATCAGGCGCGGTGCATACGGTCGCTCGCCGCGAGGGTCCTTGGCCTGCAGTGCGGCCTCGATCGTGCCGAGCTCGAGTTCCCGCACGACCTCGAGGATGAAGAAGGCCAGGTGACCTTCCGGCAGCCACTCCATGGGCGACGGAGGGAGCAAGAACGCCTGCTCCGGGGCCCAAGGTCGATATTGCTTGCTCACCCGCCCAAAAGATCACGACCGGCGTCCGCTGTCGATCCTTCGCTGGTCTGGACGCTCGAGCGGGCGGCGGGGGAGCGGGCGCGGGCACCGCGGGAGCGACCCGCGGGGCCGGCCGCCGGGCTCGGCTACGCGCTACAGGCTCCTAGAGCTGGGTGAACCCCGCGTCGGCGACGAGATCGATGCCCGTGCAGAAGCTGCTGTCGTCCGATGCGAGGAACACGACGGCGTTTGCCATCTCCTCCGACGTGCCGATGCGG
>JAHBWD010000020.1 GCA_019637175.1 Labilithrix sp. | reverse complement strand
TGCGGTTCCGCCAGTCTTCGGCGGTGATCTTGTACTGCTTGAACTTGGTCTGCTCGCGCCCCTTGAAGCGCGCGAGCTGCTCGTCTTTCGTGATCGCGAGCCAGAGCTTGACGACGATCGTCCCGGCGCGGGCGAGCTGCTCTTCGAGCTCGTTGATCTCCGCATAGGCCCGCGACCACGCCGTGGGCGACGCGAAGCCCTCGACGCGCTCGACGAGGACGCGCCCGTACCACGAGCGATCGTAGATGACGAAGCGGCCTCGGCGCGGCAGGTGGCGCCAAAAGCGCCAGAGGTAGGGGTGCGCGCGCTCTTCGTCGGTCGGCGCGGCGATCGGGATGACCTCGTACTCGCGGGCGTCGAGCGCCTGCGTGATGCGGCGGATGGCGCCGCCCTTTCCCGCGGCGTCCATCCCTTCGAAGAGCACGACGACGGAGTGATCTCTCATCTTCGGAGAGCGGCTCAGCCGCGCGAGCTTGCCCTGCACTTTGACGACCTTCGTCTCGTACTTCTCCTTGGAGAGCCGCTCGGTGAACGGGAGATCGCGGAGGATGCGCGACGTGTCGACGGTCTGGTGGAGCGTGGCGTGAGGAACGCCGCTGCCGTTCGTCTTCTCGCGTCCCTTCGCGACCTTCGCCTTGGCTTGCGCGAGGTGCGCGCGGATGCCGTCGTGGAGCGCCTTGGCCGCGGTGATCGAGCGGTAGTTCGCGTCGGAGCCGTCGATCACGATCCACGGCGCGTGGCCCACGCTCGTCTCCCGGAGCACGCGCTCGCTCACCTTGGCGTACGCGTCGTAGCGCCCGTAGCTCTCCCAGTCGGCCTTGGTCACCCGCCAGCGCGTGAGCCGCTCCTTCTCGAGATCGGTCAAGCGCTGCTTCATCTGCTTCTTCGACAGGTGGAACCAGAGCTTGACGAGGAGCGCGCCGTCGTCGACCAAGAGCCGCTCGAACTGGCGGATGTGCTCGATCGTCGCGGCGAGATCTCCGCCCTTCAGGTGGCCGCGCGCGCGGCCGTGGATCGGGTCGGTGTACCAGTTGCCGAAGAGCACGCCGATCTTCCCCTTCGCCGGCAGCGCGCGCCAGAAGCGCCACATCGAGGGGCGCGCGGCCTCTTCGTCGGTCGGCGGGCCGAAGGCGCGGCTCCGGACGTGGCGCGGATCGAGCCACTCGTTGAGGAGGTTGACCGTCTCGCCCTTGCCCGCGCCGTCGACGCCGTTGACGAGCACGATGACCGGGAACGTCTTGTCGGCGAGGAGGGCGTACTGCGCGTCGAGCAGATCGACGCGCAGCTTGCGGGAGCTCTTCTCGTAGGTGGCGTCGTCGATCGCGTGGCCCCGCTCGGCGGACTCGAACATCCTGCGAGGTTACACCAGGTCGGGCTTCGGGCGCCGTCGCGCCATGAGGCCGCCGAACCGCGTCGAGACGAGGGCGCCGACGGCGATCATGAGCACGACGAAGGTGACGAAGCCGCCGACGTACGGGATGGCGGTGGCGACGAGGAACACGCCGCAGCCGAAGAGGAGGTGGAGGTACGGGTTCGTCGTCTTGTGCCCGATGACGGCGGCGCCGAAGGTCGTGAGCACGGCGGCGATCGACCCGTACACCGCGAAGACGAACGCGAGCAGCGCGAGGATCGCGAACGGGATGCCGACGATCGTCACGCAGAGCGCGAGGAAGGCGACGCTCGCGCCGAGCAAGCCGAGGATGCCCATCGCGAACGACTTCATCGGACGCGCGGCGGTCTCCACGCGGAGCGACTCCATCTTGTTGTTCGCGAGCGCGAGGAGCACGCAGCCGAGCACGAAGAGGAGCGCCATGCGGGTGATCGACTGCCCGAACGAGTGCACCGCCTCCGACGATCGCCGGCGCTTGACGGGCTCGTCGTCGACCGACGTCGACACCTCGCCGTCGCGCACGGAGACGTTGACCCGGCCCTTCTTCTTGTCGGGGCCCGCCTTGTCGACGATCTTGCCGCCGATGATGGCGCCCTCTTCGCGCTTGAGCGATCCGCCGACGATGCCGACGTCGCCGTCGACCCGCGCGCCGCGCTCGACCTTCAGCGATCCGCCGAACACCGTGGCGTTGCCGACGACGCGCGCGCCTTCTTCGAGCTTCGCCGAGCCGCCGGCGACGACGAGATCGCCGGTGACGGTGCCTTTGACCTTCACCGAGCCGCCCGTCACCGTGACGGTGTGGACGATCTCGTCCTTCTCGACGGTGAGGCTCGCGCCGAAGACGTTGCGGTCTTCGCCGCGGACGGTCGGCACCGGAGGTGCGCTCGGCGGCGTGCTCGGAGGCGCGACGGCGGGCGTGACGGCGTCTCCGCTCGCGGGCGGCGGCGTCGCGCCGGTGTCGGGCGTGACCGTGATGAGCGTGCCGTTGCGGCGCGCGACCACGTTCGAATCGGCGAAGAGCGCTTCGAGCACGGCGTCGGCGGGTTGATCGTCGACGTCGATCTTCACCTCGTGCTCGCCCGTCGCGATCCCCTTGGAGACGACGAGGCTCCAGCCGGCCTCGCTCGCGAGCTTCTGGAGGCCGTCGCTCGGCTTGCCGTCGAACTCGAAGGAGACCTTCTTGTCGGAGGCGGGCCACGCGCCTTCCTTGCGGACGCCCGCGCCTGCGGTGAGCGGAACGGCCACCGCGACGGCGAACACGGCGGCGAGGCGCGCGAAACGAGGGAGATTCATCGTGATACTTCCTTCTTCGGCAAGAGACGTACGAGCGCGAGAGCCATCAAGATGACGAGCGCGGCGGCGCCGTAAGTGAGCACGAGGCCGACGGAGCTCCCCGGCTCGAGCAAGCGCCTCGCGAGCGTCGAGAGCCCGTTCGCGAGGAGAGGCACGTCGTGGGTGGCGAAGGTCTTCGCCGTCCCGATGTCGGGCGAGGCGTCGAGCGCGCTCGGAAGGATCCCGAGCACGGCGACGAGGAGCCCGAGGACGATCGCGAGCCGAGGCATCGGCGCGCGCGCGGCCGCTTCGCTCTCGGTCGCGAGGAGCGCGAGCTCGCGACCCGTGTGGAGCGAGAGGAGCGCCGCGTTGCCGAGGTGCGTCGTGCAGGTGCGGCAGCCCTCGACGTGGGCGAGGACGGCGGCGGGGACGATCTCGGCCTGGCCGTCGGCCATCGCGGTGAGCACGACGTCGCTCGCGTGGCCGCCTTCGGCCCAGGCGAGCTCGTCGGGGAGCAGCTCGGGTTGGTTCGACTTCGTCATGACTCCTCCAGCGCCTCGGCCATCGCCTTGCGCCCCCTCGTGACCCACGTCGCGACGGTGCCGAGGGGCACGTCGAGACGCCCTGCGATCTCTTGATAAGAAAGTCCGTCCATGTGGAAGAGCCTGAGGGCGTTGCGCGGCCCGTCGGGGAGCGTCGCGAGCACGCGGCGAACGCGCGCGGCGCGCTCGGCCGACTCGATCTGCTCGTCGGCGCCGGCGCCGGGATCGATCAAGCGATCCATGACGAGGCGCGACGAGCTCGGCGCGTCGTCGTGCGCGACGTTCACGTTGCGGAGGCGCTGCTTCTGGCGCGCGCGGAGCGTGTCGAGGGCGACGTGGCGCGCGATGCCGAGCACCCACGGTCGAACGGGGCCGCGCACCGTCGACTGGGCCTCGAGCGCGCGGCGGAGCGCTTCGCTCGTGCAGTCTTCGACGTCGGCGTGATCCGGAGGCTCACGGAGAACGCACGCCACGACCGCGCGCACGAGCGGCCGCAGCTCCGCGGTCTGCTGGGGGAGGGACGGGGTCCCCGTGGCGGCGAGCAACGCCGTAGACATGAGCGCCGAGAGCATCGTCCTTATGGTCAGGTCGCGCCAGAGGCCCTCGAAATTTCACCCGTTGCCCGGAATCTCCCAACCCTTCGAAATCCTTTGGTACGCTCGAGCCGGTCATGGCCGACGAGAGCCCCAAAGCCGCCGACGAGGAGGCCTCGACCGAGACCGCTCCGCTCGAAAAGGCTGCCGACGAGGCGGCGCCCGTCGAGGCGGCGCCCGTCGAGGCGGCGCCCGTCGAGAAGGCCCCCGTCGAGGCGGCGCCCGTCGAGGCGGCGCCCGTCGAGAAGGCGAAGGAGGAGGCTCCCGCCGAGCCCGTCTCCCCGGCGAAGGAGTGGCTCGCCGCGGCGGCCATCATGTTCGTCTTCGGCCTTCTGATCTTCGCGTTCGTGTCGTTCTTCCGGCAGTGATGTCGGACGTTGGGCTGTTGACGCTTTCGGGGTGAAGACAGCGTCCGCGCATGCACGCGTCATCATTTTGACGCGCGCTTCACGAGGAAAAGACGCTGCTTCCTGCGTCGCTCCGATCGGTACGGTGCGTGCAGCGACACGCTCACGATGCATCGCTCCTCGACGATCGGGCTCGCCGCCTTCGGTCTCTTCGCGCTCTCGATGGAGGCGTGCGGTGGGCGCATCGACGAGGTCGACCGTCGCGTGCTCGACGCGCCGAAGCTCGACGAACGCCCCACGGCGCCGACCCGGCTGACGGGCGAAGACGAGAGCGCGCTCTCGACCGAGAGCGATCCTTGCCCCGAGAGACCGCCCTCCGATCTCGACTGGTGCCCTCGTCCTTACAAGTGCAAGTACAAGGACACGTGCTCGCAGCGCTCCGCGACGGCGCCGGCCGTGCAGACCTTCGAGTGCAGCGCCTCGCGATGGACGCGCGTGAGCGTGAGCTATCCCGTGGTCTGCCCCGCGGAGATGCCGGCGCACGGCGCTGCGTGCGAGCTCGACTGCGTGTATCCGTCGTCGTGCCACTACGAGACGCCGTGCGGCGACGTCTGGGCGACCTGCCAAGCGTGGAACGGCGCATGGCACCTCGCGGGCTCGATGTGCGCGAGCGCCGACGCGGGCGCCGGCGACTGATCCCGACTATCCTCCGAGGTCGATGGCGAGGACTCCCGCGACGGACGCCGTGCGCGCCGAGTGGCTTCGCCGCGTCGAGGCGGAGTACCGATCGGCGGCGATCACGCAGCACCTGACGCTGTGGCTCATCCAGATCGGCGCTTCACCCGATCTCGTGCGCGCGGGGATGCGGATCGCCGCCGACGAGATCGATCACGCCGAGATGAGCCATCGCGTGCACGTCGCCGCCGGAGGCGAAGGGATCCCTCGGCTCGTGCGCGAGTCGCTCGCGCTGACGCGTCACGACGACGAACCGCTCGAGCACGACGTCGCGCGCGTCGCCGTGGAGATCTTCTGCCTCGGCGAGACGGTCGCGGTCCCGCTCTTCAAGGAGCTGCGCGCCGGGTGCAGCGTGCCGATCGCGCGCCGCGCGCTCGATCGGATCCTGCGCGACGAGGTTCGCCATCGCGACTTCGGGTGGGCGCTGCTCGGCTGGCTCGTCGAGCACCCGATGGCGGCCGAGCTCCGCGCGCTCGTCGCGCGCGAGCTGCCGCGATGGTTCGCGAGGCTCCGCCAGAGCTACGCGCCGCCGCCGAAGCGCGGCGAGCCCGCCCTCGGCCCCGCCGAGCGCGCCTGGGGCCTCATGCCGATCTCCCACTATCGCGCGGCGGTCGACAAAGCGCTGGCGCGCGACTGGGAGCCCCGCTTCGGCCGCTTCGGCATCGACGCCCGCGCGGCGTGGGCGCGATCGGCATAGTCTGCCGTCGTGTTCTTCTTCCTCTCGAAGCTGCTCGACGTCTTCTTGAGCCCGTACACCTGGGGGCTCTTGCTCCTCGGCGCGGCGGTTCCGTGGCGTGTTCGCATGGCGAGGCGGTGGAGGCGGCGCCGCGCGCTCGGCGCGATCGGGCTCCTCGTCTTGTTCGTCGCGTCGGCGCTGCCGGTGAGCGATTCGCTCGCGTACGGCCTCGAGCACGCGGCGCCGTCGACGTATCGCGACGACGTGACCTACGACGTCGTCGTCTTGCTCGGCGGTGTCGTCGACGAGCGCGTCACCGCGGAGAGCGGTCAACCTTCGTACAACGACAACGTCGAGCGTGTCGTCATGACCCACCGGCTCCTCCGCGCGGGCAAGGCGCGCTACGTCATCGTGTCGGGCGCGACGATGGACCCGACGCTCGCCGCGTTCGGCGAGGCGGTGGTGCTCGGCCGTCAGCTCGAAGACTGGGGGATCGCGAAGGATCGCATCATCATCGAGGATCGCGCGAAGAACACGAGGGAGAACGCGGTCTACACGAAGGCGATCGTCGAAGCGCGCGGGTTCGAGCGCGTCCTCGTCGTCACGAGCGCGTTCCACATGCCGCGCGCGCGCGGCTGCTTCGAAGCCGTCGGCATGAAGGTCGACGTCCATCCGGTCGATTATCGCGCGCCGTCGCACGGCGCCGGTCTCGAAGGCTGGATCCCGCGCGCCGGCGCGCTCGCGCACACGACCGCGACGCTGCGCGAGATCTTCGGCCGTCTCGTGTATCGCGCGCAGGGCTACGCCCGCTGAACGATCAGCGTCGGTCGCGATCGCCCGGAGCCGCGGCGCCGCGATAGGGCTCGGTCGGAGCGCCACCTCGATCGCGAACGAGCCCGAGCGCAGCGAGACACGCCGCGCGCGACCCGACGGAGAAGCGTGCTTGACGATCGCCGTCCAAGATCACGCGGATCGCGTTCGGCACGACGCCGAAGGAGCGCGAGGGCTCGACGCCGAGGATCTCGCCGAGCGGCCACGCGGCGTCGGGGTCGAGCAACGTCGGCTCGAGCGGCCGGAAGAGCACGCGCGCGGAGGTGACGACGAGCGTGCCCTTCACGCCGCCCGTCCGGAGCCAGCGCGTCGCCGCCCCGCTCCACGCGACGGTCTCCTCCGGCGCGAGATCGATCGGCCCGCGCGCGAGGCGCTTTCGACGAACGACGATCGTCTCGGCGGCGACCACGACGGCGCCGACGACGGCGGCAGAGCTCACGACGAGCGACGCCGGGATCCCGAGCTGCATCCGCATGACGATCCCGGCCGGCACCGCGGCCGCGATCAACAGGAGCGCGAAGATCGCCGCTCCGCTCATTTGGAGAGCGGCAGCGCCTTCTGGATCTCGCTCCAGAGGTCGGCGCGCATCTCCGGCGTGATCGTGTGGCCCACGCCGCGATACTCGCGCATCTGCGCGTCGTTGCCCTGCTCCTTGAACGCGTTGACCGAGCCGAGCCCCCACCGGAACTGGAGCGTCGTGTCCGCCGTGCCGTGGAACGCGATCACCGGCGCCGTCTTCGCCTTGTCTTTGGGCAAGAGACCACCGGGTGAAGATCCCGAGACGGGGAACGCGTACGCGACCTTGTCGGGATGGCGCGCGGCGATGACGAACGAGAGGATGCCGCCCTGCGAGAACCCCGTGACGATGACCTTGCGTGCGCCGGCGAGCTTGGCGATCCCCTTCCAGAGGTTCTCTTCCGACGCCGAGACCTCCTTGCTGTACTCCTCGTCGCTCATTCCGTCGCGGAATTCGAACCACGAGTAGCCGTCGCCGTGGCGGGTGAAGGCGCGGGGCATGGCGATCTGCGCGCGGCCGGGGAAGGCGCTCCACGTGTCGATCCAGGCGTCCGGCTTGTCGCCCATCCCGTGGATGGCGACGACCAGCGGCGCGGCCTCGTCGGCATCCTTCGGAAACAGCTCGATGAAGTCGACGCCTTCGTATTTCGTGCGGCGCGGCCAGCTCGGCGCCTTGCTGCGGGCGCAGGCGGTGAACGTGGTGAGAGCTGCGAGACCACCCGTGAGCACATCGCGGCGCGAGAGCATGGCCGCGGGCGATGGTACACTGGGGACCATGCTCCGACGCGCCGGTTTCGGCCTGCTTCCTCTCCTTTTCATCGCCGCCTGCTCCTCGTCGACGCCGGAAGATCCGCCGGGCACGACGCCTCCGGGCGAGAAGCCGAAACCGACGGCGCTCCCGCCGCTGGCGAACGCGATCACGACGGTGGAGGCGACGCTCGTTCCGAAGACGCCTCGCCAATCGTACACGGCGGGCCCGAACCCGTCGCTCGGGCCCGAGGCGCTCGCGAGCTACCTCGAACGCGGCTTCGGCGATCTCGAGCCGGGGCCCGGCGAGCCGTACGTCACGCGGGCGATCGACGGCTCGACGCCGCCGGCGCCGGGGCCGAACGCGAAGCGCCTCCTCCGGTTCACGCACCTCGCGGATCTCCAGATCGCCGACGACGAGTCGCCGACGCGCGTGGGATCGATCGACGCCGCCGGCTTCACCTCCTCCGCGCTCCGCCCGCAGGATCCGTATCTCTGTCACATGGCCAACGCGGCGGTGCGCACGATCAACGCGCTCCATCGCAAGGAGCCGATCGCCTTCACCATCATGGGCGGCGACAACGCCGACAGCGCGCAGACGAACGAGGTCGACTGGGTGCTCGCCATCCTCTCGGGATCGCCCTCGGTCGAGTGCGACTCCGGCGACGACGACGACATGGTCAGCGGCGGCGACAACGACGGGAAGGATCCGTTCGTCGCCGAAGGGCTCGCGATGCCGTGGCGATGGGTCACCGGCAACCACGACGTGCTCGTGCAAGGCAACGTGACGCCCAACGAGTTCAACCGCACGGCCGTCGTCGAAGACAGCGCGGGCAACGGCACCCGCGACTATCGCCCTCCCTACCTCGGCGGGGTCACCACCGACACGGTCGTCCCCGATCCCAAGCGCGCGCTCCTCTCGCGCGTCGAGCTCATGACGAAGGTCGGCGGCGACAAAGACGGTCACGGCATCGGCGCCGCCGAGAAGCAGAGCGGGCGCGCCACCTACACGTTCGATCCGGAAGGCACGAACTTCCGCTTCCTCGTGCTCGACACCGCGCACGACACCGGCGGGTCCGACGGCGTCATCACGCAGCGCGACGTCGACGGCACCATCAAGCCCTTCCTCGACAAGGCGAAGGCCGACGGGAAGTGGGTGATCCTCTCCTCGCACCACGCGACGTCGAGCCTCACCGTCGACGGCGGCGCGCTCGGCACCAAGGAGCCCGACGCGCTGCTCCCCGACGCCTGGGCGGCGTTCATCGGGCAATACGACAACGTGCTCTTCAGCATGGTGGGCCACTCCCACGAGAACCGCGTGCGCGCGATCGCCTCGCAGGCCCCCGGCCACGCGTGGTGGGAGGTGATGACGGCCGCGATCGCCGACTTCCCGCATCAGTTCCGCCTCGTCGAGATCTACGATCAAGACAACGGCTGGCTGATGATGCGCGCGACCGCGGTCGACATCTCGGTCGAGGGCGACGCGATCGCCGCCGACGGACGCAAGCGCGGCGTCATCGATCGCACGTCGGGCTGGCTGCCCGACGACGGCACGGGCAAGGTCGACGACCGCAACGTCGAGCTCTGGATCAAGAAGCCGTGAACCGCGCGCTCGTACTCCTCGTCTTCACCGGCTTCGCCGTCGGCGCGTGCGACAACGGGAAGAAGCCGCCGCCCGAGCCGGTTCCGGTGGTCTCGGTGACGACCGCCGCGGTCCCGCCGGCGGCGTCGTTCAACGCGACGCCGGTCTCGCAGTTCGCCGACGCCGCCATCGACGATCAGCCGCCGTTCGAGCAGGCGAAGCTCTACGAGGCCGACGGCCAGCTCTGGAAGGCGCGCCTGCTCTTGGAGACGAGGGCGCTCGGCCCCGACGCGACCAAAGAAGAGACCGAGCTGTTGCTCAAGATCTGCCTCGCGCAGAGCGACGTCGCGTGCGTCGAGAGCTGCGGCAAGAAGCTCGGTCGAAAGATCAAGATGGACGCAGGCGCGCCCGCGCCGTCGGCTTCGGTCGCCGTGCCCGTGCTCGGCGCCGAGCACCGAGAGCCGGACACCGATCTCGCCAAGGCGCGCCATCTCGTCTTGCAGCAACAGCTCGAGCCCGCGCGCAAGGTGCTCGAGCCCAAGATCCTCGAAGGCAGGGCGACCCGCGAAGAGATCCGCATGCTCCGCGACATCTGCCAGAGGCAGGGCGATCGGATGTGCGCGGCCCTCTGCGAGTCGAAGCTGAAGGATCAGTAGGCGCGCCCGACGAGGGCGAAGCCGAGATCGTCGCCGCCGCCGCGCGTCTCTCGCGGTCTGACCACGAGCCCGTTGTGCACGTCGACCACGCCGTAGACGTGCTCGGCCAGCCATCCGGCGAGGCGCTTCTGCTCGCGGTCGCGCACGATGCCCGTGAGCGCGACCTCGCCGTCACGCACGCGCACCTCGATCTCTCGCGCGTCGAGCCGGCCGTCGTAGGCGAGCGCGTCACAGACGTCGTCGCGGATGGAGCGGTCCGATCGGCGCCAGCCCTTCGGCGCGCGCGCGCGCGGCTTCGAGCCGAGCAGGCGCGCGACCTGCCATCGAATCCACTCGCGGACGTTCGCCCACCGGATCGGCTGCACGTGCTCGTAGTGGAGCCACGGCCAGGCCTCGCGCTCGTAGACCGTCGGCTCCTCGTTCGATCGCAGCGGCGGCGCGCGGTGGCCTCGTTCGAGCTCGCGCTCGTAGACGTCGTCGCGGTCGTAGGCGTAGCTGCCGATCTCGGGGTGGAACGCGGGCCCGCGCGCGTAGCCGCGCTCGTCGATGCGCGCGTTGCGCGTGTAGAGATCGCGCTGATCCCAGTGGTCCGCGCCGATCTCCCACGGGCTCCGGTTTCTCCGGGGCGCGCCTTGCGCGTTGCGGTCGCGCTGCTCGACCTCGTCGTCGTCTTCGACGCGTCGCGTGTCGTAGAGGCCTCGTTCGACGCGTCGCCTGTGCTCGGCTTGGAGAAGCTCGTCCCAGCGGTGATCCATGCGCATCGACGTGCGAGCGTCATGCCACCGCGTCACGGTGTCGCGTCTTCGTTGGCGCGGCGCGCTCAGCTCGCGGCGATCAGCTCTTCCAAGCGCGTCATCGCGCGCTCGACGACGTCGAGCGAAGGCCCGAAGGAGAAGCGCACGTACTCGCGGAAGCGCGAGGCGCGCCCGTGGCGGCGCTTGCCGGGGTTCACGTCGAAGAACTCGCCGGGGACGGTGATGACCTTCTTCGTGAGGCCTGCGCGGAAGAAGCCCATCCCGTCGTTGAGCGGGGCGGGGAGGCTCGCCACGTTGCCCCACGCGTAGAACGTGCCGTCGGGGACGCGATCGAAGCGCACGCCCATGCGCTCGAGGCGCGAGAGCATTCGATCGCGCTTGTCGCGGAACGCGTTCTGGATCGCGAGCGTTTCCTTCTCGACGTAGTCGTCGTCGAAGAGCGGGATCGCGGCGCGCTGGAGGGGCTTCGAGCCGCCGCCGTCGAGGAACGATCCGGCGCTCGCGAACCGCTCGATGACGCTGCTCGGCGCGAGCGCCCAGGTGATGCGCCAGCCGGGGTAGCGCCAGTTCTTGGTGAAGCCGTCGAAGATCACGACGGGATCGCGCTCGACGTCCTTCACGTAGCGCGCGGCGCTCTCGATCGGCAGCGCGCCCGGGCGCCCGCGGTAGACGTAGTGGGAGTAGAACTCGTCGAGCAAGAGCGTGCAGTCGAGCTCGCGCGCGACGTGCACCCAGCGTTCGAGCTCTTCGCCGGCGACGAGCTTGCCCGTCGGGTTGCACGGGTTCGACATGAGGAGCGCGGAGAGGCCGCGGCCGAGCACCTCGCGCTTCAGATCGTCGGCGGTGAAGCTGTATCCGCGATCTCCTTCGAGCAGGATGGGGATGCTCGTGAACGCCTTGAAGATGTCGAGCAGCTCCTCGTACGCGGTGTAGTCGGGGAGGAAGTGACCGAGGTTGATGCTCCCGAGGCTCGCGGCCGCGCGCGTGAGCGCCGCGCGGCCTCCGCCGGAGATGCACACGTTCTCCGCGGTGTATTGCGACGCCATGCCCTTGCGGTACAAACGGTTGTAGAGTGCAGCTACCGCCTCGCGCAGCTCGCCGAGCCCTGCGACGGGCGCGTACTCCTGATCGTCGGCGGCGATCGCGACGTCGTGGATGCGGCGCGGCGCGCCGGGGAGCGGGCCCGTCTCGGGCTGGCCCTGCCCGAGGTTGCACCACTCGGGATCCGCGGTGGAAAATCCGAGCTTGTAGGCCTCGCTCGTGACGTAGATGACGCCCGTCTTCGGGACGGGGCGGAACGCGTGAAAGTCATCCATGAGGCTTGATCCCTGCAATCTGGCAGCCGAGCTCCGCGAGCATCGTCACCGCGGCGCCGTAGCTGCCCGCGTCGTCGGCGCTGGCGTTGCCCTGGAGGCTGCGTTTGTAGACGCCTTGCGCGATCGCGGCGAGCCGGAAGATGCCGAACGACATGAAGTAGGGCCAGTCGTCGATCGACGCGCGGCCCGTCTTCTCGCAGTAGTCGGCGACCATCTCGCTCTCGGTCGGGATGCCGAGCGACCTCACGTCGACGCCGGCGAGGCCGCCGCGGCCGGGCAGGTTCAGGTGGTAGCCCATGCACGCATAGGCGAGATCGCTCACGGGGTGGCCGAGCGTCGAGAGCTCCCAGTCGAGGATCGCGATGACGCGCGGCGGCCCGCCCGCCGGCGTGTACATCAAGTTGTCGATCCGGTAGTCGCCGTGGATGAGCGTCGTCTCGTCGTCGCTCTTCGGCCTCTCCTCGCGGAGCCACGCCATGAGCGCCTCCATCGGAGGAACGTCGCCGGTGCGTGACGCCTCGTACTGCTTCGACCAGCGATCGACCTGCCGCGCGACGTAGCCGCCGACCTTGCCGTAGTCGCCGAGACCGACCTTCGCGTAGTCGACGCGATGGAGCGCGACGAGCGCGTCGACGTACCCGCGATAGACGGCGGCGCGCGCCTGGGCCGAGGTTTCGCCGGTCGCGAGCTCGGGGAGCGTCGGATCCCAGAAGATGCGCGCGTTCACGTACTTCATCACGAAGAACGGCGTGCCGACGACGCTCGCGTCTTCGCAAAGCCCGAGCGCGCGCGGCACCGGCACGTCGGTCGGACCGAGCGCCTTCATGATCCGGTGCTCGCGCTCGACGGCGTGCGCCGAGGGCAACAGATCGCCCGGCGGCTTCTTGCGGACGACGAGCTCGAGATCGCCTCCTTCGCCGCCCTCCACGCCGACCCAGTAGGTCGGGTTCGACTGGCCGCCCTTGAACTGACGCACCGTCGCAGCGCCGCCGCGGCAGCCCTCGACGTGCTCGCCGAGCCAACGGCCCAGGCTCGCTTCGTCGATCCGGTGGGCCTCGCGGGGAGGACGCGTATTGGCAGGAGCTTCCAGCGCCATCGCATCCGCACGCTATCACGCGTATCCTCGCGCGCAGTGATCAGCTTCGACCTCCCGCCCGAGCTCGCCGCGCTGCGGATGCGCGTCCGCGCCTTCGTCGACGAGCACGTCATCCCGAACGAGCCTCGGATCCTCCTCGAAGACAAGGAGAAGAAGCGCGACACGCTCGAGGCGCTCCGCAGGCGCACGAAGAGCGACGGGCTCTTCGTGCCGCACCTGCCGAAGGAGCAAGGCGGCCTCGGCCTCGGGATCATGGGGATGTGCGCGCTCTTCCGGGAGATGGGCCGATCGCCCGTGGGCGCGGCGTGCTTCAACTGCGACGCGCCCGATCAGGGCAACATGGATCTCCTGCTGAAGTCGGCGACGCCTGCGGTCCGCGAGAGGTGGCTCGGGCCGCTCGCGCGCGGCGAGATCACGAGCGGCTTCTCGATGACCGAGCCCGCGCCCGGCGCCGGCGCCGATCCCTCGAACCTGAAGACGCGCGCCCGGCAAGACGGCGACGCGTGGGTGATCGACGGGCACAAGTGGTACACGACCGGCGGCGGCGACGCGTCGTTCCTCATCGTGATGGCGCGCACGGGAGACGACGCCTCGGGCGCGCGCGACGGCGCGTCGATGTTCGTGGTCGATCGGCGCGCGGAGGGCGTCGAGCACGTGCGCGACGTCTCGGTGATGAGCCCGCCGATCTTGCAGCACCGCGAGGCCGAGCTGCGCTTCCACGGCGTTCGCGTGGGAAAGGAGGCGATCCTCGGCAACATCGGCGACGGCTTCCGCCTCGCCCAGGCGCGGCTCGTGCCCGCGCGGCTCACGCACTGCATGCGATGGCTCGGCTGGGCCGATCGCGCGCTCCAGATGTGCCGCGAGTACGTGGTGACGCGCGAGAGCTTCGGCAAGACGCTCGCGCACCACCAGATGATCCAGAAGAAGATCGCCGACGGCGCCTCGGGCATCCACGCGGGCAACTTGATGACGCTCCACTGCGCGTCGATGCTCGAGAAGGGGCTCGACAAGGAGGCGCGGCCCTACTCGTCGATGGCGAAGAACCACGTCGCGCGCGTGCTCTGCCAGGTGCTCGACGACGCGATCCAGATGCACGGCGCGCTCGGCTACAGCGAAGACATGCCGTTCTCGCTGTGGTACCGCTTCGCGCGATCGGCGCGCATCGCCGACGGACCGGACGAGGTGCACGACGTCGTGGTCGCGCGAGACTTCCTCCGTGGCGCGTTGACGACGCTCGTCTGAAAAGGCAACCTGCACCGGCTCATGACGAACGCGATCGACACCCTCGTCGCCGGGCTCCGCGGCGCCTCCGACGTGAACGAGGCCTACGCCGCCGTCGACCAGTGGAACCGCGACGGCAAGACGCGCGATCTGCTCGATCTCGCCGCCGCGATCGAGCGCGGGTGCGACGTCGAAGGCGCCGCGCGGTGGCCGTACGAGGCGCTCGCCGATCACGTCGAGGAGGTCCTCGCGCTGACGCCGGGGAGCGACCACATCGACGCGCTCCTCGCGCTGCTCGCGAAGGAGCGCGTGAGGAGCGTGCAGCGGTCGCGTCCTTCGGAGCTGCGCGTGCGCGCGTTCGCCTCGCGCCTCGGTCACGGGCAGACGAAGGAAGCGCTCCTCACGGCGATCGCGCGCGGCGCCGATCGCGCGGATCAGCAGGAGATCCTCGCGTGCTGGATGCACGAAACGGTGCTCCGCGGCACCTCGCTCGATCGGGAGGAAGGCGCGATCGCCTTCGCCGCGCGCCTCGCCGAGCGCGGGCACCCGCTCGGATCGATGCCGCTCACCCTCCTCGGCGCCGAAACGGAGGCGCCGACGTACATGCCGATGTACGGCGCGAACGCGATCCACAAGGCGGTGGCGCGCCTCGAGAGCGGGCCCGCGTCGGCGCGCACGATCCCGCCTCCGGGACACGAGGAGGCGCCGCGCGTCACGCGCGTCGACGACGCCGCGCACGAGCAGCGCCTGCTCGAGGCGGTCGTGCCGTGGACGACGGGATCGAACGGGACGGCCGAGGCGAAGATCTTCCGCTTCGAGGCGCCGATCGGCGCGGCCGCGCCCGGCAAGTGGCTCCTCCGTGCGCTCCCGCTCGAGTGCCTGAAGGGCAGCGGCTCGCTCCGCGCGGAGGTCGTCGGGCCGGAGGCGGTGTGGGGCGCGCTCTTCGCCGCGGCGTCGAACGGAGGCGCGTACTCGACGGGCCTCGGCGGCGCTTACGGGCGCCGCGCGGCCTGGGCCTCGCTCGCCGCGCTGGTCGACGCGCCCGGCGACGCGGCGCCCGCGCGCGTCGACGCGAGCGCGAGCGCGTGCCGCTTCTCGATGTTCGGCGCGCCCGGCGACTGGTTCAACGACATCGCGTGGGACATCGGTATTCTCGCGGTGCGCGCCGGCGGCGGATCGGCCGCGGTCCTCGCGGCGACCGACACGGATTGAGCTGTGCTAACAAATGGCCATGAGCGAGCCGAACGCACCGGCTGAGGCCAAGGGTCTGCCGACGATCGACGTCAACGAATACGGCGGCAAGAGAGAAGGCGTGAAGCAGGCGATGAACCGCCGCCTCTTCATGCAGCTGCTGGTGTTCCGTGTTCCCGCGGGCAGCGAGCCGGTGAGCGGCGGCCCGAAGAGCGCGCCCGACGCGATCGCCGCCGAGCTGACGCAGATCTTGAAGACGCGAAAGATCCCCGGCGTGGTCTACGCCGACGCGCAGGATCCGCGGAGCCTCGGCCTCCTCTCGTGGAGCGAAGATCCCGCGCACTTCGTCCGCCACGTGCGTCCGCTCTTCACCGAGGCGCCGCTCCATCACGTGACGCTGCGCGACGACTACGCGATGATCGGCCGCTCGTACGGCACCGGTCACGAGCCCGATCTCGAGTGGGTGCTCTTGCGGCGCCCCATCGAGAACGTGACCAACGAGGGCACGCCGTGGCACGTGTGGTATCCGCTCCGGCGCAAGGGCAGCTTCGCGAAGCTCGAGCCGATCGATCAGAGCCACATCCTGCGCGAGCACGCCGCGCTCGGCATCGCGTACGGCCAGCAAGATCTCGCGACCGACGTTCGCCTCGCCTGCCACGGCCTCGACGCGGGCGACAACGAGTTCGTGATTGGGCTCGTGGGGAAAGATCTGCATCCGCTCTCGCACCTCGTGCAAGCGATGCGCAAGACGCGACAGACGAGCGAGTTCATCGAGAAGATGGGACCGTTCTTCGTCGGCTACGTGCTCGGCGCGAGCAGCGGAAAATAGTGGCGATCTGGAGCGGGTGGCTGGCGACCGTCGCCATCGTGATCGCCGGCGCGATCCCGCTCGTCGCGCGCGTTCGCTTGGGGCGGCGTGCGGCGCCTTCGTCGCGGCCCATCAAGGTTCATGTCGTGCTGGGGCTCGTGACCTCGGCGTTCGCGTTCCTCCACACGCTGATGGTGCTGCCCGCGCTCGGCTCGCCGGCGGCTACGGGAGCGGGGATGGTCGCGATCGCGCCCGCGGGCGCGGCGTTCTTCGCGCTCGTGGCGCACGCAGGGCTGGGGCTTCAGCTCCGCAACGAGAAGCTGAAGACGCGCGTGAGCACGCGGCGCAAGCACTCGATCACGGCGGTCGTGATTTCGATTCTGGTGGCGATCCACATCGTCGCGCTCGAGCGTGTGGGTTGGTGAGCTGACGGTCAGCGAGCCACTGCGCTGGCGCAAGCGGCGGATCGTCAGCGTCCTCGCGATCTGTTGCATGGAGGGGGCGTCGAGTCGCGAGTTGCGTCTGCGATGGCGATCGCGATCGCGGCTCGGGAGTCGCGATTTCGGGAGTCGTGACTCGCGAGTCGCGACTCGCGGGCGGCGGATCTCGCGTCGCGGGCGCGATCGCGGGGCGACGATTCAGTGGACGTGGCGCCCGAGGTTCTCGGCCCGCGGCCCCGATTGCCGCGGGCCTCAGCCGTGCGCGCAATCGTCCTGCCGCCGCCGGCTCGAGGTGGCGCCCGAGGGAGTCGATCGGTCGACCGTCGATGCACAGCGAGCGATCTCGTCCGGCGGCGTCATGCCGATTGCGCGGTGGGGGCTGAGGCCCGCGGCAATCGGGGCCTCGGGAGGCGAACCTCATGCACACGTTCCGATTCTCGTACCGCCGGCTCGATGCGTTTCACGTCGCGAAAGAAGCGCTGGCGCGAGGGCACGTCCTCGCGCAGAAGTTTCCGCGGGGCTACGGGCCGCTCGCGGATCAGCTCCGGCGCGCGCTCGCGAGCGCGTATACCCAAACCGTCGAAGGAGCGTCGCGCGAAGGCGCGGATCGGAGGCAACGCTGCCGGGTCGCGCGCGCCGAGTGCAACGAAGCCGCGGCGGCCGTCGAAGGCGCGCACGCGATCGGGCTCGTCTCCGAAGCCGAAGCCCACGAGCTCCTCACCTCGCTCGACCGCCTGGCCGCCATGCTGACGCGGCTCGGAGGCCTCGGCGCCTGACCGGCGAGTCGCGGTGCCGCGAGCCCGCTCGCGGCCCGCGACCCGTCGCACGCTGACCGTCAGCGAGCCACTGCGCCAGCGCAACAAGACCGCATGTCGCGAGCCGCGCCCCGCGAGCCGCGTCCCGCGTCCGCGAGCCGCGTCCGCGAGCGCGATCGGGACTCGCGAGCCGCGAGTCGCGAGTCGCGAGCCGGGATCGCGGGCCCAATTCCCGGTTCCCCGGTCACCGTTCTGTATTCCCCCATTCGTCTTCTTCTTCGTCAGAAGAAGCTTCCGCCTCGCAATGCAGGATCCGCGAGCGCATTGTCTCCGACGGTCGGCGCGTCGCCTCGCGCGAGCGCGCCGAGCTGAGCATCGAGGATGGTCTTCATGACCTCGGCGCCGGCGGCGTGGTGCATCGTGGCCATCTCCGACGGCCAGTGGACGAAGACGCGGGGCGTGCGCGTGAAGTCGCGCTCGAGGCGCACCTTCACCTCGTTGATCGCGCCGCGCACCGCAGGGCTCGCGCGGAGCAGGCGCACCGTCGTGTGCGGATGGCTCATCAAGTAGCCGGTGACGTACGTGATGTTGTTGCAGAGATACGTGTTGCTCGCGCGAGGGAAGCCCGCGAGCTTCGCGCCAGGCATCAGATCGCCGAAGCGCGTCCCTCGATCCATGTCGTTCGCATGCTCGGCGATCGTCTCGCGGGCGGCGCTCGCGACCGAGCTCCACGAGAGGAAGTTGCCGCGCGCCTCTTCGCTACGGCCTGCCGTCTCGATGATGCGCGCGAAGGGCTCGTTGCCGCTGACGGCGGGACGGAGCTGGTTCGAGCCGTCGTCGTACTTCGCCGCCTTGTTGGTCGCGCCGAGCTCGATCCAGATGTCCTGCCGCGAGCCGGCGACGCCGTTCATCATCACGAACGTCGGCTGGAAGCGATCCATCTCCTTGGCGACCAGGATGGCCGCGAGATCCCAGTACACCGGGAGGATCATCGCGCAGACGTCGACCTCGCCCGCGTTCGGCAGCGCGATCGTCGCCGTGCCGACGCTGAGCTGCGCGTCCGGCGGATCGACCTGACCTCGCGGCGGCGCGACCGTCTCCGGATAGCGCGCGGCCGGCACGAGCGTGCTCACGACGCGGCCGGTCGCGTTGTTCGCGATGCCCATGAACCGACCGAAGCCGGTCACGAGGACGCGCGGTCGACCCGCGACGGGCTCTCCGCAACGAGGAGCGTAAGCGTTCGCGAACGCGACGTTGGCGTCGTACTGCCTTCGCGCTTCGGGGCTCCGCGTGTCCACCCTGACCTCGTCTTCGGCGGCCTCGGGCTCCGCGTCGTCGCTCTCGACGGCGCAGCCGGCGAAGGCCGCGAGCCCGAACAGGCCGAGGAGGATCTTGCGCGCGAGCATCGCTCCGGCCGTCGCTGCAAGAGGTACGCCGATGTAGGTGTAGGTAATCCGGGCTCGATACGCCTGGAAAACACGCCTCGCCGAATCAGCCCGCCCGGCGGCGGCGGCGCATCTGGATCGCGAGGGATCCTCCGGCGAGCGCCAAGACGATCCCGATCGAGCCCTCGCTCGATCCGCCCGGCACGCGGCAGCCGCACGACTTCTTCGCTGGCTCGGGCGACGCCGTGCTCGCCGACGGCGCGAGCAAGCCCATCTTGTCGGCCTGCGCGCGCGAGATGCAGCGGCTCTTCTCCGAGCACGTCGTCGTGTCGGGGCACCGCTTGTCGGCGCCACAACGATGCGTCGCGACCAGGCGCTCGCCGGTCGCGCGGGCGGTCGTCGCGCCCGCCGGGACGATCGTGCCGATCTGCACGCAGAGCGGCATCGGCTTGCAGACCTCGCCCGCTCTGCATTGCGCGTCGCTGTCGCAGACGCTCGGCTCGCACCATTGCGCGGATCCCTCGGACTTCGGGATCGAGCCCGGCGGGCAGTCGTCCGGCTGCGCGCTCGCCGTCGACGCCCACGCCGACGAGACGACCGCGACCAACATCGCAACGTGAGCGCGCATGGCCCGCATCCTACGCGCGCGCAGGCGCGTGGTACAATCGAAGACGGTGAGCGCGGGCCGGCAGACGAACGGCAACGGCAACGTCAACGGCAGCGGCGACGTCGAGAAGCACGCGACCTGGAAGTCGACCTACGAAGAGCGTCGCACCGTCGCGCCGGACGGCACCGGCCTCGCGTACGAGGTCCTCGGCACCGGCCAGCGTACCGTGATCCTCGCCAACGGCCTCGGCGGTCGCCTCTACGCGTGGATGCCAGCGATCGAGGCCTTCTGGAGAGACTACCGCCTCATCACCTGGGATTACCGCGGGCTCTTCGGCTCCGAGTCGCCCAAGTCGAAGCGCAAGCTCTCGGTCGCCAACCACGTCGACGACGTCATGGCGATCCTCGACGCCGAGAAGGTCTCGCGCGCCGTGTTCGTCGGTTGGAGCATGGGCGTGCAGGTGTCGCTCGACGTCGCCGCGAGCTTCCCCGATCGCGTCGCCGGTCTCGTCCTCATCAACGGAACGCACGGTCACGTCCTCTCGACGGGGTTCCAGCCGCTCGTGTCGATCCCGTTCCTGCCGAAGCGCCTCCACGCGCTGCTCGACTGGCTCCAGGATCACCACGAGGTCGCCCACCAGCTCGCGCGCCTCTCGCGCGTGATGGAGATCCCGATGTGGCTCGTGATGCGCCTGACGGCGGGCCCGCGCGCGAGCGAGCTCACGCCGCTGCTCGGTCGCTACATGGACGACGTGCTCGGTCCGAGCTTCACCAACTACCTGCGCCTGTTCCAGGAGCTCGACGCTCACTCGACGTATCACCTGCTCCGTCACATCGAGGCGCCCGCGCTCATCATCAGCGGCATGCTCGACATCCTCACGCCGCCTTACCAGTCGAAGGAGATGGCGCGTCGCATGCCCGACGCGGAGTACGTGCGCCTCTGGCGGTCGAGCCATTTCTCGATGCTCGAGCGCCCGGAGATCGTCGTTCCGGCGATGCGACGCTTCCTCGAGGAGCGCGCGCGCTTCTAGTTGAGATCGCGCGGAGACGGGTCGCGACGCTTGCCGAAGATCTCGTCCCAGCCCTCGCGGTAGGCCTGCGTGGCGACCTTCGCCGGCCCTTTGTGGGAAGCCGGCGCCTTCGCCGCGTAGCTCTCTTGCACGTCGCAGACGCGCGGGTTGTCGTCGCGAGGCTTGAGCGTCACGACCTCGCCGACGATCGGCTTCCCCTCCGCGATCGCGCGCAGCTCGCCCGTCTCGAGGCGCTCCTCGCGCGCACGGAGGACGTGGACGCCGTTGCCGTCCGCCGTCGGCGGACCGAGCACGACCACGTCTTGGCTCGGCGGGCGCGTGTCGGCCTTCGCCGCGGGAGGCGGAGGCTTCGTGTCGCCGGGGCGCCGAGCGTCATCGGACATGCCTCCAGTCTACGACACCCGTCGCGCGCGCGCTCGTAGGAGCCGTCAGTTGCCGATGTGACCGCACAGCGGGTCGAACTTGTTGGCACACGGAGGACCGCCGTTCAGCGGGTCTTTCTTGTTCGTCGGCGCGGGCGTCACGCCCCCACCTCTGTGCGGCGTGTGCACCGCGGGAGGAGGCGGAGCGGGCGCGGGCTTGGCGAGAGCCTGCCGCGCGTCGTCGCGCTCCTTCTCGAGCTTCGCGATCTGACTCGACTGTTCGGAGAGGCGGCGGCTCAGCTCGTCGGCTCTGCCTTCGGCGAGCGCGACGGCGCGCTCGAGCTCGGCGGCGCGTCGATCGGCGGCGGGCTTGGCTACCGCGAGCTGAACGACGAAGCAGATCGCCACCGCGATCGCCGCGCCCATGAGCCCGCTGCCCACGAGCGCGCCCGCGCCGGGCTTCTTCTGCGTCTCGGCGCGCGCTCTCACCATCTCGAGCTCGTGCCGGCGCTCGCGCTCCGCCTCTTCCGCGCGGGCGCGCGCCTCGACGGCGATCCGCGCCTGCTCGACCGCCGCGCGCGACATCGCCTCGCGTCGCGCTTCCTCTTCGATCTCGCGAAGGCGCGCGCGCTCGCGCGCTTCGCCCTCGGCACGCTCGCGCGCCACGAGCTCCTCGCGCTCGCGTCGCATCGCGTCTTCGCGCGCCTTCGTCGCCGCGTCGTCACGCGCTTGCTTGGCGAGGCGCTCTTGCTCCACGCGCTCGTCTTCGAGCTCCTTGAGCTCGCGGAGGGAAAAGCTCACGCTCTCGTCACGTCGCTCGGGGCCACCGGTCATGCGCGCTACCTCGGCCTTCCGACACGGCGCCGAGCGACGCCTTTGGCGGATTTCTCTCACCGATACGGAAAGTCGGGGCGGTGCCACGACGCGAGGCTGACGACCACGTCGCGCGCTGCGTCGAGCAGGAGCGGGTTCATCTCGACGCCGCCCCACGCGAGCGTGACCGTCGCGCCGTCGCTGCCGAGCCAGACGTCGCTGCGCTCGTCGAGGCACACCAGCGAATCGAGGGTCTCCTCGAGCCACGCGCGCGCCTCCGGCGCCGCCATGCCGTGGACGCGATACGCGACGTCGAACGCGGCGATTCCCACCGGCTCGTCGGCCGTACGCAGCGCGCGCGCGAAGACGCCGCGCTGCACGATCGCGATCTTCGCGCCGGGCCCTTTGGTCACCGGCGCACACACGCGCGTACGCACGTGACCCGAGACGCGCACGAGGTCGATGGTGAACGAGACGTCGTTCTTCGCGCCCTCGACCCGCGGGCTCCGCGCGTGGCGCGACGCGGGCACGAACTGGTGCTGCCGCCACTTGGCGTACCGCTCGAGCGCGCGCGCCGCGAGCACACGCCGGCGCACCTGCGCGCCGGAGGCGCCGGCGGCGAGCGCGAGCGTGGCTCCGAGGACGACGAGCTCGATCATCGCCGATGAATCATGACACCGCGCGGGTGTCTTTGCTTCCCGAGCGCGTCAGTTGGTCGTTTCGCAGCCGCAGCCGCAGGCGTTCTGGAAGGAGCGCTCGCCGGCGTTGCACGCGTAGCGGATCACCATGCAGGTCGTCGGCGTGCCGAGGTAGCGCCGGTTCGGCTCCGCCTCGGGGTTGCAGATGCACGCGCGCTTGGTGCAGCCGACGCCGCTCGCCGAGCAGTTGCACGTGTTGCAGCCGTCGGTCGACGGGAAGGTCGCGCCGTCCGCGTACGTCTGGTCGTTGTAGCTGCACGTGATCGGCGCCGCCGACTTGATCGCGAGCTTCACGGTGAAGGTCGCGTCGAGCAGATCGTAGTCGCGGAACACGATGCGGTACGCGCGCGACGCCTGGCCCGCGGGCACCTTGTAGACGATCTTCGCGTCGAGCGTGGAGCGCGACGCGTCGTCGTTCGCGGCGACGACGTCGTAGCTCGAGTACGTGAGCCACGCCATCGCGTCGCCGTAGACCGACTTCACGTCGAGGGTGATCTCGTCGCCACCCTTCGCCCAGAAGCCGTACGCGCGATACGTCGGCGGCGAGTAGTAGTAGTGGCTCTTCGTTTCGCCGTTCGCGATCTGACCGAGGTAGCGCGGCGTCGCGAGGCGGAGCTCGCTCTCGTACGTTCCGACGTCTTCCTTCTCTTTGTCGCCGGCCTCAGCAGAGCAGCCGGCGAGGGCCGCGAGAGCGACCGTGAAACCGGCAAAGACGAACGCGCGCGTGAACGACATGACCAAAGACCCTCCGATACGGCTCCGACCTGACCCGGCTTCCTCCTCCGGGGGCCGCGTTTCGCATGCGCGCGGCCAAGGTCGAGAGACCCGGCGGTTTAGCATTGGTCGGTGTATGGTCAAGGGCGATACGGGCGGATATTTCGCGATTGAGACGTTCGAGACGCGCCGGGCGGTCTTCGGGCGCCGCCGGCGCCCCGAATTGCGCGAAGTGCGCGAAGAGATGCGCGAAATCTACGCGAAGTCTGGCAACATCTTTCCCCCAAACGAGCGAGGCGGCGCATGAAGGCGAGGGCATGGGTGGCGGGTTTCGGGATCGTGAGCCAGCTCACGATCGGGATCGGGTGTGGAGGAGGGGAAGCCTTGCCCACGCCCGCGGTCCCGGCGCAGCCTCCTCAGCCGGCACCGTCGTCGGTCGCGACCGGCGGCGATTCCGCGGCCGCGCCTCCTGTGAAGGCGAACCCGTGGGCGATCCCCGACGGTCCGCGCGATGACGATCCCATCCCGCCGCCGCCTCCGGCGTTGACGCTCGACGCGTGGGAGAAGGCGATCGCGGTCAAGGGCCTCGCGGCGGCGCCGGCGACGTGCGCCGCGTTCGCGCGCCGCGCGGCGGCGAAGCCCGCGCCCGCCGACATCGCGATCGCGCTCGCCGAGAAGGACGCGGGCAAGCGCGACGCGATGCTCGTCGCCCTCGAAGGCAAGGGCGAGGCGACCCTCCGCGCGCTGCGCGCCGATCTCGCGCCGATCGAGTGCGCGGACGCGATCGTCGATCCGTATCTGTCGGCGAAGAAGGGCGGCGGTAGCCCGCACCTCCACGTGCTCGTCGGCCTGTCGCTCGCGGGCAAGCTCTCACGCACCGCGCAGAGCCCGCCGGTCATGGGACCGATCCGCGACAAGGAGAAGGTGAAGGCCTTCGTCGCCGGTCCGCTCAAGACGTGGCTCCTCGATCAGTCGCGCGCGATCGAGACGCTCGCCGCGGGCGCCGCGGGCCTCAGCGGCTACGGCCGCGGCATCGCGGCGATCGAGTCGGGCATCGCCGAGCTGCGCCTCGTCGACAAGATGAGGAGCGCGCCCGTCCCCACGGGCTGGGACGCAGAGCTCAAGGCCGTCTACGAGACGGTGCTCGACGAGGCGCTCGAGCCGCGCAAGCAGCGCGGACGCGACGCCGCGCTCGTCGGGATGAGCGATCTCGCGCAGGCCGGCGTCCTGCGCGATCCTCGCGTCGATCGCGCGCGCGCGTTGCTCGCGAAGCTCTACGGCGGCAGGCGCATCGACGCGCTCGACGCGCTGATGCTCCCGGCGCCGGCGGCCGCGCCGGCGCTGCCGGCGTCGATCTACTGGCACGACACGATCGGCGGCAAGAGCGACGACAAAGAGGTCCTCGCGCGCGGCGTGCCGCCGACGATGCGCGCGCAGTTTCGCGCGGCGAGCAGCCCGGGCAAGGTCGTCCTCGTCACGACGTACGCGCGCGCGCGGCTCGACCTGGGGCGCGTCTACTGGCGGCGCATGGACTTCGTCGAAGCCGCGCACGCGGCGAGCGTCGGCAACAAACCCGAAGATCGTCTCGTGCTCGCCGTCGCGCTCGCGCTCGCGCACGCGCCCAACGGCGCGTCCGAGATGATGCGCGCGGCTTCACCGGCGGCCCTCGAGCTCGCTCACACCGACGCGCTCGACGCGCTCGCCGCCGAGAGCTCGCCCGTCGCGGGCATGGCGGCGTTCGACGCCGCGCACCTCCGCTCGCTCTCGCCGCCCGACGGCGACGCCGCGGTGGCCCACCTTCGCGACGTCGCGGAGCGCTTCAAGAAGGCCGAGGGCCTCCTCACCGATCCTGCGCTCAAGAAGCGCGCCGCCGATCGCGCCGTCGAGGCCGAGTCGCTCGCGGCCTCGGCGGAGAAGAAGCCGAAGAGCTGACGCGACGCCGGCGACGCGCCGGCTCGGCGGCGTGCGCCCTCGCCGCGTCACGGCTGACGCGCGCGATCCGAAGATCTCGCGGATCTCGCCGGCCGGCGCGCTGTCACGCGGATTGCGTGACGGCGGTCCATGTCGAACCTTCTGCGCCTCGGTCTTGCCCTCTCGTTCGTGCTCGCCGCCTTCGCCGCATGCACGAACGATCTCAGCGCGACGTCGGGCACGTGCAGCGCCGGCAGCGCGTGCGGCTGCGACGGCGCCGGATCGTGCGACCGATCCTGCCCTGACGGAAACTGCACGATCACGTGCGGCGGCCCGGGGTCGTGCAACGTGAGCTGCCCGAAGGGCGGGTGCAAGGTCACGAACCAAGGCGCCGGATCCGCGAACGTGTCGTGCGCGGGCGGAAACTGCACGCTCGAGTGCAACGGCTCGGGCTCGTGCAACGTCACCGAGTGCGGCGGCGGAGGGTGCGTCTGCAACCGCCGGAGCTCGGGCACCTGCAACGACTGACGGAATCGATCCCCGCCGCCGAGCGTAGGCACCTTCGTGCGCCGCCGTCCGCTCGCCGTGCTCGCCGCGATCGCTCTCGCTGCCGTCGTCGCGGCGAACGCCGTCGTCGTCGCGGGCGGAGGCGGGCGCCTGCCGGGCTCACGAGCCGCCGACTGCGCGCTCGTCCTCGGCGCGGGCGTGCGCGACGACGGGGCGCCGTCCGACGTCCTTCGCGATCGGCTCGACGAGGCGCTCGCGCTCTACCGCGCCGGCCGCGTCGCGCGGATCGTCGTCAGCGGCGACCACATGACGCCCGACTACGACGAGCCCAACGCGATGCGCCTCTACCTCGAAGCGCACGGCGTGCCCCCGGAGGCGATCTTCATGGACCACGCCGGCTTCGACACCTACAGCTCCGTCTGGCGCGTCCGGCACGTCTTCGGCGCGTCGCGCGTCGTCGTGGTCACGCAGCGGTTCCACCTCGCGCGCGCCGTGTGGGTCGCGCGCGCGCTCGGCCTCGAGGCCGAAGGGAGCCCGGCCGATCGGCGCGCGTATCACGGCCTCGCGTGGCTCCACGCGCGCGAGATCGTGTCGCGCACCAAGGCGATCGTCGACGTCACCTTCGGGCGCCGCCCGCGTCACGCCGGCCCGCGCATCGACCTGCGAGGCGACGGGCGCGTCACCGCCGGCTGAACGCGTCCGCGCTCGCCGTCATGCGCGCATCGCCTCGATCGGGCTCACGCGTGCGGCGCGGATCGCGGGCAGGAAGCCTCCGATCACGCCCATACCACCCGCGAGCACGATCGCGCGGACGAGGATCGCGGGCGTCGGCTCGAAGCCGAACACGACCTCCGCGAACGTGGCCGAGTTCAAGAGCGTGATGTGCACGAACTTGAGCGCGAGCGACGCGAGGGCGCCGACCCCGCCGCCGAGGATCGCGAGCACGATCGACTCGAGGAGGAACGACAGGAGGATGCTCGTCTTCGAGAACCCGAGCGCGCGGAGCGTCCCGATCTCGCGCTGGCGGTTGGCGACCTGCGCGTTCATCGTGATCGTCGCGCCGATCATCGCGCCGATCGAGAAGAGCAGCGCGATGATCGTCCCGAGGACGGTCAGGAAGTCGGCGGTCATCTCCGACTGCTTCGCGTAGAACTCGCGCTCGCCCATGACCATGAGGCCGAGCTGGCGGTTGCTCTCGACGAGCGCCTTGAACGCGTCGAGCTTCGCGGCGGCGTCGAGGCGAACGCGGATGCTCGAGACGTAGCCCTCGCGGCCGAACGCCGTGCGGAGCGTGTGGATGTCGGACCACACCTCCGACTCGAACGAGGTGCCGCCGTCGGAGAAGACGCCCACGACCGTGACCGCGCGGTTCTTCTTCAGCTCGAACTTCTGCCCGATGTCGAGCCCGTGGAACCTGCCGCGGATCGCCTCGCCGACGACGACCTCGTCGGTGCCCGGCTTGGCGGCGCGACCGTCGACGATCTTCACCGTCGGCCTGAACTCGTAGACGTTCTCCGGGACGCCGCGCACCGTGACGTTGGAGAGGCCCGTCGTTCCGACCTTGTCGAGGAGGATCACGGCGAGCACCTCGCCGATCGCGGCGGGCTCGCGGGCGGCGCCGACCTGCTTGGCCTGGGCGACGACGAGGTTGACCTGCGTCTCTTCGATGCCGCTCGACAGCTCGTTGTCGGACCCCTTGCGGAGGACGATCGCCGACTCGGGGCTCGCCGAGCGGCCGTACGCCTTCGTGAGGCCGTTGCTCAACATCTGCGCGGCGGCGAAGACGAAGACGACGAGCGCGAGGCCGAACGCCGCGGCGATCGTCGTGGCCTTGCGGACGACGAGGTTCCGGTAGTTGTACTTGACGGGGATCATCCGACCCTCCGGAGCGCGTCGGTGACCGAGATGCGACCCGCCTGGATGCTGGGGATCAAGGAGGCGAGGGCCGCGAGCGCGACCGCCACGACGAACGCGATGACCGCCGTCGACGTCTCGACGCGGAAGTAGGGGAACCACGCCGACATGCCGTCTTCGATCACCTTGCCGACGAAGCCGTTCACGAAGAAGTAGCCGACGCCGACGCCGCCCACGCCCGCGAGCAGGCCGAGGACGCTCGCTTCGCCGATCACGAAGAACCGGATGTGCCACGGCAGAAAGCCGATCGCGCGCAGCACCGCGTACTCGCGCGTGCGCTCGCGCACGCCCATCGCGATCGTGTTGCCGAGGATCATCAGCATGATGAGCAGGATGATGAGCGACACGATGTTGAGCGCGGTGAGGATCGCGGAGAACATCGCCATGAACGAGACCTGCATGTTGCGCTCGCTCATCGTGACGGTCTGCGTGTCGCGCTCGTCGAACATCTTGTCGATGCGCGCGGCGACGTCGGCGCTCTTGGCCGGATCGTCGATGCGGGTCATCACCCAGCCGATCTGATCCTTCATCCCCTCGGGCGCGCCGTCGTTCAGGTACGACCAGTGGAAGAGGAACTGCGATCGGTCGAGCGACTTTCTCGCGGCCGTGTAGATGCCGTCGACGTTGAACTCCCAGTCGCCGGGGTAGATGCTCCCCTGGAGCGTGATCTTGTCGCCGACCTTGACGCCGAGCTTCTTGGCGAGGACGTCGCCGAGGATCGCGCCGCGCTTGTCGCCGAGCCAGCGCGTCTTGTCTTCCTCGCTGAGGATCAGCTCGTCCATCACCGCGAGGAAGCTCGGCGCGTCGACGCCCATGTTGGCGAAGAACTCGTCGGGCTTGCGCGGATCCTTCGCGCCGAACCAGTTCGCCCAGGTCGCGTCTTTCACGCCTTGAACGCCGCGGACGTCGTCGATGTAGCGCTTGGGGAGCTGCATCACGAAGGAGACCTTGTGCCGCGTGCCGAGGCGATCCTTCGCGGCGTACTCGGCGCCGACCTCCCACGAGGTGAGCACCGTCTGAAGCATGATGAAGGCGATGAGCGCCACGATGGCGCCGACCACGGTGAGGATCGTGCGGAGCCAGTTGCGCGTCACGTTTCGCGCGGCGATGCCGAGGAGGCCGATCATTCGAGCTTCCCTTTGTTGAGATGGCGCGTGGCGGTCGCGCGCTCGGCCGCCGCCGGGTCGTGGGTGACCATCAGGATCGTCTTCTTGAACTCTTCGTTGAGCTTCGTGAGGAGCGTGAGGATCTCGTCGGCCGCTTTGCGATCGAGATCGCCGGTCGGCTCGTCGGCGACGATGATCGTCGGATCGTTCACGATGGCGCGGGCGATCGCGACGCGCTGCTCCTGACCGCCGGAGAGCTGGCGGGGGTAGTGGTCCATGCGATCTTCGAGGCCGACGGCGCGGAGCGCGGTCTGCGCGCGTTTGCGTCGATCGGACGACGAGAGCTTCGTGAGCAAGAGAGGCAGCTCGACGTTCTCCACCGCCGTCAGCACGGGCATCAGGTTGTACGCCTGGAAAATGAAGCCGATGTGTCGCGAGCGGAAGCGCGCGAGATCGCCGTCGCTCATCTTCACGATGTCTTTGCCCGCGATCGTCGCCGCGCCCGACGTCGGCCGGTCGAGGCCGGCGATGAGGTTGAGGAGCGTCGACTTGCCCGAGCCCGAAGGGCCCATGAGCGCTTCGAACGCGCCTTCGTTCACCTGGAGCGTGAGCCCGTCGAGCACCGTCAGCGGCTCCTTGCCTCTGACGAAGACCTTGCTGACGTTCTTGATGTCGATGATGCTCACTTGTCGGTCTCCTTGATTCGCTGACCTTCGGCGGTGTCGGATGTCGGCTGCGCCACGACGCGCGCTCCCGGCGCCGGACCGTCGAGGAGCTCCACCGCGCTCCCTACGGGCTCGCCCAGCTTGACGGGGACGGCCTTGAGCGTGCCGCCGTCGACCTGGAAGACGACCTTCTGCCCCGATCGCTCGACGACGGCGTCCTTGCCGACGATGCGCTTCGGGCGCTCGTTGAGCGCGGCGTCGGTGATCGGCTTGGCCAAGAAGCTCACGCGCGCGCTCATCTCCGGGAGCACGTTCTCGATCTCGTCGACGAACGCCACCTTGACGACGACCGTCGCCTTCGCGCGATTGACCTTGTTGCCGAGCTCCTTCGCGAGGCCGCGGTATCGCTTGTTCGGATACGCGTCGAGCACGATCTCCGCGGGTCCGCCGAGCTTGACCATGTGAAGGCGCGCCTCGGGCACGTCGGTCTCGACCATGAGGCTCGCGAAGTCGACGATCTCGGCGATCGGGATCGGGTTGCCGACACCACCGACGAACTCGCCGACGGTCGCGGGCTTGGTGACGACGCGACCGCCGACCGGCGCGATGATCGTCCGATCCTTGAGGCCGACGCCGAACGTGCCGACGTCGGCCTGCGCGGCGGTGGCCTCGGCCTCCGCGGCCTTCACGGCCTCGCGGAGCGCGCTCTCGCGGGCGACGAGGTTCTCGAGGGTCGCCTTGCCCACGGTGCCGCTCGCGGCGAGCGCGCGCTCGCGCGCGACCTGCTGGCTCACCTCGGCGAGGTTCGCGCGCGCGGTGGCGACGCGCGCGTGCGCGACGGCCACGCGCGACGACGCCGCCGTGATCTGGCTCCTCTGATCCTCGTCTTCGAGCTGGGCGACGACGTCGCCCTCCTTGACGGTGTCGCCTTCCTTGACCAGCACCTTCGCGAGGCGGCCGGGGAGCTTGGAGCCGACCTTCGAGGTGCGCTGCGGAATGACGTAGCCGGTCGCGGTGACCTGGACCTCCGCCTGCGACGGCGAGATGAGGAGCACCTCGGTCGTCTTGACCTCCTGCTTGAGGAGCTGTCCCTCGAGGCGCCGCAATCCGAACCACGCGGCCGCGCCGATCGCGCAGACGACGGCCACGCCGACGAGGACGCGCCTCACCGGAGACGGGCCCGCGGGCGCGTCACGATCGATGCGGAGCGACGCGAGGTCCGCGCTGAGGCTGTCGCTGCCCGCGCGTCGCAGATCTTCGGAGCTCACGGCGCGCACTATACGCGGGCGATACCGGCTGGAGACACGCGATGGATCGCCGCACCCCACACAAGAGGAGAGAAATGGGGTCTAAATTATTGAAATTACGTACGGGCGTGCGGGCAAGGTGGGTATGTATCCGACATGGCTCGGCGGCGTCGTCGCGGCTGGCGCTCCTCACGCGATACGTTGGGGCGGTGCAGCGTCTCGCGATCGTGTCGCTCGTCGTCGTCGTGGCTTGCGCGGAGCCGGCGCCGCCGGTGGCGCCTTCGGTCTCGTCCAAGGGCCCGGCGATCTCGACCGTCGACGTGTACTTCCCGCTCGAGGCCGGGAAGATCTACCACTACGTGACGCTCGAGAACGGCGAGAGCGGGATGCTCGTCGCGCGCGTTCATCGCACCGACGCTTCACGCGCCGAGCTCCGGCTCTCGAACGCGACGAAGCGCTTCGTCTACACACCCGAAGGCGTCGCGTACGACGGCGGCGCGTTCATCCTCAAGGCGCCGCTCGACGTCGGCGCGACCTGGCCGGGCGAGCACGGCGGCACCACGCGCGTCGCGTCCGTCGACGCCTCCGTGACGGTCGCGGCCGGCAGCTACGCTGCGTGCGTCCAGACGATCGAAGAGGGCGGGCGCCCCCCCGGATCGCGCTACACGACGACGTACTGCCCCGGCGTCGGAATGGTGCTGCTCGAGATCGCCGCGGGCGGCGGTGAGGCGCGCGCGGAGCTCAAGAGCTACGGCGCGCCGATCAAGATCGATTGATCGTCAGCGCCCGAGGAGCGCGGGATCGGTGAGATCGACCTCGCGCTCGATCGGCGGCGGCGCGCTCGGAGCGACCGCGGCCGGAGCCGCGCTCGCGGGCGCCTTCGGAGGCTTCGAAGGAAGCGCCGTGCGCGTCGTCGCGGGGCTCGTCGCCGAAGCGCTCGCAGTCGCGGCCTCGGGCGTCGCCGCGGGAGTCGCAGAAGGCGGCGGAAGCGGCTCGCTCGCTCGCGGCTGCGCGCTCGGCGCCTCTCTGGCCGGCTCGCTCGCCGGATCGTTTCGGCCCCAGCGTCGGACGCCGACCGCGACGACGGCCATCGCGATCGTGAACGCCATCAGGCCGAGCGCGAGCGCGGCCGAGCTGCGTCGCGACGGCCTCGGCGTCGCCTCCGCGGCGCCGGCGCTCGCCGCCGCGGCGCCTTCGGTCGCGAACGGCGCGAGCGCCGCCGCGAGCTCGTCGATCGCGGCGAAGCGCGCGTCGGGATCCTTGGCGAGGCACTTCGCGATCGCCTCTTCGAGCTTCGGGGGCACGTCGCGGCCCAGCGCGCGGAGCGATCGCGGCGGCGACGCCGCGATGCGCGCCGCGATCGCGACCGCGCTGTCGCCGTCGAAAGGACGCGCGCCGGAGAGGCTCTCGAAGAGCACGACGCCGAGCGACCACACGTCGCTCCGCGCGTCGGCGCGCGCCGAAGACTCGAGCTGCTCGGGCGACATGTACGCGATCGATCCCATCACCGTCGAGTCGGCGGTCGCGGTCAGCGCGATCGACGCGCCCTCGAGCGGTCGCGTGAGCTTCGAGATCCCGAAGTCGAGCACCTTCACGAGCTCGGCGTCCTTGCGCTCGCAGATGAAGAGGTTCGATGGCTTGAGATCGCGATGCACGATCCCGAGCGCGTGCGCCTCGCCGATCGCGTCGCACGCCTGGATCACGTAACCGACGGCCACGTGGATCGGGAGCGGCCCGCGATCCGCGAGGCGGCGCGCGAGATCGACGCCGCGCAGGTGCTCCATCACGATGAACGGCCGCTCGCCGAGGGCGCCTTCGGCCGACGTGCGCCCCACGTCGAGGACGCGCGCGACGTGATCGCTCTCGATGCGCGACGTCGCCTGCGCCTCGCGGAGGAACCGCCCTTGCTCGGCGTCGGTCGAGCGAAGGAGCTTGATCGCGACGCGCGTGCCGAGCTCGAGGTGGCGCGCCGCGAGCACGATGCCCATGCCGCCCTCGCCGAGCTTGCGCTCGACGCGATACTTGCCTCCGACGACGTCGCCCTCGGCGAGGCCGGGCACGATCTCGACGCGGTCGGCGCCGGGCGGCAGCGCGCCTTCGAGCTCGGCGCACGTGCGCGCGACCTCTGCGGCGTCGGGGCGCTCGCGCGGCTCCTTCGCGAGCATCTGCTCGACGAGCGCCTCGAGGCCGAGGGGCGCCTCGGGACGCTCTTCGCGCACGAGCGGCGCGACCTCGAGGAGCACGCGCGCGAGCAGCTCGTACGTCGTCTGCGCGGCGAACGGCGGTCGCCCGAGGAGGCACTCGTAGAGCACGCAGCCGAGCGAGAAGACGTCGCTCGCCGGATCGCGCTCGCTCGGCTCGTCGCCCCGCACGCGCTCCGGCGCCATGTAGCCCGGCGTTCCGACGAGCGCGCCGCGCGCCGTGAGCGTCACGGCCTCGCGCGGCCGCGCGATCCCGAAGTCGAGCAGGCACGCGCCGCTCGCCGCGCCGCGCGCGTCGTCGCCCGCGAGGAAGACGTTCGACGGCTTGATGTCGCGATGCGCGATCCCCGCGCGGTGCACCTCGCCGAGCGCCTCGGCGAGGCGGCGCCCGAGGATCAACGTCTCGCGGATCGAGAGCCGGCCGAGCCGCAAGCGCTCCGCGAGGCTGCACCCCTCGAGGCGATCCATCACGAGGTAGCGCGCCCCTTCGTGGACGCCGTGGGCGATGTGCTTGACGATCGCGGGATGCGAGACGCGCGCGAGCGACGCGACCTCGCGTTCGAAGCGCGCGGTGTCGTGATCGCCGGCGCCGCGGACGATCTTGATCGCGACGCTCTTGCCCGACACGCGATCGTCGGCGGCGTAGACGACGCCCATCCCGCCCTCGCCGATCCGCCGGCGCAGCTCGTATCGATCGGCGAGCACCTCGCCCTCACCGGGGCCGATCACCCAGTCGCGCAGTCCTTCGAGCGCGCGGTCGCCGAGGCTCACGGCGCAAAGCCTAGCGCACGAGCCTCCTCCATCATCTCCTCTTCGTTCGCCGTGATCTCGCGGAGCTGATCGAGGACCTTGGCTCGCATCTCGCGCCGCGTCCACGACAGGTAGTTCGTGACGTCGCTCACCGAGACGCCGCACGCCTTCGCGACGTCGGCGTACGAAGGGCGCTCGCTCTCGCCCTCGGGATCGAGCATGTAGCGGCGGAAGACCTCGTAGTAGACGCGCTTGCCTTGCCTTTCGCACGAGGCCTCGAGCGCGGCGAGCGCCGCGGCGAACAAGCTCCGCGTCCACTCGTGATCGAAGTATCCCTCGATCGTCGACGGATCGCGCTCGAGCGCGCCGGAGCGCGCGAGCTCGTCTTCGGCGACGTCGAAGTCGAGGCTCATCGCGAGCGCGCCGCCGCCGCGCTTCTGCCGCGAGGCGTCGCGCGCGAGCTCGAGGACGTACTTGTCGAGGCTCCCCTTGAGATACGTGCGAAATCGCGCGCGCGCCGGATCGTAGGCGCCGAAGGCGCGCTTCTCGAACGCGCGCGCGAAGAAGCCCTGGGTGACGTCGCGCGCGTCTTCGGCGTCGCGCCGCCACTGGAGCCGCACGTGCTTGTAGACGGGCTTCCAGTACGCGCGGACGAGGATCTCGAACGCGCGCGCGCGCTCGGCGGGATCGTCGCTCGCCGCCCCGCCGATCGCCGAGGGTCGGGTGGGCGGAAATCTGTCGCCTGACGGGCACATCCGAAATCGCGCGCGCTCGCTAAAGGACCGCCGGGGAAAGGGCAAAGAGAGACAGTGAGCCCGGACGAACCCCCTCGAGCATAGGAGATTCCATGCCCCTTCATCGCTATCTCGTCGACACCGCCCGCACGCGGGTTTACTCCCTCGACGCGTCGTGATGCCGATCGCGAAGGTACGCCTCGCGGGGCTCGTCGCCCTCGCGATCATGCTCGTCGCGCCGGCGGCGTTCGCCGACGAGAGCGAGGCCGAGCGCCTCTTTCGCGAGGGCCGCGCGCGGATGCTCGAGGGCCGCTTCGACGAGGCTTGCCCGATGCTCGAAGAGAGCCAGAAGCTCGAACCTCACGTGGGTACGCTGCTGAACGTCGCGGCCTGTCACGAGCGTCAGGGCAAGGTCGGCAGCGCGTGGGTCGAGTACCAGAAGGCGCTCACGGCGGCGCGCGCCGAAGGTCAGAGCGATCGCGCGCAGCTCGCCGAAGCACGCATCGCCGTCCTCGAACCGCGCGTGCCCTGGCTGCGCATCTCGACGTCGGCCTCCGACGTCTCGATCACCCTCGACGGCGGCGAGCTCGCGCGCGTCGCGTGGGGGCAGGAGATGCCGATCGACCCGGGGCCCCACGTCGTCGTCGCCGAGCGCCGAGGCGAGAAGGTCTTCGAGGCGCGCGTCGAGCTTCGCGAGGCGGAGCGCCGCAGCGTGCTCGTCTCCGTCGTCGACGTCGAGGAGAGCCGCCCCGCGCCGCGCCTGATCGTGGAGGCGAAGCCGGAGCCGGAGCCGGCGAAGCGGAGAGGCCGATGGATCTTCGAGCCGGGGATCTTCGTCGGCTTCCTCGGCGGCTCGGCCGCGCGCCCGCGGCTCGAGGACGCGCAGAGCATCAGCGTCACGGAGAACGTCGCGGGCCGCCAGCCCGAGTCGTGCGGTCGCTGCACGATCGGCGAGACGCGCGGGAGCAGCGGCGTCGCCGCCGGCATCAACCTCTTCGGCGGCTACGCCCTCGGCGAGCAATTCGATCTCGGCGTCCGCGTCGTCGCTGCGCCCACGATCGGCTCGGGCAGCGTCTGGGGCTTCGGCCCCTCGGTCGTGCTCCACCCGACCGAGTCGCTCTCGCTCGGCCTCTGGGGCTTCTTCGGCGACGCGTCGTTTCGCGGCGTCTCGAGCGTCTCCGTGCCGCCGGGCTACACCGCGTCGAGCTCGGAGGGGCGCGCCGAAGGCACGCTCGCCGGCGGCTTCGGCGCAGGCGTCGAGGTCTCCGTTCGCTTGTTCGAGCTCGGCGGCGGAAGGGTCGTCGGCAACGTGATGCCCTTCTTCCTCGGCGGCAACGGCAACGCGTTCTGCCTACCGATCGGCGTCGCCTATCGGTTCCAGTGACCCACTACTTGAGCGGGCTGCCCTTCTCGGCGTCGTAGTAGACGGTGCCCATGCGCTTGTAGCGCTTGTCGGCGCCGCACACCTTCAGGAGGTAGTTGCCCGTCGCGTCCATGCCGTGATCGTCGGCCATGACGAGGTCGATCTTCTCGCGCGGGCAGCCGTGGTCGAACGACGCGGTGTTGACGAGCTTCTCCTTGTCGAGGCTCGCGCCCGGGAGGCAGGCGACGGCGCCCGAGCTGCCGAGCGCGGTGATCGTCAGGAGCCCGAAGATGGTGCTTTTCATGCCTCTTCGAGCCTGCGTCGCCGCCGCGGTCGCAAGAAATCGTACGAGGATCGATCAGCGCGACGACTCGGCCTCGGAGACGACCTGGCCCATGAAGTGGACGAGGGCCCATTTGTCGCCGAGCGTCGGCTCCTTCAGCTCGACGTGGACGATCGCCGGGCTGACGAGCACCGCGCGGAGCGACGCCGGGGGAACGTCGCTCGCGAGCCACATCGTCTCGGTCGCGGGGATCACCGTGTCGCCTTCGCCGTGCAAGAGGTACACGTTCGCGCGCAGGCCGCCGAGGTTCTGGTGGGGCGACACGCGCTTCATCTCCGGCGCGCGCCGCCGGATCCCCTCGATGAGCTGATCGCGCACCTCGTCGATCCCCACGTCGAAGACGCGATCGATCTTCTTCTTCGACGCGGGCGAGAGGCGCTTGGCGGCCTCGCGCGCTTCGTCGCGCTTCTCCCAGAGCCAGAAGCGGAGCGCGTCGCGCGCGGCGGGCACGTCTTCCGTCGGGAAGAAGTCGGCGGCGTGCGTGTAGAGGAGCACCATCGCGCCGTAGCCGTGCGCTTGCATCTTCTTCGTCGCGCCGGACACCTCGGGGATCTCGTCGCGCGCGAAGAAGCCGGAGACGCGCTCGAGATCGTCGTGCGCGCCGATCGCGACGACGAACGAGACGTCGTCGGCGAAGCGCCGATCGGCGGCCGTGAGCAGCGAGATGCCGCCGCCGAAGCTGACGCCCATGACGCCGACCTTGGTCTTGCCCGTCTGCGCGCGGAGCGCGCCGATCGACGCGCCGACGATGTCGATCGCCCTCGGCGCGACGTGATAGTCGGCGAGCTCGTCGATCTGCGGCGTGAAGACGACGAGGCCCGCGCTCGCGACCGATCGCGCGAAGCGCTGGAGCCGCGGCTCCTCGATCCCGCGGTACTGCACGCCGTGGACGAGCACCGTCGCCGGCAGCGCGCGCCGATCGGCGCCGGGCGGCGCGAACATGCGCGCCTTGACCGTGCGGGCCGGGCCGGCGTCCGACGCCGGAACCTCGACCGTGGTCATCTCTTCGACGATCTCCGGCTTCGCCTCGGTGTCGGAGAAGGTGACCAGGAGACGCGCAGCGCGAGCGTGGTGGGAGGCGGGTCGCGCGAAGACGACGGCGAAGACCGTGACGAGGAACAGCACGATGCGCGTTCGGCCCCGGCGTCGCGCGTTGGACATCCTGATTTGCATAGCCGATCGACGCTCGGCGCGCGAAAACCCACGTCTCGGACCGGTGAAAGGTTGTAATTCTTTGTCACGGCCGCCCGTCACGACGCTCGCGCTCGTCGGAACATGAGGCAGATCCTCCACATCGACATGGACGCCTTCTTCGCGTCGGTCGAGCAGCGCGACGATCCGAGCTTGCGGGGAAAGCCCGTGCTCGTCGGCGGCCCGTCGCGACGCGGCGTCGTCGCCGCCGCGTCGTACGAGGCGCGCAAGTTCGGCGTCCACTCGGCGATGCCGATGGCCGAGGCGCTCCGCCGATGCCCGCGCGCCGTCGTGGTGACGCCGACGCGCGGGCGCTACGAAGAGGCGAGCGCGCAGGTCTTCGACGTCTTCCATCGCTACACGCCGCTCGTCGAGGGCCTCTCGATCGACGAGGCCTTCCTCGACGTCACCGGCAGCCAATCGCTCTTCGGCGACGGCGTCACGATCGCGCGCGCGATCAAGAAGGACATCCTCGACGCCACCGGCCTCACCGCCTCGGCCGGCGTCGCGCCTTGCAAGTTCGCGGCGAAGATCGCGAGCGACATGCAGAAGCCCGACGGCCTCACGGTGGTCGGCGAAGACGTCGCCGCGTTCCTCGCGCCGCTGCCGGTCGAGAAGATGTGGGGCATCGGCCCGAAGACCGCGCCTACGCTGCGGAGGCTCGGCTACGCGACGCTCGGCGATCTCGCGAAGGCCGATCCGACGGCCCTCGAGAAGGTGCTCGGGAGCTGGGCCAACGACGTGCGCGAGCTCGCGCGCGGCAACGACGCCCGCACCGTCGAGCCCGATCGCGACGCCAAGTCGATCAGCGCGGAGCAGACCTACGAGCACGATCTCACCACCAAAGACGAGATCGCGCGCACCCTCCTCGCGCACGCCGCGCGCGTCGCCGAGCGGCTCACCGCGTCCGGCCTCTCGGCGGGCGCCGTCATGGTGAAGCTGAAGTACGCCGACTTCACGCTCCTCTCCCGCCGCAAGGCGCTCGAGGAGCCGGCGAGCGACACGACGACCCTCCACGGCGTCGCGCTCGAGCTGCTCGATCGCTTCCCCGTCGAGGGCGCGCGCGTGCGCCTCACCGGCGTGGCCGCGCAGGATCTCGGCCCCGGCGCCGTCCAGCCCACGCTCTTTCCCGATCGCGCCGCGGCCCGCCGGCGAGGGCTCGAGTCGGTGCTCCTCGACGCAAAAGATCGATTCGGAGGGCGGCCGATCACGTTCGCGACGCTCCTCGGAGGGCGCGGGGAGCCCGAAGACGAGGACTAAAGCTGGGCAGTCTCGCTCGAACCCGAATAAACTCGGCGCTGATGGACCGGTCTCGTCTTCTGGCCGTCGCGATGGTCTTCGCGTGCGCCTCGATGCTCGTCGGGTGCAAGCCGAAGGCCGGCGCGAGCTGCAAGATCGAGACGAAGGAGGTCTGCGCCGACGCCAAGCAGGCGCTCGTCTGTCACGACGGCAAATGGGAGGAGATGACGTGCCGCGGCCCGGCCGGGTGCGCCAAGACGGGCGGCGAGTACGTCTGCGACCAGTCCGTCGCCGAAGACAAAGACGTCTGCAACCTCCAGAACGACTTCGTCTGCACGTCCGACAAGAAGGGCATGCTCGAGTGCCAGAAGAATCGGTGGACGTTCGTGCAGAGCTGCCTCGGCGAGCGCAGCTGCCTGATGGAGCAGAAGAAGGTCGTCTGCGACAACAGCATCGCCAACCTGGGCGACGCGTGCCGCGAGGAAGAAGACTACGCCTGCTCGCCCGACAAGAAGAACGCGCTCGTCTGTCGCCAGAGCAAGTTCGTCGTCGCGAGCAACTGCAAGGGCAAGAACGGCTGCAAGGTCACGGGCGACAAGGGCGCGGGCTTCAAGGTCGAGTGCGACGACTCGATCGCCAATGTCGGCGACACCTGCGACAAGGAAGGCCACTTCGCGTGCGCGACCGACGAGCGGTCGATCCTCAAGTGCGTCGGCAAGAAGTTCGTCGCCGACGAGAAGTGCCGATCGCGCGAGAAGTGCGCCGTGAAGGGCGATCTGGTGGGCTGCTACTGAGCGCCCCTGGCGCGGTGCGGCAAAACACTTGAGACGCAAATAGTTCGTACTGAAAAGAGTTCTGCGCATGTAGAACTTCGCGCATGAAGCTCGGTCTGCTCTGCGCGGGGGCGCTCTCGTTGGCGGCGTGTGCAAGCGCGACGGACACGGCGGGCACCGGCGCGCCGTCGTCGAGCGCGCCTCCGGCGAGCCGGGCGACCGGAGAGATCGCCGCGTGGGAGACCGAGGCGCCGATGCCCGTGGCGCGTGGCAATCACTGCGTCGTCGCGGCGAACGGGTTCCTCGTCGTCGTCGGCGGCAACCACAAGCCGAAGGGCGCGAGCGCGTTCGAGACCGTCGCCGACGTGCACGTCGCGCGCATCGCGAACGACGGATCGCTCGGCGCGTGGACGCTCGCGGGCAAGGCGCCGAGCCCCGTCGCCTCGTGCACCGCGGCGGCGAGCGGTCGTGACGTCTTTCTCGTCGACGGGATCTTCGAAGACGACGCGCCGGGCGACGCGTCGCCGCGCAAGGTGCGCCGGGCGACGCTCTCCGACGAAGGCACGCTCGGCGACTGGAGCGAGATCGGCGCGCTCCCCGACGGCGTGCGCGTCCTCTACGCGCACGCGACCGTCTCCGGCGGTGCGCTCCACGCGTTCCACGCGCGCTTGCCCGACGCCGCCGCAGATCCGCCCGCGGGAGGCGTCGCGCTCGTGCGCGCGGCGCTCCGCGACGACGGATCGCTCGGCGCGTGGGATCAGACGACGTGGCTCACCGGCTTCCGCGGCCACCCGCAGTACGCGTTCACCGGCGGGTTCATCTACGCGCTCGGCGGCTACGCGAGCGCCGAGCGCGGCAACGCGGTGCTCGCCGACGGCGCCGCCGCCGCGATCGATCCGGCGGGCGCGCCGGGCGCTTCCTTCCCCGTGCGCGCGCTCCCGAAGCCGACGTCGTTCGGCAAGGCGATCGCCGTCGACGGATGGGTGTTCGTGATCGGCGGCAAGGACGAGATCATGACCGGCAAGGGCCGCGCCGACGTCTTCGCCGCGAAGATCGCCGAGAGCGGCGAGCTCGGCGAGTGGACCGCCGTAGCGCCTCTGCCCCAAGGGCGCACGAGCCACGCCGTCGCGGTGCACGGCGACTTCGTCTACGTCGTCGGCGGCGGCTACGACGGCGGCGGGCTCGACACCGTCTTCTCGGCGCGCGTGCGCTTTCCGGTGAGCCCGTGAAGCGCGCCGCGTGCGCGATCGGCGCGTCGATCCTGCTCTCGAGCGGCTCCGCGCTCGCCGTCGATCGCGACACGATCGCGAAGACGTACGCGCCCGTCTTCTACCAGCAGGTGCGCGACACCACGCGCGACCTCTTCGCCGCCTACGACTTCGACGGCAACTGGGCCGGCGACGACAACGAAGAGAACACGACGTGCGTGGCCGAGCCGAGCAAGTGCGCCGGCTCACCGTGCGCCGGAGGTGCGTGCAAGCTGATCGGCACCGTGTATTACACGGTGATCGAGACCACGACGCACTGGTTCGTGCAGTACATGCCGTACCACGCCGTCGACACCAAGGTGACGAACGGCCACGAGCACGACACCGAGAGCGTCTTCGCGGTGATCGCGAAGACCGGCGGCGCGGGCAAGCTCCTCGCCTACGAGACGCGCTTCCACCTCGAGTGGTTCGCCTACGCCGACGCGAGCGTGAAGCCGGCGGCGAAGACGCCCAACGGCGCGCTTCGCCTCGACGCGAAGGGACGCCCCGAGGTCTACGTCCAGCAGGTCGGTCACGGGTTCTGCGGAGGCTATTCGCCGCCGAACGATCTCTTTCCGGATCTCCAGCTCACGTGCAACCACGGCGAGGCGCCGCGGCTCGAGGGCACCGGCGTCATCTATCGCCCCGATCTTCCCGCGGCGATGCCCGCGGTCGCGAGGGGCAAGGTCGTCGAGGCGGGGTACGTGCTCACCGAGATGCTCACGAGCTTCTGGTCGAGGCGCACGTCGGTCGGTCCGGGCAACACCTTCAAGGACTTGATCGACTTCAACGGCGAGCGCTGCGACGTGCTCGCGTGCCCCAAGCAGTTCGGCGGCGCGTTCATGGGCGACGGCGGCACCTCGCCGAGCGGGCCATGGAACCAGGAAGGCGGCGCGGGCGTGAGCGCGAAGGGCTCTCAGTTCTTCGATCCTGCGTTCACGATGCAGAAGCGCCTCACGTTCCCGGCGCCGTTCTCGCTCGACTACTGCCACAACCCCTACCTGTCGATCCCCGACACCTGCCCGAAGGATCCGGAGGAGCCGGCCGCGACGCCGCCGGAGAGCACGCCGGAGGCGTCGGCCGTCCCCGACCGCGCTCCGGTCGCGGAGCCGGCGCCCGCCGAAGAAAGCGAAGGTGGGAGCGGGTGCGCGACGTCGCCCGGCCCGCGCGGTCTCGGCTCGGCGCCCATGTGGCTCGTGGGCTTGGCGCTGCTGTCGGGCGCGCTCGCTCGCCGCGCGCGTCGGTCAGAATGATGCGCTCGCCGCTCGCGCTCGTCTAAGATGGCTGCGGAGGGGGTTCGTCTTGCGCCCCCATCTTCAAGGAGCGGGCAGCATGCGTGCACGTCGGTGGATGCTCTTCTTGGGTCTCGCCTCGGCGTCGGGTGGCGTCGTCGCCTATGGCTGCAGCAGCGGCAGCAACAAGCCGCCGGCGCAAGCGGACTTCACCGAGGGGGGCCCCGACGCGCCGCTCGGCGCGACGTGCACCGAGACGACCCGCATCCCCGATCCCGACATGTTCGACGGGCGCGGCTCGGGCGGCATCGAGGTCATGGGCACGATCAACCTGGCGCGCGCGCTGCCCGCCGGCACGCTCATCCGCGTCGATCTCATCCCCGTGACGTTCCCCGCGGAGGCGTTCCGGATCCCGCAGCGGCTCGCGTACTGCGGGGGCGGCCAGTGTGCGTTGCCCTCGCCGCCGAGCGCGATCTCCATCGTTCCTTCCCCGACGACGGTGCTGAAGTACCGCCTGCGGAGCGTCAAGCCCGGCACGTACTTCCTCCGCTTCTCGTCCGCGAGCCGCTTCTACGACAACTTCCTCGTACCGGACGGTGACGGCGGCGCCCTCGTCGTCGGCGTCATCAACGAGGTCGACGAGAAGGTCGATCACCTCGGCTACTACGCACCGAAGGAGACCAAGAGCTTCGAGGAAGCGACGGCGATCAAGGTCGAGGCCACCGACTATTGCCAGATCGACTTCGCCGTCGACACGTTCGTCTGCCTCGGCGCGAACGGGGCCGACTGCAAGGGCGACATCGATTGTCGCGGTCACGTCTGCGAGAACAAGCCGGGCACGCCCTTCATCGTCGCGGGCTCGTGCGACGTCGCCGGCGGCAAGTGCAAGAGCTACTGGGATCACTGCGGCGCGACCAGCCCGATGCCGGACGGCGGTCCGTTCGACACCGACGCCGGCGACCTCGCCACGGCCGTCGCCGCCGCGGGGATGGGCCCCGAGGGCGTCTGCACCGGTCGGCCCGAGGAGGACAGCAAGTAATTAAAGCGCCGCGAGGCGATCGGCGAGCTGCTTCTCGAGCGCCTCGAGGGACTTCGAGAATCCCTTGATGCCCTCGTCGAGCTTGTCGAAGGCCATGCGATCGGCCTCGTGCATCTTGCGGAACGTCGCTTCGTCGACGACGATCTTCGGGATGTCCATCGCCTGAGCCGCCTTGGCGTCGAGCTTGCGCGGGAGATCTCCCGTCGACTTCTCGAGCTCGGCGAGCAGGTTCGGCGCGATCGTGAGCAGATCGCAGCCCGCGAGCTCGGTGATCTCGCCCATGTTGCGGAAGCTCGCGCCCATGACCTCGGTCTGGTGGCCGTGCTTCTTGTAGTAGTTGAAGATGGTCGTGACGCTGATGACGCCCGGATCTTCGTGCGACGGGTAGCTCTCGCGGCCGGTCGCCTTCTTGTGCCAGTCGAGGATGCGCCCGACGAACGGCGAGATGAGCGTGACCTTCGCTTCGGCGCACGCGATCGCCTGATGCAAGCCGAAGAGGAGCGTGAGGTTGCAGTGGATGCCCTCCTTCTCCAGGACCTCGGCCGCGCGGATCCCCTCCCACGTCGAGGCGATCTTGATGAGGATGCGCTCGCGCTTCGTGCCCGCCGCTTCGTACATCGCGATGAGGCTGCGCGCCTTCTCGATCGTTCCCTGCGTGTCGTAAGAGAGGCGCGCGTCGACCTCGGTGGAGACGCGGCCGGGGACGATCTTCAGGATCTCGAGCCCGAACGCGACCGCGAGGCGATCGATCGCGCGCTTGATCACGTCCTCGGTGCCGCCGCCCTTCGTCTCCTTCCTCGCCCATACGAGCGCGTCGTCGACGAGCTTGGCGTACGCCGGCATCGCCGCGGCGGCCGCGATGAGCGAGGGGTTGGTCGTCGAGTCGCGCGGCCGAAACTTCTCGATCGAGTTGATGTCGCCCGTGTCGGCGACCACGACGGTCATTTCTTTGAGCTGATCGAGGAAGTTTTTCGCCATGACCTCACCCTTGTGAAGAGTCCCGTGCGCCAATAAGTGCTTAGCGCCGGCCGTCGCCGTGTGTCGAGACAATCCGGGTATGCGTCGCGACTTGCCACGGCGTGTCGCACCTTCACCTCGAGAGAAGGGCAGGAAATTCGCGCTGACGCGAACTTGGCCCAGCGGCTCGCCCGTTGCTGTCCTTGCTCGCGATGAAGCGGCTCTTCTGCACGTTCGTGCTCGCTGCGGCCGCTCTGTCGTCGAACGACGCAGGCGCGGCCGAGACGTCGCTCGCCCTCGGGAGCGTCGAAGCGCCCCCGAGCTCGGGCGTCGACCGCGCGACGCTTCGCACCACGGCCGAAGGCGAGCTCCTCGGCGTGGATGCGTCGCGCCTGAAGAGCCGGCGCAAGATCATCGTCTCCGTGGCGCTCATCGGGACGTCCGACGCGCCGGTCGCCTGCACGGTCAACGCGACGCTGCACGACGGCAAGAGCGGGACGTTGCTCGCGATCATCGAAGGCCGCGCGCGATCCGAGTCGAACAGCGCGAGCGCCGAGCTGCGCAAGGCCGTGCTCCGCGTCGCCGTGCGCAACGCCGTTCGTCAGATCCCCGAAGCGCTCTCCGCGAGCAAGTGAGCGTCTCGACGAGGAGAGTGTCTCAGGGGACGGCCTCGACCTCGAACGTCACGTCGATCGTCTTCTTCTTCACGTCGACGTCGGTGATCGGGTTGATCTCCACGCGCTGGCCCTTCGACTCGAACCAGGCCCTGAGGTCCTGGACGTCCTTGGCGATCACGTAGCGTGCGAACGTCTGCTTCGGTCGCGCCTTGATGCGCGCGAGCAGCTCCTTCTCGAGCGGCGCGCCGAGCTTCGTCGCGCGCAGCGCGCCGACGTGGAAGACGTCGCCCTCGTCGACGCTGAAGACGACGTCGAGACCGCCGTCCTTCTGCGGCGGCCCGTGCTCGACGTTCACGCGCACCTGGATCATCCCGCGGTCGTAGTAGAGCGCCGCCACGACCATCGCGGCGCGATCGATCTCCTCCTGCACGAAGGGCTTGCCGGCCTTCAGCGCGGCGGCCTTCTGGAGATCCGCCTCGGAGACCTTCGCGTTCCCCTTGAACGCGATCTTGGCGTAGCGCCGGAGCGGCCCTTCCGTCACCTTCAGCTTCACGCGCACGAGGCCGCCGTCGAGCGGCTCCGCGATCTGCCTCACCTCGCACGACTCGTAGCCCCGCGCGCGATACTCGTCGCGCACCGCCTCGGCGAGCTCGTGGACGCGCGCCGGATCGTAGGGCGCCTGCTTCTCGATCGGGAACTTCTTCGAGAGCGCCGCGTCGCCGAGCAGCTTCGCGCCCTCGAATACCACCTCGCCGATCCGCGGCCGCTCGCGGACGACGAACACGAGCGTGACGCCCCCGTCGCTCAGGCCGTAGACCGACGCGTCGTCGAAGACGCCGAGGCGGAAGATGGCCTCGAGGTCGATCTTCATCCGCTCGGCGTCGACCGCGTCGCCGGGCTTCAGGCTCACGACGTTCTCCGCCGCGCGACGCGTATCGTCGCTCGCCCCGATCACGCAGACGCGCGCGACGGGCTTGCCGTAGAGGCTCTCGGCCTCGATCGGATCGCCGCCGGCGATCAGCGTCGCGGGGCACGGCGGCGGACCGGAAGGAGCCGCGGTGGCGGGAGGCTTGGGCGTGCCCTGCGGCGGCGCGGCCGCGCAGCCGGCGAGGACGAGCAGCAAGAGCGCGAGGCGCTTCATCACCGCACCTCGATGTAGACGCGGCTCCGGAGCTCGACGAGCAAGAGCTCGCGCTGCTCTTCGAGCGCCTTCTGATACGCGTCGGGATCGCTCGCGAGCTTGCGGTCGATCTTGCCGCCTGCGCGCGCGACGAGCCAGCGCCCCTCGAGGATCTGACGCCGGATCTCGTACTCGTAGTCGGTCTTCGTCATGCCGGCGCGGCGCACCTCGGCCTCGAGGGCCTTGCGATCCATCTTGTTCTGCTCGGCGACGCGCGCGATGCCGTCGGCGACGTCGCCGTCGCTCACCTTGATGTCGAGCTTCGCGGCGTCCTTGGCGATGAGCGTCTCGTCGACGAGGCGCATGAGCACTTGCTTGTGGAGATCGACGAGCTCGCCGCGGCGCTTGACCGGATCTTTCGTGAGGCGATCGAGGAACGGGCGCGCGCGCGCCGTGACGTCGGAGCGGAAGATCCTCTCTTCGCCGACGACGGCCGCGACGCCGTCGAGCGGAATGGGCGCGCGGCCTTCGGCGACGGCGGGCCTCGTCGCAGAGGTCGCGGCGATCACGCCGAGGCTCGCGATCGCGCTCCGCAGGGTGAGGTTCATCGCGCCATGCTACGAGATCTCTCGATGGCACACCGCATCGAGACGGACACGATGGGCCCCGTCGAGGTCCCGGCGGATCGCTACTGGGGCGCGCAGACCCAGCGCAGCCTCGAGAACTTCCGCATCGGCGGCCATCGCTTCGGCCGTCCGGTCATCGGCGCCTTCGGCGTCGTGAAGACGGCGGCGGCGACGACCAACCGCGATCTCGGCAAGCTCGATCCGAAGCTCGCGGCCTTGATCGCCGACGCCGCGACGAAGGTCGCCGCGGGCGATCTCGACGATCACTTCCCGCTCGTCGTGTGGCAGACGGGGAGCGGCACGCAGTCGAACATGAACGCGAACGAGGTCATCGCGAACCTCGCCAACGAGATCGGCGGAACGCCGCTCGGGCAGAAGGGGCCGATCCACCCGAACGATCACGTGAACATGTCGCAGTCGTCGAACGACGTGTTCCCCACGGTCATGCACGTCGCCGCCGCGCAGCGGATCGCGCATCGCCTCGTGCCCGCGGTCGCCGGCCTCCGCGCGGCGATCGACGACAAAGCGAAGGCGTTCGCCGACATCGTGAAGATCGGCCGGACGCACATGATGGACGCGACGCCGCTCACGCTCGGCCAGGAGATGAGCGGCTGGAGCGCGCAGCTCGCGATCGGGCAGAAGGCGCTCGAGCGATCGCTCGACGGCCTCTTCGATCTCGCGCTCGGGGGAACGGCCGTCGGCACCGGCCTCAACGCGCACCCGGCGTGGGCCGAGCGCGTCGCCGCGCGGATCGCCGAGCTCACGGGCCTGCCGTTCCGATCGGCGCCGAGCAAGTTCGCCGCGCTCGCGGGCCACGAGGCGATCGTCGACGCGAGCGGCGCGACGCGCCTCCTCGCGACTTCGTGCATGAAGATCGGAAACGACGTGCGGCTCCTCGCGAGCGGTCCGCGCGCGGGCCTGGGCGAGCTGATCCTGCCGGCGAACGAGCCCGGCAGCTCGATCATGCCGGGGAAGGTGAACCCGACGCAGGCCGAGGCGCTCACGATGGTGGCGGCGCACGTCATGGGCAACGACGCCGGCATCGGCTTCGCCGGCGCGAGCGGTCACCTCGAGCTCAACGTCTTCAAGCCGATGATGATCCACGATCTGCTCGAGAGCGTGGAGCTGCTCGCCGACGCGATCGACAGCTTCCGCGACAAGTGCGTCGTCGGGATCGAGCCGAACCGCGAGGCGATCGCGCGCCACGTCGGAAACTCGCTCATGCTCGTGACGGCGCTCGCGCCGCGCATCGGCTACGACGCCGCCGCGAAGATCGCGAAGACGGCCTACGAGAAGAACCTCTCGCTCCGCGACGCGGCGATCGCGTCGGGCCTCGTGACCGCCGAGCAGTTCGACGCCGACGTGAGGCCGGAGAAGATGACCTGATCTCGTGCGAGCGCCGAGCGTCCTGAGCACGTGGGCCCTCGCGAACCTCTTCCGGATCCGCGTCGGGGTGTCGCGCGCGGATCCCGGCGACCTTTCGAGAGCACGGACCGATCGGTGCGCCCGTGCCGTCCTTCCGTTCCGCCGGTTGGAACGGCGTAGGCGAGGTGCCATACTCATCGGGCGATGACGGCGCCTGCGCATCGGGTTCACTACAGCCGGGCCGAGTACCTCGCGCTCGAGGCTTCGAGCAACGTGAAGCACGAGTACCTCGACGGCCAGATTTACGGCATGGCGGGCGGCACGCCCGAGCACGCCGCGCTCTCCGCCGCGGTGATCGGCTTGCTGTTCTCTCAGCTTCGAGGCGGCCGATGTCGGGCGCACGACTCCGATCTTCGCGTTCGCGTCCTCGACACCGGCCTCGCGACCTATCCGGACGTCACCGTCGTCTGCGGTCCACGCGAACGCGATCCCGACGACCCGCACGCCGTCACCAACCCGACGTTGATCGTCGAGGTGCTCAGCCCGAGCACTGAACCCTACGATCGGGGCGACAAGTTCGAGCATTACAAGCGAATGCCCTCGCTTCGCCAGTACGTCCTCGTCTCTTCGACCGAGCGCGCGGTCGAAGTGTGGACGCGCGCGGAGGATCAGACGTGGGCGCACGTCGTCTCCCGCGAGGGAGAGCGAGCGAGCCTCGCGTCGGTCGGAGCGAGCCTCGACGTTCGCGAGCTCTACGAAGCGGCGGAGGAGCCGCGACTCTGATCTCGGGCGGCGCGCGCAGGGCGCCGCGAGCGGACGAGCCCGGACCGAGGTGGTGCCCATGGGGGCCGCTACGCGTCACTGGCGCTCGGCCTCGATCTCGTGCTCAGGCTCGAACGGAGAGCACGCGAACGGAGGGGAAGAAGCTCCGAAGGCGCTCGAGATCGTGGACGTCGCTCGTGTAGACGACGTCGCCGTGGAGGGCGGCCGAGGCCATGACGACGGCGTCGACGACGCTCGCGCCTCGCACCTTCGCGAGCGCTTCGCCGGCGAGATCGGCGACGGTCTCGGACAGCGCCTCGATGGTCAGGCCGCTCTTCACGTGCTCACGCGCGTCGGTGCGCCCACGCCACCACTCGGCGATCACGGGGGTCGGGACGGAGACGCGGACCTTGCTCGCGCGTGCCGCGCGATAGATGCTCCACGCGCGCTGCTGGCGCCGCTCGAGCGCGATGAGCACGCCCGTATCGAACGTCAAGCCGGCGGCGGTCACGCCGCGGTCCTTCGTTTCGATCGCTTCGCTCTCGCTTTCCGCGCGAGCTTCCAACCTCCTTCCCACTCGGCCCGGAGCGCGGCGAGCTCGTCGGCCGTCGGCTCGGGCCCGCCGTACCACTGCCACGCCCTCTCGAACGCAGCGTGCCGCTCTCCTTCGAGCGCGAGCTCGGTGATCAACGCCGAGACGTTCCCGCCGTGACGGGCCCTGGCGAGCGTCTTGAGCCGCAGCTTCGTCTTGCGATCGACCGAGACGCTGAACGTCTCCGTGGCTCCCGGCCGCCGACTCCGCCGACTCTTCTTCGGTGCGCCCTTCGGCTCGACGGTCATGCTGAGTAGTGTAGCACAACCTCGATCGTCGCGCGTACGCCTACGGCTCGCCCAAAGACGAGCTCCACGACGGTCACAACCGACAAGAGAAGGAGTAGACGCCGCCGGCTGGTAGCAAGCCGAGCGAGACGATCGAAATGCTGCCGTCAGGGAGGAACACCAAGCGCATCGACCGTCCGTCGAGCTGGCTCGCGCTCGCAGACATGTCAGCGTCGAGCATCGTCCATGCGTCGGCCGCCGCGTCGCCACGGAAGAACACGAGACGCCCTGCCCTCGCCATCGCGAGCATGACGACGTTGGACGACGCATCGAGCCCCAACCCGACGAGGTGGTTCACAGCGCCGAGCGCGCGGGGAGCGCTCCAACCCGCGCCGGCGTTTCGGCTCACCATGATCGTGACCTCGTCCGACGTGCGGCGCTCCATCCACACGACGGTCGCGCGGCCCTGAGCGTCGACGACGATCTCCGAAATCAGCGCGATACCGGGCGGCACTCTCGTGTCGAGCGTCTGCAGGGCTCCGAGCTGGCTCCCGCGAGGGACCTTCGGATCGACGCGCAATACGGTGACGCCTTCGTCGGGCCAGAGGAGCAGGATGGTGTCGTCGGGCATGAGCCCGATCCGAAAGCGGTCGCCGATCACGGACATCGGGCGCTCCATCACCGCGGTCGCCGACCAGGAGCTGCCGTCGTAGACGGAGAGCGCGAGATAGCCGTAGCCTCGGTCAGTGAACGCGACGAGCGCGCCGACGTGTCCTGTCCCGTTCTCGGCGAGCTGAACGTGGACGCGAGGGACGCGAGGGACGTCGAGCGCCGTGTCTTCCCACACCCCTGCGCCCGCGTTCCACGCTTGTGCGACGACGCCCGCCTCCGCGGGATACGCAGAGATCGCTCCCGCAGGGAAGGCGACCAAGTCCGCGCCGCGCGTGCCTGGCGGGATCGGGAGCGCCTCTGCGTCGAAGGCTCCGGCGTCGAAGTCGAACAGCGCGCGCCGTCCTCCGACGAGATCGCTCCACTGCGCGTAACCGCCGCCTGCGTCGTCTGCGACCAGCGTGAGCGGGCCGCCTCTCGAGAAGGAGCCGACGTCGAGTTGCTCGAGCCACGAGGTGCCGTCGAACATCCGCGCGTGGAGACGCGGGCCTCCGTCCCTCGTCGGGGCGTCACCCCACACGGCGAGGACCTTCGAGCCGCTCGCGGTCGCGGCGAACGCGATCGCCTCGTCTGCGCTCCCGTCCATGTCGACGCGCGATTTCTGGGTGCAGGTCGCGCGACGGGCATCCGCGCCGCCGTCCGATGGGCCGCCGTCGAGAGGCTCGTTCGCGTCGCGTGTGGCACCGGCTTCTGCTTGGTCGCGGTCGTTCGAGGAACCGCCGCAGGCGAGGACGGCAGCCGTGGCCGCGCATGCAATGGCGCCCACGAGTGCGACGCTCTTGGTTCGCTCATGCATCGGGTGACCTTCTTTGACAACGTCGCTCAGCTCAGCCGCAATCAACTCGAGAGTCTGTCGAAGTCCTGCGACTCGACCTCGGACCGCGCGCGCAGGGTCTCGATAAGCGACGAATCAGGAACATATGGAGCAATGCTTATCTGCGATAGGTCTCTTTGCTGACGGGCGAGCTCTCGCTGGACGAGGGGATGGCAAGCGGGATCGCCGCCGCCGGGTTGCGGAGCGATAGCGTCGGCGCAGTCGTACGCTCGCCGCGCGGCAAACGCGGCAACAGCGGTCTTAGCCGTGATCACCGGGAACGACCATTGTGATCTCGTCAACGCTGCGCGTGTCCTCGACGCGGACTTGATCCTGAAGGGAGGGAACCTCGTCAGGCTCCTTCACCACACGCTCGACCGGATCGACCGCGCGTCTCGCGATCCCTTCGAAGGCATCGTCAGGCGCGCGGCCGAAGAGCTGGGGCTCTCCGCGCGGGAGACCTCGATCGTCGACTGGTTCGTCCGCGGCGGGAGGAGGCGCGAGTACCTCGCGCGCGCGGGCATCTCGCGCACGACGTTCGACACCGAGCGTGCGCGTCTCCTCGAGAAGACGGGCGAAGAGAGCGTCGAAGACCTGGCCGCGCGTCTCGTCGCCGCGGCGCTGCGTGGCCGCTGAACGGGCGCCGCCATTGCCGCGCGGCCGGGGCCGCGCCTATAGTCCGTGCCCCCATGTCCAAGAATTCATTCGGCAGCCAGGCGACGCTCTCGGTCGGCGCGGAATCGTTCACGATCCATCGGCTCGACGCGGTCTACAAAAAGCACCCCGAGGCGCAGAAGCTGCCGTTCTCGCTGAAGATCCTGCTCGAGAACCTGCTCCGCACCGAAGACGGCGTGTCGGTCGACGCCGACGACGTCGCGGCCGTCGCCAAGTGGCAGGCGAAGGCGGAGCCGACGCAGGAGATCGCGTTCACGCCGGCGCGCGTGCTCCTCCAAGACTTCACGGGCGTGCCCGCCGTCGTCGATCTCGCGGCGATGCGCGACGCGATGAAGCGCATGGGCGGCGATCCGCGGAAGATCAACCCGCTCCAGCCCGTCGAGCTCGTCATCGATCACTCGGTGCAGGTCGACGCGTTCGGCAGCAAGGGCGCGATCGACGAGAACTCGCGCCTCGAGTTCGAGCGCAACCAGGAGCGCTATCGCTTCCTCAAGTGGGGCCAGCAAGCGTTCCAGAACTTCAAGGCCGTGCCGCCCGACACCGGCATCGTCCACCAGGTGAACCTCGAGTTCCTCGCGCGCGTCGTCATGTCGTCGCCCGCGCAGGGCGGCCACCCGCTCGCGTATCCCGACACCGTCGTCGGCACCGACTCGCACACCACGATGATCAACGGCGTCGGCGTCCTCGGCTGGGGCGTCGGCGGCATCGAGGCCGAGGCCGCGATGCTCGGGCAGCCCGTGAGCATGCTCCTGCCGCACGTCATCGGCGTGCGCCTCACCGGCAAGCTGAAGGAGGGCGCGACCGCGACCGATCTCGTCCTCACCGTCACGCAGATGCTCCGCAAGCGCGGCGTCGTCGGCAAGTTCGTCGAGTACTTCGGCCCCGGCCTCGCCGATCTGCCGCTCGCCGATCGCGCGACGATCGCCAACATGGCGCCCGAGTACGGCGCGACCTGCGGCATCTTCCCGATCGACGCCGAGACGATCCGTTACCTGAAGTTCAGCGGGCGCAGCGACGCGCAGCTCCGCCTCGTCGAGACGTACGCGAAGGAGCAAGGCCTCTGGGCCGACGCGCAGAGCCCCGAGGCGAGCTACACCGACGTCCTCACGCTCGATCTCGCGACCGTCGAGCCGAGCCTCGCCGGCCCCGCGCGCCCGCAGGATCGCGTGAGCCTCGCCGGCGTGAAGCAGTCGTTCACCACCGCGCTCGAGACGTACAAGTCGCGCGCGAAGGCGCCGAAGAAGGTGAGCGTCATCGACGCCGGCGCGAGCGAGCCCGCGCCCACCGCCGACGAGCTCGCCGCGGCCAAGGCCGTGGGCGACGGCAGCGTCGTCATCGCCGCGATCACGAGCTGCACCAACACGTCGAACCCGTCGGTGCTCATGGCCGCCGGCATCCTCGCGAAGAAGGCCGTGGAGAAGGGCCTGTCGTCGAAGCCGTGGGTCAAGACGAGCATCGGCCCCGGCTCGAAGGTCGTCACCGAGTACCTCGAGGCCGCAGGCCTCCTCGAGTACCTCGAGAAGCTCACCTTCTACGTGATCGGCTACGGCTGCACGACGTGCATCGGCAACTCCGGGCCGCTCCCGCCGGCGATCTCGAAGGCGATCGACGAGCGCGATCTCTACGTCATCAGCGTGCTCTCCGGGAACCGCAACTTCGAAGGGCGCGTGCACGCCGAGGTGCGCGGCAACTACCTCGCGTCGCCTCCGCTCGTCGTCGCCTACGCGCTCGCGGGCCGCGCCGACATCGATCTCACGACCGAGCCGCTCGGCAACGGCAAGGACGGCAAGCCCGTCTTCTTGAAGGACATCTGGCCGACGCAGCGCGAGGTCGCCGACGCGATCGAGAAGTCGGTCGCGCCCGAGATGTTCCGCAAGGTCTACGCGAACGTGTACGCCGGCGACAAAGACTGGCAGTCGCTCGCGATCCCCGAGGGCGATCTGTTCGCGTGGGAGCCGAAGAGCACGTACGTCAAGCACCCGCCGTACTTCGAGGGCATGACGGCGGAGCCGCCGCCGCCCGCGCCGATCGCGGGCGCGCGCGTCCTCGCCGTGCTCGGCGACAGCATCACGACCGATCACATCTCGCCCGCCGGCTCGATCAAGGCCGACAGCCCCGCGGGCAAGTATCTCCTCGCGCACGGCGTGAAGAAGGAAGACTTCAACTCCTACGGCTCGCGCCGCGGCAACCACGAGGTCATGGTGCGAGGCACGTTCGCGAACGTGCGCCTCCGCAACCAGCTCGCGCCCGGCACCGAAGGCGGCTTCACCAAGCACATGCCGAGCAACGAGGTGACGACGATCTTCGAGGCGTCGGAGAAGTACGCGAAAGACAAAGTGCCGCTCTTCGTCATCGCGGGTAAGGAGTACGGCTCCGGATCGTCGCGCGACTGGGCGGCGAAGGGCCCGAAGCTCCTCGGCGTTCGCGCGGTCATCGCCGAGAGCTACGAGCGCATCCACCGCTCGAACCTCGTCGGCATGGGCATCCTCCCGCTCCAGTTCAAGGCGGGCGACACCGCCGCGAGCCTCGGGCTCACGGGCGAGGAGATCTACGAGGTCGACGGCCTCGTCGCGCTCCTCGAGGGACCGTTCAAGAGCGGCGCCGACGTCACGGTGAAGGCGAAGGTCGCCGACGGCACGACGAAGGAGCTCCGCGCGACCGTCCGCATCGATACGCCGCAAGAGGTCCTCTACTACAAGCACGGGGGCATCCTCCCGTACGTGCTCCGCCAGCTCCTCGCCTGAGCCGCGCGGCGACAGCGCCGCGCGTCCCCGAACGCCCGGGCCTGGCACGTGTGGGGCGATGTGCTACAGCACGGCCGTGCGCTGCTCCTCCGCCCTCGCGCTCCTCGCTCTCGCCCTGACCGGTGGCGCGTGCACGACCGAGGTCGTCACGGCTGAAGGCGCGCCGGTCGCGGCCCCGTCCAAGGATCCTGCCGAGGAGTGCGCTGCCGGGACGATGCCTTCGCTCGAGTCGTCGGCGTGCGGGGCGGTCGGCCCTTCGTCGTGCGCTTTGGGCTTCGCGACGTCGGAGAGCGGTTGGGGATGCTCGGCGGTGACCTCGGCGGCGGCGTGCGCGGGCGCCGCGAGCGCGACGCTCGGCGACGCGTCGTGCGTCGCTCTCGACGACTGCAACGCCGCGTTTCCTCCGCCGGGCGCCACCGTCGTCACCGACGACGCGTCGCTCGCCGCGGCCCTCGCGAACGCGCGCGCGGGCAGCACGATCGCGCTCGACTCCGGAACGTACGCGGGCTTCGAGGTCCCGCGGGATCTCTCGATCGTCGGCCGGTGCGCGTCGAAGGTGATCCTCAAAGGCGGCGGCCAGCGCGGCGTCTTCGTGACCGACGTGAAGAAGGTCTCGCTTCGATCGCTCACGATCGAAGGCTTCACCGCGGGGATCGTCGCCTCGTGGGGCGCCGAGGTGACCGCGACGAAGATCATCGTCCGCAACGCGCAGCTCGGCATCACGAGCGGGGAGGCGAAGGTCCACGTCTCGAAGAGCGTGCTCGAAGCGACCGGCAAGAGCGGATCCGCGCTGAACGCGCAGCAGGGCGGAGCGCTCGTCTTCGAGGACGGCGAGATCCGCGGCTACACGACCGTCTCGTCCGCCTACGACAAGGGCACCGAGCTCGCCCTCCGGCGCTCCGTCGCGCGCTACGAAGGCAACACGCCCTCCGCCACGCTCTTCATGACGTTCTCCGACGCCCACAACCTCGTCGACGAGAGCGCGGTGCTCTTCCGCGGCGCCGTCCTCGCCCTCACCGGGCGCGATCTCCCCGGCATCGAGGCTACGGCCGGCGCGAAGGGCGGCCACCTCGAGATGAAGCGGAGCACCGTACGACAGTCGGGCGTGGAGCTCGATCGCCCGCTCTCGAAGATCATCGAAGGGGGGCGCGTCACGTGGGACGAGACGACGCTCGAGCACCAGTCGGTGTCCGCCGTGATGACGGGCGACGCCGGCTCGCTCCTCACGTCCAAGGGCTCGGTGATCCGCGGCCTCGCGCCGAACAACGGCATGCGCAACGCGATCTGGGCGCTCCGCGGCGGGCTCGCCGAGGTCGACGGCACCGCCATCGTGAACGCTCAGGAGAACGCGCTCGTCTCGGCGAACGAGGGATCGCGTCTCCAGGTCACGCGATCGCTCGTGAGCGAGACGCTCCCCGGCATGTCGATGACCGACCCCGAGTTCGGGGCGGCGGGCATCGGCCTCCTCGTCATGGACGGCGCGACCGCGACCTTCGACTCCTCCGCGATCGTCTACAGCCGGAACCTCGCGGTCCTCGCCGCGCAGAACGGTCAGCTCGCGATGTCGAAGTCGATCGTCGACTTCACGCGCGTCGGGCCGGAGATGAACGGCGGCAGCGCGGTGGCCTCCTTCGACGCCCGCGTGACGATCGACGGCTCGTTCGTCCGGAAGAGCCAAGACGCGGCGCTCGTCTTCGTCGGCGGCGACGGCATCGTCAAGCACACGCGCTTCGTCGGCAATCCGGTCGGCGTGCACCTCGGCGAAGCCCACATCGTCGACGCTCCCGCCGATCCTTCGACCGCCGCTCCGGGCGAGCTCGTTTTCTTCGCGAACGTCTTCGAAGGCACGGAGCTCATGGTCCGCGACGCGCCGTACGAAGCGCCGCCGTTCCGATGATCAGTTCCTGATCGAGCAGCTCTCGACGCGCTTCTGCCCCGCCCGGCAGCCCGCTCCCGTCTCGAGCGGCAGCGCCGCGCATCGAGGCACTTCGTGCTCGCGTTCGAAGCAGCGCCCGCGGCACGCGCACTGATCGCTGTCGTCGCTCTGGCAGCACTTGTCGGCCTGGCAAGACTGCGACTCGGGCGGCGTGAAGGAGAGCTGGCAGAAGCAGCCCTCCGGCGTCGCGCTGCAGCCGAGCGGCTGGCACGTGCACTCCTGACCGTCGGCCGGCCACGAGAGAGGCGCGCAGCACACGGTGCCGACGAACGTCGACGGCGAGCAGTCGAAGTCGTTCGCGGCGCCGCTCGCGACCTTGCAGCTGCACGTCGCGCCGCGGCCGCCTGCCGGCTCGCTGCACGTCGTCGCGCTCGTTCCGGCGAACGTCCGGCACACCGCGGCGCATCGCGCCGTCATGCAGGCTCCGGCGTCTCGTTCACGAACGTCCGACGAGGACGCACGCGCCGCGAGCGCTTCGCAGGCATCGGCCTCTCCCCGCGAGCACCGATCGACGTCCGGCATCGCGCCGCACGTCGCGTCACCGCAGCACGCGTCGATCGCCGCCTCGCATCGCTCGCGCAGACAGGCCCCGCACGGCGTCGTCTCGGCCGCGAACCGACAGTGCTCTCCGTAGGTGTCGGGAGACACCGCGAGAACGCACGACGCGAGCAGGAGGCCGAGAGCGACCGTCGCGAGGGCGCGCGCGCACCGAGCTGCGTCGAGCTCGCGAGGGGACCGCACGCTCCGCATATATCATCGCCGCGCGACGAGGAACGACCGTTCCCGCTCCCTCGAGCAGGCTGATAGAGTCGACCGGAAGGGAGTAGCGACACCGATGGGCGACCTACAGATCGAGGACATCAAGATCGGGAGCGGCGCGGAGGCGACGGCGGGGCAGAAGGTGACCGTGCACTACGTCGGCACCCTCACCGACGGCAGCAAGTTCGACAGCTCTCGCGATAGGGGCAAAGGCTTCTCGTTCGAGCTCGGCAAGGGCCAGGTGATCAAGGGCTGGGACAAGGGCGTCGCCGGGATGAAGATCGGCGGCGTGCGCAAGCTCACCATCCCGCCGGAGATGGCCTACGGCGATCGGGGCTTCCCGCCGGTCATCCCGCCGGGCTCGACGCTGATCTTCGAAGTCGAGCTGCTCGGCGTCGGCTGATCACATCCGCTTCGCCGGCGCGATCGGGAGCGCGGAAGGGTTGTCGTCGTGGCCGGGAACGGCCACGCGCACCCGCGCCTCGCACGCGTCGACCATCTCGAGCGCCGCCGGCTCCTCGATCCAGTCGAGGTGCGCGTGCACGTCGCCGCCGAGCTCGACGACGTCTTGATGCAGCCAGTAGCGCCGCCCCGCCTCGGCGCGGAGAAACTGCGGGCCGGTGTCGTCGTCGTCCGACGTGATCTGGTGGAGGCCGCGCGCGGCGAGGTAGCAGAAGTACGTCGCGCCTCGCGTGGCGCCGACGAGGCGCCCGTTGTCGCGCACCGGCATCGCGCGCGCGCTCGCCGTCGCGGACGGGCGCACGACGCAGACCTGCGCGGTGTCGGGCGGGAGCGGCCCGAGCTCGCCGTTCGCCACGCTGCGCGCCGCGTGAGGGGCGCACGCCGTCGCCGACACGAACGCGAGCGCGCTGACCATCCACGAGCGCATCCTCTTCTCTAGCACCGCTCGCGAGCCCGACAGCGCGTCACTCGGCCGCGCGGGGCGCGACTTCGAACTGGGTAACCCAGTTCGAAGTTGCCCGGATCCGCTGGGGCGCGCGCGGTCCATGGCTCGACCCGCACCCGTAGCGTATTCTCCATGAGCGCCATGCGCCTTCTTCACCGTCGCTTCTCGCTCTGGCTCGCCCTCACCACCACTTGCGCGCTCGGGCTCGTCGCCGCGTGCAGCGACGATCCGCGCGATCCCGCCCGTCTGCCCGACGACGGCGTGCTCGACGGCGGCCGATCGCGCGACACGGGGCGCGCAAACGACGCACCGCCGCCCGATCCCGAAGACAGCGGGCCGTCGGAGGGTCGCGTCTACGCGCACACCACCGACACGCTCTATCTCTTCGAGCCGCTCTCGCGGAACCTCACCCTCATCGGCAAGTTCAGCTGCCTCAACAACGGCGAGGTCGTCATCGACATCGCGGTCGATCGCACCGGCGGCATGTACGCCACGACGTTCAGCCGCTTCTTGAGCGTCGATCCGATCACGGCGACGTGCAATCAGATCGCGCTCGGCAGCTACCCCAACTCGCTTTCGTTCGTCCCGGCGGGCACCGTCGATCCGGCGAAGGAAGCGCTCGTGGGCTACGCGCCCGCCGAGGGGTCGGTGATCTCGGATCAGTACGTGCGCATCGACACGACCACGGGCGCGATGACGCGCCTCGGCGATCTGAACACGGGCTCGATCATCAAGTACAAGTCGTCGGGCGACATCATCTCGCTCATCCAGGACGGCAACAAAGCGTACGCCACCGTCAAGTACCAGCTCGCCGACGCGGGGCCGATCGATCTGCTCGCCGAGGTCGATCCCGAGAAGGGCGCGATCAAGCGCATCATCGGCAGCACCAACGAGACCGATCTCTTCGGCTTCGGCTACTGGGCGGGCAAGGGCTACGGCTTCTCCGACAACGGTCGCATCATCGAGATCGACATGACCAACGGCAGCTCGGTCGTGGTCAAGACGCTCACGGTCGACGGCGGGATCGGGGCCTGGTACGGCGCGGGCGTGACGACGCAGGCTCCCGTTCGCTGAGCGGCCGCGCGCGCCGACGCGCGCGGCGCAAAAATCAGAAATCGAAACGCGACCTCGCGCGTCTAGAGCCGAATCACCGCCGCCGCTCTCGGCCATCGGCGCTCATCGGCGCTCGCGCGAGGTCTCGAACATGTCGATTTCCATCTGGTTTCGCAACCCGCGCATCCGCCGGGGCATCGCCCTCTCCGCGGTGGTCCTCGCGACGGGCGGCCTCGTCCTTCACCGATCGGCGTCGGCCTTGCCGGGTGACGGTGTGTTCAGCCGCCCTGCCCTGACCGCGGGGAAGAGCTCGGCCGTCTTCTCCGGCCCCGGCGTCCACGGGATGGTGTCGCTGAGCCACACGCACCTCCTCACGGGGCAAGACGCGTCCGTCTTCGCCGACGTTCGCGTCGTCGCCGACGCGAAGAGCCGCGGCGTCGCCCGCGCGCCGATCTCGCTCGCCGTCGTTCTCGACACCTCGGGATCGATGAGCGGCGAGAAGATCGAAGACGCCAAGCGCTCGGTCCTCGAGCTCCTCTCCAACATGCGCGACGACGACGAGATCGCGCTCGTTCGCTATGACGACCGAAGCGAGCTCGTGCAACAGCTCGCGCGCGTCGGCGCGGTGCGCGCGTCGTTGTCCGAAAGGGTGCGCGAGATCGTCGCCGGGGGCGGCACCAACATCCCCGGCGGTCTCTCGCACGGGCTCCGCGCGCTCGACGAAGCGGCGCGCGGTCGCGTGCGCCGCATCGTCCTCGTGAGCGACGGCCTCGACGCGACGCGCGCGCAGGCGGAGAACCTCGCGCGCTCCAGCTTCGCGTCGGGCATCACCGTCTCGTCGCTCGGTATCGGCCTCGACTTCGACGAGAGCTACATGGGCAGCCTCGCGCAGAACGGACACGGCAACTTCGGGTTCATCAAAGAAGGCGGCTCGCTCGCGAAGTTCCTCCACCGCGAGCTCGAGGAGACGGCGACGACGACGGTCGAGCACGCGCACGTGCGCCTCCGCCTGCCGAACGGCATGCGCTTCGTCCACGCGACCGGCGCCGACGTCGTCGTGAACGGCGGCGAGGTCGATCTCTCGCTCGGCTCGCTCTTCGCGGGCGACGAACGCCGCGTGATCGTCGAGATGACCGCGAGCGCGTCGGGCAGCGCGATGGACGTCGAGACGGAAGCGAGCTGGAACCTCGTCGGCGCGGGACCGACGACGGCGAGCGCGCCTCGCCTCACGCTCCTCGCGACCGCCGACGCCTCCGAGGTCGAGCGCGGCAAAGACGGCGCGGTCCTCGCGAGCGCGGCGAGCGTCCTCGCCTCGCGCCGGCAGATGGAGGCGGCGAACGCGTACGCCCAGGGCGACGTGGCGCGCGCCGCGCAGATCACCGCCGACAACGAGCGCGCGCTCGCGAGCGCAGAGGCCGCGGCGCCCGCGTCGGTCGCGACCGCGCTCGGGGCGCAGCGCAAGTCGTACGAAGAGATGAAGAAGAGCTTCGCGGCGACGCCGCCGCGGAGCGACAAGGGCCGCGCGGCGGCGAAGGCCGCGGCGGCGAAAGAGATGGGCAACCTCTCGCGGAGCACGGTGTATTGACATGAAGAAGCTCGCGTTCATCGTCGCCGCCGCGTCGCTCTTCGCCGTCGCGCCGATCGCGAATCGCTTCGGCCCGGTCGCGTCGGCGGCCGCGCTCGTGTGGCTCGGCGTGCTCGTCGCGATCTGCGCGAGCGGATCGGCGCAGTCGCTCTCGGTCGCCGCGGGCGCGTTCGGCGCCTTCGGCAGCGGCGTCCTCGCGGCCGTCTCGCCGGCGGCGGCAGGCGCGATCATGATCGCGGCGGCGTTCGCCGAGCGCACGACGCGCGTTCGCTCGAAGACCGCGCGCGCGGTCCACGTTCTGGTCGCGCTCGTCGGCGGCGCGCTCGCGGGATCGCTCGGGGCCGCGTTCACCACGTCGTCGCTGCCCGTGCTCGGCGTCGCGATCGTGATGGCCGCGGTGCTCTCTGCGCTTCCGCTCCTCGTCGAGGCCGACGATCCCGTCGCGCACGCGCTCGATCTCGCGGCCGAAGGCGTGTCCGAGCCGGCGAGGTCCGCGCTCGCGCGCGGCGCCGAGCTCCGGAGGAGCGCCGAAGACGTCCCGCTCGAGCGCGACGCTCGCGCGAACGTGAAGAAGACGTGGCAATCGCTCCTTCGCCTCGCGGAGGCGCGCGTGCGCCTCGAGCGCTCGCGTCCGAGGCTGCTCCTTCGCGTCGCCGACGCGCCGGCACCGGCGTCGACGTCTTCGCCGACCGCGGCCGACGCGGTGCTCACGATGCTCGATCAGAAGCTCGAAGAGCACGTCACCGTGCTCTCGCGCGCCTATACCGGAGCCGACACCGTCCGCGCCGCGACCGTCGGACTCGACGATCGCGATCTCAAGGCCGTCGAATCGATGGGCGACTCCCTCGAGGAGGTCAGCCGCGCGATGGTCGAGGTGAAGGCGAGCGCGTCGAGCTGACGCTCACTTGAACTGCACGGCGCCCGGAACGAGCTTGTCGTCGCCGACGCCGGGCACGGTGTCTTCCACGACCTGGCCGTCGACCGACGTGATGCGCAGCTTGATCCCGTTCGGTTGATCGCCGACGCCCTTCGGATCGATGAAGTAGTTGTAATCCGAGCGCGGCATGTCCACGAACGCGCCGTTCTTCTGGTACTCGACCTTCGTGATCGGCACCTTGTGATTGCGGATCTGGATCGCCGTCCAGTACTTCGAGCTGCCGTCTTTGAAGTGATACGAGAGGTTGCCCGAGACCCCGCACGCGACGCCCTGATACGTGATCGGCACGCGCCCGGCCTTCGGCTCGGCGATCTTCGCGAAGGCTTGCTCGCTGAGATCGAGGTGGCCCTTCTCGCAGCCCGGGCAGCGATCGACCGCGCGCACGGTGACCGATCCCTTCGGGCCGGTGACCACGAAGCACGCGCCGCATCCGTTGCTCTTGTCGTACTCGGCGTCGTTGAGCGCGGTGATGTCGATGTCGTCGGGCGTGACGGGGAAGCCGCAGTTCCACGCGCTGGCGCCGTCGGCGTCGTAGTAGGTCGCGATGCCGTCTTGCTTCTGCGTGGAGAAGGCCGAGCCTCCGCTCGATCCGCTCGATCCGCTCGGGCCTCCGCCGTTGCCGCCGCTCGAGCCGCTGCTGCCGCCAGGGCCGCCCGAGGAGCCGGGATCGCCACCCTGGTCGTTGCCTCCGCAGGCGACGAGGACGAGACACGACGTGGCGAGCGCGAAGAGGGCGGATCGGATCACGATCCCGAGTATAGCCGAGCTTCGCGCCCCGTCAGCGCCGGCCATTGGGGGCCCCTTCGGGGCCCGGGAGACGAGCGGGATCGCCTGCGCGGATCCCGCCCGCTCGAGGGAGTCGAATCAGCTCACCGCGTCTTTGACGGCCTTGACGGCGCGCGCGCGGACGGCCTTGCTCGCGGGCTTGGCCGGGAACTTCTGCATCTCCTTGGTGAACGGGTTGATGCCTTCGCGGGCGGGACGCGCCGGCTTCTTCACGACCGTGAACTTCGCGAGCCCGTGGAGCACGAAGACGCCCGTCTTCTTGAGCTCGCGGTGGCCGACCTTGACCAGGGTCTCCATCACCAGCTTGACCTGCTTCTTCGAGAGGTCGTCGCCGACGGCGGTGGTGACCGCTTCGACGATCGCGTTCTTCGAGAGGGGCTTGTTCGTCTTCTTCGATGCAGTTGCCATGTTGTGAAGCCTCACTTTCGCCCGCGGCGTTAGGACGCGCGCGACGCCGCAGCAATGGAAATTCGCGCGAATCGTACGCTCGAACGCGTCTCTCCACCGGCGGTACCCCTGTTTTTCACAGGAAGTACCCAGGGTTGGATCACTTCTTCTTCAGGTGCGTCTCGAAGAACGAAAGCGTGTGGCCGATCTCGAGGACCTTGTTTTCCCGCTTCTGCGTGCCGTGGCCCTCGTCGGGGAAGACGACGAGCTTGGTGGCGATGCCGCGCTTCTCGAGCGCGTCGTGCATCTGGATCGCTTCGCCGACGGGCACGCGCGGATCGCTCGCGCCCTGGATCAACAAGAGCGGCGCGTTCACCTTCTCGATGTACGTCACCGGCGAGAGCTGGAGGAGCGCGTCGCGATCCTTCTCTGGATCGCCGTACTCGCTCGCGCGGAGCGCGCGGCGATACGGGGCGGTGTTGAGGAGGAACGTGAGCAGGTTCGACATGCCGACGTTCGCGACGCCCGCGTCGTAGGCGCCGGCGAACATCGTCATGCCGACGAGCGTCGAGTAGCCGCCGTAGCTGCCGCCCATGATGCCAATCTTGGGAGCCTTGCCGTCGTGCGCCCACGCGGTGCGGACGTACTTCGACGCGTCCTCGATGTCGGTGATCACCTGGAGGCGCTTCGGACCGTCGTCGGCGTGGAGCCACGCCTTGCCGTAGCCGTCGCTGCCGCGCACGTTGGGCTCGACGTAGATGAAGCCGGCGTCGACGAAGATCTGGCCGTACATGCCGAAGCCCGGCCTCGATTGACCCTCCGGCCCGCCGTGGAAGTGCACGAGCACGGGACAGCCCGCCGCGGGCTTCTCGCAGCCCGGCGGGCGGCGAACGAACATCGGGATCTTCGTCCCGTCGCGCGCGGGATAGTGCTCGAGCGCCGCGACGGCGAAGCGCGTCGTGTCGATCTCGGGCGTGCTCGGCGCGACCCACTGCGTGAGCTTCTGCGTCTGCCAGTCGAAGACGTACGAGGTCGTCGGCGCCTTCGAAGTACCCACGTTCATCGGGACCCACCGGCCGTTCCACGTCGGCGCGCCGAACGTGACGTGCGCCGCGTCCTTGATCTCGGGCAGCCGCTGCTCGGCGTACGTCTTGGCGTCGAGCGCGTGCGCGCGGGTGAAGCCGGCTTCGTTCGTCGTGTAGTAGACGTGCGCGTGCGGCCGATCGATCGTGAACGACGAGACGTCGTGCTTCGCGTCGGGCGTGATCGGCGTGACGTCGGCGGCCTCGAGCGGCTTGCCGCGAAGGCCCGAGGGCTTCACGCGATAGAGGCGGCGGAAGTCGCCGAGCTTCGGCGTGAGCACGAGCAGCTCGCCCGGCGTCGCGGCGTAGGTCGCGTCGTACTCCTCTTTCTCGTTCTGGCCGAAGAGCGGCGTCAGCTTCTTCGCCGCCTCGTCCCACTCGAAGTACTCGCGCGTCAGCGCGCCGGTCGCCTTCTCGAGCAGCAGCTTCTTGCCGCCCGCCTGCTCGATCCGATCGGCGACGCTCCAGAGCCCGTCTTCGCCGAACACGAGCTCGCGGGCGCGCGTCGCGATCGTGTACTTGTAAATTGCATACGAATCGACCTTCACGTCGTTCGCGCGGAAATAGAGCTGCTTTCCGTCGTCGCTCACGAACTGGAGCTCGGTCTGCACCTTGGGTTTGTGCTGCACCTCCTCGAGCGCGCCGCCGTCGGCCCCGAGCAGGTACAAGCCCGGGTTCTCCTCGCCCTTGCGATCGCGCGCGACCACGAGCCGCTTGCCGTCGGGCAGGATTCCGACGACGCGCGTGACGTCTTCGCCGCCCGTGATCTGCTGGGGGAAGCGGCGCGGGCCGTCGACCTTCCACACCTGCGGCGTGCCCGTCACCGTCCACGCGAAGAAGAGCGCGCTGCCGTCGGGCGCGATCCGCGAGCCGATGGGCGCGCGCACGTCGAGCATCGCTTGGATGCGACGGCTCGCGTCGCCGGGGATCGGCGTCGGCGCGAAGCGCGCGAGCGTCTCGGGCGAGACGCTCTCGGCGCCGTGCCCGGCGTAGAGGCGCCCGCTCGGCTTCGCGGCGGGCGCCTCGGGAGCGCGCGCGCTCGTCGCGCCGGCGGCGGTCACCGGAGGAACGCGCGGCGCCTCGGGCGGCGCGCACGAGGAGACGACCGCGACGAGAGCGACGAGAGGCAGAGCGAGCAGCGGACGCGGCGACATGGCCGCCTCATAGCAGACGTCGCCCGCTCACATGCACTCGAGCTTGTATTTCTTCCTGCCGTTCGCGTCGATCGTGTACGGCGGCACGCAGTCTTTGCGCGCCGGCGTGGGCGGCGCGGGCGGCTTCGTGACCACCGGCACCGGCGGGCGGACGGGCGGCGGCGCGACCGGCGGCGGCTTCGTCTCCGGTTTCGGATCGGGCGGCTTCTCCTCGACGGCGACGCTGTCGCTCGGCGCCGCGGTGACCGACGCGAGAGGCGCGGGGTCGAGCACGGCGCTCGGCGTCGGCGTCGGCGCCGGCGGGATCGCGAGCGCGGTCGACGCCGACGAAGACGGATCCGGCGCGGCGCCCTGCGTCGGCGACTCGCGGCCCGTGATGACGACGCCCAAGATCACGAGCAACACGACGAGACCGCCCAAGGACGCGAGGATCGGCAGCTTCCTGTCGACCGGGAGCGACATCGTGCCCGTGAAGCGAGAGCCGGTCACCTTCGAGCCCGTGGATTCCTCGGGCGCTCGACCACCGCTCGCGTTCGCGCTCGCGCCGTTCGTCCGCCGGCTGCTCGGAGGCGCGCCGACGTCGAGGCGGCCCGACGACGGACCGACGCCGATGAGCGTGCCCGCCGGTCCGCTCGGGACGAGGCTCACGTCGGAGTCGCTCGACTCCGGCGTCTGGGGGATGCCTGCTTCGGAGATCGGCAGGCTCGCCGAGTTGCTCTCCATCTGCGCGATCTGATCTTCGCGCGCGCTCAGGATCGCGCCGACCATCTCTTCGACCCACTCGCCGACCTCGGTCGCGCTGGCGACGCCGACGCACTTCTCGAGGTCGAACGCGAGCTCGCGCGCGGTGGCGTGGCGCTTCTTCGCCTCGCGCGAGAGCGCCTTGAGGATCGGCGCGTCGAAGGCCTTCGGGATCGACGGCGCGGCCGCGCTCGGCGCGACGACGGGATCGCGGAGGATCTTCGCGAGCGTCTCCGCCTCGGTCTCGCCCTTGAAGAGGCGCTCGTTCGTGAGCATCTCCCACATGACGACCGCCGACGCGTAGATGTCGACCGCCCGCGTCGTCTCGCGCCCCGAGAGCTGCTCGGGCGGCATGTACGCGAGCTTGCCTTTGATCTGACCGTCGCGCGTGACCTGGATGCGGCCCTGGGCCTTGGCGATGCCGAAGTCGAGGACACGCGCGATGCCGTCGGCGCCGACGAGCACGTTCTGGGGAGAGACGTCGCGATGAACCAGGTTGATCGGCTCGCCGCGCTCGTTCTTCGCCTCGTGCGCCGCGTGGAGGCCGTGGAGAAAGCCGCACAGGATCGACGCGGCGATCCGCGGGGGCACGTGGACGCCCTGCTTTCGCGCGGTGCGCAAGAGCTTCGAGAGCGACTCGCCGCGCACGTAGTCCATGATGAGGAAGAGCTCGCCCTCGGTGGCGACGACGTCGATCGTCGCGACGACGTTCGGGTGCTGCACGCGCGCGGCGAGCCTCGCCTCGTCGAGGAACATCGAGACGAACTCGGGATCCTTCGCGTATTGCGGATGGAGGCGCTTGACCGCGACGGTGCGGGCGAAGCCGACGGGCCCGAGCAGGCGCCCGATGTGGACCGTCGCCATGCCGCCGGCCGCAATTTCGCTGTAGAGCGCATAGCGCCCCACGACGCGAAGCGGTCGCCGTTCAGCCGCGGTCATCGGTGCGAGAGCATATCGCTTCTAGCGCTGTTCCCACAGCGCGATACCGCCGAGCAGACCGGCGACGTTGTCGGTGACGTGCACGTGCGGCGGCAAATCCAGGCGCACGTGCTTGGCGTTGCCGCCCCCGAGGTAGATCCGGCGAGGATTCCAGATCCGTTCGATCTGCGCGAGCACCTCGGCCACGCGCGCGTTCCAGCGCTTCTTGCCGATCTTTTCTTTCGCGCGGGCCCCGATGTACTGCTCGTACGTCTTGCCCTTCTTGAAGGGGTGGTGCGCGAGCTCCAGGTTGGGCACGTACTTGCCGTCGACGTAGAGGGCGCACCCCATGCCGGTGCCGAGCGTCAGCACCATCTCGACGCCCTTGCCCTCGATGACGCCGAAGCCCTGCACGCCGGCGTCGTTGAGGACGCGCGTCGGCTTCTCCAGCCGCTTGCCGAGCGAGTCGGCGAGCTCGAAGTTCTTCCAGCCGCCGTCGAGGTTGGGCGCGGTGCGCGTCGCGCCCGAGACGACGACGCCGGGGAAGCCGACGCTCACGCGGTCGTACGCGCCGAGCGGCTTCACCAGCTGCGCGAGCGCGTCGACGACGCTCTCGGGCGTCGCCGGGCGCGGCGTGGGGACGCGCACGCGCTCGGTGAGCGGCTCGCCTCTCTCGTCGAGCACGAGCGCCTTCAGCCCCGTTCCCCCGATGTCGATCGCGAGCGTCCGAACGCCGCGGCTGCCTCGCGCTCTCTTGGCGACCATCGCACCAGCGTAAGGCTAGTCGTTGCAGTCGTCGCTCTTGACTTGGCCTTCGATCCACGTGACGAGGCAGTTGAACGCCTTGTCGGTCTGACGAAGCACGGGCCCGCCCTTGTGCCGCACGCCTTGACCCGAGATGTCGAGCGGCTTCTTGAGCAGCTGCATCACGGGGAAGTGCGCGTTGACGCCTTCGACGCGCGCGTATCCGAGGATCTCGGGCTCGAGGCCGACGACGGAGTAATAGTTCGCGATCTTCTCCGCGTCGGTGGTCGCGGTGGTGGGGCGCGGCGAGTCGGGATTTCGCGTGAGGCGTAGCCCGTTCGCGCTGTAGATGCGGAGCGGGCGCCCGACCTGTCCGTGGCAGTCGAGGCCCCCGCACTTGCGCTCCATCATGCCGTTCACGCCGCCGTTGATGAACTGATCGCGATCGGGGAGCGCGACCTCGAGGCTCGGATCGCCGCTGAAGTTTCCGCCGCACCCGACGGCGCAGGCGATCACGGCGAACGAGGCGGAGGAGATCATTGCCCAGCGGGAGCGTCTCATGGCGTTCCTCCTCCCGCCGCGGCCGTGACGAGGTAAACCCCGCCGATCGACGAGCGCGGCTCGGCGGCGAACGGATCGTGGCAGAAGTTGCACGAGCCCTCGCGGTTGACCAACGTCGCCATCGTCTTGTTCTTGTCGCCGCGGACGATGCCGACCTTGAAAGGATAGGTCAGCGTCGGCCAGTCGATCTCGGGCACCCAGAAGTTGCCGACCTCGTTCGTCACGATCCTGCCGAAGGGCTGGCCCTTCGACGAGTCGATGAAGCGGACCTCCACGCCCGCGGCGGGGCCGGAGTTGGGCGCCGACGTCTCGTAGACCGTGCCCGCCACGGCGAAGGGCTTGCTGCTCGCGGGCCCGCCTTCGGAGTGGCAGAGGAGGCACGGCTGCCCCGCGCGGTGGAGCGGGCCCTCGGGCACGCCGGGCTCTTCGCCCCCGAGCCTCGCGATGGCCTGATCGCGCGCCGGATCGGTGCACGACGTTCCGAGCGCCGCGACGATCGATACGAAGAGGATGCCGTACTGTCTCATCCTAGAACTCCGCCTCGAGGCCGACGGATCCCCAGACCGCCGTCCGGCTCTTGATGAAGAGCGACTTGAAATAATACGAGTACATGACCTCGCCCGCGATGATCAGGGCGAACTGGGTCGACGCTCTCTCGCTCGTGAGCGCGATGCGCGCGCCGCCTCCCGCGGTGATCGAGATCATCGGAGAGAGCTCGCGGTCGCCGGTGCGGAACGGCGGGAGCAGGAACGTTCCCTGGCCGTCGGCGCCCTCGGCCGCGTACGCGAGGCGATAGAAGCTCGTGCCCGACTGCGCGTGGATGCGCAGGTGCGGCCACACGCGCAGGTGCTCGCCGAGGTCGTGCAGATAGCGCCCGTCGGTCGTGCTCGCCTTGATGCCCCAGTTGTCGGTGTAGAGGCGCTCGTCGACGCGGAGCGTGCCGCTCGGGAAGCGATGGTTGACGCGCGCGCCGATCGCGATGCGATCGCGCTCGCGCGGGAGCTGCTCGCGGGGCCTCACGGAGAGACGGTTGTCGTTGACGCTGGCGATCGACTGCCCCGGGCTCACCAGGTTGACGACGTCGAGGGGGAACATCGGCACGAAGCGATAGAGCTTCGATTGCTCGCCACGCTCGAACTGGACCGTCACGCCGGTGACGAGGAGCGTCGTCGGCGAGAGCACGAACGTCACGCCCGCCTCGGCCTCGTGGGTGGCGAGGTTGCGCTCGTACTGCGCGTACGGCGTGTTGCGGATGCCGATGCGATCGTTGGAGTAGTTGTAGCCGACGCGCGGCGTGATGAGCTTGTCGTTGAGCTCCACCGACATCGAGCCGCCGAGCGTTCGCGAGAGGTAGTCGGGCTCGCTCGACAGGTTCGCGTTGGCGGTGAGCGAAACGTCGCCGACCTTGTAGCCGCCGTTGATCGCGCTCGCGTGGCGCTGCTCTTTGAAGCTCCGCGAGGCCATCGAGACGATGTCGGGCGACGCCGCGGTGACGACGTCGAGGATGTACGAGGCGCCGACGTTCCACCCCGCGGTGGGCGACACGACCGAAGCGTTGATCGCGGGAGAGAAGACGTGGACGTTCGTCGAGTCGGTGTAGCCCGACATCTCGAGCCCGACGCGGACGTTCGGCTTGCTCGACTTGCGCTCGACGCACGCGAGCTTCTCTTCGTAGCTCGTCGCCTTCTCGAGGCACTCGAGCTCGCCCGGCGTGATCTGCGACGGCTTGAGGACGATCTCGACGACCTTGTCTTCGCCGTCGGCGAGCGTGATGCGCTCCTTGAAGTACTCCTGCTCGCCCTTCTCGCTGCGCTCGGCCTCGATGACGTGGTCGCCGGGATCGACCGCGATGCGCTGCTTGAAGAGCGACTGGCGCACCGGGATGTTGTCGAACGTGACCTTGATCCCGGTCGACTGCTTCGGGAGCTGCAGCTTCACGTGCGCGATGCGGGGCAGGAGCTCCGTCACGCGCTGCTGCGCCGAGCGCTGGAGCTCCTCGTCGTTCGCGCGAATGCCCGCGCCGAGCGCGTCTTTCGCTTTGTTGAGCGCCTCGACGAGCTTGCCGATCGCCGCGAGACAGCTCGAGAGATGGAGCTTCACGTACGGGTGGTCTTCGAGCGCGAGGGAGGCTTGATCCTTCTCCACGCAGAGCTGGGCGTCGCCCGCCTTCTTCGCCTCGATCGCCTCCTTGGCCAGCTCGAGGGCGCGCGGGTTCGACCAACCGCGGCTCGGCTCCGGGGTCGGGGCGATGGGGCGGCGGGGCGCGGCGAGCGGGCCTCGCGGCGCGGCCAACGCGGAGACCGGCCCGATCGCGCTCGCCAGCGCGATCAGCCAGACCCAGAACATCCGGATTGTCGTTCGGGGGGCGAGCCGTCGTGCCCCCGCCGTCCGAACCCTCATCCCGCTTCCTTCATCTCCGCGCCGCATCAAAGCACGGAGCGGTCCACACAGGTCGCCTCAAGATTCCATCGGTTGCGGAGACCAAGCCTCGCGGGCGGCGGCCCGCGGATGGTGGATCGAGATTCCACGCAGCATTTGTCATGGAGCCAAGGTGGGAAAGTCTCCGCATGCTCCCGCGCGCGACCGTGAGCAGGAGCACGGATCGCGCCGGGCGCTTCCCTCGGGGGCACGAGCCGTGCTCCAACGAAGGGAGATGGGACCGACATCCACGCGGATCATGATGGTTCTGGCCCTCGGCGTTTCCGCGTTGGCGCTCGTGGTGAGCTGCGCGCAGGACACCGATCCGCGTTACGGCAACTCGGGCGCCATCGACGAGTTCGACGTGCCCATCGGCGCCAGCTCGGGCGCCGCGCCGCCGCCGGTCGAAGGCGGCGCGAGCGGCGACCCCCTCACGATCTTCAACACCGAGGTCTATCCGGCGCCGGGCAACGTGAAGGGCACCTGCGAGGGCTGTCACATTCAGGGCGGCGTCCCTCAAGGGCCGGTCTTCTTCGGCGCGACGGCGCAGGAGACGTACGACCTGCTCAAGCAGCAGGGCTACCACATGCCCAACACGAGGTTCGTCACCTACGGCAGGCACACCGGCCCCGCGCTCACGCCGGCGCAGAAGCCGCTCGTCGAGAAATGGCAGGCCGCCGAAGCGGCCAAGGGCGGCGGCAGCGCGCCCGTCGACGCGGGCGCCGACTAGGCCGTTCAACCGATCACGAGGTACGCGTTCTCGCGACGCGCGGGCAGCGCGCCCATGCGGATCGATTCGAAGAGCGGCACCGACGTGTTCACGCCGTTCGAGCCGAGGCGCATGAGCTCGGAGAAGCGATTGAGCGGAAAGCACGCGAACGCGCGATCGTCGGGGACGAGCGCGTACGACGCGAAGCCGTCGGCGTAGGAGAGGTGCACCCATCGCCAGCCGGCGGCCGCGCGCACTTGCTCGCCCCAGAGGACGCCGAGGCCGAGCCGCACGTCTTGGCTCTTCGGCTCGGGGCGCGTTCCGACGCGAACCTCGTCGACGAACGAGCCGATCCTCTCGACGACGCCGTTGCCGGCCGCGCCGTTCAGCACCCGCCGCGCGGTCTCCGCGACCTTCGACATCGCGTCGCGCTCTTCGTCGGTGAGCGCTCGCTCGGTCGGGAGTTGCGCGGCGACGTGCATCGCGCGCTCCGAAGGCCTCGCGGGCGGGACGCGCCTCCTCGCGTGCGTCGTCGCCTTCTTCTTCTTCGGTGCGGTCTTCTTCTTCGGCGCGGCGGTCTTCTTCTTCGGTGCGGTCTTCTTCTTCGGCGCGGCGGTCTTCTTCTTCGGTGCGGTCTTCTTCTTCGGCGCGGCGGTCTTCTTCTTCGGTGCGGTCTTCTTCTTCGCCACCTTGGACCGTTTCTTCCGCGCCGCCATGAGCCGAGCGTAGGCGATAGACCGGGCGACGACCATGCCGATCGCGCTTTCGAAGGCGGATCGCGCGGGTCGAGAAAGGCGTAGTCTCGTCCATCTGATGCAGGTCATCGCGGACCGCTTCGAGATCGAGCGGCTCGTCGGCTCCGGCGGGATGGGCGAGGTCTTCCGCGCCCGCGATCGGCTCACGGGTGGCGCCGTCGCGGTCAAGGTCCTGCATGCGTCGTCGCGCGACACAGAGCGCTTCAAGCGCGAGGCCCAGATCCTGGCGGAGGTCAGCCATCCGCGGATCGTGAAGTACGTGGCCCACGGCATCGCGGATGCGAGCCGTCCCTACATCGCGATGGAGTGGCTCGAGGGCCAAGACCTCGGCGAGCGCCTGAACAGCGCCGGGCTCACGCTCCACGAGACGCTCGCGCTCGCGCGCCGCGTCGCCGAAGGCCTGAGCGTCCTCCACGAGCGCGGGATCGTCCATCGCGACATCAAGCCGTCGAACATCTTCCTGCCGGCGGGCAAGACCGATCAGCTCAAGCTCCTCGATCTCGGCGTCGCGCGCCTCCTGCACGCGACGCGCCCGTCGACGCGAAGCGGCGTGATGGTCGGCACGCCGGGCTACATGGCGCCGGAGCAAGCCCGCGGCAACCGCGAGATCGACGCGCGCGCCGACATCTTCTCGCTCGGGTGCGTCCTCTACGAATGCATCGCCGGTCAACCCGTCTTCGCCGGAGAGAACATCGCCGCGCTCCTCGCGAAGATCCTGCTCGAAGCGCCGCCGAGCCTGCGCGACCGGGGCTTCGAAGTCCCCGAAGCGCTCGACGATCTCGTGAGCCGCATGCTCTCGAAGCACGTCACCGCGCGACCGACGAGCGGCTCCTCGGTGCTGCGCGAGCTCGACCAGTTCAAAGAGGTGAAGGACAGCCCGGCCCAGCGCGCGAGCGCGCCGGCGGTCCGCGCGCTCACCGGAAGCGAGCGCCGCCTCGTCAGCGTCGTCATGGCGTCGTTCAACGAGAACGAGCAGCCGGTGATCCCCTGCGAAGATCGCGGAGCGCCGGAGACGGTCGCGGCCTCGTTCGACCCTCGCACGATCGTCGCGAGCTTCGGCGCCGAGGGGGAGACGTTGGCCGACGGGTCGATCGTCGTCACGCTCTCGGGCAAGGGCGCGGCCAGCGACCAGGCGGCGCACGCGGCGCGGTGCGCGCTCTCGCTCCGCACGCACCTCATCAGCGCGCACGTCGTGCTCGCGACGGGCCTCGCCACCGTGACCGGGAGGAGCTGCGTCGGCGACGTCATCGAGCGCGCCGCCGGGCTCCTCGCCACCGCGCGATCCCGCGAGAAGGGGATGAGCGACGAGACGCTCCACGGCCAGAGCCCGGTCTTCCTCGACGAGACCACGGCGGGTCTGCTCGACATTCGCTTCGACGTCGGCGGCGATGATCGCGGTCTGTTCATCCGCGGCCTCCGCGAGCGCGAAGCGAAGGCGCGCACCCTGCTCGGGAAGCCGACGCCGTTCGTCGGTCGCGATCGCGAGCTCTCCACGCTCATCGGCATCTTCGAAGAGTGCGTCGACGAGCCGGTCGCGCGCGCCGTGCTCGTCACAGGGCAGCCCGGCGCCGGCAAGTCGCGCATGTTGAGCGAGCTCTTGCGACGCGTCTCGGACATCTCGGGCGTCGAGGTCTGGCTCGCGCGCGGCGATCCGATGAGCGAGGGCTCGCCCTTCAGCCTCCTCGCGCGGCTCCTCCGGCGCATGGCCGGCGTCAGCGGCGGCGAGCCGCTCGTCGTCCGCCAGCAGAAGGTGCGCGCCCGCGTCGGCCGTCACGTCGCCGAGGCCGACGTCTCGCGCGTCGCCGAGTTCATCGGCGAGATCGCGAGCGTGCCCTTCCCCGACGCGGGCAGCGTCCAGCTGCGCGCCGCGCGCCTCGACGCGATCCTGATGGGCGACCAGATGCGCCGCGCGTTCTGCGATCTCGTGCTCGCCGAGACGAAGGGCGGCCCGCTGCTCGTCGTCCTCGAAGATCTCCACTGGGGCGATCTGCCGAGCGTCACGTTCATCGACTCCGCGCTGCGCGCCGCGGGCGAGCGGCCGCTGTTCGTGATCGCGGTCGCGCGCAGCGAGATCCACGAGACCTTCCCGACGCTGTGGGAGCAGCGCAGCCTGCAGGAGATCCGGCTCGGTCCGCTCGTCCGCCGCGCCGGCGAGCGCCTGGTGCGCGAGGTGCTGGGCGAGAGCCTCGACGCCGCGGAGTGCGCGCGTCTGCTCGATCGCGCCGCGGGCAACGTCTTCTATCTCGAGGAGCTGATCCGCGCGTACGCGGAGAACACCGGGATGGTCGCGGGCCGCACCGGAACGACGATCCCGCCGCCGGCGCCGACTTCGGGCCCGACGCTCGACGTCGATCCGTGGTCGCTGCCCGGCACCGTGCTCGCGATGGTCGAGGCGCGGCTCGAGCGGCTCGATCCGATGGCGCGCCGCGTCCTTCGCGCCGCGAGCATCTTCGGCGAGGTCTTCTGGCGTGGCGGCCTGCTCGCGCTGACCGGCGGCGACTACAAGGCGACCGAGGTCGACGACTGGCTCGTCGAGCTCGCGCGCCGCGAGATCGTCCAGCGGCGCGACGTCTCGCGATTCCCTTCGGAGCACGAGTACCAGTTCCGGCACGGCCTCGTCCGCGACGCCGCGTACCAGATGCTCACCGCCGAAGACCGCGCGCTCGGTCATCGCCTCGCCGGAGACTGGCTCGGGCGCGCCGGTGAGCACGAGGCGATGGTCCTCGCCGAGCACTTCGAGCGCGGCGGCGCGCTCGACAAAGCGGCGACCTACTACGCGCGCGCCGCGTCGCAGGCGCTCGAGGGCAACGACTTCACCGCCGCGCGCATGCGCGCCGACCGCGCGATCCAGGCGGGCGCGACCGGGCAGGTGCTCGGCATGCTCGAGCTCTTGCTCGCGGAGGCTTCGCGTTGGGCGGGCGAGCACGACGTCGCGCTCGAGCACGCGCGCCTCGCGATGCGAGAGCTGCCGCACGGCAGCGATCACTGGTACGTCGCCGTCGCCGAGGCGGTCGACGCCGCGACGACCCTCGGCAAGAGCGACGAGGCGGATCTCCTCTCGCGCCGCGTGCGCGAGCTCGAGCCGGAGAGCACGCGGTCGGGCGTCGAGCGCATCACGGCGTCGCGCGTGATCGCGACCTCGCGCATCGCGCATCGCCTCATCCTCACGAGCCGCTTCGAGAGCGCCGACGCGATGATCGCCCGCCTCCAGACCGACGCGCGCGACGTCGTCGAGCGCGACGCCTCGGCGCGGGCGTTCTTGCTGTCGGCGCGCGTCGCGCAGGCGCTGTGGCTGGGCGACATCGAGCCCGCGGCGCTGCTCGCGGAGGAAGCGGTCGCGTGCTTCGACACCGTGGGCGATCTCCGCAACGCAGCCGCGCAGCGCGACAACGCGGGCTTCGCGCTGCTCCAGCTCGGCGCCTTCGCGCGCGCCGAGGGCTTCCTCACCGACGCGATCGCCGCCGCCGAGCGCCTCGGGCTCCTCGCGATCCTCAACGAGGTGAAGCTCCACCTCGGGCAGCTCTACAACCGCATGCAGCGTCGCGAGGACGCGCTGCGCACGCTCAACGCCGCCATCGAAGGCTTCGCCGCCCAGCGTGACGTCGTGGGTGAAGGCCGCGCGCGCGCGTATCGCGCGGGGGGCTTCCACCTCGCGAAGCAGCACGGCGCGGCGGCCGAGGAGGCCGCGCTCGCGCTGCCGCTCCTCGAGGGCGCGCCGACGTACCGCGCCGCCGTGCTCGGCATCATGGCGCTGATGCACGCCGACGACGGCGACGCCGCCGCCGCGTTCGAGGCCGGCGACGAGGCGATGAGCATCCTTCGCGCGTACGGCGGCACCGTCGAGGGCGAGGCGTTCGTCTACCTCGGCTACGCCGAGGGCCTCCGCGCGCGCGGCGACGTCGAGGGATCGCGCGCGGCGATCGCGCGCGCGCGCGATCGGCTCCTCGAGCGCGCCGCGAAGATCAAGACGCCCGAGCTGCGTCGCGAGTTCATGGATCGACTCGCCGAGCACACGCGCATCCTCGTGCGGGCGGGGGAGTGGCTCGTCTGAGCCGTCGCGCGACGAGCCTCGTCCTCGCGGCGCTGGTCGCCGCCGCGTGCGGCGGGGCGACGCGCGCGCCGGAGCGGCCGTCGGCGAGCGCGCCGGGCGAGGTCTCGAGCAACGTCGTCTTCTCCGACTACGCGGGCACGCAGGCGTGCGCGCCTTGCCACGCCGATCGGGTCGCGAGCTGGCTCCGATCGCCGATGCACAACATGACGCGTGACGCCGACGGCGCGGACGTGCGCGCGCCCTTCGACGGCACCACGTTCACCTTCAAGGGCGACACCGCGAAGCTCGAGACGATCGGCGGCGCGCGCTTCGTCACCGTGAGCTCGAAGAAGCTCGGCTCGGCGAAGTACCGCGTGACGCGCGTGATCGGCGGCCACTACCGCGAGGACTTCGCGGGGATCGCGGAGGGCGGCGGCGACGAGGTCGTCCTCCCCGTGAGCTGGGTCTTCGCGACCCAGTCGCTCCGCTACAAGGGCTACTCGGTCATGGTGAAGGAGCGCGTCGGGCTCCGCGCGGGCCCGGTGTGGAACCAGACCTGCATCTTCTGTCACAACACGCCGCCCTATCTCTCCACCGTCCTCGGCGCGATCGCCGGGCCTGCGGCGAAGGCTTACCAAGGCGAGGTCGTCGATCCGCTGCTCCCGAAAGAGAAGCGGGCCGCGTTCGAAGTCACCGACGACGCGGCGCTCTCGCGCGCGCTCGAGGGCGAGCTCTCGCGCATCGGGGTGAAGCGGAAGAGCCCCTCGGCGCTCGACGCGGTGACGGCGACGCGCCGCGCGTTCCGTCGCGAGCACCTCGTCGAGGTCGGCATCGGCTGCGAGGCCTGTCACCTCGGATCGGCCGAGCACGTCCGCGATCCCAAGAAGCTCCCGACCTTCGAGCCGAAGAGCGCGTTCTTGACCGTGCGCCTCCCGCCGCCGGCGAACGAAGCGAAGGGGGCGCTCCGCGCCGCGCGCATCAACCGCATCTGCGCGCGCTGCCATCAGGTGCTCTTCTCCGGCTACGAGCCGACGTGGGAAGGCGGCAGCCGTCACGGCGTCGCCGGCGGCAGCCACATCAACTCGGGCGAAGCGCGCGACATGCTCCTCGGCGCGTGCACCTCGAAGCTGAGCTGCGTGGAGTGCCACGAGCCGCACGCGGACGGCGCGACCGCCGCCCTCCAGCGCCTCGGCGCCGCGCAGCAAGACGCCCTCTGCACGCGCTGCCACGAGCGCTACGCCGCGGCCGACGCGCTCCGCGCGCACGCGCACCACGATCCCGCGGGCGAGGGCGCGCGCTGCCTCTCGTGCCACATGCCGAAGAAGAACCTCTCGCTCGACGGCGGCATGACGCGCTACCACCGCATCGGCTCGCCCACCGATCCGCCGCGCGTGCTGCTCGATCGCCCCGTCGAGTGCGCGCTCTGTCACGCGGATCGCTCCGTCGAGTCGCTCGTCTCCACGATGGAAGCGTGGTGGAAGCGGGCCTACGATCGTGAGGCCCTCCGCAAGCTCTACGGCGATCTCGAGCAACCGGTCGCGCTCGCGACCGCCGATCGAGGCAAGCCGCACGAGCAGGCCGTCGCGTTCCACTTGCTCGGCGCGTCGCGCTCGAAGGCGGCGATCCCCGCGCTCGCGCGGCACCTCACCCACCCGTACCCGCTCGTGCGGGGCTACGCGAAGCGCGCCCTCGACGCGATCGCGGGCGCGCCCGTCCCGGTCGACATCGACGCCGACGAGGCGGAGATCGAGGCCCAGACGCGCCGCTGGCTCGCCGCGCCGCACTGATTTAGCTTTGACTTAATTAATACGGGCCTTCATAACCACGGGGTGGCTCCCTTCACCGCGCTCGCCGATCCCACGCGCGTTCGCATCGTGGAGCTGCTCGCAGGCGGCGAGCGGACGGCGGGCGACATCCATCGTCACTTCGAGGCGAGCGCTCCGGCGATCTCGCAGCACCTCCGGGTCTTGCGCGAGGCGCAGCTCGTGAGGGTCCGGCCCGACGCGCAGCGCCGGCTCTACTCGCTCGATCCCGCGGGCTTCGAGGCGATCGACGCGTGGATGGCGAGGCTGCGAAGGTTCTGGGGCAAAAAGCTCGATCGGCTGGAGAGCCAGCTCCGCGAAGCGAAGAAGAAGAGGAGATCATGAGCGACGACGACAGCGTGCGCATCGAGCGGGTCCTCCCAGGCCCGATCGACGAGGTCTGGGAGCACCTCACCGATCCCGCGAAGATCGCGGGCTGGCTCGGTAACGACGCCGGCGATCTCGGCGAGGTCTCGCGCTGCGAGCCGCCGAACGTCGTCGCCTACCGATGGGGCGAGGGCGAGGTGAGCTTCGAGCTCGTCCCCCGCGGAGAGAACGTCGTGCTCGTCTTCACCCACCGCAGGCACGCGCGCGTCCTCGCCTGCGCGAGCCGTCGGATGGCCGCATGAGGCGCCCCGAGAGCCGAGCCGAGGCGATGATCGCGATCGAGGGGGCGCGCGCCTCCGGCGTCCTCATCCCCAACGTCGTGGAGACGACGCACCGGGGCGAACGCGGCTGGAGCATCTTCGACCGCCTCCTCAAGGATCGCATCGTCTTTCTCTACGACGAGATCAACGACATGCTCGCGAACGTCGTCATCGCGCAGCTGCTCTTCCTCGAGAGCGAAGATCCCGACAAGGAGATCATGCTCTACGTCAACAGCCCCGGCGGCTCGGTCACGAGCATGCTCGCGATCTACGACACGATGCAGTTCGTCCGGAGCGACGTGTCGACGAGCTGCCTCGGCATGGCGGCGTCGGCGGCCTCGGTGCTCCTCGCGGCCGGGGCGAAGGGTCGGCGCAGCGCGCTGCCCAACGCGCGCATCATGATCCACCAGCCGCACGGCGGCGCCCGCGGTCAGGCCTCGGACATCGAGATCCAAGCGCGCGAGATCAAGCTCCTCAAAGACGTCGCTGCGAACATCCTCGTCGAGGCGACCGGCAAGTCACTCGAGCAGATCCACAAAGACACCGATCGCGACTTCTTCATGAGCGCCGCAGCGGCGAAGGAGTACGGGCTCATCGACCACGTGATGGATCCACGCGGCGCCACGAAGAAGCGCGATCGGTAGGTTCGAGGCCTCTTCCTATTTGTTGCGCCCTCGCGAGAAGGCGTGACGGATGGCGTCCTTGTAGCGCTCCCAGGTGCCCGGGCGCGTCTTCTCCCAGCGCTCGCGCGCGCTCGGCTCGATCTCCTCCCAGCGATCGCCACGCTCGCCGCGGAGGTTGCGTCCGAGCTCGTAGGCCGGCAGCTCCTCCTCGAACGAGCCCTTCCGGCCGAGCGACTCGAAGTGCGCGCGGTAGGCCTTGCGCTCGCCCGCGAGCTCGTCGATCGCCACGTCGGTCGTGCGGAGCTTGTCCTCGATGAGCTCGTCGCGCTCGGTCACGCTCTTGTGAAGACGAATCTCCTCGACGACGCGCACCTCCTTCGACACGACGGGCTCCTCGCCGTGCTCGGTCATGTCGAGCTGCCCGCCGCGGAAGAGCGCCTCGTCCGGTCGCGGCGCGCGATCGGCGGGCCGACGCTCGATGTTGACGTGCTCCTCGCGCAGGGTGACGTGCTCCGACACGGGCTTCTCCACGACGCGGACGTCGACGTGGACGCCGCCTCGCTCGACCTCGCGCTTGCCGACGTGGATCTCCTCGCGCATCACCGGGATGTAGGCCTCTTCTTCCCCGTCGCGCTTCGGTCCGCGCTCGCGCTCCTCGCGCTCCTCACGGCGGGCCTCGCGGGGCAGCGCTCCCGTCGTCGCCGCGGCGGCTGCCGTCGCGGCGGCCGCTCCGCCGTTGCCCGCCTTCGCTTCGTGGATGGGATCGGCCGTTCCGTAGCGCGCCGCGTGGCGCCTCATCACGTCGACGACCTTGTCGGCGTCGCGATCTTCGACGACGACCGACTCGAGCGTCTCGCCCTGGCGTACCGCGGTCGCGTAGTGCTCGGCGAGCGCCGAGGAGACGCCCGCGTTCTTCAGCGTGCCGGCGAGACCCGCGTTGCGCTGCGAGAGCGCGTCCGCGATCGGTCCGCGCGCGCAGATCCTCCCGGCGTCAGGCGCGTCGATCGTCGACAGCCTCATCCGCTCCGTCGCGCCACGATCGCTTCGGGTCACGACGCTGATGTCGTTCGCGCTGAAGCCCATTCGCGTGAGGTCTTCGAACGTGCGTTGCGCCTCACCTACGTTGCTGAACATCCCTACGACCGTCTTCATGATGCCCGCCTCCGTTCTGTTGGGCGCCTCTCACGCAGCGCGCGTGCCAGGTGCGATCGGTTCGGCTCTGCGGTGGCGCGGCGGCGCGCGGCACGGTGGTCGCGCGGCGGCGAGCCGATCCGAGCGTGTGCGCCCTGCGGCACATGCGCGCCAACTTTGCGGTCACAGTGCGCGCACGCTCGAGGCTCGTCGCCGCGTCGCGCTGGTGTCTTGTTTTCACGCCTCGTCGTGACGCCGAATTGCGCGCGGCGATCGCGCGGCACGAGGCTTGCGGCGCGTCACTCCGGTCGCACTTCAGAAAACCACTCGCGCGGGAGTCGGATCATCATGGCGTTCAACATCATCGAGGCCGTCGAGGCTCAAGTCACACCCGACACGGTCGACAGGATTGCGGGGTCGACCGGTGAGAGCCCGCCCAAGGCCCGCGCGGCGACCTCGGCCGGCGTGCTCGCGATCATCACCGGCCTCATCCAGCGAGGATCGAACCGAAGCGGCGCGGCGGGGCTCCTGTCGACGCTCCAGTCGCCCGCGCTGCGCGGCGGCAATCTGGCGACGGGCCTCCTGGGCGATCGCGCGGACGCGTTGACCGACTCGGTCGCGTCGTCGAGCGGCGTCAGCCGCGGAGCGGCCTCGGGCGTGATGTCGGCGCTCTTGCCGCTCGCGGCGGGCGTGCTCGGTCGCGAGGTGCTCGCGCGCAAGCTCGACGCCGGCGGGCTCTCCGACTTCTTGCAGTCGCAGAAGCAGCACCTGACGGCGCACCCCAACCTCCCGCGCGGTCTCTCGGACTACCTCGGCAAAGAGAAGGAGAAGGTGGTCGAGATCGAAGGACAGAAGGACGTCGGCGTCTATCCGACGAGCCTCCGCGAGGCGCGGCCGCACGCCGTGCACGCGAAGAAGAGCAGCCTCGGGCCTCTCGTCGCCCTCGCGATCGGCGCGCTGCTCCTCGGCGCGATCCTCTTCGCGCTCGGCCGGAGACCGCCGGCGCCGCAGGTCTCGAGGCCGGAGCCGCCTCCGGTCGAGGCGCCCGTCGCCGGGAGGCCGGAGATCCCCAAGGCCCCCGAGCCGGTCGGCAAGACCGAGATCACCGGCGCCGCGATCGAGAAGCCGAAGACGGACGAGCTCTCGTCTCACTTCAAGGGAACGGCCGCGCTGCCCGATCGGTTCAAGCTCCCCAACGTCAACTTCCAGTACGCGACGCTGAACATGACCGAGGGCGGCAAGGCCACCGTCGACGAGCTCGCGTCGCTCATGAAGGAGAACCCTTCGTCGCGCGTGCGCCTCACGGGCTACACCGACGCCGCCGGCGACGACGCGGTCAACGTGCCGCTCTCGCGCCAGCGCGCGGCGGCGGTGAAGGCGATGCTCGTCGAGCGCGGCGTCGACGCCGCTCGCATCGAGACCGAAGGGAAGGGGGAGGCGGATCCCATCGCGCCGAACGACACCAAGGACGGTCGCGCGGAGAACCGGCGCATCGAGGCGTCCATCCTCCAGCGCTGAAGCGCTCTCCTCTCAGGCGCCTCTGCGCGGCCGAACAATGGTATCGTATCCAGACGATGCGCTTCCTTTATGGAGACTCGGCGCCGTTCCCGCTCGGATACAACTTCCTGGCGACCCTCGAAGTCTTCATGGCCGCGGCCACGCGCGTGGTGCAGCTCGAGACCGAGTCGCGCGAGCTCGCGCGCCAGACCGACGAGGTCGCGCAGAGCCGGGTCAAGGGCCTCGAGGCGCTCGAGCAGTTCCACACCGTGGTCATGCGTGCCGTCCAAGACACCGCGCAGAAGGTGCAGCACGCCCACGCGCTCGAGTACGCGCAGCGCGTCGCCGAGTTCGCTTCGCGACACGTCGACGAGCACCGCCGCGCGGTGCTCGGCGCGAGCGAGCGCGAGGTGCTCCAGGTGCGCAACGACAACGAGCACCGCACGAGCGAGCAGCGCGCGCAGATCGAAGGCTTCCTCAAGGTCGCGAAGCTGCCGGTGCTCGCCACCAAGGTGTCGATGCGCCTCGCGGTCGACGGCAAAGACACGCGTCACCAAATCCACGCCGTCTTCGACAACCCCGACGGGATCCAGACGGCGTTCGCGCTCAACGCGTCGAAGGTCGCCGCGTGGGCGATGCCGCGCAAGGTCGCCGACTTCGCGCAGGGCACCGAGCTCCTCGTCGGCGTCGACAAGAGCTGGCTCCGAGGCACGGTGACGGCGAAGCAGGTCAACGTCGACGACTGGACGGTGACGCAGTTCGATCTCGGCGACGACTCGTTCGAGCTGACGATCAAGCGCAAGCTGGTCGAGAAGGAGTCGCTCTTCTTCCGCCTTCGCCGCGGCGAAGCAGGGCTGAGCGGCGTCGTCGAGCATCCCGGTCAGGTCGACGCGCGACCGGCTGCGCTCGGACAGAGCGATCTCGCGGCCCTCGATCGCGTTTGGCAGGCCGTGCGCGCCGCTTGCGGCGAGGTGCTCGAGCACAAGGAGCAGCTCCGCAACGTGAGCCTCGACGGCGCCCCGGTCTTCGACGGCGGCCTCGTCATCCCGTTCGTCGTGCGCCTCGTGACCATGTTCGCGCCCACGGTGCGCGAGATCGCGAAGCGGAGCCCGAACGAGTTCGAGCTCTCGCTCAAGCAAGAGACGGAAGGCGGCCGGCGCGAGGAGCTCTATCTGCGCAAGGAGCAGCTCACCTCGAAGCTCCATCCGCTCTCTTCGGTCGGGCGCGAGGTCTTCGCGCCCCTCGGCCTCGATTCTTGGGTGCCCGGGGTGACGACGGCGCCGCCGCCGGTCGTCTCCGGGCCGCCGGCCCCGCCCGGATCGAGCCGCACGGTGCCGCGGGCCGACGAAGGCTGAAAAGCCCGGCCGTTCCTGTAGACTCGACGTTCGCAGGGAGCGGGGCCTCACGCGCGCGTGGGGAAAACCAGGGATGGTGCAAGGAACGCGGCGCATGTCGCGTTGTCTTGGATCGGCGAATGTTCGCCCGCGAGATCCTTCGCCCTGCGTGCACGTAGCTCCCGAGGCCGCCCATGAACGACCCGAACGCGCCCGATCCCCAGTCGCCTCCTCCCGCGCTCCCGCCCGAGGCGGCTCCGCACGTCACGCCGCCGCAGATGGTGCCGAACGCGCCGTATCGCGTGGTCGGCGACGGCGAGAGGCCCCCGCCCGCGTTCCCGCCCGCGCGCGTTCCGCTCCGCACGCTGCTCTTCGTGTTCGCCGGCGTCCTCACCGTGCTCGCCGTCGTCGCCGCGATCGTCTTCAAGCCCGCCGCGCCGAAGAAGGCGCGCGCGCTCGGCGCACGGCTCGATCTCGCCGCGGGCGACGTGACGATCAACGACGCGAGCGGCGACGTGAAGGCGCTCTCGGGCACGCCGCTCGGCGCGGGCGCGAGCGTCGCGACGGGCAAGGGCGCGCGCGCGCTCGTCCGCACCGGTGAAGGCGCCGCGCTCTTCCTCCGCGGGGAGACGAGCCTGAAGCTCCTCGACAACGGCGTCGACGTCGCGTCGGGCGAGGTGTGGCTCGAGGCGCCGCGCGCCTCCGGCGACGCCTTCGAGATCAAGATCGGCGGCGCGAGCGTGTCCGCGTCCGACGCCGGCGTGAGCATCAAGCGCGAAGGCAAGGACGTCACCGTCTACGTCGCGCGCGGGCTCGCGATCCTCGCGTCGCCGGGCGGCCGCGTCGAGATCTCCGCCGGCGAGCAAGGCGTCGCGAAGGGCGAAGGCAAGCCGGCGGTGAGCGCCGTCGCGTTCTGGCAGGACTGGACAGGCGGCATGGGCGATCAGCGCGGCTCGCGCCTCGTCGGGAGCGGAACCGGTCGCCTCTACGGCCTCGATCCCGCGGCGCCCGCGGGCGCGCCGGCGCGCAAGCTCGGCATCGCGAAGCAGGTCGTGCGAGCCGTGCTCCGCGACGGCATCGCCGAGACGGAGGTCGATCAGACCTTCTCCAACCCCGGCAGCCAGCCGATCGAAGGCTGGTACTGGTTCACCGTCCCCACCACGGCGACGGTGACGGGCTTCGCGCTCGAGACGAACGGCCAGCTCGTCGAGGGCGAGGTCATCGAGAAGCGCGAGGCCGCCTCGCAGTACGTCGCCGCCGTGCGCAGCGGCAACGATCCCGCGCTCCTCGAGTGGGTCGACGGCCGCACGTACCGCGCGCGCGTCTTTCCGATCCCGGCGAGCGGCACGCGCCGCGTCGTCCTTCGCTACATCGAGATGCTGCCGACCGTCGAGGGCAAGACGCGCTACGTCTACCCGCTCCGCTCCGACGATCCGGTTCGCTTCGACGAGTTCGCGCTCTCGGTCGACGTCGGCGGCACCGAGCAAGACGTCGAGGTCGCGTCGTCGCTCGACGCGCGCGTCGAGGGCGGCGGTCGCGTCGTTTCGATGCGCCGCAGCGGATACGTCCCTCGCGCCGACTTCCAGCTCGAGCTCGCGAGCAAAAAGAAGCGGCCCGCGGTCTCGGCCTGGCGCTTCCAGGCAGGCAGCGATCAAGCCGACTACGTCATGCTCCGCTACGCGCCCGACAAGGACTTCGCCAAGGAGCCCGGCGTCAACGCCGACGTCGTGCTGGTCGTCGACACCTCGGCCGGCGGCGACGAGAGCTCGCGCGCGCTGCGTGTCGCCGCGGCGGAGGGCGCGCTCCGCGCGCTCTCGGATCACGATCACTTCGCGCTCGTGACGCTCGACGTCGCCGCCACCGTCATCTACCCGAAGGACGGGCTCGCGGCCGCGACCGAGGCCGACATCGCCAAGGCCCTCGAGAAGCTCAGCGATCACTCCATCAGCGGCGCCACCGACATCGGCGCGATGTTCGAGCCCGCGCTCGCGCGGCTCCACGGCAAGGAGCACGCGGCGGTCGTCTACGTCGGTGACGGCGCGCCCACGTCGGGAGAGACGGGCTCCGAGGCCCTCGTCGAGCGCCTCCGCCGCTCTCTCACCGGCTCGCGCGCGCGCTTCTTCGCGATCGGAACCGGCGCCGACGCGCGTCACGATCTGCTCACGCAGCTCGCGCGCGCAGGCGGCGGGCAGTACGTGCGCGTCGACGAGGCGGGGCAGACGACCGATCAAGCGCTCCGCCTCACGAGCGCGATCAAGACGGCGGCGATCACCGACATCGCCGTCGATCTCGGCGCGGGCCTCGACCAGCCTCTCTACTCCGCGACGGGCAAGCTCTCGCGCGGCGAAGAGCTCGTCTTGCTCGCGCGCACGCACCATCCGCTGCCGGACAAAGTCGGCGTCCACGGCCGCATCGGCGGCAAGGACTTCGACGAGAAGTACGACGTGCGCGTCGACACGACGTCGGTGACGGCCTCGCTCGTGCCGCGCCTCTGGGCGGCCGAGTACGTTCGGCGCCTGATGGGATCGAACGGTCTCCAGGAGGAGAACCGCGGACAGATCTTGCAGCTCGGCGTCGAGTACGCGCTCGTCACGCCGTACACGAGCTCGCTCGCGCTCGACAGCGAGGCGGCGTACGCGCGTCAGGGCATCATTCGCAGGCAGTCGCGCGTGCGCGGCGTGCGCCTGAGCGCGATCCAGTCGCCGAGCGACGAAGAGCGCCTGATGCGCGGACTCGTCCCCGCGGCGCCGCCGACGATGATGGGGTGCGACAAGCGCATGGCCGGCCTGTCCGATCGCGAAGAGCGCTCGCCGAGCGCGGCGGCGCCGCTCGAGCCGTCCGTCGTGTCGACGGAGACGGGCGGGATCGACAAGGCCACGGCTCCGCCGTCGGTGAACGAGACCTTCGCCGCCGCGTCGGCGGCGCCGATGGCCACGGTGATGCCGGGCCACGCGGGCGGGGGAGGGAAGGCGCCGGACATGGATCAGCTCGCCGAGAAGCCGATGGAGCGCAAGGCCTCGCCGCCGAAGCCCACGCGTGCGCTCGGCGGATCGGCCGCCGGCGATCCCCTCGCGAACAGCGCCGAGCCCACCAAGGACGCGCCGAGGGATCGCCGCCGCGAAGACGAGAGCAAGCCCGCGGCGCCGCGGGCCGTGCCGTTCGGCTACGCGGCCACGTATCGGCTCCCTCTCGTGCGCGCGCTCTCGCGATGCAGCGACGTCGCCGCGCGTCCGCTCTCCGAGCGCATCGTCTTGTGGCAGAAGCGCGCGCGGAAGACGCAGAGCGCGCACGAGCTGGCGACGATCTACGATCAAGCCTACGGCGCCTGCGAGCTGCCCGACTGGCGCGACGAGGCCGCGCTGCTCGACATCGTGCAGCAGCGCATCGAGACCGAGCAGGCGGCCGAGGTCGTGCTCGGTCACTTCGCCTCGTTCTCCGAGGGCCAGCGCTTCGTCGCGAAGAACCTGCTCCGTCGCACCGTCGACGTGCGGATCGCTGCGGCGGTGTCTCGCGTGATCTACGGCGGCGTCGACTGGCAGCGACTCGATCGCGAGCTCGTCGACATGGACAAGGGCGAGAAGCAGCTCGCGCGCCTCAAGGCGGCGATGCTCGTCGCGCCCGGCGATCCGCAGGGCGACGTTCGCCTCGTGAAGATCCTCGCGCGCACCGGCAACCTCCAGGAGGCCCGCGCGCACGGCCGGCGCCTGCGCGATCGCGGCTTCCTCACGCCGACGCTCGCGCAGCAGCTCGGCGACGTGCTCGCCGAGTCCAACGAGCCGGAAGAGGCGCTCCGCACCTACTCCGAGATCGTCGAGTTCGACGGTCAGAGCCCGAACGCGCGCCGCGTGCTCGGCGACATCTTCCTCCGTCAGGGTTGGTATCCGCAGGCCTACCGGCAGTACAAGACGCTCACCGATCTCGACCGCAAGAACCCGCTCGCGTGGCTCCGCCTCGCGAACGCGGCGGCCGGCGCCGGGCGCGTCGACGAAGCGCTCCGCATCGATCGCGAGGTCGCCGGCGGCGAAGGAACGCCCGGCCCTTCCGATCCGCGCATGTTCGCGCGCCTCTTGTCGGCCGCGCGCCTCGGCGCGCTTCTCGAGAAGCCGGATCCGGCCGCGGGCGTCACGGTCGAGGCCGTCTCGCGCAAGCTGAAGGAGCTGTCGCTCTTCAGCGGACCGGGCACGCTCGCGCTGCTGACGTGGGAAGATCTCGACGCGCAGCTCGTCATCGGCGCCGCCGACGAGAAGCGCGAGCAGCTCGCCGGCGAGGCGACCGACGCCGGCGCCGTCGGTCTCTACGCGGTGCTCGGCTCTTCGGAGTCGTGGGAGCGCGCGCCTCACGCCGCGCGCTACAAGAGCGAGATCCTCGCGCGGAAAGTCCCGTATCGCCTCGTGACGTTGGTGTGGGATACCAAGTCGTTCAAGGTCACGACGAAGAAGGGCGAAATCAAGCCTGGGATCAAGCAAGAGACGCTCTGATCCAAAACGAGGTAGAAACGTGGGTCATGGGCTCACGCTTCATCGCTCTCTCGGTGCTCGCCGTCGTCGCGTGCGGTGGGTCGACGACGCCGCCTCCCGCCGGCCCGCAAGCCTCCGTCACCGACGGAGGCGTCGAGACCTTCGGCGAGGTCCACGCGAGTGACCTCGCCGAGATCCAGGGCCTCGGCGACGCGGGCGCGGCTCCCGCCCCTGCGGCGCCCGCCGAGCCGTCCGGCGCGGGCGCGGGCGCGGGCGCGAACGAGAAGCCCGACGAGTGCACCCCGCTCGCCGTCGAGTGGGAGAAGCGCGCGCGGCCTCAGCTCAAGGCTTGCTATGCCGAGGGCAAGAAGAAGGAGCCGAACCTCACCGGCACGGTGAAGATCACCGTCGACATCGACACGCTCGGCAAGATCCGCGCGACGAAGATCATCGAGAAGTCACTGCCCGATCCGGTCGCGCAGTGCATGCTCAAGGTGCTGAAGGCCGCGCCGCCCGCCGAAGCAGCCACCAAGTGCCCCGGCAAGTCGCTGACGATCCCGATGACGTTCCCGACGCCACACTGAAGCAGATTGTTGTAGAGGGGTGGTCATGTGCCACTCCTTCTCTCGCGCGTCCTTCGCGCTCGCCACGCTCCTCTCGCTCACGTTCTTCGAGCGCGCTGCTTCGGCGCAAGATGCGCCTAGCGCGCCGACGATCCCGACCGAGACGCTCAAGGCGAACACCGCGACGAAGGGCTCGACCGACATCGCGAAGGGCGGCTTCGTCGCGAGCGATCAGCCGAAGGAAGACGATCCGCACCAGGTGACCGACTTCACCCTCGCGGCGGGCGGCCTCTTCACCGCCGGCAACGCGCGCACGATCGCGCTCACGTCGGCGGCGAAGCTCCGCCTGCGTCGCGACGAGCACCAGTTCAGCACGGCGATCGCGGCGAACGTCGCGCGCGCCGGCAAGAAGGACGAGCCGACGGAGACGACGGTCGAGAACTATCAGGGCCTCCTTCGCTACGACTACTTCCTCGACGATCGCGTCTCGCTGTTCCTCCAGTCGACGCTGCGTCGCGATCGCTTCCAGGGCCTCGACATGCGCCTCAACGTCGATCCCGGCGTCGCGTACTACTTCTTCGACACCGGCAAGCACCGGCTCCAGGGCGAGCTCGGTTACGATCTCCAGCACGACGTGCGCCGCGACGCCTCGCGCGCGCAGAGCGTCCCCGAGGGCTCGCCGCCGGGAACGCCGGCGCCGCCGCCGCTCGACAAGACGCGCACGCTGAACAACGTCCGTCTCTTCTTCGGCTACGAGAACAAGCTGAGGAAGGAGGTCAGCTTCGTCGCGAGCTTCGAGTACCTCCAGAGCTTCGAGGACTACGAGACGTTCCGCATGGTCGGCGACGTCGGGCTCAAGTCGAACGTCGCCGACAGCCTCGCACTCGCAACCACCTACACGATTCGCTACGAAAATCTGCCGTTGCCGAACGTCGAGAAGGCCGACTCGATCGCCTCGCTCACCCTCGTTTACTCCTTCTTTTGACGAGACAATTCCCGGCCTCGGGCCGCGGGAGACGCACCCGAGAGTTGACCCGACAGGGGGTGGGGCGTAGGCCAAACCCGTCGGTTTTCTCCATCTTCTTCGAGGGCAGCATGCTTCGACCCGCGCTTCCGTTCCTCGCCGCATCCGCCGTCGTCGCCGGTCTCGCCGCATGCGGCGGAGGGGGCGAGATCCCGACGAGCGATCCGGTTCCGTCCGAGGGACCTGCCGCGCCGGGCGAGAGCACGTCGGGCGGGCCGAGCACGAGCGGCGGGCCGAGCACGAGCGGCGGGCCGAGCACGAGCGGCGGGCCGGGGCCCGATCCGAAGAAGACGGTGCGCTTCGTCGCGATGGGCGACACGGGCACCGGCTCGAGCGGCCAGGTGAAGATCGCGAACGCGATCGAGGCCAAGTGCAAGAAGGACGGCTGCGACTTCGTCCAGCTCCTCGGCGACAACCTCTACGACAGCGGCGCTTCGTCGGTCGACGACGGGATCTGGCAGACGCACTTCGAGGCGCCCTACGCCGCGATCAACCTGCCGTTCTACGCGGTGCTCGGAAACCACGACTACGGTCACGGCGGCACCGGCACCGACTTCCCGAGGGGCAAGGTCCAGGTCGACTACACGAAGAAGTCGACGAAGTGGAAGATGCCGGCGGCCTACTACCACTGGACGAAAGAGCACGTGGAGATGTTCGGGCTCGACACGAACATGGTCTTCTTCTCCCAGGCCGGCGGGCAGAAAACGGACATGAACGGTTGGCTCGCCGCGTCGACCGCCGAGTGGAAGATCGCGTTCGGTCACCACCCCTACAAGTCGAACGGCCCGCACGGCAACGCGGGCAACTACGAAGGCCTCCCGATCGCGGTCCCGCCGGTGAGCGGCAAGGCGGTGAAGGACTTCCTCGAAGACACCATCTGCGGCAAGGTCGATCTCTACCTCTGCGGCCACGACCACAGCCGCCAGTGGCTGAACGTGGGCTGCAAGGGCACCGAGCTCGCGGTCTCCGGCGCCGGCGCCAAGGCCACCGAGCTGCCGGGCAACAACCCCGCGCTCTTCCAGTCGATCGAGCTCGGCTTCCTCTACCTCGTCATCGAGGGCAAGAAGCTCACCGCCGAGTTCATCGACGAGAACGGCGTCGTCGAGTTCACGCACACGAAGACGAAGCCCTGAGGCTTCCTCACGCCGGCGTCACATCTGGCGCTTCACCTCGCCCGGCATGTTCGGGTGCTGGAGCAAGAGCTTCCGCAGCGGCGCGATCTTGCGGACGAACGGCTGCTTGATCAGGTGCGCCAAGAGCCCCGGCGGCGTCGCGGCGAACTTCGCGAGGTTCTGGATGAAGATGACCGAGTTGTACTGGCGCCCGCACAGGATGCCCGTCGTCTTCGCGTCGAAGTTGCAGCCGATCATGACCGTGAGGCAGCGCGCTTCGGTTCGAATGATCAGGTCGGCGCGCTCCTCGGCGGCCGCGTTCTGCCACTTCGTGCGAACGTACCCGCGCCCGCGCGATCGCGTGAGCTCCGGGATCTCGCGATCGATCGCGATCTTGTAGGTCTGGAAGAGCCGCTTCGAAGACATGATGCGCCCGAGCACCTGCTCGCCGCACTGCGGGTTTCGCAGGAGCCGGCGCTCGACGAGGATGTCGCGGATCCACTCGGCCCTGCGCGAGATCATCTCGAGGCCGGTGCCGGTGCGATGGTGGAACGCGATGAGGCGCACGTGCTGGAGCCCGCACGTCGGGTTCTCGAGGATCGCGGCGATGATGCGCGCGTCGGCGTCGAGGCAGAGCGCGTAGAGATCGGGACCTTGCGACGTCTGCGCGAGGTGCACGCGCTGATCGGTGGGGAGCCGATGGAAACGCGTCTCGTAGATCTTGCGGTAGTTGCGCTCGTCTTCCGGCGTCACCGTGTCGGGCTCGGCCTCGGCGGCCGCGCGAGCGTCGTCGTCGTCGTCGTGCACCTCGTCGGCCGGGCCGAGCTCGATGAGCTGCTCGGTCGACGCCGGCTCCTCGGCGGCCTCCTCGGCCGCGGGGAGGACCGCCGACGAAGCGGGATCGACCGCCGGCGGCGGGTAGTTCGAGCGCGACTCGACGCGATGCTCCGCGATGGGCTCCTCGCGCACCGCGCGAGGCCCCTCCGCGGCGACGAACGCGCTCGGATCCATCCCGAGCGCCGCCGCGAAGTCGGCGAGCGACGCGGTCTCGTCGGCCTCGGCGAGCCGCGGCTTCGATCCGAGCGCCGGGCTCGATCCCGGATCCGCCGGCAGGTATCCCGAAGAGTCGGCCTCGAGCGCGACCGCCCCCTGCCGCGCGAGCTTGTTCACGATCTGCTCGACGCGCGCGCCCTCCATCCCCGTGAGCGCGACGAGATCGTGCACCGAGAGGTTGCCGTCGATGCGCGAGAGCACGAAGTCTTCTTCCGGGGTGAGCCGCAAGGACGGGTCAGGCGCGCCGAGCGGCTTCGGCCGAACGGTCTTCATCGTGCTCCATCGTACCGCAGCCCGTCAGCGGTCGTAAGGCGTCACGCGAGCGAGGTCCGTTCGCGCGCCTCCGCCTCGCCGCGCGGAAGGTTCGCGCGCGGAAGGTCGGGCTCGACGAAGACCCAGCGCACCTCGGGCCGCGCGGCCCGCAGGCGCTCTTCGAAGGTGTTGATCGCCCGGCAAGCGGCCTCGATCGTGAGATCGGGCACGAAGGAGATCTTGATGTGCACCATGACCTCACCTGGTCCCTGCTGCATCGTGAGGACGTTGAGCACGCGCTCGAGCTCCGGCATCTCGCCGACGACCTTCCGCGCCGCGACCTCGACGTCGGGATCGGCGCGCTCTCCGAGGAGCAGCGAGACGAGCTCGCGCGCGAGGAAGATCGCGACGGCGACGAGCACGAGCCCGATCGCCGCGCTGCCCGCGCCGTCCCACCGGCCGTCGCCGGTCGACGCCGCGAGCCCGAGCGCCCCGATGGCGAGCCCGAGGCCGAACACCGCCGCCGAGTTTTCGGCGAAGACGACGACGAGATCGGAGTCGGTCGTGTCCTTGAGGTACTGAACGAAGGGCTTTTCGCCTCGCCGCTTGTTGAGCTCCTTGATGTTCGAGAGCGTCGCGCCGCCCTCGAGAAAGAGCGAAACCACGAGGATGCCGACGCCGATCCACACGTGCTCGACGGGCTCGGGTTTGTCGATCTTGTGGAGCCCCTCGTAGATCGAGAAGACGCCGCCGCCGAGGAACAGCATGACGGCGACCATGAACGACCAGAAGTACGCGGCGCGCCCGTAGCCGAGCGGGTGCGACGCGTCGGGCGGCTTCTTCGACTGCCGCACGCCGATGAGGAGAAGGATCTGGTTGCCGCAGTCGCTGAACGAGTGGAGCGCCTCGGCGAGCATCGAGCCCGACCGCGTGAAGTACGCGGCGACCGCCTTCACCGCGGCGATGACGAGGTTCACGACGAGCGACTGGACGATGTGACCGGTCGAGTGGTCCTTGTCGTCGGCCATGGCGGTCGGCGCGAGTATACGCGCCTCAACGCGGAACGCAGACCGAGACGGCGCCGCCCTGGCAGCGGAAGCCCTCTTTGCACGTCGCCCCGCCCGATTGGCCGCAGGTCACGGTTCCGAGCACGTACTCGTCGGCGTCGACGATCACCGACTGCGGCTCGCGCGCGAGGCGGACGCGCTTCGTCGTCGTCTTGCCCGTGAGGTCGACCGTGACGCGCTCCGCGCGGCCGGCGTCGTCGACGAAGTCGAGATCCAGCGGGAACACGAAGCCGCCCGCGGGGCCCTTCGTCTGGAGCTGTTCGACCTTCACCTCGGTCTCCGCGCCCGCGGCGGCGAAGGTGACGCGGAGCTCGGGGTGATACCCCGCGTAGACGAAGCTCTCGAAGAACTTCGTGAGGTCTTTGCCCGTCGCGTCTTGGAGCTCCTTCATGAGATCCGCGGTCGTGACGGCGCCGAACGCGTGGCGATCGAACCAGTCTTTGATGAACGCGGTGAGCTTCTCTTCGCCGACGATCCGCTCGATCGCGCGCAGCGTGAGCGCGCCCTTCTGGTAGGGGATCGCGTCGAAGATCGAGAGCACGTCGATCTCCGGATCGGCCGGGCGGAGCGGGTGCGGGTTCTGCCGATCGGCCGCGAGCACCTGCGTGAGGTACCCGCGGTAGACCTCCTTCTTCGCCTCGGCGCCGTCGTTCGCGGCGATGAAGCGCGCGGTGAGGTACTCGGTGAAGCCCTCGCTGAGCCAGAAGTCGTTCCACGTGCGGATGCGCGCGAGGTTGCCGCTCCAGTGGTGCGCCAGCTCGTGGACCGCGGTGACGCGCGCCTCCTTCGGATCGGAGAAGAGCGTCTCGTCCATGCTCACGACCGACGCGTGCTCCATGCCGCCGCCGAAGATCGGCTCCTCGATGAACGTGGCCGTTCCCCAGCGGTATTTGCCGAACTTGGCCTCGAAGAAGTCGAGCGACTTCGGGAGATCGCCGTAGACCGTGCGCTGATGACGATGCGCGTTCGCGTACGTGTACGTCGCGATCGGCACGCCCGACTGCGAGCGCGCCTCGTCGAGCTTCCACCCTTCGTAGGCGGTGATGTGGAAGTCGTACGTCGGCATCGGCGTGAGGGCCTCGTAGCGCCACGTCGTCGTGCCGTCCGATCCGTCGGATCTCTGGACCTGCTTTCCGTTGGAGATGACGGTGAAGCTCTTGGGGAAGGTCGCGGTCATCGCGAACATCGCGCCGTCGCGCGGATGATCGCGGAGCGGGAGCCAGCGCCGCGCCTTGCTCGGCCAGCTCAGGCTCGTGTAGATGCGCTTGCCCTCCGCGTTGCGCTGCCGGATCTGGAAGCCGCCGAACGCGGCGAAGTCGTTCGGGTTGGATCCGTCGGCCTGCGCCGGCTTGCCGTGGTAGCGAACGCGCGTCGAGAACGTCTTGCCGCTCGCGATCGGCGCCGGCAGCTTGATGACGAGGCGCGAGCCTTCGCGCCGGTGCGTCGCCGCGCGACCGCTCACGGTGATCGCGTCGATGGTGTTGCCTTCGAAGTCGAGCGAGAGCTCCTCGAGATCGCGCGTCGCGACGTACGTGCCCTTGACGTCGGCGGTGAACGTCTCGGCGCCGCGCTGATCGTCGACCTTCAGATCGACGTCGTAGCCCATCGCGTCGACCTCGGGCAGCGTCGTGTCGACGGCCCCGACGCGGAAGCGGATCTCGTCTTCGCTGCTCGCCGCGTCGACGGGCGAGGCGCCCTCGTGGACGCACGCGCCGAGCGCGATGACCGCGACGACCAGTCCTCCAGATCGGAACAACCCCCGGGCCATACCTACAATGTGCGCGCCGCGTGCCGCCCTAGCGTGCAAGTGATTTCGCTTCTTTATGCCGGCGAAGCGGATCTCGGGCGATCCAGACGAGGTGCGACAGTCGCCCACCTCAGAAGGCGTTTCGCTTCGCCTCGGCGGGACAGTTCGGGTGCTTCAGGATCATCTTCTTGAGCCCGATGTTGCGCCGCACGAGCTGCTGCTTGAGCAGGTGAGAGAGCACCGCGGGCGGGCACGCCGACCAGCGCGCGAGGTTCTGGATGAAGAGCACCGTGTACGTGTTCTTCGAGCAGAGGATCTGCGTCGTGTGCGCGTCGATCGCGCACTGCACGAGCAGCACGAGGCATCGACCCTCCGTCTTGAACAAGAAGGCCGCGCGCTCGTCGGCCGACGCGAGCATGAACTTCTTCCGCAAGAGGTCGCGTGTCTTCACGCGCGTGCGCTCGGGGATCTCGCGATCGATGGCGCTCTTGTAGATGTCCATGATCAGCTTCGGCTGCACGATGCGCCGCAAGAGCGCGTCCGGGAGCTGAGGGTTGCGGAGCATCCTCCGCTGCACGCCCGCGTCGGCCAAGAAGTCGGCGCGCTTGCCGACCATCTCCAGCCCCACCTGCGTTCGGTGATGGAGCGAGATCGCGCGCGCGTGATTCAGGTTCGCGTGCGCGTTGGCGAGGATGGCGTGGACGATCTGCGGATCCGGATCGTGGCACAGCGCCATGAGCTGCTCGGCGTCCGCGTTCGTGGCCGCGACGATGCGCGCGTCGCGATCCATCGGTCGATACGTCGTCTCGTAGATCTGCCGGTAGTTGCGTGAGGCCTCCGCCTCTTCGGCGTCGTCGGCCTCGGCGGCGACGTCGCTCTCGTCTTTCGGCTCTTCGACCTCTTCGGGCGGCGTCTCTTCGGGCGTCTCGGTCTCGCGCTTCGACTCCGGCGGCCGCGCGGCGGGCATCGACGCCGAGCTCGGCGCGCCGCCTTCGAGCTCGAGCGCGCCTTGCGTCGCGAGAACGTCGACGATCGCGAGCACGCGATCTTCGCCGAGGCCCGTGAGCGCCACGAGATCCTTCACCGAGAGCGGCCCGTCGACGCGAGAGAGCACGAAGCCCTCCTCCGGAGAGAGCTTGAGACTCCGCGCGTCGACGGTCTTCGGCCGTACCCTCGTCATCCCTCGCGCAGATGGTAGCCCGCCTCGGGGTCTAGGGATACCCGCCGACGGAGTCGGGCGTGAACTGCGTCGTCTGCGTGCCCGTGCCGAGCTCGCCGCGCGTGTTCTCACCCCAGCACAAGATGGCGCCGGTGGCCGTCGGCGCGCACGAGTGATTGCCGCCCGTGCCGACGCCGATCGCGTTGCCCACACCGGAGACGTTCACCGGCGAAGGCTGCGGCGTCGCAGGGTCGGGGCGGATCTGTCCGTCGCCGAGCTGGCCCTGAAAGCCCTGCCCCCAGCAGACGACCGTGCCCGACGACTTCACCGCGCACGCGTGGTTCGCGCCCGCCCAGAGCGCGATCGCGGTCAAGCCCGTCACCACCGTGGGCGCGGGGTTCGCGACCGCGCTCGCCGAGCCGCTGCCGAGCTGTCCGATCTCGTTCGCGCCCCAGCAGTGCACCGACCCGGTCTTCTTGAGCGCGCAGGTCGATCGCGTGCCCGCGGCGACCGAGAAGACGTCGTCGAGCAAGACGTCCACCGGCGTCGTGCTCTCGACCCGCTGTCCGGTCCCGAGCTGACCGTTCACGCCGTCGCCCCAACACACCGCCGAGCCGTCGGCCTTGACCGCGCACGCGTGCGCCTCGCCTGCGGACACGGAGACCGCGTTCGAGAGGCTCGAGACGGGCGTGGGCGTCGGCCTCGAGTCCTTCGTGCCGTTGCCGAGCTGGCCGCCGAGGCCTCCGCCCCAGCACGAGACGCCGCCGGTCGCGCGGAGCGCGCAGCTGAAGTTCGCGCCGCACGCGATCGCCGTCGCGTCCGACAAATTGAGCACGTCGACGGGCGTGGGCGATCGCGCGTTCGTCTGTCCGTTGCCGAGCTGGCCGTCTTGGTTGTCGCCCCAGCACGAGACGCGCCCGCCCGTGCGAACGACGCACGTGTGGTTCTTGCCGGAGGCGATGCGCGTCGCGTCGGTGATCGCGACGGGCTGCGGGGTCGTGACGACGCCGCCGTCGCCGGCGGCGCCGCCCGTGCCGTTCTGTCCGCGCGAGTCGTCGCCCCAACACTTCACCGTGAGGTCGGGCTTGCGCGCGCAGGTGTGGCGCTCGCCGAGCGCGACCTCGAGGGCGTTCTCTTGCGGCTTGGGCCCGCTGTCGGGCGCCGCGGCGTCCTCGTCGGGCGGCAGCTCCTCTTCTTCGCCCGCGTCGCGCTCGCGCCGCAGCTTCACGTCCTCGACGCCGATGATCGCGTTGCACGCGATCGCGCCGAAGATCGCGATCGCGACCGCCGTCGCGAGGAGCGGCGCGCGGAGCTTCACCATCGACCGCCCACCACGACCGAGCCCGGGCCGACGCCGACGCGCATCGCGGTGCTCGAAGAGGTGTTGCCCGTCGGCGCGGTGAAGTAGAGCGCGATCCCTCCGGCGAGCAGGGCGCCGCCGGCGATGAACGCGATCGTCGACGCCGTGCCGGCGTTCTGCGCGTCGGTCGCGAGCACGACCCCGGTCTGATCGCACTCGAGCCCGCCCACGTCGCCGGCGCTCCGCACGGGCGCCTCGCTGCATCGCGCCTTGGCGTCGGACCAGAGCGAAGACGTGCGGAGGCCGAAGAACGCCCCGAGGCCGACGCCGACCGCGCCCGCGCCGATCGCGACGATCCCGAGGATGCGCTGGGTGGAGCCGCTCGACGGCGGTTCGTCGACCGTCTCGCGCGGCGACGCGACGGTCGTGGGCGCGACCTTCGTCGCGTCGGGATCGTTCTCGAGCTGCGGGATGTCGACGCTCGGCGACTTGTTCTTCTCGCTCGCCTCGAGCGTCGTCGAGAACGTCTTCTTGCCCTTCGCGCTCGCCTCGATCACGTGTCGGCCCGAGTCGATCGGCACCGGGCTCCCGAGCGCCGCCGGATCGAGCGTGTTGCCGTCGAGCTTCACCTCCGCCTGCGGCTCACGCGTGTTGATCGTGAGCTTGATGAGGCGCGGCTCGAGCTTGTCGGCGCGGTCGCGCGCCGTCTTCTCGCGATCGGGGCGCCCGAGGCGCTGCGCGAGCGCGATCGCTTCGTGGAAGCGCGCCCACGCGCTCGCGAGCTTGTTGTCTTTCTCGTAGCAGTCGGCGAGGTTGAGGAGCGTGCCCACGGCGGGCGCGAGCTTGTGGCTGGCGACGAGCTTCGGACACGCTTCGCCGTAGCGCTTCGCGTCGATCAGCTTGCGCGCTTCCTGAAAGAGCGACTCCGCCGCCGCGGTGCCGCCTTCGTTCTGCGCGCGCGCTTCTCCCCCGCCGGCGACGAGCACGGCGACGAGACAAGGAGCGAGGACCCACCGGCGCATGCGCTTCCCCCATTAGAGCGCACCCGACGCCGCGTCAGGATCTCTAATCGCGCGTCGCCGGGATCCCCTCGTCTTTGCCCGAGGTCGCCGGCGCGCGCGGCTTGCGGACGACCGGCGGCGGCGCGGCCGGACGGCGCTTTTCCTCACTCGCCAGCGGGCCGCGGACCGGCGGTCGCTCCCGACCGGCGACCACGCCCGTGGCCGGCCCCGCCGGCACGCTCGAGGCCGAGGGCTCCGTCGCGACGGGAGGGATGACGATGGGAGGCGGAGGCACCGGCGCGGGCTCGGCCGCCTCGCCCCCGAGCGCCTTCGCCGGCGCGCTCGTCGCGCTCGCCGCGACCGCGCGATCGTGACGGATCTTCGCGAAGACGCCGGCGCCCACGAGCATCGCGGCGAGCGCGACCGCGCCCCAGATCATTCCGCTTCGCGAAGGCTCGCGCTTGGCGCCGCCTTGCGTGCCCGCCCACGGCGCCGCGGTGCCGGTGTCGTTCGCGCCCGGCGGGCCCGACGGACGCGACGGCATCGCGGGCGGGATCTCGACCGTGCGCGGGAGCTGCGCGACGCTCAGCGTCTGCGCGATGCGATCGGCGACGAGGCGCGCGCGCTGCACGTCGGTCGCGAAGGGAACGAGCGCGTAGGCGAGCTCGGCGACGTTCGCGTAGCGGCGCTCGGGCTCCTTCTCGAGGCAGCGCTCCACCGTCTCGGCGAAGCCGAGCGGCAGATCGGGGCGCACCACCGACAACGAGTCGGGCGCCTCGTGCATCACCATCGTGAGCAGGCGGCCCAGCGTCTCGGCTTCGAACGGAGGCTTGCCGGAGGCGAGGCGATAGAGCACGACGCCGAGCGACCAGATGTCGCTTCGCGCGTCGACCGCGCGCGGATCGCGCATCTGCTCCGGCGACATGAAGCGCGGGCTGCCGAGCATCGACGCCGTGCGCGTCATCTCCTGCTCCGACTCGCCGAACGGGTTCACCTTCGAGATGCCGAAGTCGAGCACCTTCACGAGCGGGGTGCCCGCGTGCCCGCGCGTGACGAAGAGGTTCGCGAGCTTCACGTCGCGATGAACGATGCCGAGGCTGTGCGCCTCCGCGAGCGCCTCGCACGCCTGCATCACGTAGTCGACGGCCTCCGCCGGCGGGAGCGTTCCGCGCTGCTTCGCGAGCGCGGAGAGATCGCAGCCGTCGAGGTACTCCATCACGATGTACGGATCGCCCGTCTCGAGCGTGCCGACGTCGAACACCTTCGCGACGTGCTCGTCGCGCAGCTTCACGACCGCCTTCGCTTCGCGGAGGAAGCGTCCGGTCGCCTCCGTCTCGTCGAGCGATCCTTGACCGCGACGAAGGAACTTCATCGCGACGAGCTGATCGAGCTGCAAGTGACGAGCAGCGACGACGTACCCCATGCCGCCGCTGCCGAGCACGCGCTCGACGCGGTACTTACCCGCGAGGACATCGCCGGGACGCACGGAGGACATCGAGAGAAAGTCTACGGCCAGCGCTCGCGACGAGCAATCATAAGCCCAAGAATTTCGAGAGGATGGACACCGGATGCTCCATGGACGCGCGGGGATCCGTCGAGGGTCGGCGGGCGCATTGTGCGATGCTCGCCCGCATGGAGCCCTTCGAGCTCGGTCCGCTGCGCGCCCGCAAGGTCGTCAAGCCCACGGGAAAGATGGAGGAAAAGCCGCTGACGGTCGTGCTCATGCACGGCTACGGGGCGCCGGGCGACGACCTCGTCGGCCTCGCGTCGGCGATCGACGCGCCGCCGGGCACGACGTTTCTCTTCCCCGAAGCGCCGCTCTCCCTCTCCGATCTCCTCCTCCTCCCGGTCATGGGAGACGCGCGCGCGTGGTGGCCGATCGACATCCAGCGCTTCGAGCGCGCGATGGCGCGCGGCCCCGGCGCGATCGCGGAGCTCGTGAAGGACGTGCCCGAAGGCCTCGACGTCGCGCGCGAGAAGATCTCCGCGATGCTCGACGCGCTCGCGAACGAAGCGCCGCGCGATCGACTCGTGCTCGGCGGCTTCTCGCAGGGCTCGATGCTCGCGATCGACGCCGCGCTCCGCACCGATCGCGCGCTCGCCGGTGTCGTGGCGCTCTCGAGCACGCTGGTCGCCGCCGACGAATGGCTCCCGAAGATGGCGTCGCGCCGAGGCCTTCCGATCTTCCAGAGCCACGGCACCGAAGATCCGATCCTGCCGTATGCCGTCGCGGAGCTCTTACGCCGCTCGTTCGACGAAGCGGGGCTCGAGGTCGACTTCGTCTCGTTCGAAGGCGGTCACGGCATTCCGCCGTCGGTGATGCGCGATCTCGGCGCGTGGCTCCGTCACATCCCGCCGTAGCCGCGCACCGCGCGCGTCTCCTCCGGGCGCGGGCCCGGCGGAGGGAGGACGCCGACGCGGATCGCGTGCGTCGCGAGGCGCACGCGCTGCCCGCTCGCGCTCGCGAGCGTCACCTCGACGTCGTAGACCGCATCCGCGGAGATGTCGCACCGAAGCGGGATCGTCAGCGACTGCGATCGACCCGAGCCGAGCGAGCCGGTGAAGGGCAGATCGGCGATCCGCTCGGGGCACGGCGCAACGCGTGATCCGCGCCGCGTGACGTGCACGACGGCCTTCTGCGCCGAGAGCGTCACCGGCGCGCGCGTCCCGTTGATCATCGCGACCACGATCTTGGCCGCGTTGGGATCGGCCGTCGGGTTGAGCTCCTTCGTGCCCGAGGCCGCCGCGTGGAGCGGCGGCTCCCAGGGAACGCGCACGGGAGGGTTGGCGCCGGGCTCGATCGTCATCACGAACGAGCCGTACGTGCGCTCGTCGGCGTCGGGCGCGCCGCGCGGCCTGGCCCTCACCTCGATGTCGTAGCGACCCGGCAGCGGCGTGTCGCACGTGACGTCGCGAATGACGGTGAACGAGGTCGCGGGCTCGAGCGTCTTCGGCCAGCGCTCGTCTCTGGCCTGCGGCTCTTCGCACGCGTAGGCGACGCTCTCGCGCGTGGCGCGGAAGCGGAACGCGAGCGGGCTCAGCGCGATCGGGCGCGGCCCCGGGTTCGAGACCACGAGGCGCAGCGAGTGCGTCGCCCGCCCGAGCGCGGTGGCGTCATAGGAGATCGAAGGCGCTTCGGCGATGCGCACGGCGAGGGTCTGCACGTCCGCGCCCGCGACGCGGGCTCCGGCGCCGACGGTGAGCACGCCCACGAGGGCGAATGCAGGAAGGGCTCGCATCCGACACCACAAGCATTGCACGTGGGCGGCGCTTCGCGGTCTAATTCGAGTTGCGATCCATGTGTGAGCTCCTCGGGATGGAGTGCAATGTCCCCACGGACATCGTCTTCTCGTTCTCCGGTCTCGCGCTCCGCGGCGGCGTTCGCGGTCCCCACGCCGACGGCTGGGGCCTCGCGCTCTACGAGGGAAAGGCCGTCCGGACGTTCCTCGAGCCTGCCGCCGCGGCCGAGTCGAAGCTCGCTGCCTACATCCGCAGCCATCCGATCAAGACGCTCCTCGCGATCGCCCACGTGCGCAAACGGACGCGCGGACCGGTGTCGCTCGCCAACACGCACCCCTTCGTGCGCGAGCTCTGGGGGCGCAATTTCACCTTCGCCCACAACGGCACGCTGCGCGGCGTGAAGACGCGCCCGCTCCACCGCTTCCACCCCATCGGCTCGACCGACAGCGAACGCGCGTTCTGCCTCGTTCTCGACCGGTTGGACCGCGCGTTTCCCTCCGGCTACCCGAAGGAGCCCGCGCGTCTCTGGCGCGCGGTCGCGCGCGCGGGGCGAGAGCTCGGGGCGAGCGGCAGCTTCAACTTCCTCCTCGGCGACGGTACGCACCTCTACGCGCGGTGCGCGACGAAGCTCTGTTACATCGTGCGCAAGGCGCCGTTCCGGACGGCGACGCTGGCGGACGACGATCTCAGCATCGATTTCGCCCAAGTGACCACGCCGCGAGACCGCGTCGCCGTCATCGCCACCGCGCCGCTCACGCGCGACGAGAACTGGACGATCGGCCGGCCGGGAGAGATGTGGGTCTTTCGCCGGGGACAGTTGGCGGCGACGCTGCCCTCTTGAAGGGCTGACAGCCCGCGTGAGGACCCTCTAGAATGAACAACCGTTGAGTCGCGCTTCCGCCGCCGAGCCTCGTCGTACGACCGTCGCGATTCGTCGCGTGCTGGACGCGCGCGACATCAAGGTCGTGTACCAGCCGCTCGTCGACCTCACGACGCGGAAGATCTTCGCGTACGAAGCGCTCGTGCGATCGAAGTCGTCGGACTTCGACAGCCCGATGAGCCTCTTCGCCGCGGCGGTGCAGCACTCGTGCACCGGCGAGCTCGGGCGGATCATCCGCGAGCTCGCGGTCGCCGGCTGTCCCTCGCACCCGCTGTTCCTCAACATCCACCCCGCGGAGCTGAACGAGAGGTGGGTCGTGCAGCCCGACGACCCGATCTTCCAGCACTCCGAAGACGTCTACCTCGAGATCACGGAAGGCGTCCCTCTCTCGCACTTCCGTCTCTGCCAGAGCGTCCTCCGCGAGGTGCGCGGTCGAGGCGTGTATCTCGTCGTCGACGATCTCGGCGCGGGGTACTCGAACCTCAAGTACATCGCCGATCTCCATCCGCGCGTGGTGAAGCTCGATCGCGATCTCATCATGGGGCTCGTGAAGGACACGCGGATGTTCAAGCTCGTGTCCGCGATCGTCGTGCTCTGCCGCGAGCTCGACGCGCTCGTCGTCGCCGAAGGCATCGAGACGGCCGAAGAGCTCGACGCCGTGCAGGAGGCCGGCGCCCACTTCGGCCAGGGCTATCTCCTGGCGAAGCCCGCGTTTCCGCCGCCCACCGTCTCGTGGCCGGGGAGCGTGACGACGACGCGCAAGACCACCATCAGGCGCGAGAACACGGCCAGCGTCCCGCCGCGCAAGCGGTAGCGGCGATCAGAGACCTTTGAGGCACACGCGGTTGCGGCCGCTGCGCTTGGCTTCGTAGAGCGCCTCGTCGGCCTCGCCGACCAGCTCGGCGGCCGTGGCGACCTGCGCCTCGGGCAGCGCGCCGACGCCGGCGCTGATCGTCACCGGCAGGCGGCGGCCTTGGTACTCGAAGCTCGCCTGCTCGACCGCGGCGCGCAGGCGCTCGCCGACGACGCTCGCGTTGAGGAGAGGAATCCCGCGGCAGATGATCGCGAACTCCTCGCCGCCGTAGCGCGCGCACACGTCTTCGGTGCGGATCATCGACTGCGTGATGCGCGCGAGGTGCACGAGCACGGCGTCGCCCGCGAGATGACCGTAGGTGTCGTTGACCTTCTTGAAGTGATCGACGTCGAAGAGGACGAGCGACAGCATCGTCTTGTGCCGCTTCGCGTAGGCGAACTCGGTCTCGAGCCGATCGAGGAAGAACTTCTTGTTGTAGAGCCTCGTGAGGCCGTCGCGGAGCGCGGCGTCGTACATCTGCTGTTGGAAGGTCTCGTCCAGTTTGTCTTGGTACGTGAACTTCAACATCGTGTTCGCGCCGAGGCGGACCTTGTCGCCCTCTTTGAGCTCGTGGTGCTGGACCATCTCGCCGTTCACGAGCGTGCCGTTGGCGCTCCCGAGATCTTCGATGATGACCCTGCCGCCGATCGACAAGACGCGGCAGTGCCGCCGCGAGATGCCGTCGTCGTTCAGGCGGAGCTGCGCGCTCATCGCGCGACCGACGACCGTCTCCGGGCCGTCGATCTTGTGCATCTCGCCGAGGTTCGTGCCCGCGAGCACGACGAGGTAGGCGTGGACCTGCTGGCGGCGGGCGCGCAGCTCGCTCTCGAGGCTGGAAAGGTTCGTGATCCGGGTGGATTCACCCTCCTCCTCGGAGACTCGCGTGCTCGGTCGCGCGCGGAAAGGCGGATCACTCGCCATCCGGCTTAGGGTGCCGAGGTTTGATCAGGCGGTCAAGGCTGCGCGGGGGCGGTGTAGGAGGGCGCGACCGAAGACCAGCCACCAACCGCGAGGTCGGGATGGGCCTGGGCGAAGCGGGCGACCCCTTCGGGCACCTCCGCGCGGGCGGCGAGCGCGCGCGGCGGTGCCGAGGGAAGTCGCACGGATCGCGCGTAAGAGCCCCACGAACCGTCGCTGCAGGCGTAGCAGTCGGCGACGGTGACCTGGGCCTCGAAGGGGAGCGGCCCGGCTCGGAGACCGCGCAGCACCGGCCGGACCTCCGTGACGCGGGCCTCGTCGTCGGGGCCGTCGAGCGTGGGGCCGTCGAGCGCGCCGGCGGGGTGGAGCTCGCTCGAAGCGCGCGCGACGAGGCCCGCCGGATCGGGCACCGTGCCGAGGACGTCGATCGGGCGGTCTCGCTCGGCGTCCCAGACGATGAACCGCTTGGTCGTGTTGCCGTGGGCCCCGCATGCGTACACGTAGGTGCTGTCTTCGACGAAGAGATAGGGCCCGAGCGACGCAGCGAGCGCGACGTCGTGCCGGATCTCGTTCGCATGATCGACGGCGTCGGGCGTGACGACGATCTGCTCGCGTCGTTCGCGTCCGTCACGGATCAGCGAGGCGCTCGTCGCGTACCCCGGCTGCGCGGGTAGGCTCGTCGCGTCGCCCTCGAGATCGCACGGATCGGTCGCGACGGGGATCCGCTTCGTGATCCATCTCCACTCGCCTTCGCTCGTCGCGATGCGGATGCCGTCGACTCGATCGATGCGCCGTCCGCCCTCGTCGATGCGATAAGTCACGGTCGCGCCGCTCTCGGTGCGAGCCCACACGAGGTGCTCCACCGGCGCCTTCGGCGAGCATCCGCCGAGCGCGGGCGAGAGCGAGAGGAACGACCCGACGACGACCGGCGCGTACGCAGAGAAGATCCGCATCAGCTGCGCTCCGCCGAGCAGGGGATGTGCCGGACGCGACCGCCCGTGTCATGATGACGAACGACGGTCGCTGCGACCGGATGGACGTCTCACGCGTTGATTCGAGGAGGCCGAGGATGCGAACGGCGCTTCTTGCGTGCTTGGTGGTGCTCGCGGCGTGCGCCGCTCCGGCGGACCCGAGCCCGCCCGATCCCGAAGTCGGACCGGCGCCGACCCCGATCGTGCCGCCGACGGGGCCGCGCGACGAAACCTCGCGGGAAGCCGATCGGCTCGAGGCGTCCGAGACGCTCACGTCGTGCGCCGGCGCGCCGGGATCGCTCTACGCGCTCGCGCCGATGCGGCTCGGTCAGACCGCGCCGTTTCCGCTGTGCAAGCTCGCGAAGCGCGTCCTCTTCATCGTGAACGTCGCGTCTCAGTGCGGCTCGACCGGACAGTACACGCCGATGCAGGCCCTCCACGATCGCTACGCCAAGCAGGGCTTCGCCGTGCTCGGCTTCCCCTCGAAGACGTTCGCTCAGGAGCTCGACACCGACGCGGACGTGAGCGAGTTCTGCACGACGCAGTACAAGATCACCTTCCCGATGTTCACGATCGGCAACGTCAACGCGCCCGACGAGCAACCCGTGTATTCGTGGCTCAAGTCGCAGCCCGGGCAGAGCGCCGACATCGGCTGGAACTTCGAGAAGTTCCTCATCGCGCGCGACGGCACGATCGCGGCGAGGTTCCTCACCGCGACCGAGCCGGACGCGCCCGAGGTCGTCGCGGCGATCGAGGCCGAGCTCGCGAAGCCGTGATCGTCACTCGGACGTGACCGCGACGCCGCTGAGCGAGACCATCGCGTCGCGGCGCGCGCCCGAGGCGACGAACTCCTGAACCGTGCGCGCGAGCGTCGACGCGACGAGCGCGATGAGGGGGAGGTGCTCGCCGCCTTCGCACGTCGCCTGGCCCTCGGTCGACTCCTCGTCGGGCTCGAAGCGCTCGTCCCAGCGGACGATGCCGAACGTGCCGTCGGCGGAGACCGCCGCGTGCACGAGCGGCTTCTCTGCCGCGCGCGCCCACGTCGAGAGGATGCGGCGGCTCTTCGCGTTGTCGAACGCGTCGACCACGAGATCCGCCGCGCCGCAGAGCGTCGCCACGTTCTCCTCGCCGATGCGCACGCCGAACGCCTCGGCCTTCACGCCCCAGAAGTTTCCGAGCTGGAGCTTGAGGGCCTCGGCCTTGTTCTTGCCGACCGAAGGCTTCACGAACGCCTGCGAGAGCGTGTTCTTCGACTCGACGCGATCGAAGTCGACGAGGACGAGCTGCGCCGCGAGGTTGCGGCACAGCACGACCGCGTTCGACCCGAGCGCGCCGACGCCGGCGAAAACGATCCGCTTCATCGAAGGAGAGTCCTTTCAGCTCGCGCCGAACGGGACCTTCGGACGCAGGTAGATACGGTGACCGCCCTGAGGCGTGGTGAACCGGTCGACGACGTAGTCGTCGAACGCACGCTCGGGCAGGTTCGCGATCGCGAGACCGCGCAGGCCGCCCGAACGCACGACCTCGACGGCGATGCGACGCACGTCGCGATCGGTGAGGTTCTGCTCGACGTCGAGCGGGTAGTCGGCCGAGAGGCCGTTGTAGGTGATGTTGAGGACCGCCATGTCATTCCTCCTGGGGAGTCTTGCGGGTGAAGCCCGAGGCGAGGCGCAGGAGCGACGCCCACCAGGGTTCGGATTCGACGAGCGACGTCTCGTATTCTTCAACGCGTGCGACGCTCGGTGCGAAGACCGTACGCACGGTTCCGCCGGGCGCAACCACCGAAAAGCGCATCGGCCGGCCGAGCGCGCTGACGAGCGCCGCCATCGTCGTCTCGTCTTCCCGCGAGAAGGCGAGGGGACCGACGGGGTGAGAGTGCGCGATCTCGACGAGCGCCTCGCGCCGCGACCAGATCGCCTCCCAGCGCGCGCGCGAGTCGGGCAGGCGCACGGGGCTGTCGGACGCGTCCGACCACAGGACGACGTCGCCCTCGCCGATGAGCATGCAGACCTCACGCATGTTGGCTTCATCCTTCATCTTCGCGTGATCACGAGGCTCTCGGTCTCGATCGCCTCGCGGATGACGCCGGGCAGGCTGTCGAGCGTCACGAGCTCGTCGGCCCCGGCGAGGCAGACGCCGGAGTCGTAGACGTGGAGCGTGATCGCGTCGACCACGCTGACGAAACGTTCATCCATGAACTCGAACGTCACCTCCATCGTGTTTCCGGTGAGGCGGCGCGACGAGAGCATGCGCGCGTCCGCGCCGTCGAGGGCCACCTCCGCGCGCATCGCGGCGTTCTCGAGCGTCGGCGCTTCGCCGCGGCCGCGGCGCCCGAGCGCTCGCGCGCTGCTCTCGAGCGGAGCGCCGGCGACGATCGCGCGGATCCGCGCGCGCTCCTCTTCTTCGAGGCGCGCGTGGGCGATGCGTTCGATCATCGTGCGTGCCGCTTCTTCGCCGCCGTCGGCGACGATCGACGCCTGGGCGCCCGCCTCGCGGACGGAGAGCGGCGTGCTCATCCTGCGCGCGACGGCGATCGCGAGCGCGATCCCGAACGCGACGCGCAGCGTCGCCGCCGCGCCTTTGACGTCGGCCATCGACGCGCCGCGCTCGAGGCGGAGGCGCGCCTCTTCTTCGGCGTCGCCGTCGAAGTCGAGCGCCTCGAAGAGATGATCGCCCGAGTGCCACTTGCGCGCGCGACACGTCGCGAGCGGCGGCGGCTCTTCCTCCGGCAGGAGCGCGAGACGCGCGAGGCCATTCGAAGACACGAGCCACCCCGCGACGAAGTGACCGCGCGCCTTCGAGAGTGCGGTCATCGCTTCGTCGGGGAGCGAATCCACCACCTCGAGGGCGCGGGCATTCCGCCCGCGCACCTCGAAGCGATGGTAACCGTGCGCCGGCCGCTCTCCTTCGAGCCGCAGCCTCCGGTCCTTGCCGAAGACATACGCCCCGCCGAGATACGGCAGCACGACGTGCTCCTTCTTCCCCAGAAACTTCGTGTAATCCATCGTCTCGAGCTCTCGTTCTCGCCTGTCGTGCGTAGCACGACGTCGCCGAAGGCGAATCGGGGGAGGACTCCATGCGAAAGCGTGGAGGGGGCACGAAGTGCCCCACGAGAAGAGGACCGATCGCGGGAGACGTGGCAGGTCGCGATCGAGACCGAAGTCTCCAGTCACGAAGGCAGCTGCAGGATCGGCGTCGCGAGGACGCGTTCGAGCCACGCGATCTGCGCGCCGACGACGGCGCCGAGCTTCGGCGCCTCGAGCAGGGCACGGAGCACGCGCGGGACCTGGTAAGGGTCCTCGAACTGCTCGATGCCGACCTCGCTGTAGGGAAGGCCGAGCGCGCGCGCGCAGTCCTGGATCGTGCGGCCGCGCGCGCCCGAGACGTTCACCATGACGGCGATCGCCGCGGGCGCGTAGCCGTACTCGCCGAACGCGCGCGCGAGCTGCGCGCCGTCTTCGCCCGCCTCGTCACCGACGACGATGACGACGAGCTTCGATCCGGCGGGCACGCGCATGCCCGCGTTGTAGATCGCGCGCACGCCCGCCGCGTGCATCGTGCCGCCGCCCGCCTTGATGGAAGCGAGCATGTGATGCACGGCCGCGCGGTTCGGCGCCTTCGGCTTGAGCACGGTGCCGACGGTGTCGAAGCTCGCGATGTGCACCTTCTCCTGGGGGAAGCCCGCCAGGATCCGCGACAGCGCTTCCTTCGACTTGTCGATCGCGCCTTCCATCGATCCGGACTTGTCGATGAGGAACATGACGTCGACGGGCTGCTCGGCCGTCGCCTCGGCGACGGCCTTCTTGGCCGCGTTGTCGGAGGCCTCTTCGAGCTTGTCCTTCAGCGCCTTGCTGCGAACGTTCTTCGCGATCTGAAGCGAACGCTGATCGGTCGACTCCGCGATCGCCTTCTCCCAGCGCTTGCGGATCTCGGGCTCGGTCATGAGGCCGAGCTCCTCGAGCGTGGGCGTGAGCATGCGGAGGTCGCGATCCGAGAGCGACGGGAGCAAGCAGACCATGACGGCCGGCGTGAGCCCGACGTCCTTGGGCAGACGACCCACGACGTCCTTGTACGAGAGCTTCTGCTCGACGATCGCCTCGCAGATCTCGGCCTCGGAGACGCCGTCGAAGCGCTGCCGCTTCTCGAGCTTCTCGTTCGCCATGCCGATCGAGCGGTGACCGCCCGCGGCCTGCTTCTGCTTCCAGCCGAGGATCTGGAAGAACGCCGCGCTCTCCGGCTTGTAGCCCGCCTTGCGCGCGATGTTCTTGATCGTCTCCTTGTAGCCCGCCTTCACGAGGCCCTGGAGCATCGGCAGGTTCTTCTCGCGGATCGCGAGCCAGCGCGACGCGGCGCGCTTCCAGCGGCCGAGCGGCGCCTTCTTCGATCCAGCGTCGCTGAATCCGGCGATCTTGTTGAGCTCCGCGATGACGGGGTTCTCGAGCAGCTCGGCGACGCGCAGCACGCTCTTCGGCGTGAGCATCTTCGTCGACTTCTTCTCGTAGAAGAGGATCATCGCCTCGCCCACCGCGCGCCAGTCGTCGTCATGGAACGCGACGGAGCCGTCGTCGTCCTTGATCGGCTGACCGGCGTGCGGCTGCACGAGCATGAGCGCGCAGCACGCGACCTTGAGGTCGCGCCACTCGGTCTGGGTGAGCGCGTACGACGCGAAGCGCGCCATGAGCTCGCCGTTGAGCCCATGGATGTCGAGCAAGCGCGCGTAGAGGCGCTCGGCCGCGGGCACGTGGAGGCCGGGCTTGACCGGCGCTCCGCGCGCGGCGATGTCCTTCTTCGCGCCGCGCTTCGCGTGCCACGTTCCCCCGACGTCGAGGCCGGGGCGGTTGTGCCAGAGGTGAGCGGAGGAGCTGAGGGTCAAGTCGAGCAGCTTCTCGGCAGGACCCTTCTGCGCCTCGCTGAGGAGCGAAGGAGTGGTGGTGGTCATGATGTCCTCGACGAGGGAAACGCCCCCGAGGGTATGCCTCGGGGGCGGCCCCTGGAAATGCCCAGGGTACGTCGCAGCGGTAGGACGAAGGATGGTGCCGGGGATTCACCGGCGCAAGGGTCACTCCGTCACGGTGATCTTGTTCATCCGCACCGGCTCGATCGGCCGGTCGTCGCGCGTGCGCACCTTCTCGATCTTCTTCACGACGTCCATGCCCTCGATCACCTTGCCGAAGACGGGGTGCTTCGACGGACCGGGCGTGAACCAGTCGAGATAGGAGTTGTTGACGGTGTTGATGAAGAACTGGCACGACCCGCTGTTGGGCGCGCCGGTGTTCGCCATCGAGAGCGTGCCCGGCTCGTTCGAGAGCTTCGCGTCCGCCGGGTGCTCGTCTTTGATGGTGCCGTCGGGGCCGTCGCCCGTGCCCGCGCGCCCGCTGTTGGGATCCTTGCTGTGAGGACAGCCGAACTGGAGCATGAAGCCGTCGATGACGCGATGGAAGTGGAGGCCGTCGTAGAAGCCGCTCTTGGCGAGCTTCACGAAGTTGCCGGCCGTCAGCGGCATCTTGTCGGCGAAGAGCTCGACCTTGATGTTGCCGAGCGAGGTCTCGAGCAGCGCGGTGGGGTTTGCCATGCGCCGCACGCTATACGCGCGCTCGCCGCTTGGGAAGGATCAGCGCGGATGGATCTCGAACGGCAGGACCATCATCGAGGGCGTCGCTTGCGGCAAGAACTCCCAGCCGCGGACGTGCGCCTCGACGCAGCCGCGCATCTCGCGCGTCTCGCCGGTCGCGATCGCGTTTCGAACCTTGCCGTCGAGGCCGACTTCCATCGAGACGGTGATGCGCGCGCGCTCGCGCGTCGCGGCGCTGCGCCAGCACGACTCGCCGATGTCGCGCGCGCCGAGGTGAACGACGTTGTCGGTGACCGTGTTGGGCGCGGCGCTCGCCGCTGCCGGCTCGCTGCGCGTCAGGCTGAGCGCGACGATGAGGACGAGACCGAGGAGAACGCCGGCGATGAGGTAGCCCGACATCCCGAGCCAGCCCGCGGGGATCTTGCTCGCCCATCCGCCTCCGAACGGCGGTTGGAGGCTGATGCTGCCGGTGTGGTCCACCGCCAGCGGCGCGGTCGAGCTGCGCTCGGGAGGGACCTCGGTGTGGACGAACGGGCTCGCGGACATGGCTGCTTGTAGCCAGTGCAAGCCCCGCGCCTTCGCGAGCGTGGATCAGCGCTTACCCGGTGGGCTCGGGTGCGCATGGAAAAGAGCGAGCTTTTCGCCGGTCGACTCGCGCGCTCCAGGGTGCGGCGGCCCTCGATCGTGGTCGGCGGGGGAACACGCGATCCAGCGATCGAGGCGCCAGCGTCTCGATCGATCCGATCGCGACGCACAAAAGATTTAGGGCCACGACGAACCAATTCGTCGCGGCCCCCTGGCACGATCGGGCGCCTGCAAGTCCGACCGTATCCAAGCTTGCCGAAGCAGCTCTCTGTTCGCGTTCGTGTTCGTCGCGAGATCCTCGGAGAGAAACCTTCACCCTGACGACGCGTCGGCCTTGCTCGTGGCCTTCGCGTCGTCACCCAGACCGCTCGAGCATCGCGAGTGGGCTTGGGTGAAGTTACTGACGAGGTGGCTTCGTGACTTCACGGTATTGCAGGCGCCAGGCCACCGACGCCGCTCACGAAATCACGACGTTTTCGGCGAAGTGCAGCGACGCGCAGTGAAGGCGGCTGCACTTCGAGCGCACCGTGCGCTGCACTTCGTCGTCGGTCGGCGATCAGCGGTGAATGACGATGCTCGTGCCGCGGCCCTGCTCGACGTTCGTCGCGTGCCAGCCGTCGGGCACGGGCGGATCGGTGAAGCGGAAGACGCGAAGCGCGTCGATCGGCGCGAGGTTGATGCAGCCGTGGCTGCGCGGCAGGCCGAAGTGATCGTGCCAGTACGCGGAGTGGAGCGCGTAGCCGTCTTGGAAGTACTGCACGTAGGGAACGTCGCGGAGCTCGAAGCTGCCGGCGTGCTTGTCTTCGGCGGAAGGCGACTCGCCCGAAGCGGGCGCCGCGCCGCCGGAGACCGCGGAGCGGCCGTCGGAGTCCATCGTCGCCGTGATGTGCTTGCTGCGCACGCGGAACGTCCCGCGCGGCGTGGCCTTCGACTTCTTCGGATCGTCGAGGCCGTCTTGGCCGGTCGACACCAGCGTGGCGTACACCGGCTTCTGTCCCTCCCAGAGGACGAGCGTCTGATCTTCGATCGAGACGTCGACCCAGCGCTCGCCCTTCTGCGCCGCTTGCGGCCACTCTTGCGGCACGACGGCGACACCGACGTCGGACGCGCGCACCCACGCGCCGCTCTTCGTCTCGAGGAAGCGCGTGCCCTTGCTCTTGCGCTGCACGCCGGTGAGCTCGAGGAACGCGCGCGTCGGAAGCACGTCGGTGGTTCGCTTCAGGTTGCCGCCGTCGTCGTGATACGTGCGCACGCAAGGCCGCGGCGTGCCCTTCGCGTTCGGATTGCACGGCTTGGCGAACGCGACCGGCAGCTTGATGCCTTGCGCGCCGTTGAGCTCGACGCCGTGGAACGCGGAGGCGACCTCGGGCTTGACCTTGTCGACCGGGATGAGCCGCAGATCGGCGGTGATCGCGAAGCGACGGTTATCCCACTGCGGACCCGTGTTGAACGCGCCGACGAACGCGATGCCGGTGTGGCGCCGCACGCGGTTGGCGAAGATCGACGCCGCGGGCACTTCGAAGCCCGACACGTTCGGGATCTTGCGCGAGCCCGTCTCGAGCCAGAACGGGGGCGGATCGGCCTCGGTGCGTCCGCCGAGGAGGATGCCGTCGGCGAGCGTGTCGGATCGCGGCACCTGCGGCGCGTCCGGGATCACCTCGCGCGCGAGATCGTTGGCGCCGATGTGCTCGGCGCGGTTCGTCTCGTGGCCCTTGCGCTCCCACCACGCGAGGTGCTCGCCGAGCTTGAACTCGGAGGCGAGCGACTCTTCCTTCGAAGGGAGCCGCAGGTAGAGCGGCGCGACGGCGCGGATGAAGCCGTACGCGTAAGGAAGCGGCCTCGAAGCGTCGGGCCGCACGCTGGCGGCGCGAACGAGCGCGGAGTCGATCTCGAGGGTCGCGTTCTTGCCCGTGCACACGAAGCCGCGCGGCGCGACGCCGTACCAGCTCCCGCCGGTGCAGCCCTCGCTGCCGAACGCCTTCTCCGATCGCGGCACGATCGCGCCGAGGCGGAGGTAGCCGATCTTCCGCGCGGTGTCGGAGGGCTTCGAATAGATGTTCGTCTGCATCGCGATCGCGGCGAGGGTCGCGGTCTTCGAGACCTCGAACGAAGGGCCCTCGGCCTCGACGGCGCCAGAGCTCACGGTGGTGGCCGACGGATCGGCGCTCTCGCTCTTCTTGCAGCCGGCCCCCAGAACTGCGGCGGCGGCGGTGAGCCCGACGATTGCCCTCATCATCATGCTGGCAAGGTGCCCTGGGAGGGCCCTCGGGCACAAAAAAACGGCTCTTTTCTGGCGCCCGCTCCCCGCACTCTGGTACCGCGCGGCCGGATGGATGCTATGGGGCGCCTCGCATGGCTGCGACCGCGTCCAAGAGCGAGCCCGAAACCAACACGTCCGCCCCGCCGCCGCCGGACACCGAGCCCAAGCTCGGGTTCTTCGAGACGATCAAGACGTTCCCCCAGTCGTTCTGGATGGGTTGCACCATCGAGATGTGGGAGCGCATGGCGTACTACGGCGTCCGCTCGGTCGTTCCTCTCTACATCGCGCAGGCGAGCGATCCCGGCGGCCTCCACTTCAGTCAGGCGCAGAAGGGCAGCATCTTCGCGGCGTGGGCGCTCGTGCAGTCGCTCGTGCCGATGGTGTCGGGCGGCTTCGCGGATCGCTTCGGATACAAGAAGACGATCGCGACGTCGGTGACGCTCGCGTGCCTCGGCTACGTGCTGATGGGCACGCTCCGCAGCTATCCCGGCTTCTTCGCCGCGTGCCTCGTCCTCGCGCTCGGCACCGCGATCTTCAAGCCGGGCATCCAGGGCACGCTCGCGCAGTCGACGTCGAAGAAGAACTCGAGCGTCGGCTGGGGCCTGTTCTATTGGCTCGTCAACGTCGGCGCGGCGCTCGCGCCGCTCCTCGGCGGCTTCCTCCGTTCGAAGAGCTGGCCGCTCGTGTTCTACGGATCGGCGTGCGTGATGGCGCTGAACTACTTGATGCTCTTCACGTACAAAGAGGTCGAGTCGGGCGCCGACAAGCGCAAGCCCGCGTGGCGCGTGCTCGTCGACACGGCGACGAACATCCTCGATCTGCGGCTCATCACGGTCATCGTCCTCTTCAGCGGCTTCTGGATGATGCTCTACCAGCTGTGGGATCTGATGCCGAACTTCTACGCCGACTGGGTGAACTCGGCGCCGTTCGTGCAGGCCAACTCCTGGCTGCCTTCGTCGTGGACGATGCCGGATCCGCGCGGCGCGCAGCTCAAACAGGAGAACGCGCTGAACCTCAACGCGGCGCTCGTCGTCGTGTTCGTCATTCCGCTCTCGTTCCTCGTGGCGCGCATCCGCGTGCTCTCCGCGATCACGATCGGCGTCCTCATCGCGACGATCGGCACGATCGTCTACGGCACGTCGCCGAGCGTCTACATCCTCTTCGTCGGCATCGCGCTCTTCTCGCTCGGCGAGATGCTCACCGGCCCGAAGAAGACGGAGTACTTCTCGCTCATCGCGCCGCCGGGCAAGAAGGCGCTCTACCTCGGCTACGTGAACATCCCGATCGCGATCGGTCAGGCGCTCGGCGCCAAGCTCGCCGGCTGGCAGTACGGCATGAACGGCGAGAAGGCGACGCTCGCGATGAAGTACCTCGCGGAGAAGACGGATCACCACGGCGCGGGCGCGTGGGACGGCGACGTCGATCACCTCGCCGACTTCGTCGGCGTCAAGCGCACCGAGGCCTTCGACGAGCTCGCCAAGGTGCTCGGCCAGGACGCGAACGCCGTCACGGATCTGCTCTGGACGACCTACAAGCCGTACCACGTCTGGTACTGGTTCTCGGCCGTCGGCTTCGCCTCGCTGCTCGGCATCCTCACGTTCGCCCAGGTCAGCAAGCGCTGGAAGGATCTCGACGTCTGAGCCGCGCGTTGCTCGCCCGACATCGATGTGGCAAGAACATCGAGTGGATCGCGACGGCCTGAGCCCGGAGCAGCGCGCCCTCGTCGAAGAGATGGAGCCTTTGTGGCGTCGCGCGCATCGCATCGCCGCGGCGCACCCCGAGCTCGACGTGACGGACGTGTTCCACGCTCTCCGCAACCTGCAGCGAACACCTTCGGAGCGCGTCCGCCGCGCGCTGACGCATGGCCGAGCTCGCGCTGACCGCAGCTGAGCGTACCTTCCTCGAAGCGCTCGAAGACCTCGGCGTTCGATACATGGTCGTGGGGCTCACCGCGGCCGTGATGCAGGGCGCCGACACCGTGACGGCGGACATCGATCTCTGGTTCGCGGATCGTGGCGACCCGCGGATTCACGACGGTGATGCGCTGGGCGATCGCTTCGACGTCGTGCTTACGCTGAGCGGGCTCGACGCCTTCGAAGTCGAGGCTCGGAGCGCGCTCGCGATCGAGGTCGACGGGCTCGCGCTCCCCGTGTTGCCGCTCGAGCGCATCATCCATTCGAAGCGCGTCGCGGGCCGCCGGAAGGATCTCGCCGTCTTGCCCGCTCTCGAGGCCGCGCTCGCCGCAGCGCGCGACCCGGAAGCGACCTGACGAGGAGGCTCAGGCGCCCACTTGGCATCACCCCAGCGCGGCGGTCAGCCCGAACCAGAGCGGCGAAAAACTCTCGCCATAACTCGCTCGTTCGACCGACTTGTGGCGAGTAATAGTTGACGAAAAGCTCGCCATAAGTAGTCTCTCATGTGCGGTCATGGCGAGAGATACCCGACCCGTGAGCGGTCGCGCGCTCGAGCGTGAGATTCTGGGCCGGCTTGTCGCCTCGGAGCGGTCCGAGTTCCTCGCGCTGTATGGCCGGCGTCGCATCGGCAAGACGTTTCTGGTCCGCCGCTTCTTCGCCGATGCGCCCGTCGTGATGTTCGAGATGGTGGGGCGCTTCGAGGGGACTGTGTCGGACCACATGCAGATCTTCGCCGAATCGCTCTCCGCAGCCTTCTACGATGGAGCCCCCCTCGCACCGCCGCGTAGCTGGCACGAGGCCTTTCGGGCCCTCCAGGACGCCGTCGAACGCGCGACACGCGCGGGCTCGAGGTCGAAGAAGAAGCGGAAGGTCGTCCTCTTCTTCGACGAGCTACCCTGGATGGCCACGCATCGCTCCGGGGTGCTGCGTGAGCTCGAACACTTCTGGAACGCGTGGTGCTCGAAGCGAAGAGACATCCTCCTCGTCGTCTGTGGCTCCGCCGCGTCGTGGATGCTCGAGAAGCTCGTGCACGCGCGTGGTGGGCTCCACAATCGGCTCACGCAGACGATTCGGCTCCTGCCCTTCACGCTCGCGGAGACCAAGGCCTTCCTCGACGAACGGCGCATCCACTTCGCGCCCCGCGACCTCCTCGAGCTCGCGATGATCTTCGGTGGTGTACCGCACTATCTCGATCACGTAGGCCGCGGTCAGTCCGTCGCCCAGGTCGTCGGCCGTGTCTGTCTCGCGAAGGATGGAGCGCTGCGGGGGGAGATGGATCGCCTGTTCGCTTCGCTGTTCGACGACGCCGCGTCGTACGTCGACGTCGTGAGGGCGCTCGCCAAGCGGCGGCGAGGTCTCACGCGGAACGAGCTCCTCGCCGCGGTCGACCTTCCTTCGGGCGGCGGCGCGACGACGATCCTCGAGAACCTCGCGGAGGCCGGCTTCATCACCTCGTCGATCCCGTTCGGGCGGACCTCACGCGACCGGTTCTTCCGCTTGACCGACGAGTTCTCGCTGTTCCATTCGAAGTGGCTCGCCGAGCGCCCGCCGGCGAGCTGGCAACACGCGCGCAAGACGCCCCGCTGGGAGGCATGGGCGGGGCTCGCGTTCGAGAGCCTCTGCCTCGCGCACGTCGACGCCATCACGCGCGCGCTCGGCATCTCTGGCGTCGAGACGCGGGCTTCCGCCTGGCTCCACGCCGATGCCCAGATCGATCTGTTGATCGATCGCGCCGACAACGTCATCTCCGTCTGCGAGATGAAGTTCACGGACGAGCCGTTCGTGATCACGAAGCGGTACGCCGACGAGCTGCGGAACAAGCTCGCCGTGTTCCGCGCGCAGACCGGGACGAAGAAGACGCTCCATCGCGTGTTCGTGACCTCGTACGGCGTCGTCGACAACGCCTACGCCAAGGAGCTCGTCGATCGAACCGTGACGATGGAAGCGCTCCTCACCTAGCCAGCCACCTCATGTCGCGCCGGCGCGTCCTCTGGTTCGCGGATCGCGACGGCCCGCGAATTCTGCCGACCATCGGAGGTGATGCGCTGGGCGATCGCCTCACGCGCGCCGATTGATGGGTGAACGGCGCGCGCGTGGTACGATTCGAAGATGTGGCGACGCGCCGCCGCGGCTTCTCTCATGCCCCTTGCGCTCGGGGCGTGCAGCCTCCTCGTGTCGACCAGCGGGCTCTCGGGCGGCGCCGATCCGCCCGACGCAGGCGCGCCCGAGACCTCCGACGCCGCGGAAGTGATCGACGCCACCGATCTGCCCGACGCCGCGCCCGACGCCGTCGACGCGAGCGTGCGCTTCTGCGAGCGCAAGGCGCACACGTTCTGCGCCGACTTCGACGACCCGTCGGCGCCGAAGCTCGAGACGGTGACGACCAGCGGCGGGAACCTGTCGCTCGACGCCGACGCCGTCTCGGCTCCGGCGTCGAGCGCGTACGCGGTCTCGTCGAGCAGCATGCGCCAGAGATCGGCGCGGCACTACGCGGCCCTGCCGTCGATCCCCGCGAAGATCCGCATCGAGCTCGACGCCAAGCTCTGCGAGCTGCCCGCGAGCGGCTTCATGGAGTTTCTGAAGCTCGAGGTCGACAACTCGTTCCAGGCGCCGTCGATCGGGTACGGCGACGCGGCGCTCACGCTCGCGATCGAGGGCAAGGTCCCCATCGCGGCCTCGTTCGGATATCGACAGGACGGAACGAAGTTCGAAGCCGACTACAACCTGCCGACCCTCCCTCTGGAGACGTGGCGACACTACGTCATCGTCGCGACGCTCGCGAACACGGGCGGCGCGCTGCGCGTCGAGATCGACGGGGCGGTCGCGCTCGAGCTGAACGACGTCGCGACGCTCACCGCCGGAGCCCAGAGCGCGCGGCTGCTCTTCGGCACCTATACGAACGGCGTGTCGTCGACGTGCACGAACAAGATCGACAACGTCACCGTCGACGAGCTCTGACCGTCGCGCGAGATCAGCGATCGATCGTCGCGTAGTGCTCGACCTGGGCTTGCATGATCTGCGATCCGACGTGGATGAGGTCCCGTTGCGTCACGGGGGGCGCTCACCAAGACTCATGCTAAGCTTCACTTGCTGGGCTTGAACGACGGGGGATTCGGTGAGGCGTTCATTTCTCTGGGCTGCGCGAGTGATTCTGCTCGCGACCGTCTTCTCTGCGTGCGGAAGCGAGAGGCCCGATCGCGAGGTCTCGACCGGCGGACCCTCGGAGGCGCGCCCGAGTGCGTCGGTCGACGATGCCGGTGCGGTCGATCGTTGCGCCTTCCCTGCGCCGAAGGACACTCCTTGGCAAGAGGGCGTGGCCAACCATTCCCAGCCCTACTGCCCGCGCGAGTGTCTCGTGGCGCTGTCGGCGATGCAGTACGATGAGGTCCACGCGTGCGCGCGCATGGTGGTGCTCGGTTGCTTCGCGCAGCTGGGCGGCGGCTCCGATGCCCCGTGTTTCAAGAGCCTCGATGACGGTCGGCTCGTGCTCACGACGGGCGCCGTGCTGTACGGGCGCCCTGGGTGGGTCACGTGCAGTGACGAGGAGAGAGAGACGTTCGCGACGACGGGGCCGTGCACCGACTGACTCGGACTCGTGGAGGGCTGGTTCAGCGATCGATCGTCGCGTAGTGCTCGACCTGGGCCTGCATGATCTGCGCGAGGCTCTCCGGCGGAGACATCGCGGCGAAGACGTAGTCGGCGGGGAAGTTCTTGCGGACCTTGGTGCGCCCGAGCTCCGGGAACGCGACCGGATCGGCGAGGATCGCTTCGCTGCGCAGGCTCGTGCCCGCGTGCTGGTGGCAGCCGATGCAGTTGGTCTGCGCGTTGTGCGCGCCGCGCTCGATGTACTGGTTCGAGCACCAGCTCGGCGCGCCGACGCCTTGGTAGGTCGCCGCGAGCGCGTCGCCGAGCGAGCCCGGCCCCTTCGGGAAGCCGCCCGTCGGATCGGGATCCTTCTCCTCGTACCCGGTGACGACGCACATCTTGTAGTTCTTCCACGGGCCGCCGAGCCGCCCGATCTCCGCGGGGCGATCGGCGCCGAAGTCGGTGTCGGGCTCGGGTGACCACCAGATCGTGATCCAGAGCCACTCGCGCAGCTCCTTCGTCACGAGGTGGAGCGCCGGCATGCGGAAGCTCGAGCCGTCGCTCATCTTGACGGTGTAGATGCTGCTCTCTTCGGGCGAAGCCTCGTTCGCGTCGCCCTTGCCCCATCCGCCTTCGTCGACCGAGCCTTCGAAGCGCGCCCGGATCGACGCCGCGTCGGTCGGGCGGACGGGCACCTTCAGACCGAAGTCGGAGCGGAGCCACGCGGCCTTGATGACGGCCGCGTCCTTCGGAAACTCGTCGTTCAGGCAAGGCGCGAAGTTCGCGGCCTTCGCGGGCTCGGCCTTCGGATCGTCGGCGAGCTCGCCGCGCGCGCACTTCGTGAGCGGCGCCCAGTTCTTGAGCATGTGGCGCACGGCGCCCGTGCTGTAGGAGACGCGCGCGTTGCCGCCGAGACCTTGCGCGGCGGCGCGCGAGTCGATCTGCTGGAGGCGCTCTTCGAACTGCGCGTCGCCCCACGAGCCGCGATCGCTCGCGTTCCAGTCCATCACCGCGTCGATCTGCGCGTTGGTGAACGCCTTCTTCGCGACGCGCGCCTGTTTGCCGTGCTCGCCGTAGAGCTTGGCGAACATGCGCTCGTAGTCGTCTTTGCCGTACCACGTGCGAAACGCGGGGATCTTGGCGCGCTTGCCGTCGACCTCGACGCCGTCGTCGGCGACGTTCCTGTCGCGGAGGATCTTCGCCATCGCCTTCCACGCGACCTCGCGGCGCGCCTTCTGCGAGGCGTCGAGCGCGTCTTTCTTCCCGTCGAGCGAGCGATCGGGGTTGTACGGGCGCGCGGCGCCGAGGATCGCGCGCTCGACGGGCCTCACGTCGTCTTCGCGGCTCGCGTCGTCTGCGCCACCGCTCGAGCAGCCCGCGGCGGCGACGATCGAGGCCGCGAACAGCGCGAGAGCGAGCTCGAATCGCATCGGACCCTCAGCGCTTCAGCGTGATGTCCGAGACGGCGTAGTACTCCTTGTCCGTGTTCTTGTCGCGGACGAGGAAGTAGAGCCAGCCGTCGGAGCGGTAGTGGGGGAAGAGCGCGAGCTGCCCCGGCGCCATGGTGGTCGCGCGGAGGGTCTCGCCGGTGAGCAGATCGACGACGTAGACGTCGGCGGTGGTCTTGTCTTTGAACGGCGCGAACGCCTCGTCGGAGGGGAAGTCTTCGCGCGTGAGGTAGTGGTGTGTGACGAGGTAGCGCTCGTCGAACGAGAAGTTCGCCTTGCCGCCCGGAATGCACACGCGGCCGATCGGCTTCAGGTCCATCGTGTAGCCGTCGGGGCCGATCTTCGAAGTGAGCTTGCGGATCGAGTAGCCGACCTGACCCTCCTCGCCGGAGACGCGGCTCGCGAGGAGCAGCGTGGTCGGCGACATCATCGTGTCGCCCTCCCACGGCGCGTCGAGCTCCTTGACCTGACCGATCTTGTAGCCGCTCTCGGTGCCGGTCGAGATCATCACCTTGATCGACACCTTCTGGTCTTCGCCGAACGTCGGCGCTGTGTCTTCGCCGTAGCCGTCGTCGCTCTCGAAGCTGTTGTTGACGATGAAGTAGTCGCTCATCTGGTTGTCGGCGAGGCGCCGGCCGACGCTCTGGTAGAGCGCGACGTTGTCGAGCGACGAGCACTGCGGCTCCTGGAAGTTGACGTTGGTGGTGGCCTCGTTGGTGAAGAGATCCTGCGTGCAGAAGTGCGTGCCCGAGCCTTGGATGAGCAGGCCCGAGTTGTCGGGCATGAAGCTCGGGTCGTAGCTCGCGCTGACCGCGATCTCGCGGCGCTCGGCGCCGTTCGACGTGAGCTGCTTGGCGAAGTCGACGACGAACGCGCCGTCTTCACCGCCGCCGCTCGAGATGAAGCGGCCGTCGGCCGAGTTGCGCGACCAGAAGCTCGTCTCGTGCGGCATTTCGTGGAGGAGGCGTACGGTGGTCTCGCCCGGCGCCCACGTCTTCGCGAAGTCGACCTCGGTCGACTTGGGGAACAGATCCGCGTCGTCGGGCTTCTTCTGCGTGAAGCACTTCTCCGGCTCGTTCGCCGTGGGGCACGCGAACATCGGGACGGCCTGCTCCTTGTTGCGCGCCGCCCAGCCCTTGGTCTTCATCTCTTCGATGTGGCGCGCGAGCTCGCCTCCGAAGAGCGGCTCGCAGCTCGTCGGGCGAACGGCCTCGGGCAAGAGCTCGTCGAGCTTCGGCATGTCCTTGTCGATCCACTTCTTCACGATCGAAAACTCGCTCTTGGCGAGGCGATCGTGCTCGGGCGAGATCGGCATGCGCGCCGCGTCGCGGAGCTTGCGGTACTCCTGCGGGCCCTTGGTGTTGCCGTAGGCCTCGCGGAAGAGCGCGTCGATCTTCTTCGACTCCGGCAGATCGGGGATGTGGATGCCGGCGGCGAGGAAGCCGAGTCGCTTCGGCGAGTACGGCGCCGTGGAGCTGTCGACGTCGAGGCGGAAGGCGTTGATCTTCTTCTTCGCGCTCTTGTCGGGATCGTCGAGGTTCGCGATCGCGCGCTTGTACTGATCGCCCCAGACCTTGAGCGACTTGCGGTTGATGTCGTGGCACTTGTTGCACTGCTGCTGCGCGCCTTCGATCTTCTGCGCGCCGAGGATCTGGAGCGCGCGCGTCGCAAGCTCGGTGTCCGTCTGGAACGACTCGTCGGAGCCGACGTCGTCGCTCGAGGAGCACGCGCCCACGGCCGCCCCGACCAGGGGCAGCGCCAGAACGAGCGCGAGCGAGAGCCTTCGCATGCGCGCTGACGAAGCAGAGAGCATGCCCAATGTAGGACATTGTCAGTGTCGAGCGATCTCAGGAGGTTGGCGCCACGTGAGGGCACTTCGCAGCGCGGCCAGGTAGGTTCACATGAGTAAAGTCCTCACCACCAGACAGGCGCCTCGTCGTCTATCTATCTAGTTGAAATAACTTTAGGCACACCTTCGCCTACCCTGGGCACGAATGCTGCTCGCCAGGTGGGGCCATGCGCCTGTCCGTCTCCGCGGCCCTCCTCTTGATCGCCGGCACGGCGGCGGGGGGAGCGGCGCTCGTCAACTGCTCCGCCGCCGAGGAGGAGCCCGCGCTCAGCGACGAGGAGATCAACGGCGCCAACAACGCGATGGGGCTCCGCCTCGTCTACGACGAAGCGACGGGACGCGTGAACGCGACGGTGCGGAGCCGCATCCGCGCGACCGACAAGCTCGTGCTCCGCGTGCGCCGCGGCCGCCTCTCGATGGACTCGCAGCGCGAGCTCGATTGCTCCGAGCTGCCCGAGGCGCCGCACCTCGCGCCGCGCGAAGACGCGCCGACCAAGTTCGTCTACCAAGGCCCCGAGGTCGATCGATCGCTGCTCGCGTCGGTGTACACGCAGGAGTGGATCGACGGGAACATCACGCCGCAGATGATCGAGCGCCTCTCGCGCGAGGGCGCCGACGCGATCGTCGAGGCGTGCATCCTGCGCGACGGCGCCGCTCGCGCGCGCCTCCAGACGAGCCTCCAGTACGCGTGGGACCAGGCCGATCCCAACCTCTCGAGCGGGATCGGCGAGCGATCGCTCCGCCCGCTCGGCGCCGACGCCGGCGCGGGTGAAGACGGCGGCGAAGAAGGTGACGGCGGCGCGCCGCGGCCCGTCCGCGCGGGAAATCCGATCCGCAGCATGGAGAAGTACGCCGAGCTCTGCGTCCGCGAGCTCGGCGAGATCCCCTTCTTCAAGAAGCTCGGCCCCGGAAAGTACGAGACGTTCGACTGCCGCGACTTCACCGGATCGTCGGGCCCAATCGACGGCGTCGAGGGCGCGATGATCCCGACCTCGGTGAGCGACGACAACGGACGCGAGAACACGCCGAACGAGTGCAACGATCGGCGCGTAAACCGCTACAACTGCTACGACAAGTGCGACAAGCCCGAGTGGCTCTTCCAGAGCTGCGAGCCGGGCCCGACGGTGTCGACCGCGAAGAACGACAAGGGCACGCACTGGACGCTGCTCTGTCGATCGACGCAGAGCGAGGGCGAAGAGACCGCCGAGTCGCTCAAGAAGACGAAGCGCTTCAACGACATCGCGATGATCGGTCACAACCCGATCACGGGGAAGACGTGCTTCTTCCAGAACAAGATCTTCTCCGGCACCGACGGCGCGCGCGTGACGCATCCCGCGGATCTCGAGAAGTCGCGGCACGTCTGGGACGAGCCGAAGGGCTACTGCATGGGATGTCACTCGGCCGAGGCGTTCATCCACACGCCGTGGATCGACGGCGCGATCCGCCGCGACGGGACGCCGATCGTGCCGAAGATGGGCGCGCACGCCGACTTCGAGATCAGCTGGAACGGCTCGCCGTACTCGGTCGTGAACCGCAAGGCGCAGGCGCGCGGTCGCGTCGGCGGCGGTTCATGGGACATGCCGAAGCAGATCGTGAGTGAAGAGGCCGACGCGTGCTTGTCGTGTCATCGCATCGGCGCGGGCCAGGGCATGCGGCGCTTCCCGATGTGGGCCGTCGGCGAGGAGGGCCTCGACAAGTTCCCTTCGGGCACGTCAGGTCCGCTCGAGCCGAAGCTCACGAACTGGGCCAAGCGCTTCGAGAACTCGCACTGGATGCCGCCGCGCCTGAGCGGCATCACCGAGGAGACGTGGCCCCAGTCGAAGTACGCGAAGGCCGTCGCGCACATCAGGAAGTGCGCGGAGAACGCCGCGGCCGAGGGCTGCCTCTTCGAGGACATCCCCGAAGCGCCCTGATCCTTCCCGAACTTGGCCCTCCGCGCGCGTTCGCGCAATTTCTGGAGGATGGATAAGGTCGCCATCCGGGTCTCGGGGGAAAAGAACTTCTTCGAAGAGGTCAGGAGCGAGGCCGCGCGCCTCGACCGCTCGCCGAGCTGGCTGCTCGCGCACTGTGTCGGCGCGATCCTTCCGAGGCTCGCGTCGTCGATCGTGGTCGCCGGCCCGCTCCACGCGAAGGGAGAGAAGCCGAAGGCCTCGGAGCAGACGTTCTTCGTCCCGCGCGATCTCGTCGAGACGTGCGGGAAGCTCGCGGCGCGCCTCGGCATGTCGAGCGACGACGTCCTCGCGTACGCGTGGCTCGCCGGACGCGACGGCATCCGCGCGATGCCGTCTTCGTGAGGCCTCAGGGGCAGCAGTAGAAGCGCTCGAGCGCGCTGCCGCCCGAGCCGCTCTCGACGCAGCCGAGCGGCGGCGCGACGTTGCCGCCGTCGCCGTCGGGCGGACACTGCGCGCGATGCGGCGTCGCCGGCGTCGCGCTGCACATGCCGTCTTGATCCGGTTGCGTGACGCATCGAAGCTCGGGGCAGCAGTACGTCTCGCCGAGCGAGCTCTGCGTGAGCTGCAAGCAGCCGGCGAACGACGGCGGGCCGCCGTTGAAGCAGACGTAGCCGTACGCGGGGATGCCGCACGCGGGGACGCCGCACGGCGTGCCGGTGCCGAAGCCGATGCACGTCTCGCCGGTCATCCCGACGACCTTGCTCTCGGGACACTGCGCGTCGACGCGCTCGACGACGTCGGCGGTCGAGCCGTCGCGCCCGTCGATCCCGGCGTCGCCCGCCTCCTCTTCTTCTCTCTTCTCTCCGGCCTCGCTTGCCGGCGCCTCGACGGAGTCCGACGAGCAGCCCTCGACCACGAAGACGCTCCCTCCGAGCGCCGTCGTGAGGGCCAGGAACGTGAACAGGCGAGGGAAGGCTGCCGGCATCCTGGCGTAAGCATACGTCGTAAATCCGGCCGCGTGCCCCCACTCACAGAGCATGAATCGATCCTTTGTCCATTGCTTATCGGCGCTTGCGCTCGCCCTCGGGCTCGTGGCCGGGTGTAGCGGTTCGTCCGGCAGCCCGCTCCTCGACCCGGCGCCGACGACGTGCCCCGACGTTTTCTGTCCCGCGACCGAGCCTTCGGCCGACGGAGGCGCGACGCCCGGCGACGGAGGCGTCGCTCCCGTTCCCGGCGACGACGGAGGCGCGACCGACGCGGGCCCCGGCGACTTCGACGCCGGCCTCGGCGGCCCGTGTCAGCGCGACGTCGAGTGCCCGAGCGGTCTCTGCAACTGGGAGCTCTCGCGATGCATGGATCGCCCCGCGCCCGACGGCACGAAGTGCCGGCGCGACAGCGAGTGCGCGGGCAAGGTCTGCAACTGGGAGCTCGAGCAATGCATGCCGAAGGGAGCGGAGGGCGCCGCGTGCCGTCGCGACTCCGAGTGCCTCGGCGGCCTCTGCAACTGGGAAGCGGAGAAGTGTCTGCCGAAGCAAGCCGCGGGCAAAGCTTGCCGGCGCGACAGCGAGTGCCTGAGCAACGTGTGCAACACGGCGCTCGACCAGTGTCAGTGACGCGTTCAGAACGAGAAGCCGAGCTGAACGCCGGGCGCGCCCCCGACGATCATCGGCGGCTCACTCCGCGCGGGCGCGTCGGAGCGTGACTCGTACGTCGCGGGAGGGGGAGGCGATCGCTGCTCGACGGCGGTGCCGCCGTCGGCGGCCCTCACGATGCCCCACACGAGCAGCCCGATCCCGCTCCCGATCGCGAGCACTCCGCCCACGGCGAGCGGCGCGCCGCTCTGCCGCTGGTTGCTGCCGAACCCCGCGAACATCGAGCCGACCATCAAGAAGCCGCCGCCCGCCATGAGCGCCGTGCCGCCGACCATCATCCCCGCGGCGCCGACGTAGTAGCCGGCCCGGTGCTTGGGGCCGACGACGATCTCGACGGTCTCGCCCGGCGCGCCCTCCACGGTGACGTGCTGAGGCTCGCCGTCGTCGAGCGTGACGCGTAGCTCCGCCCCGCTCGCGACGTCGATCTCGCACGGCAGCGCGCACGACCAAGCGCCGTCGGGATCTCGCGCGACGGCGCGGCCTCCGCGGCCCGTGGCGTGGACGAGCCGCGCGTGAACGGCGTCGGTTCGCGGCGGTTCGGCTCGCGCGGCGGTCGCCGCAGTGACGGAGGCGAGTACGAGGACGAAGGCGAGGGGACACGTGCGCATGGCCGCGCGGATGCAAGGGTCGAACCGTTACGTCTGATGGTTTACACGTCAAGTGATTCAACCACTTGTGAGGGGTCGCGCGCAGTCTCGTTCGCGGCGGACGCGTGCGCGCCGCGCAGGGCGGTTCGCGTCGCTTCGCCCGCGCCAGCCCCCCGATCCGCGTGGTTCCGAGCTTGCAGCGAGAGACGTCGATGAACCGATCGATCGCGTTTGCGGCGCTCTCGCTCACGGCGGCTTGTGGATCTCCTCGCGCGCACGTGAGCGCGGCGGCGAAGCCCGCCGCGGAGGGCCCGCCCGCGCCGACCGCGCTGCCGATCGCGGTGCTCGATCGGCGAGCGTGGGATCAGGTGGCGCAGGAGAGGATCCGTCCCGCGTGTGACGCGCGTGCGCTGCCGCCCAAGATGGATACGGAGGCGCTCCTCGCGGCGAAGAAGGTCATCGCGGACTGGATGGACTTCAAGAAGTCGGCTCGACCGACGACGGACGTCTACAGCGTCGGCATGACGTGCGGACCGACGAAGAACACCGTGGAGGTCAACGGTTACGAGCACCCTTTCGACATCGCGTGGGTCGTCTCCGGCGAGCGCTCCGGCGGCGTCGACGACGGCGGGAGCTTCGCGCTGATTCAAGCGCTCTCGTTCGCGGACGAGAAGCTCGTCGTCGTGAAGGTCGTTCACCCCGCGGGCGCGAGCAAAGCGAGCGACGACACGGTGCTCATCGCCGATCTCTCCGCGCTCCTGCGCGGCATGACGCCCGGCGAGCCGCTCGTCCACAACGTCGGCGCGTCGGGCGAGCCCGAGCTCGAGACGTTCGTCTCCGAGAAGGGCAAGGGCAACAAGACGGGCTTCTATACGGTCGCGCCGACGCAAACCGACCGAAGCCGCGCGCGCTACCTCGGCGCGGGGAAGTTCGAAACCGAGGAGTGAGCGCGCCGAGCGCGACGCGCGCGACGCGCGCAGCCGAGCGCCACCGCGATCGCGAGCCAAGCGATCGCGTCGCGCGCCCTACCCGACGCGGAGATCGCGCAGCCGTTCGACGTGCTCGCGGGCGACGAGGCCTCCGCGCCGCCGGTGTCGGCGTCTCCGCCTCCGCCCGCGCCCGTGGGAGGAGCGGGCGCCGGGCTGGAGGGCGCGGCGAGCGGCGCCGACGACGTGCGCTCGCGGAAGAAGCTCCACAGCATGCGGCTCGCGTCGGGCCCCTTCGGATCGCTGTATGAGCCGCCTTGCTTGCCGCCCGGCCACGCGTGGCCCAGACCCTCGACGACGACGTGCTCGACGATCGAGGCGCCGCTCTCCTTGCTGCGATGCAGCTCGCGGACGAACGCATAGCCGGCCTCGCCGCGATCGGTCACGGCTTCGATCGCGCCGTCGCCGAGGACGCGCGTGTTCGTTCGAAGCCACTGCGCGGCGACCTGATCGCCGTTGATCTTCGCGACGACGCCGTCGGCGGTGCCGTGGATCACGAGCACGGGCAGCGCGCGCGCGCGCGATCCCATCTGCGCATAGGCCAGATCGCCTTGCGTGCTCGGATCGGGGCCGCCGCCGCCGCTCGCGCCGAGGACCTCGGAGAACGCCGTCGCCGCCTTGTACTCGAGGCCGGCGATGACGCCGATCGCCGTGAAGCGATCGGGGTGCGTCGCGCCCAGGATCACGCTCATCGCGCCGCCGGCGGAGATCCCGGCGACGTAGACGCGCTCGGGATCGACGCCGTGCGCGCGGGCGACGGCCTCGGCGGCGTCGGCGATCGACCGAGGCTCGCCGCCGTCGCGCGTTTGATGCGCGGGATCCCACCAGCGCCAGCAATTTCCCGTGCCGACGCTCGAGGGCTGCTCGGGATACGCGACCACGAAGCCGCTCTCTTCGGCGACGACGTCCATCTGCGTCGCGTCGGCGAAGCCTTCGGGCGTCTGCGTGCACCCGTGGAGCATCACGACGAGCGCGGGCGTAGCTACCTTGGAGGGAACGAAGACGCGCACGGCGCGACCCGCGTGCGTCTCGTTCTTCACCTCGCCGGCGCGCGCGGTCGCCGCGGAGAAGAGCATCGCGGCCGCGATCGAGACGGCGAGCCTCATCGGGCCTTCGCGGTGGCCTTCGGCGCGCGCGGCGCGGCGGGCTTCGCGCGCGCCCGCTTCACGGCGCCGTTCGCCTTCGCGGCGCCGTTCGTCTTCGCGGCGCCGTTCGTCTTCGCGGCGCCGTTCGCCTTCGCCGCCGGGCGCGCGTCGGCGTCGCGCTTCGCCCAGAACTCGCTCATGCGGGGCCAGAGCTTGCGCTGCGCCGCGCGCGACACGACCGCGCCGACGTGACCGCCGGGCAGGCTCACGAGCTCCTTGTCGCGCGAGGAGATCTTGTCGACGAGCACCGCCGCGTTCTTCGCCGGCACGATGTTGTCGTGCTCGAACACGACGCACATCGTCGGGCAGGAGATGTTCTCGAGGCGCACCGGCGCGCCGCTCAGGCTGAAGGTGCCGCGCGCGAGGGCGTCGCCGCGATACAGCTCCTCGATGTAGCGCTCGTAGCAGGCGCCGGGGAACGACACGTTGTCGTTGCCCCACGTCTCGAGCGCGAGGAAGCCGTCGAGGAACTCGTCGCTGGCGGCGCGATCGATGAGCGTCGTCGCCTTCGCGAGGTTGAGCGTCGGCCGGAGGAGATGAAACGCGCCTTGCATGAGCTGCCACGGCACGTTCCCGTACGCCTTGACGATGTCGCCGACCTTGAACTGCGGGCTCCGCGTCCACGCCTCGAGCAGGCCCTCCTCCTCGGTGAAGCTCACCGGCGCAGCGAGCAGGAGGAGCGACGCGACGGTGTCTTGGTGCACCGCAGCATGGATCGTGGCCAGCGTTCCCCCGAGGCAGTAGCCGAGCACGTGGGCCTTGCCCCGGGGAGACGTGCGCGCCGCGTGACGGATGGCTCGCCCGAGGTAGCGATCGCAGATGTCGTCGAACGTGAGGAAGCGATCCTCGTCGCCCGGCGTGCCCCAGTCGATGCAGTAGACGTCGTGACCGGCGGCCACGAGATCCTGCGCCATGCTCTTGCCGGGCAAGAGATCCATGACGTAGTGCCGGTTGATGAGCGAAGGCACGAGCACGACCGGCGTCGCGTACGCCACGCCCTCGGGCCGCGGGCGATAACGGAGGAGGCGCCACTTGTTCTCGCGATGGACGACGTCGGCCGGCGTCATCCCCACCGGGGACTTCGGCCGTGTCAGCAGCGACGCGAGGTTCAAGAGGCGCTTCACGTTCGTGCCTGTTCGCTCTCGATGACTCCGTTGGCCGGCGCGCCGTTTGCGGCCGGAGCGCCATCGTAGAGCCCTTCGAAGACGTCGCGGAAGCGCTCGTTCACCTTCTTGCGCCGCACCTTGAGCGACGGCGTGAGCAGCTCGCCCTCGACGGTGAGCGGCTCGCCGAGGATCGCGAATTTCTTGATCGTCTCGTAGCTCGCGAGCTCGGTGTTCACGTGATCGATGCGCTTCTGGACGAGCGCTCGGCGCGCGGCGTCGCGGCCCTCCGGAGCGACGCCGGCGAGGTGCGCCGCGACGGCCTCTTCGTTCAGCCACACGCCGGCGACGAGGAACTTCTTCCCCTCGCCGTAGACGACCACGTGCGCGATGAACGGATCGTCGCGGAAGCGAATCTCGATGTTCGCCGGAGGGACGTTCTTGCCGCCCGCGGTGACGAGGATGTCTTTCTTGCGATCGACGATCTGGAGGAAGCCGTCTTCGGTGAAGCGACCGACGTCGCCCGTCTTGAACCAGCCGTCGGCGGTGAACGCGTCGCGCGTCGCTTCGGCGTCTTTGTGGTAGCCGCCGAAG
>JAHBWD010000002.1 GCA_019637175.1 Labilithrix sp. | reverse complement strand
GAACCGCCCGGGGCAGACGGGCACGCTCTCCACGGGCATCCCACAGATCGGGCTCGTCGGTCAGTCGTGGGAAGGCCACCAGTACGGGCGCGGCACCGCCGCGAGCCAGACGGCCGCGACGTTCCAGTACGGCAAGTTCGGCGCGCGCTGCGTGCGCCCCGCCGCGGTCTACTGATCGCCTACGGCGTGCACTTCACGAGCGGCGCGAGCGGCGCGAACGCGTAGCCGTCGGGCGAGGTCGCGTCGAGGTCGACGAGCGCGGCCTCGAGCGACGCCTTGATCTCGGTGAGCGTCTGATTGAGCTTGTTGGCCGACGTGTTCTCGGCGACGCAGACGAACTTGGGCGCGCCGCACACGTCGAGGTCTTCGCAGCCGGGCGCCTCTGGCGACGCGGGCTGGAGGACCTTGTCGCCGTAGAGGACGCGGCCGCCGATCATCGTGACGCGGACGTCCTTCGGACGCGCCGCGACGATCGAAGCGAACGGATCGGCCTTCGTCTTGGTGACGACCATCAGATCGGCGAGGTGGCCGGGCGCGAGCGTCCCGATCCGGTTTCCGAGCGCGAGCGCGGCGGCGGCGTTCTTCGTCGTCATCGTCACGATGTCTTTGGCCGCGAGGCGATTGCCGAAGTGCGCGTCGTCCCACGCGTCGGCGAAGCGCATCTCGTCGAGGAGGTTCTGGCTGCCGCCCATCGACCAGTCGGGCGCGAGCGTGACGAGGAGGTTCGCGTCGAGCGCGGCGGGGATGTTCGTCGTCGTGCCGTAGAGGGCGACGTTCGACTTCGGCGACCACGTGAGCTTCATCCCGGCGCTCGCCATCGTCGCGAACTCGGCGGCCGTGAAGGCGGTGCCGTGCGTGATGACGGTCTGCGGAGCGTACAGGCACGACGCGTTGGTGGTGACCGTGCCCAACCGGGCGAGCTCGCCGAGCGCGGCGGCGTTGGTGCCTTCACCGCAATGGATGAGGTACGCGTCGGTCCTCATCGTCGCGAAGTTGTTGCACACGCCGTCGGCCGCCGTGCGCGAAGGCGGGAAGAGCGCGCTCGTCTGGATCTTGTCCTGCCCGAGGCCGTTCTGGAGCGCGTCGATCGTGCGCGCGAGCGAGCTGAAGCAGGCCGACGTCGTGCCCGCGAGCGCGACGACCGACGTCGTGCCGGCGATCATCGCCTTGAGCTCGCCCCACTTGTCCATCTCGCACTTCAAGTTGCCCGCGCCTTCGTACGTCGCGGGGCACCACGTCGGCTTGCCCTGCGATGCGTTCTCGAGGCACTGCTTGACGTCGAGCATCGCCTGATAGCGAGGCTCGTTCGGCCACTCGTTGTGGTTGACGTAGACCTTCGAGGGCAGCCAGTCGCTGTCGTCGAAGATGTCGAACAAGATGTGGTTGTGCGTGTCGATGAGGCCCGGGGCGATGACGCCCTTGGTGTCGATGATGGTCGCGCCGGCCGCGCCGACGGCGCCTGCGCAGCCGAGCGCCGGCGCGACGCAAGTGATGAGGCTGCCCTCGACGAGGACCTGACCGTCGTACGCGACGTCGGGCGTCACGATCGTGCCCTTGAGGAGGATGCGATCGGGCGCGCCGACGGTGATGGTCGGCGGCGAGGCGCCGTCGCCCGCGTCGCCGCCTCCCGCATCGGAGGTCGGGTCGCTCGGGATGTCGGCCGACGCAGGATCGAGCGGGGGATCGACGTCGGGCACCGGCTCGGTCACCCCCGATCGGCACGCCCCGATCGCGGCGGCGGCGAGCGCCGCCACGACCGTCCGAACGCGCGCGCTCTGCCCCATGTCATCACGCTACATGAGAGGAGAGAGCCCGCCGCAGGCAAATGCACGAAAGCGCTCCGCTTGCACGCCGCTTGCGAAGTCAAGAGGTAGGCGGAGGTGCGCTCGCGATCATGCATGCACTATACATACGACTCCGTCGGCTCACGTGTGCCGCCCGAGCGCGGTGATCACCTCGATGAGGATCAAGAGGACGACGATCACCTCGAGGATCTGCGTGCGCGTGACCTCCACCTCGCCCTTCAGCAGCTCGTAGGCGCGCGCGATGAGCCCGAGCTTCGCCTCGACGCTCTCGCGCCACTCGGGGACGCGGAAGCGCTTGATGGCGGCGAGGTAGACGCGCGCGAGGTAAACGTCGCCCACCGACTTGATCGCGTTGTCGACGCGCTCGGTGAACTCGGTGAGCTCCATGAAGCGCGAGAGCACCTGTCGCGTGAGCGCGCCGTAGGGGCTTCGCAGGATGCTCGGGCGCGCCTTCTCGACGTAGTCGTAGACGCGCGCGAGCTCGCGATCGAGCAGCACGTCGTAGTAGCGGAACTCGAGGAGCTGCGAGGTGGCGAGCTCGAGGACGAACGGAACGATGCGCGATCCGCTCGGCTCGACGACCACGGCGCTGTTCCAGTCGACGATCGCGAGATCGTCGGCGAAGTACGAGAACGTGTTGCGCAGCACGTCGTCGCGCACGGCGGCGCTGAGCGGCGCGTCGCTCGTCTCGCCGAGGAGCAGCTTCGCGACGGCCTCCGAGCGCGCGAGCTCCGCGAGGCAGCGGCGATGCTCCTCGATCGACGAGGCGGCGAGCTTCTCGATGAACACGATCGTGTACGTCTCGCCGTCGGCCCAGTCGTGCGCGTGCTCGACGCTCGGCCCGAGGCGCGCGATGAGATCGCGGCGATGCTCGCAGCCCTGCGTCTCGAGCTCGGCGGCGTCGTAGAGCGCGTCGCACACGGGCGTCAGCGCCGAGAGCGTCGTGCCCGGCTCGATCGCGATGTCGTAGAGGAACGAGACCGCGCCGAAGTCGAAGATGCGCGCAGACGCGTTCGCGGTCATCGTCTGCGACAGTCCGGGCACGGTGACCTCGCAGACGCCGAGATCGACCTCGAGAGGACGCACCGGGATCACGAGGCCCTCGACGAGCGGACCGCGCATTTCGACGCGGCGGGCCGCCAGGAGCTTCTCCGCGACGTCGAGCGCGATGAAGTTCCCCGCGTCGAAGACGCGATACGCGAGGATGCGACCTCGCTCGATCTGGACGGACGCGCTCTCGGTCACGACGCTGCAACATAGCCGCTGCGCGCACGCCCGGCTTGCCCAAGGCGCTCGCGCGCGCCAGGCTATGACCCATGAGCCGCCTCTCGCGTCGCTCCGCCCTCGCGTCTGCGATCCTCGGGCTCGCGCTCGTCGCCGCACCGTCACGCGGCGAGGCGCAGGCGGCGCCCGTCGAGGCCGTTCCCGAAGGCGTCCTCGCGGGTCTCCACAAGCACGCCGCGGCGTTCGAGCAGATGAAGCTTCGGGGCGCCTTCACGATCGCAGGCCACCTCGAAGAGGTCGACGGCGACGGCCGCGCGTCGGACGTCAAAGACATCGTCGCGAAGATCACACCGCTCCCGGGCAACACCGTCGAGCCGCTCACCGAGGTCGTTCGCTACACCCACAACGGGAAAGACAAGACCGACGAAGCCCGCGAGAAGGCGGCCGCGCGCCGCGGCAAGAAGAAGAAGGTCGACAAGAAAGATCTCCACCTGCCGTTCCTCGCGAGCGAGCAGGGCCGCTACGTCTTCACGCTCGCCGAGCGCGACGCGACGCGGCCCGAGCGCGTTCGCATCGCGTTCCGCCCGAAGGAGATCGCGGAAGACGCCATCAAGGGCTCCGCCTGGGTCGACACCAGCGCGGGCGAGGTCTTGAGCATCGGCTTCTCGCTCAGCAAGAACCCGGCGTTCATCGATCACGTCGAGATCACGCTCGTGTTCGGCATGGCGACGCCGCTCGGCAAGGCGCCTTCGCGCATCTCCTTCGACGGCCGCGGCGGCTTCCTCTTCATCCGCAAGCACTACCGCGGCTCCGCCAACCTCTCCGAGCCGCGCGTCGCGTTCTGAGGCACGCTCAAGGAGTCAGATCGCGGATCTCGATCGGTCCCTTGCTCGTGACGATGCGGCGGACGAGCGCGTTCGCGGTCGCGTCGTCGGGGGCGAACGGGCGGAGATCGTCGAGCGCGTGAGAGAGCACGTCGCGCTCGCCGCAGGCGGCGATGCCGACGGCGCGGAGGCGCAGCATCGCGGCGGTGGTGAGCGACAGCTCGTGATCGCGCTTGGCGACGGCGATGCGCACGAGGCGATCCTTCGACGGCGAAAACGCGTCGAGCGCGCGGCGGCGATCGCTCGCGCCGCGCGGCTCGGGCTCGAAGCGTGACGTGAGCCCGACGGGGACGAAGTGGCGCGCGAGGTTGCGATCCCACCGCGGATCGAAGGTCGCGAGCAGCGCTCGGTGCGCGGCGAGCTGCGCCAGCGAGAGCTCTTCGGGCGCAACGCCGAGCGCGATGTCGCGGTAGAGCGGCGCGAGCTTGGGCTCCGCGACGAGCGCGCGGGCGGCCTGACGCGACGGCACGGCGAAGGTCGGAACGACGAGCAGATCGCGGCGCAGCTGTCCGACGGCGCGTGACGACGCGACGCGCTTCATCGTCGCCGGATCGGAGACGAGGAGCACCGCGGCGGGAGGGGCGTCGCCCCACGCGATCTCGTTCCAGTGCGCGGTCGCGTTCGGCGCGCGCGCCTCGCGACGCGAGAACGTCTCGTCGACCGCGCGCGCGGGGAGCACGAGCTCGAGCACGACGACGAGCGCCGCGCTCGCGCGGGCGAACGGAACCTTCGTGCGCGCGATCGCCACGACCGCTGCGGTCAGCGCGATCGCCGCGAAGACGTAGAGGCCGAGCACGCCCGCGAGGACCACCGGCGAGACGCGCGACGGGCCCGCCGCCGCGCCGCGCGAGATCGCGAAGAGCCCGAGCGCGACCACGGCTCCGATCGACGCGAGCCATCGCCTTGCGGCGCCGGAACGGATCGCGAGACCCGCGCCGGCCGCGCCCGCGAGCAGAGCGACCACGCCGATCTCCGAGACCGCCCACTGCCGGATCGCGCCGAGGCCGACGCTCGCGCTCGGCGCTTCGCCGATGATCGCCCACGGGCTCGCCGCGAGGGCGAGCTCCGGTGCGCGGCGCGCGAGCGCGCCCGCGACGGCCATCGGCGCGAGCCCGATCCCGAAGGCGAGCGCCGCGTCCTTCCACTCGCTTCGTCGATCCGCGCGCCGCATCTCGGCGATCGAAGGCGCGAGCGCGACGATCGCGGCGATACCGACCATCGGCTCGTACGAGGCGCCGAGCCCGATCGCGAAGCCGATCGCGCGCGCGTCGGGTCGATCGCGCTGCGCGGTCGCGATCGCCGCGAGCACGATGGCTGCGCCCGCGACGGCGCCTCCGGGCGCGCTCGCCTCCGCCTGCCAGAGCGGCCCGAGGAGCGCCGCGAGCACCGCCGCCGCACAGACCGCCGAGACGAGACGCGCATCCGCCGCGATCGGCCGCACCGCCATGGCGAGGCGCCGCGCGACGACGAACGCCAGCGCGCCGCAGAGGCCGGTCACGATCGCGCTCGCGAGGCCCGCGCGCCACGCGCGCGTGCCGAGCGGCAAGAGCATCGTCGGCGCGGCGAGCATCACGTCGAGACCGCGAAAGAGACCCGTCCACCCGAGGCCGACGGTGCGCACCACGCCCTCGTCGTGCGAAGCCGGCGGCGACGACGACGCGCCCCACGCCGCGAGCAGCGCGGGAGAGAGCGCGGAGAGCGCCAGCATCGCCCCGTCGAACGGCCGCCAGGAGCCGCGTTCGGGCGGAGGCAAAACGGGGGATTGCGGAGACACGGCCGAAAACCGACGTTAGCGGGCGCCACCGAGGATGGAAAGTTTCCGCGCGTGCTATACCGGCGATCCTCAAATGGCACGGTTCATCGACGAGCTGAAACGAAGCCACCGTTGCAGCGACCTCAGGGCGAGCGACGCGGGCAAGGAAGTCGTCCTCTTCGGGTGGGTGGCGAGCTACCGCGACCACGGCGGTTGTGTCTTCGTCGATCTCCGCGATCGCGACGGCATCACCCAGATCGTCTTCGATCCGAACCTCGGCGGTCACGGCGATCTCCCGAAAGACGCGTACGCGCGCGCCCAGGCGCTGCGCAGCGAGTGGGTCATCGGCGTGCGCGGCGTCGTCACGAGCCGAGGCGCCAACAAGAACCCCAAGCTCCCGACGGGCGAGATCGAGATCCACGCGGCCGAGCTCGTCGTCTTCAACAAGGCCGACACGCCGCCCTTCGAGATCGCCGACGAGATCGACACCGGCGAAGAGAAGCGCCTCCAGTATCGCTACCTCGATCTGCGCCGCGCGCCTCTCCAGAAGACGCTCCGCGTCCGCCACCAGATCAACCAGACGGTGCGGCGCTACTTCGACGCCGAGGGCTTCCTCGAGCTCGAGACGCCGTTCATGGTCAAGTACACGCCCGGCGGCGCCCGCAACTTCCTCGTGCCGAGCCGCATGAACGCCGGGAAGTTCTACGCGCTCGCCGAGAGCCCGCAGCTCTTCAAGCAGCTCTACATGGTCGCGGGCTTCGACCGCTACTTCCAGATCGTCAAGTGCTTCCGCGACGAGGCGCTCCGCCTCGACCGCCAGCCCGAGTTCACCCAGATCGACGTCGAGATGTCGTTCGTCAACCAAGACGACGTCTTCAAGGTGCTCGAGGGGATGATCTTCAAGGTGTGGAAGGACGTCCTCGGCATCGACCTGAAGGAGAAGTACCCGAGCGGCCGCTTCCCACAGATGCCCTTCTCCGAGTCGATGAGCAAGTACGGCAACGACAAGCCCGACATGCGCTTCGATCTGCCCCACGCCGACATCACCGACGTCGTCGTCGATCACGCGGGCGGCGGCATTCCGTTCTTCAAAGACATCGCCGAGAAGTTCACGAGCGGAAAGTACCGCCGCGATCTGCCCACCGAGATCGTCAAGGCGATGCGCATCCCCGCAGAGCACGCCGGCAAGCTCTCGCGCACCGAGGTCGAGAAGCTCGAAGACTTCGTCAAGGGCATGGGCGCCAAGGGCCTCGCGCGCGCGAAGGTCGACGCGGCCGGCAACTGGACGCAGTCGCCCCTCGCGAAGACGATCACGCCCGAGCTCCGCGCCGCGGTGAACGAGCGCGTCGGCGCCAAAGACGGCGATCTCCTCTTCTTCCAGTTCGGCAAGACGTCGGTCGTCCAGACCGTCATGGCGAACCTCCGCGTGCACCTCGCGAAGAAGCTCGGGCTCATCCCCGAGTCGGGCCACGGCGGGAAGTTCGAATTCCTCTGGGTCATCAACCCGCCGCTCTTCGAGTACGACGAGGAGGCCAACGGGTGGGTCGCCGCGCACCACGCCTTCACGCGCCCGCACGACGACTGCGTCGACATGCTCGACAAGGATCCGGGCAAGGTCCTCTGCTACCGCTACGACCTCGTGCTCAACGGCTTCGAGATCGGCGGCGGCTCGATCCGCCTGCACGATCCCGAGATCCAGGCGAAGGTCTTCCGCGCGCTCGGCATCGCCGACGACGACGCGCGCGAGAAGTTCGGCTTCCTCCTCGACGCGCTCCGCTTCGGCGCGCCGCCGCACGGCGGCATCGCCGTCGGCATGGATCGCCTCGCGATGCTCCTCTCGGGCGCGCAGAGCCTGCGCGACGTCATCCCGTTCCCCAAGACGCAGAAGGGAACCGACCAGATGACCGACGCCCCGAACAAGGTCGAGCCGCAGCAGCTCACCGAGCTCCACATCCGCGTGGTCGAGCCGAAGGCCTGATCAGTCTCGTCGGCTCACAGCGCGCCGTTGAGCGGGTCCATCGGGTGGCCGCCGTTCGTGAACGGGCTTCGCGACGCCTGCGAGTCGTTCGGCGGAACGAGCGGCGTCCGCGACGTGACCGCGCGCTTCGTGCGGTGCGGGTTGGCGGCTTCGACGGCGCGACGCACGGCGTCGAGCTCGCGAAGGCGCCGCACTTGCGACTCCGTGAGCCGCGACTCCGCTTCGGGCTCGGCGTATCGCTCGAGATCGTGGCCGGGCGAGATGGGGCGCGACGCGACGGGCGGTGAGGTCTCGCCGATCGAGGAGGCGGCACGCCGGCCTGCGTCTTCGGCCGATCGATCCGTCGCGCGCGCGCTCGCCACGATGAGCAGCGCGGCGCTCGCGGCCGCGACCATCGTGCCGATCACGAGGCCCGCGCGCGCAGCTGCGGGCCGCGCAGGCGCGGCGTCGTCCGCCCGGACGCGCCACGGCGCACCGCTGTCGAGATCGGGCGCGGGCTCTTCGAGCGCGACCGGCAGGAGGCTGCCGAGGCAGCGCTCTTCGCTCGTGTCGATCTCCGCGGCGTCCGCGAGCGTCGTCCAGACGTGCGAGCCGACGGCACGAAGGGGGGTACGCGCATCCGCGAGGCCGCAGCGGAACGCGCGCTCGAGCTCCGCCGCGCTCGCGATCTCGACCTCACCGGTGGGAAGACGCATGAACCAGGTCTCGCGCTTGAAGCTCCGCGGAAAGGCCATGCTGAGGAGAACGGCCGCACCTCGCTCGCAGTTAAGCCCCCCGCTTCACGGTTCGCGGTTCACGGTTTCGCGGTGCCCCGCGACTTGCCGGCGCCGCCTTTGCGCGTGGCTCGATACGGTCTACGCTCGAGAACATCGAGGGCAGGGTGCAAGATGCGACGAGCTTGGGGGGCCGTGGGGATCATCGCGCTGGGCGTCGCCGGAGGGTGCGCTGCTGACCCCGACCGCGACGCGAAGAGCGCCGACGCGACGCGACCGCAGATCGACCGGACGTCTCTCGGCGCGACCTGCGAGTCTTCGTCACAGTGCGCGCGCGGCAACTGCGTGCTCTACGTCTTCGGTCAAGGCGACGCCGAGGGGCACTGCACGGACGCGCCGAGCTGCGACGCGCTCGCGTGCCCGCCTGGCACCGAGTGCAGCCTCACCGGCGCCGAGCCGGCGCAAATGGCCTGCGCGGTCTCGGGCGGCTGAACCGAACCTCGTGGAGGATGGCTCGTGACCAGCGGTCGCGCGATCCTCGGCGTCGCGGCCTGCGCCGGCGCCCTTGTATGCATACTGCATACATCTTGCGGCGTGGACGGCACGCACGTCTATCGGGGGCGGCTCTTCATCGAGGCGCGCGACTGCCTCGGCACGACTTCGTCGGTCGACGTCATCGAGGGCGACGAGCCGGCGAACGACTGCCCCGCGAAGTGCGTCGCCCAGCGCCGCGCCGAAGGCGGACGCGCGATCTACGTCTCGACTACGTGCGGAGCGGCCCCGCTCGACTTCGATCTCTCGGGCTCCGATCCCGCGTGTCCCGCGGCGCTCGCCGCCCACACGCGCAACGACACTTGCTCGAGCGACGGCGGCAGCAGCAACCCGATCGTCGACGCATCGATGGAGTGACCAGGGGGCCACGAGAGTGGCCGACCCCGCGATCGCCTTCCTTGCTCGCCTCCGGGGCGTCGGTACGCTGAGATCGCATGGCTGAGCCCACGTTGAAGGACGTGCTGAAGGCGATCACGCAGGTTGACAAGCGCTTCGATGCGGTCGACAAGCGCTTCGATGCACTCGAATCCGAAGTCGGCGCTCGCTTCGACGCCGTCGACGAACGCTTCGACCGTGTCGACGCAAAGCTTGGGCACGATAGACCTTGGTTCAGGCATCGTCGTGTTGCGACTGCAACGCTCGATGAGCCCCCATCGACGGGAGTGATGTGTAGGTCGAGTGTCGTCGCAGTCACGTTCTTGATGCTCGTGGCCCCTGCATGCCCGGGCACGACGACGCCGGAGAGCGAGCCCGCGCCGGGCGAGACGGACTCGTCGACGACGACGGAGGCTGGCGCTGACGGACGCGCCGACGGACGCTCTCCATGCTCCGTCGGTGATCCCTACACCTTCGAGGACTACCGGGCGCTTCCCTACGTTCCTGGTGTGGTTCCTCTCGAGGGTCCGTATTGCGTTCCTCGATGCGCGTACGCTCGCGACGAACGGCCCGAGCTGGACCCGGGGCGCTACTACCTCGACGCGCTGCCGAGGGGCGCGTGCGCCGTCGACGGAGAACGATGCTTCATGGCGGTGCAGATCACGTGCGGCAGATGCAACAGCTTCGGCCCCCGCGCAGCGTTTCGATGCGATTGCATCGGTGGCGCATGGTCGTGCGCCGAAACCGATCTCCAGGGGGCGACCGGTTGTCCAGTCGATGATTGTCCCGACCTCGACGCCTCGAGCGATTGAGCGCGTTCGCCCTTCTCGCTCGATTCTCGACGCTCAACGACGAAGCAGCGCGCGGAGGACCGCGAGCGGATCGAAGCCGAGCGTGCTCGAGACGTCGCGATCGCCGACGGCGCTGCCGATGCGCTTGCGCGCGTGCGCCATCACGGGCTCGAGGCGCCGGAGCGCGTCGGAGCGGCCGACGATCGTGCGAAAGCCTTCGAACGCGAAGCGCGCGCCGTCGGCGCCGAGCGCGAGGCGCACGCCGAGCGGCATCGGCGACAAGATGAGATCGCGCACGACCGACGCGCGACCCCACGCGCCCGGACGCGCGTCGACCTGGAGCTCGCGGAAGCGATCGACCTCGGCGAAGCATCCCATCGCGACGGGCGCGTACTCTTCTTCGACGGCGCGCTGGAGGTGACGATAGTCGCGACGCCAATCCGCGGAGAGAACCCCCATGCGCGGGCGAAGCTCCTCCGGCCCCGCGAGGACGTCGAAGCCGGCGCCTCGCCGGCGCGCGGCGGCCGCCGTCCAGAGCTCGCCGTGGCGAAAGAGCCCGAGCACCATCGCGTGACCGTCGGGGCAGATCGCGTCGAGCGCGCGGCGCACCATCGGCTCGCTCGGCGGCGGGATCCCCTGCAAGCGCCGAGGCCATCGCTCGACCGCGCCCTCTTGCATCATCTCGCGCACGATCGCGACGACGAGCAGCGCCTGCGAGGTGATGTCGTCGTGACGGCGGAGGCGCGCGCCGAAGCGCTCCATCACGTCTTCGAGCGCGCCGGCGTGCGCCGCGAGCGCCCAGCTCGCGTGATGCGCCTCCGCGAGCTCGGCGAGCGGGACGGGCCACGCCCCGCGCGGATCGAGCCGCCCCGTGCGCGTGTGCATGAGCTTGCGAAGGCGACCTTCCTCGTGGATCGCGATGATGCCGCCGCGCGGTCGCGTCGGCTCGCGATCGGGCGTCGCGCGCGGCTTCCAGAGATCCAGAAAGCGGGTCCACGTCTCGGTGGTCCAGCCCTCGAAGCGCACGTCGGCCGTCAGCACATCGCTACGCTACCTCGAAACCGCGCCGATTGTGGAAGCGAGGGTCACGTGGTCTACTCTCGCCCCGCTGAGGAAGCCGTAGGGATCTCGGCCCGTACGACCACGCGAGCTTCAGGAGGACCAGAGATGCAAGGTGGATGGCAGCCCCCGCCCGGGGGAGGTGGTGGATACGGAGCGCCCCCCGGCTCTGGCGGATACGGCCAGCCCCCTCCCGGCGGCGGCGCACCGCCCGGCTACGGAGCCCCGCCCCCGAGCATGGGCTTCGGCGGCGCGAACCCCTACGGCGCGCCCGCGGCGATGCCGCCCGGCATGATGGGCGGCGGCGGCGCCTACGGGCAATACGAGTTCAACGACATGGAGAACGCGGTCATCGACAAGACCGCGGGCCGCGCGAAGCTCTGGGGCATCATCTCGACGTCGATCGGCGCGCTCCAGATCCTCGGCAGCTGCGGCGCGATCGCCAACCCCGGCATGGCGACGTACCTGCCCGCGGGCATCATCGCGATCGTCATCGGCGTCACCTTCATGGGCGTCGGCAACTCGCTCAAGAACGTCGTGCAGACGCAGGGCAACGACGTCATGCACATGATGCAGGCGCTCGAGAAGATGGGCAGCGCGTTCATGATCCAGATCGTCTGCGCGATCATCGGGTTCGTGCTCGCCGTGCTCGTGTTCTTCCTCGTCGCGTTCGTCCTCGTCGCGGCCGCGGCGACAAGCTGACGAAGCGCTTGTGACCGTCACGGCCGAGTCGCTCTTTCGCGAGATCTTCCTCCCTCTCTATCCGGAGGACGCGAAGGCCGACCTCGGCCGTGCTCGTTCCGTCGACGCCAATCCCGCAGCCAACCCCGCGGTGCTCGCGCACCTCGGCGAGGCGGCGGAGATCTTCTCTCGCCTCGCGCCGGCGGAGCTCGAAGTCCCCGCGAGCGATCTCGCGCTCGACTTCACCGACGCGAGCATCCATCGCCTCTCGCGCGCGCTCACGCCTTCGGCGCGCGATCGCATGATCGCCGCGGGCGATCTCTTCAACTTCGTCGTCCACGGCGCGGCGTACACGGGCGCGTGCGTGATCCGGTCGCACGGCGGCGTGTGGGCCGTGCGAAATCCCCTGTGGGAGAGCCTCGTGCGCCTCCGCTCGCGGAGCGGCGAGGGCGAGCTGCCGATCTTCCACTGGTGGCTCAAGTCGCTCGCCGACGACCCGCGGGCAACCCTCGCCGATCGCTATCGCCTCCACGTCGAGGTGCCGACGGCGAAGCCCGACGATCTCCCGGTGCTCGCGCCGCCCGATCGGAGGCTGCCGCGGCTCAAGCGCCCGCGATATGATGCATTCTACAAGTATATCCGCGCGCACCTCGCGGAGCTGAGAGACGTCGGCGAAGACTTCCCCAGCCCCGAGCGCTTCGACGAGCTGCGCTTCGAGCACCTCTCGTTCCTCCTCGTCGGCGGCGGGCGGATGCTCGTCGTCTACGGCCCGACCGAGCACGGTCTCCACGCCTACTGGCTCGGCAAGAGCGGCTTCGAGAAGAGCGCCTTCTGGCCGTGCGACAAGTTCCCCGATCCGATCGTTCGTCCGGTCGCCGGCTCGCCCGACAAGCTCGAGGTCGTGCTCTCGAGAGAAAAGAAGGTCCAGAGCTTCGAGCTCTTGTGGTGGGGGCCGTGAAGCGCGTCCTCGTGTGGCTCGGTCGCATGACCGGCGGCAAGACCGAGCGGCGCCTCGCGACGGTCGTCCTCGTCACGACGATGGTGCCCCTCGCCGTCGCGCTCTACCTCGCGACCTCGATGTTCGGGCAGGCCTCGGCGATATGGTTCAACCCCGAAATCGGCGAGCAGCTCGATCGCGGCGTCGACGTCTACAAAGACTACGTCAAGGCGATCAAAGACGATCTCCGCCACCAGACGGTGGCGATCGCAGCCGATCCCGTCCTCCGCGAGGCCGCGAAGAAGCGCAACATCGAGACGCTCGAGTCGGAGATCGACGCGCACTTTCCGAACTTCCCCGAGCTCGTCACGCTCACGATCCTCACGTCGCACCCGCTCCCGAAGGACGATCCGGGGTTCTCCGCCGACTTCACGGCCAAGACGATCGCCCACCGCGATCGCGGCACGCCCGTCGACGCCGCGACCGAACGCAGCCTCGACGTCACGCGCGCGCTCACCGACGACGCCGAAGGCCCCACGCTCGTCGCGACCTTCGCGATCCCGAGAAAGCGCCTCGACGAGCTCGAGAACGCGGGCGCGGTCGTCGCGCGCTACCACCAGCTCGAGGCTTCGCGCGCCGATCTCTACCAAGGCTACCTGAGGGTGTTCGCGCTGCTGCTCGGGATCACCGCCGCGGCCACGATCGTGCTCGGCGCCGTCCTCGCGCGCGGGCTCACGCGCCGCATCAACCGCCTCGGCGCCGCGATCAACGTCGTCGCCCAGGGCGATCTCTCGGTTCGCGTGCCCGTCACCGGCTCCGACGAGCTCACCGATCTCGCGCGGACGTTCAACCGCATGATCGCGGAGATGTCGCACTCGCGCGCGCGCATCGAATTTCTCCAGCGCGTCGGCGCGTGGCAAGACATGGCGCAGCGGCTCGCGCACGAGATCAAGAACCCGCTCACGCCGATCCAGCTCGCCGTGCAGGAGTGCCACACGAAGTACGACGGCGGCGATGCTCGCTACCGGCAGCTCCTCGACACGACGCTCGAGATCGTCGAAGAAGAGGTCGGGACGCTCCGCAGGCTCGTCGGCAACTTCTCGAACTTCGCGCGCCTCCCGAACGCCGAGCTCATCGAGGCCAATCTCTCCGACTTCCTCCGCGACTGCGAGAGTCAGCTCGGTCACCTCGAAGATCCTTCGGTGGGCGAAGATCCTTCGATCGCCTCGTGGGGCAAGACGCCCGCGGCGAACGCGCAGGCGCCGTTCGCGCAGAACGTCGAGATCCGCTGGGACGTGCCCGACGAGGCGATCAAGGTCGCGGTCGATCGCCAGATGCTCCGCCGCGTCCTCGTGAACCTCGTGCGCAACGGCGTGCAGGCGATCCGCGACGCCCACCAGCGCAAGTCGTCGCCGGGCGGCGAGGCGCCCGCCGGCGTGCTCGGTCACGTCGTCGTCAGCGCGGCGCGCGAGGGCGACGGCGCGCGCATCGTCGTCGAAGACGACGGACCGGGCATCGCCGACTCGGTGCGCGGGCGTATCTTCGATCCCTACTTCACGACCAAGGCCGACGGCACCGGCCTCGGCCTCGCGATCGTCAAGAAGGTCGTCGTCGAGCACGGCGGCGAGATCGAGGCGACGACGTCGCGGCGCCTCGGCGGCGCGCGCTTCGTCGTTCGCCTGCCGGGCCTCAAGATCCTCCAGATCGCCGCCGCCGCGCGCGAAGCGCGAGAGCGCGCAAAAAAGCAGGGCGTCGAAACGGTCGAGCCCTGAGGCTCGCGGGCGAAGCGAGCTTCGCCGAGGGCCGTGCTATCCCTCTCTGGGCATGGCCACCGCGACCTCTCGGAGTGACGCCGCCCACACTGCCCGGATGCTCTTCGTCGTCTTGGCGCTGGCCGCGGGCTTCGCGCTCGTCCCTCGGATGACGCGCGGCTGCGGCACCGCCTCGGGCACCGAGGTCGCGCCCGACTTCACCGCCGATCTCATCTTCAACGCGCCGAGCGCGGATCAGAAGCAGCTCACGCTCAGCGCGCTCCGCGGCCAGCCGGTCATCCTCGAGTTCTGGGCTTCGTGGTGCCAGGTCTGCCACAGCGCCGCGCCGATCATCAACGGCGTCGCCCAGCGCTTCAAGGATCGCGGCCTCGTCGTCGTGGGCATCGACACGAGCGACGAGCGCATCCTCGGCGAGCGCACCGCGGCCAAGAAGGGCCTCGCGTTCCCCATCGTGTACGACAAGGGCAACGCGATCGCGCGCGACTACCACGTCGACGCGCTGCCCACGATCATCGTGCTCTCGAAGGAGGGCAAGATCGTCGCCGTCCGCCACGGCCTCACGAGCGAGTCGGATCTGGATCGTCTGGTGAAACAGGTGCTTTAGTCGGGTGGGCTCCGCCCCGCATCGGCAGGAAGAAGCGCGCGCCGGTGAGATCGTTCAGGCCGCAGTAGAGATCCGCGTCGAAGGTCTCTTTCAGCGTCTGCCAGGTCATCACCTCTTCCACCGCTCCCGAGGCGACGACGCGACCGTCTTTCATGAGGACGATGCGATCGGCGAACTGCGCGGCGACGTTGAGATCGTGCATCACGACGAGGCAGCCGAGCTCTCGCTCCTTCACCTCCTTGACGAGCAGCTCGTAGAGATCGAGCTGATGGCGCACGTCGAGGAACGCGCCGGGCTCGTCGAGCAGCAAGACCTTCGGGCCCTGCGCGAGCGCGCGCGCGATCGCGACGCGTTTCTGCTCGCCGCCGCTCAGCGCGTGCGCCGGGCGATGCGCGAGGCCCTCGAGATCGCATCGCTCGAGCGCGTCGTCGACGATCGCTTCGTCGCTCTCGCTCGCGCGCATCCACGTGCCTTGATGCGGCGCGCGACCCATCGCGACGACCTCGCGGACGCTGAAGCCCATCGCGAGATCCTGCATCTGCTCGACCACCGCGAGGCTCCTCGCGATCGCCGCGCGGCCGAGCGTCGCGATCGGACCGCCGAGGAGATGCACGCTCCCCTTCCAGGGCGCGAGCAGACCCGAGGCCACCCTCACGAGCGTGCTCTTCCCCGCGCCGTTCGGCCCGAGGACGCAGACGAGCTCACCGGCGCCGAGGCGAAGCTCGACCTCTCGGAGCTGGGGCCGCGCGGCGCCCTCGTAGCCGGCGGTAACTGCGCGAAGGGAAAGACATTCTCTCACGCCCAAGCCCTCCGGGCCGCGGCGTCGAGAAGACTCCTCGACGCCCTGCGTTGATGTATCTTGGATCTCAGGAGCCCACGTGGATAGCAAGTCCCAACCCGACAGCGCGTCGCAAGTCTCGGCGGACAAACCGCGACGCGTCATCAAGCGCTATTCGAACCGCAAGCTCTACGACACGAAAGACAGCCGCTACGTCACGCTCCTCCAGATCGCCGAGATGGTCCGCACCGGCGAAGAGGTGCAGATCATCGACAACAACACGAAGGAAGATCTCACCGAGGTCACGCTCGCGCAGATCATCTACGAGGAGCAGAAGCAGAAGGCTTCGAGCCGCAACGTTCCGCTCCAAACGTTGAAGGAGCTGATTCACCAGCGCACCGAGAAGGTGCTGAGCGATCTCCGCGAAGGTCCGATCGGCCGCCTCATTCCGGGCAGCGGCAAGAGCGAGCCGCCGAAGGCGCCCGACGACGTCGAGCCGGAGCCGGCGCCCGCGCCCGCCGACAACGGCGCCGCCAAGGAGCCCGCGTCCGCCGCGAAGCCGGGCCTCGTCGATCAGGCCAAGGGCACGCTCGAAGACTGGCAGCACAAGATCGACGAGCGCGTGAAGGCGATCGTTCCGAACATCCTGCCGTGGCAGCAATTGCAGCACGAGATCAAGCGCCTGAACGCGCGGATCGAAGAGCTCGAAGAGAAGCTCAAGACGCTCACGCCGAAGGAGTAGCGCGGCTCACGACGGCGCCGCTCGCGCTGGGGGCAATCGGCCTCGGTGGATCGGTCCCGCTGTCAAATTGTCGTGCTAGATCTTCGGAATAGCGGCCTTAACCTGGGGGTTGCTCGCACTAGAAAGGCCCGCCGGACGTCATGAGCACGCTCCCTCTTAACGGAAAACCGAAGGATGTCGATGGCTTCGCCGACGAGGCCGTCGGGCACCTCGACTCGCTGTATGCGGTCGCCTGCAAGCTCACCCGTAACCCGGCCGAGGCCGAGGATCTGGTGCAAGACACCCTCCTCAAGGCCATGCGCGCCCGCGACCAATTCCACGCCGGAACGAACCTCAAGGCCTGGCTCTTCCGCATCCTCACGAACACGTTCATCAACAAGTACCGGCGCGGAGGCCTCGAGCGCTCCGTCCTCGAAGGGCCCGACGCCGATCCGCTCGTCGACGGATGGGTGAGCGCGTCGACGATGCGCCACCTCCGCGATCCCGAGGCCCAGGCCCTCCAACCGATCGTCGAGGGCGAAGTGCAGCGCGCGCTCGACGCCCTGCCGACCGACTTCAAAATCGCCGTCATTCTCTGCGACGTGGAGGAGTTCAGCTACGAGGAGATCGCGCAGATCATGGGCTGCCCCATCGGCACCGTGATGAGCCGCCTGCACCGCGGGCGAAAGCTGCTCCAACGTTCCCTCTACAATCATGCCCTCGCCCTCGGTATCGTGAAGGGTGAGCCCATGCCCGAGTCCAAGGTTCGGAGCGAAGAAGACGACAAGCCGGCCGATCTCGCCGCCTTCCGTGCGAAAGCGAACAAGAGGAGGGGAGTGGCGTGACCATGACTGCGCCGGACTGCAAGTCGGTGTCTCGTCTGCTCGGAGCCCATCTCGACGGGCAGCTCGACGCCGTGAAGACCCTCGAGGTCGAAGATCACCTGACGGGATGTGAAGTCTGCTGCGAGCGAATCGCGCTCGATCGCGCGGTGCGCGGCTCGCTGAAGAAGGCCGTGAAGTCGACCACGACGCCGAGCGACGTGCGCGCGCGCATGCTCGCGGCGATGGCCGGCGAGGCCGCTCGCGAAGAGCAGCGCGACGTCGCGCTCGAAGCGCCCGCGGAGCTCTCGCTCGACGCGACCGCGCGCCCGCTCGCCACGACGGCGAAGGGCTCGCGGCCTCCGATGATGCGCCACTGGCGCACGATGCTGCCGCTCGCGAGCGCCGCGGCGCTGGTGATGGCGTGGGGCTACGCCGGCGAGCAGCCGGTCGTCCGCGGCATGCCCGACACGGTGGTGGCGGGCCTCAACGACGACATCCTTCGCGACATGGTCGCGCAGCACAAGCACCCGGTGCCGCCGGAGCAGCAGGATCCGAAGCAGGTCCGCCAGTTCGAGCGGTACGTCGGCGTGCCCGTGGTGCCCCAGCGCATGCAGAACGCGCGCTTCGTCGGCGGGCGCATCATGCCGCTCCACGGCGGCGAGCGCGCGGCGATGCTCCAGTACGAAGTGAACCAGGGCGCGAGCGTCCAGCGCGTGACGGTGTTCGTCTACGACCCGCAGAAGATCCGCGTCGTCGGAACGAACCTCGCGCCGCGCGCGGTCGGAACGGCCGAAGTGCGCGTCGGCAAGACCGACGGCTACACGACCGCGATCGCGCAGCACCGCGGCGTCGGGTACGCGAGCATCACCGATCTCGATCCCGAGTCGAGCGCGAGCATCATCGCCGCCGCCGATCACGACTGACGCGCGACGAGGCGTTCAGCGCGCGGCGGCGAAGCCCGCCTTGCGCGGATCGCTCGCCGAGAGCAACTTCGGCGGCGCGCCCGGCGCGCGCTGCCACGCGATCATCTGGAGCGCCGATCCCTGGAACGGCTCGTCTTTGACCGTCTCGCCGCGCGCGCGGAGGCCGTCGCGAACGTCGACCGCGATCTCGGGATCCACGTAGAGCGTCGCCCCCGACGTGTGGACGCGGGGATGGGAGATGCACGCCATCGGATCGAGATCGAAGAGCAGGCGCGCGAGCGTCGCCTGCGTCACGCCGGTCGCGATGCGCGGGCCGCCCGAGCCGCCCAGGGCGAGGATCGGCGCGCCGTTCTCGACGATGATCGTCGGCGTCATGCTGGAGACCGGCCGCGCGCGGGGGCGCGGGCGGTTCGGCCCGCCGTCCTTGGCGCCGAAGACCTTCGCGTCGTCGGCCGCGGTGAAGTCGTCGAGCTCGTTGTTGATGACGATCCCGCTGTCGCCCGCGACGAGGCCCGCGCCGAAGGGCCCGTTCACCGTCGTCGTGAGCGACACGACGTTGCCGAACGGGTCGGCGGTGACGAGGTGGCTCGTGCCCTGCTCCTTCGTCTTGAACTCGACCGGCGAGTGCGTCTTGTTCGGCTCGATGCGCGCCTTTCGCGCGGCGATCTGCGCGGGATCGAGCGCGGCCTGGAACGCCGCGTCGACGCCGGGATCGAGATCGGGATCGCCCGCGATACGCGCGCGATCGGCGAACGCCCCGCGGAGCACCTCGGCGAGCGTGTGGAGGTAAGCGCTCGAGCCGAAGCCCATGGGCACGAGCGCCGACGACTTGCTCGCGCCGTACATCGAGAGCGTCTCGAGGAGCATGAGCCCGCCCGCGGAGGGCGCGGGCATCGTGTAGACGGTGCGACCGTCGATCGTGCGCGTGAGCGGCTGGCGCTCTCGGACCTGGTAGCCCGCGAGGTCTTCGAGCGTCATCGTTCCGCCCGCGCCCTTGACCGCGTCGACGATCTTCTGCGCCGTCGGTCCTTCGTAGATCGACTTCTTTCCTTGGGCGCCGTAGCGCGCGAGCGTCGCCGCGAGCTCGGGGCGGCGAATGCGCGTGGCGTACGGCGCCGGGCTGCCTCCTGGGAGGAACGCCGTCGCCATCGTCGGCATCACCTTGAGGCGATCCTTGAACATCGCGACGACCTCGGTCGTGTGCCGCCCGAGGTAGAAGCCGTGCTGCGCGAGCGACACCGCCGGCGCCGCGTCTTCGGAGAGCGACTTCTTGCCGAGCTTCTTCGAGAGCAGCTCGAGCCCGGCGGGCTCGCCGGGGACGCCCGCGGAGCCGCCCCGAGGCCCGTTCCAGCCGAAGCGATCCTTCGGCGGATCGCCGGGCTTCGCGGGGGGCCACAAGACCTTCTCCGAGTACGTCGCCGGCGCCGTCTCGCGGAAGTCGAAGACGCTCACCTTCTGGTCTTTGGCCGTGTAGACGAGCGCGAAGCCGCCGCCGCCGATGCCGCTCGCCGACGGGTTGACGACGCCGAGCGCGAGCGCGGCCGCGATGGCGCCGTCGACCGCGTTGCCGCCCGACCCCATGACGTCGAGCGCGGCGCGCGTGGCGTCGGCGTGATCGGTCGACGCGGCCATCGTGCGCCCCTCGGCGCTCGGCGGAAACGCCGCCGAAGAGGGCGCCGGGAAGACCGCGGCGTGCACGACCGCGACGGCCGCGCCGAGCCCGAGGTAGAGGAGCTTGGCGCCGCGAAGGCGGCACAGTAAATTGCGGACCGAGGAAATTCTCATATGCGGTTCGTGTACGTGATGGATCCGATGGATCGTGTTCTGCCCGACAAGGATACGACCTTCGCCTTCCTTCGTGCGGCGCAGGCCCGGGGCCACGACGCTCTCCACTGCGAGCCGCGCGACGTCTTCGTGAAGAACGCAGACGTCTACGCGCGCGTTCGCCATCTTACCGTGAGCGACGCCGCGCCGCATGCGGTCTTCGGCGCGACCGACGAAGTTCGGCTCGCCGACGTGCAGGCCGTGCTCATCCGCAAGGATCCGCCGTTCGACGCCGCGTACCTCTACCTCACGCTCATGCTCGAGCGCGCGCGCGGCCGCACGGTCCTCCTCAACGATCCCCGCGGCCTGCGCGAGGCCAACGAGAAGCTCTACACCCTGCACTTCGCCAAGTGGATGCCGCGCACGCTCGTCACGTCGAACGAGGAGCAGATCCAGGCGTTCGTCGGCGAGGTCGGCGGGCGCGCCGTCATCAAGCCGCTCGATCTCGCGGGCGGCGCGGGCGTGATGATGCTCACGGCGGGCGACAAGAACGCGCGCGGGATCATCCAGCTCCTCACCGACGAAGGCCGACGGCTCGCGATGGTGCAGGAGTACTTGCCCGCGGTCGAGCAGGGCGACAAGCGCGTGCTCCTCCTCGACGGCGCCGTCCTCGGCGCGATCAACCGCGTGCCGCGCGCCGACGACTTCCGCTCGAACATCCACGTCGGCGGCAGCGTCGAGCCGTACCAGGTCACGAAGGAAGAGCGCGCGATGATCGAAGACATCGCGCCGCGGCTCAAGCAAGACGGGCTCGTGTTCGTCGGCCTCGACGTCATCGGGGGCAAGCTCACCGAGGTGAACGTGACCTCGCCCACGGGCATCCAGCAGCTCAGCCAGCACGAAAACCGCGACGTCGCCGCCGACGTCATCCAATGGATCGAGCGGGCGGCCAACGATTACCGTCCGCAGCTCAAGAGCATTCCGGCGTACTGAGGATGCCGGTCACCGTCCTCGTCCGTTCGGCGAGCCAGGGCGACTCGCCGTCGCTCACGTTCGACGGCGCGCGCGTCCTCATCGGGCGCGGCAGCGGGTGCGACGTTCGTCTGCCCGATCCGAGCGTGAGCTTTCGCCACGCGACGATCCGGACGAGCGGCGGTCCGCGCGAGGGCGACTTCGTGATCATCGACGAAGGGAGCACCAACGGCACGTGGGTCGGCGGCGTGAGGCTCGTTCCTCAGACGCCGCGCCTCGTGAAGAACGGCGATCTCGTGCGCGTCGGGCGCGTCTGGCTCGAGCTCGAGATCGGCATGCGCTCGGCGACGCCCGATCTCAACCTCGCGACGCGCGATCTCGCGTTCGCGCTCGTCGAGCGGGCGATGCAGGCGGTCGGCGACGACACCGTCGCGCGCGTCCGCGTCGCCGAGGGAGACGATCTCGGCGTCGAGCTGCGCCTCCTCGAAGAGGGGCGCGCGTACGTCATCGGCCGCGCGGAGACGTGCGACCTGCCGCTCGCCGACGCCGACGCCTCGCGCGAGCACGCGATCGTCACGCGTCGAGGCGCGAACGTCCTCATCCGAGATCGCGGCTCGCACAACGGCGTGTTCCTCGGCGATCAGAGGCTCGAGCCTGATCGCGACGCCGTCTGGCGTCCGGCGACGATGGTCCGGATCGGGATCACCGTGCTCGCCCTGGACGAGCCCGTGACCACCGCGCTCGCGGCGCTGGAAGCCGCCGACGACGAGCAGATGCAGCCCGGCGACGAGCCGGCCGCGCCAGTGCGCGAAGAGCCGGCCGCGCCGCCCGCGCAGGAGCTCGAAACTGCCCAGGATCCCGCGCCGGAGACGGCGGCGCCGATCGCAGAGATCGCGGTCATGGAGGGCCCGACGAGCGCAGGTGCGAGCGCGGGTGGCAAGAAGAAGAAAGGGTGGACTGTCACGGACTTCCTCGTCGTGACGATCGCGGTCGGCGTGATCGGCGCCAGCATCGCGGGGCTCGTCTGGGTGCTCCGCTGAATCGCGAGCTGTGAACTTCCAGAAAGGACGTGGCTTTCGGGGTTCGCCCGTTTAGGGGACACAATCCGGCGGGACACGCTCGGCGGCGTGGGTAAGCTAGAAAGTCGTCCTTCGCCCGGGGAGCATCGATGCGAACCTTCGACCAGACCATCTTGCGGACTCTCTCCCTCGCGCTCGTCGGAGGCGGCTTCGTCCTCGCGTGCAGCAGCACCGTCGACCCCGTGCAGAGCGACCCGAGTGGCACCGACGGCGCCGTCGTAGATCCGACGACGGACGGCGGCGCTGCGGATGCCAAGGCGCCGGACGAGGACAAGCCATGCACGACGGGTTCGGATTGCTCGTCGGGGGTTTGCGGGCCGGACAAGAAGTGCAAGAGCCCCACATCGTCGGACTTCGTGAAGAACGGCGACGAGACGGACATCGATTGCGGAGGATCGACCACCGGCGCCAAGCCTTGCGATCCGGGCAAGGGATGTGCGGTGCCCAAGGACTGCACCACCGGAGTGTGCACCGGCGGGATCTGCCAGGTCGCGACGGCGACCGACGGCGTGAAGAACGGCGACGAGACGGACACCGACTGCGGAGGGTCGAACGCTCCGCCGTGCGACGTCGGCAAGACCTGTAGCAAGCCCGCCGATTGCGTGGACAAGATCTGCACGGGTGGAAAGTGTGTCGCACGCAAGCCGGCCGACGGCGTGCAAAACGGTGACGAGACCGACATCGACTGTGGGGGCACCGCCTCGCCTCCGTGCATGACGGGCCAGATGTGCCTCGTGCTGGCGGACTGCGACAACGTCCTCTGCACTGCCGGCGTCTGCCAGCCGCCCACCGCGACCGACGGCCTCAAGAACGGCACGGAGAGTGACGTCGACTGCGGCGGAGCGTCCGGCGTGCTCTGCGAGACCGGAAAGCTCTGCAACGCCCACGCCGACTGCGCCAGCGAGGGATGCGCGTTCAACAACCGCTGCTCCGTCGGAAAGAGCTGCACGCAGGACCACGGCGGCTTCACCTGCGGTACGGGCGAGTACGGCTCGGCGGGCAAGGCGCACGAGAGCTGCTGCGAGGAGATCTTCGTGAACCGGCCCGTCGCAGGCGGCGGGCCTTTCTACATGGACAAGTACCTCGTGACGGCCGGGCGCATCCGCGCGTTCTTCGATCGAACGGGCGGGGACGTGAAGACGTTCGTGCAGGGTCGCGCGGACTTCCCGGCCGCTTGGGTCGACAACATGCCTTCGAACATGGCCGAGGCGCTCGCGAACGTGGGACCGATCCCGCTCGCATGGGACTGGGCCGACGGCAACGGCCTGCGGGCGCGCGGGTGCCAAACCGGGAGCGGCGGCGCCCGCACCTTCTATCAAGCGGACATCACGCCGACGGAGAAAAACTACTATCCGCAGGACGCGCTCGACGAGAAACCAATCCAGTGCATCAACCGGCCGCTGCTGCTCGCCTTCTGTCTTTGGGACAACAAAGATCTGCCGATGCGTTCGGAGATCACGTACGCGTGGCGAGGCACGGACAATCGAACGTGGCCCTGGGGAAACGCGCCGGGGCTGCCGACGGCCGACTTCGACACGAGCAACGAGTACCTCGTCCACAAACGAGGCTACATGTTCCCCGGATACCTCATGCCGGACGTGAGCCACCACATCGGAGCGCCTGGCCGTCGATTCCGCGGCGCGGGTCCGTTTGGCCATCTTGATCTCGCGGGCGACGTCTTCGAGTTCGCGCGCGACGGTCGCAACAACAACGGCTCATGGGAGAACCACGTCCCGAGCTCGGCCAGCACTGCGGCCGGCGGCGAGGACTGGCGCCGCTACTACGCGTTCGGAGGTCGCTGCGGTCGTCGCTAGCTCCGCTGCGCGTCCCGCGGCGGGTGAGGCCGTCGCTCACGCCTTCGGCGGAGGCGGCTCGCTGGCGAGCGCGGGGATCGTGCCCGAGTCGTCGGCGATCGCCGGCTTGCTCGGGCGGCGACCGCGCGGCGGATACGCCGTCGGGAGATCGTCGAGCGGGATCGCGGCGAGCATCGCCTCGAGCTCCTCGGCGCTCTTCGGGCGATCGTTGATGCGCTTCTTCAGGCACTTCATCACGACCTGATCGAGCGCCTCCGGGATGTCGAGGTCGGCGCGGCGCTGCCGCATCGGCACGGGCACCTGACGCTGGTGGAGATCGAGCAGCTCGCGCCGGCTCTGCGCGGTGATCGGCAGCTCGCCGGTGAGCGCTTCGTACATGAGCACGCCGAAGGCGTAGAGATCGGTCTGCGGCACGACGTTGGCGCCGATGCACTGCTCAGGCGCCATGTACTCGGGCGTGCCCAGCGTGTATCCCGCCTGCGTGAGCGACTCGGCGCTCGTGAGCTTGCTCATGCCGAAGTCGAGCACCTTCGGCGGGCCGTCTTCGCAGAGGAAGACGTTGCCCGGCTTGAGATCGCGGTGCACGACGCCCTTCTTGTGCGCCGCACCGAGCGCGCGACAGACGCCGATGAAGACGGGGATCGCGAAGCCGGGCGCCACGATGTGCTCGCGCGAGAGCTTGTCGGCGAGCGATCGCCCGGTGAGCCGCTCCATCACGACGTACATCGATCCGTCGGGCATCTGATCGAGGTCGTGCACGCGCGCGACGTTCGGATGATCGACGTGCACCTGGATGTACGCCTCGCGACGAAGGCGCGCGATCTCGCCGCCGTCGCGCGCCGCGGCGCCGCGCAAGACCTTGACCGCGACCTCGTGGCCGAGCGTGTTGTGCTCGGCGGCGTAGACGACGCCGATCCCGCCCGAGCCGATCTTCTTTCCGATGCGGTACTTGCCGCCGAGCAGCGTGCCCGTGAGCTCGCCGGGGACGGCCGTGCTGGTCGCCTCGCCCTTGAGATCGAGGCCGCGCTCGAGGGCCGCGATGCGGTTCTTCTCGAACACACGCGACGCTCCCTCGCGCTTGCTCTTCTCCCACATGCGCGCCGCGCCCGCGCCGAGCACGCCGGCGAGGACGGCGCCGAGGCCGCCCGCGACGGGGCCGCCCGTGATCCCGACGGCCGTCCCGCAGACGAACGCGGCGCCGAGCGCGCCCATGACCGTCATGCTCTTCGCCGCGGGCAGCTCCCACTCGACGAGATAGGTGCACGCGTCTTCGCCCTTCGCGAGGCAGCTCTCGTGCGTCACCCTCGCGCCCTCGAAGCCCCAGATGCGCGGGACGCCCGCGAGCTCGCCCTCCCTCGCGGCGCAGAAGAGGATCTCCGTGGCGGCGTCGACCTTCTCGGGCTCGTCGTAGCCGTCGGTGCGCGGGCGGTAGATGAGGCGCACCGCGCGGACGCTCGCGCGATCGACGCCGGGACCGACGCGAGGCGCGTCGAGGTTCGGCTGGCTCGGGGCGGGCTTCTTGCCGTCGGCCTCGGCGCTCTTGCCTTCGGCCTCCGGCTTCGCGCCGGGCAGCTCGAGATCCCATGTCCCGATGCGCGTGACTTCCCTCGCGTTCTCGGCGAGGTACTCGTACGCGTCGATCGGGTGCTGCGCCGAGCGAAGCATCTTCACGTGAGAGCCGAGCGCCTCCGCGTGGGTCACCCACTCGCCGCGCTGGCGCAGGCCATCCATGCCGAGGACCTCGCAGATCCCGCGGAGCGCGCGCTTGGCGGCGAGGCTCGAGACCCAGCCCGTCTCGTTGTCGACCATCGCGGGATCGATCCCGGCGTTCGACAGGATCGTGCGGACCGCTCGCTCGCCTTTCTCTGCGCGAACGCGGAGCAAGTAGGTCTTGAGCAGCGAGGCGCGGAGCTCCTCTTTGCCGCCCTGTCGCACCGCCCCTTTCGGCAGCTCGGAGCCGTTGTTCCCCATCGACACCACGAGGCTACCGGAGAAAAGGCTCCTGCGTCATCCCCTGTTGGTGACGACATCGGCGCCGGAGAGCGCGCGGAGTTCGGCCAGCATCGCGTCGGGACCGGCGGCGATGATGCGGATCGGCGATCGACCGAGCCGCGCGACCGCGTGCTGAACGTAGCCAGCGGCGCGCTCGGCCCGCGGAACGACGTCGAGGTGATGCTCGAGCTCGGCGCGAGAGAGGCAGAGGACGATCCGCACGCCGGCGTCGGCCCACGCGGAGACCTCGTCGCGCAGCGGCAGATCGACGGCGGCGCGGAGGCCGATGAACAGCTCGGTCGACGACGCGTGGCCCGCGCCGACGCGCAAGCGCATGACCGGGCGCGCGAGCCCGAGCGCGCTCCCCACGACGGCGACGATGACGGGCGCTTCCTCCGCGAGCGGCCCCGGGAGGCCGGTGCCGATCGGGTGGGTGACCTCGACCGTGCTCCCGAGCGGACGCGTGACGAGGAGATCCGCGGCGTCGCCCGCGTTGCGAACGAGCAGCTCCCATGTGTGCGCGGCGCTTCCCGCGGTGGGCTCGCCGGCGAGCACGAAGAAGCCGCTCGCGCCCGGCGCGGTCACCTCGACGTATTGTCCCGGCGTGGTGTAGCCGTCGGCGCTCTCGCGATCGACGTCGAGCGCGACGAGCACGAGCCCGCCTCCCGCGTCTCGGCGCCCCGAGAGAGTCGCGGCCGCCAACGCGCCTTAGAACGCTCCGCCGAGCGAGAAGCCGGCGTAGCCGGGTCCGCCCTCGGGCCGGAGCTTGGGCTTGCCCGACTCCGAGCTCGGCGTGCCGGAAGGCTCGAGGAAGTGCCAGAGCAGCCCGCCGCCGACGATGCCGATGCCGCCGATGATGGCGATCGTTCCGCCGAGCGTCATGCCGCCGTGCTGGCCAGCCTTGTCGCGCCGCGTCTGCGCGGCGGCGGCGGACTCGTTCGGCAGAGGCGCGCACGTGTCGGTCGCGCGGTCGCAGTTCTCGGGGAACGGCGGCGCGGCGACGTGGAGGATGACGCCGGTCAGGATCGCGGCGCCGCCCGCTGCGACGACGATCCAAGGAAAGGCCGTGTGCCCGCTCTGCTCCGCGGGGGGCGGCGCGGAGGTCGTGGCCGGCGGTGGGCTCGCCGTCGCGGCGGCCGCATGCGCGGCCTGCTGCGCCTCGAGGTCTTTCTTCTTCAAGTTGTCGATGCGCGTGCGGTGCGTGCCTGCTTCGGGCGAATTCGGGACGCGCTCGAGGTACGTCTGGAGGGCGTGGATGGCTTCGGCCCGATCGCCTTTGAACTCGTACGCGCGCGAAATGATGATCAAGAGATCGTGCTTCGTGCAGTCGCGCTTGTAGGCCTCGCGGAACTGCGCGATCGCGGCGTCGTAGAGCCCGTCGTCGTACTGCACCTTTCCCGCGGCGTAGATCGTGTGTGCGCGCTCGCTGTCGGCCGCGGGCACCGACGTGACGGTGCAGGCCGGGTAAGGCGCCGGCGAAGGAGGCGCCGTCTGCGCAGAAGCGAGCAGAGGGAACGACGCGGACACGGCAAGGAGAAGGCCGAGGCCAAGGGCGAGCTTGCGTTGTGCCATGAGCGACCTACCGGAGCATACGAGAAGGCTCGCCGCGTGTCTCAAGTCTCATGTCGCGTGCTTCGCCGCCTTCTCGCCGAAAAGATGAACCGCGTTGAGCATCCACGCGAGGCCCTTGTCGTCCGCCGACACGGAGATCGGCGCCAGCACGAACCCCCCGGGCCGGAGCTCGGCGTGCACCGGCACGCGCCAGCCGGCGAGCAGCTTGCGCACGCTCGGCGTGAGCGCGCGCGCGAGCTCGTCGCCGCTCTCGGCGAACGACGCGAACACATGATCGAACGCCGCGTCGCCCGTCGGCCGGCGCGTCATCGACGCGAGCTCGAGGGGCTCGCCGAAGACGCCGCCGAAGTCGCTCGTCGTCGCCGCCTTCGCCGTGAGGCGTGGGTCTTGGACGATGGCGATCCACGTCCCGACCTCGGTCGTCGCCTGGAGCGCGGGGGGCGGCGGCGGCGCCATCTCGACGACCGCGCGCGCGATGCTGATGCTCCCGGCGCCCCCGGTCGCGTGGAGCGCGTGCTCGTAGCGGATCGGGACCTTGAGCGTGGTGTACGGCTCCCACGCGCGAAGCCAGCGCTCGTCGGCGTCGGCCTCGTAGCGAAGCCCACGTTGCGTCGCGAATGCTTCGATCCAGTAAACCGGCCCGCCCACGAACGCGCAGCCTACCAGATCAGAGGTTCTGCGGCGCGACGCCGGCGTGGGGCATCTTCTCGCCCTTCGCCGCCTTCTCTTTCATCTCGTACTTGCTCGGGCACTTCGCGAGGACGTTCGACGCCTCGATGGTGTTGTCGGCCTTGAGCTCGCCCTCGACGGTGACGCCGACATCCATGCCCGGCACGTCGCGGAACGTGTCGGGCACGACGCACTTCGGGAAGCGCACCGGGACCTCGACGCCGTTCTTCTCGATGGAGAAGCGGTACTCGCACGGGGAGTCTTGCTTGACGAGCGAGCCATGGACGAGGTTGCCCTCGGCGCGCACCGGTTTGCCGAGGAACTTCGCCTTCTCGGCGACGAGCTGGTCGACCGGCTTCGAGTACATCCCCTTGTCTTGCATGCCGATGAGGACGACGGCGACGATCGCGGCGGCGGCCATGACGAGGCCGACGACGAGCAGGAGGCCTTTGCGCGAGCCGCCTTCGTCGTCTTCTTCCTCGCCGCGACGACGTCGCGCGGGGACTTCGAGGGCGGGCTCGCTCGGCGAGGCTTCGGCCGCCTGCGGATCTTCGCTTTCGTCGCTCATCTGTACCGTCCGAAGAGGGTAGCCTCGGCCCATCCGCGGCTCAACGTCATCCGTACGCCCCGGACAACCGCGCCGCCCCCGCCGTCCTTCCCATCCATGTGAAGAAAACGCTGGGTAAAGGGCGATCCACGAACGGGGTGCTATACTCGACGAAGCCTCGGGCGGTACGTGGGGCCCCCCGGCTGTCTTACATGACCGACGTCCTCTCGAAGCCGGTTCTGGTTCTCAATCGCGTGTTCAGCCCTGTCCAGCTGACGACGGCCAAGCGCGCGTTCGTGCTGCTCTACGGCGGTGCGGCGATGGCGCTCGACGACTCGGGTGAAGAGTACGACTTCGATCTGTGGCGCACCCTGCCGCTGCGCGACGACGACGACGCGCTGCCGATCATCGGCGGCGCGCTGCGGGTGCCGCGCGTCATTCATCTGCATCGGTACGATCGAACGCCGCGCGTCACGGTGCGCCTGACGCGGCGCAACTTGATGTTCCGCGACGCGCACCAATGTCAGTACTGCCTGAAGCAGCCGCCCCTCCGCGAGCTCAACATCGATCACGTCTTGCCGCGCTCGCGCGGCGGCGACGACTCGTGGGAGAACCTCGTGACGGCGTGTCGCGTGTGCAACCTTCGCAAGGGATGGCGCACGCCCGAAGAGGCCAACATGCGCCTCGCGCGAAGGCCCTTCCGCCCGAAGTGGTCGATGACCGCGCAGATCCTCCTCGGCTCGGCGACGAAGTACCGGGAGTGGGATCCGTTCCTCAAGGCGAGCTGAGACGCGTCAGTTCGGCTTGATGCCGACGCCGTCCACGCACGTGCCCCACGCGTTCCATCCGCCGTTCTCGCAGACGAAGAGCTCGTCGCACTCGCAGCAGCCGCTCGGGCACGCGAGCGCGAAGCCGAGCGAGCAGTCCGGCGCCTGGAGCAAGCCGCAGCCGGGCCCGCCGTGCGCGCCGGGGGGCGCGTCGAAGCTCGCGTCGTACGACGGCGCGTCGAACGCATCGGCGATCGCCACGTCGGGTCGCCCCGCATCGGCGCGAGGCGGGCAGACCTCGGAGAGCTCCCACACGTTGCCCGGCCGACACGCATACGAGGCCTCGCACGCGGGATCCTGACACGCGCGCCCGCGAGAGAGCGGGCAGCCGCCGGCGGGGATGTCCGTGCACGCCTGCGCCGTCTCGCCCTCTTCGCACGACGCGAGGCAAACGAGCGCCGGGACGACGAGCGCGACGACGAAGCTCGTGAAGCGGCGCCGGATCATTTCAACCGGGTGAAGCCGTCTTTGTCGACGGTGCCGATCGGCTTGGGCGCCGAGCTCGGCGGGTGCGCGGAAGGCTGGGCGACGGGGCGCGACTTCGGCGAAGGTCGCGTCTTCACGACGCGCTTCACGCCGTTGTGCGTCGGCGGCAGCTCGATGAACGTGACGGGGGCGGCGCCCGCGGCCGGCTCGTCGGTGTACGTCTCGAGGGGCTCGATGGCGAAGCCCTGCCCCTCGGGCCGCGCGACGCCGTCGGACTCGCGCACGTAGGCCTCGGCCTTCGCCCCGTCGAGGGCGAGCGCGGTCACGCGGTGGCGAGCGCCGCTCTCGCGTGGAACCTCGAAGACCGCGACGTCCGCCGGCGGATCGAGATCCTGCGCGCGCTCGTCGAACGTGACGCGCTTCGCGGCGAACGGCAGCGGAACGACCACGCGACGAAACGACGGCTCGGCGGCGACGGCCGCGGGCGCCGCGTGCTCGTCGCCGCGCGCGAAGACCTTGAACGCGACGAGCGCGCCGAGCGCCGCGAACGCCGCGAGCACGCCGGCGCGCACCGCCGGCGACGCGAGGCGGCCGTGGAGGAGGCTCTCGGACGCGTTGCCGAAGGCGTAGCGCGCGCTCGGCGCCGGCGGGGCGATGTTGGCGAGCTGGATCTTCTCGCGCTCGCGCATCTCGGGCGTGGGCGCAGGTCGCTGATTGAGGCCCGAGACCTCGAGCACGTGATCGACGTCGCGCCCGTCGAGCGCGTTGCGCATGTTCTCGTGACGAACGCGCAGCCGCTCGCCGAAGAGCGCCTCGACGAGGCACGCCACCTCCGCCGGCGTCGCGACGTTCTGCCGCCCACCCGCGCGCTCGAGCGCGGCGGCGAACTCGGCGGCGGTTTTGTAGCGCGCGTCGAGATCGCGCGCGAGGCCGCGGAGGATGGCGTCGTCGAGCGCCTGCGAGATCGGCGCGCCGATGCGACGAAGCGAAGGGATCGGGGCGCCGACGACCTCCTGGAGCGTCTCGATCGCCTCGTCGCCGCGAAAGAGGCGCCGGCCGGCGATGCACTCCCACACGACGACGGCCATCGAGAAGACGTCGCTCTGCACCGTGCACAGCCTGCGCTTGTCGATCCGCTCGGGCGCGAGGTACGCGAGCTTGCCCTTCACCTCGTGCGTGCGCGTCGTTTGAACGCGATCGACGGCCTTGGCGATGCCGAAGTCCGTGAGGCGCGCGAGCCCGTCGCACCCGATGAGCACGTTGTGAGGGCTGACGTCGCGATGGACGATCCCGAGGTGGCGACCTTTGTCGTCGTGAAGGACGTGGGCCGCCTGCAAGCCCGCGAGCGCGTCGAGCGCGATGCGCACGGCGAACCGAGGATCGATCGCCCGGCCGACGGCGGAGAGCTCCTTGCGGACGTCGGCGAGCGACGCGCCTTCGACGTAGTCGAGGACGATGAAGGGCTCGCCGGCGTCGAAGCCCATCTCGCGCACCTTGACGACGTTGTCGTGCTGGATCGACGACGCGAGGCGGGCCTCGTCGACGAGCATCGAGAGAAACCCTTTGTCGTTCGCCAGGTGGCGATGAGGACGCTTGATCGCGACGAGCGGCGCGTCGCGACCGTCGGCGGCGCGCGCGAGGTACACGGTGGCCATGCCGCCGCTCGCGAGCTCGACCAAGAGCTCGTAGCTGCCGCACCTGCCGAGACTCGCCGCGCTGCTGTCGTCGCCGGGCACCTGATCTCCAACGAAGCACGGATCTCGCGTCCGTCGAGGCGCGCGAGGCGCTTGCCGCCCGCGCGCGGTGAAGTTCTACGATGATACTTCACGGGCGAGGCGGGTCCGGCCGAAATCGGGTACCGTCCTCTGCATGCGAATCGGTCGTTTGGGAAACGGGCGTGCTCTGGCGATCGTCGCCGTCTTGGCCGTCACGGCAGCGTGCGGCAACGCGGCGGCGCCCGGCGGAGCCGAAGCGAAGGCGCCGGGCGCGGCCGCGGGCCCCGCGGCGACGGGCGAAGCGTCGGAGGGCGCCGCCGGCGCAGCGGCGGGCGGCGGCACGACCACGACCACGGCGCTTCCCGACGGCGGCGAGCTCCAGGGCGCGAAGCTCGGCAGCGCGACCCACAAGGAGATCGAGACGAAAGGCGAAGGCGGCCCCAAGCCCGGCGGCCCGTCTTCCGAGCCCGGCCGTCGCCGCGAAGACATCCAGACGATCATCCTCTCGCGACGCGACGAGGCTCGCGCTTGCTACGACAAGGCGCTGAAAGACCACCCGGGCATCGAGGGCGATCTCACGGTCAAGTGGGTGATCGATCCCCAGGGAAACGTGCAAGATGCACAGATCGACACTTCGAAATCGAGCATCCTCGAGCCGAGCGTGAGCATGTGCGTCGTCGAGATGATCAAGAAGATCAAGTTCGCCTCGAGCGCGAAGGGCTTCGAGACGCGCGCGAGCTACCCGTTCAACTTCCACCCGCGCAACTACAACAAGGTCGACGGCGGCGCCCCTCCGCCGAAGTGACGCCTCAGCGATCCGGCGACGCGCCGAAGTCGACGCGGCTGATCCAGCCGAACGTCGTCCACTCCTGGAACCAGGCGCCGAGCTTCGCCTCGAACGTCTCGAGCGCACCCCCGGACTTCTCGGCGGCGCGTTCGCAAGCTTCACCGAGCGGCGCGCCGCGCATCAGCTCGTCGAGGAGCGCGAAGGCGTCGGCGTCGATGTCGATGTACTGGAGCGCGGCCGGGCCGCGATAGACGACGACCCAGGTCTTCGCCTCGGCGGGCCGCGCGGGCTCCTCGTCTTTGCGCGCGGAGATGCGGTAGTCGTGCGCCGGGTACCGGAGCGCGACGCGCTGCACCGAAGGCTGGAAGATCATCCGCGCGCGCGGCCACGCGTCTTCCGGCGCCGACGCGATCGTCGTCACGTCGAGCGGCGGCGCCTCGGGGGCGTCGAACGCCTCGACGAACGCCCACTCGACGCGCGCGAGATCGGCGACGAGCGCGTCGCTCGACCAGGGCTCGTGCTCGGCGACGAACCTCGCCATCCCGTGGCCGAGGTCGCGCAGCGAGTACGACGCCGGCGGCACCGCGGAGAGGTACGCCTTCGAGAGCGCTTCGAACGCGTCGTCGCCGAGCAGGTGCTCGATCGAGCGAAAGTCTTCGCGCAGCACGTCGACGTGCCTGAGGAAGAACTGCTCGCGGTAGATGTCGACCTGCTCGACGGGCGAGAGCCGATCGTTGCCCGCCGCGATCCGCGCCGCGACCGCCGAGGTCTCGGCGTCGCCGACGAGCGAGCTCACCCGCCGCATCAGGTCGGCCAGCGCCGCTTGGGTCGCGCCGAGATCGGCGGCGCTCATTCGGCGGCCTCGCCGAGGATCTCGGCGCGCATCGCGCGCGCCTTGCCGGCCTCTTCGGAGAGGACCTCCCACGCGGGGATGTCTTCGTCCCACTCCACGAGCGTCGAGACGGCGCCGCAGCGCCGGACGGCGCGCCGGTAGAGCTCCCAGACCTCGTCGCGGACGTGATCGGAGTGGGTGTCGAGCACGTACTTTCCCTTGTCGGTGTGGCCGGCGAGGTGCATCTGCACGACGCGATCGGCGGGGATCGCGTCGACGTACGTCGCGCCCTCGAACCCGTGGTTGCGCGACGAGACGTAGACGTTGTTGCAGTCGAGGAGGAGCCCGCAGTCGGCGCGCTCGGCCACCTCGGCGACGAAGTCCCACTCGGGCATCGTGCTCGCCTGGAACGTCATGTAGCTCGAGACGTTCTCGAGGGCGAAGGGCCGCTCGAGCACGCCCTGCACGCGCTTCACGCGCTCGACGACATGGGCCACCGCGGCCTCGGTGTACGGCAGCGGAAGGAGATCGTGCAGGTGAACGCCTGCCGCGCGCGCCCAGCAGAGATGATCCGACACCCACGGCGGGTCGAGGCGGTCGACGAGGCGGCGAAGCTTGGCGAGGTAGTCGTCGTCGAGCGGCTCGGCCGATCCGATCGCGAGCGAGACGCCGTGGGGAACGACGCGATAGCCGTCGCACAGGCGCGCGAGGTTCTCGAGCGGGCGCCCGCCGGGGATCATGAAGTTTTCGCTGATCACCTCGAACCAATCCATCGGCGGACGGTCGTCGAGGATGCGCCCATAGTGGGGGATGCGAAAGCCCACGCCCACGCCGAGATCGGGGATGTGGTGACGGCTCCGGTAGCTCACGCGGCGCTCATCCTAGCGTGCGACCCACAAAAACGAAGCGCCGAGCCTCCACGGGAGGCCCGGCGCTTCGGGATCGCAAGCGAAGGGGAGCTCAGCCCTTGGGGCAGGACGTGCCCTTGCCCTTGCACTCGTTGCTGCCGGCGCAGGACGCGTTCGTCTCCGTCTTGCAGCCGCTCTTCCCCTTGCACTCGTTCTTCCCCTTACAGCAGTCCTTCGCCGTCGGGGGCGTGATGTCCGTCGACGGGACCTTCGGAACACCGGGGGTCTCACCGCAGCCGCCCGAGAGAGCCGCGAGCATGCCCGTCACAGCCGTCATCGCCAAAGCCTTACCGAGGTTCATCGCATTCTCCTCCTGACCCTCGAAGCGAGGGGCTCATCGACTCGTCGAATCAATCGCCGCGTCGACGGGAGGCAGGTTACAAAGGGTTTCGTCTCGTCGACAAAAAAAGAATGTCCTCCCGGAGCGGGGGAGCGACCCCCCCAATGCACGAGCTGCTCGCAGGCGATCCGACGCATGGCGAGACTTGGTGACCGAGGGACAATCGTGGGAAAAAGATGCCATGGCCGAGTCCCCTCCCAGGTCTGACCCCGCTTCGCGCGGACCCGAGGTCGTCCCCGCCCTCGTCGCGCTCGGCTTCAGCCTGAACGAGTCACGCGCGTACGCCGCGCTCCTGCAGGAGAGCCCTGCGACCGGCTACGAGGTCGGCGTGCGCGCGCAGATCCCGCGCTCGGCCGTCTACGGCGTGCTGCGCCGCCTCGTCAAAGCCGGCGCGGCGCGATCGATCGCGGGCACGCCCGAGCGCTTCGCGCCCGCCGCGGCCGACGACCTGCTCGTCCTCCTGCGCAAGCGGTTCGACTCTTCGACCGAGCAGCTCGAGGAGGCGATCCGTCGGATCGACACGTCTCCCCCTGCGCCCGACGCGTTCAGCGTCCGCGGCTACCAGCGGATCATCGAGGAGGCCGAGCGCGTCATCCGCGGCGCGCAGCAGCGCCTCGTCGTGAGCGGCTGGCCGCGAGAGATCGAGCAGCTCACGCCGGAGCTGAAGCGCGCGGCCAAGCGGCGCGTGTACATCGTCGTCTTCTCGCACGCCGAGCTGCCGGTGCTCCCCGGCGAGGTCTTCAGCTACGGGCTCGACGAAAAGAGCCTCGAAGAGTTCTGGAAGCACCGCCTCGTCGTCGTGGCCGACGACAAGCGCTCGCTCATCGGCGCCACCGAGATGAGCGACCTCGACGCCGCCGTCGTGAGCGAAACGACCGCGATCGCCGAGATCGTGACGAGCCAGGTCGCGCTCGACATCACCCTCCTCTCCCAGCGGATCGGCCGCGACGTCGAGGGCGTGATGGCGAAGATGCTCGGGGCGCGCGTCGGCCGGCTCGACACGCTCCTTTCGAAGCGCGACGGCGAGAGGCGCGGTCGCGCCAAATGAGCATGCGCCCGATGCCGCCTCGGGGCTCGACCCCGCCGCGGGCGCCCCGATCGATCCCTCCGGGCGCCGACGCGTACTCCGACCTGCTCCGCGACACGCGCGGCCTGCGCCGAGAGCAGTCGCACGCGCGCGATCAATGGATCGCGCGCCTGCCCGACAATCGACGCGACGAGACGCTCTTCGAGCTCGAGGTGCTGCTCAAGGGCCTCGCGACCTTCGCCAACCCGCGCAATCACCCCGGGCCGCCGAAGAAGCAGGCGATCGTCGCGCAAGACTTCCGCGAGGCGCTCGTGCTCGCGCGCGACGGGATGCAGCGCGTCGTCGCGCTCTGCCGGGTGCTGCTCGGCGAGAAGGAGCGGGCCTTCGTCTTCCAGCGTTATCTCGAGCACTTGCTGCCCGACGACGGCGCGCGCTCGCGCCTCGTCCGCGGCACGAGCTCGCAAGACACGCCCGAGGAGTCGCTCTTTCTCCTGCGCCACGCCCTCACGAACCTCCTCGAGGTCATGGGCGGGGTGACGCGCCTCCCGCGCGTTCCGTTCCGGACCTTCTACGCGACGCTGTCGGTCGCCCACCGCGAGGTCTCGCTCTCCGCGTTCTTCAATCCCCTCGCGGCCTTGGAGTTCAGGCCCGAGTTCGATCGGATCACGAACGTCCGCGTCCTCGAGCTGATGCGCCAGGTGCCGGGCGAGCAGGCGAGGCGCCTCGTGGCGCTCACCTTCCTCTCGCTCTTCCGGATGCTCCGCTACCTCGCGCTCCTCGAGCACGTGGTGCGCGAGCCGCGCCCGGGCGGCGTCGTCTACCTGATCCTCAGCGTCTTGCGCTCCGACGCGCGCGCCCTGACGGGCTACTTGCGCAAGCAGGCGGGCCAGCAGCTCGCCGACAGCTACGAGCGGGAGCTCTTCAAGATCCCCGCGGCGCAGCTCGACGCGAAGTACGAAGAGATGCTCGGCGAAGCGCACCGTCTCCTCGCGATCAAGGCGACGCTCGGCGGCATCGCCGCGAACCTGCGCCTCGAGCTCCGGCGCACCTTCGAGCACGACTTTCCGCCCGCCGACGGCAAGGCGACGAGCGACATGATGCGCACGTCCGTCGCGTCGATCGCGAGCAACCTGCGACCCGCGCTCCAGAACGCCGTGCTCGTGCTGGGCAAGGCGCTCGGCGCTCGCCTCGACGAGCACGGCGTGTTCGACGACGCGGCGGCGCGTCGCTCCCTTTCGAACCGCCTTCGCCGCGACGTCTGGATGTTCGCGCAGATCGTCCGCGCCTTCGGGGCCAAGGCGCGCGGCACGCCGAGCCGCGAAGATCGTTGGAGCGGCCCGTCGTCGCTCCAGTTCGTTCGTGAGTTCCTCACGTATTTCAACGCGATGGGCTACCCGCTGCTCCGCGCGGCCGACTACCCGCGCTTCGACGCGTTCATCGCGGCGCTCAACGCGCTCGAGGAGACCGATCTCCTCGATCCGGCGCGCCTCGAGCGCGCGGTCGCCGAGGCGGAGCAGTTCTTCGCGTTCCTGTCGCAGCTCTTCGAGCAGATCGGACAGCGCGACGAGCTCAAGACCGTTCCCTTCGATCGCCGCGCCGCGGCCGAGGCCCTGCGGCTCTATCTGGGCGATTAGGCTGACGGATACTGTACGCCTGACACCCACGTCGCAGGCGTTACGGTATCCGCCTGTGGCCCCCTGAACGGACTGCCGCCGGGCGCGACCCCGGGCAAACGCGCTCCGGAGCTCTTCCGTAAGGACGGCCGAGCGTAAGCATGCAGACAAAAGACGAAAGGGCGACCCCAGCTTCGGGGTACGCCCTCTCGTCCATGCGAGAATCCGCGCTTTCTACTGCGGCGCAGATTTCGGCGGCAAAACCATCACGGTCCGCCGAACTGAGGCGTCGAGTTTTTACTCTTCGCCTTCGTCCAGCCCAGCGCTGGAGGTCGGTGCACCGCCCAACATCGACGGAACGCCGGCCGGCGGGGCTCCCTTGGCGCCGCGGCTCTTGCCGCGACCAGCCGAGGGCTTCTTCCCCGCAGACCGCCCAGTTTTCGCCGCCTTGGGGGCGGCTCGCCTAGCTGGTTTTTTGGCAGCCTTTTTGGCGGCCTTCTTGGCAGCGCGCTTCTTGCCCTTCTTCGCGGTCTTGCCCGCCGCCTTCTTGGTGGTCTTCGTCTTCTTCGCAGCCTTCTTCTTAGCAGCCATTCGATGTCCTCCTGCAGAGGTGATCTACATGACGTATATGGTCACCTACGTTACATGTCAAACAAAAAAACTTGACGCGCGAGCAGGCTGAAAGGGCGCTCCGGTCTGGCGGGGGTCCCCAGGCTCCCGGGGATGACATGGCGATATCGGCGTGATCGATGCGCTCAAATGGTCTGATTTTCAGGCCCACGGTGCTTGAACAGGTAAATTCCATGTTCGTGGCAGAAACTGGTGAACGCGCACTCGTTCACGGCGCCTCGGAAGATCCCTGCTGAGGACGAAAAAAAAATATTTTTGCGCGCGTGATCATTTTTCGACGCGCGCGAGGATCGATGAGGCGTCTCGCGACGACGCGCGGTTCGTGGCGGCGCGCCTTGACGACCCGTTCGCGCGACCGATACCGTCGCGCGACGAATTAGGAGGCTTACACGATGAGGAAGCTCTGGGTTTGGTTGGCCGTCGCGATGATCGCGCTCGTGCTCGGTGGGTGTGGACACACCGACGAAGAGATGGCGGCGAAGCAGCGCGAGATCGACAAGCTCTCCGCCGATCTCAAGGCCGCGAAGGCGCAGATCGCCGACGATCAGGCGAAGTTCAGCGAGGCGCAGAACTCGATCGAGCGCATGAAGGAGCAGCTCAAGGCTGCCGGCCTCGGCCTCGAGAAGTCGAAGGAAGACGCCGCGCGCCTCGCGCAGGCGCTCGCCGAGTACAAGCAGCGCGCCGATCAGCTCGCCGTCATCGAGGCGCGCTTCCGCGAGCTTCGCAACAAGCTCGACAAGCTCAACGCGATCGGCGTCAAGGTCGTACCCCGTAACAACCGCCTCGTCATCCAGCTCCCGGGCGACATCCTCTTCGACTCGGGCAAAGACGACCTCAAGCCGCAAGGCAAGGAGGTCCTCGGTCAGGTCGCCGACGTCATCCGCGGCGACAAGGACCTGATGAACCGCTACTTCCTCGTCGCCGGTCACACCGACAACGTGAAGTACCCGCCGGGCGGCCTCTTCAAGGACAACTGGGGCCTCTCGCTCGCGCGCGCGCGTCAGGTCCTCCTCTTCTTGATCGCCGAGGCGAAGCCGGCGGATCCGAAGAACCCGAAGGCGACGGGCGGCGGGCTCAACCCGGCGCGCTGGGCGGCGGCGGGCTACGGCGAGACCGACCCGGTCGCGGGCTCGCTCGCGCAGCAGACGGACGACGATCGGAAGAAGAACCGCCGCGTCGAGCTGGTCGTCCAGCCGAACGTCGAGGAGATGCTGAACCTCAACAACATCCGCTGATTGCAGCGGTTTCCGGCGCGCCTCGCGGGCGCGCGCGGGAGCGGCGAGGCCTCGGGACGCATGGCGCTCCGAGGCCTCGCGGTTTTGTGGGGGGCGAAGGACGAAAGAAGCCATGCGCGTCGCGACGATCGACATCGGGACGAACACGGTGCTGCTCCTCGTCGCCGAGAAGCGGGCCGACGGCGCGCTCGCGCCGGTCGAGGAGCACGCCACCATCACGCGCCTTGGGCAGGGCGTCGACGAGACGCGCGCGCTCGCGCCGGAGGCGATCGCGCGCACCAACGGCTGCCTCGATCGCTATGCCGAGATCGTCCAGCGCCTCGGAGCCTCGCGCGTCGCCGTCGTGGGCACGAGCGCGATGCGCGACGCCGGCGGCGGCGACGCGGTGCGGGCGCACGTGAAGGCCAAGCTCGGCGTCGAGGCGCGGACGATCTCGGGCGAAGAGGAGGCGCGCCTCACGTTCCGCGGCGCGCTCAGCGGGATCGAGGTGGCGAGCCCGCGCGTCGTCGTCTTCGACATCGGCGGGGGCAGCACCGAGATCGTCCACGGCGATCGCGTGACGCGCGCGATCGACTTCGCCAAGAGCTACGACGTCGGCAGCGTGCGCCTCACGGAGCGCTTCGTGCGCAGCGATCCGCCGAGTGACGACGAGCGCAAGGCGATCTACGACGCCGCGCGCGGCGCACTCGCGTCGCTGCCGGCGCTGCCGAGCGACGCTCCGCCCGTCGGCATCGCGGGGACGATGACGACGCTCGCCGCCGTGTCGCTCGAGATGGATCCGTACGACGCCGCGCGCGTCCACGGGCTCGAGCTCTCGAAGCAAGAGATCGAGCGGGTCGTGAAGCGCCTCGCGAGCCTGCCGCAAGACGAGCGCAAGAAGCTCCCCGGGCTCGAGCCGAAGCGCGCCGACGTGATCGTCGCGGGCGGGCTCGTCGCGCTCGCGTTCCTCGATCACCTCGGCGCGTCGAGCGTCGTCGTCTCGGATCGAGGCGTGCGCTGGGGCCTCGCGGAAGAGCTCGCCATCTGACGATCCGAAGAAAGGACGCAACTTCGTCCTTCGAGCGGCCGATGGGGGCGCATGCGCTCTCTCCTCACTCGCTTTCGGATTTTGGCCGTGTGCTCCGCGCTCGGGTGCGCCGTGGGTTGCTCGAGCAGCGACGAAGCGTCGTCGTCGATCCCGAGCGGCCCGATCACGGCGTCGGCGACCTACGATCTGCGATCCGACGTGAAGACGCTCGACGCGGCGCGGTGGGACGCGCTCGTCGTGCCGCATCGAGGGCCGGGCATCTGGCTCCGTCTCGACGCGCTCGGCGCCGACTGGCTCACGCCCGGGGCCGTCACGGTGATCAAGGGACGCGGCGTCCTCAAAGTCGGCAGCGTCACGCAAGAGGCCGATCACCTCGTGGTCGAGCGCGTCCCGTTCGACCTCGGCGAGCTCATCGAGGACGGCGAGATCGCGATCGCGGGCGCGACGCAGTTCGACACGCCCTTCGAAGAGGATCCGAGCGAGCTCGACGTCCGATCGTCGAAGGGCGCCGAGGAGGCGCCTCCGCCCGAGGCGCCCGAGGCGCCCCAGGCGGGCGGCGAGATCCGGCCGCGCTCGCTCCAGCCGCTCGGCCTCGGAAGGAGCCTGCTCGACAGCGCGAAGAACCTCGTCGCCGACGGCTGGCAGATCGACAAGCGCATCCGCGGCGACGGCGACGCGCTCCACTACGACATCACGCTCACGAAGAGCAGCGGCTCGCTCTACGCGCGCCTGCACGCGGTCGGTACGGTGGAGAACCTCCAGACCGCCTTCCGCGTCGTCGTGAAGAACCGCGTGAGCGAGCCGCAGACGTTCGCGGTCCGCACGAGCGGCGACGCCGATCTCTCGTGGGAGGTCGGGATCAGCGAAGGCTCGGTGGGCTACGACAAGATCGTTCTCCCCGGCATCTCGTACCGGCAGCAGTTCTTCGTCGGCGAGGTGCCGATGGTGCTGAAGGTGAAGAGCGGCTTCGCGATCATCGTCGGCGCGACGGGCAAGAACACGACGACCACCGGCAAGGTCCACGTTCGCTACGCGAGCGACGGCGGCGTCGAGGTCACCGGAGAGGGCGCCGGCTCGAACGCGACCGGCAGCGGCGAGACGTCGTACGCCGACGACAAGGGCACGCTCGCGGTCGGCCCTTCGGCGTTCGGCTTCGTCGCGACACTCCCGCGCGTCGAGCTCGGCGTCGGCATCGACGGCCTCTACGTCGCGGGCGCGTACTTCTCGAACACCTCGACCACGATCGTGGAGTCGCAGGGCGGCGTCGCGGCCGATCCGTGCTCGCGCGTCGACACGACGCTCGAAGGAAAGCTCGGCCTCTTCGTCGATGCGGGCCGCGCCGGAAAGCTGCTGACGCACGCGGTGGAGGCGACCGGCAACAAGCTCTCGAAGAAGATCTACGAGGTGAAGCAGGGCGCCACGACGTGCGGCCTCCGGTGAGTGCGCGTGACCTGAGTAGATGAGTAGAGGAGAGCGCTCGCGACGAATCCGCCTTGCGCGAGCGCCCTTTTCCTTACATACTCCTACTCGTCTGCTCGATAGGATTGGGCCCTTCTGCCCAAGAGCTCGGAAATAATTACGAAGGTGCGCGCGTTCGCGCGCATGCGGAGGCGGATTCGATCCCGCGAGCTCCAAACGAGGAGAGGTGAACCCCGCGGCGGAAGAGCCGAATCCCCCACCGTCCGCAGAAACCATTTGACAGAAGTGGGGTCCACAAACTAGAGTACGCCCGCCTGAAGTTGTCGCCGGCGGCTGGCGACCTGGCGCGAAGACGCGAACAGGAACTGAACACGCCGCCCAGTGATGAGAGGCAATGGCTGAGAGAGGCTCTTCCGGAGGCTCTCTGGTGACGCTCGTCGAGTGAGCGGTTCACTTGCATACTGCACGTGAATGCGGGTCCGGGTTCGAAGGTTGAGCCCAGGACGTTTCGGACGAAGGAGACGCTGATGCAGGCTGGAACGGACGTGAAGTTCAAGGTTGGCGACAAGGCCGTCTACCCGGCGCAGGGTGTGGCCGAGGTCATCAAGATCGAGGAGAAAGACATTGGCGGCAACCGCCAGCGTTTCTACGTCCTCCGCATCCTCGACACCGACCGCAAGATCATGGTCCCGGTGTCGAACGCCACCGCCGTCGGCCTCCGCCAGGTCATCAACGAGCAGGAGATCCGCGAGATCTTCGACATCCTCAAAGAGCGCACGATCGCGTTCGACAACCAGACGTGGAACCGCCGCTATCGCGGGTTCATGGACAAGATCAAGACGGGCTCGATCTACGACGTCGCCGAAGTGCTCCGCGACCTCTACCGTCTGAAGACCGACAAACAGCTCTCGTTCGGCGAGCGCCGCATGCTCGACACCGCGCGCGGCCTCATCGTGAAAGAGATCGCGATCGCCCGCGAGCAGACGGAAGAGAACGTGAAGACCGAGATCGAGTCGATCTTCGTCAGCAACTGATCGTCCGAACGAAACGAACGAGCGCGCGCCGGCTTCGAGCCGAGCGCGCGCTTCGCGTTTTGTCTCAGGAGTCGCTCTCGAGCAGACCGAAGTCCCACGTCTCGTCGGGCTCGCGGAGCCCCGCGACCGCGTGCTCGACGCGGCGAAGGAGCTCCGACGGCGCCGAGAGCATCGCGGGGCGCACGCCGACGGATACGCGACCCGGCCAGTGCCAGACCCTCGCCGCCGTCACGCCTTCGACGCCGTAGACCAGCTCGAGGGTTCGCCGCATTCGTGGCGGGAGCTGCGTGGCTAGGTCGGTCATGCGAGTACGCAACCTACCCCGCTACGTGCAATCTTCAAGAAGTCCTCGAAAGATCCTCGCGGACCGCCGCGCGCTCGAGCTTTCCGGCCTCAGTTCTTCGCGAGGAAGTCGGCGGTGAGCTCGTCGAGCCGGTAGGCGGCTTCGGCCCCGTGATCTTGGATGAATTTGGACGCGCGCGACGGGTCGACGGGCACGAAGTCGGGGCCCATCGGGCCGGCCACGTCGCCGCCGTAGAGAAATCTCACCTCGGCGCCGTCGCGCCACGCTCGGTCGTAATACTCCTGGACGCGGATGGCCTTCGCCGGCGTCTGGCCGGTGCGCCACGACGTGAGCGCGCAGCGCGGCGTGTCGAACGACGTGACGCTGCCGTCGTCGTGGACGAGATCGGTGCGCCACGAGCTCGCGGGGTCGACGCGCATGCCGCATCGCTTGCAGCGCGCCTGCTGCGGCGCGCCCTTCTTGCACGCGAGCGACGCGAGCGACGTGAACGAGGCGAGCGCCCCCATCGAGGCGAGCAGGAACGCGCGGCGCTTCATCGCTGGCTCCTCTCGTCTTCGAAGAGCGAGGCGCCGCCCGAGACGATCGCGAAGCGCGCGACCGGGATCGCCGCCAGCGCGAACGCGAGCGCCCACGCGATCGCGCCGCGGCGCAGGAGCTTCCTCGCGAAGGGCGCGAGTGCGTCGCGCGCGGCCGGACCTCGCGCGAGCAGCGCGCTCGCGCCCGCGCCGATGCCCCAGATCGCGGCGAGGAAGAGCGCCCCGTAGAGCGGGTAGCCGATCGCGAAGACGTCGCTGCGGAGGAGACAGAACGGGCAGACGTGGTGCGGCACCTCGAACGCGTGCGGCGCGACCTCGAGGACCGACGCGGCGCCCGCGAGCGGGAGGGTGACGAGCGTGACGAGCCCCGCGATCGCGACGCGCGCCTTCGTCGGCGCGCGCCACGCGAAGAGCGCCGTGGCGATCGACGCGCACGTGCCCGCGGCGGCGAGGATCGTCGCGACGACGCGCGGGCCGGAGGCGTAGCCGCCGCCGGTCGCCGCGACCGCGTCGAGCTGAACCGAGCAGCACGAGGCCACGGCGGTGAGGTCGAGCTTGCCGAGGAACTCCATCGCGACGGCGAGATCGAGCACCGAGAGCGGGAACATCGCGAGCGTCATCGCGGCGACGGGGCGCGCGAGATCGAGCGAGCGGACGCGCGCGTCGAAGGCGTAGATCTGCGCGAGGACGCCGGCGACGAGCGCGACGCCGCCGGTCACGGCGAGCGAGCGGAAGCCCCACTCGTTGGCGCCGAAGACGCCGTACGCGCACATCGCGCCGCGAACGCCTCGGCTCATGCGATCGGCGCCGAGCGCGGTGAGCACGAGCGCGAGCACCTGCACGACCGTCCCGACGCGCACGAACGTGGCGGCGAGCTCGATGCGCTTCTCGAGGGCGAGCTGCCCCTCGGTCGCGCGCTTGAGGTCGAAGTGGCGGAGCACCCGCTGCGCCGTCAACGCGCCGCGCGCGAAGAGCAGGCACGCGACGAGCCCGGCGGCGAACCGGAGCAGCACCCAGGGCTCGAGGAGGTTCATCGCTCCTCGGACTCTAGCAAGAGAACGTCATGACGCCTCGACGAGCTTGCCGGCGGCGAGATCGAGGACGCGCGTCACGCCTGCGCTCTGCGTGAGGCGAGGGTCGTGGGTCGCGACCAAGACCGCGCGCCCGTCCTTCGCGACGGCCGCGAGCTCGGAGGCGATCGACGACGCGCGCGCGTCGTCGAGGTGCGCTGTGGGCTCGTCGAGCACGAGCAAGGGCGGATCGTTCATGAGCGCGCGCGCCAGCGCGACGCGCTGCTTCTCGCCGCCGGAGAGGCCGCGCGCCTTGCTGCGCGCGATCGACGCGAGGCCGAAGCGCTCGAGGAGCGCCGTCGCGCGCGTCTCGTCTTCGGGCCGCACGCCGTCGGGAACGCGGGGCAAGAGCACGTTCTGGTGGGCGGTGAGCCCGTCGACGAGCTGCAGATCCTGGAAGACGAAGCCCACCTTCCGGCGGCGAACCTCGGCGCGGTGCGCCTCGCGGAGACGCGAGGTGGCCTCGCCGTCGAGGTGCACCTCGCCGCTCGACGGCGAGAGCATGGCGCCCACGATCGCGAGGAGCGTCGTCTTGCCGCTGCCGCTCGGCCCGCGAACGACCACGAGCTCGCCTCGTGCGAGATCGAACGAGACGTCGTCGAGCACCGTGCGGCGCTCCTCGCCGTCCCAGATCTTCTTGACGACGTTGCGGACGCTCGCGGCTTTGGGGTCTCGGGCTTCGGGCTCCACGCGCCGCGGATTGTGCCAAGATGGGCCAGAGAAGGCTCGAAATTCGTCGTCCTGTCGTGGGGCACGGCGGTTCGAGCCCTGAAATCACGTGGATTTGCGCGCTGGCATCAGCGATGCTTGCATGAGGTCGGTCCACCATGAAGCCCGCTCGCGTCCTCCTCGTCGCCCTGGGTGCTTGCGCCCTCTACGCGATGCAGGCGTGCGCCACCGAGACGGAGCTGAACCCGCAGCCGCTGCCTCCGCAGGATCCGGACGGAGAGAACAGCAAGCGCGACCCCGAGAGCGATCAGAGCGGCGGCTTCGGCGGCGGGACGTCGCCGCCGGCGCCGGGATCGAACGCAGACTCCGACGCAGGACCTGAAGGCGGAAACGGCGACGCTGGAGAGGGCTGATGACCCGCTCGCAGGGGCCGTGGGGACGGCGGAAGACTCTTCTCGCGCTCGCCGGCGCGGCGATCTTCGCGGGCATCGCGGCGTGCGTCCTCAACCCGCAGCCGCTCCCGCCGAACGACGACGAAAACAACCGCGCATCCGACGGCAACCAGGAAGGCGCGCCGAGCGCGGTCAACGCCGACGCCGCGGATCCGCGCGTGCCCGAGCCCTCCGACAGCGGCGCGGGCACGGGCGACATCGACGCCGACGACGCCGGTGATGCAGGCGCGAGCGACGCGAGCGACGCCGGTTAACGCTTCGCCGTCTGCACGTACTCTTCGAGGACGTTCGCCGTGAAGTCGGCGAGGAGGCCGTCGGTCACGCGCAAGCGCCGCGACAGATCGCGCGCGATGTTGAGCACGATCAGCGTGTACGACTTGAGATCGTGGCGGTAGAGCGCATCCATCTCTTCGGTCGTGACCTTCAGCATCCGCGCGGGGCCGAGCGCGCGCACGGTGGCCGAGCGCGGCTGCATGTCGATGATCGACATCTCACCGAAGCAGTCGTTCGGGCCCAGGATCGCGACCCGCGTCTCCCTGCCGCGGCGGCTCTTCTTCAAGACCTCGACCTCGCCGTCGAGGATCACGAACATCTCTCGGGCCGGATCGCCCTCGCGGAAGACCGTGTCGCCCGGCATGATCCGCTTGACGGTGAGCGTCGCGACCAGGTGCTCGAGGAAGTCGTCGGAGAGCGCTCCGAAGAGGCCGACCTCGCGAAGCTGGGCAGTGGTGACCGGAGGCTCGGAGTGGCGCTGTTTGACCGAGGACATGGGGCTAAGTCATCGCTCTCTTCGGTCGCCCTGTAAAGCGCCGCCTCGACTCAAGGACAGGCGCCGTACTCGGTCGTTCCGACCATCACCTTCGTGGAGAAGGAGCCGCAAGCGACGGCGCCGCCGCAGTCGCTCGTGCCCACGCGACACCAGCGCTTGCAGGTCGACGAGCCCGCGCTCCCGACGCAGACGAGCCCCGGGCCGCACTCGTCGGTCGGCGTGCACGCCTGGTTGACCGTGCGCGTCCCGCCGGACTGACAGTCGGTCTTTCCGGTGCTGTCGACGCCGCAGACCCCGGTGCCCGCCGCGGTCGTTCCGCCGCACGCGTTGACGTCGCGAAGATCGCACGCGACGAGACACACCTTGAGGTTCGGGACGTCGACGTTGCCCGTGTTCTTCACCTGGAGGCAGTCGCCCGTCTTCGGATCGGAGCACTTGGCGCCCGCCGTCGGGCAGTAGCTGTGGCAGGTGCCGAAGACGCACGTGAGCCCGCGCGCGCAGCCCGCGGTCGTCGTGCACGGGTGGCCCATCGGCGCTTTGCCGGCGACGACGCAGCCGACGTTGCCCGCGCTGTCTTCGACGTCGCACGTCTCGGCGAGCGTGCACCCGCACTGAGGAGTGAGCCCGCACTTGTTGCTCGGCGCCGTCGTCGTGCACGGCTCGGCCGATCCGTCGGGCCCGGCGTCGGTCTCGTTCGTGACCGGCCCCGATTGAGGCGTCTTGCCCGGCGGACCGCCTTGCTCGGGCGGGAGATCGGGCGTCGTGCTCGTGTCGGGGTCGAAGGCCTGGCGCTCCTGACCCGCCGAACAAGCTGCAAGGAGCACGAAGCAGGCGCCAACGAGAGCAAGAGTGGTGCGCATCGACGACGCGTTTTTTTACCACCCGCAGTCGAGCTTCATACCCACGAGACCCGTAGGGGACGTCGATCGGAAGGATACGTGCCCACCTGCACGTTCCTTGTCACATGCGTCGCCGAGCCCTCAGTTCGAAGGCGGGCCGAGGTCTTTCGTGAACACGATCCGGCGGCGGTCGGGGCCGGCGTAATCCTCGATCTCCGAGGCCGTCCAGCCGAGGGCCTGGTGGAAGCTGATCGAGCCGTCGTTGCCCGTCGTCGTGATCGCCTTCATTCGCTCGCAGCCGAGGCTGCGGCATCTCTCGGTGAACGTTTGGTAGAGCAGCCGGCCGACGCCCTGGCGGCGGTAGTCGGGGTGGATGCCGACGAGGTGGACGTAGCCCGTCTTCGGCGCCTTGAAGACGATGAAGCCCAACAGGAAGCCGACGAGGCGGCCCTCCTGCTCGACGATGAGCGCGTTGTCGCCGAGCTCGTAGAAGAAGATCGGATGAGCGAACGTGCTGATCGGTCCGCCCCACCAGCGATCGATGACCCCGACGATCTGGTCGAAGTCGCTCTTGGTGATCTTCCTCGTCTCCATCCGCGATGCTCCTAGACTTTCCCAGATGACCGCCGAGCGCAAGCCGTGTGGTAATCAAGAGCCGTGGAGCCTGCTGAGCCGCGCATCCTCATCGCGCCGTCGATCCTCTCCGCCGACTTCGCGCGCCTCGCAGACGACGTCGCCGCCGTGGAGAAAGCCGGCGCCGACTGGCTTCACGTCGACGTGATGGACGGGCGCTTCGTGCCCAACATCACGATCGGGCCGCCGGTGGTGAAGGCGCTGCGCCGCGTGACGAAGCTCCCGCTCGACGTGCACCTCATGATCGTGGAGCCCGAGCGCTACCTCGACGCCTTCGCGGAGGCCGGCGCCGATACGATCACCGTCCACGTCGAGGCGTGCGTTCACCTGCATCGCGCGCTCAGCCACGTCCGATCGCTCGGAAAACGCGCGGGCGTGACGCTCAACCCGTCGACGAACGAAGACACGCTCCGCTACGTGCTCGACGTCGCCGATCAGATCCTCGTGATGAGCGTCAACCCCGGCTTCGGCGGGCAGACGTTCATCCCCGAGATGCTGACGAAGGTCGCCGCCATCCGGAAGATGATCGACGACAGCGGGCGATCGATCGATCTCGAGATCGACGGCGGCATCACCAAGGAGACGGCGCCCGCCGCGATCGCCGCGGGCGCGCGCGTGCTCGTCGCGGGCAACGCGGTCTTCAACTCGGGCGACTACGCCGCCGCCATCGCGGCGATCCGCGGCCGGTGAGGTTCTTCATGATGCGATCGATTGTCGCGCTCGTCGTCACGCTGCCGATCCTCTCTTGCTCCAGCGCGAAGACGGCGCCGGGGCCCGTCGACGCGGTGCCGATCGCGGGGAACGTTCCCACGTCGGTCGTGCCGACCGAGCCGCCGGCCGAGGGATCGCTCACGTCGAAAGACTCGAAGCAGGTCGCGCGGACGCTCGCGAAGGTGAGCGAGCTGCGGGGGATCCCGGCGACCAAGCCGGTGCCGGGCGTGAAGCTCGAGCGCGACCAGCTCGTCGCGCGCGTGAAGGAGAAGGCGCTCCGCGAGTATCCGCCGGAGGCGCTCAAGCGCGAAGGGCAGCTGCTCCAGATCATGGGCTTCGCGCCGCCGACGTTCGATTACCTCGGCGAGATGCTCAAGCTCCTCGAGGCGCAGCTCGAGGGCTTCTACGAGCCGAAGAACGGCACGATGTACCTCGCCGCCGATCTGCGCGGCACGCAGGCGCAAGCCACGCTCGCGCACGAGCTCGTGCACGCGCTGCAAGATCAGAAGTGGGATCTCAAGCCGCGATCGCAGTACCGCCCGGGTCGCGGCGACGAGTCGATGGCGCTCGCGTGCCTCGCGGAGGGCGACGCGACGAGCCTGATGCTCGACTTCGTGATGAAGCCCGACAAGAACGCGCTCGACATCCCCGACGATGCGCTGCGCGAGCTCATGAAGACCGGCATCAACATGGGCGACATCCAGACCGTGCCGCACATCTTGCGATCGACGCTCGTCGCGCCCTACCTCGAGGGCCTCACGTTCGTGCACGCGCTCCGGCGCAAGGGCGATTGGGCGGCGATCGATCGTGTCTGGGCGCGCCCGCCGACGACGACGGAGCAGATCCTCCACGCCGACAAGTGGGAGGCGAACGAGGCTCCGATCGCGATCCCCGCGCCGACCGCGCTCGCGCTCGGCGAAGGATGGAAGAGAGACGACGAAGACACCTACGGCGAGCTCGGCTTCGCGCTCGCGTTCGCCGAGTGGATGGAGCCCGAAGAGGCGCGCGTCGCGGCGAGCGGCTGGGGAGGCGATCGCACGGCCGTCTACTCCAAGGCCGATCAGATCGCGTTCGCAATCCACCTCCGCTACGACGCGGCGCCGGGCGCGAAGCCCGACACGTTCGCCGATCGCGCGATGGGAAAGATCGCGCCGGCGATGAAGAAGGCGCACGGCAAGCCGGCGATCGCCGACGCCTCGACCGTCTGCGTCGAGCGCAAGGAGACGGGGCCGATGATCTTCGCGCGCAAGGAGCGCGACGTGGTCGTCATCGCGGGGCCGGCGAAGGTCGCGGGCGGTCAGTGGTCGTCGGCGGGCTCGTGCGCGAGCGCGAAGAAGTGGGCCGACGAGGTCCTCGCGCAGCGGTGAGCGCCTCTCAGAGGCCGCGGCGGCAGGCCTCGCGGACCATGCCGAGACCGACGTACGAAGCGAGCGTCTGGATCGCGAGGCGCTCGCCGTTGAACCTGCGCTCCTCGACGCTCGTGCCCTTCGCGGTCGCGACCGCGAGGTAGACGAGACCGACGGGCTTGGCGTCGGTGCCGCCGCCGGGGCCGGCGATGCCGGTGATCGCGAGCGCGACGTCGGCGCCGGAGACGCGGCGCGCGCCCTCGGCCATGCGGCCCGCGCACTCGGCGCTCACGGCGCCGTGACCGCGCAGCACGTCTTCGTCGACGCCGAGCACGGCTTGCTTCGCGGAGTTCGCGTAGGTCACCGCGTCGAGCAGGAGGTAGTCGCTCGCGCCGGGCTCCTTCGTGATCATGTGACCGACGAGGCCACCGGTGCACGACTCGGCGATCGCCAGCGTCCAGCCGCGCGTGCGCAGATCGCGCCCGACGACGCCGGCGAACGTGTCTTCGCCTTCGCCGTAGACGACGTCGCCGAGGCGCGCGCGCACCTCCTGCGCGGCGCGCTCGGCGAGCTCGCGCGCCTCGACGTGCGACTGCGGTCGCCCCTCGCGCCGCGAGGTCGGACCAGGAACGCGCGCGAGCACCTTCACCTCGATCTCGGGGAAGTGCGCGCGATAGCCGATCACGATCCCGGGGAACGCCGCTTCGACGCCGGCGAGCTTCTCGCCGACGACGCTCTCCGGCAGACCAAACGTGCGAAAGCGCACCTGGTGGCTGTCGTTCGGCGCGAGGTCGCGAATGCGCGGGACGACTTGATCGTCGAACATCCGCTGCATCTCCTTGGGCACGCCGGGCATGAAGAACGCGCGCGCGCCCTCGAGCTCCACGGCGAAGCCGGGCGCCGTGCCGATCGGGTTCGCGAGGACGCTCGCCCCCTCCGGAAAGTCGGCCTGCTTGGCGTTCGACTCGCTCATCACGCGGCCGAGGCGCTCGAAGCGCCGGCGGATGTGATCCATCGAAGCCTCGTCGCGGACGAGCGAGACACCGAGCGCGGCGGCGACGGCGACGGTCGTGAGATCGTCGGTCGTCGGCCCGAGCCCGCCGGTGCATACGATCACGCGCGCGATCTTCGAAAGGCGCTGGAGGGCGCCGACGATGCGCGCTTCGTCGTCGTCGACGACGTCGTGCTCGACGACCTGGAAGCCGAGAGCGGTGAGGCCGGCGGCGAGCCACGCCGAGTTCGTGTTCAGCAGCTCTCCGCGGGTGAGCTCCGTCCCGATGCTGAGGATCGCGCACGTCATGGGGCGCCCGAGGGTAATCCCGGAGCGTCGTACGCGCAGCGGAATCCGAGGGTCGGCTCGCGCGTCGACGGGGAGACCTCGCGGCGCACCCACGTCCGCATCTCGGTCGCGAGCTCGGTCTCGAACGAGCCGCCGCGCGCGACGCCCGCTCCCGAGCCCGCCTCGACCCACTCGGCCACGTTCCCCGCGAGATCGTGGACGCCGAGCGGCGTCGCGCCGTCGGGGTGCGCGCCGACCGTGTCCGGACCGGTCGCGCCCTGACCGCACGGCCCGCGGACGAGACCCCACGCCGCGCGCCGGCACACGGCGCCCGTGTCGCCCCACGGATACCGGCGTGGCTTGTCGCCGGCGGCGGCGACGATCCACTCGTCTTCGGTCGGGAGGCGCCCGCCGCGCACGCGGCAGATCGCGCGGGCCTCGTCGAGCGTGATCCCCGACGCCGCGCGCGCGGCGTCGACGCCTTCGAACCGCGCCGCGACGTCGGCGGGACACGACGGACAACGCGTCGCGCCGACGGTGATCTCGAAGCGATCGATCGCGAACGGACCGGCGCGGACGGTCCGCGGCTTGACGCGTCCTTCGGCCTCCCAGTCGGCAGGACCGATGAGCACGCTCGTCGCGGGGACGAGGACCGTATCGCGCGGAGGTGCGTCGCACCCGAGCGGGGTGACGACGAGCGGCGGCGGGCACGCCCGCGCGGGCTCGAGAGAGCAGACGTCCGGCCGCGGACCGTCGGGCGTCGGGCAGCAACGATTTCCTCGCCGGGAGAAGCCGTCGCCGCAGCTCATCTGACGCTTCGCGAAGCGCGCGCCCGCGACGCCGATGATCGCCAGGCCGGCGACGGCGGCGGCGGCGACGATCGTCGACGCCGGACGCTTCATGCGGGCTGGGCGACGTGGACCGTGAGCTCGCCGATCCGCTCGATCGCCACCGTCAGGCGGTTCTTCGCCGCGAGCGGGCCGACGCCCTCGGGCGTTCCCGTCGCGATGAGATCGCCCGGCTCGAGCGTGAACGCGCGGCTCACGTACGCGACGAGCGCGGGGACGTCGAACATCATCTGCGACGTACGCCCGTCTTGGCGCACGGCGCCGTCGACGAGGCAGCGCACCGACAGATCGGACGGATCGAGATCCGTCTCGATCCAGGGCCCCACGGGGCAGAACGTGTCGAAGCCCTTGGCGCGCGACCACTGCCCGTCTTTCTTCTGGAGATCGCGCGCCGTCACGTCGCACACGCACGTGTAGCCGAGCACGACGCCGAGCGCCTCTTCGCGCGTCACGCGCGAGGCGCGCTTGCCGATGACGACGCCGAGCTCGGCCTCGTGCTCGACCTTCTCGCTCTCGGCGCGGAGCACGACGCTCTCGCCCGGTCCGATGATCGAAGACGGCGGCTTGAAGAACATGAGCGGCTCGGCGGGGACCTCGTTGCCGAGCTCCTTCGCGTGCGCCGCGTAGTTGCGGCCGATGCAGACGATCTTCGTCGGCCGCACCGGCGCGCGAAGCTCGCTCTCGCTCCACGCGACCAGCTCGCCCGACACCACCCCACCTTCGTACGGCGCGCGATCGAAGCGGCGCGCGCGGTCGCCCTCGAGCGCGTAGAAGCTCCGCCGCCCATCCTTCTCGAGCACCGCGATCCGCATGGCGCGAGAACCTAGCAGATGAAGCGGGAGACTCGGGAGGGACGCGCCGAGAGCTTGAAATCCCGAGGCTCGGCTGCCATTTACTGCCCCGCCATGATCACACGAACGAGCGCGACCGCGGCGCTTCTGTTGGGGCTCATCGGATGCGCGGCGAGCAGCACGCGCGGATCGTTCGACGAGTCGTCGGGCGGCGTGCCTGGAGACGATCCTGCGAACCCGGGCGGCAGCTCCGGCGACACGCCGCCCGCGCAGCCCGACAAACCCGGCTGCGCGCAGAGCGCGTACACGGAGACGCTGCCGACGAACGCGAGCCTGAGCGGCCTCACGTTCTCGTCGGCGCAGGCGCAACAGTACGTCGTCGCCGCGCTCGGCCTGCGCTTCCCGATCGGCAAGTACATCCTCGAGGGCGGCCTCACGAGCCCGATCTCGGCGCAGCAAGGCAACTGCGTCGATCGCTTCTTGCAAAACAGGTCGAGCGCGCAGGCGGTGCTCCGTCAAGCGCCGACGCTCGTCCACGAGTGCGGGCACTTCTTCGATCTGGGCGCCGCTTCGGGCTCGAGCTCCGCGTTCGTCATCCGCGACGATCTGAAGTTCACCTGCAAGAGCGGCGACACCACCACGCGCGGCGGCCGCACGTTCGCGCGCAGCAGGATCAAGACCGACACGTTCTACGCCAAGCGCCAGGCCTGCGGCGGTCAGGCGGCGCAGGGTTGCGACTTCTACGCCGACATCTACCTCGACGGAAATCCCGACGACGCGAGCTTCCAGGGCGGCGACCAGGGCTACAACTCGGTGCTCGAGGAGGCGACCCAGTACGTCAACTCGCTCGCCACGGCGCTCACGTTCCAAGAGACCTACCAGGGATCGAAGGTCAGCGAGCGCGACGGCATCCTGACGTTCCTCTGGTACATCGAGCGGTACCTCAAGATGGCGCGCGACAAGTACGCCGACGCCTACGACGCGATCAGCAACGACGCGTGCTGGAGGCAAGCGACGCTCTCGGTCTGGGATCGCGGCTGGTTCTACCTCGACGCGACCAAGGGCATGCAGAACCTCGGCCTCGACGACGCGGCCCTCGAGGCGCTCGTCAAAGACGCCTCGCTCGTCGCCGAGATCGACGCGCTTCGAAAGCTCGAGTGCAAGTGACGATACGCCTCGCGTTCTCGCCCGACAGCGACGACATCTTCATGTTCTGGGCGTTGCTCGAGGGCAAGGTCGACGCCGAAGGTCTGTCGTTCGTCGCCGAGCGCGCCGACACCGAGACGCTCAACGCGCGCGCCGAGCGAAGCGACGCCGACGTGATCGCCGTGTCGATCGCGCAGTACGCGCGCGTCGCGAAGGACTACCTCTTGCTGCCCCACGGCATGTCGGTCGGGCGCGGGTACGGTCCGGTCGTGGTCGCGCGCGAGCCGCGCGATCTCGCGTCGCTCGCGAACGCGCGGATCGGCGTGCCCGGCCTCCGCACGACGGCGTACATGGTGCTGCGCACGCTGCTCCCCACCTTCGACGCCGTCGTCGTGCCGATCGCCCCCTACGCGCGCGCGTTCGAGGCGCTCCGCGCCGGCGAGATCGACGCCGCGCTCCTGATCCACGAGGGCCGGCTCTTCTACGAGCGCGAAGGAACGAAGAAGGTCGTCGATCTCGGCGAGGCGTGGGCGAGCGCGACGGAGAAGCTGCCGCTGCCGCTCGGGGGCAACGCGATCCGTCGCGGGCTCGGGCCCGAGCTCGTCGAGAAGATCTCGCGCGTGTGCCGCGCGTCGATCCGCTGGGCGCTCGAGCACAAGAGCGAGGTCGCGCAGGCGCTCCTCGACGCGGAGACGCGCGCGGACGTCGGGCTCGACGCGCAGTCGCTCGATCGCTACCTCGCGATGTACGCGAACGCCGATACGCTCGACGCTCCGGCCGACGTGCGGCGCGCGATCGACGAGCTGTTCACGCGCGGACGCGCCGCCGGCCTCGTGCCCGACGGCGCGCGGCCCGACTTTGCGCCGTGACCGTCAGCCGCCGCCGGCGCCAGCGTCGCGGACGGCAGGCGGCGCGTCGCCGCCCTTCCTGCATTCCTTCCAGGTGCCGATGTTGTTGTCGCCCTGGAGGACCGCGCCGCCGCACGCGAAGGTGATGGCCGTACCCGTCGTCTCGGTGATGCACTGCCCGCCCTGCATCCTCATCGACACCGTCACCCTCTGAGGTTGGCCGCCGGTGAGCGTGACCTCGCACGAGACGGTGCCGTCACATGGCGGGCACCCGTCGCCGCCGCCGGGGTTGGAGCCGCCGTTGCCGCCGTTGCCGCCGCCCCCTCCGCCCGGCTTGACGTCATCGTTCTGCGGCTTGCCGTCACCCTTCTTGACCGGGTTCGCGGGATCCTGGTTCGAGACCCCCGAGCGCTCGAACGCGCCCGTGAGGTTCTCGTAGCCGCCGCCGAGGTCGGGTGGATTGCCGACGCCGCCGGAGCAGGCGAGCAGCAGCCCCACGTTGATCAAGCCGAAGACCATCAAGCCCGAATGACGCTTGCGCATGAAACGACCTCACCGATGACGGTAGCGCGGATACGTGAGCGCGGCGAGCGCCGCATCGGATCACGGGAAGTAGTAGATGGCCGCGATGTTGTTCGTGAAGAGCGCCCACGGATCGCTCTGAACACTCGTTCCGAACTGCGTCGCTCCGGTCGACGCCGAGGTGGTCGTACCGGCGACCTCGACGCTCGTCTTCCAGGCCTCGCGCTTGACGAACGCGCCGACCGTCGCCTGGAGGGCGAGCTGCGGAACGCCGATGAAGCCGAAGTGGATCTCGCCGCCGATGCGCGCGCCCACGTCGAGCCGGAAGCCCGAGAGCGTGACCGTGGGCGGGTTCGGTCCCGTGCCCTGGTTCGACTGGTTGGTGAAGCCGACGTTCAGCTCGGGAACGAGGAGGAACTTGAAGTGCTTCACGTGGGCGAACACGAGGGGAACGCCGGCGTGGAGGGCGAGCCCGAAGCGGCTGCCGAGATCGGTCGACACGGTCGCCGCGCCGTTGACGGTCTCCGTCGAGCCTGACGTCATGCCGAAGCCGACGCCGAGATCGAGGCCGACCTTCTCCGCGAGCCAATAGCGAACGCCGATGACGGGCGCGGCGACGCTCGCGCGAGCCGGCGCGGCGCCGGTTCCGCCGCCGGCGGAGATCGGCAGATCACTGACGCCGAGGTAGCCGACGCCGACGTGCCCGATGACCTTCTCGTGATCGGAGATGCCGTCGTCCTTCTCTTCGTGGGCCGCGGGACCGCCAGGCGGCGCGACCGTCGTCGTCACGACGCGCGGGGGCTCCGGCGGCGGAGGAGGAGGCGGCGGAGGCTGCGTGGGAGTCGGGGGCGGAGTGTCTTGGGCAAGGGCGGCGGGGGCAGTGAGAAACAGGGCCGCCGTCATCGCAATCGCCACGCACTTGGAAGTCCTCATCGCGTTCGCCTCCTGAAGCTTCGACGCGACCAAGGAGGCCACACCGGAACAGAGCGGGCCAAATTACGAGCCGATTTCGCGCGGCAACCACGATGCGATGACAGGGTCGCTTGCTCTCCGGTCCGCACCCCGTAAACTCATCGCCTGATGCGGCGCTCAGCGGGCTCGAGGCTACGTTGGATCCTCGGGGGTCCCGCGATCGCGTGGATCCTCGCCGTGGGCTGTGCGCAGGCGCCGAAGCCCAGTGAAGGCGGTGACGAGCCGCTCGCGTCGGGGCGCTCCGCGATTCAGAACGCCGACCTCGATCCCGACACCGGTCACAAGTGGGCCGTCGGCGTCTGCGGCGGCGGGGTGAACAACCCCAACTGCCAGGGGATCTGCTCGGGCACGCTGATCGCTCCCAACCTCGTGGTCACGGCGCGTCACTGCGTCAGCCAGTCGGCCAAGATCATCGAGTGCGATACGAACCCGATGTTCGGGCCGATCAAGCACAACGGAAACTTCTGGATCACCACGCATCACTTCATGCTCGGCCAGACGACGATCGGCTGGCACAAGGTGCAGAAGATCACCGTGCCCAACGACGATCACGTCTGCGGGTTCGACATCGCGCTGCTCACGCTCGTCGATCTGGTCGACCCCGCGGAGGCGGTGCCTGTCGTGCCCGGCGTCCAGTACGACATGGGCGACGATCGCTACGCGAGCCGCTTCACCGCGATCGGCTACGGCAACACGTCTCCCGCGGGCGGCACGGCAGGCACACGCCGCCTGAAGAAGAACATCCCGGTCGTGTGTATCCCCGAGAACGGCTTCAGGCCCTGCCCGAAGAGCGTGCACGTCAACGAGTTCATCGCGAGCGACGGCACCTGCGAGGGCGACAGCGGATCCGGCGCGTTCGAGCAGCGCTCGTTCGAGAAGTCCAACGCGCAGTTCTCGGTCTCGTTCGGCGTGCTCTCGCGCGGAGGCGAGAACGACGCAGGGACGCAGTGCAAGGGTTCGCTCTACACGCGCCTCGACAAGTACCGCGACCTCGTCGTGCAGACCGTCGAGGAGGCGTCGCAGAACTGGACGCTCTACGCCAAGCCCAACCCCGACTGGACGAAGTTCATCCCGCCGCCGCCCGACGCCGGCCCGCCCGAAGCGGCGCCGCCGACGAAGCCGAAGGTCGAGATCGGCGAGCCGTGCACGACCAACGACGACTGCATGTCGAAGCTCTGCGTCGACGACGAAGGCGGCAAGGTCTGCTCGCAGCAGTGCAACGAAGACGTCGAGTGCCCCGAGGGTCTGGCGTGTCGAGAGGGCCTCTGCCTCTTCCCGCCGCCTCCCCCGGTCGAGAACGGAGCGTCCACCACGACCACCACGTCGGGCTGCGCCGTCGGTCCGTCGGACGCGAGCTCTGGGTGGTCGGGCTTCGCCCTCGCCGCGGCGGCGCTGGCCGTCGCCGGGCGGCGCATCCGCCGCAAGCCCGGCTGAGCGATCGTCCGGGTCCTGCGCGGCCGTCCGTGACCGCGTCCTGAGGAGGGGCTCGAAATTCCCTGGTTTTTGCGCGTTCGTCGGGGCGAAACGGCCCGGCTCGCCGCGGCATCGGATGGAGAACGGACGGCGCGGTATGCTTCCTGGAACCTTCATGGATGCCGAGCTCGCGACCGATCGCCAGAGGGCGCGCTTCGAAGCGGTGCGCCGACGCGTGTTCGAAGAGATGCACGACGCGGCGTCGCGCAAGCGCTTCTCGATCCTCGTCCCCTACAGCGTGATCGTCGTCGCGGTCCTCGCGGCGCGCGGCGCGGCCCCGGCCCGCGTCGGGATCCAGATCGCCGCGTTCGTCGCCTGTCTCGTCGCGATGTCGGTCGCCGAGAAGACGCGCGGCGGGCGCAGCACGATCGCGCTCGGCGTCACGACGATCGCGATCCTCGCCTCCGTCGGCAACACCGGCGGCCTCGCGAGCCCGCTGCTCGTGAGCGTCGTGCCGTTCATCATCGGCGGCTCGATGAACCCCTCGCTCGATCGACGACGGTGGGTGCCGCTCGCGATGTTCCTCGTCGGGTTCGTGCTCATGGCGTCGTGCGCGTCGTGCTCGCTCGAGCTCTCGCGCATCTTCGGCCCCGAGATCAAGTGGGCGATGGGCGACTACATCGCGCTCTCGTTCGTGAGCGCCACGGTCGCGACGGTCGCCGCGTTCAAGATCGGCCGCAGCGTCGGCAGCGCCTACGAGCGCATCGCGCTCGAGCTCGCCGTCCGTCGCGAAGAGCTGTGCGACGAGAGCGAGGGGCGTACCCGCGCGCTGGAGGGCATCGCCGCCCGCCTCGCGCACGAAGTGAAGAACCCGCTCGCCGCGATCAAGGGTCTGTCGACGCACGTCGCAAGGAGCGCGACCGACGAGAAGGTCAAAGAGCGGCTCACGATCGTCGCCGCCGAAGCCGAGCGCCTCCAGGAGATCGTCGAGGGCTTCCTCTCGTTCTCCCGCGGGCTCGACGATCTCGCGATCGGCGACGTGAAGCCCTACGACATCGCGCGCGAGCTCACGCTCCTCCTCGAGACGCGCGCGGCCGACGCCGGCGTCGCGCTCGAGGTGCGAGGCAGCCGCGAGCTGCGCGTCAACGCCGACGGCAAGAAGCTCCGTCAGGCGCTCTTGAACCTCGTGCTCAACGCGATGCAGGCCTCGAGCAACGGCACCACGGTGACCCTCGAGGTCGCCAAGACGTGCTCCGACGGCGCGGCGGTTCTCCGCGTGATCGATCGCGGCGCGGGCATGAGCGCGGACATCCTCGACCGAATCCGCAAGCCGTACTTCACGACGAAGGAGGGCGGGTCGGGCCTCGGCATCGCGGTCGCCCGCGGCATCATCGAGCAGCACGGAGGCTCGCTGCGTTTCGAGAGCTCGAGCGGCCGCGGAACCACCGCGACCGTCACGCTGCCCGCGTGCGCCCACGCCGCGCAGAACAAGAAGACGAAGCTCCCCGACTGCCGTGGCCTCTCGGTGTTCCGCGGCTCTCCCGACGCCGAAGCGCACGGCGCGCGCACGCCCGATCCGGAGCCGGCCATCGCCTCTGCCGCGACCGAGCCGGAGAAAGTTCCTTCCTGATCGCGGCCGCGGCCGCGCCGGTCCTATAGTAGAAAGGGCGTCATGCCGCGCGTCCTGGTGATCGACGACGAGCCCGCGATGCGGTTCACGCTCGAGGCCGTCCTCGGCGACGCGGGCTTCGACGTGCACACCGCCGACGGCGGCGGCGCGGGCATCGCCGACTTCGAAGCGCACGGCGCCGACGTCGTGCTCACCGATCTCGCGATGCCCGAGGTCGACGGCATGAAGGTGCTCGCGACGCTCCGCGTGCAAGACCCGAGCGTGCCCGTGATGATGCTCACCGCGCACGGCAGCGAGCGCGTCGCCGTCGCTGCGATGAAGGCGGGCGCGTTCGACTACATCCCGAAGCCGTTCGATCCCGACGAGCTCGTCCTCGCGGTCAAGCGCGGCGTCGAGACGCGCGCGCTCCGCCTCGAGAACGCGCGGCTGCGCACCGAGGCCTCGCTCGGCCGCGCGATCGTCGCCGAGAGCCCGGCGATCCGCCGCGTGCTCGATCTCGTCACGCGCGTCGCGCCGAAGGACGTGACGGTGCTCCTCACGGGCGAGAGCGGCGTCGGCAAGGATGTCTTGGCGGCGACGCTCCACGCGCATTCGAAGCGCGCGCAGAAGGTCCTCGTCCGCTTCAACGCCGCCGCGATTCCAGGCGAGCTCGCGGAGGCCGAGCTCTTCGGCCACGCGAAGGGCGCCTTCACCGGCGCTCACGCCGCGCGCACCGGCTTCTTCCAGCAGGCCGACAAGGGAACGCTCTTCATCGACGAGATCGGCGAGCTGCCGCTCGCCATCCAAGCGAAGGTGCTCCGCGCGATCCAATCGGGCGACGTGCAGCCCGTCGGCGGGCGGGCGGAGAACGTCGACGTGCGCTTGGTCGCCGCGACCAACCGCGATCTCGCCGCCGAGGCCAAGGCAGGCCGCTTCCGCGAGGATCTCTTCTACCGGCTCAACGTCGTGCCCATCCGCGTGCCGCCGCTCCGCGAGCGCACCGAAGACGTCGAGCCGCTCGTGCACTCGTTCGTGCGCACCTACTCCGATCGCTACGGCATGGGGCAGGTCACCGTCGAGCAGGCGCTCGTCGAGGCGTTCAAGGCGCACACGTGGCCCGGCAACGTGCGCGAGCTCGAGAACACGGTCGCGCGCCTCCTCGCGCTGACGGCCGACGACAAGCTCACGCTCGCGCTATGGCGATCGCTCGACGCCGGCAGCCCGTCGTCGATCTCGCGCGCGGCGAACGCGGGCGATCCCGGGCCGAGCCACCCGCTGCGCGCGCGAGTCGAGGCGTTCGAGCGCTCGATCATCGCGGGCGAGTTCGACGCGGCGAACAAGAACCAGAGCGAGACGGCGCGACGGCTCGGCGTGTCGCGGCCTGCCCTCATCGAGAAGCTGCACAAGTATGGGCTGCTCGATCGGGGGTGACGAGAGGTTGGGAAAGAGAGGCGCGGAGGCGCGGAAGATCTTTTCTCTTCTCGCTTTCGCGCTGCTCTTGCTGCTCGGGGGGTGCAACAAGGGGGCGGCCGCGCGGCACGACGCCGGCGCGATCGCGACGCGGATCGTGTCGATCGCGCCGTCGACGACCGAGGGCGTGTACGCGCTCGGGGCGGGTGAAAAGCTCGTCGGGCGATCGCGGTACTGCGATTGGCCCTCGGAGGTGACGAAGCTCCCGCAGGTCGGCGGGTACGTCGATCCGAACCTCGAGGCGATCCTCGCGCTGCGGCCCGATCTCGTCGTCGGCGCGCGCGGGCCTGCGGGCGCGACGCTCGCCGAGCGGCTCGAAGCGCGCGGGATCCATACGTATTTCCCCGAAACGGAGTCGTTCGCGCAGATCGACGCGATGCTCCTCGGGCTCGGCGATCGGACGGGCCGGGCGAGCGAGGCGCGGCGCACCGTCGAGGCGCTCGACGCGAAGATCTCCGCGATCGAGAAGGCCGTGGCGGCGAAACCGCGCGTACGCGTGCTCCTCGTCTTCGGGCTCGAGCCGCTCAGCGTCGCCGGCCCCTCGACGTTCGCCGACGAGATGATCCGGCGCGCCGGCGGCGAGAACGCGATCGCGGACGGGCGCGGCTATCCGACGATCAACGTCGAGCGCGTACACACGCTCGATCCGGACGTGATCGTCAACGCCGCGATCGCCGAAGCGCACGGCCACGAGCGCATCGCGAAAGACACGCCGGGCTGGACGAAGGTGCGCGCCGTGGTCGAGGGCCGCGTCGTCGCGATCGCCGACGAGAGCGTCCTCCGCCCGGGGCCGCGCGTCGGCGACGGCCTCGCGACGCTCGCGCGAGGCCTGCACCCCGACGTGGCGCTGCCGTGAAGGTCCGCGTCGATCAGCTCCTCGTCACGCGAGGGCTCGCGCCTTCGCGCGCGCGCGCGCAGGCGCTCGTTCTGGCGGGCAAGGTGTACGTCGGCGACAAACGCGTCGACAAAGCCGGCGCGATGCTCGCCGAGGACGCCGGCGTGATCGTGCGGGGAGAAGATCACCCGTACGTCTCGCGCGGCGGCGTGAAGCTCGCGGGCGCGCTCGACGCGTTCGGCGTCGCGCCCGGCGGCAAGCGATGCGTCGACCTCGGCGCGTCGACCGGCGGCTTCACCGACTGCCTCCTCCAGCGCGGCGCCGCGTTCGTCGCCGCGGTCGACGTCGGCTACGGCCAGCTCGCGCACAAGCTCAGGATCGATCCGCGCGTGCTCGTCCTCGAGCGGACCAACGCGCGAACGCTCGAGCCGGAAATGGTCGGCGGGCCGGCGGATCTGGTCGTCGTCGACGCCTCCTTCATCGGGCTCGCCAAGCTCGTCCCCGCGATCGTGCGCTTGCTCGCGCCCGGCGGCGAGCTGGTCGCGCTCGTCAAGCCGCAGTTCGAGGTCGGCCGCGAGGAGGCGTCGCGGAGCCGAGGCGTCGTGCGCGATCCCGAGATCCGGGCGCGCGCCATCGAGGCCGCGGCCGAAGACGTCCGCGCCGGAGGCCTCGACGTGCTCGGGACGTGCGACAGCGCGCTCGAGGGCCCGAAGGGCAACCTCGAGGCCTTCGTGCACGCAAAGAAGAGCGGAAACGCCTGAAGGCGCGGTAACGTCGGCGTTCGGATGGAAGCGCGCGACGATCAGAAGCCCAGCCGGTCGGGCCTGGGCGCCATCTTCCTGATCGTCTTCCTCGATCTGCTCGGCTTCAGCCTCGTGCTGCCGTTCCTCGCGGAGGAGGCGCGCACCACGTTCCACACGAGCGAGCTCGTCGGGACGCTCCTCGCGGCGATCTATTCGCTGATGCAGTTCCTCTTCGTGCCCGTGTGGGGCCGCGTCTCCGATCGCGTCGGGCGCCGGCCGGTGCTCTTGTGGAGCGTCTTCGCCACCGCGATCGGCATGGCCGGACTCGGCCTCGCGCTCTTGCGCGCGGACGCGGTGATCTGGCTCTTCGTCGCGCGCGCGGCGAGCGGCATCGCGACGGCCAACATCGGAACCGCGAGCGCGTACATCGCCGACGTCACCAAGCCCGAAGATCGCGCGCGCGGCATGGGGCTCATCGGCATGGCGTTCGGCCTCGGGTTCATCATCGGTCCGGCGATCGGCGGCGCGCTCTCGGGCATCGAGATCGGCGGCCGCGCCGGCGCCGTCCCTTGCTTCGTCGCGGCCGGGCTCTCGGTCGTGAACTTCGCGTGGGCCTCGTTCGGGCTGCGCGAGTCGCTCCCGCCTTCGATGCGCGCGACGGCCAAGCGAAGCCTTGCGCCGCTCAACTTCGACGCCGCGCGCGACGCGTTCTCGAGGCCGGGCGTGGCCCGCGCGGTGCTCGTCAACTTCACGATCATCCTCTCGTTCACCGTCCTCGATCAGACGTTTCGCTTCTTCAACAAGGACATGTTCGGGATGTCGGCACTCGACACCGGCCTCGTCCTCGCGTTCATCGGCGTCGTGGCGGCCGGTGTGCAGGGCGGGCTCATCCGACCGCTCGCGAAGAGATACGACGAGGCCTCGCTCATCCGCGCGGGCACGGCGCTCCAGGCGCTCGCGTTCGCCGGCCTCGCCGCCGCGCCGTCGTTCGGCCGCGGCGCGCTCTACGCCGCCGGAGGCGTGCTCGCGATCGGCAACGGCCTGACGCAGCCGAGCGTCGCCGCGTTCGTCTCGAAGCGCGCCGACCCGAAGGCGCAAGGCAACACGCTGGGCACGAATCAGTCGGCCGCCAGCCTCGCGCGGATGTTCGGCCCCGCGCTCGGCGGGCTGCTCTACGGCGCGATCGGACCGCGATTTCCGTTCGTCGCCGGGGCGATCGGGATGACGCTCGCGACGCTCGTCGCGATGTCGCTCGATCAACGAAACACGAGCACCCAGACGTCGTAGAGCGCGTGCGTCCAGACGGCCGCGGCGAAGCCGCGCGTCGCGTAGATGAGCGTGAGCGCGAGCCCGAGCACCGCGCGAAACGTGAACGACGCGAGCTGGAACGAGTCCGACATCGGACCGACGTAGTGCACGCCGCTGAAGATCAACGCGCACACCACGCCCCACGCAGACATGATCGCGAGCACGCGGAGCGACGCGCCGAGGCGGCTCGCGCCCGAAGGCTGGATGAGCTGCGCTTCGCCCGTGAGCTGCACCTTCTGCTTCGCGAAGAGCCACACGAGGAGCTTCGCGCCGAGCCCGAAGAGCACGACGCGGAAGGTGAGCTCCTCGTAGAACCCCGCGCCGAGCGACATGACGAAGCCGACGAAGCGTCCCTCGGACTGGATGTTCCCCGCGAACACGCTGCCGACGACGTACCCCGCGACGACGCGCATCACGACGGCGTAGACGACGCCCTCGATCGCGATCTGGAGAAACTTCCGCGGACGGAACGCTTGCCCGCGGCCGAGGAGCGCGAACGCGCCGGCGAAGATCACGCCGATCGCGAACGTCGCCACGAGATACGTCGAGCGGCTCCCGTCGCTCAAGCGGAGGAGCGCGCCGGTCACCATGTCGGTCGCGTTCTGCACGCCGAGGAACACGACGGAGAGCTGGTAGACGAGGAAGATCGGGAGCGTCAGGCCGAGATCGACCCATGCGCCGGGGCGATCTTGCAGCCGAGCTGCCGTGGGGTGTGACGCGGTTGCGGCCGTGCTCATCTCGCTCTCGCGCCCCCAACGGACCCAGGCAGCCTATCAACACGTCGGTAGCACGGGCCATTCCGCGACGAGACGAGCTTCGAGCTTCGCTCGAGGCACGGCCGATGCTTGGCCGCTCGTGGAGGTGAAGGCGTGAATGAGGTGAAGGACATGAATGAGGTGAGCGCGTGACGCCGACCGTCATCCTGTTCTGCTCTTGCGTCGCGGCCGCGATGAGCGCGTGCCTTCAAACCGGTGAGCCGCACCCGGGCGCCGCCGCGGGGGACGGACAGATCTTTCCCGTGCCCCCGCCGCCCGCGGGGATCTCGCTGCCCGGGCCGCCGCCGACGCCGCCCCTCGCGCCCGAAGGCGGTCCGGCGTTGCCCGCGGATGCGGGGTTGCCCGACACCGGCGGCATCCCCGGAGCTGCCGGGCTCGGAGCCGACGGCACGGGAAGCGTGAGGCGCGCCGACGGCGGCGGGCTCGTCGAGACGATGCCCGTCCCCAACTGACTACACCCGCGCGCGTGCCCTTACAGATCGACGTGCGCCGCAGGAGGCGCGTAAGAAATCGGGCCTTGTCCAGTGTCGCGCCGAGGTCGAGCTGATAGTGTTTGGGACGATGGACGTCGCATACGCCTCTGCTCGAGATCGGCTCGGGCGAACGCTGTGCGGCAAGTACCACCTCGAAGAGGTCCTGGGCGTCGGCGGGACCGCGGTCGTGTTCAAGGCGACGCATCGCAACGGCAACAAGGTCGCCGTGAAGATGCTCCACGATCACCTCGGCAGGTCGAAGGAGGTCGGCCGTCGCTTCCTGCGCGAGGGCTACCTCGCCAACATCCTCGAGCACCCGGGGACGGTGCGCGTGCTCGACGACGACGCCGACGAGAACGGCGTCGCGTATCTCGTGCTCGAGCTGCTCGAGGGCGAGACGCTCGAAGAGCGCCGCGTGCGCCTCGGCGGGCGTCTGCCCGTCGACGAGGTGCTCGGCTACATGGATCGATTGCTCGAGGTGCTCGAGCTCGCGCACGAGAAGAACATCGTCCATCGCGACATCAAGCCGTCGAACATCTTCCTCACGAAGGAAGGCACGCTGAAGGTTCTCGACTTCGGCATCGCGCGCATCCTCGACGACTCGGGCGCGGCGACGGCGACGAAGACCGGCCAGATGATCGGCACGCCGGCGTTCATGCCGCCGGAGCAAGCGCTCTCGAAGCCGAAGGAGATCGACAAGCAGACGGACATCTGGGCCGTCGGCGCGACGATGTTCACGCTCCTCTCCGGCGAGCTCGTGCACGTGGCCGAGACCACGTCCGAGCACCTCGTGAAGGCGGCGACGGTCCCCGCGCGCTCGGTCGCGCGCGTCTTGCCGGGCGTGCCCGCGAACGTCGAGGCGCTCACCGCGCGCGCGCTCAAGTTCGAGAAGGTCGATCGCTGGGCCACCGTGACGGAGATGCGCCAGGCGCTCTGGAAGGTGCGCCTCGATCCGGGCCGCCCGATCGGCACGAGCTCGAAGCCGCCGCCCGGAATGCACAAGCCGTCGAGCAACTACCCGACGCTCGTCGCGAAGCGCGACTCCGAGGGGCCGCGCCGCGACTCGGGCGGGCTGCCGGAGTCGGGGCTCTCGCTGACCGGCGAGCGCGTCGACGCCGCGGGGAGACGCGCGGTGATCTTCTCGTCGATCGCCGCGGTGTTGCTCGTCGCGAGCGCGCTCACGTTCGCGATCTACATGACGGTCTCGCAGAAGCCGAAGTCGCTCACGCGCACCGCCGCGGCGGCGACGGCGATCCCCGTCCCGGTCACGACGGACACGACGCCGGTCGATCTCTCGACGGCGCCTTCGCTCCCGAGCGCGCCGGCGACGGGCGTCACGACGGCGAGCGCGCCGCCGCCGCCCGCACCCGTGCCTTCACCTTCGGTGAGCACAGCGAAGCCGCCGGCCCAGCCAAACGTGCAAGCATCGCCCCCGCCCGTACACGCGCCGCCGACGCCCAAGGCGACGCCTACAGCCGATTTGTACAAGCCGTTCTGAGCGCTGGGCGAGGAACGCACCCCAACGCACATCGATAAGTGATTTCGGCCGGGCGCGGGCGCGGGGGCGCGCGGTACAATCGAGGCGATGCGGCTTGGTCGGGTGGCGTGCGCCATCGTCGTCGCTTCTGCGTGCTCGCTCACGAGCGCTACGGCGCGCGCGGGCGATCCTGCGGCCGCGCGAGAGCAAGTGAAGCTCGGCTACAAGCTCGCGCAAGCCGGCAAGTGCGAAGAGGCGCTCCCGCACTTCGTCGAGAGCCTGCGCCTCGACGTCAAGGCGATCACGCTCATCAACCTCGCGGCGTGTGAAGAGAAGACCGGGAAGATGGCCGAGGCCCTCGGGCACTGGGTCGAGGCGCGATCGCGCGCGGAGATCGAGAACAACAGGCCGATCCTCGAGGAAGCGGAGAAGAAGCTGAAGGCGCTCGAGCCGCGCGTCCCGCGGATCACGTTGGCGCTCACCGACGCGCCGCCGGACACGGAGATCGAGCGCGACGGCGTCGTCCTCGGTCCGGCGTCGCTCAACGTACCGCTGCCGGTCAACCCGGGCGCGCACACGATCGTCGTCCGCGCGAAGGGACGCGAAGACACGACGGCGTCGATCGCGATCGCCGAAGGCGAGAGCAAGCGCGTCGAGCTCAGGCTCGGCGCCCCCGCGAAGCCTGCCGAGCGAGCGCCTGTCGCGCCGGCGCCTTCGGCGCCCGAGACGCCGAGCGGATCGACGAGCCCGCTCGTCTACGTCGGGTTCGGCGTCGGCGGCGCAGGATTGATCGCGGGCGCGGTCACGGGCCTGATGGCGTTCGGCGCCGCGAGCTCGGCGAAGACGAGCTGCCCGAGCGGCGTCTGCGAAGATCGCTCGCAGGTCGACGACGCGAACAGCGGCAAGACGCTCGGCACCGTCTCGACGATCGCGTTCATCGTGGGTGGCGCCGGCGTCGCGCTCGGCGTCTACAGCCTCGTCTGGGGCAAGCCCACGCCGAGCACGTCGCTCGCCGTGAGCGTCGGGCCCACGGGCGGCGTCGTGCGAGGCACGTTCTAGATGAGACGCGTGATGCGCCGCGCGCGCCTCGTCACCTGCTTCGCGATCGGCGCGTTCGCGCTCGCCGCGTGCAACCTCATCGCGGGCTTCGAGAGTGACTACACCGTTCGCGCTCCCGGAAGCGAGGGCGGCGAAGGAGGCGGCCCCGGCGACGAAGACGCCCCGTTCGACGGCGGCACGGACGCCACGTCGGCGACCGACGCGCCGCTCGACGTCCAGCCCGACGGACGCTTCTGCGACTTCTACGACGCCGCGCCGCGCGACCCCACGATCACGTGGTGCTCGGACTTCGAGGCCGCGCACGGGTCACCGCTCTTCGGCTGGACCAACTTCGAGAACACTCACGGCGAGGCGGGCGTCGAAGACGGGATCGGCCGTGAAGGATCGCGAGCGCTGCGAGCGACGGTGACCGCCGCGTCGAGCTCCGCCCGGGTCATGTTGCTGCGCGGCGGTGACAATTTCCTGAGCTACAGGAGGCACGAGCTCACCTTCGCGCTGAAGATCACGCGGACGACGACGACGTCGACGTGCGTGCTCGGCTCGCTCGGCTACAACGTCGGAACGACGCCTTACTACACCGGCGTCGCGGTCTGGCGCCTGGCGAACGTGCTCGACGTCTCCGACACCCCCGGAGGTGTGCCCAAGGATCCGCCCGGTGTCGAACCGACGCCCGGCTGGCACACCGGCAAGATCTCGTACGAGCGCGACGGTGGGTCACCGTTCTACTGGGCCAAGGTCACCGTCGACAACAACGTCGTCGACGAGAGAGCGTTTCACGCAGACGGCGGAGCGGGCGCGACGCAGGTCGCGGTGGGCGCGTTCTACTCGGGCGCCGACGACGGAGGCGTCGAGGTCGTCATCGACAACGTCCTCCTGCGACAGACGCCGTGATCAGCCCGGCCTGAGCCGGTAGACGATCGCGAGGACCACGACGACCCAGAGCACGAGGTTCAGCACGAACGGGACGTCCGTGAGCATCTCCTGCGTCGGGCTCTCGCTCTTCTGGCCTCGGCCGCCGCGGCCCGACACGAGGAACAAGAAGCGCACGATGCCGAAGACGGTGAACGGCGCCGTGAGCCAGAGCTTGTTCGACTGGAAGAAGGTCTCGGTGTCCTTGTCGAGCGTGTACGCGAAGTACGTCGCCGCCGTCGCGAGGCCCGTGAGCGCGAGCGCGCCCGTCAGCGACTTCTTCGAGTAGGCCTCGAGCGCCGCGCGCTGCTTGCCCGCGTGCTCGCCCTCGAGCTCGTGGCGCCGCTTGCCGAAGCCGAGGAACAGCGCCAAGAGCGCAGTACACGCGAGCATGTACCAGCTCACCTTGGTGTCGGTCGCGAGGCCTCCGGCGTACACACGCAGCACGAAGCCGAACGCGATGAGCCCGACGTCGAGGAAGGCGACCTTCTTGAGCTTGAACGAGTAGGCGACGTTCTCCGTGAAGTAGAGGAGCGCCACCAGCGTGAACATCCAGTTGATCTTGAAGTACGCGAGCGCGAGCGCGACCGCGACGAGCGCCACCGCGAAGGTTCGCGCGATGCCCTCGGGCACCGCGCCGCTCGCGATCGGTCGGCTCCGCTTCACCGGGTGGACGCGATCGGCCTCGACGTCCACGAGATCGTTCATCGTGTAGACGGCGCCGGCGAGCAGGCAGAACACCGCCGTGCCCATCACAGCCTGACCCGTCACCCGGAGGTTCAACACGGGATCGCCGGTGCTCGTCACGCTCACGAGGTCTTTGTGGAAGACCATCGGCGCCATCACGAAGACGTTCTTCACCCACTGGTGAGGGCGAATCGTCTTGATGAGCCCTTTGACCACCGAGCGTCGCTTCGCTTTCGCGTCGTGCGACGGGTTCGGGCTTTCGAGGGCCGTGGTCACGAGCACGTTGATACACCAGCCTGCAGCGCGACGCGACGGCCGAAGGCGAGCCTTCCGACGGCCCGGCTTGACTCGCGAGCCCCAGCGGCGGAAAACGTCCCCCCTTGAAAAGCGTGACGCCTCGCCGCTCGAGCCTCGCCATCCTCGTCGTCCTCGTTCTGTTGGCGGTCGTCGCCCCGGCGGCCGCCGATGTCGGGCAACGGCTCCCGAAGCTCACGCGCCTCTCGGAGGAGATCGCCCGCGGAGGAATGCCGCTCGGGTACGTCCCCCTGCGCCAGCTCTGGGGCGAATGGGATCAGGGCGACCCCAACGAGGTCGAAGAGGCGCTCAGGGCCGTCGCGACCGACGCGCGCGTCACGCCGCCCCTCCGCGCGTATGCCGGCCTCCTCGAGGCCTACGCGCGCCGGCGGCGAGGCGATCTCGCCGGCGCCAAGTCGCGCGTCACCAAGCTCGGGTACGTCGGCCGATGGATCGTGACCGGCCCCTTCGACAACGAAGGCAAGAGCGGCCTCGATCGCGCGTTCGGCCCTGAAGCGGAGATCGCCGATCCACTCAGCATGGCGCGCACCTACGAAGGCAAGGAGCGCCCCGTCGGCAATCGGCTCGCGCCCGACGTGTTCCCCTACGGCTGGGTCGATCTCGGCGCGCTCGTTCGCCCGCAAGAGAAGGTGTGCGCGTACGCGACGACGTTCGTCCGAGACAAGCGCGCGCAGCGAGGCGCGCGCCCGTTCTCGATTTGGTTCGGCGCCGCCGGCGCTTCGAAGATCTTCTTCGACGGCGCCGAGGTGTTGAAAGACGCGAAGTACCGCGATCTCGACGGTGACCGCTTCGGCGTCACCGTCACGATGCGCGAAGGTTGGCATCGGCTCACGGTCAAGGTCTGCGGCGACGACGACGCGCCGATGTTCGCGCTGCGCCTCGCCGACGCCGCGGGCGCGCCCGATCCCAACCTCGAGTCGGATCCCGATCCGGGTCACGGCAAGGAAGCGGCGGCGGTTCGCTTCCACAAGGGCGAGAGGCCCGCGCCGCCGATCGTCGGCGGTCCCGTACCCTCGTTCGAGCGGCTGATCGCGAAGGATGATCCCGCGCTCCTCGAGGCGTACGCCCGCTACATGGTGCTCACGCAGTCGGACGATCCGTCGGAGAACCGCGCGCGCGATCTCGCGCGGCGCGCCGCCGAGAAGGCGCGCACGATCCCGCGGGCGCTGCTCGCGGGTGAGCTCGCCGAGAACCGCAACCAGCGCGCGATCTGGATCGATCGCGCCGAAGACGTCGTGCGGCGAGGCGCGTCGCTCGACGATCGCATCGCCGTGCTCCTCGCGCGCGCGGGCCACACGCGCGGCGGAGCGAACTGGCGCGACGCGATCCCCTACTACGACAAGGTCCTCGCGATCGATCCCGACAACGTCCCGGCGAACCTCGCGCGCGTCGAGCTCTACTCCGAGGCCGGGCTCCGCGAGACGGCGCTCGCGTCGCTCGAGATCGAGCTCGCGCGGCGGCCCCGATCGACCTCGCTGCTCCGCGCGACCGCCGGCGCGCTCGCGAGCCTCGATCGCACGACCGAAGCCGAGGAGCTGACGTCGCGCTACGCGCAGGTGCGCTTCGACGACACGACCGTGGTCGGCGATCAGATCGATCTCGCGCTCGCCCGCCGCGACGCGGCGACGGCCGCGCGATGGATCGAGCGGCTCGTCGAGACCAACCCCGACAGCGGTCGCGCGCTCGCGGGCGCGGCGAAGGCCTACGTCAACCTCGGCGAACGCGCGAAGGCGGTCGCGATGCACAAGAAGGCGCTCGAGATCGCGCCCGACGACATCGCGACGATGCGCCAGCTCTCCGACGTGTACGCGCTCGGCGGGCAGACCGACGAGCAGCTCCGGCTGCTCAAGCGCGTCCTCGAGCTCAGGCCGCAGGAGAAGGACGTCCGCGAGTACGTCGCGCACACCGAGCCCGCGCGTCCGCGCGCCGACGAGGCGTACGCGCGACCCGCGGCGGAGTTCCTCAAGCTGCGCGACCGGCCCAGCGCCGGGAGGAATCGCCGCACGCTGGTCGATCTCCAGGTCACCACGGTGTTCCCCAACGGCCTCGCGAGCCGCTTTCATCAAGTCGTCTTCCAGCCGCTCACCGACGCGGCCGCCGCCGAGGCGCGCGAGTACGCGTTCGGGTTCGAGGCCGACACCGAGACGGTGCAGCTCCGCGGCGCGAAGATCCACCGCAAGAACGGGCAGACCGACGAAGCGATCGAGAGCGGTGAAGGCCCCACCGACAACCCCGCGATGGCGATGTACTCGAGCCAGCGCGCGTTCTACGTGCACTTCCCCCGGCTCGATCCGGGCGACGTCGTCGAGCTCCAGTACCGCGTCGAAGACGTGACGCCGCGCAACGCGTTCGCCGATTACTTCGGCGAGGTCGTGTACATGCAGTCGAGCGAGCCGCTCGCGCGCGCCGAGTACGTTCTCATCACGCCGAAGTCGCGTCAGTTCTATTTCAACAAGCCGAACGTCGCCGGCCTCACGCAGAAGGTCGAGGAGAAGGGCGACACGAAGATCTGGCATTTCCTGGCGGAGAACGTGGCGCCGCTCGAGATCGAGCCGATGCAGCCGGCGATCGCCGAGTCGCTCGGGCACGTGCACGTCTCGACCTACAAGAGCTGGGACGACATGGGCCGCTGGTACTGGGGCCTCGTGAAGGATCAGTTCACGGCCGACGACGAGGTGCGCCGCCGCGTGGCCGAGATCACCAAGGGCCTCACCGACGACAAGGCGAAGGTGCGCGCCGTCTACGGCTTCGTCGTGCAAAAGACGCGCTACGTCGCGCTCGAGTTCGGCATCCACGGCTTCAAGCCGTATCGATGCGCGCAGATCTTCGCGCGCGGCTTCGGCGACTGCAAAGACAAGGCGACGCTCATCGTCACGATGCTCAAGGAGCTCGGCATCCCCGCGACGATCGTGATCGTGCGCACGGGCCTCCGCGGCGACTTCGGCACCGAGCCTGCGAGCCTCGCGCCGTTCGATCACGCGATCGCGTACGTGCCGTCGATGGATCTGTACCTCGACGGGACGGCGGAGTGGACGGGGTCGACCGAGCTGCCCGCGATGGATCGCGGATCGCTCGCGCTCCAGATCAACGAGGGCAAGCCGAAGCTCGTTCACCTGCCCGAGCCGCCGGCGAGCGAGAGCGGGACGAGCAAGCGCGTCGAGGCGACCGTCGCGACCGACGGCTCGGCGCAGGTCGACTGGAAGATCGACGTGCGCGGCGCGTCGGCGAGCTCGTGGCGCCAGCGCTATCACGCGAAGGCGACCCAGAAGACGCGCGTGCAGGAGGATCTCTCGAACGAGCTGCCCGGCGTCGAGATCGCGCAGGTCTCGTCGAACGATCTCGACGACATCGAGCAGGCCGTCCAGATCAAGGCCAAGGGCCGCGCGCCGACGTACGCGCGCCGCGACGCCAGCGCGCAGGCGGCCGACGGCTCCTGGAGCGTCGCCGTCGGCGCCAAGGAGCACCTCGTCAAGACCTGGGCGCCGCTCTCGTCGCGACGGCGCGACATCCGCATCCAGGCGCTCTCGACGCAGGAGAACGAGACGGTGGTGAAGCTCCCGCAAGGCGCGAAGGTCGTGGGTCCACCCCGTCCGGCAGAAGGAACGTCGCCGTTCGGCACCTACAAAGTGGAGGTCGACGCGCAAGGCAACGTGGTGCGCGTGAAGACGACCGTCGCGATCACGAAGTCGCGCATCGCGGCGTCCGACTACGCGGCGTTCCGATCGTTCTGCGAGCAGGCCGATCGCGCGCTCGGTCAGACGTTGACCTTCACGGTGGGCAAATGAAGACCGTCCGCGCCTCCGCACCTCTCTCTCTCGTCGCTCTCTTCGCGCTCGCTCTCCTCGTCGCGTGCGGAGGCCCGCCGAGCGCAAACACCGCCTACGACCTGAAGAAACTGCGCAACGACGCGCGCGGATCGACCGACGGAGAGAAGGTCGGCCGGTGGCTCCTCGACGAGATGGTCGCCCCGGGCGGCACGGCGCGCGACGCGCAGGCGGCGCGCGCGCAGCTCGAGAAGACGAAAGACAGAGGCCTCCACGCGGCGCTCGGCGCCGCGCTCTACGACGAGGTCCACGGCGAGCCGAAGAAGGCCGCCAAGGGCTACGTCGCCGCGATCGGGGCCGCCGCGCGCGCCGACGATCCCGCCGCGCCCCTCGCGGCGTGGCTCGCGGCCCATCACGTCGTGCGCCTGCGCGGGAGCGTCGCGAACCTGTGGGAGCAGAACAAGAAGGAGCTGCTCGCGATCATCGAGCAGCCGGGGCACATCGGCTGGCGCGCGCTCGCCGAGCTCCACGAGTGGTCGACCGCGGAGGCGCTCGACAAAGCCGAGGTCACGGGCGACGCCTACGACGCGCTGGTGACGGCGCGCATGGGATGCGCGAAGTCGCTCCGCATCGCCGGGCCGTTCGGTCGCAACACGGCGCCCGACCGCCGTCGCAGCTTCGCCGCGGAGCAGGCGCCCTGGCCGCCCTCGTGGCCCGAAGAGCCCTCGCGAGGAGCGATCCCTCACGTCCTCAAGACCGAGCGACATCGCTGCCTCACGGCGAGCACCGAGAAGACCGACGACGGCGTCTTCTACGTCGAGACGTTCTTCGACGCGCCGGGCGAGCTCGATCTGTTGATCGCGATCCAGGGATCGGTCGCGGTGTGGGTCGATGACGTCCCCATCGTCGAGCGCGACATGCGCCAGTGGGGCGTGTGGCAACGCTTCGGCGGCGCCGTTCGCGTGGGCAAGGGCCGGCATCGCGTCGTCGGCCGCGTCATCACCGACGCGAGCTCGATCCGTCTCTTGAAGCTCGACGGCACCGCGGCCGGCCTCGAGACCGACAGCGACGCGCGCAAACCCTACGGGCTCACGCGGCCGACGCTGCTCGCGAGCCCGAACCCGATCGACGCGATCGTCTCGAAGGTCGCGGCGGAGAAGGATACCGAGCTCACGCCGCTCGTCACGATGCTCGCGTCTCACGCCGCGCACGTCGAGGGGCTCAACGACGTCGCCACGGTGCTCCTCCAGCCGCTCGTCGAGCCGAAAGACGCGGCGCCGCTGACGCTGCTCCTGGCCGCCGAGTACGCGCGCGGCGACGTCGCCTTCCCCGAGCAGGTGCGGCGCGCGAACGAGAAGATCCTCTACTCTCGCGCGGCGGCGGGCGATCCGAAGCTCTGGTACGCGCGCGCGTGGCTCCTCATCGACGACGCCGAGCAGCGCGGGCTCATCGAGGCCGTCGAGGGCCTGAAGAAGATGGCCGCGGAGGTGCCCGAGGTCCCCGAGATCACCGAGCAGCTCGTGCGCGTGTACGGTCGGCTCGGGTGGCGCGCCGAGCGGATGCGCGCGGTCAAGGATCTCGCGACGCGCTTCCCCGACGATCGCGACGCGCTCGCGCTCTACGTGAGCGCGCTCGAAGAAGACGGCGCGCTCGCCGAGGCCGACAAGGTCGCCGTGCGCCTGAAGCAGCTCGATCCCGACGCGGAGATCGATCTCGATCGCGCGCTCGCGCGGCGCGACTGGAAGGCGGCGGTCGCGGAGCTGAAGCGCCTCGAGAAGCGCCGCCCCGATCGCAAGGAGATCGCGGCGCGCATCGCGGCGGTGCTCATGCGCTCGGGCGATCCGAGCGCCGCGGCCGAGCAGCTCCAGAAGGCGCTCGCGAAGAATCCCGAAGACGCGGCCACCCGCCTCCGCATCGCCGATCGCGCGTACGCCAAGGGCGACACGTCGGCGCTCCGCCGCGCGCTCGCCGAGGCGCTCCAGGCAGGCTCGAAGGGGATCGAGATCCGCGAGGCCGTCGAGCTCATCGAGGGCGCGAGCCTCCTCGAGCCTTACCGCACCGACGGGCGCAAGGTGATCCGCGAGTTCGAAGCGTGGGAGAAGAGCGGCAAGCACATGGACGGCAACGCCGCGCGCATCCTCGACTACGCGGCGACCTGGGTGCACCCCGACGGCTCGAGCGAGATGCTCGAGCACGAGATCTTGAAGATGCAGTCGCAGGAGGCGGTGAGCAAGGAGGCCGAGCAGCAGCCGCCCGCCGGGCTCGTCTTGAACCTGCGCGTCATCAAGCCCGACGGATCGATCCTCGAGCCCGAGCCCGTCGCCGGCAAGCCGACGCTCACCATGCCTCACCTCGAGGTCGGCGATTATCTCGAGATCGAGCACATCACCGCGAGCGCGAGCGAAGGCGGCAAAGGAAAGCGCTACCGCGGGCCGCACTGGTTCTTCCGCGAGGCCGACAAGGGCTACTGGCGGAGCGAGTTCGTCGTCCTCTCTCCGAAGGATCGCGAGGTCGACATCGAGACGGTGGGCAAGGTGCCACCCGCGAAGATCGCGGAGAAGGGTCCGTTCACCGAGCGGAGGTGGCGCGTCGACGAGAGCCCGCCCGCGCCCGAAGAGCCCGACAGCCCGAACCCGCGCGAGTTCTTGCCGAGCGTGCGCGTCGGCTGGGGCATCAACCTCGACGACACGCTCCTCCGCTACGTCGACGCCGCGAGCGAAGAGACGCCGCTCGACCCGCGCCTGCGCAAGGCAGCGCGCGAGATCGTCGCGAAAATCCCGGAGAGCAAGCGCGACGATCGCGCGCGCGCGCTCTATCGATGGGCCGCCGAGTCGCTCCAAGACGGCAACGAGGCCGACGGCCGTCGCGCGATCACCGGGCGCGCCGGATCGCGCCAGGCCGCGTTCATCTACCTCTTGCGCCTCGCCGGCGTGCCCGTCGAGCTCGCGCTGGTGAAGAGCCGCATCGCGATGCCGCCGGCGGGCAAGATGAGCGAGGTCGAGGTGTACGACAACATCGTCGCGCGCATCGACACCGAGGCCGGCCTCCGCTGGCTCGTCGTGCGCGACAAGTTCGCGCCGTTCGGCTACGTGCCCGCCGAGCTCCGCGGCCAGCCCGCGATCCGCCTCGTCGCCGGCACGCCGCGCGACACGACGCCCGCCCTCGGCTCCGCCGACGGCGTGCTGCTCGAGGGCAAGGCCGTGCTGAAGGACGACGGCTCCGCCGCCGTCGACATCGCGCAGAGCTACACCGGCCGCATGGGCATCGGCCTCCGCTCCGTGTTCGATCGCGTCCCCGAGAGCAAGCGCAACGAGTTCGTCGAGACGCGCCTGCTCGCGGCGAACCTCCCCGGCGCGCGCCTGCGCGAGCTGAAAATCGAGAACGCCGACGATCTCGCCGCGCCGCTGGTGCTCCGCATGCGCGCCGAGGTGCCTCAGATCGCGCGCACCGTCGGCGGCAAGGTGATCTTGAAGGCGCTCTTCCCCGTGAACATCGCGCAGGTCGCCTCCCTCGCCAGCCGGCAGACGCCGCTCTTGCTCGCGAGCTCGTCGCACGTCGAGGTCAACTTCCAGATCGTGCCGCCCGACTCCTATCGCCTCCCCGGCTCGCTGCCCGGCGGCGAGCTGCGCGACGGCGATCGCCACGTGTCGGTGAAGGACGCGGTCGAAGGGCGCGCGATCGTCCTCCGCCGCGTCGTCGACATTCCCGCGGGGCGCATCCAGCCCGGCGCCGACTACCTGCGCTTCGTGAACTTCACGCAGCAGGCCGATCAGCTCCTCGAGAAGGAGATCTCTCTCGGGCGCTGATCAGCCCTTCGGCGCGGCGTGGACCATGAAGTCGATCGACGCATAGCCGCTCCGCGCGGCCGTCATCACCACGCTCTTCACGAGCGACGCGGGCACGTCGCCGTCGATCGAGAGGATCACGTTGGGCGGCGCCTCGCGCCCGTTCGCGATCTGCTTGTAGACCGCACGCTTCGCCGCGAGCCGGTTGAAGAGCGCGTCGATGCGCGCCACCCTCCCCTGCGCGGCGTCGAGCTCGCCGGCCCCTACGACGAGGACGCCGTCGACGGCGATGGCGCCGGCGCGAACGTCGACGATCGGCGCGTCGACGATGTCCAAGCCGTTCGCCGCGGCCGGCAGCCCGGAGAGATCGCGCCGGCAACCGCACTCGCCGCTCGCGGTGAACGTGAGGAGAAGGAACACCGTCATCACGACGAGCACGTCGATCATGCTCGTCATCGAGAGACGCACCGCCAGGGCGCGACGGCCGCTCGCGGGCGCCCGTGAGGGGCTCGCGCGCCGCATCGCCCTGGCCATGACCCCGCGAACCTCCCCGAACGTCCTTCCGGGCGCGACAATCGCCATGCTGCCTCCTCGCGCCATCAAGGACACGAGGAGCGGCGCGCGGATTGGCCGCGCCGCGATCTTCGCGCGAGAGCGAAAAGTTCCTTCGCTACTTCTTCGTCGGGGCGGGCTTGTTCGCGTCGGCCGCGCCGCCGTCTTTCTCCGCCGCGATCCGCTGGCGGACGATCTCGTACTGCTTGTCGAGCTTGATGGCCTCGTCGACCGCCTTGAGGCGCGCCGCGCCCGACTGAGGAAAGCCTCCGCCGTCGGGCCCGAGCTTCGCCGCGTGCTCGATGTAGACCTGCCACGCCTTGCTCGCCTGCTCCCACTTCTTCTGGCGCTCGTAGACGTCGGCCACGGCGAAGAGCACGTGCGAGCGGAGCAGCGGGTTCTTCGAGTCGCTCACCTCTTCGGCGGCCTTGAACGCGGCCTCGGCCTCGGGGAGGTTGCTCGTCGCGAGGTAGGCCTCGCCGAGCAGGTAGTGCCCCAGCGGGTGGCGCGGGTTGAGCTGGATGCCCTTCTTGAAGGTGTCGATCGCGGTCGTGTAGTCCTTGGCGTTGTACTTCTCGATCCCCTTCACCAGCGTCTCCATCGCCTGGCTGATCGCGGTGATGTTGTCGGGATCGTAGCGACTCTCGCCGGGCGCACCCGGCGCACCTGAGTCCGGCGCCGCCTTCGCCGGCCGCTTCTGCCCTGACGCCTCGAGCGACGTGAGCGCGACGCCGGCGATCACCGACGACGCGGCGAGCCCGAGCGCGAGGACCCGTCGATGGCGCCGTTGAACGCTCCGCATGGGGGCCAGCTTATCAGATATGTTGGACGCGAATGTCGTCGAGGGTTCTCGAGCCCGAGGTCATGGATACGGCCGAAGAGGCCCGTGACTACGACTCCATGGACCACGCCGAGGTGAACGCGCGGTTCTGCGATGATTTCCTCGCCTTCGCCGGGTCGCGAAGGCCCGAGCCGCCTCGCGTCCTCGACATGGGGACGGGCACGGCCCTCATCCCCGTCGCGCTGTGCGCGCGCGCGAGCGGCTTCGTCGTCGTCGCGATCGATCTCGCCGAGCACATGCTCGCTCTCGCGCGAGAGAACGTGCGCCGGGCGAAGCTCTCGGAGCGCGTGCTGCTCGAGCGCGTCGACGCGAAGGGAACGCCGTACGACGACGGCGCCTTCGGCGCGACGATCTCGAACTCGATCATCCACCACATCCCCGCCCCGGAGCGGTGCTTCGAGGAGATGTGGAGGGTGACCGCGAAGGGCGGCCTGCTCTTCGTGCGCGATCTCCTCCGCCCCGAGAGCAGCGCGAAGGTCGACGCGCTCGTGACGCTCTACGGCGGCGACGCGCCGGCCGATCCGGCGGCCGTGCCTGCGTTCGAACGGCAGCGCGCGCTGTTTCGCGCGTCGCTGTGCGCCGCGCTCACGGTCGAAGAGGTGGCGGCGATGGTCGCGACGCTGGGGATCCCCGCGTCCGCGGTTCGGCAGACGAGCGATCGGCACTGGACGCTCGCGTGCGAGAAGCCGTGACGACGCTCGTGCGCCCGTTTCCGTTCGCGTCGCTCGAGCGTGTCTCGCGCGAGAGCGTCGCCGCCGCGACGCGCGTGAAGCGGCGCGCGCGCGCGATCGTGGACGTCGAGGCGATCGCGCGAGCGCTCTCCGATCTCGTCGGAGAGCCGGTCAGCGTCTCGATCCGGAGCTTCGCGCCGATCGATCCCGCGCGCGGCGCCGACGACGCGATCGGCGTCGTCCTCGCGCCCGCGGATCGCGCCCATGATCGCGTGCTCGTCGAGGTGGAGGGCGCGCTCGGCGCCGCCCTCGTCACGCGGGCGCTCAAGCAGCGCGCGCCGCGCATCACCGATCCCTCGCGCGGACCTGCGCCCGCCGTCGCCGGCGCGCTCGCCGCCGTCGTTCACGCCGCAGCCCGACGCGCGCACGCCGGCGTCGCGATGAAGGTCGTCGCCGCCGGGCCGGGCTCCGCCCTCGCGCGCGACTTCGCCCGCGAGCTCGGGCAGGGGCAGACGGCGACGACGGCGTGGCTCACGGTGACCTTGGGCGCCGACGCCTTCTCCGCGCGCGCCAGCGTCGCCGATGCGATCGATCCGGGCGCGCCGCCGCTGACGCCCGAGTCGCTCGCGAGGATGGCGGACGCGGCCATCGCGCTCCCGCTCGTCGTCGCGACGACGCTCGCGTCGCGCGACGACCTGGCCGCGCTCGCGATCGGCGACGCGCTCGCGCCCACCGGCTTTCGCCTCCGCGCGGACGAGAGCGGCGCGCTCGCCGGCCCCGCTTCTCTCGTCGCGCCGCGCTCGGAGCGAGGGCTCGCCGCCGATCTCGCCGAAGGCGGCCGCCTCGTGGTACGAGGTGAGCTCGAGACTCACCCGTGGAGCCCGCCGATGGCTGATGCGACGACGACGATCGAGGTCCTCGACGATGCGCCCGTGGTGGTGCGCGTCGAGCTCGGCACGGTCGAGATGAAGGCGCGAGAGTGGGCCGAGCTCGGGCCGGGCGACGTCGTGCCGCTGGGTCGAAAGCTCGGCGAGCCGGCGATCTTGAGGGTCGGAGGGGTCGAGCTCGCGCGCGGGGAGCTGGTGCAGGTCGACGGCGAATACGCAGTGAGGATCTCGAGCCGATGAGAGCTTTGTTCGTCACGATCGCGGGCCTCTCGCTCGCAGGATGCCCGAAGGCGACGCCGCCGAGCGACGACGCAGGTGCGAGCGCCGTCACGACGGTGAGCGCCGTCACGAGCGCGAGCGCAGCCACGAGCCCCGACGCGAGCGCGAGCGCCAAGGCCTCGTTCGGAGGAAAGTACACGGTGGCCGCCGCCAACATGTACGTGCCGAGCGAGAAAGATTGGGCGAACGTCAAGTTCAAGAACGACGAGAGCAAGCACCTCGGCGACGGCGAGCTCTCGCTCGCGATCGACGAGAACGGCACGGTCTCCGGGAGCACCGAGGGCGGGCCTCTCGGCGCGAGCATCGTCGAGGGTCTCGCCGACGGAAAGACCGTGACGGCGACGATCCGGCGCAAAGACGCGAACGACGAGGGCCTCACGGGCACGCTCAGCGCGACGCGCGAAGGCGACAAGATCGAAGGGACGATGAAGCTCGCGGAGTTCAACGCCGCGGTCGTCCGCGAAGCGAAGGTCTCGCTCTCGAAGAAGTAGGCGCCGAATGTTCGGTCCGACGCGCTACATCGCCTGGATGACGAGGTTCTTCGGCAAGGCGCCGTTCGACCTCGCGACCAGCGGGATGCCGCGAGCGACGTGGACCGATCTCGGCGCTCCCGAGCCGGCGCTCGACGATCTCGCGGCCTACGGCAGGCTCACCGAGGCGATTGCATCCTACAACGATTGCTCTGCCGCCGAGGTCGTCCCCGCGCTCGGCACCTCCAACGCGATCTTCCTCGCCTACGCCGCGATGCTCGAGCCGGGCGACGAGATCGTGGTCGAGCACCCGGGCTACGAGCCGCTCACGCGCGCGGCGCAGGGCCTCGGCGCGGTCGTGCGCACGTTCGAGCGGCGCGAGAGCGAGACGTTCCGCGTCGTTCCCGAGCGCGTCGCCGCGGCGATCACGCCGCGCACGCGCGCGATCGTCGTGACGCATCATCACAACCCGACGGGCGCGGTCCTCGACGATGCGACGATCCGTGAGCTCGCGGCGATCGCCGAGGCGCGCGGCGCGTACGTGCTCGTCGACGAGGTCTACGCCCCGCTCGAAGATCTGCCGGAAAGCGGCGTGTTCCGCCGCAGCGCGCGCAAGCTCGCGTCGAACGTCATCGCCGTCGGGAGCCTGACGAAGTGCTACGGCCTCGGCATGCATCGGCTCGGATGGGTGCTCGGCCCGCCGGAGATCGTGGAGCGCGCGGGCGCCGCGCTGATCGCCACCTGCGGGCACCTGCCCCTCGCGCACGCCGCGCGCGGGGCCGTCGCGCTCGCGAACATCGGCAAGCTCGCGGCGCGCTCGCGCGCTCTGATCGGCGACAAGCGAAGCGTCGTCGCGAGCTGGGCGGAGACGCTCCCGCGCGCGCGGTGGAGCGCGCCGCCCTCGGGGATCTTCGGCCTCCTCACGCTCGACGGCGCCGGCGATCTCTTGCCGCGCATCGAGTCGTGGATCGAGGGGCACGGCATCCTCGTGAGCCCCGCGACCTTCTTCGGCGTCCCGAACGGCCTTCGCCTCTCGTGGGCGACGCTTCCCCGACCGCGGCTCGAAGAGGCGCTCTCCAAGCTCGCGCCGCTGCTGCTCGCGAAGTAGAGAACGCTCACGGTCGCCGAGAGGCGACGACGCCGAGGCCCGCGAGGATGAGGACGGCGGCGACGGCGGCGCGCCACGAGAGGCCCATCCCGAGCTGGATCCACGCGAGCAGACCCGCGAGGATCGGCTGGAGATAGATGTACACGGTGACGAGCGTCGCCGACGATCGCGCGAGCGCCCACGCGTTGATCAGGTACGCCGCGATCGTCGGCAGCGCGAGGATGTACAGCACGAACCCCCAGCCGCGCGGCGTGAGCGCGGGCACTTGTGCGAGCAGCGGCGAGACGCCGAGCGGCGCGAAGACGATCGCGCCGTACGTGAACAGCCACGCGACGGTCCGCAGCGCGCCGACGCGAAGAACGACGTCGCGCGAGAGGACGACGTACGCGGCGTAGCTCAAGCTATTGAGCGCGACGAGCGCCGATCCACGGTCGAGCGATCCAACCCCGATGAGCGAGAGCACGCCCGAGAGCGCGAGCGCGAGGCCGATCGCCGTACGCCACGATCGCCGCTCCTTGCCGAAGAGCACCGCGAGCGCAGCCGCGAAAACGGGGATGGTCGCCCCCAAGAGCGAGACCGAAAAGGGGGATGTCCACCTCAGCCCGAAGAGGAAGAGCGCCTGGTTCGCCGCGATGCCGAGGATCGAGAGCCCGGCGATGCGTGCATGATCTCCGCGCCCGATCGCAACTCCTTGCGTACCTCGCGTGAGCGCGACGAGATGGAAGAACAGCGCGCCTCCGAGCATTCGCATCATCGCGAGCGCTTCGGGGAATATTTCTTCGCCGCCCTCGGCCCGTGGCAGCATCGCCACCTTGGCTTCGACCGCTTGAGATGCGAACGCGATTTGCACGAGCAGGAGGCCGGCGTGGGTGGCCCACGCGGACCTGGCTTCGCCCGGCCCCCTCTCCAGGCTAGACTCCCCGCTCCCTAGCTCTGCCGCCACAGAGGCCTCTCTCCATGTCCCAGATAACCCACATCATCTCGAAGTACGTAGCCTCTGACTTTCCGTCGTTCGGGCTGCTCTTGCTGCTCGCGGTGATGGTGGCTGCAAGTTACACGTTTGCCGTCTCTCTCAGCGCAGGGGCGAGCGGACGGATCAAGACGCTCCAGGCTGCGCGCTTCGGGGCCTACGGCACCGTCGCCCTCATCGCCGTCGCGGTGCTCTGCCTCGCGTACGCGTTCGTGAGCCACGACTTCCGCCTTCGCTACGTCGCGCACTACTCCGACCGGGGCATGCCGCTCGTCTTTCTCCTGACCGCCCTCTGGGGAGGGCAAGACGGCTCGCTCCTTTGGTGGCTGTTCCTGCTCAGCCTCTACATCGGCGCGTGCGTCTGGTCGCTCGGAAAGAAGCACCTCGAGCTCCAGCCCTACATCCTCGCGACGCTGATGGCCGTGGTGATGTTCTTCTGCGTCCTCATGGCGTTCGCGGCGAACCCCTTCGCCACCGGCGTCTCTGGCGCGCGCCCCGACGGCGAGGGCTTGAACCCGCTGCTCCAGAACTTCTACATGATCATCCACCCGCCGAGCCTCTACATCGGCTTCGTCGGGTGCTCGATCCCGTTCGCGTTCTGCATCGCCGCGCTGATCACCGGGCGCCTCGACACCGAGTGGATCCAGGCGTGCCGCAAGTTCACGCTCTTCTCGCTCTTGTTCCTCGCGATCGGCAACACGCTCGGGATGCTGTGGGCGTACGAAGAGCTCGGTTGGGGCGGCTACTGGGCCTGGGATCCCGTCGAGAACGCCGCCTTCATGCCGCTGCTCTCGATGGCCGCGTTCGTCCACTCGGTGATGATCCAGGAGCGGCGCGGGATGTTGAAGGTCTGGAACGTCTTCTTGATGTGCCTGACGTTCTTCATGACGATCTTCGGCACGTTCCTCACGCGATCGGGCGTCATCGCGAGCGTCCACTCGTTCGCGCAGTCGTCGATCGGCGACTACTTCCTCTACTTCCTCGCGCTCGTCGCGTCGTTCTGCTTCACGCTCATCCTCTACCGATGGCCGGAGCTGCGCGATCTGCCGGCGACCGACAGGCTCCGCCGCGCCGCGATCACGACCGGCTGGGTGACGCTCGTCGCGCTCATCGGCGCGTGGCTCGTCGCCTCGAAGCTCGCGCCCAAGCCGCTCGACGGCTCCGCGGCGCACGAGACGAAGCGCACGCTCATCCAGGTCGCCGCGTTCAGCGCGCTCGCCGGCGCCGCCGTCTACGCCTCGATCGAGGTCGTCTTCCGGCGCATGACGCAGGGCCTGAAGCTGAAGAGCGGGCGGCCGAAGTTCGACTCGATCCTCTCGCGTGAGTTCACCTTCCTCCTGAACAATTACGGCCTCTTGGCGATCATGTTCTTCGTGCTCGTCGGCACCACGTTCCCGATGGTGAGCGAGGCGCTCTGGAAGGAGAAGGTCACCGTCGGGCCGCCGCACTTCAACGCCTGGCTCCAGCCCCTCGGCCTCATGGTGTTCTTCCTCATGGGCGCGGGCACGCTCTTCGGCTGGAAGAAGTCGAGCACGGAGCAGCTGAAGAAGAACTTCATGCTCCCCGTGGGCGCCGGCCTCGTGGCGATGGCGCTGCACTTCGCCCTCGGCAAGACGCTCGGCCATCCCGCCGTCGTCTGGAGCCCGCCGGTCTACGCCGGTCCGATGGGCACGGCGCTCCAGGCCTTCAACGCCTACACGCCGGTGCTCGGCGTCTCGCTCGCGATCTTCAACGCCGCCGTCATCGTCCAGGAGTTCTGGCTCCTCTACGCCTCGCGCTTCAAGACGGGCGCGGAGAAGACGCCGAAGGCCTTCTGGTACGCCGGGCTCCTCCCCGGCTTCGTCTACTCGATGGCGTCGCTCCCGCCGACGGGGCGTCGACGCTACGGCGGCTACCTCGTCCACCTCGGCATCGTGTTCATGTTCCTCGGCTTCACCGGCAAGTCGTGGACGTTCGATCAGGAAACGTCGATGAAGCCGGGCCAGACGCACCAAGTCGAGCGCCTGACGATCCAGTACGTCGGGCCCCGCATGGAGGTCGACAACAACAAGCGAATGATCTTCGCCGACATTCGCGTGATGGAAGGCGGCAAGGAGATCGGCAAGCTCTCGCCGGCGAAGTTCATCTACAAGAAGATGCCCGACTCGCCGACGACCGAGGTCGCGATGCTCCACTCCGTCCGCGACGATCTCTACCTCGTCGTCGGCAGCATCAACCCGGAGACGAAGGTCGCCTCGCTCCAGATCCACTTGAACCCGCTCGTCGGATGGATCTGGTTCGGCGCGCTCATCCTCATCTTCGGCAGCATCATCTGCATGTGGCCGGAGCTCGAGCCGGAGGAGTCGCGCGTCTGGCGAGCCGTCCGCGGCGCAGGCGCGATCGCCGCGAGCACGACGCTAGGAGTGTGCCTCGCGCTCCTCCCCGTGCCCGCGTTCGCCCAGGGAAACGCGTCGCAGCACTCGGGCACGGTCACGATCGACGACATGAAGGAGAAGCAGGTCTTCGGTCAGCTCCGCTGCATGTGCGGGACGTGCCCGCGCGAGCTTCTCTCCTCGTGCGCCTGCTCGACCGCCGATCAGACGCGCGAGCGCCTCCGCATGCGGCTCGCCCGCGGCGAGTCGCCGGAGAAGATCATCGACGACTACGTGAACGAATACGGCACGGCGTCGCTCGCGATCCCTCCGAACCAGGGCGCGATGCGCGCGATCTACGCGGTGCCGATCGTCGCGCTGATCGGCGGCGGGGTCGGCCTCGGCGTCCTCCTCCGCCGCTGGCGCGCGAGCTCGGCGGACGCCGAGGCCAAGAAGGAGCCCGCGGCTCCGAAGCACGACGCCTACGACGACCGCATCGACGCAGAGCTCAGGGATCTCGATGGCTGAGGGCGCGACGCGCGATCTGAAGGCGGAGCTCGACGAGCGCAGGGTCGCCCGCGGCGTCGCGATCGGGCTGCCGCTCGTGACGCTCACGGGAGCCTCCGTCGCCGGCGTTCTCGTCGGGCCGGCGATGGCGATCCTCGTCCTGGCGGCGGGCGTGCTGCTCGGCGTGATCGGCCTGTTCTGGGCGAGCCTCCGCGTCTTGAGCGGCGACGCGCCGATCGCGCCCGAGCTCGAGGCGCTCGAGGTCGGCGCCCACGCGGTCGACGCGCTCGCGTCGCGCAAGAAGATGCTCCTCCGCGCGCTCAAGGATCTCGAGAACGAGCGCGCGCTGGGCAAGCTCGACGACGACGACTACGAGCAGCTCTCGCAGACGTACCGCGGAGAGCTCAAGGAGCTGTTGAAGCGGATCGACGGGTCGCTCGATCCGCATCGTTCGAAGGCGGAAGACGCCGCGCGCGCCTACCTCGTGAAGGCCGGTCTCGCCGAGAGCGGCTACCGCGGCGATCCGCCGAAGGATGGCCCCGCGACGAAGACCGACGAAAACGAAAACGAAAACGACGACGATGCCGACGACGAAGCGAAGAACGAAGCGCCCCGACGCGTCGCGTGCGCCAAGTGCGAAACCTCGAACGAGACGGACGCCGCGTTCTGCAAGAAGTGCGGAGCCTCGCTGAGCAAGGCGCCCGACGAGGCCAACGACGATGCGTCCGACGAAAAGGCAGAGGCCGCCGATGAAGCGTGAGCTCCTTCGGATCTCCCCCGCTTCGGGGATCTTCGCGAGCGTCGCGGCGTTCACGTTCCTCTTCGCCGCGAGCGCGCCCGCGCAAGACGCGGGCAAGGCCGGTCCGCTCGACGCCGGCGCGGTGATGCCCGCGGGGCACCCCGCGGTGCCCGACGAGGCCGACGACCCGCACGCGAATCCGCACGGCAACGCGAACCCCCACGGCGGCGCGGCGAGCGGGCACGGCGCCGCCGAAGAGCAGATCCCCGAAGACGGCGCGATGGAGGATCCCTCGATCCCGAAGGGCACCGTGCAGGCCCACATCGCCGATCCTTCCGGGCGCCCGCTCGCGCGCACCGAGGTCACGCTCGGCATGATCTTCAACTCGGTCGCGAAGGGCGAGAGCCGCAAGCGCATCAGCGCGATGACCGACGACGTCGGCGTGGCGCGCTTCTCCGAGCTCGAGGTCGGCAGCGGCGTGGCCTATCGCGTCATGGTCTTGAAAGACGGCGCGACGTTCTCGGTCACGCCCTTCCAACTCGGGCAGCGATCGGGCATGCGCACGCTGCTCCACGTCTACCCGGTCGTCGACGACATCGAGCAAGCGCTCGTCGTGTCGCAGTCGATCCTCTACACCGAGGTGAAAGACGATCGGATCCAGATCCAGCAGGCGTTCAAGATCTACAACTTCGGTCGCGTCGCGTGGGTGCCGAGCGACATGGTCGTGGCGCTGCCGCCCGAATTCACGGCGTTCGCGACGCAGCAAGGCATGACCGACGTCGGCGTCGAGGCGATCCCGAAGAAGGGCGTGAAGCTCCGCGGGACCTTCGGCCCAGGGCAGCACGTCGTCGAGTTCCGCTGGCAGCTCCCGTACAGCGGCGACGCCGAGGTGAAGATCGACGTCGGGATGCTGCCCCACCTCGCCGCAGCGCGCATCATCGCGCCGGCGGCCAAGGGCATGACCCTCGAGGTCGACGGATTCGCGCCTCCGCAGCCCTCGACCGACGGGACGGGCCAGCGCGCGCTCATCACGGAGCGCCAGATGCGCCGCGAAGAGGCGCCGGTGAAGGAGCTCAAGATCGCCATCCGCGGATTGCCCACGGAGGGCCCAGGAAAGGTCCTGGCGACGTTTCTCGCGTTCGCGGGCGTGCTCACGGGCGTCTTCCTCGGGAGCCGCAAGCCGCCTCCTCGCGACACCAAGAGCGAGCGCCAGCAGCTCTTCGTCGCCCTCGAGGCCCTCGAGCTCGCGTTCCGCGAGAAGAGCGTCGGGCCGAAGACCTACGAGCGCGCGCGCCGCGAGATCATCGACGACATCGCGCGGACGTTCGCGTCGGAGCACAAGACGCGCAAGGGCGACGGGCCCAAGGCAGCCAAGGCTCGGTCCCCCAAAACGTCCTCCTGAGTATCCCCGTCGGGATTGGGGGTAACATGGACGCATGCCCTGGGGATGCGGGGGTGTGTCACCTGGGGAGACGGGGTGGGATAAACTCATCCACGTGTCTTGACGAGCTTCCCCCTCGCTCACCCCACACCCGAGATCATGCTCAACCGGTGAGAACGCTTGGCTTTCTCCGGTTCTCCCCGCTATCCACAGTCCCTAGTACGACGATCATTAATTTAAATACTTCTCTCCTTCCATCCCCCCGGAAAGGAGCTCTCGAGCCCTCGGGGCCTCCGGCCCGGGATCCCTCGGGGCACGCTTTGCCCGTTGACCCCGGGGCGTAACCCGGGCACTCCGAGAGGCCCGCAAGCGAGAGAAAAGCAGGTCATGGAGCTCACGGTCGCCAAGAAGGATTTGCTGAAGATCGTCGCGCGCATGCAGGGCGTCGCGGAGCGCAAGAGCACGATGCCCGTGCTCGCGAACGTGCTGCTCGCGGTCGACGGTCCGAACGCGCTGCGCCTCGCGGCCACCGACCTGTACCTGTCGCTCCTCGGTCGCGTTCCCGCCGACGTGAGCAAGAACGGCAGCGTCGCGGTCTCGGCGAAGGATCTCTTCGAGCGCGTGAAGATGATGCCCGACGGTCCGGTCGTCATCGCGACGCAAGACAACGCGACGACGACGCTCAAGGCGAGCGGCAGCGCGCGCCGCTACACGCTGCGTGGAATGCCGGGCGACGACTTTCCGCCGCTCCCGCAGCCCGCGGAGGGCTCGCCGACGCTCGCGCTCGACGTCGAGGTGCTCTCCGAGCTGATCCAGAAGACGCACTTTTCGATCTCGACCGACGAGACGCGCGCGCACCTGAACTCGGCGCTCTTCGAGTGGGACGGCGACGTGGTTCGAATGGTCACGACCGACGGTCACCGCCTCTCGAAGGTCGACGTGAAGGTCTCCGGCCGTCAGGCGTCGGCGACGATGCTGATCCCGCTCAAGGCGATCCACGAGCTTCGCCGCCTCTGCGACGAGATGCTCGCCGAGGGCGCGTCGTCGACCGACGGCGAGCGCAAGAAGCCCGAGCTGCTCATCACGCAGAGCGGCTCGAGCGCGTTCTTCCAGGGCGCGGGCATGACGTTCAGCGTGAAGCTCGTCGACGCGCAGTTCCCGCCGTACTCGCAGGTCATCCCGCAGGGCGCCGACAAGGTCGTCCGCGCGCCGCGCACCGCCTTCGCCGACGCGCTCAAGGCCGTTTCGGTCGCCGCGAGCGAGCGCACCGGGGGCGTGAAGCTCTCGCTCTCCAAGGGCTCGATGCGCATCACGAGCGAGTCGCCGGAGAGCGGCGACGGCTTCGACGAGATCCCCGTCGAGTACGCAGGGCCGAACATGAGCATCGGCTTCAACGCGAAGTACTTCCTCGACGTTCTCGCTTCGGTGACGGACGAAGAGGTCGCGATCAGCCTCTCGGGCGAGCTCGATCCCGCGGTGCTGCGCCCCGCCGGCGCGACGACGACGTCGGATCGCCAGTTCCTCGCCGTCGTGATGCCGATGCGCATCTGAGCGTGCGTCCGCTCCACCTCGCGTCGCTGCACGCTCGATCGTTTCGCAACCTCGCCGAGGTCTCGCTCGAGCCCGGCGAGCGATTCAACGTCGTCTCCGGCGACAACGGCCAGGGCAAGACGAACCTGCTCGAGGCGATCTACGTCGCCGCGACGTCGAAGAGCTTCCGAACCTCGAAGCCCGGCGAGCTCGTCATGTTCGGCGGCGAGCTCGCGAGCGTTCGCGTCGCGGTGCGCGAAGACGGCGACACGCGCGCGCAGTCGGTCGGGCTCAAGGCGGGCGCGCGCCTCGTGCGCATCGACGAGAAGCGCCCGCCTTCGCTCGCGGCCTACGCGGTGCGAACGCCCTGCGTCGTGTTTCATCCGGGCGAGATCTCGCTCTCGATGGGCGGGAGCGCGGAGCGAAGGCGCCTGCTCGATCGCACGGCGCTGTATCTGTCGCCGCAGTCGATGGTCGAGCTGGAGTCGTACGCGCGCGCGATCAAGGAGCGCCAGCGCGCGCTCGAGACGCGCGGCGTCGACGCGCGCGATCTCCCCGAGTGGGAGACGCTCGCGGTGCGGCACGGCCTCGCGATCATGGAGCACCGCGCGCGCGCGGCCGAGCTCGTGGCGGCGAGCGCCCTCGAGGCGTTCCGGCGCATCGGCGCGCCCGAGCTCGAGCTCTCGGTGCGCTACGCGCCTTCGGCGCCGCGCGACGAAGCGGCGTTCCGCGCCGTGCTGGAGCAGCGTCGCCCGGCGGATCTCCGGCGCGGGAGCGCCAACGTGGGGCCGCATCGCGACGATCTCGCGCTCGGCATCGACGGGCACCCGGTGCGCGGCGTCGCGTCTCAGGGCCAGCATCGCGCGGTCACGCTCGCGCTGAAGTCGGCCGAGATCGAGGTCGTGGGGCAAGCGCGCGGCGTGCGTCCGATCCTCTTGCTCGACGACGTGTCGAGCGAGCTCGACCGATCGCGAACGGCGGCGCTCTTCGCGTTCCTGCGCGAGCAGCGAGGGCAGGTCTTCTTGACGACGACGCGCCCGGAGCTCATCGACATCGGCGACGGCGCGGGCAGCGCGGGGGCCGAGAGGCGAGACTTCGTGGTGGCGTGCGGGCGGATCGTGCCCTCGAAGTAGCGCAAGAACGCGGGTTGATTCGGGCCCTCCGGAGGCGCGCCCCGAAATGCCGAAACGGCCGCGCGCCGGGGGATCACAGGGGCCTCGCGACGGCCGGCGACGCGGCGCGTTCGCGCGGCCGCCGGCGGCGTCGTAAAGTGAGGCTAACTTCGCGGAATACGGCTGAAAGTAGGGAGGTTTGCGCTTGCTGCCGGCGGGGGCCGGAACTATACTTTCCTTCACCCTCGAGAAGGCCCGCCGCGCGCCGGCGGCCCCACCACGAATCAATCGCGGATGTCGTCGCGGAATCAATCCGCGCAATTCATCCGAGAAGAAGCCCCGATGACGACCGAAACAGGCGTTACGCCCAGCACCCCGCCCTCGAACTACGGCAGTGAGAGCATCACCGTCCTCGAAGGGCTCGAAGCCGTTCGCAAGCGCCCGGGCATGTACCTCGGCGACGTGAACAGCGGTGAAGGGCTGCACCACCTCGTCTGGGAGGTCGTCGACAACGCGGTCGACGAGCACCTCGGGGGCTTCTGCCAGCGGCTCGACGTCACGATCCACTTCGACGGCTCGGTCACCGTGGAAGACAACGGGCGCGGCATCCCCGTCGGCAAGCACGTCGAGATGTCGAACAAGCTCGGCAAGGACGTGAGCGCGGCCGAGGTCGTCATGACGATCCTGCACGCCGGCGGCAAGTTCGATCACTCGAGCTACAAGGTCTCCGCTGGCCTCCACGGCGTCGGCGTCAGCGCGGTCAACGCCGTGAGCGAGTGGCTCAAGGTCGAGATCAAGCGCGAGGGGCACGTGCACTTCATGGAGTTCCGGCGCGGCGTGCCGGTCTCTCCGCTCTCGGTGATCGGGGATACGGACGCGGAGAGGCAGGGCACGAAGGTCTCGTTCAAGCCCGATCACGAGATCTTCCCGAGCATCGACTTCAGCTACGACATCCTCGCGAGCCGCCTGCGCGAGCTCTCGTTCCTCAACGCCGGCTTCCTGATCTCGCTGACGGACGAGCGCGGCGAAGGCCGCAAAGAAGTCTTCGAATACAAGGGCGGCATCCGCGAGTTCGTCGAGCACCTGAACAAGGCGAAGGAGCCGGTGCACGAGAAGGTCGTGCACATCGTCGCCGAGACGCCGGCAGAGAACGGCACGCCCGTGCAGGTCGAGGTCGCGCTCCAGTGGAACTCGACGTACGCGGAGCAGATCTTCCCGTACACGAACAACATCCACAACAAAGACGGCGGCACGCACCTCACCGGCTTCAAGACGGCGCTGACGCGCGTCTTCAACACGTACGGAACGAACGCGAACCTCTTCAAAGAGGTGAAGAACGGCCTCTCCGGCGAAGACATCCGCGAGGGCCTCACCGCGGTCATCAGCGTGAAGCTGCAGGATCCGTCGTTCTCGTCGCAAACGAAAGACAAGCTCGTCTCGAGCGAGGCGAAGACGGCGATCGAGACGGTCGTCGGCGACAAGCTCGGTCAATTCTTCGAAGAGAACCCGGCGACTGCGCGGAAGATCGTCGAAAAGACGATCATGGCGGCCAAGGCCCGCGAGGCCGCGCGCAAGGCGCGCGAGGTCGTGCGCAAGGGCGCGATGGACTACACGAGCCTCTCGGGCAAGCTCGCCGACTGCCAGTCGCGCGATCCCGAGTCGAGCGAGCTCTACATCGTCGAGGGAGACAGCGCAGGCGGATCGGCCAAGCAGGGCCGCGATCGGAAGTTTCAGGCGATCCTGCCGCTCAAGGGAAAGATCCTGAACGTCGAGCGCGCGCGCCTCGACAAGATGCTCTCGTCGGCCGAGATCGGAACGCTCATCACCGCGCTCGGCTGCGGGATCGGAAATCCTGAGCAGGGCGGCAGCTTCGACATCGCGAAGCTCCGCTACCACCAGATCGTCCTCATGACCGACGCCGACGTCGACGGCAGCCACATCCGGACGCTGCTGCTCACGTTCTTCTACCGGCAGATGCCGGAGATCCTCGAGAAGGGATACCTCTACATCGCGCAGCCGCCGCTCTATCGCGTGTCGAAGGGCAAGAAGGGCGAGTACAAGAAAGATCAGGCGGAGCTCGACCGCTTCTTCCTCTTGCAGGGCGTCGACGGTCTCGCTGTGCGCGCTTCGAAGGGGCCGAAGATCTCGGGAACGCCGCTGCTCCACCTCGCCGAGCGCCTCCGCATGTTCCGCCGCGCGCTCTCGAAGATCGAGCGCCGCGCCGACGCGCGCCTGGTGTCGGCGGTGCTCCGCGCGAGCGGCATCGGGAAGAACGAGCTCCGCGAGCGCAAGCGCGTCGAGCAGGCGGTGCCCCTCATCAAGGAGCGCCTGGAGAAGAAGTACCCCGACATCTTCCCGCTCTCGATCGACATCGGGTGGGATACGGAGCACGGCGCCGCGTCGATCCACATCAAGCCGCGTCCCGGCTCGGCCGCGCGCGAGGTGATCGTGAACTGGGCGCTCGTCGAGTCGGCCGAATACGAGGAGCTCTACTCGATCGAGCAAGACGTCCGCTCGATCGGACCCGCGCCCTACTTCGCGCAGGTGGTGAAGAAGGACGACAAGGGCGACAAGGGCGACGACGGCGACGGCGCGGCCAAGGAGACCGAGCTCGAAGACGCCGACGCGCTCTGGGACTTCATCGATCAGCGCGGGCGCAAGGGCTGGCACATCCAGCGCTACAAGGGTCTCGGCGAGATGAACCCGGAGCAGCTCTGGGAAACGACGCTGGATCCCAACGCGCGCGTGATGCTCCAGGTTCGCCTCGACGACGCGGTTCAGACCGATCAGATCTTCACGATCCTGATGGGCGATCAGGTCGAGCCGCGGCGCGAGTTCATCGAGCAGAACGCGCTCAACGTGAGAAATCTCGACATCTGACGGGCCGAGGGCGCACTCTCGCTCAGCCCACGATGATCCTCCGCACCTTCGCGGTCACCATCTTCGTCAGCGCCGCGCTGCTCTTCGCGTGTCAGCCCGTCGTCGCGCGGATGATCCTCCCGCTGCTCGGCGGCGCGCCGGCGGTGTGGATCGTCTGCTCGCTGTGCTTTCAGGCGCTCGTTCTCCTCGGGTACCTGTACGCGCACCTCGTCGGGTCGCGGCTCTCGCTCAAGGCGCAGGTCGTGGCCCAGCTCGTGCTGATCGCCGTCGCGATCGCGCTCCAGCCGGTGCGCATCGACGAGGCGCTCGTCGTGTCGCTGACGTCGAAGAGCTATTCGCTCGGCGTCCTCGCGGTGCTCCTCCGCAGCGTCGGCATGCCCTTCTTCGTGCTCGCGACGACGTCGCCGCTCGTTCAACGGTGGTTCGCGGAGCTCGGCGAGACCGATCCGTATCACTTGTATTCTGCAAGCAACGCGGGGAGCCTGCTCGCGCTCCTCGGGTATCCGTTCTTGCTCGAGCCGTTCCTCGGGTTGTCGAAGCAGAGCCTCGCCCTCGAGGTGGGGTATGTCGGCTACGCGATGCTCATCGCGCTTTGTGCCGCCGTCATCTCGCGTTCGCGCGTCGCGCCGAAGTCAGCGCGCAGCGAAGCGCCGGAAGAGGCGCCGAATGAAGCCTCGGCGGGCGACAAATGGCGAGAGCGGCTCGTCTGGATCGGCCTCGCGTTCGCGCCGTCGAGCCTGCTGCTCGGCGTGACCAACTACGTCACCACCGACATCGCCAGCGTGCCGCTGCTCTGGGTCGTGCCGCTCGCGCTCTACCTCGGGTCGTTCATCGTCGCGTTCGCGAAGAAGCAGTACGTCTCGCAAGAGACGCTGTCGCGCGCGCTCGCTCTCGGCGTCGCGGTCGTCGCGATGAGCCTCGCGGCCGAGCTCACGGGGCCCGCGTGGCTCATCGTCGTCATCCACCTCTTCATGCTCTCGGCCGCCGCGGTGGTCTGCCATCGCGCGCTGGCGCTGAGGCGCCCGCACGTCTCACGCCTCACCGAGTTCTATCTCCTCCTCTCCGTCGGCGGCGTCCTCGGCGGGATCTGGAACGGCCTCGTCGCGGCCGCGGTGTTCGGCGATCTCTACGAGTATCCGCTCGCGATCGCGCTCGTGTGCCTCGGCCGCGCGGCGATGCGCCCGAAGTCGGCGCCGGGGACGAGCGAGTCGAACGCTTGGATGCGCGACGTGGGCTTCGGCCTCGCGCTCGCCGCCGGCGCCGTCGTCGCGGTCAAGATCGGCGACGCCGTGAAGGCCGAGGCCAACATGGCGTTCCTCGTGATCTACGGAGGCGCGACGATCCTCGCGTTCGCGTGGTCGAAGCGCGAGGTGCGCTTCGCCGTGGCGATCGGGGGCATCTTGCTCTCGGCGATCGCGTTCGGTCCCGGCGGGCGCGACGTCGTCTACAAGACGCGTGACTTCTTCGGCGTGCTCAAGGTGCGCAAGCTCGAGAACGATCGCTTCCGCATCCTCGTGTTCGGGACCACGATCCACGGCGCGCAGAAGACCGATCCCGCCGATCGGCGCGCGCCGCTCATCAACTTCTTCCCCACCGGGCCGGCGGGCGATCTGCTCGGCCCGGTCGTGCGCGCCGGCGAGACGCCGAGCGAGCCCCTCGAGCCGCGCCGCCTCGGCGTCATCGGCCTCGGCATCGGCGGCCTGACGGCGTACGCCCGGCCGGGCGACACGTGGACCTATTTCGAGCTCAATCCGTCCATCGTAACCATCGCGAAGGACCACTTCACGTTCCTCTCGACGATGCCCGAGAACGCCAAGGTCGAGATCGAGGTGGGCGACGCGCGCCTGCGCCTCCGCGAGGGGCCCGCGGCGCGCTTCGACGTGCTCGTGATGGACGCCTTCAGCTCCGACGCGATCCCCGTGCACCTCATGACCCGCGAGGCCATCGCGATCAACCTCCGCGCGATGAAGCCGGGGGGCCTGCTCATCGCGCACATCTCGAATCGACATCTGCGCCTCAGCCCGGTCGTCGCCGCGCTCGCGCGTGACGCTGGGCTCTCGGCCATCATGCGCTCCGACGCGCGGGTGAGCGCCGCCGAGCGCGAGGCCTTCAAGACCGCATCGGACTGGGTCGCGATGAGCACCTCGGAGGAGACGCTCGCCAAGATCGCGGCGAAGAACCCGGCCTGGAAGAAGCTCGAGCCGCCGCCGGGCCAGAAGACCTGGACCGACGATTTCTCCGACTTGCTGGGTGCGATCACGTTCTGAGCACGAGACGCGGCTGTGGCTTGCTCGGTGCATGCCCATGCTTAATGTCCCGGCATGCGACCTGATCGGATGACGACGAAGAGCCAGGAGGCTTTTCGGTCTGCGCAAGAGCTCGCCGCGCGGCGAGGAAACCCCGAGCTCGTCCCCGAGCACCTCATGCTCGCGATGCTCGCGCAAGAGGGCGGCGTCGCGCTGCCGCTGTTCCTCAAGGCGGGCGGCGACGCCGACGCGCTCGCGCGGCGTCTGCAAACGTACGTCGACGGGCTCCCTCGCACGACGGGGATCGCCGAGCCTTCGCTCTCGCGCCGCTCGATGGAAGTGCTGCGACGCGCGGAAGACGAAGCGAAGAACCTGAAGGACGACTTCGTCTCGGTCGAGCACTTCGTCCTCGGCCTCGCGAAGCAGGATCGCGAGATGTCGGCGGCGTTCGAGCTCTCCGGCGGCGTCACGTACGACAAGCTCCTCAAGGCGCTCGCCAGCGTGCGCGGGCAGCAGCGCGTGACCGATCGCGATCCCGAGGGGAAGTTCCAGGCGCTCGAGAAGTACTGCCGCGACCTCACGGAGGCCGCGCGCAAGGGCAAGGTCGATCCGGTCATCGGGCGCGACGAAGAGATCCGGCGCGTGATGCAGGTTCTGTCGCGGCGCACGAAGAACAACCCGGTGCTGATCGGCGAGCCCGGCGTCGGCAAGACCGCGATCGTCGAGGGGATCGCCCAGCGGATCATCCGGGGCGATGTCCCCGAGTCGCTCAAGAACAAGCGCGTCGTCGCCCTCGACATGGGCGCGCTCGTCGCCGGCGCGAAGTACCGCGGCGAGTTCGAGGATCGCCTGAAGGCCGTGCTGAAGGAGGTCGAGGCCGCGCAAGGATCGATCATCCTCTTCATCGACGAGCTCCACACGATCGTCGGCGCCGGCGCCGCCGAAGGCGCCATGGACGCGGCGAACCTCCTCAAGCCCGCGCTCGCGCGCGGCGAGCTCCGCTGCATCGGCGCGACGACGCTCGACGAATACAAGAAGCGGATCGAGAAGGATCCCGCGCTCGAGCGGCGCTTCCAGCCCGTGCTCGTCGAGCCGCCGAGCGTGGCCGACACGATCGCGATCCTCCGCGGGCTCAAGGAGCGCTACGAGGTCCATCACGGCATCCGCATCCAAGACGCGGCGCTCGTCGCCGCGGCGACCCTCTCCGATCGCTACGTGACCGATCGGTTCCTTCCGGACAAGGCGATCGATCTCGTCGACGAGGCCGCCGCGAAGGTGAAGATGGAAGTCGACAGCATGCCCGCGGAGATCGACTCGCTCCAGCGGAAGATGACGCAGCTCCAGATCGAGCAGGAAGCGCTGAAGAAGGAGCGCGATCCCGCGAGCAAGGCGCGCCTCGACGACATCAAGAAGCAGATCTCCGACATCGAAGAGCAGATGAGCGCCATGAAGGCGCAGTGGATGCGAGAAAAGGAGATCATCGAGGAGATCCGCGCGAGCTCCCGCAAGCTCGAAGAGCTCCGCGCCGACGCCGAGCACGCGCAGCGCAAGGGCGAGCTCGGCAAGGCCGCCGAGATCACGTACGGCAAGATCCCCGAGATCGAGAAGCTGGTCGAGGCCAAGCGCAGAGACCTCGCGAAGGTGCAGGAGAAGCAGGCCTACCTCCGCGAAGAGGTGACCGACGCCGACATCGCCGCGATCGTGGCGAAGTGGACGGGCATCCCCGTCAGCAAGATGCTCGAGAGCGAGCAGCACAAGCTCCTTCGGATGGAAGAGGGGCTCCGCGCGCGCGTCGTCGGCCAGGAAGAGGGGCTCCGCGCCATCGCGAACGCCGTGCGTCGAAGCCGCGCCGGCCTCGGCGACGAGAAGCGCCCGATCGGCAGCTTCCTCTTCCTCGGCCCCACCGGCGTCGGCAAGACGGAGACGGCGCGCGCGCTCGCCGAGTTCTTGTTCGACGACGAGCGCGCGATGCTCCGCCTCGACATGAGCGAGTTCCACGACAAGTACACCGTGAGCCGTCTCATCGGCGCGCCGCCGGGGTACATCGGCTACGAAGAAGGCGGTCAGCTGACCGAGCCGGTGCGCCGGCGGCCGTACTCCGTCATCCTCTTCGACGAGGTCGAGAAGGCGCACCCCGACGTCTACAACGTCCTCTTGCAGGTCCTCGACGACGGGCGGCTCACCGACGGCCAAGGCCGCACGGTCGACTTCCGCAACACGGTGATCATCCTCACGAGCAACATCGGCTCGATGCAGATCCAGGCGATCGAGGAGCGCGATCTACCGCCGGACGACAAGCGCGAGCTCATCGTGCGCGCCGTCACCGAGGAGGCGCGCAAGGCGTTCCGCCCGGAGTTCCTGAACCGGCTCGACGACATCGTCGTCTTCCGCCGCCTCGAGCGCGATCACATCCACGGGATCATCGACATCCAGCTTCGGCGCTTCTCCGATCGGATCGCGAAGCGGAACCTGACGATCGAGCTCACGCAGGCGGCCAAAGACTTCATCGCCGAGGTGGGGTGGGATCCGCTCTACGGCGCGCGCCCGCTGAAGCGCGCCATTCAGCGCTATCTCGAGGATCCGCTCGCCGTCCACGTGATCGCAGGCGACTACGTGCCGGGCACGCACATCGTCGTCGACCGCGGGCCCGACGGCCTCGTCTTCAAACCCGCCGTCCAGAACTGAGGCGTCATCGCGAGTACTTGATGTCGAGGAGGAAAGCGCCGTCCTTCTCGGCGGCGATGACGCCGATGTGCGTGAAGTCGTCGACCGTTCCGTCGCGGCGGTCGACGACGATCTCGCCGCCCTTCGGCGGCTTGAGGACGACCTCGTTCTTGTTCGCCGGCTTGCGCCGGAGCGTGACCTCGACGGCGCCCTTCGAGAACGCGTCGAACGTCGCGGGGCGACCGTCGCTGTTCTTCGACCACGTCGTCTCGATCTTGGGATCGCCGAGGAGCTTCGTCTCGCGCTTCTCGACTTTGCGCGAGTCGAGGGAGACCTTGAGGCAGACCCAGCCGGCGTCGCACTTCTCGGGCTCGGGGTCGGCGGGCGGAGGCGCCGGCGCCGGCGGCGGCTCTTCCGGGGGCGCCGCCTTCGGCTCGGACTCGGCCACCGGAGGCGGAGCCGCCGCGGCCGTCGTCGTCGGCGAGGCGGGCGCTTCGGCGACGGGAGCGTTCGCTCCGCACGCCGCGAGGACGAGCACGATCGGAAAGGCGAAGCGGTTCATGGGGCTCGCATAGCATCGCCCGGTGCCTCCGCGCCAGACGGCCGGTTGTCGCGGCGCGCGCGGATCAAGGCGCGGGCGGAGGAGGCGCCTTGTGCGCCTTGATCTCCTTGATGCGGCGCTCGTATTCGCGCGTCGCGTCGTCGGTGAACGCCTGCCCTCCGAAGCGCGCGTCGAGGTAGCGATTCGTCAGATCGAGGACGTCGGTCGCCAGCGGGTGCGCCTTCGCGACGAGATCTTCGGCGTGACGAAGCGGGGGCAGCGACATCGGACGGGAAATCCCCTGGAGGGCGAGCGCGTGCTCGAGGCTTCGATAGAGCGCCGTGGCGGCCTCGAGCTGCGGATCGACGCGCGTCTTCGGATCGAGGGCGCCCTGCGGATCCTTGGAGGTGCGCTTGCGTTTCCAGAGGATGTACGCCGCGGCGACCGCGACGAGGAGCACGCCCGCGAGGACCGGTCCGCGCGTCATGCGCTCCATCGCTCCGCGGTTCGTCCCCGTCTTCACGCGGAGGCGCTCGTAGCCTTTGCTGATGTCTTCGAAGATCCGAAGCTGCGTCTTGAGGTCGTAGCCGATGACGTAGCGGTTCCAGCGCTGCGAGAGCGCTTCGACGAGATCGCGCAGGTAGACGTACGCGCCCGAGGTCTCCTGGAGCGGCTGCGCGCCGGACGTCGGCGTGGGATCGAAGGTGACCCAGCCGCGGATGGGATCGTCGAAGTAGGCCTCGACCCAGGAGTGGGCGTCGCCCTCGCGGACCGCGTAGTAGCGGCCGAAGCGGTTGTAGGTGCCGCCGACGAAGCCGGTCACGTTGCGCGAAGGGATGCCGAGCTCGCGCAGCATGAGGGCCATCGCGGTCGAGAAGAACTCGCAGTGCCCGCGCTTCGACTCGAAGAGGAAGTGATCGACGGGCTGCGGCTTGCCGCCCGACGGCGAGCCGGTGTCGTAGCGGAAGTCGTGCTTGAGGTGCTCCTCGAGGGCCTTGGCCTTCAGGTACGGCGTCGGCTGCGCGTCGGTCCACTCGTGGGCGAGCTGGGCGATGCGACTCGGCATCTCGGCCGGCATCTCGAGATAACGCGCGCGATCGGCCGGCGACATGAGCTCGATGATCGGCTCGCGATCGTTCGCGACGTAGGCGTCGTAGCGCAGACCGTGGGAGTCGGACCCCTGATAGCGAACCTCGCCTTCGGGGCCCCTCGAGAGGAGGAGCGGATCGCCGAGGACGGTCTGCTGCTGCACGCGCACCTGGAGCGCGACGGTGCGCGGCGGCAGGAACACGACCGGCGGATCGATGGGCTCGAGATCGATCGTGATGCGCCGATCGCGCTCGTCGGCGCGGCGAACGAGCGCGAGACCGCTCTCGCCGTCGGTCGTCGCGTGGCGCGGCTGCGTGCGCTCCCAGCGGCGCCCGTTGTACTTGTCGAACGCGGTGCCGCGGAGGCGCAGCGTCAGCCGCGCCGGCGGCGGGTCGGGCAGCTCTTGCACCTCGAAGCGCAGCGCGATCGACGGATCGGATCGGAGAACGCCCACCTCGCCGAGATCGACCTTGTCGGAGAAGCCGACCATGCGTCCGCGCTGCGGGTGGTTGAGGAGCAGGAGCGAGAGCCCTACGCGCGGAAACATCACGAAGAGCGCCGCGGTGAAGAGGAAGATGGGCACCGAGAGCAGGCACGTCGTCGCGAGGAACCCGCGGCCGACGACGCGCCGGCTCCTCAAGATGCGGGGGACGTCGACCGGCAGGCCCGTGCGGTCGCGCGCGCCCTGGCGATAGTTGCCTTCGACCTCGCGCCGAAGGTGGCTGAGCACCAGCGCGCCGGGCGCCACGACGAGGAAGCCGAGGAAGCAGAGGCCGTAGGAGAGCCCGCCGCCGAGCACGGTGCCGGCGACGAAATGCAGGAGCGCGAGGACGATGATCTGTTGATCGTGGGCCGCGCCGCGTCGCGTCGCGAGGCGGATGATCTGGAGGATGGCGGCGAACTCGACGGCGATGTCGAGCGCGGGGCGCCCGGCGACGAGGCGGACGCCCTGCACGGCGAAGAGCGTGAGCGGTCCGATGGTGGCGAGGTGGCGGAGCGCGGGCCGGTTCTGCCAGCCCTCGGGGACGGCGAGCGCGAGCCCGAGGCCCACGAGGACGAACGCGGTCGTCCACGGCGACATCGACGCCGTGTTGACGACGGCGAGCACGCCGAGCGCCGCGAGCGCGTCGGTCATGATCCGGTGAACGAGGCCGAACCTCATTCGGCGGCCTCGACCTTCGGAGGCGGCGACGGCGAGGACGGCGGCGACGGCGACGGAGGCGGCGTCGGGGGCCGCGCGGCGCGCGCGTCTCCCTTCGCCTTGGCCGCGGCGAGCGCCGCGCTCGCCGGGACGGCCTCGACGAGCGCGAGAAACCGGAGGAGCGGATCGGCGCCGGTCGTGCGATCGGCGCGGACCGCGTCGCCCGAAGTGGTCCGGATGGTCACGGCGTCGAGGCGCTTGATGTGCGCGACCGCGCGCGAAGCGACGTCACGGATGCGTCGTTCGAAGCCGCTCCACCACTCTTCCTTGTCGTCTTCGGGGCGGACGACGTCGAGCGGGAGGACCACGTCGGGTCGCGCGTCGCGGGCGCGCTCGCGCGTCACGAGCTGGCCGACCGCCGCGCTCTTTCGCCAATGGACGTCGCGGGGGTCTTCGCCGTCGCGAAGTAGTTTGAGCCCCAAGTAATCGTCGCCGTGTCCGCGTCCGAACGCGGCGTCGCCGCCGGCGTGGCGCCCTGCCGGCAGCGCGGGGAGCTGAACGGCGTCGACCGCGGGATAGATGATGAGCTCGCCCTCGGCCGGGACCTCGCGCGACTTCTCGAAGAGGCCGAAGGGAAAGCGCGTCGCGATGCGGAAGCCGACGTGCTTGTCGCGTCCGCGCTTCGCGGGCGTGCGCCGGTAGGCGGCGACCTGCGCGCTCTTCGGGCTGATCTTGAGGAAGAAGCAGCGCTTGTCGGCGGGCTGGCCCGCGCGCAAGTCTTCGACCTCGATCGCGTACGAGGGCACGCGGCCCTTGTGGTTGAAGACTTCGATCTCGACCAGGTGCGGTCTCCCGACCTGCGCGCGCAGCGGGAGGCGCCGGACCACGGTGAGGTCGCGCAGGCTGAGCTCGCTCATCAGGCCGCTCACGATGATGAGCGCCAGGAGCATCCCCAGCAGCAAGTAGAGGAGGTTGTTGCCGGTGTTGATCGCGGCGAAGCCGACGCCGAGCGTGATGCCGACGAAGAACTTCCCCTCGCGGGTGAACTTGAGCCTGCGCGGCGGCCGCATTCGCGACAGCCCGAGCCGGAAGCGCGACGGCTTCTTTTGCTCCGTCATCGACGCGCGCGCCTCGTGTGGGATCAGAGGGGAACGGGAACGCGGGCGACGATGTCGCGGACGGCCGCCTCCGCCTCGTCGCGCGAGGGGACGAAGCCGTCGGCGTGCGTCGCGAGGCGCACGCGGTGCGCGAGGACGGGCACCGCGAGATCGTGGATGTCGTCGGCGATGCAGTAGCTCCGGCCGCGCACGAGCGCGCGGGCGCGCGCCGCCTTCCCGAGCGACATCGCACCGCGGGTCGAGGCGCCGAGCGAGAGGACCGGCGAGGTTCGTGTCGCGTTCACGATCGCGTGGAGATAGCTGAGCAGCGCGTGGTCGATGACGACGCGATCGACCTGCCGCTGGAGGGCGACGAGGCGCGCCGGATCGAGCACCACCGGTACGTCGCGCGCGGTGTCGGAGTGCCCCTCGAGCAGGAGGCGCATCTCCACCTGCGGAGGCGGATAGCCGATGCGGAGGCGGAGGAGGAAGCGATCGAGCTGCGACTCGGGCAGCGGGAAGGTGCCGGCGAAGTCTTGCGGGTTCTGCGTCGCGATGACGAAGAACGGATCCGGCAGCGGGATCGTCTGCCCGTCGATGGAGACCTGCGCCTCGTTCATGCCCTCGAGGAGGGCCGACTGCGTGCGCGGGCTCGCGCGGTTGATCTCGTCGGCGAGCAGGACGTTCGCGAAGATCGGTCCTTGGCGCAGCTTGAACTCCGCGTCGCGCTGGTCGTAGACGGAGACGCCGACGACGTCGCTCGGGAGCAAATCACTTGTAAACTGCACGCGTCTCAGCTCGCCGCCGACCGAGCGCGCGAGCGCGCGCGCCAGGGTCGTCTTGCCGACGCCGGGGACGTCTTCGATGAGCAGGTGCCCGCGGGCGAGGAGCGCGACGAGGGCGAGCTCGACCGCGTCTTGCTTTCCTTCGAGCGCACCTTCCACGGCCTGCCGCAGCTTCTGGATGAGCGGAAGCTCCTCGCCGAGGAGGGCGGCGGCAGCAGTCATGCGGTCCAGAATAGCACGGACTCTCCAAGGCCAACGGTTTCGCGCCGCGCTCACGATTTCGGAGGACGGGTGCGAGATCGTGTGCGGTCACGTGTGCTCGGGGTTGCGCGCGGGCCGAGCTCGTCGACTTCCGTGGGCTTGCCCGAAGCGAGCCCGGCGCGGCAAGCTGCTCGCGTGCCCGCCGACGATCAAGCGCGTGTCGAGCTGCGCGCGGTGACGAAGACCTACGGGCCCGTGCGCGCGCTCGTCGGGGTCAGCGCGCGCTTCGACGCCGGGCAGGTCTCGATGGTGCTCGGCGCCAACGGATCGGGAAAGTCGACGCTGCTCTCGATCGTCGGCACGCTCACGCGCGCGACCTCCGGCAAGGTCTCGCATGGGTCGCTCGGCAAGGGCCGTGAAGCGGTGCGGTCGGTGCTCGGCTGGGTGGGGCACGACTCGCTCTGCTACGGCGACTTGACCGGTCGCGAGAACATCGAGCTCGCGGCGAGGCTCCACGGGCTCGCGCCGCGCGCGGCGTTCGAGGCCGCGCGGGCGCGCTTCGACATCGGCGCGTTCGCCGAGAGGCCCTTCCGGACGTACTCGCGAGGGCAGCGCCAGCGCGTGGCCCTCGCCCGCGCGCTCGTGCATCAGCCCAAGCTGCTCCTGCTCGACGAGCCCACGACGGGGCTCGACGCGAAGAGCGTCGAGGGCCTTCGCGCCGTGGTGCGCGCCGAGGCGGAGCGCGGCGCCGTCGTGATCGTCGTCACCCACGACGCGTCGTTCGCCGACGCCGCGGGCGACGCGCGCATCGCCCTCGATCGCGGTCGCATCCAGGAGTGACGCGCGGATCAGCCGAGGCCGAGGCCGCGGAGGATCGTTCGCGCGATCGCGCCGAGATCGTCGATCGGCGCGCGGGGGATGGTCGCGAGGGCGGGTACGGTCGTCACGAAGCTGAGCTCGCCGGCGTTCGTGCCCGTCGACGCGTCGGCATGCGCCGGCGTGACGAGCGCGATCCCGTGGAGCGCGAGGCCGATCGACGCCGCGGCGCGCGCGCACGCGCCGACGTCGTGCAGGACGCCGAGGCGGTCGGGGGCGACGAGGAGCGTTGCGGTCGGCGAGAGCGCGCGCGCGAGGTCGGCGTTCGACACGCTCTCCGCGAGCGGAGAGAAGAGGCCCCCCGGCAGCTCGACGACGACGGCGTCGGCTTCGACGCGAACGGCGTCGACGTGGGCAGCGACCTCGCCGATCTCGATGGAGCGCCCCTCGTCGCGCGCCGCGAGGTGGGGGGAGACGGGACGGGCGAGCATGTAGGGCGCCGAGAACCGTTTCACGTGAAACGTGGACATGCGTCCAAGGGTGTCGCCGTCGGCGCAGCCACCGCTCTCGATCGGCTTGAGGCCGGCGACGGCGGCGCCTCGGTTCGATTCGCGGAGGAGCGCGGCCCACGCCGCGATCAGCGCCGCCGCCAGGTGGGTCTTTCCGATTTCCGTCCCGGTCCCGGAGACGACGAGCAGCGGGCTCATCGAGCGTCCAGGACGTCGATGGCCGCGCCGACCGCGGCGATCGCGGCGTCGATGTCCGCGGCCGTGTGGAGCGCGGTCACGGTCATGCGGACGCGCGCCGTCCCTTGGGGGACCGTCGGCGGGCGAATGGCTTGAACGGCGACGCCCCGCTCGCGGAGGAGCGTCGCGAGGCGCATGGCGCGATCGGGGGCTCCGACGATCAGCGGCACGATGTGTCCTTCGCCTTGGAGCGTGAGATCGGGCCGGCCCGCGATCGCGGCGTCGAGGCCGGCGCGAAGGCGCGACGAGAGCGCCTCGACCGTCGCCGCGAGACCAGGCTCCTCGATCACGCGCTGGAGCGAGCGAAGCGCGGCCGCGCACGAGACGGGAGCGAGGCCGGTCGAGAAGACGAACGAGCGCGCTCGGTTCCAGAGATAGTCGCGGAGCACGGCGCGGCCGCCCACGAACGCGCCTTGGCCGCCGAGCGCCTTGCCCAGCGTGCCCACCACGACGTCGGGGACGACGGCGGCGCTCGCCGCGCGACCGCGGCCGCCGGGGCCGAGCACGCCGAGGGCGTGGGCCTCGTCGACGAAGAGCCCGGCCCCGTGCGCGTCGCAGAGGCGGCGGAGCGCCGCCAGGTCGGGCCCGTCGGCATCCATGCTGTAGTAGCTCTCGACCGCGACCCAGGCGCGCGCTTCGGCGCGGTCGCCGAGCGCGCGGGCGATCGCGTCGGTGCTCCCGTGAGGGACGACGGCGACCCGCGCGCGCGAGAGGCGAGCGCCGTCGATGATCGACGCGTGGTTGAGCGCGTCGCTGACGATGAGGTCGGAGGGCCCGGCAAGGCAGGAGAGCGCCCCCACGTTCGCGGCGTACCCGCTCGAGAACACGAGGGCGTCCTCGACGCCGAGCCAGGTCGCGAGCGCGCGCTCGAGCCGCCGATGCTCCTCGCGCTCGCCGGCGATGAGCCGGGAGGCGCCGGAGCCGGACGGGGCCGGCGGCGCGGCCGTGGAGGCGAGGCCGAGGTAGTCGTTCGAGCAGAACGAGAGGGCGCCCGGGGCGATCGGCTCGGCGGGTGAACGCCGCAGCCCCTCACGCTCGAGCTCGGCGAGGTGCTCCGTGAGATAGGCGAGCGGGTCCATGGACTTGTGTTTCACGTGAAACATCCGACCTGCGCAGAGGCTCAGGTTCCTTCTCGCCGCGGCGCGCGCGTCGCGCGGCGTCGCGGAAGGGGGGACGTCTCTAGCGACCTCAGCTCTCGGTGTCGAGCGCGTCGTCGATGCGGACGAGGACGCGGCGCAGCATGTCGCGCGCGCGACGCTCGACGGTCAGGCGCCGCTTTCGCTCTTCTTCGAGCTCGTGGGCCAGCGCGATCGCCGCCAGGAGCACCGCCTGAGCCGGCGCGGCCTTTCCTCGCGGCGTCAGCTCGGCGACCTTCGCGCTCACGGCGTCGGCGAGGCGCTGGAGCTCGTCTTCGTCCGCCGAGCTCACGACCTTGTAGCTCTGGCCGCCGATCCGTAGCTGAACGGGACGCGTGTCCATGCGCCACCGAAGGTAACACAAGCGTCCAATGCGGCTACCTCGACTGTGTGCTCCATCGCCGCAGGGCCGCGCTAACGCGCGATCGCCTGGTACGCGAGCATGAACGGAAGCGCGAGGTACTGAAGATCGATCTGTACGCCGATGACGGCGTCGGCCTGCTTGCCGTCGCCGAGGCCGTAGCGCGTCTGCGCGAAGAGGCCGACGCCGACGGCGTAGGTCGAGTGGTAGTTGTAGCTTCGCGAGCCCCAGAAGAGCGTGCCCGCGACCCCCGGCTCCCAGCCGAAGCGGCTCGTCCGCGCGAAGCTCCCGCCCGAGAGCACGAACGCGGTCGACCCGACCGGGACGAGCCACGCGAGCCCGCCGCCCGTCTCGAAGGTGTCGAACGCGTGCGTGAGCAGCTCGACGTACGGGCCGAGGGCCATGTCGCGCGGGCCCTCGCGGAGGAAGAGGACGTCGAGCCGCCCGCCGAGATGAAACGCGACGCGCGGCCCGTTGTCGGCGCGCAGATCGGTGAAGGCGCCGCCCATCGTGAGCCCCGACGTCACTTGGGGACGCGCCTCGGCGGCGTCGGCGGCGAGGGTCGACGCGAAGAACGCGGCGAGCCCGAGGGCCCATGCTCGCATCGCCCGCGTCATCGCGAACGTTGTCTCACGGAAACGAGGACGCCGTCACGCGCGGGAGATCAGCGAAGCTTGGGGTTGCAAGCTTCGCGGCCGACGCAGAGCTGGCAGGGCGTGCCTTCGTCCTGTCCCGGCCTGCAGGGCAGAGTCCCGCCGCCGGCCGCGCCGCCCTGCGCGAGGGGCTTCAGGCAGTTCGGCTGGTCCTCCGGACGCTGCGTGTCGTCGTTGGAGTCGACGAAGGTCACGAGGCAGCCGTTGCAGACGCGGATCGTGAAGTCGAAATCGCCGGTCTCGACCTCTTTGCCGCCCGTCGTTCGCCCGAACACGCGGAACGTCGCCACCAGCGTCTTCGAGGGCACGGGGTTCGGTACATTCGGGCGGAGCTCGAAGTCCGGCGTCTGCGCGAGCAGCCTCCTCCGCGTCTCCGGGTCGATGAGCGTGAGCTCGGCCAGGCCGAAGTCGGGCGTGTTGTTCGCGCCGGGGTCGGCGAAGCCGCTCGCATACGTGGTGAACTCGTGGATGCTCGCGCCGCCGGGCTCGTGGACGTTGACCACGGCGCCCTGGATGTGGACGCGCATGCTCTCCGCGCGAGCGTTCTGCGTGTCGGCGCGCGGAATCATCTGGTTGCCGACGAGCACCGGCACGCTGTAGGCGTCCACGACGCCCATGTCCATGGTGCCGTTGAAGAGCTGCGGCTGCTGCGGATCGTCGGTGTAGACGCACGCGCCGTTCTGCCGGTTCGTCGACGGGAACAGGACGCCCCGCACGTAGATGGACTGGTCGTTCACGACGCACGCGGGCGTCACGGACGCGATGCCCAGGGCGGCGGCGGAGAGCGACAGCAGGTGAACCCAGATCCGCTTCATGGACCGATCCTCCGAAAATGAGCCGCGCCGAGGGCGCAGCGTCCAGTCGGAGAAAGCGTAACGGGTCGCGCGCGAGAGCACCAAGTTCTCAGGCGTCGTCAGGGCGTGAGGAGCGCCGCCTGGAGGTCGGAGAGCGCCACTTTGACCACCTCTCCGCATCCCGCCGTCGTCGCGACGGGGAGCTTCAAGCTCGCCGCGCCTCGCTTCTTGTCGGAGAGCACGAAGGGCCACGCCGCCTCGAGATCTCCGCGCGGCGCGCGCGTGGGGAGGCCGAGGCGACGAAGCAGCGCCTCCGCGCGGACCGACGTCCCGGGGGCGCTCAGGCCGAGGCGCTCGCAGGCCTCGATCTCGAGGACGGTCCCCACGGCGACGGCCTCGCCGTGCAGGAGCGTCGCGTAGCCGCCGTGGGCTTCGAGGGCGTGCCCGACGGTGTGCCCGAGGTTGAGCAGCGCGCGGGCGCCGCTCTCGCGCTCATCGTCGCGGACGACGCGGATCTTGGCCTCGATCGCCGCGCGGATCGCCGGGCGGAGCGCGACGAGATCGCCGGAGGCGAGCGCCTCGGCGTCGCGCTCGAGCTGCGCGAGCAGCCCGGCGTCGCGGACGAGCGCGATCTTCGCGATCTCGGCGAGGCCCGCGGCGCGCTCGCGCGGCGGGAGCGTCGTGAGGTGGGCGACGTCGACGACGACGCGGCTCGGCTGGAAGAACGCGCCGATGAGGTTCTTGCCGGCCGCGTGGTCGAAGCCCGTCTTGCCGCCGACGGAGGAGTCGACCATCGCGAGCAAACTGGTTGCAGTCTGCACGCATCGGACGCCGCGAAGGAGCGTCGACGCGGCGAACCCCGCGAGATCGCCGACGACGCCGCCGCCGAACGCCACGACGACCGCGTCGCGGTCGACGCCGCGCGCGAGCGCCTCGTCCCAGATCCGCGCGACGGTCGTGAGCGTCTTGCTCGCCTCGCCAGGGACGATGACGACGTCGTGCCTCGGAACCGTCGAGCCCTCGAGCGCGGTCGCGAGCCAGCCGCCGCGCGCGGCGGTCACGTTCTCGTCGGAGACGACGAGCAGCGAGGAGGGCGAGAGCTCGTCGAGCGCAGCCCGGAGGCGCTCCGGCTCGCCGTTCGCGATCTCGACCGTGTAGCTCCGCGTGCCGAGGGGCATCGCGAGGGCGTCGACGCGCGCGATCTCCACGATGCGCGCGGCGATCGCCTCGAGGGAGATCCCCTCCGTCGAGATCGTCGCGTGACACTCGGCGTACGCCTCGCGCCTGAGCGCGAGCAGATCGCGCGCGCGATCGAGGGGCGAGGCCGCCGCGAGGTTCGGACGCGCTCCGGACGAGAGCGCGCGGGCCACGATCGTCTCCGGCGAGGCGGTGAGCGTCACCACGGTCGCCGCCTCGAGCGCCGCGTGCCGGAGGCGCGGGACGGTGACCGTGCCTCCGCCGAAGGCGATGACGCGCGCGACGCCGTCGCGGAGCATCGGGTCGACGAGCGCGACCTCTCGCTCGCGGAAGCGCGCCTCGCCTTCGCTGGCGAAGAGCTCGCCGGTGCTCTTGCCGCTCTCCTCCGCGAGGCAGGCGTCGGTGTCCACGAACGGGAGCCCGAGCGCGCGCGCGACGAGGCCGCCGACGCTGCTCTTCCCCGTCGCCATGAACCCACTGAGGATCACCGTGCGGGCCATGCTCGGTACTCTGCCAGATGCCCACGCCCGGGACCGGGGATTTCATCGGCCGGGCCGCGAGCTCGATGAGCTTGGTCTGCGATGCCCGGCCGCTCCACTCTTCCCCAAGCGTGGTAGCCTGATCGCCGCGAGAAATGGGCCTTGCGTTCCACAAGTACGAGGGCCTCGGCAACGACTTCGTGGTGATCGAGGCCGCGCGGGAAGACGCCGTGACGCCCGCGCTCGCGCGCGAGCTCTGCGACCGCCGCCTCGGCGTGGGCGCGGACGGGGTTCTCCTGGTCCTGCCGCCCTCGTCGAAGGCGAGCCACGCGCGGATGCGCGTCTTCAACGCCGACGGATCGATCCCCGAGATGTGCGGCAACGGCCTGCGCTGCGCGGTGCTCCACGTGGCGCGCGGTCGCGGTCAGACCTCGGGCGAGGTGACGTTCGACACCGACGCGGGCACGAAGCCCTGCACCGTCGACGATCGGGAGGGGCAGGGGACGGTGACGGTCGACATGGGGCTCGTTCGCGTCCTCGACGAAGCGCAGATCGATCTCGACGGTGACGTCTGGTCGATGACGCTCGCCGACGCGGGCAACCCGCACGCGATCGTCACGCGCGAGGCCACGCGAGAGACCATCGACGCGGTAGGCCCGAGGCTCGCGACGCATCCGCGCTTTGCGTCGGGCACGAACGTCGAGTTCGCGACGTTCGCGCCGGGATCGGTCGACCTCGTCGTCTGGGAGCGCGGCGTGGGGATCACGCTCGCGTGCGGCACCGGCGCGTGCGCGACCGTCGCGGTCGGGGTCGCCAAGGGCCTCTGCCGGCAGGGCGAGGACGTGGCCGTTCACCTCCCGGGCGGCGTGCTCACGGTCTCGATTCGCGCCGACGGCCACGCGATCATGCGCGGCCCCGCGCGCCACGTCTTCTCCGGAGCCGCGCGATGAACGAGGCCGCGCCCTCGTCGCCCGCGAACGAGAAGGTCGCGCCTCTTCGCGTCCTCGCGGTGATCGCGGATCCCGACGTCGGGCACGCGGTCGAGCACGTCGTGCGCGAGGAGGGCGACGCCGCGGACGTCGTCGGGTCGATCGACGAGGCGGTCAGCCGGGCGAAGGAGCGCCCGATCGACGTGGCCTTCGTCGAGCTGCGCGCCGACGGCGGCGCGGCGCTCGCGCTCTGTCATCATCTCCCGACGCTCTGCCCTCGCGTGACGGTCGTGGCCATCGTCGCGCCGCAGGAGCTCGAGCGGGGCACCGAAGCGCTCTCCCTCGGCGCGGCGAGCGTCATCGTCGCGCCGCCGACCGGCGACGCGCTCGCCCGCGTCCTCAACGACGTCAAGCGCGAGAGCGTGCGCGGCGCGCACGTCACCGCGCTCGAAGAGAAGCTCGCGCGCGAGCGCAAGCGCCTCGAGACGTACGATCGCCTGGTTCGCTTCGCGCGCGGCGCGGCGCAGTCCGACGCGGTTCGCGCGATCGTCGAAGGCGTCTCGCAGATCAGCGGCGCGCGCGGCGTCGCGCTCTACGCGACGTTCGGCGACAAGGAGAGCGAGCGCGTCCGCCTCGCCGCGATCGGCAGCGCGCTCGACTTCCCCGCGACGTCGGCGCCCGCGGATCTGTCGCGCATGGTGCAGGCACGCCACGCGCGCGTCGTCCCGCTGGTGACGGGATCGGGAGAGCTAGGCATCCTCGTCCTCGACCAGGCGCCGCCCGCCTCCGAAGCCGAGATCTCGAACGTCGCCGATCTGGCCGCCGCGATGCTCTCGCTCGTCGATCGCCACGACCACGTCGACGAGAGCGTGCGCGTCTTTCCTGCGCGCCACTTCCGCACCGTCGCCGATCGCATGCTCACCCTCGCCGCGCGCCACGATCGCCGCGCGAGCATGCTCGCCGTCACGCTCCCGAGCGCCGAGCGTCCGGGGCGCCGCGAAGAGGCGACGCTCGAGATCGCCGACATCGTCCGCAACACCGACGCGCTGTGCGGAACGGAAGACGGCGACCTGCTCGTCTTCCTCCCGGAGACCACGGGGCTCGGGGCGCACGCATGCCGCCGCCGGATCCTCGCGCGCCTGAGCGGCGATCGCCGTTCGCGGCCGAAGGGCGGCGCGGGCTCGGGCAGGTCGCAGGAGCCCGCGGCGAGCAAGCCGGCGCGACGCGCGGCGGGGGCGACCTCGCCGATCGCGGTCGGCGTCGCGACCTTTCCCCACGACGGCAACACCTTGAAGAAGCTCGTTCGCGCCGCGCGGTCCCGCGCCGTCGACGACGGCCGCTCGCCGGTGCACGCGCTCGCGCTCGACGCGATGCCTCTGCACGAGGTCGTCGACGCGCTCATCGCGCGGCCGATGTTCGACGCGGGGCCTCGATCGCCCTATCCGCTCGACGTCGCGTGCTCGTCGCTCTTCGCGCTCGTCGCGCGCGCATGCCGCGAGGCCACGCGCGGCGGCGAAGCGTCGATCCTGACGACCCTCCAGCCCGGCCTCGGCGTCGCCGCGGCCGCGCGCCAGAGCGCGGCGCCGCGCGTCCTCGACGTGCGCGCCGAGCCTGGGTGCGAGAACGTCGAAGCGATCGTGGTCGAAGCCGAGCACGGCGCCTGGGTCTGCTGCGGGCGTGTGATCGGAGATCGCTTCCGCGGCGTTCACGCCGCCGATCCGCTCCTCGCCGACGTCCTGACGCGCCGCTTGTCGGCCGCGGGAGGCGCCCATGCCGGTTAGCCGCGTGCTGCTCGTCGATCACGACGTCGACGCGCTCGCGCTCCTCGCGGCCAAGCTCCGAGACCGAGGGATCAGGGTCTCGCTCGCCAACGGCCCGCAGATGGCGTGCGAGCGCGCGCGAACGGGCGGCTACGACGTCGTGCTCGCGTCGCAATCGGTCGCCGAGCCGCGCGACGGTGCGCTCGGCGTGATCGACGCGATGAGCCTCGAGCTCTCTCTCGTGCCGCCGCTGCTCGTCCTCCGCGAGGGCGGAGATGACGGCGCGTCCGGCGACGCCCATGTTTCGCGTGACGACATCGATCGGATCGTCGCGCGCATCGCGCAGCTCGCGAAGCCGCGCGAGCGCACGAGCCACCCGAGCCTCGCGCCGTCCGCGCACGCCCTCGAGCACGCGCCGCTCGCCGATCTGCTCGTCGTCCTCGGCACCGAGAAGCGCTCGGGGACGCTCACGGTCACGACCGCGAAGGGCTCGGGTGAGGTTCGCCTCGTCGACGGAGAGATCGCCGACGCGGTCTACGTGCGCCTCGAGGGCAAGAAGGCCGTCGCGCGGATGCTCGGCGAGCGCGACGGGACGGCGACGTTCGCGCCCGGCGCGCCGGCGATCATGCGGAGGCTGCACGAGGGCACGCGCGCGCTCGTCGCCGAGGCGCGCTCGCTCGTCGAGAAAGCCGCGGACCTTCGCGCGCGAGCGGGCGAGCTCGCGACGAGCACGCTCCTCGGCGTCGACGGACCGCCTCGGCTCACCGAGGCGAGCGAGGGCGAGGCGAGCGCCGACAGCCTCACCGAAATCGATCATCACGTGCTCTCGCGCCTTCGCGTGCCGACGATGCTCGACGAGCTCCTCGACGAGCTTCCTCACTCCGACGTCGCGATCCTCGAGTCGCTCCTGCGCCTCGACGTCAAAGGGCGGGTCAAGCACCTCGGGCACGCGTCGACGCGGGCCGCGCTCTGCGGGCCCGATCAGCTCCACCTGCTCCGCGCCTCGGCCGCGCGCGCGCGGTCGGCGGGGTTCGCCGGTCCGGCGCGCCTCGTCTTCGCGGCGACCCCAGCGCGGCTCGCCGTCTTCGGACACACGGTGCTCTCGCTGGCCGACGCCTTCGCCGCGCAGGAGCCGACGCCGTCGGTGCCCGTGCCTTACGTCGTCGCCACGATTCGTCTCGGCGACGGCGTCGAGCTCGACGTCGTCGCCCTTCCGCTCGTGCCCGCGTACGCCCCGCTCTGGCCGATGGCCCTCGCGGGCGCGGCGATCCTCGTTCGCCTCGATGAAGCGGCGTCGCAGCCGCTCGAAGAAGCGTGCAGCAGCGTCGCCGTCCCCATCTTGGACGCGCGCGCGATCTTCGGGACGCTCGAAGAGTCGAGCGCCGTGCAGGTCGCGAGCCTGATCAAGACGGCGCTCGACGCCGATGGATCCGGGATCGCCTGACACCGGGGCTCCGTTCCCCCGGCGGTCAACCGCCGCCCCAGATCGCCGGCCGCGGAGGACCCGGATAGATCCGCCTCGGCCCCCTCTGGGGGTTCAGGTTGTCCAGATCACCTGTAAAACGTCGTGCAAGCGCGCGCCTCCCGGCCTCTCTCGCCGCGGTACGTCGGTTGCACGAGAGAGCGGCATCATGCGTTCCTCGAACCGAGCGCGCGCCCAGGTCGCCGCTCCGCTTCACTCCGGCCTGGTGGCCGACCGCTATCAGCTCTTGTCGGAGGTCGCGCGAGGCGGGTGTGGCGCGGTGTTCGAGGCGCGCGATCTCGCGCACGACACGATCGTGGCCATCAAGATCCTCCAGCCGGGCGGCTTCGACCGCGCCGCGGCTGCGCGGTTCATGCGTGAAGCGCGGGTCGCGGCGGCGATCCGCCACCCGAACGTGTGCGCGGTCTCCGACTCCGGCACGCTCGACGACGGCAGCCCCTTCCTCGTCATGGAGCGGCTGCACGGCGAGACGCTTCGCGCCTACGTCGGCCGCGTCGTCCGCCTCGACGCCGAAGAGGCGATCGAGTTCGCGGTCCAGATGCTCTCGGGGCTCGAGGCCTCCCACGCGATCGGCATCGTCCACCGCGACGTGAAGCCCGAGAACATCTTCCTCGTTCGCCCCAAGGGCTGCATGCCGCTCGTGAAGCTCCTCGACTTCGGCATGTGTCGCGGCGCCGCGGTCCACGCGCGCAACGACGTCTTCGAGGAAGAGCTCCGCCTCGACCGCACGCTGACGCGCGCGGGCACCGTGGTCGGGACGCCCGAGTACATGGCGCCGGAGCAGGCTTCGGGGCGTCGCCAGTTCGATCTGCGGATCGATCTCTACGCGGTCGGCGTCGTGCTCTACGAGACGCTCACCGGCACGCGCGCGTTCTACGGGACCGATCCTCGCGCCGTGCTCCTCGCCGTCCTCGGCCGTCAACTCCCGAACGTCCGCGCCATCCGTCCGGACTTGCCCGTCGCGGTCGATCGCATCGTCGCGCGCGCGCTCGAGCGCGACCCGCGCGCGCGCTATCACTCGGCCGCGGAGTTCCAGCACGATCTGCTGCAGGCGCGCACGACCCTCCGCCGCCAGCGCGCCGCGAAAGCCTCCGCCGCGCAGCGCATGCGCGGCGTCGAGCTCGACGAGTGGGAGGCGCCGACGACCGAGCTGCCGTCCCTCCGCCGGATGGCCTAGCCCTCGACGATCGTGCCGATCGGCTCGCCGAAGACGACGCGCTTGATGTTGCCCGGCTCCGTGAGCTTGAACACGCGGATCGGCATGTTGTTGTCGCGGCAGAGCGTCGCCGCCGTCGAGTCCATGACGCCGATGCGGTCGTTGATGAAGCGGTCGAACGTCATCCGCGAGTACATCGTCGCGTCGCTGAAGCGCGCGGGATCCTTGTCGTAGATGCCCTCGACCTTCGTGGCCTTGATCAGCGCGTCGGCGTGGATCTCCATCGCGCGGAGCGCCGCCGCCGTGTCGGTCGAGAAATACGGGTTGCCGGTGCCCGCGGCGAAGATGACGAAGCGCCCCTTCTCGAAGTGGCGGATCGCGCGCCGGCGGATGTAAGGCTCGGCGATCGAGCGGATCTCGATGGCCGTCTGCACCCGCGTCGGCACCTCGCACTTCTCGAGCGCGTCTTGGAGCGCGAGCGAGTTGATGACCGTCGCGAGCATGCCCATGTAGTCGCTCTGCGCGCGATCCATGCCCGCGCTGGCGCCCTTCAGGCCGCGGAAGATGTTCCCTCCGCCGACGACGATGCCGACCTGCACGCCGGCCGCGTAGACGTCGGCGAGCTCCTCCGCCGTCGTGCGCATGACCACGGGATCGATGCCGAAGCCGCCGGTGGAGCCGCACAGGGCCTCACCGCTCAGCTTGAGGACGATCCGCCGATAGCGGAGCTTGGGATGCCTCGGCGGCGGAGCAACGGTGTCGAGGCGGGGACCGGAGAGGGGGCCCGAACCTCCGTCGCGCGGGTCTCGCATGAGGAGCGTCCTTAGTCTTGGGGCGCCATGCGTGCAAGGGAGCGGTCTCGATGGTAGGTTTCGCGCCCGTGAAGGGCATGCTCTCGGGACGATCCCTCGCTGTCGCACTCTGCGCCCTCGGCCTGCTCGGGCTGGGCACGCCGGCGTGCAAGTCGTGCGAGCCGGGGACGAGCGGCGCCGCCGACAGCGGCGTCGTCTCCACGTCGCTGACGCCGGAGCAGGCCAAGCAGGTGCTCGCCAAGGTCGGCGACGACACGATCACGCTGGGCGACTACGCCGCCGCGCTCGAGCACATGGATCAGTTCGATCGGCTCCGCTACCAGTCGACCGAGCGCCGCAAAGAGCTGCTCGACGAGATGATCACGGTCCACCTCCTGGCCCAGGAGGCGACCGCCAAGGGCTACGACAAGGATCCGCTCGCTCAGCAGGAGCTCCGCGCGATCCTCCGCGACGCGATGCTGGCCGAGGCGCGCAAGAACGTGCCCTCACCCAACGACGTGCCCGAGTCGGACGTACGCGCCTGGTTCGAGGCACATCGTGCAGAATACAAGGATCCCGAGCGGCGACGCGTCTCCGTCGCCGTCCTGAAAGACGAGGCGGCCGCGCGCGACGCGCTCGCCGCGGCGAAGAAGGCGACGACGGCCTCGCAGTGGGGCGAGATCGTGCGCGCGAAGTCGATCGATCCGCAGGCGCGCGCCAACGTCCCCGTCGATCTCGCGGGCGATCTCGGCATCGTCTCGCCTCCGGGCGATCCCCGAGGCGAGAACACGCGCGTGCCCGAAGAGGTGCGCGCGGGCGTCTTCGAAATCGGCGAGCTCGGCGCCGTCCTCGATCGGGTCGTCGCCGCGAAGGGAAAGTTCTACGTCGTGCGCTTGACGCAGAAGCTGCCTCCGCACGAGCGCACCTACGAAGAGGCCGAGCGATCGATCCGCGTGAAGCTCGCGCAAGACAAGCTGCGGGCGAAGGAAGACGAGCTCATCGCCGAGCTTCGGAAGTCGGTGAAGATCGAGGTCGACGAGGGCGCGCTCGGCACCGTCAAGGTCGACATGGGCGACGCCGGCAAGCCATGACCCTGTCGGAGACGGCTTCAGGCGACGGCGAGCGCGAGCGCTGGCAGGCCCAGCTCCGCGACAGCGTCCGCTCCGTCGATCAGCTCGCGCGTGCGCTCGATCTCACGCCCGCCGAGCTCGAAGGCGCGCGTCGCGCCGAGCGCGAGGGGCTTCCGATCGCGATCACACCGTATTACCTCTCGCTCTGCGATCGGCGCGACGAGCGCTGCCCGATCCGCCTCCAGTGCGTTCCGCGCATCGACGAAGCGCGCGAGGTGCCGGGCGATCTCGTCGATCCGCTGGGCGAAGAAGCGCACGAGGTCGCGCCGCACCTCGTGCGGCGATACCCCGATCGCGTCCTCTTGCTCGTGACCGATCGATGCGCCGTGTACTGCCGCTTCTGCACGCGCTCGCGGATCGTGGGCGACGGCGGCGGGCCGGTCTCGATCGATCGGCTCGAGCCCGCGCTCCAGTGGATCGCGGCGCACCCCGAGATCCGCGACGTCATCGTGAGCGGCGGCGATCCGCTCGCGATGGCGACCGATCGGCTCGAGCGCGTCCTCGCGCGCGTCCGTGCGATCCCGACGGTGGAGACGATCCGCCTCGCCACGCGCGTCCCGGTCACGCTCCCGATGCGCGTCACCGGCGAGCTCGTGCGCGCGCTGCGCAAGTACCACCCGATCTGGGTGATGACGCATTTCAACCACCCGAAAGAGCTGACGCCCGAGGCGATCGCCGCTTGCGAGCGCCTCGTCGACGGCGGCTTCCCGGTGATGAACCAGAGCGTGCTCCTCGCGGGGATCAACGACGATCCCACGACGCTGGAGACGCTCTTCCGCGGGCTCGTGCGCGCGCGCGTGCGTCCTTACTACCTCCTCCAGGCCGATCCGGTGCGCGGCACGTCGCACCTTCGAACGCCGCTCTCGCGCGGCGTCGCGATCATGGAGAGGCTCCAGGGGCGCCTCACCGGGATCGCGCTGCCCAAGCTGATTTGCGACACGCCCGGCGGCAAGGGCAAGGTCCCGCTCCTGCCCGACTGGGTCGTGTCACGGCGGAGCGACGAAGGGCTCACTGTGTTGCGCACGTTCCGCGGCGAAGAGGTCACCTACGTCGATCCTCCGCGAGGCGCCGAGCGCGATGACGCACCGACGCGATGACGCTTCGCGCCGCATGAGCTTCTCGAATTGAGTTAGTCTCGGCACCGATGGCCGCCTCCCAACGCCGCTGCGCAGCCGTGGTCTTCGCGGCGATGATCGCCGTGCAGTCCAGCCTCGTTCCGACGCTCGCCTTCGCGCAGGCGCCCGACGCGAAGACCAGCCTCGCCAACGGCGACAAGGCCGCCCGCGCGAAAGACTGGACGGGCGCGCTCAAAGAGTACGAAGCGGCGAACAAGGCGGCGCCGAGCGCCGAGGCGCTCGAGGGGATGGCCAACGCCTACGTTCAGCTCAAGCGAGACGGCGAGGCCTACGCGGCGTACGACGAATACCTGAAGACTTACGGCGCCAAGGTGCCCGCCGCCAAGAAGGCCGCGGCCGAGGCGCGCCTCAAGGAGCTCGCCGCGCGCACGGGCGCGCTGGCGCTCGAGAACGTCGAGGCAGGCGCGGCGGTCGCGATCGACGACGCTCCCTACGGCACGACGCCGCTCGCCGGCCCGATTCGCCTCTCGGCGGGGCCGCATCGCGTGCGCATCACCAAGGAGGGCTTCGTGCCCTTCGATCAGGCGCCGAACATCACCGCGGGCGCGACGACGTCGCTGCCGGTGAAGCTCGAGGCCGCGACGACGAAGGGCCGGCTCTCCGTCCGCGAGAAGAACGACAAGCCGATCCGCGTGCTCGTCGACGGCGTCGACATGGGCGACGCGCCGTGGTCGGGCGAGGTCGAGGCGGGCGCGCACGACGTCGGCGGCCGGGGCGGCGCGCTGGTCGCGGCGCCCGAGAAGGTCACGGTGGAGCGCGGCAAGACGCGCGAGGTCGAGCTCGTCGCGTCGTCGAGCAGCGCCACGCTCAAGATCTCGACCAACGACGGCAAGGGCCTCGTTTACATCGACGGAAAGCTCGTCGGCGAGGGCACGTTCTCCGCCGACGTGCCGGCCGGCCAGCACACGATCAAGATCACGCGCGAGGGCTACGATCCCTTCGAAGAGACGATCGATCTCAAAGACAAGGAGACGCTCTCGCGATCGGTGACGCTGACGCTCGTCTCCAAGATCGAGACCGGCCCCCTCCAGAAGGAGGCGCGCCCGCTCGAGGGCCTCTACGGCGGCTTCGGCCTGATGCCCGTGTTCCAACCCGGCGGCGCGAGCAGCTCGATGCAGCGGAGCTGCGAGAGCGCGACCAAGCCGGCGGAGCTGTCGGCGTGCGACTCCGGATGGGGCGGCGCAGGCGGCGGCCTCAACGGCTTCATCGGCTATCACTGGGACCCGGTCGGCATCGAGCTGTTCGGCGGCGGCCAGTACGACCACAGCGGCAACACGCTCTCGTGGGCGGCGTCGAGCGTCGACCCGGGCATCGGCCCCGATCCGGCGCGCACCGAGGCGTTCGATCTGCACCGCATCGGCGCCTTCGGCGCCGCGCGCATCCGCGTCACGTTCCAGGGCGAGAAGCTCCGCTTCACGTTCGCCGCCGGCGTGGGCCTCGCGTTCAAGGCGATGATCCTCACGCGCGAGTCGCAGGTGATCGCGAACTCCGCGATCCGAAACGTTCACGTGCCCGACGGGCAGAGCTACCTCTCGCCTCTCGTGTCCCTCGAGCCGACGATGCACTACCGCCTCGGGCCGCACACGTCGGTGGGCCTCGGCCTCGCGATCCTCATCGAGAGCCCGAACTCGTTCAATCAGATCCCGACGACGCCGCAAGACGGCTCGCTCCGCCTCGGACCGAGCGGCCACACGACGCCTCCCTACGAGATGGCGCGCGGGCCGCAGGTCTTCGTCGGTCCGACGATCGGAATGATGTTCGGTCCCTGAGGCGCGCGAGGGCGCCGCGCGTCACTTCGGCGCGCAGCCCGCCTTGTGGGAGAAGATGGGAACGGCGATCGCCTTCTGGTTGTACTGCAAGCCGTAGGCGGCCGCCTTCTTCAGGATCTCGCGGTAGTTGTCGCAAGCCTGGCCGCAGACGCGCACGCGCCTCTGCGCCGGATCGCTCGCGTCGACGCCCCAGCCGTTCGCCGCGGCCGCGCTCGCTTCGGTCGTGCAGTTGGCGTCGCGCGTGATCTTGTAGACCGACTCCTGCGGAGGCGTCACCGCGATGGGATCGGAGTACGCGAGCACGTCGCTGTTCTCCGGCACCGTGTCGACGTCGTACACGCACGTCGCGAGATCGTCGAGGATGCGGCGGAAGGCGTTCTGCCCTTCGGCCTTCTCCTTGCGCGCGTCGAACGCGCGCGGGAGCGCGGGCAGCGGGCTGCCCGCGGTGGCCATCTGATCGGCGATGGGCTGGGGCGGGAGGTTCTCGAGGTCTTCGCTCTCCTGCCGCGCGAACATCCCGACGTAGGTGTCGATGCGGTCGGTCTTGGCGCCTTGCACGAGCTGGAGCGGCGTCTGCGCGCTGCAGCTCGTTGCGCCGAACTCTCGGTTGCCGATGAGGAGGACGGCGCGGCGGTTGAAGCCCGCGAACTGCGGGCCCTTGAGCAGATCGTAGGTCGCCTTGAGCGCGCCATCCATGGTCGTCGGCGTGTTGAGCGGCTGGAGCGGAGCCGCGTTGCCCGACTCGGGATCGCGCTCGGCGAGCTTGTCGACGATCTTCTTCTGCGCCGTCGCGGCGAGCTCGGGTGGCACGGCCGGCGTGAGGCCGCCGCACGTTCCCGCGCCGCCGGGGTAGAACGAGAGCCCGACCTGCGTGCGCGTGAACGCCGGATCGTCGAGCACGAGGCCGACCGCCGCGCGATCGGCGCCGTTGTAGAAGATCCGGTGGTTCTGGGTGTCGTCGGTGATGATCATGAGGACGCTCTTGGCGGCCTTGAGCTCCCGCGGCTTGCAGGCCGACGGCGGATTCGAATTGCCCGAGATGCCTTCGGGAGCGACGTCCATCGCGACGAGCTGATCGGCGGCGCAAAGCGGCTGGAACGGCGTCTTCGGCTGGCAGATCGACGCGACGCGAACCCCGGTGATCCGGTGCTCGAGATCGACGGGCGGATCGGCCGGGTTGGCGGCGGGGATCGATCCTTTGACCATGTCGCAGAGGCCGGGCGCGAGCCGAAACTGCTGCGGCTTGGCCGGGTCGGGGATGGTGAAGCCTTCTTGATCGTCCTTGTCGAGGATCTCCTTGTTGAGCCCGCCGTCGTAGACGATCTCGACGTTCACGCCGTCGCCGCCCTTGGGGAACGGATTCGGCGGCGCGCCCTCGACGACGGGCGGCGAGCTCGGCGAGTTGGGGACGGCGTACGTGCAGTCGTTCGCGTTGACGACGACCGCGGGCACGAGGCCCTGCATGCACTCGCTGGCGCGGAAGCAAGCGCCGCCGGTGCCGTTGAGCAGCTCGTCGGTGTAGTCGGGCAGGCGGGACGGATCGATCGACGCGTCGACGCAGCGACCGGCCTTGCACGTCTTGTCTTCGGCCTCGCAGTCCTTGTGGTCGAAGCAGGAGTACTTGAGCGGCATCGGGAGGAACACGATGCGATCGGGCGCGTACGGCTGGCGGCTCCGGCGGAGGATGCGCGCGCCCTGCTCCCCGACCTTGGGCGAGACGCTGACGCAGTCGCTGAAGACGCTGAGGCCCGAGCCTTCGGAGAAGTCTTCGGTGAAGCCGGTGACCGTCACCGTCACGGCGTTCTCGCCGGCCTTGCCGCTCGCGGGCAGGGCGCCGAGGCTCCGCGGGAGCTGGACCTTGCCGTCGTACACCTTGTATCCGCGACAGAACTGGACGACGCCGCCGACGCTCACGTCGAGGCGGATCGACTTGAGATCGCGGGGCACGACGACCTGGGTCGAGACGCCGGCGACGAACTCGGTCTGCTTCTTCGCCTCGCAGCCGGACCAGAGCAGCGCCGTGGCGGCGAACGCTCCGAGGGCGAGTCCGCGCCGTACCCGGCGCGGCGATGGACCAGCCACGAGCCGCCTGTCTTCCTCTTCGAAGACATGCCCGAGACCGCGACGTGTGGAAGCCCGCATGAGATTACCTCCGAGAAGAAGACTCGCGCGAGGAGCGCGGCCGGTGGGGTTGTTTGTAAAGTGCAAGCATCAGAACCGGAACGACGACGGCGTGTTGACGGTGAAGGGCGGGAGCGTGCCGTTGACCGGCTCCTGATCTTTCGGCTGCGCGACGACGATGATCGCCGCGGTCGTCGCGCCCACGACGAGGAGCGTGCCGATGAGCCAGGGCACGAAGCTCGTGTTGCGATCCTCGTTGAGCGACGCGGTGACCGATCGCTCGCCGCCCTTGGGAACGTCGACGTCGTAGCTCCACGTGTAGTGGCCCTGCTTCTTGACGACGATCTGGTGCGTGCCGACGCCGACGGGGCCTTCCCAGCGCGTCGCGCCGACCTGCTTGCCGTCGATCTCGATCGTGGCGCCTTCGGGCTTCGCGAAGACGACGAGCTTTCCCTTCTGCTGCTCCTCGGACATCTGCAAGGTGAGGTTCAGCGCCTCGTTCTCGCGCACGACCGCGCTCTGCGTCGTGGGCACCCAGCCGGTCGCCTCGGCGGTGAACTGGTGGGGCTCGGGCGAGACCGTGACCTGCCCCTTGTACGGCGCCGACCCGACCTCCTTGCCGTCGATCTTCACGATGGCGTTGGTCGGTCCGACGACGGAGACGCTCACGAGCTGCGTCTTCACGTTGGGCACGAGCTTGATCTGCACCGCGCCGCTCGCGCCGCCTTTGAGCTCGATCGATCGCTGTGCGTCGGCGAAGCCGGGCTTGCTCACGCGCACGCGCCGCTCGCCGAGCTGGACGCTCACGGGTCCGGGGAGCGGCGACGTGCCGACCTTCGCGTCGTCGACGTAGACCTCGGCGCCCGCCTCGCTGACGTCGATGGTGAGCTGCGCGACGTACTGCTCGAGGCCCGCGATCTGCGCCTTCACGTCGGCTTCTTCCGACGGCGTGAGCTGGCCTTTGCCTTCGGCGAGCTCGCGTTTGAAGATGTCGATCGCGCGACCGTATCGACCGAGGTTCTTCTCGCAGACGGCCACGTTGAAGAGCACGCGCGGGTTCTTCGAGGCCTCGTAGGCGGCGTTGAAGCTCGTACGCGCGCCGTCCCAGTTGCCGCGTTGATAGAGCTGGAGCGCCGCGTCCCAGTGCTTCTTCGCTTCTTCCGGGAGCTGATCGCGCACTGTCTTCGGCTTCTGCGCGTGGGCCGGCGTCGGCGTCACCGTCGTGGCCACCGGCGCGACGAGCGCGGTGGCGACGAGGAGGGCGACGCAGCGTCTGATCGGGGAAGGCATCGTGGTCACTCGTTCTCCGGTGTCACTGACGATCACTGCTTGATCTGCGTGTCGAGCGCGCTCGTCGACGTCGGCGTCACCGGCGCGGTGTGCGTCGTCGTCGTCGGCCGCGTCGTCGGCGTCGCGGTCGTGCGCGCCGACGCGCTCGCGGGCGGCTTGGCCGAAGGCTCGGCGCTCGCGATCGCCGACGCGCTCGGCGTCGCCGTAGGCGCGGCGGAAGAAGCGGCCTCGGACGCCGAAGGCGGCGGCAAGACGACGTTGCTCGCGGTCGACGAGGGCTCGGCGGTGGGCTGCGTGGTCGAGCCGCCCTTGTTGCTCGCCGCGAGCGCGAAGACGCCGCCGACGAGCGCGACGGCGGCCACGGCCGGGAGCACGAAGAGCAACGGCGACCGCCGCGCCGGCGGGGGCGACGCCTCGGAAATCGACGCGTCACGCGCGGCGCCGAGATCGGTCTCCGCGCCGGGGACGGCGGCCCGCACCGGCGCCGCGCCGGTGACGTGCGCGCGATCGAACTGCGTGCGCGCGATCGCTTCGTCTTGCCGCGCGCGCGCCCCGACGTCCTCGGGCACGGCCGACATCCGACCCTCCTGCCACGGCCCCGGCGCCGGCGTCTTCGGCGGCTCGACGACGATGCGGGGCGCGTTCGCCAGGAGCTCGGTCACCGGCGGCCCCTTCATCACGTCCGTCGTGGGACGGTGCGCCATCACGTCGGTGCTCGGCCCTCGTTGCATCGCGGAGAACGCGACCATCGACTCCGGCAGATCCTGCGGCGGCGCGAGCGAGCCCTTCGGCGGCGGCTTGAACGCCTTCATCCGCGTGAGGTACGGCTTCGTTCGCTCGCTCGCGAAGGGCGCGAGCGCTTCGGCCATCTCGAGCGCGCTCGAGAAGCGGTTCTCGACCTCGCGAGCGAGGGCCTTGTGAACCGCTTCGGCGAGCTCGTCGGGCAGATCGGGTCGCGTCGATTTGACCGGCGGCGGGTCGGCGGTGAACAGCTTGAACAGGATCTCGGTGAACTCGCCGCTCTCGGAGAAGAACGGCGTGTGCCCCGTGAGCAGCTCGTAGAGGATCACGCCGACCGAATAGAGGTCGGAGCGCGCGTCGACGTCGCGCGGGCTCCGCGCCTGCTCGGGCGACATGTAGAGCGGCGTGCCGAGCGCCGAGTTCGTCTGCGTGAGCGACGCGCTCCGGCCAGGCTCGTGGATCTTGCTGATGCCGAAGTCGAGGATCTTCACGAAGTCTTCCTCGCCGTCTTTGTTCACGGCGAAGCAGTTCGACGGCTTCATGTCGCGGTGGATGATCCCGATCGCGTGCGCCGCCTGCAGGCCGCGCAGCACCTGCAGCACGAAGTGGACGGCGCGCTCGGCCGGGAGCCCGGGCGTGCCGTCGCGCACCAGGAGATCCGCGAGGTCGACGCCGTCGAGGCACTCCATGACGAGGAACGGCGTGCCGCCCTGCGTCTTGCCGACCTGCATCACCGGGACGACGTGGTCGCTCTTGATGAGCGCCGACGCCTTGCCCTCGTTGACGAACCGCTCCTCGGCTCCGGGGAAGCTGAGGTACTGCGGGTTCATGAACTTGATGGCGACCGCGTTGTGAAGGACGAGGTTGTAGGCGCGCGCCACCGCGCCCATGCCGCCTTCGCCGAGGATCTTCTCGATCCGCCAGCCGGTGTGGGGGTCGCCGACGATCTCCCCCGGCGCGGGATACGGGCTCGGCAAGGAAGAGTGTGTCATGCGCCAACGTCGAGAATAAAGGGCCGTAGGTCGATGCGCCAGACTGTCTCTCGGCCCATCGTGCCACCCCAATGGGGCATGATCTGCGCGTCATGAGGCGGCGTCCTCCGATCGGATGACAGCGCGGCCCGCCTGCGCCTATAACCGCCGGCAATGTCCGCGTCTGGATCCCGGGGCCCGGCGAGCTCCCCCTCGCCCAACCAAGCGCAGCGCTCGACGCGGCGTCTCGATGAGCTCAACGCGCAGTCGGCCTTCGGCGGCGGCGAGGAGCGCATCAAGAAGCAGCACGAAGGCGGCAAGCTCACCGCGCGCGAGCGCATCGATCTGCTCGTCGATCCGGGCTCCTTCGTCGAGATGGGGCGTTTCGTCACGCATCGGTGCACCGACTTCGACATGGACCAGCAAAAAGTCCTCGGCGACGCCGTCGTGACCGGCTGGGGTCTCGTCGACGGACGCAAGGTGTTCGTCTTCGCGCAAGACTTCACCGTCTTCGGCGGATCGCTCTCGGCCGTCTGCGCCGAGAAGATCTGCAAGGTGATGGATCTCGCGATGAAGGTCGGCGCGCCGGTGATTGGCCTCAACGACTCCGGAGGCGCGCGCATCCAGGAGGGCGTCGAGTCGCTCGCGGGCTACGCCGACATCTTCCTCCGCAACACCCTGGCGAGCGGCGTCATCCCGCAGATCAGCGCCATCATGGGCCCGTGCGCCGGCGGCGCGGTCTACTCGCCCGCGATCACCGACTTCATCTTGATGGTCGAGGGCACGAGCTACATGTTCATCACCGGCCCCGACGTCATCAAGGCGGTGACGCACGAAGAGGTCTCGAAGGAAGATCTCGGCGGCGCCCACACGCACGCGACGAAGAGCGGCGTCGCGCACCTCACCGCGCCCGACGATCAGACCTGCATCGCGCAGATCCGCGAGCTTCTCTCTTTCTTGCCGGCGAACAACCACGAAGACGCGCCGTTCAAGCCGACGAGCGATCCGCCGCTCCGCGAGGTGCCCGAGCTCGACACGATGATCCCCGTCGAGTCGAACAAGCCCTACGACGTGACCGACGTGATCCGCGCGGTCGTCGACGACGGGCATCTCTTCGAGATCGCCGAGCAGTTCGCGCCGAACATCGTCGTCGGCTTCGCGCGCATCGGGGGGCGCGCCGTCGGCGTCGTCGCCAACCAACCGAACGTGCTCGCGGGCGTGCTCGACATCGACTCGTCGCAGAAGGCCGCGCGCTTCGTGCGCTTCTGCGACTGCTTCAACCTGCCGCTCGTCACCTTCGTCGACGTGCCCGGCTTCCTGCCCGGCACCGAGCAGGAGTACGGCGGCGTCATCCGTCACGGCGCGAAGCTGCTCTTCGCGTTCGCCGAGGCGACCGTCCCGAAGGTCACCGTGATCCTCCGCAAGGCCTACGGCGGCGCGTACGACGTCATGAGCTCGAAGCACATCCGCGGCGACGTCAACCTCGCGCTGCCCACGGCGGAGCTCGCGGTGATGGGGCCGGACGGCGCGGTCAACATCGTCTACCGCCACGAGATCGCGAAGGCGAAGGATCCCGCCGCGGCCCGCGCGGCGTTCATCGCCGACTACCGCGAGAAGTTCACCAACCCGTACAAAGCCGCCGAGCTCGGCTTCGTCGACGAGGTGATCTACCCGCGCACGCTCCGCATGCGCCTGCATCGCGCGCTCGAGATGCTCAAAGACAAGCGCGACACCAACCCCCCGAAGAAGCACTCGAACATCCCTCTTTAGTGGGGGAGCTGGCGCTCCCCTCATCGGCTTACGCCGATGAGCCTCCCCTGCCATGTGGCGCTGGCGCGGCGTGCTTCGCCTTCGGCGACCCGGCGCTTCGCGCCGGGAGGCACGCCTTGGGTTGGGGCGAGACTTCTGGGTCGAGCTTCGTGTTGGGTCTCGAGGTTGTCGCGAGGCTTCGCGCTCCCCTCACGCGCTTTGCGCGTGAGCCTCCCCTGCCAAGTGGCGCTCGCGCGTCGTGCTTCGCCTTCGGCGACCCGGCGCTTGGCGCCGGGGGGCACGCCTTGGGTTGGGGCGAGACGTTCGCGCTCCGATCAGATGCGGCCGTGGAGGTTGGCGCATTCGAAGCGGCAGGACTCGCGCGCGGTGAGGCAGCGCGGGTTGGGCGGAATGGCATCGCCGAGCTGGTCGCACGCGACGAGGCAGCTCGTGAGATCCGGCGCCTGCTCGCGATCGGGCGCGAGGCCGCGCCAGCATGGGCCCTCGGCGGGCTGCCGCTCTGCGGGCACCGGCGCGCTCGTCGTCGTGGTCGACGACGGCTCGGCCGGAGGCGCTCGGCGCGCTCCGCAAGCCGCGAGCACGAGCGTACCGATGACGATCGCTTTCATGCGTCTCTCGTGAAGCACAAACTTGGCCCAACACCCCGTTCCTCCTTAGGACGACAGAAGAGGTCCGGAGGAGAATTCTCATGAGCACTGCAAGCGATCGCCGCGCGCCTCACGCGTCGCGGATCCCGTTCGAGGGGATGGTCGAGGTCGGCGGCGCGCTGGGTCCGTCGTTCGAGGCGCAAGCCGTCAACCTCTCCGAGGAGGGCATGCACCTCCGGACGGCGTACCTGCCCGAGGTCGGTCAGCCCGTGACCTGTCGCTTCGACGCAGGTCAAGGCATGGTCATCGTCGCCGCCGGCGAGGTCCTCTGGAAGGACGACATGGGCGACGGAGGCGAGTTCGGCATTCGCTTCACCAACCTCGACTCGGCGAGCACGGTCGCGCTTCAGCGCATCATCGGCATGGTCGAGGAGGGGATGAGCCTCGAGGCGCCCCAGGGTCGCAAGGTGCGACTCCACATCGACGGCCTCGCTTCGCCGATGCGCGCGCGCGTCAAGGGCGCGCAGGGCGCGAGCGTCACCGCCTTCAGCGAGCTCGGCTTCCTCCAGGTCGGAAAGCAGCTCGATCTCGAAGACGCCGCGACGGGCGCGAAGCGGCCCGCGCTCATCGATCGCGTCGAGGTCGAGGTCGAGCGCGAGACGCGCATCCCGCAGCTCGTCGTCACGCTCCGCTACGACGACGAAGAGGCGTACGCCGCCGAGATGGACCCGCGCATCGAAGAGACGACGGATCGCGGTGAGCCGCCGATCGACGAAGGCGAGATGGAAGAGCCGCACGACGCGGATCCGGGCGCGCTCTCGCAGCACCCGCCGGAGACGCACGACGCTCGGCCTTCGGTCGCGAGCGCGGCTTCGGCGATGGACGACGAGCGCGACGAAGCCTCGAAGAGCATGAAGAGCGCGTTCGCGCGCAGCGCGGCCAAGGTGCAGCCGGCCCTCGAGAAGTGGGCCAAGCGCGCGAAGACGGCGGTCGCGATCATGGCGGCGCGCGCGAAGGCCAAGACGGGCAAGTCGGGCGACGACGTCGAGATCCCGGTGCGCCGCACCACGGCGCCCGCCCCCGGCGGCGGCCTCCACGCCACCGGACGCAAGGTCATTCGCGGCGAGATCGAGAAGGACATCGTCGAGGAGCCGGCCAAGCCGCGCTTCGCCGTGACGAAGAAGAAGGCGGTCGTCGCCGGCGCCGTGGGCCTCGCGACGATCCTCGCGGTGGCCGCGATGCGCAAGCCCGCGCCGCAGCCGACGGCGGCCGCGCCGACCGTCGAGACGGCGGCCGCGACCCAGCGCCCGGCGCCGCCTCCCCTGACGCCGCCGACGCCGGAGAACGATCCGCTCGCGAACGCGGCGATGGGCGGGATGGGCATGATGCCGATCGATCCCACGAACCCGGCCGAGCGCTCCGGTAGACACAACGGCAAGGTCACGCCCTTCGGCAACGGCGTCGTCGCGAAGGGCAACGTGCTCCACATCAAGATGGACGGTCCGATCGATCGCATCCAGGGCGCGTCGCAGCCTTCGGGCTTCACCGTCGTGATCCCCGGTCGCAAGTCGCTCGACGCCGCCGGCCCGCTCGCGTCGAAAGACTCGCGCATCGCGGCGATCCGCATGTCGAACGAAGCCGCGGGCGCCGAGCTCACCGTCACGTTCAAGGACGGCGTGCCGAACTACCAGGTGCGCGCGAAGGGCGACACGCTCGAGATGCACCTCGCGAAGAGCGGCCACCCCGAGGCCCACGCGAAGAAGCGGAAGAAGTCTCGCTGAGATCTCGAAAGGCCCGTCAGCGCGCGCCCGCGCGCGCGCGAGGCACCGCCTCCGACGTGACGCTCTCGAGCGGAAGCCTCTCGGCCGCCGCCTCTTCGTAGATCTTCGCGAGCGCGGTCTCGAGCTGCGGCAGGTACATCGCCGCCGTCTCGTGGTGGAAGCCGATCGAGACCACGACGTTCCTGCGGCGATCGCGGAGATACTGCGCCTTGTTCGCGTGGAAGACGTCGATCATCTTCTGCGCGTCGACGTAGTCGGCGAGGCCGCCGTTGTCCGGGATCTCGGTGAGCGTCGCCGCGCTCGCGTCCATCGCGAAGGGCTGCGAGACGTTCGTCGTGCCTTGCCACAGCTCGGTGAGCCAGCCGTAGACGGGTCGGTTCCCCAGCTTCTCTTGCAAGAAGACGGTGGGCACGGCCGAGTGCTCGTATTTGATCCCTTCGGCCGCGATCGCGTCGCGCACCGCCTGCTTCGCCATCCATCCGCCGCACCGGAAGCTCTTCGCGCGCCCGAAGCCTTCGCGCTCGAGCGTGTCGAGGCTGAGCTTCACGACCTTGCGGAGCTCGTCGCTCGTGTAGAGGCTGATCGGGACCTCGTGCCCGCAGTCGTCGATGCACTCGCGCCCGTTCGCGTCGAGGGAGGTGCCCCAGAACGTCGGGGCTCCGCGGAAGGTCACGCCCGACGCCTCGAAGAGTCGCTTCCAGCCGTGGATGTGGAGGCCCTTCTCGTCGATCGGGCGCACGGCGCGGTTGATGCGCGCGGTCACGTCGGCGCGATCGGCGGCCTGCTTCGTGTAGTAGCCCGCGTTGAGGAAGTGGATGATCTTCACCTGAGGGAAGCGGCGGTTCAGGTTCTCCATCGCGCGGAGGTTGTCTTCGCGGAGATCGCGCCCCTCCCAGTCGACCGTCACCATCAGCTGGATCTTGCCGCCGCGCCGGAGCTCGTCTTCGTCGGCCGACCCTCCGTCGTCGCTCTCGGAGGCGCACGCGGGAGCCGCGGCGACGGCGCCCACCGCCAAGACGCCCACGGCCAGCTTCGACAGGCGAGCCAGAATATCGGCGAGCATGGCGTACCTTCACGCACATCGTGTGCCGTGGAAGAGGGCTGCCCGACAGAGGGTTTTCCCCGAAGATCCGGCGCCCCTCTCCTCTAGTAGGGCGCCGCCTGGACGAACCGTGGATCGACTCGGATCCAGCGCCCGCGAGCTATCCTCGTTCGCGCGCCATGGCGAAGATCCTCCTCATCGACGACGACGCCTCGGTGCTCGACGCGCTCTCTCTCGCGTTCGAAGACGCAGGTCACGAGGTGCTCACGGCCGTCGACGGACAGCGCGGCCTCGACGCGGTGAAGAAGGAGTCGCCCGCGGCGGTGGTGAGCGACGTGAACATGCCGGGCCTCGACGGCTTCTCTCTCTGCCGCAAGCTCCGCGAGAGCGGCAACGGCGTCCCGCTCATCCTCCTCACGTCGCGCGACAACGAGATCGACGAGGCGCTCGGCCTCGAGCTCGGCGCCGACGACTACGTCGCGAAGCCCTTCAGCACGCGCGTGCTGCTCGCGCGCGTCGCCGCGCTGCTTCGTCGCGAGGCGATGCGCGCCGCGCAGGAGAGCGAGCGCGCGGTGGCGAAGGGCGCCCTCGAGCTGTTCCCCGAGCGGCTCGAGGTTCGCTACGCGGGCGCGCCGATCTCCGTGACGGTCACCGAGTTCCGCCTGCTCGAGGCGCTCGCGTCGCGCGCCGGATTCGTGCTCTCGCGCGATCGGCTCCTCGAGATCGTCCGCGGCGACGAGTCCGTCGTGGCCGAGCGCATCATCGACACGTACGTGAGGCGCCTCCGCCGGAAGATCGAGGCGATCGATCCGGCGTTCGATCGCATCGAGACCGTCATCGGGGCGGGGTATCGCTGGAAGGACGGCTGAGCGTGCGGCTGCCGCGGATCCCGCTGCGGTGGAGCGCGGTGCTCATGGTGATCGCGATGCTCGTCGTTCCCCAGCTCCTCGTCGTGGGCTGGAGCGTGATGGAGCGCGACATCGCCGGCAAGCTGCAATGGCACACACGCGAGGCCGCCGACGAGGCGGCGGTCGCGCTCCGCACCGCCGAGGCGGAGGGCTTCGACGGTCCGAAGACCGAGGCGGCGCTCGACGAGGTCGCCTCGCGCTGGGGCACGCGCATTCGCGTCGTGTACGGCGACGGCGCCGAGCGCTTCGACGTCGACCGAGATCAAGGGACCGATCTCGTCCATCAAGTCGGCACGCTCTTCTTCGGCCCCGACGGCGCGCCGACGCTGCGCGAGTTCGACGAGACGCTCGGGCCCGTCCACGCGCGGGAAGAGATCGTCGGGTTCGCCGGCGGCGGAACGGGCTGCCGCCGATCGCCCGCGGCGAAGCTCCTCGTCTGCCACGCCGCGCGCGCGCTCGTGAACGCCGACGGGCGCACCGAGATCATCTACGTGCAAGAGTCGTCGCGACGCGCCGTGCGCGTGCTCTACGACCTCCGGTATCACCTGCTCCGCCTCTCGCTGTTCATGCTCCCCCTCGCGCTCGTCTTCTCGTGGTGGATGGGCCGGCGCATGGTGCGCCCCATCGCGTGGCTCCGCGAGCGCGTGCTCGAGAAGGCGCGGAGCGCCAACCCGCGCGCGGATCTCGATCCGCCGCCGGGCGACGAGGTCGCCGATCTGGCGAACGCGTTCAACGATCTGCTCGGCGCGCTCGACGAGCGGCGGCGTCAGAACGAGGCGTTCGTCGCCGATCTCGTGCACGAGTTCAAGAACCCCGTCGCCGCGATCCGCGCGTGCGCCGACGCGCTCGACGCCGGATCGGTCGACGAGAAGCGCGCCGCGCGGATCGCGAAGATCCTGGCCGACTCGAGCACGCGGCTCGATCGGCTCGTCTCGCAGTTCCTCGAGCTCGCGCGCGCCGAAGCGGGGATGCCCAACGAAGCGCGCGCTTCGGTCGATCTGGCGGCGCTCGCGCGCGGCGTCGCGAGCGCCGTCGAGCCGAGCCACCCCGACGTGCGCTTCGTGATCGACGCCGCCGAGCCGGCGCCCGTCGTCGGCGTCGAGCCGCGCCTCGACTCGGTCGTGCGCAACCTCGTCGACAACGCGGCGTCCTTCGCCGGCGAAGGAGGCGAGGTCCGCGTCGGCGTGAAGTCCGCCGCCGGCGAGATCGTGCTCGAGGTGTCCGACACGGGCCCCGGGATCGCCGACCACGATCTCCCGCGCATGTTCGAGCGCTTCTTCACCACGCGCGCCATCGGCGGCGATCCCGCGCCGCCCGACGCGCCGCCCCGCAGGACCAAGGGCACGGGCCTCGGCCTCGCGCTCGTGAAAGCGGTCGCCGAGGCGCACGGGGGCCGCGTGAGCGCACACTCTCCGCCCGGAAAGGGCGCGACGTTTCGCGTCGTTCTTCCCGCAGCCCCGGCCTGATTTCATCCGCTTTTCACCTCGGTGCGCCGACGTTTCACCGCGCTGCGCAGGCCGATCCACCTCGACGTCCCATAACGATCTCCACACGGAGGATCGACATGGGAACCCTGGTCACGCTCATCGACATCGCTTGCGGACGCCCGATTCCGGCGGAAGATTCGGGCCGCGCCCGGCGCATGCAGCTCATCGTCATCGCGCTCCTCTCGTCGTTGCTCTTCGCGGGCGCGTGGGGCCTCGCGGCCGGGAGCCGCGCGCTCGCGCCCGCGCTCTCCAACCTCTACAAGGTGCCGATGGTGGTCTTGATGTCGTGCGCGTTCGCCGCGCCGGCCGGGCTCCTCGCTTGGCGCCTCTCGGGCACGCGCGTCCGCGGGACCGATCTCGCGCTCGGCTTCGTCGGCGGCGTGTTCGGCGGAACGCTCGTCCTCGCGGTCGTCGCGCCGCTCCTCGCGCTCTACTACCACTCGAGCGCGTGGGCCGGGCCGGTGCTCGGCATCGGATCGATCGTGCTCGCGCTCGTCACCGGAACGATCATGTTCGTGCGCGGCGTCGTGCGTCGTCTCGAGCCGGGCACGCAGAAGCGCACCGTGCTCTTGCCCGTCGGCGTGACGCTCGGCATGCAGCTCCTCACCCTGGTGCAGCTCGCGTCGCTCGCCTCGCCGATCCTCCCCGAGCGAACGGTCTTCAGCGGCGGCATCGACGACATCGCGCAGTCGGCGCACCGCGCGGCGCACGAGAAGTGAGGGGCGCCATGGATCGCATCCTCGTTCGATCGATGCTGCTCCGCCTCGCGTTCGTCGCGGTCTTCGTCTTCGTCGCGCTCGCGGCCCAGAGCATCCACCCTCGCCGCGCGCGCGCCGACGTCGATCTCGACGGCGCGCCCGTGCGGGTCTCGAGCGCGCTCTTCACGCCGACGCGCACCGACGCAGGGATCACCTGGGACGCGCGCTGGACGCTCACGCCCGACGCGCCCGCGACCCTCGATGACGGTCGCGGTCACGTCCTTCGCTTCGCGATTCCGCTCTCCGAGGGGGAGACCCTCGACCCCAGCCCTGCGATCTCCGCGGTGACGGAGGACGGGCGCATCGTCGGCGTGCGCCTCGCGCGCGGCGCCGCGAGCGATCGCGTCGTGCGCGCGACGCTGCGTCAACCTTCGCCGCGGAGCCTTCGCGACGTGCCCCTCGGCGCGCCGGTCGCGGCGGGGACGGCGCTCCAGATCGTCGACGCGGATCTCGGCGGCGGCACGCGCTTCGAGCTCGCGTCGCCGGGCACGCTCGAGCGTCACGTCGGCCACGTGAGCCCGCCGGGCGTCGGTCACGCGCAGCGCGAAGAGGCGCGACGCCTCACGGGCTACAAAGAGATCGTGACCGGCGCGCCGATCTACGTTCGCGGCGACGACGTTCACCACGCCGGTGGCCTCGTCGCGTCGGTCGTGACGCCGGGCGCGCGAAGCCACGGCGGCGCGATCGCCCTCGGCGGAGGCTTCGTCGCCGCCGTGGCCGCGCTGCTCTTCGCGGTGAAGAGGCTGCGCACGCAGGCGACCGTCGAGCGCGCCGACGCGCTGCTCGCGGCGGAGGTCGAGGCGGCGGCGGGTATGACATCGCTGTCGCGAGGTGAGTCGACTCGGCCGAAGCTTTCGATGTAGGCGCAGCGACTTTCGCCGATTTTTTCGGCGTCCGCGCGCGGGCGCGTACCTTGCAGCAGATGTGTCCCGGCAACGTGGATCAGTCCCTCCTTCGCCTCCTCATGCCCCTCTGGGGCGTCGCGTTCGTGGCCGGCTTCATCCTGACGGCCTGCCACCGCTGAACGTGAGCCTCCCGCGGCTCGTCGCCGGCCTCTTGTGGGAGGCGCCGCAGACGGCGCTGGGGCTCTTGAACCTCGGGATCCAGCTCGCCGCGCGCAACGTCGCCGCGATCGAGCGCGAGCGTGGTCGCGTCTTCGTCGAGCTGCGCGGCACCGGCGCGGTCTCGCTCGGCCACTTCGTCTTCTGGGGCACCGTCGACTCGCCGATGGTCCGCGTCAATCCGTCGAACCGAGCGCACGAGTACGGGCACGCGCTCCAGTCGCGCCTCTTGGGGCCGCTCTATCTGCTCGTGGTCGGCGTGCCGTCGTCGCTGCGCGTGGCGTACGCCACGATTCAGTACGCGTTCACCAAGAAGCCGTGGGACGGCTACTACGACGGCTTCCCCGAGCGGTGGGCCGATCGCCTCGGCGGCGTGGATCGACCTCGCGCCTCGTGACGCGTCGAAACGAGGTAGAGTCGCACGGCGATGAAGCGCGTGCGCGCAAGAACCCTCGTCGTCCAGGCGCTCGCGATCCTCGTCGCGGTGATCGCTTGCGGGTTCATGCTCTTTCGACGCGTCGACGCGTCGGCGCAAGGAATCGCGCCGGCCGGCGCGCCCGCGCACCACGAAGCGGCCGACGCGAGCGCGGCTCCCGCCGACGCAGGCGATCCGATCGATCTCGCGATCGCGCCCGACGGCGGCGTCCCGTTTCATCCCGGAGCGACGCGCTACAAGTCGCCGTTCGCGAAGCCCGACACCGGTCCGCCGATCGAGGTCAAGGTCGGGATGCTGCTCAACAGCGTCGACGAGTACGACGTGAAGACGGGGCTCTTCTCCGCCGACTTCTTCCTCAGCTTGACGAGCGGCGCGCCTCTACCGTCGCTCGATCTCCAGTACCCGAACGGCGACGTCGCGAGCACCGAGGTCATCGCCGACAAGCCCACGTTCAAGCTCCTGCGAATCCGCGGCAAGTTCAAGTCGCCGCCCGATCTCCGCAAGTATCCCTTCGACTCGCAGGTCCTCTCGATCCAGATCGAAGACGACGCGCACGGCATCGATCAGCTCCGCTTCGTCGCCGATCGAGAGCGCGCGCAGCTCGCGCGCGGCTTCCGCGCGCTCGGCTGGTCGGTGAGCTACGTCGAGGCCAAGGCGGTGAGCCACACGTATCCCGACCGCTTCGAGAACGACGATCTGTATTACGGGCGCTACGTGTTCGAGCTCGGCATCGAGCGCTTCAGCACGAGCTCGGCGTTCAAGGTCTACGTGCCCGCGTTCGTGATCGTGCTCATCTCGCTCCTCGGGATGTGGGTCCCGGCGACCGAGATGGAGGTTCGATCGAACAGCGGCGCGCCGATGCTCGCCGCCGCGGTGCTCTTCCACTTCGCGCTCATGCAGGAGCTGCCGGAGACGAGCTACCTGACGCGCGCCGATCAGCTCATGCTCGGCGTCTACGTCTCGCTGCTCCTCGGGATGCTCTCGACCTGGGCCATGTTCGTCGTCAGGGAGCAGCGCGTGGAGACGGTCTTCCGCGCGTCGCGCTGGATCGTTCCGATCGGGAACGTGCTCGTGATGGTGGCGGCCTGCGTCCTGTGACTATTTCCGCCGGAACCACGGGCACTTCGCGACGAGATCGGGCGTGCGGCCTCGATCGCAGCGGACGCCCGTCACGACGCCGTTGACCACGACGTCGGTGCACGTCTGGACGATGTCGTACGAGGCGTCGTCGCGGGGATCGATCTTGCGCTCGCAGTCGCCGACCTTCACGACGTCGCCGCGGTACGAGCCCCGGTCGGCGCGCCAGGTGAGCTGGATCTCGGCGGTGAGCGTGTCGCCTGCCTTGTACTTCTTGGCGCACGACGCGAACTTCTCGTCGCCGCGGACGATCTTTCGCTGCGCGCCCGGGCACTCGACGAACAGGAGATCGAGATCCATGAGCTTCGGCGTGGCGCTCTCGTCGCCGAACAGCTCCGTCTGGCGGATCTCGACCTTCGACGTGTGACGCGTCGGCTTCGCGCACGCGGCGCTCGTGAGGCCCGCGGCCGCGAGCGCGACGACGAATCCAGCAGCGTTCCGCGAGGTCATGCGTCGACTATATCAGCGAGCGCCGCCGCCCTTGCGCGTCGTGCGCGGGAGCGACGTCGCGCTCGAGGCGACGAGGCCCCAGTCGTCGCGCTCGCCGTCGCGGAGGCGGACGAGGCCGGCGTAGGCGATCATCGCCGCGTTGTCGGTGCAGCTCGCGAGCTCGGGGATGAACGCGCGGATGCCGTGCTGCGCGGCGAGCGCGGTCGCGCGCTCGCGGAGCTCGCGGTTCGCGGCGACGCCGCCGCCGAGCACCACCGTTCGAACGCCCTCGCTCACCGCCGCCGCGACGAGCTTCTTCGCGAGCACCGACGTCACGGCGGCCTGGAACGACGCGCAGAGATCGGCCATCTCCTGCTCCGAGCCGGGCACGCCGCGCTCGCGCACGCGCGCGGCGACCTGGGTCTTGATCCCCGAGAAGCTCATCTCGAACGACGCGCTCCCTGCGCGGCCGCGCCCCATCGGCAAGGTGAACGCGACGGCCTTCGCGTCGCCTCGCGCCGCGAAGCGATCGATGACCGGCCCGCCCGGATAGCCGAGGCCGAGGAGCTTCGCGACCTTGTCGAACGCTTCGCCCGCCGCGTCGTCGCGCGTCGCGCCGAGCTCGCGGATGCGATCGGCGCGCGGGCCGTCGACGCGATAGATCGCCGTGTGTCCTCCGGACGCGAGGAGCGCGACGAAGGGGAACTCCGGCGGCGCCTGGGCGTCGTCCGAGCGACGCAGGAACACCGCGAGGAGGTGACCGACGAGGTGATCGACCCCGACGAGCGGCAGGCCTCGCGCCCACGCGAGGCCCTTGGCGGCCTGCACGCCGACGAGCAGCGCGCCGACGAGCCCGGGGCGATTCGTCACCGCGATCCCGTCGATCGCCTCCCACCCGAGCTTCGCGCGCGCGAGCGCCTCGCGAACCACGGGGCCGACGTTGCGCAGGTGATCGCGTGAGGCAAGCTCCGGGATCACGCCGCCGTAGGGAGCGTGCACGCTCACCTGGCTGTGGACGACGTCGGCGAGGACGCGCCCTTCGTGGTCGACGATGGCGGCGCCCGTCTCGTCGCAGGAAGACTCGAGGCCTAGAACGCGCACGCGCCGCCGTGCCTCTGGAGCGTGAAGATCCCGAACAGCGGCGGCGACTGGCCCTCCGCGGTGGATCCCGCGTCGGTACGAGGCGCGCCGCGCACGATGCGCACCTCGATGCCGCCGTTCTCCATGAGCGAGACGATGACCATCGCCTCCTGGTTGTCGCCGGCGTCCGTCGCGGTCGGGCTCGCCACGTAGACGAGGTTCTGCCTCCGGCCGTCGCCGAAGCTCATCGTCGAGAGCGGGTCGTGCCAGATCTGGGGGATCGGACGGAGCTGCGCGTTGCGGAAGCGCCCGTCAGACGTCGAGATCGTCCCCGGCACGTCTTGCAAGCGCTCGGCGTCGAGCGAGACGCACATCTGCACGTTCTCCGCGATCCCCGCGCGAACGAAGCTGCCGGCGACGACGCCGCCCGCGTAGTGATCCTCGCTCGTGGTCGAATACCGCGCGTTGTCGCGGCACGCGATCAAGACGAGCAGGGCTCCGCACGCGATCCAGCGCACACGAATACCTTACTGCTTTCCTCTACTTGCCCGAACGAATTTTCGTGGCGGTCTCGCGCACGCGCGGCTCGGGATCGCTCGCGGCCATCGTCGCGGCGAGCGCGGAGGCCTCGGCCTTGTCGTACGAAGCGAGCGCGACGAGCGCCGCCTCGCGGACGAGCGCGTACGACTCCTTCGTCGCCGCCTCCTTGAGCTGGCGTGAGGCCTCCGGCCCCGCTCCCGCCGCGCCGAGGCGCCCGAGCGCCTGCGCCGCGAGGACCCGCATCGCCCAGCTCTCGTGGCTTCGCATGACGCGCGCGACCGCGGCGATCGACTTCGCGTCGGGGTGCTGCCCGATCGACGCGAGCGCGACGCGCTGGACGTTCTCGCTCGAGTCCGTCACCGCCTGCGCGATGGCGCCCGCCGCCGCGTCCGACTTCGAGCGCGAGAGCATCACGAGCGCCTTCGTGCGCACCGCCGGATCGGGGTGACGTGAGAGCGCGATCACGCTCGGTTCGACCGCCGACGCGATCTCGCGCGCCTTCGCCCGCGCGGGCGCGAGCTCGGGGAGCTCTTCGTTGCCGAGGAAGGGCTCGAACGCGCCGTCTCGCGCGCCGAGCGCGTCGAGCACGGCGCGCGCGCGCTCGGTCGAGGTCGAGAGCGCGCTCTGCGCGGCGCGCTTCAGCGGGTCGGAGAACGTGACGAGCGCCGTCGCGCGATCCTTCGCCGCGAGCCCGCGAGGGACGAGCTGATCGAGCGTCGTCTCGGCGTCGACGGTCTCGTCGGGCGCCGGCAACGGATCGGGACGAGCGTCGGCGGCGCCCTTGGTCGCGAGGATCGCGAGCGATGCGGCCCCGGCTTGGCGGAGCGTGTCCGACGACTGCCGCGCGCGCCCGCCCTCTCCCTCGCCGGAGAAGATCGCGTCGGCGATGGCGGCGAGCGCGGCCTTGCCGCCGGGCGGCTCGCCCTTCGCCGCGCCCATCCGCGCGAGCGCGAGGATCGCCATCTGGCGTGGAAGCGCGTCGGTGCCCTCGGCGATCGTCACGAGCGTCGTCGACTCGCCCTCCGCGCCGACCTCGCCGAGCGCGTACGCCGCGGCTGCGCGCGCGACCGTTCCCGCGTCGAGCGATCGCGCCGTCGCCGCGAGCAAGGGCACGTTCGACTTGTCTCTGAGCGCCCCGAGACCGAGCACGGCGAACGCGCGCATGTCCGGCGTTCCGTGCTGCGCGAGCTTGCGCAAGAGCGGCATCGCCCTGCGATCGCCGAGCTTCGCGACCGCCCAGGTCGCCGCCACCGCGGCCGCGTCCGACGCCATCGCCTCGCCGCCGCCCTCCTGCTTCGGGAAGAGGAGGCCCTCGTACTTCGGGAGGAGCGCCGGGTCGCGGAGCGCGCCGCACGCGAGCATCGCGCGCGTGCGCAGCGGCGCGTCGGCCTGTCCGGTCGCGAACGCGAAGAGCGCGGCGCCGGCGTTCTTGTTCTGCACGTAGCCGAGGACGTCGATCGCCACGCGCTGCTGCCCGGCGTCGCCGTCGGCGAGCGCGTCGAGGAGCGGCTTGACCGCGCGCCCGCCGATCCGCGCGAGCGCGGCGCGCGCGTCTTCGGCGTCTTTTCCGCTGCCGTGCCGGCTCTTCTGGACGAGCGCGAACGTCAGGTTGCCGTAGATCTCGACGAGCAGGCGGCGATAGACCTTGCGCTGCGGGTTGCCGATCGCGAGCGGCAACAGCTCCTGCTCGAGCGACTCGAGCGTGCCCTTGCCCAGGTTGATCTGCATCGAGAGGCGCGCCGCGCGCGAGACGAGCTCTTCGTCGGGCGCGCCGCGCACGACGCGGCGGAACAGGCGATCGGCCTCGTCGGTCTGTCCCTTCGAGAGGAGCAGATCGGCGAGCTCGAGGTACGTGATGTAGAGGCGGTCGTTCTTCGCGATCGCCGCGCGAAATTCGACGATCGCGTGCTCGACGTCTTGGCGTTGGCGGTACATCTCGCCGAGCCTGCGGTGGCCCTCGGCGTCGTCGGGGTTCAGCTCGACGGCGCGCGCGGCGTACTTGATCGCGTCGTCGTCGCGATAGAGCTGAAGCGCGTACTGCGCCATGCGCTGATAGAGCTCGCGCGCGCGCTTCGGCTCGACGGAGACGAGCTTCTCGAGCACCGCGATCGCGTCGCCCGTCTTGTTCTGCTGCACGAGCACGCGCTCGAGGGCGAGGTAGCTGTCGGCGTCGCCCGGCGCCGCTTGGATCACCTTCCGGAGCGTGGCCTCGGCGTCTGCGAGCTTGCGCAGGTGGAGCTGCACCTCGGCGAGCATGCGCCCGGCCTCGACGTCGGGCGGCGTCGTCCCGAACTTCTGCGTCAAGGTGGGGACCTGCGCGTCGAGGATCCGCTCGAACCCCCAGAGCGTCACGATGCGCGATCGCGCCTCGCGCGCGAGGAGCTTGTCGCCGCCCTGCTTGGCCTTCTCGGCCAGCTCCTGCCAGATGACGCGCGACTCGCGGTAGCTGCGCGATCGCTCGAGCGCGCTCGCGAGCTGCTTCTTGTAGGCGAGGTTCTGGGGCTCGAGCTGCACCGCCTCCTTGAACGCGGCGAGCGCGTCGGCGGTCATGTCGTGCTCGATGTAGACCTCGCCGAGCGCCGCGAGCGCGCGCGCGCGCGGCTGGATCGTCGTGAGGATGCGGCGCCACGTCTGCACCGCGAGGGCTTGGTTGCCGTCTTGGAAGTAGCGGTCGCCGAGATCGACGAGGTGACCGGGATCGGTCACGCCGATCTGCGCGAGGCGCGTCAGCACCTTGAGCGAGCGCTCGTTCTCCCCGATGCGCCCGTAGAAGTCGGCGAGGCGCGAGAGCACCTCTTCGTCGGTCTGGCCGCGCGCTTCGAGCTCCGTCAGGAGCTTCATCGCGCGCGTGCGATCGCCGCGCTGCATGAGCGCCTCGCACTGCTCGAAGACGAACTGCGGGTTGTTCGGCGCCGCGCGGATCAGCGCTTCGTACTCGGCGATCGCCTTGTCGAGCTCGCCCTGCGACTGGAGCACGCGGATCATCTTGAGCCGAAGGTCGATGTGCTTCGGGTTGACGGCGAGCGCTCTCCGGTAGGTCTCGAGCGCCTTCGTCGCGTCGCCCGTCTCTTCGTGCAGGGCGCCGAGGATCGCGAGCCGCTGGAAGTCGTTCGGTCGCTCGTCTTCGATCTGCTTGATGAGGATCGGGAGCTGCTGATCGGCGCGGTAGATCTCGGTGATCGTCTCGTAGATCTCGGCGCGCACGGCGGCTTCCTGGCCGGCGGCCTGGAGCGCCTTCTTGAGCGTCGCGAGCGCGTCTTGGTTCTTGTGGGCCTTCGCCTGCGCCTTGCCGAGATCCTTGAGCGCCGGCGCGAGCGCGCGGTTGTCGCCCGCGGCTGCCGTGACGAGCTCTTTGAACTCGGCCTCGGCCTTCTCGTACTCCGCGCGCTGGAAGAGCTCGCGCCCGAGCTCGCCGCGCACGAAGAGGCTCGTCGGCTGCATCTTGAGGAGCTGCTGGTGGAACGACTTCGCGCCGGTGAAATCCTTGCCGTCGAGCGCGAGGGTCATCAGCGTGCGGAGCGTCTGCTCTTTGTCGGCCGGCGTCGTCTGGAGGGCGAGCGCCTCTTCGTAACGCTTGCGCGCGCTCGCGTCGCCGCGGTCTTGGAGCAGGCGCGCGAGCGCGAGCAGCGCGACCGGATCCGTGCTCTTGAGCGCGATCGCCTTCTCGTAGGTCCTGATCGCGTCGTCGGGACGTCCGTCGATCTTCGCGATGCCCGCGAGCGTGACCGTCGCCGCGTACTGATCCGCGCCGCTCTGCGCGGCGCGCGATTCGAAGTCCTTCACCAGGCCGCCGAGGTTGCCGTCCTTGTCGCGATAGAGCTGCGCGAGGCGCTGGAGCGGGAACGGCGAGCCGGGCTGCGAGAGGACGATCCGCGTGTAGCGCTCGATGAGGACCGTCTGCGACTGGCCTGCGTCGGGGTTGGCGGTGGGCGCCCCTCCGGGGCGGCCTCCGGGCGCGGGCCTTCCGCCGCCCGGCTGCGGCGGCCGGCCCCCAGGCTTGGCCGGAGCGCCCGGCTTCTTCCGACCGCGCGGATCGAAGTCCTGCCCGCTCGCCGGGGGGGCCAGCAGCGTGGCGGCGAGCCCCAGGGACGTCAGCGCCAGAAGCCTTCGAAAACGCACGACTAGAAGCTTAGACCCGAACGACGCGTTCCGCATTAGGTGCCCACGGCGCAGCTCGAACGACAACGGGCCGCAAGGAGATTCCCTTGCAGCCCGTGTTTGACGTGCGCGACGTGGAGTCGTTCTGAATCAGAACGCGTAGCCGGCGCCGAGACCGAACGTGTACGTGAAGCCGCCGGGGACCCAGCCGCCGAGCTCGAGGGGGTGGCCGCCGACGAAGAGGCCGCTCTCGTTGATGAAGTAGCGAACTTCCGCGCCGAACCCGAAGGCGAACGACGGGTCGCCGCCGCTGAAGCCGTAGGCCGCGCCGAGCACGGTGTAGGGCGTCACGATGATCTCGCTCGGGCCGCCGCTGATCGGAAACACGAGGGAGTATCCGAACTTGGCCTGCGTCGCGCCGCTCGAGCCGGAGCCGAAGTTGAAGCCCTGGCGGAGGCCGGCCATGAAGCCGTCGTGGGTGCCGGAGAAGTGGTAGCCGCCCTCGAAATCCATGTGATACGCACCGGCCGCGCCGCCGCCGATGGTTCCGAACGGCGTCGCCACGCCGGGAACGCTGATGATGCTGAAGCCGAGGACGTTACCCGCGACGTAGCCCCCACCGTGCTGGGACTTGGTTTCTTCCGCGGCGGCGGACCCCGAGCCGAGGAGAGCTGCCGCGAGAGAGAGCGAAGCGACTGCGAGATGGATCTTCCTCATTCTCCGTACATCCTTTCGAGCGGGACGGGACGACCCATATCACAGCTCAGCCGAAAGAAATAAAAACGCGCATACCACCTACGCGCCAAGAGTGTGTCTCCGCGCGCCACGCCGTGGTGCCGCATCCACTAGGAGATGGCCGTCAGCAGCTCGATGACCGCGAAAAAGGCGCCGGCGGCGAAGATGCCGTTCATGAAGGCGCCCGCGATGCCGCCACCGAGCTCCCCTCGCCAGTGGAGATACGCGCGTCGCGTCGACGTGATCCCGAACGCGACGCCCACGAGCGCGAGGCCCCCGTGGATGGCCATCGCCCGCTGCGGCGACGGCGCGTCGTTCACGAAGCGCGCGACGGGCCAGCCCTCCGACGTGTGCGCGAGCTGCATCAGGACGCCGATCCCGAGGATCACGACCAGGCCGATCACGCCGAGCGCGACGAGAAACGACATGTCCGCGCGCGCTTCTCGAGGCTTGACCCCCCAGTCGCCCCGGGTCGCCTTGCGGGTCGCGTGCGAGGCCCCAGGCGCGAGCATCACCCCGGGCAGCGACGCCTCCGTCGCGAGGCGAGAGCGGCCCTCGTCGGTCGGGCTCGCGGCATGATCCATGAGATCAGGCGCGGAATGATCCATGAAATCAGGCGCTTCGGGAGCCGGCTCCTTCCGGACGCTCGGCCTGGTGGGCGGGGGGCTGAGGGAGGGAGCCTCGATCGCGGGCGCCTCGATCGCCTCGGGCGCCTGGGGCGGCTCCTTCTTTCCCATCGCGACCGTTCTCGCCAGCGCGGGCTCGACGCTCTTCGCCTGCGGGATCGCGAGATCGGGGACGAGCGCGCCGAGGGCGGGCGGGATCGATCGCCGTCCGGTCGGTTCGAGGTCCGCTCCGTCGATGATGTGGTTGAGGTCGCGGAAGAGCTCGGCGGCGCTCGGGTAGCGCTCGTCGGGGCGGCGTCGCAAGCAGCGCGCGACGACGCGCGAGATGTCGGGGTGCACGGGAGCGCCGACGTCGAGGAGCGAGGGCGCGTCTTTGGTGGCGACGGCGACGAAGAGCGCCGGCGCGTCGACCCCGTCGAAGGGCAGCCGGCCGGCGAGCAGCTCGAAGAGCATGACGCCGAGCGCCCAGACGTCGCTCCGCGGATCGGCGTCGCGCGCGCCCTGGATCTGCTCCGGCGCCATGTACGCCGGCGTTCCCATCATCACGCCCACTTCGGTCGCGCGCAGATCGGGCGCGCGGATCTTCGAGATGCCGAAGTCGAGCAGCTTCGCGATGCGCCCGTGCGGGCCTTTCGCGAGAAAGACGTTCTCCGGCTTGATGTCGCGGTGCACGACGTTCTGCGCGTGCGCGTGCGCCACCGCCTCGATGACCGGCATCAGCATGTCGAGCAGGGGCTCCGTTTCGATCTTGCCGCCGACGCGCGCCGCGAGCTTCGAGAGATCTTCGCCGTCGAGCAGCTCCTGCACGATGAAGGGGTTGCCGCTCTCGTCTTTGCCGATGTCGATGACGTCGACGACGTGCGGATGGCGTACGAGGTTGGCCGCGCGCGCCTCGCGAAGGAAACGCTCGACGACCTGCGCGTTCTGCGCGTGCTCCTCCTTGAGGAGCTTGATCGCGACGGGGCGGCCGACGAGCTCGTTGACGGCTTTGTACACGTGTCCCATGCCGCCGCTGCCGAGCAGGGCCTCGAGTCGATACTTGGACGCGAGCACGTCCCCCACGCGGCTCTCGGGCGAGGTCACTGCCCTGAGCATACCCCGGGTTTGGCCTGGGGCAGAGTTTGCCTCGATCGCCGGAGGGTGTAGGAGCGTTCTCGGATCATGGCGATTCGCGTGGCGATTCTGGCCGTCGGCCTCGGGCTCGCGCTCTCGGGCTGCTCGGAAAAGAAAACGAACGCGGGGCCGACCCCGAGCGAGAGCGTGATGGCGCGCTCGACCGCGGCGCCATCGGCCACGCCCGTGCCGTCGGCGACCGACGTGATGTCGAGCGCGTCGGTGAGCTGGGACGCCGGGCCGGCGGTCGTCGCGTCAGGAGAGGTCGACGGCGCGGCGCTGCGCGCGAAGAACCGCGCGCGCCTCGCCGCCGATCGGTCGCCCGTGACGATGCTCGCGGGAGAACGCGATCCGCGCGCGCTCGGCGAGCGGCTCTGCAAGGCCGTCGTTCCCGCGCGACCGAAGGAGACGCCCATCCTGATCAAGCCGAACCTCGGCGGCTTCGAATGGTTCAAGGATCCGGCGAAGAACGGCGGCGATGACGGCGTGCGCGGTCGCATCACCGATCCCGAGTTCGTTCGCGGGATCGTGCGCTGCCTCAAGGGGCGCGGCCACACGCGGATCACCGTCGCCGAGGGATGGGGGGCGAAGCACGAAGACTGGAAGACCCTCGTCAGGGTGTCGGGCTACGAGGCGATGACGCGCGAGGAGAAGGTGGCCCTCGTCGCCATGGACGACGACGGCGTCTTCGACGTCGAGGGCGATCGACCCGGCAAGCCGCTGGCGATCCGAGGCATGGAGAAGACGCACGCGCCGACGTTGCTCATGCCGAAGATCCTCGCCGAGCACCTCGAGAAGGGCCTCTTCATCTCCGCGCCGAAGATCAAAGCGCACCGCTTCGGCGTCTTCTCGATGGCCATCAAGGGCGGCCAGGGGGTCGTGATGCTCTCCGACGCCTCGCCGGCGTTCAATCAGAAGTGGCGCATGCACAAGGAGCTCGGCGACGCGCTGAAGCTGATCCCGAAAGACCATGACGCGGGACAGAAGGCGTACCTCGCGAGCCTCCGCGTGTTCGCCGAGCGGATGGCCGACGTGCTCGAGGTCGCCGCGCCTCACGTCGTGCTCGCCGAGGGCGCGCCCGCGATGGGCGGCGACGGCTTCGGCCGCCGGTGGCCTTCTTCGGAGAGCGTCGCCATCGGCGGAACGAACCCGATCCTCGTCGATCGCGTGGGCGCGGCCTTCCTCGGGCTCTGGGACAGCGCGGATCTCGCGCGCGAGCTCGGCGGCCACGAGACGTCGCCGCTCCTCGAAACGGCGGCCAAGCGCTTCGGCGTCGACATCGCGTCGCCCGCGGTCGAAGGCGACGGCGCGGCGCTGCTCGCCAAACCGCGCCCGGTGCACTTCGTGTCGATGTCGGGCTTCGCGATCCACTCCGACGCGACGCCGCACGAGGCGGCGCCTCCCGCGCGCGCGCCATCGCCCGCGCCGGAGCGTCCGGCGCTCCACGCGCGTCACGTGCCCGAAGGAGCGCTCACGATCGACGGCGCGGTCGACGCCGCGTGGAACGCCGCCGCGCCGGTGAGGTTCGACACCGACTGGTCGGGCGCGACGACGTCGATCACGACGCGCGTGCGCGCGGCCTGGTCAGAGCGTGCGTTCTACATGTTGTGGGAGCTCGAGGGCGCCGGCCTCGCGGTCGACGCGTCGCGGCCGGTGAAGGTCGAGCGCGAGAAGCTCTACGAGGAGGATTGCGTCGAGCTCTTCTTCGGTCCGGACGCCGCGGAGCGGACGCGCTACTACGAGATCGAGGTCGGTCCGCTCGGGCACTTCTTCGATCTGTCGGTGGATCGGAAGACGAAGAAGAGCGACGTCGCCTGGTCGAGCGCGCCCGAGATCGCGACCAAGGTCGATCGCGACGCGCGGCGCGCGACGATCGAGGTGGCTCTCCGCGCGCCGGAGATCGTCGCGGCGCTGCGCGCGGGCGCGAAGCTCCCCCTCGGTCTCTATCGGATGGAGGGGAAGTCTCCGCGCAAGTACCTCGCCTGGAGCCCGACGCGGACCGAGAAGCCGAACTTCCACGTCCCCGAGGCGTTCGGCACGCTCGTCGTCGATCCGTGAGGCGCTGAAGATCAGAGCGTCTCGAGGAACTCGACGAGATCCTGGATCTGCGCCTTCGACAGGTCCTTCACCTCGCCGTGCTGCGCGCCGCCGCACGCCGGGTCGAAGCGATCGAAGAGCGTCTTCGCGCAGCCGGTGTGGAGGAAGGGCGCGCGCCAGCCGAGGCCGACGAGCGAGGGCACCTGGAAGGCGCCGCCGGTGCCGACGTCGACGGACGCGTTGTTCGTGAGGAGCGGGCCCGCGTGGCACGACGCGCATCGCTGCTGGAAGAGGACCGCGCCGCGCGCCGTCACCTCGTCCTCCGCGCGGAGACGCGGCGGCGCCGGCAGGCTGAACATCCAGTCGCCGAGCGCGCCGAACTGCGGCTCGTCGATCTTCGGTCCGCTCATGCGCTCGACGAAGACGTGGTCGACGATGTCGCGCAGATCGCGCATCTCGCCGTCCCAGTGGAACGGCTCGGTGCCGGGCGTGGTGCCGAGGAGCGAAGGCGTGCGTCGCGGGCCCATGCCGACGAACGTCCACGTGTGGCCGTCGTCGGATCCCTCGGCGTGGCACGACGCGCACGCGATGAAGCCGCCGGCGTTCGAGTGGAAGATCGCGTGACCGGTGTCGGCGACGCTGTCGGTGGCGAGCGAGATCGTCTTCCACGGTCGCTTGCGATCGGCCGCCATGATGTGGAGCGCGGCGGGCTCGCGCGTCTGCACGACGAGCTCGTCGGCCCCGTCGAAGACGACCGCGACGGCCTGACCGGGCACCTGCCCGCGGATCATCGGCGTGCAACCCCCGAAGTCGCCGTTGGGCGACGAGCGGCGCACGACGCTACGGTGGACGACGAAGATCTGCGGGAGGTCGGGCGTGAACGCGTTGCCCGCGGCGACGACCGCGATCTCTCGTCCGTTGGTCGCGAGATCGACGGGGAGCACGGCCTCGGAGAGCCGCACGGATCCCTTGCCCACCTTGAGGCGCGTCGTGACGATGCCGGTGGGCTGCGCGCAGCCTCCGCTGACGCTCGCACCGCCGTAGCCGCCCGGTTGGGGAGAGACGGCCTCGGTGACGGGCTCCTGCGCGACGATGGCGGTCTCGTCGTCGCAGCCTTGGCAGTCCGGATCGGGCGCGGCGACCGCGCGCCAGGCGACGTTGCTGCCGTCGTTCGGGCGCACTTGCTTGCCGCCCGCGTCGCTCAAACGGATCTCCGATGCGTCCCTGAACGTCGTGAGGACGAGCACGCCGTTCTTGTCGACGACGACGTCGCGCAGATCGCGGGCGACCTCGCGCGTTCGCGCCGCGCCTCCGCGGAGCGGGAGCGACACGAGCTCGCCGCTCGCGCACGCGACGTGGATCATCGCGCGCGCCTTGTCGAACGCGACGCCGCGCGGCGTGCCGCAAGCATCGCGGAACGTGAGCGCGCCCGTTCCGAGATCGACCGTCGCGATCCCGCCCGCGCGGCGCAGGGCGACGTGGGCGCGGCCTTCGTCGTCGACCGTCACGCGCCCCGGCTCGGATCGCCTCGGGAGCTGGATGGTATGACGGAGCGATCGCGTCGGCAGATCGACGACGTAGATGCGGTCGCGATCGGAGTCGGCGGCGACGGCGGTCGTCTGATCGGGCGCCATCGCCAGCGTTCCGCCGGAGATCGGCGGAGGCGGCTCGGGCTGCTGCACGACGGGCCCGAAGCTCGGCTGGGGACCGCCGCCGGGGTTGGCGACGTCGCTCGAAGGCTCTTCGAACGTGACCCGCGGTCCGCTCGTGCTGCACGACGCAGCGAGGGCGGCGAAGATCGGGACGGCCGCGACGACGAGGTTCGTTCTCATGATGCCTCCGCCGGAGAAGTGATGTGTGAGGGGAAAGAAAGGTCGGAAATCGTCATGGGCAAGAGTCCGGATCCTGAGCTTGGCTCCATGTGGAGCCGTCGCACACGTAGACGAGGGGGCGGGCGAACGGACACGATCCGTAGTCGCAGGTCATCGCCTTCGAGCATGCGGCGCCGGGCACGGGGCGACGCGCGGGACAGCCGCCGCCGGGGCGCACGCATTGCCACGCGCCGATGAGCGGACCTGCGTCGACGTCGGGCGAGCCGCCCTCGTCGCCGCCGTCGCCGTCGCCGACGCCGGCGTCGGGCGGTGTCGCACCCGCGCAGCCGCAGGTGGCCTCGAAGAAGACGCAGACGTCGGTCTCGCTGCACATCGTGCCCGGACGCCGATCGTCGAACCGGGCCGGGCACGCGGTGGGGCAGGCCGAAGGATGCCGCACCTCCCAGGCGCTCAGCGCGCAGACGGCGATCGTGTTGCACTCGGGATCGGTGCCCAATCCGTACTCGCACGTCACGTTCTGGGTGAAGCAATTCGTGCCGGAGACCGGTACGTCTTGCGGGCACGTGAGCGCCGAGCTCGGCGCGCTGGGAGGCGGCGCCCCCGCGCTCGCGCTGCCGCTGAAGCCGCTCGATCCTCCGCTGATGAAGCCCCAATCATTCCCGCACGCGGTCGCGACCAGCGCGATCGCGGGCCAAGTGAGCGAGGTGGGCCAGCGCTTCAGTTGCACGTGGCGCCTCCCGCGAGCCAGACGTCGCCTCTGCAATCCATCTGCATGCCCTGCTTGAAGTCGCAGCTTCCGTAGTCGCACTGTCGCGCCGCGACGCACGACTGGCCGGCGAGCGGGCGCGTGGCCGGGCACGACGGGCGCGGCGTGACGCACACCCACCGGCGCGGATGCGCGTGAGCGGCGTCGCGGCCGGTCGTGCACGCGCAGACGCCGTCGTCCATCGGGCACGCGAGCTCGTCGGCCTCCGAGGGCGGGCCGGCGTCGCTCCGCGGCAGATCGCAGGGCTGATCGCGGATCGTCGCCATCGCGCCGCGGGGACAGTCGTACGTCGGACAGAGCTTCGAGGGCCGCGCGACCCACGCCCCGCCGAAGGAAGCGTCGCCGATGCACGTGAGCGTCGTGTTGCACGTCGCGTCGGGGCTGACGCCGTACTCGCACGTCATGCCGAGGGAGCCGCACGCCGAGCCCTCGAGCGGTTGGTTCGGGCACGGGAGCATCCGCTCTTCGATCGTCGGCCCTGGGAACGCCGACGAAGGCGGTCGGGCGCTCGTCGCCATGCCCGTGTCGCGGACGGGATCCGCGTAGACGTCGCCGCACGCCGCGGGGAGCGCGGCGAGCACGGCGAACGAGAGGAAGCGCGCGAGTGACGAACGCGTCATTTGACGACGGCCTCCATGCGAAGCGACACGACCCCGAAGGGCACGCCCCAGTACGCGACGTGCTCGCCCTGCACGCGCACGACCATGCGCTGCATCGCCGTGCCGAGCACGCCGTCGAGGGTGAGGTGGATCGGCCCGACGACGCGCACCGCGAGCGCCGCGTCCATGTACGCCGCCGCCGAGAACGCGTCGTCGCGCTGCTGCGTCGTGATCGTCGTCGTCGTGCTCGGAACGCGCGCGGGCGCGAACCCGTCGGAGCCCGGCTCGGCGCGGAGCCAGGCGACGCCGAGGCCGCCGCCCACGCGCGGCACCACGACCGACTCGGTGTCGGTCAGCGGGACCATGAGGCTCAGCGCGAGGAGCGAGGGCGCGACGCGGCTGCTCGCGCCCGACGACGCGAAGCGCGAGTCCGTCGAGACCGGCAGCTCGGCGCGCGCGCCCAGGGCGATGCGCCGCGAGACGCCGATCTCCGCGGTGACGCCGAAGGCAGGCGCGCTCAGATCGGCGCCGACGAGCGCAGACATGCCCGCGCCGAGCATGAACGTGGGCGCGTACTTCGGGGGGCCCGCGCGCGATCGCGTTCGACGCGGGCTCTCCGCGGGCTCGCGCGGGCCGAACGTGAGGGTCTTGATCGACGGCGGCGGCTCGGCCGACCACGCGGGCGGCGGAGGCGGCATCGAAGGGGCCGCGCGATCGTCGCTCGCGATCTGGAGGCTCGCCCGCGCGATCTCGGCGGCGCGCACGGCGACCATCTCGCTCGCGCGCGAGTCGTCGTCGCGCGGCTTGACGACGTCGGCCAGGCGCAGGCCCGCGCTCGAGACGACCCACACGTGCACGTTGCCGCCCTCGGAGCACGCGGCCCCGTCGGCGTCGAGGCGCTCGACCCACCCCGCGACGGCATCCTTCGCGCATCCGGCGGGATCGTCGACGCGGACGGGCTCGAAGCCCATCGCGCCGAGCTCCTTCTGGACGCCGTTCGCGACGGCGTCCGCGGGGGCTCCCGCGACGACGACCTTGCCCGTCGCCGCCGAAGCGAGCGCCGGCACCGCGAGCAGGGCCGCGGTGACGATCCAACCCCCTCTCTTCACGGCGCGGCTCCCTCTCCATTCTCTCGCGCGGTGAGGCGGCGCGCGAGCGCGGCGTGCGGTCCGCTCGGATGTGCGGCGAGGTACTTCTGCGCGAGCTCGATCGCGCGCGCGGTGTTGCCCGATCGCTGTCGCGCCTCGATGGCGCGTCCGAGCGCTTCGCGCGCGAGGCTGCCGCGCGGCCTTTCGCGTAGATAGACGTCGAACCAGTCGCCGGCGGCGGCGAAGTCTTTGCGCGCGTCGAACGCCAGTCGCCCGAGCTCGAACGCCGCGGTCGCCGCGGCGTCCGTCCCGGGATGGCGCTTTCGCACGGCCTCCAGCGCGGAGGCGGCGGCGTCGACGCGGCCGGCGTAGCGATCCATGTTCGCTTGCGCAAGCATCTCGCCCGCGTTCGACGTCTCCTCGACGTGCGTCGCGCTCGCGGCGCTCGGGTGCGCGGTCGTCGTGGCCCGTACCGCCTCGCGCGCGTCGGGCGCGGCGGCCGCGGCGGGCGCGTCGGGCAAGGCCGCGGGCGTCGTGACCGGCTCGGGCGCGACCTCGGGCCCCTTCGCGTTCTCTCCCTCGCCGACCCTCGCGAGGGTCATGCCCCCATGCTTGCATGATGCACGCAACTGGTGCCCCGCGGTGACGCGCGTTCCGTCGGCGAGACCGCAGCCCGTCACGACGACGGAGCCTTCGTGCAACGTGACGACGATCGCCTCGTCGGCCGGCTGCCACGCGACGTCGAAGCGCGTCCCGGTGACCTTCACCTCGAAGGGGCCGGCGTCGACGAGCCACTCGGTGTTCTCGCGATGGACGACGTTCGCGCGCACGACGCCGCTCTCGACGAGGAGCTTGGCGCCTCGCGCCCGCAGCGCGGCGACGCGCGCGCGCCCGCCGGCGGCGACTTGCACCTTGGTTCCGTCGGAGAACGCGACGGGGAGCTCGCGCGTGGGCGGAGCCGCGAGGAACGCACCGACGACGCCGGCCTCGTCCTTGTCACCGCTCACGACGAACGAGAGCGCGGGCGCGGGCTCGGTCGGGCGGCTCTTCGTGCCGACGATCGCGACCGCCGCGGCGGCCGCGAGGGTGAGCGCCGCGACGATCGGTGCACGGCGGATCTTCGTCGCGCGGCGGGTGGGCCGCCCGTCGCCGGCGACGAGCTTCGCGCGCACGCGCTCGAGCGAGGCGCCGTCGTCGCGGACGCGCTCGAGCGATCCCGACACGTGAGCGCCGAGCCCCACGAGGCCCTTGCCCGAAGGCTCTCGGGTCGGAAGAGAGCGTTCTCTCATGCGTGGTTCTCCCATCGCCCGCCCTGCTCGATCCACGGCCGAAGCGCGGGGTAGCGCCTCGCGCGCGCCACGAAGTGCTTCTCCGCGTCCTTGAGGCGCCGCTTCGCCGTCGAGAGCGAGACGTCGCACGCTACGGCGATCTCGCTCATCTCCATGCCTTCGATGAAGCGCAAGCTGAAGATGACGCGATCGTCTGCGGTCATCCCGCGGAGCACGTCGAAGGTGCAGCGCGTCGCCTCCGTCACCTCTTCGGTCGCCACGCGCGCCGGGCCAGGCGGCGGCTCGGGCAGCTCGGCGACGAACGACAACCATCGGCGCCGGACGCGGCCGCGGATCCACTCGCGCGCGGTGAAGACGGCGATGCCCGTGAGCCAGCTCCGGAGCTTCGCCGGCTCGTCGAGATCGTGGATGCCCTCGATCGCGCGCAGGAACACCTCGTGGAGGAGATCCTCCGCTTCGGGCTCCGGGCCGAGGAGGCTGAAGAGCAGCCGCTCGACCTTGGGGCCGTGCCGATCGAAGAGAGAGCCGGCGGCGTCGTGCCGGCCGCCGCGCAGCTCGCCGACGAGATCGGCGTCGGACGGCGCGCGGAGCCCGGGCCGGAGCTCGCGGACGACGCTGTCCGCCCTCGGCTCGCTCTGCGGACTCGGGTTTCTCATCGGCGTCGGCAACGGAGCCCCCCTAGTGTCTCCACGCCTCTGCCGTGGCTCAGGAAACGCGTAGCAGCGGTCGCGCGGCGCCGCCAGCGGTCAGCGCGCGTAATGAATTCCAATGGTTACAACCGCGCGAGGAGGCGCTCTTCGCGCGCGACGCGCGCGAGGATCGTCGGGCCGACGACGGCGGCGGCGAGGCATGCGGCGACGAGGCTCCCGCCCGTCGACGCGACGCCCGCCGCCACGAGCGACAGGCCCACCTCCGACGGGTGTCTCAGGCGATAGATCCCGCGCATCACGATCGGTCGACCGGGCACGAGCACGGTCTCGCTGATGAACGCGTCGCCGAGCGCGAGGATCGCGCTTCGTCGCAGCGCGATCCCGGCGAGCGCGAGCGGCGCGCCCACCCAGGTCCACGGCGAGGGCGACGCGACGGGAAGTGCGATCGCGGCCCAGGTCGTCGCGAGCAGGGCGAGGCTCGAGGCGAGCGCGAGCCCGGTGCCGGGCGCCCCGAAGCGGCTCGGATCGGGCGCTTTGCGCGCTGACGACTCGATCGCCGAGAAGGCGATCATGATCGCGATGCACGCGAGCGCGCGCGGTCGCGCGAGCTCCGCGGTCCGTCCGCTCGCGGCGACGGGCGCCGCGAGGACGAGGGCGTGCACGATCGCGACCTTCGTCACGCGCATCACGCGGCGAGCTGATCGATCACGCCCTTGAAGTGCGCGGGCGACATCTCGAGCGCCGCCGCGAGCTCCGCGAGCAGGTTCGTCTCTTCGGCGCTCACGTCGCCGTCGGCCGCCGCGACGAAGAACGCCGCCTTGACCACGATCTCCTTGCCCGCGTCGTTCAGGCTCCCGACGACGCTCGAGAGGTACGGCCGGAGTCCGCGGCCGTCGGCCTGCGACGCTGCGACCTCGCGCTCGATGTCCTCCTTCGTGATCGTGGTGCTGGCGATCTTGCCGTAGATCGTCCGGATGGTCTCGATCTCCTCGTCGTCGATGCGCCCGTCGGCGAGCATCATGAGCACCATCACGCGCCGGACGGCCGCGTGGAACTCGGCTTCGATCTGCTTCTCGTCCGGACCAGGCAGGAGCTCGAGCACCGCCGGCTTGTAGGTCGAACGGCAGTGCAGGCACTCGACGTACTCGCCGATCGTGTCGAGCGGAATGAGCGGGATGAAGTAGAGCGTGAAGAAGCGCCGGACGCGTTTGTGCTCGAAGGGCCGCTTCGCTCCGCAGTCCGGGCAATGGAACTCGCCGCTGCCCGCGGTCGTCGTGACGCCGCGCGTCCCGAAGATGATGAGAAAGACCATGCCTGACTCCCCGCTCCCGCCCCGTCGGTAACACGATTCGCGTCGACGCGGGATCTCTACCGGAGGCGAGTAGCTTCGCGTCTCGCCGCGGTCTAAGGTTCTCGGGATGGCGTTCTTCCAGACCCCTCCTGAGCTCGGAAATCAGTACGTCGCCGACGACGTGCTCCGGCGATACCTGCGCCACACGCTGCCGCCGGACATGCTCGCGCGGATCGAGCCCGAGCTCTCGGAGCTGGGAGAGCTCGCCGGCGGCGAGCTGCATCGCGCCGCGATCGAGCAGCGATCGGAAGAGCCGCGGCTCCAGCAGTGGAACGCGTGGGGTCACCGCGTCGACCACATCGAGATCGCTCCGCTGTGGAAGCGCGCCGCGCGCCTCGCGGCGGAGAAGGGGATCGTCGCGACGGCCTACGAGCGCAAAGACGGCGCGCTCTCGCGCGTCCATCAGTTCGCGCTGCTCTACGTGATCGATCGCGCGTGGCACGTCTACTCGTGTCCGCTCGCGATGACCGACGGCGCGGCGCGCACGCTCATCGCGTCGAAGAACCAGGCGCTCGTCGATCGCGCGGTGCCGCGCCTCACGAGCCGCGATCCCGACGCGGCGTGGACGAGCGGCCAGTGGATGACCGAGCGCACCGGCGGCTCCGACGTGGCGATCTGCGAGACGATCGCGAGGCCGGCGGGCGACGGCTGGACGCTCCACGGCACGAAGTGGTTCAGCTCCGCGACGACGTCGCAGATGGCGCTGACGCTCGGCCGGCCCGAAGGCAACCCGCCGGGTGGCAGCGGGCTCGCGCTCTTCTACGTCGAGATGCGCCGGCCCGACGGATCGATGAACGGCATCCAGGTCAACCGCCTGAAGGAGAAGCTCGGCACGCGCATGGTGCCGACCGCGGAGCTCACGCTCGACGGCGCGGCGGCGATCCCCGTCATGGGCCTGCGCGACGGCATCAAGAACATCACGCCGATGCTGACGATCACGCGCACCTGGAACGCCGTGTGCGCGACCGGCGGCATGCGCGCGGGGCTCGCCCTCGCGAGAGACTACGCGAAGCGTCGCGTCGCGTTCGGCGCGCCGATCGCCGACAAGCCGCTCCACGTCGACACGCTCGCCGCGCTCGAGGCGGAGTATCAAGGCGCGTTCCACCTCACGTTCCGCGCCGTCGAGCTCCTCGGCAAAGACGAAGCGGGCGAGCTCGGCGAGCAAGACGCGGCGCTCCTCCGGTTGCTGACGCCGATCGTGAAGCTGCTCACGGCGAAGCAGGCCGTGAGCGTCGCGAGCGAGGTGCTCGAGGCCTTCGGCGGCGCCGGCTACATCGAAGACACGGGGCTCCCGCGCCTCCTCCGCGACGCGCAGGTCTTGCCGATCTGGGAGGGCACGACGAACGTGCTCTCGCTCGATCTGCTCCGCGCGCTCGCGAAGACGGGCTCGCTCGAGCCGATCGCGCGCGAGGTGCGCACCTCGATCGCGGACGCCGATCCGTCGCTCAAGGAGGCCGCGGAGACGGCGACGCGCGCGGTCGAGCACGCCGCGTCGTGGCTCGTTCGCACGATGGAGGGTGGTCCGCATGCGGTCGAGGCCGGCGCGCGCCGCCTCGCGCTCACGCTCGGGCGCGCGCTCGAGCTCGGTTACCTCGTGCGCGAGGCGACGCGATCGCGTCCCTTCGGCGACGCAGACAAGCCCGCCGCCGCCGCGCGTCGGTTCGCCAAGCACGGCGTCGACATGATCTCCGACGAGAGCCTCGACGCCGACGCGAAGCTCCTCGCCGGCTGATCGCTATCCCTTCGCGACGAGCAGCACGGCGAGCAGCGCGAAGCCCAGGATCGCGACGAGCAGCGCGATCGCGAGGCTGCCGCCCGGAGGCGCGGCGGTGACCTTCTTCGCGCTTGCGTCGTCTTCGTCGAGCTCCGCGAGCTGGAGCGCGACGCGCGCCTCGCGCGAGGCGGCGACGAGGATCAACGTCTCGAGGATCCCCGCGGCGAGCAGCGCCACGAGCCCGATGAACATCCCGAGCCGATAGCGCGTGCGGTTGTGCGCGCTCCGCTCGGGGAGGCCGTCGAGCGCGACCCAGCGTGGAAAGCCCGTCGCGGGCCGCTGCGCGAGCCAGGGCCCGACACTGCATGTATCATGCAAGTCGATCCCCGGCGCGCCGCCCACGAGGATCGCCTTGGCCGTCGCCGCGCCGGCGAGGCGTTCGCCGCCGCGCGGCTCGCCCGAGACGACGAGCCAGTGGACGCCCGCGGCGAGCGGCGGGAGCTCGAAGCGCGCGCGCGGCGTCGGATCGCCGGGTTCGACCACCACCTTCAGCGCGGCCGCGGCGACGCGGCCTTGCTCGTCGTCGAGCTCGGCGTAGACAACGTCGCGCGGGTTCGGCGCGAGGAGCACCGCCGCGCTCGGCGTTCCCTCGGGGATCACGCGGGGCATGCTCACGAAGAACGCGCCGGGTGCGACCGGGATCGATCCGAACCAGCGCCCGGTCGCGTGCGCGGCGCGCGCGTCGAAGCCGCTGCCGACGACGTGGGCTTGCGCCATCACGGGCACCTCGGCCCATCCGTCGCCGCAGGTCGTCGCCTGTTCGCGCTCGGCCACGAGCCCGGGCTCGGGCGCGATCGCGATCGCGATGCCGGCCTTCGCGATCCCCGGCGGCGGCGTCGCGTGGATCCAGAGAGGTGTCGTGAAACCTGGGATGAGCCGCTCGTTCTCCACGACGACGTCGAGGCCGATCGCGCCCGTGCGCTGCGTCGGGCGGAGCGCGGCGACGACGCCGTCGCGCGCCGCGTCGCGCTTGGCCCACGCGACCTCGCGCCAGATCGCGCGGCCGCGCGCGAGGGGCTCTGCGTCGCCCTCGACGCGAACCTCGAGATCGATCGGATCGCCCGCGGTGATGCCTTCGATCTCGAGCGTGATTTCGGCGATGCCGTCGCCGTTGCTCTCGCCCGTCCATCGCGCTTCCTGTCCGCGCGCGCGCGCGACGACGACGAGCCCTTTCATCGCCGTCGTCTCCTTCACGCCGCGATCGTCGATGAACGTGAGGAGCTGCCACGCGAGCCTGCCCTTTGCTCCCGGCGCGGCGCGTCCTGGGGGCGCGCCGAAGACGACCGCCGCGCGCACCGCGTCGCCCGCGCCGACGCGGAGGCCGATCATGAGCGTGAGGATCGCGACGAGCGGCGCGAGGATCTGCACCACGCGCCGCGGCGAGATCTTCATGGCCACCTCACCGTGATCGGCGAGCGTGCCTCGACGTGGACCGGCGCGCCGGGCTTCGCGCCGAGCGCGCCGTTCACGAGGAGGATCTCGGCGACGTTCGTGGTCGCCGCGAGCACGTGGACGCCGTCGTCGCGGCGCTCGACGTCGACGAACGCTTCGCGCCGCGGGTCGGCGCGCGTGATGCGGACGCCGTAGGCTTCGAGATCGCCCGGCCGCATGCCGCGATAGGTCACGCGCGACGGGCTCGCCGGCGCGACCGCGCCGGCGGCGCGATCGACGACGCGCCGGAGATACTTCACGACGAGCGGACCCTCGTGGCCCATGCCGGCGACGCGATCGAGATCGACCTTGAAGCCTCGCTTCTGCATGGCCTCGTGGAGCATCGTGCTCTGGGCGATCGGCGACGTTCGATCGTCCTCGCCGTGAATGAGCCAGACGGGGAGGTGGCGCGCGTTGTCGACCATGTCGAGCGCGTTGACCCTTCGCGCCGCGGCTTCGTCGGGGATGAGCGTCCGAACGTAGGTCGTCAGATCGTACTTGGAGTCGCCGAAGTAGCTCGCGACGAACGCGAAGCGCGCCGGTCGATGAAAGCCGATCGTGGTCGCGCCCGCGCCGCCCATGGAGGCTCCCCAGATCGACACGCGACGGCGATCGATCGCGATCGCCGACTCGGCCGCGTCGATCGCGCGCATCACTTCGTCTTCGGCGCTCTCGGTGTAGAGCGAGTTGCCGAGGCCGCTCGGCATGAGCAAGACGACGTCGCGCGCCTGCGCCTGCTCGAGCAGCTCGCGGTACGCCGCGTACGTCCACGGGCCGCCGTTCCACGGATGAACGCCGACGAGCATCGCGCCGGGCTTCTTCGTGTCGTGGCCGCGCGGCACGAAGACGACCGCCTCGCCTCCGCCGCGCTTCGCCTCGGGGCTCGTGAACTTGAGGAGCGAGACGCCGTCGCTCGCGCGCGTGACCGGCCCGACGCGGACGCGCTCGCCGCACGCGATGCGCTTCTCGTACGCGCTGACGGTGACGTCGACGTCGATCGTGTGGACGGACGCGCCCTCGAGGCGAACGACGAGCGGGCCCTTGGATCCGGCGTCGCGCTCGGCGCCGTCGACGCGGATCTTGCCGCGGCCGTTGCAGTGGGGCACGCGCACGGCCTCGCCCGAGGCGTGGACTCGAAGCGTGTAGAGTGCAGGTGCCCGCGGCTTGCCGAGCTCGCTGAACGCGATGCTCTCGGTCTTCTCGGTCTTGCCTTCGCGCCAGACGAGATCCATGACGTCGATGTCGCCCTCGATCGTGTCGTGCTCGAGGCCGTGCGTGAGCGGCGTGGGGCCTTGTGCGCGCGCGCTCGCGGCCCACACCGCGCACGCGACGAACGAGAGCAACTTCCACCGTCGACGCGCCATTCGCCCGCCGAGAGCGTATCCGCCCTTGTCAAAAGGCGTCACCTTCCCTTAGAGCCTTGGGAGGATGTCCGCCGCCGCTGCATCGCCGAGAGCCGACGACAGGGGTGCCTTCCTCCGCGCGAGGCTGGGCTCGTTCCTCGCGGTCGTGCCTCTCGGCGTCTGGACGGTCAACCACCTGTGGAACAACCTCTCGGCGTTCCAGGGCGCGGAGGCCTGGCAGCGCGACGTGACCGAGTACGGTCACCCGGTCGGGTTCTTCGCGTCGTCGATCGTCGCGCTGCTCCCGCTCGCGCTGCACACCGTGTGGGGCGTCGGCCGGCTCTTCTCGGTCAAGCCGAACAACCTCCGGTATCGGTACTACGGCAACCTCAAGTACCTGCTCCAGCGCCTCTCGGCGGTCGGGCTCTTGCTCTTCCTCGGCGCGCATCTCTGGCTCGCGTTCCTGCGTCCGCGCCTGACGACGGGCGGCCCCGAGCCGTTCTCCGACATCACGCACGAGATGCATCACCACCTGCCGACCTTGGTGGTCTACGTGCTCGGCGTCCTCGGCGTCGCCTATCACCTCGCGAACGGCCTGCACTCGTTTCTCATGGGCTGGGGCGTCGTGACGAGCCGCAGGGCGTTGAGGAAGCTCGAAGGCCTCTCGCTCGCGACCTTCGTCGTCCTGCTGACGATGGGCCTCTCCGCGGTTTACGCCCTCTGGGACGCGGGAAAATAGGCCCTTCGGCCTTCGCGCTTCGGCCCGCTTCATGGTATGCCGCCGCCATGCTGACGCGGCGTCTCTTCACGGCTGGCCTCACCTCGCTCTTCGTCCTCGCGCTCGCCTCGAGCGGGTGCGGCAAGAAGTCCGACGAGATCCCCGTCGGCGCGTATCTCTCGCTGTCCGGATCCGACTCGACGTTCGGCACCGACACGCGTGACGGCATCGAGCTCGCGGTCGAGGAAACGAACGCGGCCGGCGGCATCAAGGGCCGCAAGGTGAAGGTCCTCTACGAAGACGACAAGTCGACGACGCAGGAGGCCTCGCAGAAGGTCCGCCAGCTCATCGATCGCGACAAGGTCGTCGCCATCCTCGGCGAGGTCGCGTCGAGCCGCTCGCTCGCCGGCGGCCTCATCGCCAACACGAGCAAGGTGCCGATGGTGACGCCGTCGTCGACCGCCGTCGAAGTCACGAAGGGCCGCGAGTGGGTGTTCCGCACGTGCTTCACCGACGACGCGCAGGGCGAGGTCGCGGCGAAGTTCGTCAAGAACGAGATGAAGAAGAACAAGGTCGGCGTCTTCTACGCCGCGCAAGACACGTACTCGTCGGGTCTCGCCAGGAGCTTCAAAGACGAGTTCAAGAAGCTCGGCGGCGAGATCGTCGTCGACAAGGGCTACCAGAAGGGCGAAACCAACTACACGACGTATCTGAACGAGCTCAAGGCGGCGGGCCCCGAGGTCATCTTCGTTCCGAACTACTACAACGAGATGGTCCAGATCGCGCGCCAGGCCAAGCAGGTCGGCCTCGACGGATCGCGCTTCGTCGGCGGCGACGGCTGGGACTCGGCGAACCTCATCGAGGGCGCCGGCGCCGAGCTCGAGGGCGCGTACTTCACGAACCACTACGCGCCCGACGTGCCGTGGCCGAACTCGAAGAAGTTCCTCGCCGCGTTCCAGGGAAAGTACAAGCACGAGCCCTCGAGCCTCAGCGCGCAGGGCTACGACGCGGCGATGCTCCTCTTCGACGCGATCGGCCGCGCGACCGAGGTGACGCCCGAAGCGATCCGCAAGGCGCTCGCGGAGACGAAAGACTTCCAGGGCGCGACCGGCACGATGTCGATGGACGCCGATCGCAACGCGAACAAGCCCATCGTGGTCGTGCAGATCAAGGGCAAGAAGTTCGTGTACGCGACGCAAGTGATGGCGCACTGAACGTCGGATGAAGATCCTCGAGGCGCTCATCACCGGAGTTGCGCAGGGCGCGATGATCGCGCTCGTGGCCCTCGGCTACACGATGGTCTACGGCGTCTTGAAGCTCATCAACTTCGCGCACAGCGAAGTCTTCATGATGGCGGCGTACTTCGGGCTCTTCCTCATCACGTGGCTGCTCGGGAGCTCGAGCCCGCTCGTCGCCGGCGTCGCGGGCACGCTGATGGCGATGGGCGCGGCGGCGATCGTGGGCATCCTCGTCGAGCGCGTCGCGTACCGGCCGCTCCGCGGGCGAGGTCGAGGCGCGCTGCTGCGCATCACGCCGCTCGTGACGGCGCTCGGGATGTCGGTGCTCCTCCAGAACCTCGCGCAGCTGCTCTTCACGGCGCGCTTTCGCCCGTATCCGCAGCTCATGACGGGCACGGTGGCGCTCCCCGGCTTCACGTTGAGCACGTCGCGCGTCGTCATCCTGATCACGACCGTGCTCGTCATGATCGTGCTCGAGCTGATCGTCAAGCGCACGTGGTTCGGCAAGGCGATGCGCGCGCTCAGCGCCAACGAAGAGGCCGCGCGCCTGATGGGCATCCGCACCTCACGCGTCATCTCGATGACGTTCGCGCTCGGCTCGTCGCTCGCGGCGCTCGGCGCGGTCCTCTACTGCCTCGACCAGTCGCAGGTGTACCCGACGATGGGCGTGATCATCGGCACGCGCGCGTTCGTCGCCGCGGTGCTCGGCGGCATCGGCAGCATCACCGGCGCGATGCTGGGCGGCCTGCTCATCGGCGTCATCGGCGAGCTCGTGAAGCTGACCGACTACTCCGGCGGCGTCGACGTCCTCGTCTTCCTTGTGCTCATCATCGTGCTGCTCGTTCGCCCGGCGGGCCTCCTCGGCTCGACGCGCGCGGAGAAGGTCTGACAGCCGCGCGGGCTTTGCCGCGCGGCTCGGTCCAAGCGTCGCAACGACGCACGTGTGCTGGCGCAAGTCGGGTTCGCAGCTTGTCAGCACGCTGACGAACGCGCAGTTCGTTAGCACGCTGACGAACAGGGCTAGGCTCGTCAGCACGCTGACGAACAGCGCTGGCGCAAGTACGCTCGTCAGCACGCTGACGAGCGCTCAGGAAGCCGCGTTTCGCTCGTCTTCGAGGCGCATCGCCTCGAGCACGAGCGCGCCGACCGAACCGCGCGGCGGCGGCATCGACCCGACGTCGCGCGGGCGGAACGCGAAGCGGCCGGTCCGCCACGAGAGCACTTCGCGGAGCACGTCCAGCGCCGGGCGCGGGTTGTCGTTGACCTCGGTGTTGCCGAAGAGCCCGCTCGTCAGCGTGAGGAGCGCGCGCTGCCCCGATCCTGCGAGCACTTCGAGGGTGCCCGTGCGTCGCTCCATCTCGAGCATCATCAACACGCTCGCGAGCGGGAACGTCGACAAATCGCCGCGGAACGCGGCCGCGAGCGAAGGCGCCTGCTCGTCGGGAGCGTCGGTCGCGGACCGCGACATGCGCCGCGCCATCGCGATGAGCGCCTCGACCTGCGCGACGATCTCGGCGTTCGTCACCGGCCGCTCGAGCACCACGTCGGCGCCGACTTGGAGGCCCTGGATGCGCGCTTCCTTGTCGGCGAGATCGCCCAGCAAGACGATGGGCGTCTTCGCGACCGTGCCGCCCTCGGTGCGCATCCGCCGCGCGACCCAGAAGCCGTCGATGTCGGGCAGATCGACGCTGCACACGACGCAGTCGGGCATCGTCTCGCACGCCTTCTGGAAGCCTTCGCGCGCCTCCGCGCAGACGTCGACCTCGAAGCTCTTCTCCTTGAGTTCGCGCGCGAGCAGAGGACCCATCCACTCGTCGCCTTCGATCACGAGAATGCGACCGCGGCTCACCGTTTCGAAAGCGTACCATGTGCGGCGGCCGCGCGGAAAAACCTCGAAAAGACGCGGCGCCCGAGCCCGCTCACCAGACGCGCAGGAACGACCGCGGCGCGCGCTTTCGGCGTCGGCACTGCGTCGCCGCGTCCATGTAGCACACGCTCAGCGCACGCCTGGGCTTGCCCGTCAGCGTGCGGCCGGATCGATGCCACAGGTGGTTGTGCACGAGGATGACCTCGCCCGCGATCGCCGGCAGGCGCTCGGCCCGCGACTCGGCACGGCCGGCCTCGACGTGATTGTCGGGGACGACCCCGCCGAGCGGGGTCGCGAGCCCCGCGGCGTGCGTTCCGGACACCACCTCGAGGCAGCCGCCGTCGAGAGGGGCGTCGTCGAGCGCCGTCCAGATCTGGAGGACGGGATCTCGGTCGAGCCCCCAGAACTCTCCGCCGTCCTGGTGCCACGGGAGGTTCGACCCGCCGCCGGCGTGCTTGTTCATCAAGAACGCGCGGTAGAGCGCGACGCCTCCGGGGTAGACGAACGAAGCCACGCGACGAAACAGATCGTTCTGGATCCAAGCCCAGAAGAGCGGATCCTTCTCGAGCTTCTCCACCTTGCGGTACGCGAGCGAAGGCCCCTTCCAGCCCTCGCCGTACGCGAGATCTTCGTAGCGGCCGGTCTCCGAGTCGTGCTGGAAGAAGAGCCCGTCGTAGGTCACCTCGCCGAGCATGATCGCGTCGGCGCGATCGCGGAGCGCGGCGACGGTCGTGTCGTCGGCGATCTTGCCGAGGCGCGCCCAGCCGTTCGCGCGATAGTGCGCGATCGCGTCTTCGATCCGAGCGTTCATCAACGGACGTAATACGTATCGGTCCCGAGCCAGCCGCGATAGAGCGCGTCGACGCGCCCGCGGACCGCGGGCGAAATCGCGCGCGCGCAAGCCTCGATGCCCTCGTCGAGCTGCGAAACGCTCGCGGGCCCGAGCAGGATCGAGTCGACGCCGGGCGCGCCCGCGAGCCAGGCGTACGACAGCTCGAGCAGGCTCATCCGCTCCGCGCGCGCGATCTCCGCGAGCGCGTCGACGCGATCGAACATCGCGTCCGTGAAGTAGCGCCCTTGGTAGAGCCGGTTCTTGTCGAAGCGCGAGCCGCGCTGCGTCGACCCGTCACGCAAGTGCTTGCCGGCGAGAAGGCCGCCGGCGAGCGGGTTGTAGACCGTCGTGTGGATCGCGTAGCGCCGCGCGAACGCGAAGTACTCCACGTCGAGCTGCCGCAAGAGCACGTTGTAGAGCTGCTGCGCGATGACCGGCCGCGGCATCTTCCTCGCGTCGGCGATGTGGATCATCTCGAGGATCTGCCACGCGGCGTAGTTCGAGACGCCCCACGAGAGGATCTTCTTCTCGTCGAGCAGCGCGGACACGGCGTCGAGCGTCGCGTCGATCGGGGTCTCGTGATCGGGGACGTGGAGGTAGTAGACGTCGATGCGATCGGTCCCCAGCCGAGAGAGGCTCGCGTCGCACGCCTCGCGAATGCGCGCGGGCGCGAGGCCCTCGAGCTTGCCGTCGACGCGCGCGAAGCCGCACTTGGTCGCGAGGACCACCTCGTCGCGCTTCGACTTCACCGCCGCGCCGACGATCCGCTCCGAGGCCCCGTCGCCGTACGCGTTGGCCGTGTCGATGTGCACGATGCCGCGCTCGAGCGCGCGCGCGAGGATGGCCTTCGACTCGGCCTCGGGCGTGCGCCGGCCGAAGTTCATCGCGCCGAGGAGGAGCCTGACCCCCTCGCCGTCGCCCCGCGTCTTCAGCGTCGTTTCCAGCAGCTCGCCCACGCCGGCAGGCTACCGCCTCCGGGACCGACCGTGGCGCCTGGAACGTAACTCATTAATGAGTTACGCTACGGTTGTCGCATTCGCGGGGCCGTTCGAGCCTGTAGCCTCTCCCCAGTAAGCTGCCCCATGAGCGCCGTGAGACCATGACCAACGACAAGCTCGCCATCCTCGTCGGCGGCGGACCCGCCCCGGGCATCAACAGCGTGATCGGCGCCGCGACCATTCGCGCGTCGCTCTCCGGCGTCGAGGTGCTCGGCATCCAAGACGGCTTCAAGTGGCTCATCGAGGGAGACACCTCGCGCGTGAGCCCCCTCTCGATCGCCGACACGAGCCGTATCCACTTCCGCGGCGGATCGATGCTCGGCATCTCGCGCGCGAACCCGACGAAGAGCCCCGAGCTCTTGTCGCGATGCGTCGACACGCTCGACCGGCTCGGCGTCGGCATGCTCGTCACGATCGGCGGCGACGACACGTGCTTCAGCGCGTCGTCGCTCGCGAAGGCGTCGAAGGGGCGCCTCCGCGTCGTCCACGTGCCGAAGACGATCGACAACGATCTCGATCTGCCGCAAGACGTCTACACCTTCGGCTTCCAGACGGCTCGCCACATCGGCGTCGAGATCGTGAAGAACCTCATGGTCGACGCGAAGACGACCTCGCGCTGGTACTTCGTCGTCGCGATGGGACGGAAGGCCGGCCACCTCGCGCTCGGGATCGGCAAGGCCGCGGGCGCGACGCTCACGCTCGTCTCCGAGGAGTACGAGCACCCGGTGCCGCTCGCGAAGATCGTCGACACCCTCACGGGCGCGATCATCAAGCGCCTCTCGCAGGGACGCACCGACGGCGTCGCCGTGCTCGCCGAGGGGCTCGTCGAGCACGTCCGCGCGAGCGACATCGAAGGTCTCGAAGGCGTCGAGCGCGACGCCCACGGCCACATCCGCATCGCCGAGGTCGACTTCGGCAACATCGTGAAGGCCGAGGTGCAGAAGCAGCTCGCGCAGATGCGGATCAAGACCACGATCGTGTCGAAGAACATCGGCTACGAGGTCCGCTGCGCCGATCCGATCCCCTTCGACATGGAGTACACGCGCGATCTCGGCTACTGCGCCGCCAAGCACGCGATCGACGGCGGCGACCAGGCGCTCATCAGCATCCAGCGCGGCCGCTTCGTCCCCGTGCCCTTCTCGCAGATCATGGATCCGGTCACCGGGCGCATGCGCGTCCGCATGGTCGACGTGACCTCCGATCGCTACAAGATCGCGCGGAGCTACATGCTCCGCCTGCGCCAGCAAGATCTGGAAGATCGCGTCGAGCTCGCGCACCTCGCGCAGGCGGCGAACATGAAGCCCGCGGAGTTCAGGGCGCGCTTCGGCTACCTCGTCGACGACGAGACGCGCATGTCGGTCGCGCCGTTCAAGGCCGCCGCGCCGGGCGAGTGAGCCTCAACCACTGATCGCTCGCTTGGCGCGCGCCCGCGTCGGCTCGCGCGCCCGTTCGAGCTCGGCGACCAGCAGATCGGCCACGGCGCGCACGCGCGGAATGTCGAGCGCGGTCTTGGCGCACACGAGATGGATCGATCGCCGGAGCTCGCCCACGTCGACGTCGAGCTCCACGAGCGAGTCCTCCGAGAAGCGATGGCGCGCGCGGCCGAGGAAGATCGCGCCGATGCCGGCCTGGGCCGCGCGGAGCTGCACGAGGAAGTCGTCGGACGCGAACACCGGACGAAAGCCGGGGATCATCTGGGTGAGCTCGGGGTTCGGCGGGAGGTGCTCGAGCGGCGGCGCCCAACCGATCCACGCGACGTCGGCGAGCCGAGGCTTCTTCGGCAACGTCTTCGCGTACGCCGGCGACCCGAACGCCGCGACGGTGTGCTCGAGCGACGCGAGCGTGACGAGCTCCTTCGATCTCGTGGGCGGGCCGAGGCGGAGCGCGAGGTCGGCCTCGCGGCGGACGAGATCGACGTAGCTCACGGACGAGACGACCTCGAGACGAACGTCCGGGAGCTTGCCGCGCAGCCACGCCGCGAACGGCGCGAGGAGCTCGAACGCGACGCCAGGCGCCGCCGTGACCCGGACGATCCCGCTGGGCGCCGTCTCGGTGCGCGCGCCGGCGCGGTCGACCTCGCCCGCCCACTCCGCCATGCGGCGCAAGGGCTCGATCATGCGCTCGCCGAAGGGCGTCGGCGCGACGCCCTCGACGCTCCTCACGAAGAGCCGCTCGCCGAGGGTCGACTCGAGCTGCGACAGGCGCCGGCTCGCCGTCGGCTGCGTGATGTGGAGGAGGCGCGCCGCGGCCGTGACGCTTCGCGCTTCGGCCACCGCGAGGAAGAGCTGCATCGCGTCCCACGGGATATGCATGGGCGTATGGTATCATGCAAAATGAGTCAGTTTTCATGTGCACAGGCATGCCTCATCTTGAGGGCATGCAGACACACGCGAAGACGATGTTCCGGCGGGCGGCGCTCGCCGCTCTGGCAGGCACGACCCTCACCGTGGGCGCGGTCTCCGCGGTGGGCTGCGCGGCGACGTCGCACCCGAGCGTCCCCGCGGATCTCGGCGCGCCTTCGCGGAGCGCCTCGCTCGACGCCGTGGTCGATGAGCCCGGCCCCCTCACCGTGGAGACCGTGATCGGCGCGGACTGGGCGGTCCCCCGCTCGGGGCTCCTCAACCTCGATCATCCCGAGGCCAAGGCGGCGAAGCTCACCGACGGCGACGAGCCCATCCACGTCGCGTTCCACGTGGTCAGGCACCCGATCCGCGGGACCTTCCTCGTCGACACGGGCGTCGAGCGCGCGCTCTTCGAGCAGCCCGACGAGGCCGTCATCCGTGGGATCGCGGCGCGCGTCGCGCGCGCCGACACGATGAAGCGGCGGACGGACACGAAGACGTGGGTGGAGCAGAGCGGCGCGCCGATCGCGGGGGTCTTCGTGACGCACCTCCACATGGACCACATCGCGGGCATGCGCGACGTGCCCGCGGGGACGCCCGTGTTCGTCGGCCCCGGCGAGTCGACCGCGCGCAGCGTGGAGAACCTCTTCGTCGCGTCGATCGTCGACCGCGCGCTCGAGAACAAGCCGCCGCTCTCGGTGCTCGGCTTCGAACGCGATCCCGACGGCGCGTTCGAGGGCGTGCTCGACGTCTTCGGCGACGGCTCGTTCTGGGCGCTCCACGTGCCGGGGCACACGCCCGGCAGCACCGCGTTCGTCGCGCGCACGCCGTCGGGGCCCGTGCTGCTGACCGGCGACGCGTGTCACACCGCGTGGGGTTGGGAGCACGGCGTCGAGCCGGGCTCGTTCTCGCACGACAAGGCGGCGAGCGCCGCGAGCCTCGCGCGCCTACGTACCTTCGCGGCGAAGCACCCGACGATCGACGTGAGGCTCGGGCATCAGTCGCTCACGCGATCAGGCCCGAGCTGAAGCCGCGCTCAGGGACGGAAGGTGTTGTCGTCTTCGCCGAAGACCGTCGTGAGGTGCGTCGTCCACTGCTGGCCGCTGAAGCGGCGGAGCAGATCGCCGTAGCCCTTCGTCTGCTCGAGCATCGCGTCGAACATGATCTGCTCGGTCGGCAGGCGCTCGGCGTACGCCGGCAGCGCCGTCACGATGACGTCGAGGAACTTCGTGCCGTTCGGATCCGACGCGCGGCCGTTGAGTTCGCTCCGCGCCTCGTGCATCTGCGAGCCGAGGTAGCCGAACGTCTGGCAGCCGTTGAAGAAGGCGATCTGGTACTTGCCGCGCGTCGGCGTGGTCGCGTCGGCGAGCGCGCGGATGTTCTTCCCGAGACCGGAGTGGCCGCTGTAGAGGATGAAGTCGGCCTTCGCGGTCTCCGCGGCGTAGCTCGACATGAAGGCGCGGCCCGCGCTCGCGGCCTCGCTGATGAAGTAGGCGACGAGGCGGACGCTCCTCTGCTGTCCGGCCACGCGCGTCTTGCCGGTGACGACGCTGTGCTTCAGGATCCCGGGCTGACGCGGCTCTTCGGTGCGCGTCGCGTCGGTGAGCGCGCGCTCCACCTTCGAGAGGAACGCCTCGCGATCGCGCGCGCCGGCGTCGTTGTCGGTCGTGTCGGAGATCGCGCCGTAGACGGCGACGATGTCGAGCGAGTCGTCCGCCCAGATCTTGTCGTACTCGGGGTACTTGTCGGTCGTGCCGAGCGGATGCGGGCGAACGCGCGCCTCCATCTGGTGGACGTCCGCGTCGAGCGTGCAGCCGGGCGCCGCGGGGTTGAAGTCGTGCCAGAACGTCTCGCGGCCGTACTCGTTGCGGCCGCACGGCCCGTCGTACTTCTCGTTGAACGCGCCGAGCGCGGTCACGTCGAGGGGCGCGGCGAGCTTGTACGTGCTGGGGACGCGCGCGCCCGCGGGGTAGATGACGGCGACGGACGCCGAGTAGTTGATGCGCTTCTTCGCGCCTTCGCTGCGCTCGCGCACGTTCGTCACGTCGACGAAGCGAAACTGCGCGTTCGCGCGCGCGCCGGTCGTGAGCACGCCTTGGAGGTACTCGAGCTGGGCGATGGCCGCGTTCTTCGGCGTCGTGTCGCGCGAGGCGACGACCTCGGCGTCGAAGCGGAACTCGAGCGGCGTGCCGTCGGTGCTCGTGATCGCGGAGCCGTCGTCGGTCTCCCCGGGCGCCTCCACGTCTTCGCTGCTGCAGCCGGCGCCGAAGACGCCGAAGATGCCCATCACCCCCACGAGACCGACGATCGAGAGACGCATGGGCGTTGGAGCGAGCAACATGTGTGCCCATATCCTACACACGACATCACGCGCGTTTAGCGGCGTCGGCGCGAGGCTTCGGGACGTCTGGGCGGATCGTCGGGACCCCGGTCGTCTGGCGTACGATCGGCGCGCGAGGTAAGCCGGCGTCCATGACGACGACGCCTTTCGAGCCGAAGCCGCCTCACCAGAAGCTCACCGCCCTCGCGGGCACGTGGGCAGGCACCACGCTCACGTGGCTCGATCCGAGCGCGCCGCCTTCGGAGTCGCGCGTCGACGCGTCCGTCGAAACGCTCCTCGGCGGCCGATGGATCCGCATCGCGTACGCGAGCACCGTCATGGAGAAACCGCACGCCGGAGAGATGACCGTCGGCTTCCACAACGACGCCAAGGCGCACGAGATGACGTGGATCGACAGCTTCCACACCGGCACGTCGATCATGCTCTCGACCGGCGCGCCGCGCGACGACGGCGCGGTGAGCGTGCTCGGAAGCTACGCCGCCGGTCCGCAGCGCTGGGGATGGCGCACGGTCATCCATCAGCCGTCGAGCGGCGAGCTCGTCATCGAAGCGTTCAACATCGCGCCGTCGGGTGAAGAGTTCCCCGCCGTCACGACGAAGCTCACGCGACGCGCGTGAAGCGCGTGACGCCGCCTGACGCGATGACCGACGCCGAGCGAAGTCGCGCGATCGTGACCCGCGCCCGCGCGGCGACGCTCTCGACCGTCGCGCGCGATCCTGCGGGGTATCCGTACGGCTCGCTCGTCGCGGTCGCGAGCGACGCCGCGGGGCGTCCGCTCCTCTTGCTCTCGCGCCTCGCCGAGCACACGCAGAACCTCGCCGAGCGAAGCGACGCGTCGCTGCTCTTCGCCGAGGAGCTCGTCGCCGGCGCGCCGCTCCTCTCGGGAGGCCGCGTGACCCTGCTCGGTCCCTGCCGCCTCGTGCCCGAGCGCGAGCGCGCCGGCGCCCGCGCGACCTTCCTCGCCGCGCACGCCGACGCGACCTACGTCGACTTCCCCGACTTCGCGTTCTACCGCCTCGAGCCGATCGCCGCCCGCTTCGTCGGCGGCTTCGGCCGCATGTCGTGGGTGAGCGCCGACGAGTACCTGGCGTGAGCGGTCAGAGACGGATCTCCACGCCGACGCTTCGCCGCAGCTCGCGCATCCGCGCGGCGCGTGCTCGCTCCGTCGCCTCCGCTCGCGCGAGATCCAGCATCTTCGGCACGACGAGCGCGTAAGGCGTCGCCTCTATCGCGAGCGGCGAACGTTGCACGACGAGGAGCACCTCTCCCGCGTGGCTGCGCATCGAGAGCAGCGGCGCCGTCTCGCCGGGCGCGAGCGTCTCGACGACCTCGGCGAGCTCGGGACTCACCATCGCCTTGTGCATGGCTCCGACGGATCCGCAGCTATGGCTCAGCGGCGCGTTCGGGTTGTAGTGGGCGACGAGCGCACAGAAGTCGACGCCACTCTTCGCTTGCTCAGCCACGTTTTCGGCGAGCTGGCTGACGGCCATGCGCGCGGCCGGTGAAGCGGCGTGGGGCACGTGGAAGGCGATCGTTCGGATCCGGACGAGCGACCGGACCGACTCGGCCGACCACCGCGCATACACGCGTCGCGCGTCCGCGTCGGTGACGACCACGCGGAGCTCTCGCGACGCCGCGCGAGCTTCGAGCCGCTCGTCGACCATGCGCTCGAGCACCTGGCGAAGCGTCATGCCTTCCAAGACCGGATCCGAAGCTTGCTGACGAAGCTCGGAGAGGAGGATCGGCTCCTCTCCCACGATCGCGACGACGCGCTCCACGGGCGCCGCGCGCACCTCGGGAGCCGCGCCGAGGAGCGCCAGCGCACCAACGATGCCTCGAAAACGGCGGAGGTGCATCCTCGAACGTAGCACGCCGCTCGGCCCGCGCCGCGCCTGCGCTGGCGCGCTGGCGCAAGTGCGATCGTGAGCGTGCCTCACTTGAAGCGAGACTTGGCCTTGTCGTAGATCGCCGTGCGCTCGACGTTGCGGGCCTCGATGAACGAGATCAGGCGCGTCTCGAGCTTTTTGAGATCGGGCGCGCACTGCTTCGGCGCCTTGAGCTCGGCGCTCTTCTCGACGCCCGAGAGCTTGCCCCACTTTTCGTTCGCCGAGAGCGCCGAGGCCTCGATCTTGTCGCGCTCCTCTTTGGCCGACTTCCACACCTTGTTGAAGCAATCGAAGTAGGCGTCGTCGAGGGTGTCGATCTCCTTCGCGACGTTCTCCGGGATCGCCTTGCCCTTGGCGAACATGCGAACCGTGCCCATGTCGACGAGCGCGTGCTGGAGCGGCGCCGGCCAGCCCGACTGCGGGCCCGCGCCCTTCTCGAGGACGGGCGAGGGATCGTTCCCGACGCTGATCTGGTAGCGCCCGCCGTCGAGCGTGACGAACACCACGGTGCCGCCGCGCATTTCCCAGATGAAGCCCGGCGTGCCCACCGCGAGCGGCGGCGCCCAGCCCTTGAGCGCGAACATGCGCGAGCGCGTCGGCCGGTTGAACTGGACGCCGTCGTGATCGAGCTCGCCGCCCCACTTCGCGAGGCCGCCCTTCGCCTTCGCGTCGGCCCACGCGTTGTTCGACGGGTTGAGGCCGAACGATCCGGCCGCGTGCTCGGTGTTGCCGACGTACGGCGAGGCGGGGTTCCAGCGCGCGTCCTTCGCGCCGCGCTCGGTCACGCGCACGAGCAGATCGGGCGTGACCACGGCGATCGCCTCGGAGACCTTCGCCAGGTTGCCCGAGTCTTCGGAGGTGAACTGCGAGCTCTTGGCGAGGAACGAGAGCGGCGTGAGCGCCTCGACGTGCTTGTCCCACTCGCTCTTCGCGGCGACCCACTGGCCGGTCACCGTCGCGGCGGGTAGCGGCTTCGCGGGCGCGTCGCTGCTCAGCGCGAACGAGTCACGGCCGCGGAAGATCTTGAGCGAGCCGCCCGTCGACAGATAGAGCACGTTCTTGCCGTCGGGCGACTTCAAGTAGAAGCCGCGGCGCTGGCCGGCGAACACGTCTTCCACCATCGTGAGCTCGGTGATCTCCTTCTCTCCGTCGATCTGCACCTTGGGCGTCTTGCCCGTGCGATCGAGCACGAGGCCGATGGTCCCGTCGCCGCTCGCGAAGTGCGCCACCTGAAGCTGACCTTGCGTGATCGGACGCACGACGCCGTCGGCGGGCGCTTTGTCGTTCGCGCCGCTCTGCGGTGCGCTGGGCTCTTTCGCCTCCGGCGCCTTGCCGCCACAAGCCACCGCGCACGCACCGAGCATCACCATCAGAGCCGTCGACGTTGGGCGCATCGTTCCTCCGGGGCCGAGCGTACAGCAACGCTCGCGCCAGCGTCGCACGCCGCGAATTCTCTTGGAAATCCAGGCGACGTCGCGAGCTCTCGCGCGCGGCGATGCACTTGGTGTGCACGCTCGAGCGCGAGGACGCGAGAGCTGCGTCGCGGCGCAAGCGCTGCGCCCTACGACGGACGAGCCCTTCGCCGTGGCGCCGATTTGCCGATGGCACGAGCGATGAATGACGCCTCTCGTCATGAAGCGAATCCTCGTTTGCCTCGATGCCTCGGCCCGCGCTTCGTTCGTCTTGCAGACCGCGGCCGACCTCGCGCGCCGCGCGTCGGCGAAGCTCCATCTGCTTCGCACCGTCGGCTTGCCGCCCGAGATCGACGAGGAGATGTTCGTTCACGCCGCCGAGCCCATCCTCCAGACGCTCACGAAGAAGGCGGAGAAGGAGCTCGACGAGCTCGCGCGCGACGTTCCTCCGGAGCTGCTCGAGGGAAAGAGCGTGCGCGTCGGCACGCCGTGGGATCAGATCTGCACGGCCGCGAAGGCGCTCGACTGCGACCTCGTCGTGATCGGATCGCACGGCTACTCGGGCTTCGACAAGATCCTCGGGACCACCGCAGGCAAGGTGGTCAACCACTGCGATCGATCCGTCCTCGTCGCGCGACCCACGCCGCGATGAGCCATGGAGGTGAACGCATGAACGCGACGAAGCAAGCGCCTGCGCTCCGTCCCACCCGTGCGGCGTCCAACCGAGGATTCGACCTCGACGTCGTCGCGTCGTTGCGATCCGAGCACGACGTGCTCGAGGTGCTCGCGGAGCGGCTCATCGAGGTCATCGAAGACGACGATCGCGCGGACGTCAGCGCGTGGATGTCGGAGCTGCGCGATCGCGTGCTCGAGCACATGGCGGCCGAGGAGCGGGATCTCCTGCCACGCTATCTCCGCGAAGAGCCGATCGACGCCGCGCCGCTCGTCCTCGCGCACGAAGCGATCCGCAAGGCGCTCGTCGACCTCGATCTCGCCGTCGACCTCCACTACCTGCGCGCGGACATGGTCCGCGCGTTCCTCGACACGCTGCGCGAGCACGCGCGGCGGGAGAACACCGGGCTCTATCGCTGGGCCCGAGAGCAAGGAGCCCGAACATGAGCACGATGCGCGCCGCGGTCTTCGAGAAGAAGGGGACCATCAAGCTGAGGGAGGTCGAGCGGCCGAGGCCGGGACCGGGCGAAGCGCTCGTTCGCGTCACGCTCACCACGATCTGCGGAACCGACGTGCACATCCTGAAGGGCGAATACCCGGTGCGGCCGGGGCTCATCGTCGGCCACGAGCCCGTCGGCGTGATCGAGGAGCTCGGACCCGGCGTCGTCGGCTTCAACCGTGGCGACCGGGTGATCGCCGGCGCGATCACCCCGTGCGGCCAGTGCCGCGCGTGCCTCTCCGGCTACGGATCGCAGTGCAGCCACGGGAGCGACACGTTCCAGACCCTCGGCGGGTGGCGCTTCGGGAACACGATCAACGGATGTCAGGCCGAGTACGTGCTCGTGCCGAGCGCGCAAGCGAACCTCGCCAAGATCCCCGACGGCTTGCGCGACGAAGAGGTCATCCTCTGCCCCGACATCATGTCGACCGGCTTCTCCGCTTCGGAGCGCGGCCACGTGCGCCTCGGCGACGCGGTCGCCGTCTTCGCCCAGGGACCCATCGGGCTCTGCGCGACGGCGGGCGCGAAGATGTCCGGCGCGTCGCTCGTGATCGGCGTCGACAAGGTGCCCGCGCGCCTCGAGATGGCCAAGCGCATGGGCGCCGACGTCGTCATCGACTACAGCCAGCAAGACGCCGTCGCGGAGATCAAGCGGCTCACGGGCGGCGGCGCCGACGTCGCGATCGAAGCGCTGGGACAGCAATCGACGTTCGAGAACGCGCTCCGCTGCGTGCACGCCGCCGGCACCGTCTCGAGCTTGGGCGTCTACTCCGGCCACCTCGCCGTTCCGCTCGACGCGATGGCCGCGGGCCTCGGCGATCACACGATCGTCACGACGCTGTGCCCCGGAGGCAAGGAGCGGATGCGCCGGCTCATGAACGTCGTCGCCGCGCGCCGCGCGCCCTTCGAAGCGCTCGTCACGCACTCGTTCTCGCTCGATCAGATCGAGGCCGCGTACGAGCTCTTCGCCCATCAGCGCGACGGCGTCATGAAGATCGCGATTCGTCCCTGACGAGCTCGAGGGCAGGCACGCTTCTCGCAAATCGCAGCAACGCGATCATGATCGCGATGCAGCTCTCGACACCTCGGCCGATCGCGTCGCGCCCGCTCGCGCGCGTCGAGCTGCCTCCGCCCGCGCCTCGCCAGGGAGAGCTCGTCTTGCGCGTCGTCGCGTGCGGCGTATGCAGGACCGATCTCCAGCTCTGCGAAGGCGATCTGAAGGCGCGGCGCCTGCCGATCGTGCCCGGACATCAGATCGTCGGCGTCGTGAACGCCGTCGGCGAGGGCGTCACCGGCTGGAGTGTCGGCGATCGCGCGGGCATGGCCTGGCTCGCGAGCACCGACGGCCGCTGCGCGCGGTGCCTCGAAGGGCGCGAGAACCTCTGCGCCGAAGCGCGCTTCACAGGCTGGGATCGCGACGGCGGCTACGCCGGCGAGGTCGCCGTCGACGCGCGCTTCGCGCTGCGTCTCCCCGCCGCGTTCGACGATCTCGCGGCGGCGCCTCTGTTGTGCGGCGGCGTAATCGGCTACCGATCGCTGAAGATCAGCGGAGCTCGACCCGGGCAGCGCCTCGGCCTGTACGGCTTCGGCGCGTCCGCGCTCCTCGCGCTCCAGATCGCGCGCTCGTGGGGATGCCGCGTCTTCGTCGCCACGCGATCGGAGGCCGAGCGCGCGCGCGCTCTCGAGCTCGGCGCCGAGTGGGCCGGCGGCTACCACGACGCGCCGCCGGAGCCGCTCGACGCCGCGGTGACGTTCGCGCCGGCCGGAGAGGTCGTGATCTGCGCGCTCGCCGCGCTCGAGCGCGGGGGCACCGTCGCGGTGAACGCAATCCACCTCGACGGCGTCCCCGCGTTCTCCTACGACCTCCTCTGGTGGGAGCGGAGCGTGCGCAGCGTCGCGAGCTTCACGCGCGACGACGCGCGCGAGCTGCTCGATCTCGCCGCGCGCATCCCGATTCGAACCACGTTCGACGTCTTCCCGCTCGCCGACGCGAACGAGGCGCTCGCGCGCCTGAAGGACGGCCGGATCAACGGGGCCGCCGTGCTCTGCCCGTGAGCACCAACGAAGGGCGCTACGCGATCGTCGCTGCGTCCTCGGGGCGACCGTCGCGATCGCCCGCGATCGCGCGAAGCGCGTCGACCGCTGTGAACACCCCCACGACGTTCCCGCTCTCGACGATGATCGCCGAGCCGAGCCTCTGGCGCGCCATCGCGCCGGCGACCTCGTCGAGCGGCGTCGACGGGTGAGCGACGTACGGCGGCGTCGACATCGCCTCGCTCACGAGCGTCGCCTCCGGATCGGCGAAGCGCTTCACGAACGCGAGATCGGTCGCCGACACCATCCCCACGAGATCGCCGCGATCGAGCACCGGCAGGTGACGGATCGCGTGCTGTTCCATCAGATCGAACGCCGTCGCGACGGTGGCGTCGCGCGACACGACGAGCGGAGAGGGGGTCATCCACCGATAGACCTGATCGTTGGGCTTCATCGACATCCTCCCGACGCAACGCTCGTACCACGCGGTCAACGCGAGCTCAGTCCGTCAATCGCTCCGGCGCGCGGACGACGAGGACGGTGCGGTCGGCGTGGTTGACGACCTTCGCCGCCGTCGTTCCGAGCAGTCGATCGATCGTGTCGTAGCCGTGCGAGCCGATGACGATGAGGTCGGCGTCGCACTCCGTGGCCGCCGCGCAGATCGCCTGCCACGGCTGGCCGAGCGCGATTCGGAGCTCCGGGGCGAGCTCGCCGGGCACGTCGCGCGCGGCTTCCTCGAGGGCGACGCGCGCGCGGCGCTCGAGGATCTTGGTCACCTCGGTCGGCGGCATCAAGTAGGCCTCCGGTGGGAGCTCGGTGGGAATGCTCACCGCGCGAAAGAGCACCAGCTTCGAACCGGTTCGTCGCGCGAGCGCGGTCGCGGCGGCGAGGATGCCCTTCTGACGCCCGGAACCGTCGAGCCCGACCAGGATCTTCTTCATCACGAGACCTCCGCGGGCAGTCACGCAAGCCACGGGCCACGCGCAAGCTCCGCCCGCGCGCCTGCGCTCCGCCGTCGATCGCGCACCGCGCGCGCGGCGGCGCAGACTTTGCGCCCGGGCAAGACGTGAGGCGCGAGCCGATCGGAGGCCTCGGCCGATGGCACATCGGGTGCACTTTGGATCGACGGCACATGAAGTCGCGCGTCGACGGGCTCTGGGAACGCCTCCGGCTCACGCACGAAGACGCACGGCGCCTCGCGCTCGTCCGCGAGCAGGTCTCTGCCCAGCTCCCGGCGTTGGCCGAGCGGCTATGCGACGACGTGTACGATCGCCGCGACGAAGCGCGCCTCGTGACGCTGCGCAGCGCTCACGCCGAGTGGCTCGAGGGGCTCTTCGTCGTGCGCCACGAGCGCGCGCGCGCCGATCGCGTCGGGCGCGCGCACCTCGTCGCCGGCGCTCCGCTCTCGGACCTCTTCGTCGCGCTCGCGGAGATCCGCGCCGAGCTCGAGGGCGCCGCCGACGCGGCCGATCCGACGCACGAGACCGCTCGCGCGCTCTCCCGGATCCTCGACGCCGAGCTCGCGGCCATGGTCGAGACGTATCTCGCGGAGCAGAGCGCCGCGCACCGGCGCGACGATCGGCAAGCGAGGCTCGCGTCGCTCGGGAGCCTCGCGGCCGGGCTCGCGCACGAGATCCGAAATCCGCTCAACGGCGCGCTCCTCAACGTCTCGTTCGTCTCTCGCGCGCTCGAGGGCGCGGGCGCGTCGCACGACGTGCGCGAGGCGCTCCACGTCGTCAAAGACGAGGTCAAGCGCTTGGCGAGCCTCGTCACCGACTTCCTCGAGTTCGCCCTCCCGCGCCCAATCGCGCTCGAGCCCACGAGCTTGCGCGCGATCGGCGAGCGCGCCGTTACGCTCGTCGCGAGCCAGCTCGGCGCCGACGCGAAGCTGCGCGCGGAGCTCCCGCCACCCGACGTGGTCGTGCCCGCCGACGAGCCTCGGCTCGTCAGCGCCGTCGTGAACCTCCTCGAGAACGCGATCGAGGCGGTCGGCGCGCGCGGCAACGTCACGCTGCGCGTGCGTCGCGACGCCGGTCAGGCGCTCATCGACGTCGAAGACGACGGTCCCGGCGTCCCCGAGGGCGACCTCCGAATCTTCGAGCCCTTCCATTCGACCAAGCCGCACGGCACCGGCCTCGGCCTCGCCGTGGCCCAGCGCGCGGTCGCCGATCACGGGGGCACGATCGAGGTCGACAGCGAACCCGGTCGCACGCGGTTCCGGGTTGCACTACCGTTGGCGTCTTCAGGAGAAGAGGGATGAGCAAGGTGCGGATCCTCGTCGTCGACGACGAAGCCTCGGCGCGAGGCGGTCTCGAGAAGCTGCTCAAACAATCGGACTACGAGGTCTCGACGGCCGCCGACGGCGTGCAGGCGCTCGCCGTCGCCGCGGAGAACGCGCCGGACGTCGTCGTCACGGATCTCCACATGCCGAACATGGACGGCATGGCGCTGCTCACGAAGCTACGTGAGCAAGACGTCGAGCTCCCCGTCATCGTCGCGACCGCGCACGGCGACGTAAACGCCGCCGTCGCCGCGATGCGCGCCGGCGCGATCGACTTCATCACCAAGCCAATCGACTTCGACGTCCTCTCGCTCGCGATCGAGCGGAGCCTCGAGCAGCGCACCATCCGCGCGGAGGCGGAGAACCTGCGCCGGCAGCTCCGCGAGCGCGACGGCGAAGGCCTGAAAGGGCTCCTCGGCACGAGCCCCGCGATGCAGAAAGTCTATCGCGTCGCGCGGCAGGTCGCGGGTTCGCGCGCCACCGTCTTGATCACGGGGGAGAGCGGCACGGGCAAGGGCGAGCTCGCCAAGGCCCTCCACGAGCTCAGCCCGCGCGCGAAGGCGCCGTTCGTGTCGCTCCACTGCGCGGCGATCCCGGAGACGCTCCTCGAGAGCGAGCTCTTCGGCCACGAGAAGGGCTCGTTCACCGGCGCCGACAAGCGCCGCCTCGGCCGCTTCGAGCAAGCGAGCGGCGGCACGCTCTTCCTCGACGAGGTCGGCGAGATCCCCGCGCTCATGCAGGTCAAGCTCCTCAAGGTGCTCCAGGAGCGCACGGTCGAGCGCATCGGCAGCGGCGAGTCGATCCCCGTCGACGTGCGGCTCCTCGCGGCGACGAACAAGGATCTCGCGCGCGAAGTGCGCGAGGGTCGCTTCCGCGAGGATCTCTACTACCGGCTCAACGTCGTGCACGTCGAGATTCCGCCGCTTCGCCTCCGCGGGGCCGACGTGCTCGTGCTCGCCAATCACTTCCTCCAGAAGTTCGCGCGCGAGAATCACAAGCCCATCGAGAGCTTCTCCGAGGCGGCGCGAACCAAGATCCTCGCCCATCGCTGGCCGGGCAACGTCCGCGAGCTCGAGAACGCGATCGAGCGCGCCGTCGTCCTCAGCGAGCGCAACGAGGTCGACGCCGAAGATCTCCCGTTCGACGCCGCGCAGCCGATGCAGGGCCCGCTCCGTATCCCCGGCTCGACGATGGCCGAGATCGAGCGCCACGCGATCCTCGCGACGCTCGAGGCGACCCAGGGATCGACCACGCGCGCGGCGGAGCTGCTCGACATCAGCGTCCGGACCATCCAGTACCGCCTCCACGAGTACGGCATGTCGGCGAAAGACCTCGCGCGGCGCTGATCGCGCGGCGTCCGACGCTCAGTTCGTCTTCACGTCGGCGTGCACGGTCAGCACGGGCAGCGGCGCCGTTCGCACGACGCTCTCCGTCGTGCTCCCGATGAGCGCGCGCGCGATGCCGCGTCTGCCGTGGGTGCCCATCACGATGAGGTCCGCGCCCATGTCGTTCGCGACCGCGAGGATGACCTCGCGCGGATCGCCTTGCTTGAGCACGGGCGTGATCTTGACCTTGCCGCCTTTGTACTTCTCGACCGCGTCGCCGAGCGCCTTCTGCGACGCGTTGACGATGCGGCTCGCGAGATCGGCGGTGGCGACGAGCACGCCGTCGGGGAAGCCGGTGATCGGGAGCTCGAACGCGTGGAGGAGGATGAGCTCGGCGCCGAGCGAATCCGCGAGGCCGACGGCGTACGCGAGCGCGCTCTCTCCAGGGTCGCCGAGATCCGTGGGGACGAGGATCTTCTCGATCGGGTTCATGCGGTCGAGTCGAGCAAGACCTCTGCCAGCGCGGAACGCACGGAAATCCCGGCGCGCGCCGCGCGGGGGCGCAGCGTTTGCGCCGCCACGCAAAGTCCACCCTGGCACGCGCGATGCGTTCTGCCGGACATGCAATCGACTCTCTTGCTGGAAGACCCGCTCGCTCAGCGCCGTGGCATGCTCGACGAGCTGTTGAACGAGCTCCGCGAGCGGGCCGCGGCGGCCGGCGATCGGCGCGAGGTCCGCCTCGTCGAGACGCACATCTCGTGGGTGCTGCTCGGCGTCGAGGCTTACAAGATCAAGAAGCCCGTCGTCTTTCCGTTCCTCGACTTCTCCACGCTCGAGAGGCGCAGGAGGGCCTGCGAGGCCGAGGTCGCGGTCAATCGACGTCTCGCGCCGCGGACCTACCTCGGGGTGACGCCGATCCGGCGCGGGCCGAGCGGCAAGCACACGCTCGGCGCCGGCGGCGAGATCGTCGAGTGGGCCGTGCGCATGGTTCGCCTCGACGACGCGCATCGGGCCGACGTGCTCTTGCAAGAGGGCTCCCTCTCGTCGGTAGAGCTCGAGCGGCTCGCGATCGGCCTCGCCGCGTTCCACGCAGACGCCGAGACCGGCCCGCACATCGCCGAGGCCGGGAGCGTGAGAGCGATCGAGCGCAACGTCCTCGACAACTTCGAGGCGCTCCGATCGACCGCCTCCCGCTTCGTGAGGGGCGAGGAGGCGCACGAAATCGAGCGCTGGCAGCTCGCCTTCCTCCGCGGACACCGGAGCGCGTTCGAGCGTCGCGTCGCGTCGGGAGCCGTTCGTGACGGGCACGGCGATCTGCGGCTCGAGCACGTCTTCTTCCGCGGCGACGACTTCGAGATCATCGACGCGATCGAGTTCGACGCCCGCTATCGCCACGCCGACGTCTGCGCCGACGTGGCGTTCCTCGCGATGGACATGACGCGCCTCGGACGCGCGGGGCTCGCCGAGCGATTCCTCGCGGCCTACGCGCGCGCGGCCAACGACTTCGATCTCTATCGCGTCGTCGACTTCTACGAGAGCTATCGGGCGTACGTTCGCGCCAAGATCGCCGCCTACGTGGCGAACGACGAGGGCGCTCCCGCGGCGATCCGCGAGCGCGCGAGCGCCGAGGCGCGGCGCGACCTGCTCCTCGCGCTCGCTTCGGCGCGGCGAACGCTCCTCCACCCCACGCTCGTCGCGGTCGCCGGCGGGATCGCGTCGGGCAAGAGCACGGTGGCCGAGCGCATCGGCGAGGAGCTCTGCGCGCCGGTGATCGACGCCGATCGCACGCGCAAGCACATGCTCGGGCTCGCGCCGACGGCGCACGCCGACGCGCCCGCGTGGTCGGGACCCTACGATCCTCGCTTCAGCGAGGAGGTGTACGCGGAGGTGCACCGCCGCGCCGACGCCGTCCTCGCTTCGGGCCGATCGGCCGTCGTCGACGCGTCGTTCCGCACCGCCGCCGCGCGCGCGCGAGCGCGCGATCTCGCGAGCGCGCACGGCGTTCCCTTCCGGCTCGTCGAGTGCGTCGCGCCGCCCGAAGTCTGCCGCGCGCGCGTCGACGCGCGCGTTCGTGCGACGAGCGTGTCCGACGGTCGCCTGTCGATCTTCGACGCCTTTCTCGCCGGCTTCCAGCCCATCGTGGAGCTCCCGGAGACCGAGCACGTGAAGATCGACACGAGCCGATCGCCGGAAGAGGCGCTCGCGCAGGCCACCGCGGTTCTCGAGACCTGGCCACACGGCCACGAGGGCTGATTCAACGCCGCGCGCGGGCGATCCAGCGCAGGCCGTCGACGTCGCGAAAGATCCCGAGCGGCGTGCCCTTCGAGGTGACCACCGTGGCTTCGCGCAAGTGCGACGACGCGAGGACGCGGAGGGCGGCGCGCACCGGCACGGTCTCGGGCAGCGCGATGGGCTTCGACATCGCGCGAGCGACCGTGGGCATCGCCCGACCGAGCCGCCCCACGAACGCCGCCTCGTGGAGCACGCCGACGAGCGCGCGCGCTTCGTTCACGACCGCGATCGCTCGCTGATCGCTCGCGCGCAGCGCCTCGAACGCGTCGCGCAGCGAAGCGCTCTCTTCGACGACGGTCGCCCCGTCGTGAAGGAGCGTGCCGACCTCGGTGCGCATGCCGTCGGTGTCGGGAGGCAGCTCGTCGAGGCCGGCGACCGTGCACGCGACGGCAGGCGAAGGCTCGGCGCGGATCGCGTCGCAGTGCGCGCACGCGCAGCAGACGCCCACGGGGACCGACTCGCGTCGGAGCCGGCAGAACACGCGATGGGTCGATTGTCGCGTCCCGTCGGAACGGACGACGTCGAGGCGCAGGATGGGATGCTCGAGGTGCGCCGCGCGACTCATCGATCGCGGACCCTGGAAGCTTCGTGCGATCGAAGCGCTCACCCTTCGGGGCGGAGGAGCATCGATCCGACGCCGAACGACGGCGGCGACGCGTAGTGCAGGTGCGCCGAGCGCGACGCGTTTCGCGTGTGCGCGTTGCACCAGAGCTGCTGCCCGCCGCTCTCCCGCTGCACCGCGAGGCAATCGGCGCAGGGCGGCTCGATCTCCGGGATCGCCGGGTGCTCCGGCTCTCGCGGCTTCGCGACCAGCACGGCGCAAGGCGCCTTGCGGAGCACCTGCTCGCAGACCGAGCCGATGAACCAGCGCTCGATGCGGCCGCGGCGATGATTGCCGAGGACGACGAGATCCGCCTTCAGGTTCGTCGCCAGCTGCACGATCTCGCGCCACGGCATGCCGGCCGCGAGGTGACCCACGATGCGCCCCGGGAACATCTCGCGAGCCCGCTCGCGCACCTTCTCGATGAGCACGCGCGCCGTCTCGAGCTGGTCCGTGGGCGTCGGGATCGCGGGGACGTTCTCACCTTCGCGCGCGAGCGGCTCGACCACGTTCACCAGGTGGAGCTCGGCTCCCGCGAGCGTACGTCCGAGCGTCGCCGCGGTGTACACCACGTCGTCCGAGACGGGCGTGTCGTCGACGGCGGCCAGAATGACGATGCGAGCGGTCATGGTTCGTTCTCCTGCCGCGAGCGTGTGCATGGCCTGTGCCTCACCGCCGCGCGCGTCTTGCGCGACGTTTCGTGTCTGCGCGCCTGCACCTTTTGCGCGCAGGCGCACGCTCCGCGCCTCGCGCGCTGCGCGCACGCACGCCACGATCGCGCTCCGTGAGGCGCTCGCGCATGGCCGGACAATTGCTAACCGTCGCGACCATGGCGACCAACCGAGCGCGAACCACGAAGACCAGCCCCCGGCGGCCCGTGACGATCACCATGCAAGACGTCATGACGCCTCAACCGTTGACCATCGGACGCGACCAGACGCTCGCGACGGCGCACAAGATGATGCGCGATCACGACGTGCGTCACTTGCCCGTGCTCGAGCGCGGTCGCCTCGTCGGCCTGCTCTCCCAGCGCGATCTCTACTTCCTCGAGACGATCGCGGGCGTCGATCTCGAGAAAGACACGGTCGACGACGCGATGAGCGTCGACGCCTTCGCCGTCGCGCCGGGTGCGCTCGTGGCCGAGGTCGCGGCGACGATGGCCACGCGCAAGCTCGGCTGCGCCGTCGTGATCGAGCGACAGCGCGTCGTCGGCGTCTTCACCGTCACCGACGCGTGCCGGATGGTCGCCGAGATCTGCGCGGCCAAGGCCGCCGTGCGCCGCGCTTCATAGGCGATGGCCCGCGGACGCGGGGCTCGGCGGCGGAAACCAAAGGCGGATGCGCGTGCCTTCGCCGGGCGCCGTGTCGAGCGTGATCGTGCCGCCGTGCCGCTGCATCGTGGCATAGACCATCGCGAGGCCGAGGCCCGTTCCCTCGCTGCCTTTCGTGGTGAAGAAGGGCTCGAAGATCTTCTGCTCGACCTCCTTCGGCATCCCTGGCCCGTCGTCTTCGACCGCGACCCAGCTCCCGCCGTCGTGCTCGCCGCTGCGCAGCGTGATCGTGCCCTTGCCGCCGAGCGCGTCGATCGCGTTGACGACGAGGTTGACGAGCGCGCTCACCACCTCGCCGCTCATCGCCATGACGGCGGGCGGACCCGTGAGCTCCTCGCGGATCGTGACGACGCGCCCGCCTCCGGAAGACGCCATGCGCGGCTTGGCGATCTTGGCCGCCTCGCGCGCGAGCACGTCGAGCTCCACGAGCTCGGTCTTGCTCTCCTTCGATTGGCGGCTGTAGTCGCGCAGGCGCTCGAGCGTCTCGAGGCCGCGGACGAGCACCTGCTTCATCTCCGGGATGCTCTCTTTGACGTCGTCGATCTTCCCCTTGTCGAGCGCGCGCTGGATGATCTGGAGGTGGAGCGAGAGCGGGTTCAAGATGTTCTTGAGATCATGCGATACGCCCGCGGCCATCTGGCCGAGCGCGCGGAGCTTCTCGGTTCGGGCGAGGAGCTCTTGAGACGTGCGCAGATCGGTGAACTGCTTCTCGAGCTGGGCGACGTGGATCGCCGATCCGAGCGCGATCGCGGCGAGATCGACGAGGCCCTCGGCGAGCAAGAGGCTCTCCTCAGGAGGGCCCGCGGCGCTTCGGAAGAGCATCACGACGGCGCCGAAGAGGCCGCCGCCGGCGACGAGAGGCCTCGTGCGCTCGCACGCGAACGCGCCCTCGGCGGCGCCGAGGATCTGCCGGCCGAGGTCGGCGCCGATGTCGTCGGGCTCGAACGAGACGCTCCGCGCGCCCTCGGGCAGGCCGTGCTCGGCGGCGAGGCGCGCTCCGCCGGACGGCTCGAGCACCACGACGGCGATCCCGTCGGCCGAGACGTGCTCGACGAGCGCCTCGCAGAGGCGAGGCATCATCTCCTCCGATGCCGCCGCGTCGGAGACGATGCGCGCGAAGCGCACGAGCGTATCGGTCGCTCTCTCGGCCACGCGGCATGGTATGTGGATTCATCGTGCGAGGGTCAAGGGCTCCCATTTCCGCGCGGAGAGGTTACGAGGTTCGACCATGAGCTCGGGCGCGATGGATCACCGTAAGTACATGTCGATCTTGAAGCTCGACGAAGCGGAGCTTCGCAGTCGACGCGCGTTCTTCACGTTGACCGACGAAGATCTCGCGCGGCTCGCCTCCCTCCGGCCGTTCGCCGAGAAGGTGACCGACGCGGTCGTCGAAGACTTCTACGCGCTCTTGCTCGGACATCCGGAGACGAAGAAGTTCTTCCCCGACGACGCCCTCGTGCGGCGCGTGAAGCGCACGCAGAAGGAGTACTTCCTCGGCCTCTTCTCCGGGCGCTGCGATCTCTCCTACGTCGAAGACCGCCTCCGCGTCGGCGCGATGCACGAGCGGATCGGCCTGTCGCCCAAGTGGTACCTCGGCGCCTACCGCCAGTACCTCCAGCTCATCCTCGATCGCCTCTACCAGGAGCTGCGCGAGGAGGCCGCCGTGCGCGCGGCGTTCGGCAGCATCCAGCGGATCGTCTTCTTCGACGTCGCCCTGGCGATCGACACGTACATCGCCGCAAACTTGGAGGCGCTCGGCCGTCATCAGGCGGCGATCCGCGAGCTCTCGACGCCCGTCATTCGCGTCTACGAGCGCGTGCTGCTGCTTCCGCTCGTCGGCGCGATCGACAGCCATCGCGCGCATCAGGTCATGGAGAGCGTGCTCCTCCACATCGTCGACGCGCAGGCGCGATGCATCATCATCGACATCGCCGGCGTGCCCGTCGTCGACACGCGCGTCGCCGATCACCTCTTGAAGACGACGGCGGCGGTGCGCCTGCTCGGCGCCGACACGATCCTCACGGGGATCACCGCGCAGGTCGCGCGCACGATGGTGCAGCTCGGCGTCGACGTCTCCGCGATGCACACCGTCAGCCGCTTGAGCGACGGCATCGAGCTCGCGCTCGGCATGGTCGGCAAGGTCATCAGCGACAAGCCGGTCCGCGTCGGGGCTCCATGATGCGCGGTCAGATCCCGATCCTGCGCATCGGGCCGACGCTGCTCGTCACGGTTCACATCGAGCTCCGCGACGCGGTGGCCGAAGCCTTTCAGGCCGACGTGCTGACGGCGATCGAGAAGGGCGGCGACACCGGACTCGTCATCGACATCAGCGGCCTCGACATGGTCGACAGCTACGTCGCGCGGATCCTCGCCGAGACGGGCCGCATGGCGCGGCTCATGGGAACCTCCACCGTCCTCGTCGGCATGAGGCCCGAGGTCGCGGCCACGCTGGTCCGCATGGGCTACGCGATGGAGGGGGTCAAGACGGCGCTCAACCTCGACGACGGCCTGGCGCTCCTGGGCCACGTCCTCCCGAAGCGCTGAGGGCCTCGACCAGTGGAGACGGTGCTCGCGAGGCACGAGATGAAGCTCGACACGGAGGACGACATCATCGCCGTCCGCAGGCGCGTCCGCGACATCGCCGAGATGCGCAAGTTCGACACGTTCGCGACCGCCGCGATCACGACCGCCACGTCGGAGCTCGCGCGCAACGTCATCGTGCACGCTGGCAAGGGCGTTGCTTGGATCGAAGAAGTGTCCGACGGCGTTCATATCGGCGTTCGCATCGTCTTCGAGGATCAGGGGCCGGGGATCAGCGACATCGCGCGCGTCCTCGCCGGCGGCTACAGCACGGCTCGGTCGATGGGCCTCGGCGTGTCGGGGAGCCGCCGGCTGGTCGACGTCTTCGACATCGAGTCGAAGCCCGGCGAAGGCACGAAGGTGACGGTGCTCAAGTGGAAGCGCTTTTGATCGACGAATGGCTCCCCGACGCCGACGCGATCGAAGTGCGCGACGAAGCCTCGCTCTCGCTCGTCCGCGATCGCGTGCGCGACGTCGCGGGCGAGGCGGGCATCGACGCCGAGATCGCCGCGCGCGCGGCGCTCGTCGCGACGGAGCTCGGGCGTAACCAGCTTCGTCACGCGCACCGCGGTCGGATCGCGGTGCGACGCGTCGATCGCGGCGCGCATCGAGGGCTCGAGATCGTCGCCGTCGATCGCGGAGGAGGCATCGTCGATCCGGCGCGCGCGCTCGAAGGCACGCCGCGAATCCACGGGAGCCTCGGCGTGGGCCTCGCGAGCGTGGGCGAGAACGCGAGCGAGGTCGACTACGACGTGCGTGTCGGCGAGGGCACCGCCGTCTGGGCGCGCGTCCTGCCGCGTGAAGCGCCGCGTCGTCGGCAAGTGGGCGTTTACGGTAGGCCCTTCGCCGGCGAGCCGCGCAGCGGCGACCACGCGGGCTTTCGCAGGACGGAAGACGCGCTCGTCGTGACGGTCTGCGACGGCCTCGGGCACGGGCAGCCCGCGCGCGAGGCCTCGTCGGCGGCGTGCGCCGTCTTCCATGCGGAGCGTTCGACGTCGCCGGCCGACATCCTCCATGCGTGTCACGGCGCGCTCGGGCCGACGCGCGGCGCCGTGATGGCCGTCGCGAGGCTCGGCGAGGTCGAAGGCGTCTTCGAAGCCGTCTCCGTCGGCAACGTCGCCGTTCAGATGTGCGCGCCGCGCGCGGCGCGGCGCTTCGGTGGATCGTCCGCCGTGCTCGGCGCCGGCGCCGCCGTCGCGAAGCTCAAGGTCGAGAGCGCGCCGCTCCGCACCGACGACGTGCTGATCATGGCCTCCGACGGCGTCTCCAGCCGCTTCGCCGTCGAGGACGATCTCGACTTGCTCCGCGAGCATCCGATCGTGATCGCGCAGGGGATCGTGACGCGCTTCGGTCGCGAGAACGACGACGTCATCGTGCTCGTCGCCAAGTGATCCCGCGGGTGCACCTTTTGCGCGGGCGCGCAGCGCTTGCGCCGGTCACTTGGGGCCGCGACCGAGGCGCGTCATGACGCCGAGATCGCGCACGACGACGACGAGGTAGAGCAAGAACGACAGCGTCCCCACGGCCTGGCCGACCGAGAGCGCGACCAGCACGGGCCACACCGTTCGATCCACGATCGACCAGACCATGAGCGCGAGCCCGACGAGCCCGAGGCCGCACGCGACGCGCAAGAGCGCGGCGCTCTCCACGGGACGCCACTTCACGGCCCACCGCCTTCGCCCGGGCTCTTCGTGATGGGGTGAGCGAAGCCGTGGCAGCCCGCGCTGGCGCAGCTCGTCTTGCCGCTCCGAACGTCCTCGAGCGTCGCCGCGTGGTCGCCGATCGCGAGCCATCGAGGCGCGGTCGTGGTGTGGCAGCCGGTGCAGTTCGCGTTCGGCAGCGGCTTGCGGATGCGGATCGAGCGCTTCGCCTCCTCGAGCGGCGTGTCCTTGTACTCCGTGAGGTAGTAGTAGACGTGCCCCATGCCGCCGATCTTCGTGAAGACGTAGCCGTACATGCCGTAGTCCTTGTGGCACGTGTAGCAATTGTCGTGACCGAAGCTCTCGTTGCGCGCATGGATCGCGGCGAGCGAGCTGCTCGAGGGATCCTCCGAGTCTTTCGCGTGAGGCTCCATCACGTGGCACGAGCCGCAAAACTTGCGCGACTGCGTCGCCGAGAAGCCGCTCACGTTGGCGCTCCCCGCCGACGCGATGGGGAGCACACCCAACCCGAAGAGGAGCCAGAGCTTCGCCGACGAAGCGGCGCGCGGCGGGCGCAGCAGATGCATGAGGAGGATCAGCGACGCAAGACCGGCGCTCGCGATCGACGCCCAACCCATCCATCCGATCTCTTCGCCGTTCATGTCCTTCCCGTCCCGGAGCAAGATCGACGCCGCGCTGGCGTGCCTCCTGCTCCTCGGCCTCCCGCGAGCGGCGAAGGCCGACGAGCCTCCCTCCGCGCTCCGCCTCCGCGGCGACGCGCTCGCGCAGACGCGATCGCCCGTCGGGCTCGTGATGCTGCGCGGCGAAGACCGCGCGCGGCCGTGGCTCGACGTCGAGACCGTCACGTGGCTCGGCGTGATGGGGGCGAGCGGGGACGCGGCGTTCCCGGCCGGCGACGTCCTCACGCTGTCGGTTCGCGCGCGCGACGCCGCGAGCGGATCCGAAGCGCGCTTCGGGCGCATGGTCGTCTCGATGGGCGCGATCCGTCCCGTCCACATCGACGGCGTGCGCGCGCTCGGACGTGTGTTCGGCGGGACGACGCTCGAGGCGTTCGGCGGCTTTCCGGTCGCGCGGCGCTTCGACTATCGCACCTTCGACGCCGCCGCCGGCGGGAGGCTCGGCCAGTCGATCGGTGACGTCGCCGCCTTCGGCGGATCGTACGCGATGCGGCGTCGCGCTGCCGAGCGAGACGACGAAGAGGTCGGGCTCGACTTCGCGCTCACGCCGTCGCCGTGGCTCACCGCCGTCGCGCGATCGAGCTTCGACATCGTCACGCCCGGGCCCGCCGACGCCCTCGCGTCGATCAGCGTCCAGAACGACGACATGCGCGGCGAGCTCTTCACGACGCATCGATCGCCCGGGCGCCTCTTGCCGAGCACGTCGCTCTTCTCGGTGCTCGGCGACTTCGCCGCGACCAGCACGGGCGCGACGTTCCGCTGGCGCGCGGCGCCGCGGCTCGAGCTCGTCACGACCGGCAGCGTGCAGGTCCAAGGAGGTGAGGCCGGCGGCCAAGCGCTCGGGCGCGCGACGCTCTCGCTCGACGACGCGTGGGACGGCGCGATCGGCGTGGAAGCGCGTCGCGTCGACTTCCACGGCGCGCGATGGATCGGCGTGCGCGCGAGCGTCGCGATCCCGATCACCGCTGCGTTCCGCGTCGCGACCGAGCTCGAGCTCGTGCGACCCGACGAGCCGCGCGGGCGCGGATCGCTCTGGCCGTGGGCGCTCGGCGCGCTCGCGTGGTCGTCGCCGTCCGGCTGGGAGATCGCGACCGGCGTCGAGGGATCGTGGGGCACGCACCTCTCGGCCGCGGGCGCCGAGTACCGCGGCGCGCTCCACGCCCTCACGCGCGTCTCGTACGCGTTCGGGAGGACGACGCCGTGAGGCCGCTCGTTCGGCTCGCGCTCCTCGCGCTCGTGCTCTCGATGGCCGCGTGCGCGGGGCTCCTCGGGATCAAGCCTCGCGACGCGCAGCGCCCGTTCGAGCATCGCGCGCACGCGCTCGCGGGCGTGAGCTGCGTGACGTGTCACGAAGGCGTCGCGCGCGCAGGCGATCGAGGCGATCTCCACCTCCCGTCGACGTCGACGTGCACCACGTGTCATGAGAGACCTCACGACACGAGGCCGTGCGGCAATTGTCACGGCGATCGACGCACGCGCGAGGAGAGCGCGCTCGCGCGCGAGCACCTCCGCTTCGCGCACGACGCGCACGTGCCGAAGGTGGGCGGCGAGTGCGTGCCTTGCCACGCGGCGGCGGGAAAGAAGGAGCAAGCGAAGATCAGGCCGCCGATGGCGCAATGCTTCGGGTGCCACGCGCACGAGAAGCAGTGGAGCACGCGCGAGTGCGACGGCTGTCACGCGGATCTGCCTGCGGAGCTCGAGCGGCCCTCGAGCCACGTCATCCACGACGGCGACTTCGTGCGCGAGCACGGCGTGCGCGCCGCGAGCGCGCGCGATCTCTGCGCGACGTGCCACAGCGAGGCCTCGTGCGCGGCGTGTCACGGCGTGAGCACGGCGGCGCTCCCGTGGCGCTTCTCGTTCGACAAGCCGCGGCTCACGGGGCTGCATCGCGCGGGCTTCGGCATGCGCCACGCCGATGAAGCGCGCGCCGCGCCGGGCCTCTGCTCGACGTGCCACGAGAGCGAGCGCTTCTGCCTCGACTGCCACGCGACGCGCGGGCGCGCCGCGTCCGCCGCCGCCGGCGCCGCGCGGAATCCGCACCCGCCCGACTGGGTCCGCGCGCGCGGCGGCGGGCACGGCCGCGCCGCGCGGCTGGATCCCGGAGGTTGCGCGAGCTGTCACGGCGGATCGGGGGAGGCGCTCTGCGTCGGATGTCACCGCGTCGGCGGTCCGGGCGGTAACCCGCACGGGCGAGGCTTCGCGAGCGCGCTCGACGCGCGCCGCGACGAGCCTTGCCGTCAGTGCCACGCGCCATGAAGAGGCCCCGCCTCGCGCTCCTCGTCTTGGTGGCGGCGATCGCGGTCGCGGCGCTCGCGGCGCTCGCGATCCGCGAGCGGCCGGAGCCGCGGTCGCCCGAGGAGCACGTCCCGATCACGTGGAAGACCGCGCGCGAGACGCCGATGCACGAGCTCCACGTCGGCGCGAAGAAGATCGCGTGCACCGAGTGTCACGCGGAAGGCGGCGGACCGGCGCCGCTCGCTTCGTGCGCGAAGTGTCACGAAGGAGAGGCGAAGCACGCGCATCGTGGTCCGACGACGTGCCTCACGTGTCACGTCTTCGGCGCGGAGAAGGCCGAGGCGCGCTGCGCCGACTGCCACGCGGCGAAAGACGGCGGAGGAGGAGCGGCCACCCTCGCGCATCACGCGAGCGACGGAGCGCCGTGCAAGACGTGCCACGCAGCCCACGGCGAAGAGCGCGTGATCCGCGCCGAGTGCACGAGCTGCCACGAGCAGACCGTGACGCATGGCGCGCTCGCGATCAAAGCGGGGAGCTCCCCCGGCGCGCTCTGCACTTCGTGTCACGCGCCCCACAGCGGAAAGGAAGCCGCGCGAGAGAACTGTACGACGTGCCACGCCGATCATCGCGCGGCGCTCACCGGCAAGGGTCACGTCGCGTGCGCGAGCTGTCACGCGCCGCACGAGCCGGACAAACCCAAGGCGTGCACGAGCTGCCACGCGAAGGTCACCACGCTCGCGCACGAGAAGACCTCGGCGCACGCCGACTGCAAGAGCTGCCACGAGACGCATCGACCCCAGGCGTCGCCAGAGAAGGCGTGCGCGCGCTGTCACGAGAGCGTGAGGCCGTCGCACCCGGCATCGGCCAAGGGCGCGGCGTGCACGGGGTGTCACGCGCCCCACGGCGAGCGCTCGGCGAAGACGGAGTCGTGCTCGTCGTGTCACTTCGCCGCGAAGACCGACCACGCCTTCCACGCGAAGGGCGTCGCTTGCACGCAGTGCCACACCCCGCACGCGTTCGCGATCCAGGGCACGGCGCTCTGCGCTGGCTGTCATGCCGAGCAAGGCGCGAAGACCGCGAAGCGGCCCGGTCACGAGGCGTGCGCGTCTTGCCACGGCTCCGCTCACGCGCCGGTGGCGAAGCCGGCGACGTGCAAGAGCTGCCACGCCGCGGAGGCGAGCACCGCGCCGAAGGGCCACGCCGCGTGCGACACGTGCCACGACACGCACTCGGGATCGCTCGGAATGCGTGCATCATGCACGAGCTGCCACACCGAAAAGACGAAGGGCAAGGCGCTCCACACGACCGGAGGATGCGCGAGCTGTCACAGGCCGCACGGGCCGAAGGGCGTGGAGCAGCCGCCGTCGTGTACGTCGTGCCACGCGCGTTCATCGCTCGCCGGGCTCCACGCGAAGCCTTCACACGCGGCGTGCGCGACGTGCCACACGTCGCACGGTCCGCCGCGCTCGGATCGCGCGACGTGCACGGGCACGTGCCACGCCGACCGTCGCGATCACCAACCCGAGGCCAAGGTCTGCAAGGGCTGCCACGTGTTCACGCACTGATCGTCTCGCGTCAGGGTGGGCCGCGATCGATGACGCCGTCGACGTGCGAGAGCCTTCCGGCGGCCGTCATCGCGAGGCCGGTCGTTCGCCCTTCGTGACAAGCCGCTCCTCCGCACGTCGCGCTCTGCGCGTGCGGAGGCGGAGGCGGCGCGCCGTGGCACGAGTTGCACGCGCGCGCGTCGGCTCCGTCGGTCCATCGCGGCGCGGCGAGGGCGGCGCCCGATCCTTCGTGACAGTACGTTCCGCTGCACGTCTTGGTGACCGGATCGTACGACGCGCGACGCCCGCCGCGCGTCGCGAGCCCGGCGAGCCTGATCGCGGGCGTGCCCGTCCCGCGGGGGTGCGCCTCGCCCGCGCCGGGCGCGTCGTGACACGTCTCGCACGCGACTTGCAGCGCGCTCGCGGGCGCCGCGTGCGCGCGATGCGCGCCGGTGTCGGGCCAAGGATCGTCGCCGCGGCCATGGCACGCACCGCAGCGGCCGCTGCCGTCGCCGAGGTCGACCTTTCCGTCGGCGTGGAGCGCGGGCGCGATGAGTGCGGTGCCGGTCGCGTTCGCCTCGCGATGACAGCTCGTGCACGCGCCGCGATAGTGATCCGCGGGCGGCGATGCGTGGCAGTCGTTGCACGTCATCGCGGTCTCGCCCCACGCCGGCGCAGGTCGCGCGCCTCCGCGATCGTGGCACGTGCCGGCGCATCGTCCGGACGTCGCGTCGTGCTTCGCTTCGCGCCCGGCGATCGTGTAGTCGAACGCGACGTCGGTGTAGCCGTTCGCGTGCACGCCGGAGAAGTCTCCTGCGCCGGGCGTCGGATGGCACGCCGCGCACGCGAGCCCGCGCGCGCGCGACGCGCTCGCTTCGACGTGCGCCGCGTGTGTTCGGTCGGCGCGATCGCTCGGGAAGAAGCACGGGTTGCGCGGCGGGTACGCCTTGTCGTTGTGTCCGTGGCAGGTGCTGCACGCGAGCACGCCGCCGGGCTGCGCGTGACAGCTCGTGCACGAGGGTGCGTCGGGCGCGCCGAACGCGATTCCTTCTCGACGGACCGCGCCGTCGTGACACGTGCCGCACGCGTCGGGGTGCGAGGCGTCGGTGATCGGCGCGTAGCCGCTCGCGCGGAGCATGCGCCCGTGGCTCGACGGCGAGCGTGGATCGGCGAAGCCGGCGCCGTGGAGGCTCGCGACGCTCCGCGGGCTGCCCGCGGCGAGCCACGCCACGAGCACCGCGCGCTCTTCGGCGCTGAGGTGCTGGGCGTGGTCGGCGCGATCGAGCGCCGCCGCGAGCGCGGGCGCGCCGGAGGCGGTGCACCCGACGGCGCCGAGGTACGAGCTCGCGGAGAAGCCGCCGGCCGGCGCAGAATCTGCGTGGCAGCGCACGCATCGCGCCTCGAGGATCGGCTGCGCGCCTCCGCGGTAGGCGACGACGCCGTCGTCGTCCGACGTCTCGCACGCGAAGAGCGCGGCGACGACGACCGCGGAAGCGAGGGCGAACGAGCGACGCATCAATGGCGCACTGAATGCAAAGGCGGAGCCCGATGAAGCTCACGCGCGCGATCGGTCTCACCTTCGTCTTCGTCGCTCTGGGGGTGAGCGCGAGTCTCGCGGCGTGCGGGAGCGCCGCCGACGGGCTGAACGGCGCCGGCGGCGATCCCGGCCCGGCGGGACCGCCCGGTCCTCCGGGGCTCCCCGGAGCTCCCGGCCCGAGCGCAGAGGGCGGCGCCGCGCTGAGCGGCGCGTGCACGACGCCTTGCCACACGTTCGGCGGCGTCGTCGATCAGTGGCGCTTCAGCCATCACTCGCACCCGCAGCAGAACGAGATCGGCGGCGGCGTGTGCGGCAACTGCCACGCGATCGACGGACTCCAGAACCGCCTCTCGAACAAGTACACCGTCGCGCCCGACGCCGGCGTGCCCGCCGACGTTCCGAAGGGGCACCTCAACTTCAGGACGAGCAGCGGGAGCGTCAGCGAGATCGGCTACGGCGGCGCGACGGCCATCGGACGCATTCATTGCTCGACGTGCCACGACTTCAACCCGACCAACGATCCTCACGTCACCGGAAAGTACGTCAAGGGCCAGGCGGCCATCCGCGTCCCCGGCGGCGTCTCCGATCAGGTCGTGATCGAGAGAACGGGCGATCCGTCGGCGGCGTCGCCGACGGGAACGCCGCTCGCGTACCGCGCGGGCAACGTGTGCGTCTTCTGTCACAAGTCGCGCAAAGACGTGACCTTCTACGTCCGCGCGACGAACAACACGCTCTCCTCGGTCAACTGGGGGCCGCACGAGGGACCACAGGCCGACGTCTACTCGGGCAAGGGCGGCTACGAGTTCGCGGGTCTCGCGTACGCGTCGTCGGCCCACGCGGGCCTCGCCGACGCGTGCGTCTCGTGTCACATGCGCCCGGTCGCCGCGAACGGCGACGTGCCCGACCACACGATGAAGCCGGCCGTCGCCTTCTGCAAGACGTGCCACACGCAGTACACCGGGACGAGCTTCGACATCCAGAACGGTCAGACGCTGGTGCGCGACGCGCTCGGCGAGCTGCAAGCGGCGCTCAACGCGGCGGGCATGCTGACGCGCTCGGGAGGCGCGCCGTACGCGCCGCTCGCGGACGATCAGCTCGAAGATCGGCAGTTCCACCTCGACAAGGTGCGCCCCGGCGGCGCCCCCGGCGGCGGTCACGTCGTCGCCGACGGCCCCACGGCAGGTGCACTCTACAACTATCTCGTCGTCGCGAGGAGCAAGGACCTCGGCGTCCACAACCCGACGTACGCGAAGCAGCTCCTCTGGGATTCGATCAAGCAAGTCACCGGCGCGGATCCCGTGAACCTACCCGGCCGACCTCAGTGAGCGCGCGCAGACGAGCTCTCTCGGACTGGAGTCGATCTTGCTCCTCCTCGGCGAAGAGGCGAAGAGGCGAGAGGGAGAGAGGCCGACCATGCCGCAGGAGCCCATCGATTCGAGCGAGCTCGTCGAGCGCGCGATCGCGTACGTGAGGAAGCACCACTGCATGAGCCTCGCCACCGCCGGTCCCGAGGGCCTGTGGGCGGCGCCCGTCTTCTACGTTCATCGAGGCCTCGCGCTCTGCTTCGTCTCGCGCAACGACTCGAGGCACGTCCGCAACATCGAAGCCGATCATCACGTCGCCGCGACGATCCACGACGATGTGGCGCACTGGCATGAGATCCGCGGCGTCCAGCTCGAGGGCGTCGCCGAGCGCGTCGAGGGCGCGAGGAGCGCCGAGGTGCTCTCGGCGTTCCGCGAGCGGTATCCGTTCGCCGATCGCCTCTGGTGGACCTCGTCCGAGCCGGCCCCGCGCGGGGCGCAGCACATCTATCTCATCCGTCCGTCGCGCGTGCTCTTCATCGATCACGGCGTGTGCGCCGAGCGAGGCGAGATCCCGCACGACTACCTCGAACGAGAAATGCGCGCGGCGTGACGCTGCGCTATGCATGACCGTGGCGACGCCTCGCCCGATCATGAACGACCTCACTCCTCTCTCGGCGCTCCTCGGCGGCGCGCTCATCGGCCTCGCGGCTTCGATCCTCCTCCTCACGCACGGGAGGGTCGCCGGGATCAGCGGCCTCTACGGCAACTTGTTCCGGCGCGGCGTGCCCGATCGCGCGTTTCGGGCGAGCTTCGTCGCCGGCCTGGTCGTCGTGGGTGCTGCGCTGCACCTGCTTCGACCCGAGAGCTTCGCCTCCACGTGGACGCCGGGGCTGCCCCTCGCGCTCGTCGCCGGCGTCGTCGTCGGCGTCGGCACCCGCCTCGGCAACGGGTGCACGAGCGGCCACGGCGTCTGCGGGATCAGCCGCCTCTCCGTTCGATCGCTCGCCGCCACCGGCACCTTCATGGCGACGGCGTTCATCACCGTCTTCGTCGTTCGTCACGTCGTGGGGTCGCGATGAGGTCGAACGTCGTCGCGTTCGTGAGCGGCGCGCTCTTCGCCGTCGGGCTCGCGATCTCGGGGATGACGAAGCCCTCGAAGGTCGCGGGCTTCCTCGATCTCGCCGGCGCGTGGGACGCGAGTCTCGCGTTCGTCATGGTGGGCGCCATCGCGGTTCACTTCGTCGCGTATCGCCTGGTGATCCGCCGCGCCGCGCCCCTCTTCGGCGCTCGATTCGAGCTGCCGGCGCAGACGCGGATCGACGGGAGGCTCCTCGCGGGCGCCGCGATCTTCGGCGTGGGGTGGGGCCTCGGCGGCTTCTGCCCCGGCCCTGCGCTCGTCACCGCCGGATCGGGCTCGGTCGCCGCGCTCGTCTTCGTCGCCGGCATGACGGCCGCCATGATCGTCACGCCTAACGCGAAGGCATCTCCAAGCGTCCGATGACGCCGGCGAGCACGAACGTGCTCACGCGCGGATCGTCGATGACGCTCGACGCGCCCGGGCTCTGGAAGAGAAAGACGTTCACGTCTGCGCCCACGAACGGCGCGAGCACGAGCTGGCCGAGGCGCGCGACGTCCGCGCCGACGCGGAGCCGCGCCGGCTGGAGGCCGTGGCTCGAGGTGCTCGGCGCGAACGGCGAGAAGCTCTCCCACAAGAAGCGATAGCCCACGCCGAGCTCGACCCACGGATTCGGCGATCCGTACGGAAACGGATGAAAGCGGACGGCGAGGCCGGGCGTGAGGCCGCGCGCCCCTTCTGCGCGCTCGGCGAAGAGCTCGTCGTACTGGAGCGAGGCGCTCGTGACCCAGCGCGCGTCGAGCCTCGCGCCGAGCCCGAGGTCCACTGCGACGCCGCCGTGCGCCACCGAGAGCATCCCGGTCTCACCGCGGAGCTCGCCGAACGGCTGAGTGAAGGCTTGCCCGAGCGCGATCTCGAGGCCTGGCCTCGGCGCCGGCGATTCGTAGGCGCGATCGGCCGCGTCCGCGAGGCGGACGTGGACCGCTGCGGCGAGGCACGCGGCGCTTGCCATCGAACGGCGCACGCGCGCGAGCACGCAGAGGTCGTGCCACGCGCCTCGATGGCCGGCGAATTGCTTGAACGTCGCGCATGGGCGCGACAGTCAGCAAGACCAAGGTGAGAGCGCGGCGGAAGACCGGCCCGCACGCGGCCGTCGAGAAGGTGATGTCACCTCAGCCTCTGACGATCGGCCGCGATCAAACGCTCGCGACCGCGCATCGGATGATGCGAGAGAACAAGGTGCGCCACCTGCCGGTGCTCGAGCGGGGGCGTCTCGTGGGTCTCCTCTCGCAGCGCGACCTCTACTTCCTCGAGACGATCGCGGGCGTCGACCTCGACGCCGACACCGTCGACGACGCGATGAGCGTCGACGCCTTCGCCGTCGGGCCGTCGGCGACGGTCAGCGAGGTCGCCGCCACGATGGCGCAGCGAAAGCTCGGTTGCGCCGTGGTGATCGAGCGAGGGCGGGTCATCGGCATCTTCACGGCGACCGACGCCTGCCGGATGCTCGCGGCGGGCTGAAGCCGCCGATCCGCGAAACCGCTACCATCGAGCGATGGACAGCAAGCTGCTCCTGGTCGTCATCGTGGTGGCCCTCGTGGGGATCGCGTTCTACACGCGCTCGAAGAAGGCGCACCGCGTCGAGCCCGAGGCGCGCTCGCACGCCCAGCCGACGAAGACGCCTTCCGGCCCCGAGCCGAAGCAGGACAAGCAAGCGTGTGACTATCGTTGCATCAGCGCGTGGTCGAGCTGCAGCACGCGCTGCGGCATGGACGAGGCTTGCTCCGCGCGGTGTGACCGCACGAAGGAGTCGTGCAACGCGGCTTGCCGCTGACGAATCCTCCTCGGCACGCGTGATGCAGAGCCGTGGCGCATGATCGTGAACGACCTGAGGCTCTACTTCTCTCCCGGCGCCTGCTCTCTCGCGCCCCACATCGTCGCGCGCGAAGCCGGCCTGCCCTTCGAGCTCGAGCGAGTCGACCTGCGCACGAAGAAGACGGCGAGCGGGAAGGACTACCTGCGCATCAACCCGAAGGGGTACGTCCCTGCGCTCGAGATCGACGGCGACGATGTTCTCACGGAGGTGCCGGCGATCCTCCTCTACCTCGCCGATCAGAAGCCCGACGCGCGCCTCGCGCCGCTCGCCGGCACGCTCGCGCGCTATCGGCTGATCGAGATGCTCGCGTACATCGGCACGGAGATTCACAAGTCGTACTCGCCGCTCTTCAACGACAAGACGCCGGCGGCGTTTCGCGAGGATCGCCTCGCGCTCTTGCGTCGCCGCTACGCGCTCCTCGACGAGAAGCTCGGCATGCGCCCTTATCTGGTCGGCGAGACGCCGAGCGTCGCCGACGCGTATCTCTTCACGGTGACGCAATGGGCGAAGAAGTTCGCGCTCGATCTGACCCCCTTTCCGAACATCGTCGCGTTCGAGCAGCGCATGGGCGCGCGGCCCGCGGTGATCGGCGCGCTCGCGGCGGAGGCCGAGGCGAAGGCGGCTTGAGCCTCGGGAGGGTATGCTCGGCGCGATGGTGCCTTCGACCCGCCGTCGGGCCTCCGTGGTGTGTGAGGCCGAGGGCCGCCTGCTCCTCGTGCGCTTGCGCGATCCGGTGAGCGGCGTCGAGGCGCTCTATCCACCGGGCGGCGCCATCGAGCCGAACGAGGCGCCCGCCGAGACAGCGCGTCGCGAGACGCTCGAGGAGACCGGCGTGAAGGTCGTGGTCGACGCGGCGACGGAGCTCGTCGATCGCTATCCGTTTTGCTGGGCAGGCGTCGACTACGACGTGACGACGCACTACTTCGCGGCGACGCTCGATGAGCCCTTCACGACGGCGCTGCCGCAGGTCGTCGACGCGAGCTACAACCTCGGCGCGCTCTGGCTCGCTTCGAGCGAAGCGCTCGAAGCGCTCGCGGTGCATCCGGCGATCGCGTCGTCGGTCGCGCGCGTGCTCGGCCGCGCGCGGCGCGCGGTTTGGCGAACGCACCCGAACGCGTCCGGCCCGGGCGGAACGCTCCTCGCGATTCACGATCAGTTCCGCGTCGCCGCGGAGCGGCTCGTGGTCATGGTCGCTCGCGACGAGGAGCCGGGATGGATCGCGCGCGCGTTCCTTCCGCTCGCGCAGACGCTTCATCATCACCACCACGCGGAGGAGGCGATGCTCTTCCCGATGGTGCATCGGCGCACCGGCGTCGCGCCCGAGCGCCTCGTGACCGATCACGAGGCGCTCACCGCCGCGATCGACGCCGTCGGGCGAAGCCTCGCCTCGGGCTCGCGTGATGTGCTGAGGTCCGCGCTGGCGAGCTTCGACGCGATCCTCGTCGCGCATCTCGATCGTGAGGAGGCGCTCGTGATGCCCGTTCTCCTCGCGCTCGAGCCGGCGGAGGCCTGGGCGCTCATCCACGGGGCGTGAGGAGCGTGACGTCTCTCAGGCGCTCGTGGTCACCAGCCCCGGTGCCCGCCGCGTGCGTTGCCGGCGCCTCCGCGCGCGGGCCGCTCTTCGGCTCGATTCACGCGCAGCGGACGTCCTTCGAACATCGCGCCGTTGAGACGACTGATGGCGCTGTCGGCGTCCGCGTCGGTTCTCATCGTGATGAACGCGAAGCCGCGCGCGCGGCCGGTCTCGCGATCCGTCACGATGTGAGTCTCGGCGACGTCGCCGCACTCCGCGAAGCAAGCGTGCAGCGCGTCTTTGGTGGCCTCGTAGGACAAATTGCCCACGTAAAGTCGATTGCTCATCTGTTCTCTCGTCGTCGGCTCGCGAACAAACCTGACGTCCATTGAGCCGGGGGATCGGACGAGGCCAGCGGAGCACTCTCCGCGTCCTCACAGCGACGAAGCTTCGCAGCGCGTGCGCGATCCCAAGAGAGAGAGCGGTCGTGAATGCGACGGAACGTACGTGAGCGGCCTCACACTAGGCTCCGATCGCGCGACGCGCAAGCAAGGCCGCGCCGATAATTCATGGAAGAGCCGGAATCACGCGCAGGGCTGCCGCGCGATCGCTGCTAAGGTGCGTCGATGAACAATCCTCGTTTGCGTGTGTTCCGCGCCGCAGTCGACGGCCTGATCGAGTCGCTCGATGCCGTGGTCAGGCTTGCGAGCTGGAAGGACGGCGAGGAGAAACCCGCTCCGCTCTTGACCTCCGTGGCGAAGCTTCAAGACCGCCTCGGCGCGGCCGAGCGTCTCGCGGGCTCTCACTTCAGCGGGAGGGCCACCGACGTCGCGACCGTGACCGAGATGCGCGCGGTCCTCCGGCGGCTCGACGCCGCCCACCTCGCCTATTGCAAGCGCGGCGGCTCCGGCGAAGAGAAGAACGAGGCCATGATCGCCCTCGCGACCGAGGTCGCCGCCACGACGGCGCTCGCCCATCGATGGGCCTAGCCGGACGACGCACCTCGTTTCAATCAACCTAGAGCGGAGGTGGATCGGATGTCTCGCCGTGATCCGCCCGCTGCCGAATGAGCTCGACGATCGTCGCGACGAGTCGGTCGACGTCGACCGGCTTGGCCACGTGAACCTGAAATCCAGCGTCGAGCGCCCGGCTTCGATCGTCTTCGCTCGCGAGCGCGGTGACGGCGATCGCGGGCACGTCGCCTCCGCGCTCCGGGCCGAGCGCGCGGACTCGACGAAGGAGGCTGTAACCGTCCTCTTCGGGCATCGCGATGTCGCAGACGAGGAGCAGCGGCCTGAACGTTTCGAGCATCACCATGGCTCTGGCGGCCGACTCCGCGCCGCGCACGTCCGCTCCCGCCAATCGAAGCATCTCGGTCAGCGCGTCACGCGTTCCTTCGTCGTCCTCGACGACGAGGACGCTGATGTTCTCGAGCTGCCCCGCTCCCAGCGGAAGCGGAGCGGGCTCCGCTTCCGGCGCGGGCGGTCGCGTGGTCGTCATCAGCGGGAGCAGAACCGTGAACGTCGCGCCCTTTCCTTTGCCGGCGCTCTCCACCTCCACCGATCCACCGTGGGCCTCGACCACGTATCGTACGATCGCGAGCCCCAAGCCAAGACCGCCGTGGCGTCGCGTCTGCCCACGCACCTCCTGGCTGAAGCGGTCGAAGATCTCAGGGAGGAAGGTGGGCTCGATCCCGATCCCGGTATCGCTCACGCGGATGCGCGCCCGACCCTCGAACGAGTCGAGCGCCACGGTGACGGATCCCCCCGCCTCGGTGAACTTGATCGCGTTGGTGAGCAGGTTGGTGACCACCTGCTGGAGTCGCGCGGCGTCACCCGATACCCGCGGCAGAGGCTCACCGAGTTGAATCCGCACGTCGATGTGCTTCTTCTCGGCCGCGATGCCGATCATATCGACGGCCGCACCGATCGCCGTCGCGAGGTCGACGGCTCGAAGGTCCATCTTCATCTTCCCCGTCGAGATGCGCGAAATGTCGAGGAGATCGTCGATGAGCTGCGCTTGTGCCTTCGTCGCTCGCTCGATGACCGCGCTGGCCTTCCGGATCCCCTCCTCGTCGAGCTTGGCGCGGCGCAGGAGCTGGGCTTGACCGAGCAAAGTCGAGAGGGGCGTGCGAAGCTCGTGTGAGAGCGTCGCCAGGAAGAGGTCCTTCGTCCGATTGGCGTCTTCCGCGCTCGCCCGCGCCGCCTGTGTGTCGTGGAGGAGGTCGTCTCGCTCCGCCTGACGGCGCCGGAGCTCCGTCACGTCGTCGATGGACAGGATGAGCAGGCGCTCTTCGCCCGGGGTGACGACGTGACCGCCGGACAGCGACAGGACGCGCTCCCCGCGAGCTGGGATCGCGAGTCGGATCTCGAGACCGTCGAAGCGCTCCTCGCGCTGAGCCACCCTTTGCAGCGCCGACCCGACCTCCGGAAACGAGAGCAGTCCGCTCAAGGTCTCGAACAGATGTCGGCCCTCGGTCGCGGCGCGGGTCAAGTTGGAGAGCCGCTCGAAAGCCTCGTTGGTCGACACGACCACGAGCTTCTCGTCCAGCACCAGGAGCGGCGTTCTAACGGCTTCGACGATCGCTCGTGCGTAGTCGCGCGCCCACTCGGCGGCGTCGAGCGCGCGCTTGAGAAAGTCGATGTCGACCACCGAGATCACGGCGCCGTCGATCCTCTTGTCCAGCGTCGTGTAGGGGCGGATCTGGAGGCGGAACCATCGTCCACTTCGGTCCTGGACCTCCTCCTCGTGCACGGTGACGCTGTCGACCACAGCCGCGATTTTCTCGTCGAGGTTCTCGAGCGCGAGGCTCGGCCTGATGTCGTCGATGGGGCGCCCGACGTCCGACGGCAGGAGGTTCATGATCGGTCGTGCCTTCGGCGTGAATCGGCGAATACAGCGGCTCGCGTCGACGATGACGATCGGGACCTCGACGCTGGCGAGAATGTTGACGAGATCGCTGTTGACCGAGTTGAGCTCACCGTTTCGTGTCTGGAGCTCCTCGTTGAGGGTCGATAGCTCTTCGTTGGTCGACTGGAGCTCCTCCTTGGCGGTCTGGAGCTCTTCGTTCAAGCTCTGAAGCTCCTCGTTGCTGGAGATGAGCTCCTCGTTCGCCGTCTGAAGGCCGGTGGTGGAGTGCTGATGGTCCTCGATGAGCGACTGGAGGTGGCCCTTGGTCGCATGGAGCTCCGTCTCGAGCTCGACGAGAGAGCCATGCTCGGTGCTTTCGCGCTCGAGCTTCGAGACGGCGTCGGCCTCTGCGGAGTCTCCATCCCTCAGCGAGAGAGGCTTCGAGGGCTTCGGCTCCTCGAAGAGCACGGCGAACGTCGCCTCACGCGATTCCGGCGGAGACGCGATCGGGAGGACCACCACGCTGCAGACGCCCGCGGCGCCGTTCTGTTCGAAGTGTACGCCGACCCGTCGCACGGCGGTCTTTCGCTGCTTCGCTTCCGAGATGGCGATGCGAATGTCCGGGGCGAGCCCCTTCCTCGCCATCTTGATCAAGTCGTGCTGCGGCTGCCCGGGCGCCGGCTCGAGGTACGGCCCCGTGCGCCCGCGGAAATGGAGGATCTCCATTCGCTCGTTGACGATCACGCCGGGCGGGGCGTACGCGTCGAGGAGGAGGCTCTCCGATCGACGAACGATGTCGAGCGGGGGCCCCGCGCGCGCGCCCGGGACCGGGGCCTGCGGCGTGATCTGCATCTCTCGCACGGAGCTCAGGTGGAGGGTGCTCTTCACCGCCGTCCGCGCGAAGATCTTGTTCTCCTTGTCGACCAAGCGAAAGAGGCTCGAGCTGTCCACGACGTTCTCGGCGCGACCGAGCAGCAGGAAGCCGGGTTCGTTCAAGGCGAAATGGAATGTGGCGAGGACTCGCTTCTGGAGCTCCGGGCCGAGGTAGATGAGGACGTTCCGGCAAGACACGAGGTCGAGCTTCGAGAACGGCGGATCGCTCGTGACGTCGTGCCTCACGAACGCGCACCGCTCGCGAACGGACTTGGCGATGCTGTAGCCACCCCGCTCGTGCTTGGTGAAGAATCGCGCGAGGCGCTCGGAGCGGATGTCTCGCACGGCGGCGTCGGGATACCAACCCGCGCGCGCCTTCTCGATGGCCCTCTCGCCGATGTCCGTGCCGAAGACCTGGACGGGCACGTCGGAGGCGTTCTCCTCATCGAGGAGCTCGAGGAGAGGCATCACGAGCGAATAGACCTCTTCTCCCGTCGAGCAGCCGACGGACCAGATGCGAATCGCTCCGCCGTGATCCCGCTTCTGTCTCAGGATCTCCGGGAAGACGTGCTCCTTCAGCCGCTCGAACGCTTCACCGTCACGGAAGAACGACGTGACGTGGATGAGGATGTCCTCGAAGAGTCCCTTGATCTCGGCGGAGTCGTCACGGAGCGCGTGTACGTACTCTCGAAGGGTCGTCAGCCTCCGGAGCGCCATTCGTCGAGCGATCCGCCGGCGAATGCTCGCGAGCTTGTACTCGCTGAAGTCGGCCCCGACCTGGTTCCGGATCAAGACGAGGACCTTCTTGAGGTCGCTCTCGTCCGACGGATCCGTGAGCACGTCGACGTCGCGGCCTCGGAGGAACGGGTGGTGCACGACGCGCACGAGCTCTCGAGCGAGCTCGGGGATGGGCAACACGAAGTCGACGACACCGCCCTTGACCGCAGCCTCCGGCATTCCGCTGAACGCGGCAGACCCGGGGACCTGCGCGAACGTGACGCCCTCCGCCGCCTTGATCGCGCGAAGACCTTCGGTGCCGTCCGATCCCATCCCCGAGAGCACGACGCCGATCGCCTGATTGCCGCGGTCGGCAGCGAGCGCCTTGAAGAAGAAGTCGATCGGCAGATGGGGCTTACGCTCCTCCGTCCGTCGGGGCAGGAGCGTGAGCGCTCCGTGGAGGATGCCGACGTCGGAGTCGGACGGGATGACGTAGACGTGGTTCGGCTCGACCCGCATCTCATCGCGGATCTCGTGCACCGGGACGCTCGTGAAGCGTGAGAGCGCTTCGCTGAGGTAGCTCGGATGCTTGGGATCGAGGTGCTGGATCAGGACGAACGCCATGCCGGCATCTCGTGGGAGCGAGCGCAGGAGCTCGGCGAAGCTCTCCATGCCGCCCGCTGAAGCTCCGACCGCGACGATGGGGCAGTTCGTTTGAGGGACGCGCTCGGCCGCGCCGCCGTTCTCAGCGGCGTGTGATCTCGTTTGGCCGCGATGTCTTCGGCTCACTCCGCCTCCCTGCCGCTCGGGCGCGTCGCTGCGCCCACGGCGGTGAAATGCACCGTACCAAGCTTGGGCACCTCGCGAGCACGATGTGCGCCGGAAACGCGATGGCGTGCGATCCGTTGCCCACCCCGACTCGCTCGCCGCACATCAGCGAGAGGCGGCCTCGATCACGTGGCCGTCTTGTACTCGGCGGCTGCGATGAAGCGAAGAACGCGCCCGCAGTAGCCGGCTCCCACGGTGCCGTGACAGGTCTCCTCGCCCTCGATGGATCGCCGTCGTTCCCGTAGACCACGCAGAAGCGTCGAGCTGATGTCGTGGCCTCCGTCGCGACACGACGACTCGTAGCACGCGACGACCAGGAGCGCCGGCGCTCGCTCCACGACGACGTGTCTCGTGTGCGCGATGTCGGCGGTCATCGCCTCGGATCGCCCTTGGGTGATCTCGATGCGGCAGGAGACGAGGTCGGGGACCACGTCGCGCAGGCGCGGCGCCGCGTCTTCCTGACGCCGGCGCTCTGCGAATCGCTCTGCTGCTTCACCTCTGCGGTTCATGGAGCCTCGACGCGCGGGGGCGAGCCTCGAACGACGCGGACGAGTCGCGCTTCGTCGCTCCGCGAGGGCGACGCGCGATGGCGCGTGCGCATCGGTTACCGACGTCGGCCAGAAACGTGAGGTCGGCCTCTCGCTCGCCGCCCTCGGTGTCGAAGTCGAAGAAGAGCACCCCGAGGCGCCTATCTTCGGCTCGAAGCGGCACACAGACCGTGCGGATGACGCCACGAGGTTCGAACCACTCGGCCTCGGCGCCCGACGCCTGCGCCCTCGAAATCGTGTGGAGGTCACCGCTCTCGAGCGCGCGGAGGGCGGTCGGCCAGCGCTCCAAGCTCGACACGAAGCTCGTTCGCGTCCAGTCCCATTCGCTCACGACCCCGTGCAGCGTGTCGGTACCGCTCTCGACGATGAAGATCGAAGCGGAGCTGGCGCCCACCGTCCCACGCGCGAAGCGCACGAGACCGACGGCTCGACGGAGGACGCGCGGGAGCTCTCGGTGCTTCAAAGTGCTCGCACGGCGGTCATCGCGTGGGCGATGGCGCTCCAGTCGAACGTCCCGAGCGCGTTCGCCGCGGCGTTGTCGCGCCACCACTCGGCGACGCGCTCGAACGCGAGGGCAGGCGACCGATCCGAAGCTGACGCGACGACGGAGTCGGCCGCGTCGCTCGTTCGTGCCTCGATCCTCCAGGTGTCGGGCAGCTCGCTCGTCGGCGGAAAGATCCGGATGACGAGCGGAGAGCCGGCGCAGTCGAGCTCGTACGTCATGTTGCGCGGCTCGCGAAACTGCTGGGTGATGGACGCTCCGCGCTTGCTCGCAGCGGACATGGGCTACCAGCCACGCCGGCCACCGCACGTGGCGGCGTCGGTCGCTCGGTCTTCGAGCATCGTGTCGAGCAGGGTACACATGGTCAGTCGCTTTCTTCGTCGGCGCTGTGGCGTCGAAGAACCTGGCGTCCAATGAGCCGGCGAGATCGGACGAGGCCCGCGGAGACTTCTCCGCGTCCTCACAGCAACGCAGCTTCGCAGCGAAACACGCGATCCCGCAGGCGCGCGGCGTCGTCCCTGCGATGGGACGTGGAGTGAGCAACCGTCAATCTACGTTGCCGACGTCCGTGGTGCAAACCGCGGGGACCACGGAGCGCCGGCGAATTGCAGGTGGAGGGCCCCGTTCTCGCGCGCTTCGTGCGGGATTCTTCCCGGTCACGTTTCGGTCACGTTCGTCGTGACTGGCGTTTCACTCTGCGCCGACCAGATCGCGGAGCCTCGTGAGCTCGGCGCGAGCGGCGCGGAGCCGCGCGAAGGCGTCGCTGACGACGGCGGTCACGGCGACCTTCTCGGCGCGCGTGCCGCTGCTCAGCTCGCGGAGCGCGGTCTCGAGGGCGGCCTCGGCGAGCGTCACCTCCGAGAGCGCGGCGTTCACCGTTTCGCGGAGCTCGGCCGGCGTCGTCATCGCTCCTCTCGACGATTCCGTTCGTGTTTACGCATCGCAGGGCTCATCGCCATGGCTCGTCTCCTCTCGCGCTCTCGCGCTCTCGCGTCTCGCGGTCTTTGTCGCAGGGATTCAGGCAGAGACCCGGTCCGACGTTCGATGCGGTGGGTAGGTCGATGAGTGCCGGAGGCTGGCACGAAGGCGGCGTGTGGCTGGCGGTCCGGCTCGGATGGCGCGGCGCGGGCGGCGCGTGTAGAGTCTCGCCGGCCTCGAGGCGTCGACGACGTCGCACGCTCGAGGGCGCTGCACCCCGTGCGTACGGCTCATTGGTGGCAGGATACCTGAGCCGAGATCGAGAGAGCGCATGGGCCCGCTGCAGTCTGCGTCGTCGTTGGGACCCGCGATCGACGCGTCGTCTTCTTGCCGTGAGCACATGCTCGACGCGACGGCGCTCGACGCAGCGCGCGCGTGGATCGAGCACCTCGTGGAGGAGCTCTCGCGTGAGGGCCGCGCGATCGAGGGCGGTTGGCCGGGAACGATCAACGAAGCACGCGGCCGCTGCGGCTCGCTCGCGGCTCGCGCGCTCGCAGTGCACGCCATGCCCGCGCTCGACCGCGACGAGCTCGGCCGCCTCACGCGCATCGCCTACGACGAAGCGCGCCGACTCTGGCGCGCCAGCGAGAAAACCTGAGCGCGGCGCGAAGACCGCGCGTGGCTGCGACTCTTCGCGCCCGCGCGACGGCGACCGGCTACGCTTCCGAGGCGTGCCCCACCTCATCGAAGTCGGCCTCAAACGCGCTCTGACCGAAGAGGAGGTTCGCGAATTTCCTTTCTCCGTGCCGGCCGTACGCGCGCTCGAGAGGCTCGACGTGAACGTCCCCGTCACGCTCTTCGTCGGAGAGAATGGCTCCGGGAAGTCGACGCTGCTCGAGGCGCTCGCTGCCGCGGCGGAGCTACCGTCGCTCGGTACGAGTGACGTCGGCGCCGACATCACGCTCGCTGCCCAACGTCGTCTTGCGTCGCTTCTTCGGCTCGCGTGGCGCCCTCGATCACGACAGGGCTTCTTCCTGCGCGCCGAGGACTTCTTCGGGTTCCAGCGGAGCCAAGCGCGCATCGACGCTCGCATCTTGCGTGAGAAGAACGAGTCTCTCGGAATCGCGACCGAGCAAAGCGTCGCGACCGCCGGCGGGATGCACGTCGACGAGGAGTACGCGAGCCGACACATCAATCGCTACGACGCGCGCTCCCACGGCGAGAGCTTCCTCGATCTCTTCTCGAGCCGCGTGAAACCGCGCGGCCTCTACCTGCTCGACGAGCCCGAGGCGCCGCTCTCTCCGAAGCGCCAGCTCGTTCTCTTGAGCCTCTTGGTGGGGGCCGCGAGCTCGGGCGCGCAGTTCGTCGTCGCGACCCATTCTCCGATTCTCCTCGCCTTCCCCGGCGCGCGCATCTTCAGCTTCGACGATGTGCCGATCCGAGAGGTCGCGTACTCCGATCTCGAGCATGTCGCCGTCATGCGCGACTTCTTGAACGATCCCGACGCTACACGCGGCGGCTCGGCTAGGCTCGCTGCCCGCGAGCTCGTCCAGGCGAAGGAGGGGCCCGGCGGGAAGGTCGCAACGCAGGGCAGCGTCAGGCGTGAATTTGGCATGATTCAAGCGATGCCAGAGGCCATGGTCTTGACTTAATATCAATAGCAGCTAGCTTCTGAAGCATCACGATGGCGGGGGACGCGGAGCTGCTGAGGACGGTCCGTGCTCTCGGCGCCGCGTGCGCGTTCGCCTGTACCGGCGACGTCATCCTCGCGATGGGCGGTCGGTGTCTCTCTCAGGTCAACGTGAACGACGCGCTCGCGAATGCGTCACTCGCGGAGCCTTGTGCCGTCGGCGTCCGCGTGACCTGTGAGGACATCTTCGGCGAGCTTCTCATCTGCGAGGTCAACATCGATCCCCCTTACGTCGTGAGCCTCGGACCCACCCGCTGAGGTGGTGCCCTCCCATGGGAGCAAGTCCATGAACCCCAAGTACACGTGCCCGAAGTGCAAGGCGTCGATGTCGTTGACGACCCTCTCGAAGGAGTACCCGATCGCTGGCGCCGCGTTTGCGGTGACGATGCCTGCGTACGTTTGCCCTGAGGACGGGACGTGGATCGTCACCAACGAGGTCTCGCAGGAGATCGACCGCCGCGCGGTCCGGGCGATCGCGACGCAGGGGCCCGCGACTGGCAAGACCCTGAGGTACATGCACGGGTTCCTTCAGCTGAAGGGCACCGAGCTCGCCGCGATGCTCGGCGTCGCCCCCGAGACGCTCTCGCGGTGGGAGAGCGAGGCGATGCCTTTGAACCCTCTCGCCTGGGTGACCGTTGCCGCGATGGTGCTCGACAAGCTCGAGGGACGGGCCGTCACGACGAAGCAGCTTCGAGCTTCCGTCGGCGGAGAGCGTTCGGCGATCCCCATCGAAGTCCGGCTCTGATTCGACTCAAGCAGATGCGCCCCATCCCGGCCGCTGTTGCGCTCTCGCATCTGCACTGCGCGCCGCCACGCACTACGGTTCGTCGACTTGCCGGTTACGCTGGAACATCTCGAAAACATCGAGCGAAAAGTGGTTCCTCGCAGGGAATCAAATTCTGACGGTTCTCCAACACGATGATGTCGCTCGTCTCTGCTCTGGAAGAGTTCGGAGTCCTGCGAACCGGGGTCACTTTCGAGTCCTTGTGAGTCTCATGGAGTCCCGCCGCGGCCACCCCGGTCGTGGCAACATCCTGGCAACGGATCACGCGCGGGCGCGAGCGCAGGCATCCTCGTCTTCGAGGTCTTCATAGACGTCCTCAAGCGACTCCGGCTTCGCATCCGAAGCCACGTGCTGCAGAGCGACACGAAGCTTCGGGGCGGCGCATGCGTCCGCGGCGACGCGCAGGCGCGACCGTCCGGCGTCGTCGAGGCGACTTCGAAGGGCGAGCGCAGCTCCCGCGCGCGCGGTTGTGGCGGCGACGGGGTCTTCGACGACGCGCCACAGCTCGTCGAGAGGCACCGCTGCCGTCCGGAACGACGCGTGCTCGTCTGACGCGAGCGCGACCTCGCGCAGCCACTCGCGCGTCGAACGTGCGCCCCGAGCGAGGAGCCCAACCTTCGCCCCGTCTCGACGATGTTGCTCGGCCTGCGTGTTAATGCGGTCGACGAGCATTTGCCCCTCGTCCGCGCGATCGCGGTAGAGGAGCGGCTTCCAGCCCTTGCCGCTACTGAGGTGGTGCATCGTCTCGACGCCGCCGTCGCGCAGCCGGATGTAGACGTTCTGCCCGTCGATCTCCGCCGTTTGAAGGGCAGCGAACGGGATGAAGCGCGGGCGAGAGAGAAGCCGTCGTAGGTGAATGCCGTCGGCTCCAACCGATACCCGAACGAACTGGTGCCCACTCCAGATCGTGCCGGCGATGGCCCACGCGAAGAGTGAGGCGAAGAAGAGGAAGACGTTCTCCGTGACGTGCATCAGTCCGAACGTGGATGGCGCCCAGAGGGCGAGAAACACTGCGGCTCTGACCCACGAGCTACGACGCGTTCCGTGCGTCATCGTGTAATGGCCGACCGACCGAGGCGCGTCGAGGCGCATTGCGGCCAGGATCGCCTTGCCCTCGTCCTCGTGCTCGACGACCACCTCGACGGGCTGAAGCATCCGCCCGAGGCGGACGCACGTGACGCCGTCGCGCTGAACGATGTGACCGTGACGGAGAGAGCTTCGCGGGACCACGATCACTTCGTCGAGCCAGAGACCGCGCTCGTCGGCGCGAAGCTCACCGCGTCGTTCGAGCCACTTCCGATTCCAGAGGTGCATCAGCCAGAACTCAGCGACGAAGTACGGCACGAATGCGAGCGGAAGAAGGAGGTAGTGTCCGCTCAACACTGCACCTACCGAAAAGACGATCACAGGAGCGAAGCCGCCGAGCATCAGGACGATGCTTGCGAGTAGCAGCCACAGCCGCTTCGTCCGGACACGCGCCTCTTTTCGCGTGACAGTCCCCACGACCGAAGGGTAGCGCGTCGTCGTCCCCCCCTCCCCCGCTCACGCCGTGAAGGCTGAGAGGACGGGAGAAACGAGCTTCTGAGCAGTAGCCCTGACGACCACATGGTCCCGTGAGAACGCTCGACTGAGCCAGTTCCGCGCGATGCGGGCGCGGTTGGTGAGCCGGAGTCGTCGACCAGCGCTCGGCGACCACGTGGTCCGAGCCGCTACTCGTCGTAGCATTCCTGGAGGGTCGGGAGCTTGAAGCGTGTGAGCAGCTCGGGCATGCGAGCGCTCATCTCGATGGTCATCTGGCTCACGACGCACCTCCGGCGAGGAGGCGGTCGTAGACGGCGAGGTCGAGAGCAGGGATCTGCACGACAGGGATGGTCGGCTTCTCCGGCGCGGGCGAGCGCTTTCACGGTGAGGAAGTCGGGACGCTCGCCGCGCTCGAGCAGGAGCTCGAGGGCGGCCTCGACGCGGGATTGCATCAGGCGCGCCCGTGGACGAGAACACGCTCCAGGATTGGATCGAACGAGCGAGCGACGCGTCGAGCAGGTCTCACGCCGAGCCGATCCCTCCACATCCTGCGGCACACGCTCTGTTCGCACGTCGCGATGCACGACGCACCGGCGAAGGCGACCCAAGAACTGGCGGGTCACCAGAGCTTGGCCATGACACTCAGGTACATGCACCTGAGCCCAACCGAGCGTCGAGGAGCCATCCACCTCCTCGACCGGGCCCGTCTTGGAGAAACCGTGGAGAAGCTTCCAGCGGAAGGAGCGATCGTGGGGAAAGCCGCTGCGAACAGGGTTCCGGCGCAGGGATTCGAACCCCGATAAGAGGATCCAAAATCCTCTGTCCTGCCATTAGACGACGCCGGAGTGACGAGCGCCAAGCTACCAAAACCGCTCGCGAACTCCAAGCCGCGCTCGGGCGCGCTCGCGCCCGGAGGCGTGCTAGGAAGCCAGCGTGCACCTCGAGACGTTTCCGACCGGGCCGCTGGGCTGCAACTGCTCCATCGTGATGGACCCCGCGAGCAAGCGCGCGATCGTCGTCGATCCCGGCGGCGATCTCGAGACGATCTGCGCGCGCCTCGCTTCGCTCGAGGCGAAGGTCGAGGCGATCGTCCATACGCACACGCACATCGATCACGTCGGCGCGACGGCCGGCGTGCAGAAGAGCTCCGGCGCGCGCGCGTGCATCCACGAGGCGGATCGATTCCTCTACGACCTCTTGCCGGTGCAGGCGGCGATGCTCGGGCTGCCCGTACCCGAAACGACCGACATGGAAGGCTCGCTGCGCGACGGATCGTCGATCCACGCGGGCGCGCTCGAAATGTGTATTCTGCATACACCTGGGCATACGCCCGGGAGCGTCACGTTCGTCGTGAAGGCCGACGAAGGGACGCGCGTCTTCTCCGGCGACACGCTCTTCCGGCGCGGCATCGGGCGCACCGATCTGTGGGGCGGTGACGGCGACGCGATCCTCGCGTCGCTGCGAAACAAGATCCTCGCGCTGCCCGACGACGCGATCGTCATCGCCGGTCACGGGCCGGAGACGACGATCGGCGACGAGCGCGCGAACAACCCGTTCTTGCGACGCTGATTATTCCGGTTCCATCGGCGCCGGTGTCGGCGTCGGTGGCGTCGGCGTCGGCGTCGGCGTCGGGGTCGGCGCGGGCGTCTCCGACGTCGTCTCGCCCGTCGGCGTCGGAGCGACCGGCGGCTTCGGCGGCGGCGGCTTCCACTGCGGCTTCGGCGGAGGAGGAGGCACGGGCTTCTCGGGCTTCTCGGCCGAAGCCTTCTCCGCGTCGACGCCCGCGTCCAGAGCCGTCGATCCAGCGTCGGTCGCAGTCGCGGCCGCGTCTTCCGCCGTCGCCGCGTCGGTCTCGGTCGCGGCGGGCACCGCGCTCGCGCTCGGCGGCGACGAAGGCGGAGGCGCCTCGGTCGTGCCGCTCGGCGCGCTCGGCGGAGGCGTCGGATCGGGTTGATCGCCGCCGACCACGCCCGCGAGCATGCCGCTCTTCCACGCGAACGCGGCGCCGCCTCCGAGGAGCATCACGAGCACCAGCGCCACGATGAGGCCGCTGCTGCCGCCCTTCTTCTTCGGCTCGAGATCGTCGGAGAGACGCTTGCCCGAAGCCGCCGCGTCCGCGGCCGGCGCGGCCGGCGCGGCCGGCGCAGGCGACGCGGTCGACGCCGGCGGCGTCGCCGTCGACGCAGGAGCTGCAGGAGATCCCGCGGCCGGCGCAGGCGATTGAGCCTTCTCCTGCATCTCCGGGAGCGTTCCTCCCGGCGATTGCATGATCATGGTGTCGCCCGACTGCGCGCGCGCGCTCGCGGGCGGATCGGTGATGAGCTCGCCGCCCGTCTTCGTGAAGAGCGGGTTCGATCCGATCTCGTCGAGCGATCCGCCGGCTTCCTTGAGCGCTTCCTCGAGCAGCTCGGCGGCTTGCTTCATCACGGTCGGCTCGCGCACCTCCGACGGCCCGCTCTCGGGATCGAGGCGCGGGAACATCGGCTCGGCCGCGGGCGCGGCCTTCGGCGGAGGCGGCGACGACGCGAGCTGCGCCGGCGGCGGCGTCGGCGCGGGGAGCGATCCGTCCTTCGCCTCCGCCGTCGGCGGCGACGACGCCGACGGGATCCCCATGCCCATCATCGTCGCCTTGCGCGCGGGCGGACCGGGCGGGCCCGGACGCGGCGGCGCGCCAGCCGCAGGCAGCGGCGCGGCCGAAGGCTTCGGCTCGGACTTGCGATCGGTCGGCACGGCGCCGGAGCCGATCACGGCGGCAGCCTTCACCGCGGGAGGGTTCGCTTGCGGACCGACGCCGACCGCGGTGTCGGTCGCCTTGCCCAGCGCGGGAGGCGGCGGACCGCCCGCGCTCTTCGCGCTCGCCGGCTTGCCGATCGCTCCGGCGGTCGCCGGCTTCGCGGCCGCCGGCGGCGGCGTCGGCGCGGGCACGTTCGGCAGCCCGCTGGGTCGCGGCCCCGCGAGCGTTCCCGTGAGACCAGGCTTCGCCGCGGCCGGAGGAGGCGGCCCTCCCGCGGTCGGCGGGACGGGGAGCTTCGCGTGCGCGGCCGGAGGCGGAACGTTCACCGGCGAAGGCCCGGGAGGCGCCGCCTGCTCGACGGGCGGCGCCGCGACGAGGCCGCGCAAGGTCGACGGGTGTCCCGCCGTCGCGCCGTCTTCGACTGGAGTCTCGGAGGTGTACGCGCTGCCGGCGTCGGCCTTCTGCGTGATGAGCCGATCGATGATCGCGCGCGACGGATCGTCGATCTTGATGAACTTGACGCCCATGCCCGCGGGCTTGTCGGCGCCGGCCTGCGTCGGCTCGCGCTTCCACACGACGCGCCCGACGCCGGAGATGACGCTCTTGTCGCCCGCGAGCCGGATCTCGAACTTGAGGAGGGTGCCCGGAGGGAACGGCGTGGGCGTCTTGACGAAGATGCCGCCCTTGCTCACGTCGTGCGAGTGGTTCTCGATGAACTCGTCGACCGTCGCGCTCTTGTAACGAACGTTGAGGCTGACGACCTTTGCGCGTTTGTCCTTGCGCGTATCCTGGCTCATTTTTCCTGTGTCTCGACGTGGCTCGACCGGTCCGGATCCGGAGCGCGTGGCTTTCCATCCTAACCCGCCCGGATTGGAAAACGCCAACCGGTGAATCGCCGTGGTATCTTCCGGTTTTGTAAGACTTTGCCGCCGAACTCCCGCTCGTCGTCAGGCGCACCGAACGCCGTGGGCTCCGCGGCTCTGCCCAAGGGCCGAGACGGGCATTTCCGCGCCCACGACCGCCGCCCCGTCCGGCTCGCGGTCCACATCGCGGGCCAGCGATCGGGCGCCGAACGCCAGGCGCACGTCATCGACCTCAGCATTGCCGGCGCCGGCATCGAGACGGAAGAGCCGCTCGTCCCGGGCGATCGCCTCTCGGTGACGTTCGCGACCCCGACGATGTGGGATCCGCTCGTGCTCACCGCCGTCGTCGCCTGGGCTCACTCGCCGCGGTTCACGGCGGAGGTCGACGCGTTCGGCCGCCCGCGCTCCATCGCGCGCGCAGGGCTCGCGTTCGAGTACCCCGATCCGTCGGCCGTGCTCGCGATGTTCGAGATGCTCGCGACGCTCGGCTACGAGTGAGCCGGCTTCAGCGGCTTCGCTTCTTCGCCGCCTTCTTCTTGCTGCTCGACTTCTTGCTCGACTTGCTCGACTTGCTCGGCCCCTTCGGCAGATCGAACGCGACGGTCTCGAGCAGCTTCTTCCGCCGCTTGTCGATCTCGCGCTGCAAGGTCGCGACGGCCTGCTCGCGCGCGTCGTAGAGGCGCCGCGGCTTCTTGTGCACGCGCGGATCCGAGAGGAGCGCGTACGTGAGCCACGGGAAGACCGCGGTGACGTCGCAGTGCACGTACATCGATCCGTATTGCACGCTCTCGGCCGAGACCTTGCCCCACGTGTGGCCTTCGCCCGCCGGGCACGAGCTGAGGGCGCCGTTGTCGACCGGATCGACGCAGAACTGCACGTCGAAGTCGAAGCCGTGCGTCGGCACGCCGAGGATCTGATCGAGCAGCGGCTCGCCCTGGAGCGTGTAGTTCTTCGGCACGCCGCCGCCGAGGATCCAGATCGCCATCTTCTTCCCGAGCGTCCCGAAGCAGTGGTGCTGCATCGCGCCCATCTCGAAGACGTCGTCGTTGACGTCGATCTCGAGCTTGAACTTCTCGCCGTAGAGGCGGCGGAGCTTCACGATGTTGAGGAAGATCGATCCGTCTTGCACCGCGCCGGAGAAGATCGGCACGCCGTAGCGCCAGCACGTCGACAAGAGCGACGGGGCCTGGATGCCGAGCGCCTTCTCGATCCTCGCCACGTCCCTGCCGAGCAGGTTGTGGAGCTCGGTCGTCGTCATCTTCTTCTGGTAGGCGGGCCCGAGGAGCAGCGCGCTGAAGAGCTTGTCGGTCTCGAGGAGCGTCTCCTCCCAGAAGCCGAGATCGTAGATGCGGATGATGCGCGCGAGCCGGTACTGGAGATCGCCGGCGTTGGGATCGATCTCGCGGATGCGATGACCGATGATGCGATGCGCGTCGTGATAGAGGTTCGCGCCCGTGGTCGTGAGGCAGTCGACGAGCCCGCGCTCGATGAGCGGGATCACGCACGACTGGTGGAGCCCGGCGGGCGTCATCGCGCCCGACATCGTCATGAAGGTGCAGCAATCGTCTTGCGACGAGCGGCGCATCAGCTCGAACGCGGTGCGCTCTTGCCGCCCCACGTACGCGGGGAACATCGTCGAAATGATGTCCGCGGGCCGCTCCTTGCCGGTGATCCCGACGGGGTGAACGTCACGCGACCGCTCGAAGCCCTTGCGAAGGGCTTGTTTTTCCTGACCTTGCGCCATGTGCTGGCCGCGTTCTCTTTGCAACGCGCCCGGGCGTCAAGTCGCTTGCGCGTGGGCGCCCGACACGGCAGATCTCTCCCTGCCATGGCGCAGGGCGATCTGCCTTCGTTCGAGGAGCTGGCGAAGATGCCGGACGCGAAGCTCGACGCCGTTCTCGGGGCGGCGTTGGTCGCGCGCGACGCCTACGACGATCTCGACGTGCGCGGTGTCTTGCGCGAGCTCGCGTCGCTCGGCGCGCCGCTCGAAGGCGCCGCCCTCCACCGTAAGCCGCTCCGGGGGCAGGCCGAGGCGGTGAGCGAGCGGTTCCGCGAGCTCGGCTTCCGGGGCAACACCGCCGACTACTACGATCCGAGAAACAGCCTCCTCCCCGACGTGCTCGAGCGCAAGCTCGGCATCCCGATCACGCTCTCGCTCGTGTGGTGCGAGCTCGCGAAGCACGCGGGCGTCTTCGCGCGCGGCGTCGCGTTTCCCGGGCACTTCTTGGTGCGCGTCGATGCGCCCGCGCCCGGCGCCGAGACCCTCGTCGTCGACCCGTTCGACGGTGGGCGCATCCTCGACGACGCGGCGATCGGCAGGCTCCTCGAGCGCGCGATCGGCGAAGCCGCGGAGGTGCACCCGACGCTGCTCGCGCCGGCGAGCGCGCGCGCGATCCTCGTGCGGCTGCTCACGAACCTCGAGTCGACGTGGGCGAAGCGAGGCGATCACGCGCGCGCGCTCGTCGCGATCGATCGCATCCTCACGCTCGTGCCCGACTCGGCGCGGATGCTCCGCGAACGCGCCGCGCTGGCGCTGCGCATCGGCGCGACGGAGCTCGCGCGCGCGGATCTTTCGCGCGTCATCGAGCTCGAGCCGCACGCGCCCGACGTTCCCCACATCGAAGCGCGCCTCGCGAAGCTCGCGGCCGCTTCCAAGCAGACGTTCCACTGATGCGCGCGCGAACGCTGTTCACCGCGGCGCTCGCCGTCGCGCTCGTCTCGCTGGCCACGCCCGCCCGCGCGCAGGTCCACTGGGACGTCGGCGTGCAGGGCGGCGTGATGAAGCGCTTCCTCGGCGACAAACCCGCCGGCGGCGACGACGCCGGCTTCGGCCCGGCCGCGATGCTCCACGCGCACCTCGCGCTCTATCCGCTGGTGCGTGTCGGCGCGTACCTCGGGCACGACATCTCGCCGCTCGGCGGCGACGGCGCCGCGCGCGACATCACGTCCGCCGGCGCGCGCGTGAAGATCATGTCGCCATGGCCGCGCGCGCCGTGGCGCGCGTGGATCTTCGTGGGCCTCGGCCACACGCGCGTCTGGGCGCGGAGCTACGCCACCACGCAGTCGCTGCCCGCCGCGCCGGGCCAGCCCGCCGTCGACCGGAGCGTCTTCGTCCACGGCGACGCCGGGGGCTTCTTCGAAGTGCCGCTCGGAATGGGTGTATCCTACAAGTTTCGGAAGCCCTGGGAGATGTTCTGGGAGTTGGGGACGCGCATCGGCTTCGGGGGGGCCGGGCCGGTCTACGACGAGCAGCCGGGCCGGGGGCGGCGGCTGACCTCACCGGGGCTCCCGGACGCGTTCGCCTTACCGAGCGGTCAGGACAACTTCGCGATCGGACTCACGATGGGGTTGCAGCTGGACCTGTAGGCTTGCGCCACAGCGGCGTCCGAGGGGAGCGGCCGGCGAGGAAATGGTGCTAGGGTAGAGCGCCAGGAATTCCCGTCATTTCGGCCGAATGCTTAGGGACGTGAAAGCGTGAGATGAGTGCCGCCGACGATAAGGGTGCGTCGCGCCCGGGGAGCATCCCCGCACCGCCGAAGGCGCCGCGCGCACCGACGCCGACCGCGCACGATCCCGGCGGCCGTGCGTCGCCCAAGGCCCCGCTCGAGAAGTCGAGCTCGCGGCCCGGCGGCCCGCGCGCGCTCATCGGCCTCACGATCAGCGATCGCTATCGCATCGAGCGCCTCCTCGGCGAAGGCGGCATGGGCGCCGTCTACCAGGCCGAGCACACGCTCATGCGCAAGCGCATGGCGATCAAGGTCCTCCACCCGGAGATGACCCGCCTCCCCGAGGTCGTCGCGCGCTTCGAGCGCGAGGCGATGGCCGCGGCGCACATCGATCATCCGCACGTCGTCACGGCCACCGACTTCGGCAAGCTCGAAGACGGATCGTTCTTCCTCGCGCTCGAGTTCGTCGAAGGCCAGAGCCTGCGCGAGGTCATCGCGACGGGCCGGCTCGATCTCGGTCGCGCGCTCCACGTCGCGCGTCAGATGGCCGGCGCGCTGCAACGCGCGCACACGCTGAAGATCGTGCACCGCGATCTGAAGCCCGAGAACGTCATGCTCGTCGAGCGCGACGGCGATCCCGACTTCGTGAAGGTGCTCGACTTCGGCATCGCGAAGGTCCAGATCGGCGAGCTCGGAACGAACGAGAAGAACGGCCCGGGCCAACAGATCCTGACCCAGGCCGGCATGGTCTACGGAACGCCGGAGTACATGGCCCCGGAGCAGGCGCTCGGGCAGCCGGTCGACGCGCGCGCCGATCTCTACGCGCTCGGCATCATCATGTTCGAGATGCTCTGCGGCGTCCGTCCGTTCGACGCCGAGAGCAAGGTCGCGCTCCTCGGCATGCAGGTGACGGCGCCGGTTCCCGCGATGGCCACGAAGGCCGAGGGCGCGAACGTCCCGCCGGAGGTCGAGGCGCTCGTCGGCCGCCTGCTCGCGAAGGAGGCGAGCGAGCGCATCGCCGACGCGAAGGAGGTCATCGAAGGGATCAGCACGATCCTCTCCGCGCTCGCCGCGTCGGGCCGCGTCGACGGCCGCTTCGCGCCGCCGCCCGGGAGCGGCATGATGACGAACCCCGGGCTCATCAGCGGGATCTCGCCGTCGCCGCCCGAGCTCGTGGGCGCGACGCACAAGGCGTCGGTCCCGCCGAAGAGCGCGAGCCCGCTCGAGGGGCGCGGCTGGATGATCGCGCTCGTCGCCGGCATCCTCGGGATGATCGTGATGGTGAGCGCGGTCGTGTACGTCTTCAAGGGTCGCGACGCCACGAAAGACGCCGACGGCGGCGCCTTGGCGATCTCGGAAGACGGCGCCGTCGTGACGCCCGAGACGCCGCTCGACGAGAAGGTGAAAGAGGCCATCGCGCTCATCGAGGGCGGCGACTACGGCTCGGGCATCAAGCGCCTCGACGAGCTCGGCGATGCGGTCGCCGGCCGCGAAGACGTGCACCGCGCGCTGCTCGAGGCGTACACGAAGACGAACAAGCCCAACGACGCGATCAAGGAAGCCGCGCTCGTCCTCAAGTCGAACCCGAACCTCGCGCTCAAAGACGAAGTGAAGCTCCGCGTGCTCGTGCGCGACACGGCGATCAAGGAGGGGCTCTCGAAGGATCCCGACGACGTCGCGGCCGTCGAGAAGGCGTTCTCTCTCCTCGAGAACGAGATGGGAACGATCGGGTGGGACGATCTCTACGGGATCGGCTGGGGCGCGTCGGGAACGAACTACCCGAAGGCGGCGACGCGGGCGAAGGGCGCGGTCGCGCGCGGCCAGCGATCGAAGATGAGCCCCGAGCTCCAGGTCGCCGTCGATCTGCGGAGCGCGGGCGTGAGCTGCGCCGCGAAGAACCACTTCGATCGCGCGCAGGAGAAGGGCGACGAGCGCGCGCTCGAGATCTTGAAGCACCTCTCGACCCAGCACCAGATGGTCGTGAAGGTGAACGGCCACCGCAAGACGCAGGTCGACGCGCTCGCGTGTCTCCACGACGGCCAGCTCGCGCGCGCGATCGCCGCCCTCGAAGAGCGCATGAAGCTGCAAAAACGCAAGTGATTCCAGGCAGAGGGGCACTTCACCGGGCGCCGCCGTACAACGAGGGATGGCACGGTCGGCTCCCTTCGTCGCGGTCTTCGTCCTCGGTCTCGCCGCGTGTGGAAGCGGCGCGGCGCCCGGCGCTCTGCGGCCGGCCGCGCCGACGGCGAGCGAAGCGCTCGGGCTCGCGAAGTGCAGCACCGCCGACGAGCCGCAGCTCCTGACCCTCGACTGGAAGGACACGCAGCGGATCGATCTCGAGCGCGCGATGGAGAATCACGTCGCGGTCGTCCACTACGACTGCGCGGGCCTTCATGTCCTTCGCGACTGCGCGGTCGCCGGCGGCTACGAGTACGCCTCGGTCTCCCCGGCGAAGACGGCGGCCAAGCTCCAAGACGCCGAAGAGGTGCGCGCGAACCTCCCGTTCGGCGGGGTCGACGTCGGCGGCATGCTCGCGCGCGGATCGACGATCGACATCGTCTACCTCGCCGTCGGCCAACAGGCGACGACCGTGCACGACGTCCCCGCCGAGAAGCTCGTGGGATCGTGCGAGGGCGCGACGCACACCGTGCGCGCCGCGAACCTCGGCGCGTTCGCGCTCACGAGCGGCACGCGAGGTGAAGCGAACGCAGCCACGTCGCTGCTGGGCAAAGGCGCCTCCGCGTCGACCTCGAGCAGCAACGCGATCCAGCGCGTCAACGGGGATCTCGACGCTTGCCACGGTGACGCGAACAAGACGCCGCCGCCGCGATGCAAGGCGCTCCTCCAGCTCCTCCTCTCACGGATCTCGTCGCGCGCCGACGGACCGCGACACGAGCCCGTCGCCAAGGGCGCGGCGCGACGCGAGCGGGTCGAGACGCTCGCGATCAAGAACCCGTGCAGCGACGGCCTCGTCTTCTCGAAGGAAGGCCTGTGCACGCGGACGGAGAAGGCGACGGCGTTCATGTGCGACGCCGCGAGCTTCTCCGTGTGCGAGGCGCAGTGCGCGAAGGGCGACGGGCGCAGCTGCTACAACGCGGCCGCCAATCGCGTCGATTCGAACCTCTCCGGCCTGAGCACGCGCGGCTGGGGCGAGGCCTTCGTGTTCCTCGACAAGAGCTGCGCCGCGGGCAACGCGGCGGGGTGCGGCGATCTCGGCGTCATGCTGGAGACCGGCCGAGGGGTCCAACGAAATCAAGAGCGCGCCGAGCACTTCCTCGTGAAGGCCTGCACGATGGGCGACGCCGCCTCGTGTAACCATCGCGCGCGCGCGCTCTCGTACGGCGATCGCGGCTTCCGCGCCGATCCGCGCGCGGCCCGCCAGCTCTTCGATCGCGGCTGCGCCCTCGGCTCTCACGAGGCGTGTCGCGAGGCCGCGCGGATGTCGGTCGAAGGCATCGGCGGTCCGCGAGACATCGCGGCGGCGACGCGCCTGCTCGAGCGATCGTGCGCCGGCGGCAACGACGACAACTGCCGGCTCGGTCGTTACATCGCCAACACCGAGGCGAGCCTCGCGGACGAGGGCGAGAGCGTCACGCTCGCCACGGAGAGCGCGAACGTCGAGGGCCTGAAGAACCCGTGCAAGAGCACGCTCCGCGTCGACGACCGCGCGATGCGATGCGCGAAGGCAGAGGCCGGGCTCTTCGTGTGCGACGTCACCGACTACGACGAGTGCGTGGATCAGTGCGACAAGGGCAACGCGCGGAGCTGCTGGCAGGCCGCCGCGAATCGCATGAGCAGCTCGAACCCGAACAGCGCCACCCGCGGTCGCGAAGAGGCGTTCCCCTGGCTCGAGAAGGGCTGTCGCACAGGACACGCGCCCTCGTGCACCGCGTTCGCCGGCGCGCTGCTCTGGGGCCGCGGAACGGCGGCGAACCCCGAGCGCGGTCGCGCGTTCATGCAGAAGGCTTGCGACATGCGCGACGCCCACGCGTGCAAGTGGATCGCGGACAAGAAGGCGTCGGAGGCGGCGCCGGCCAAGGCGTCTCGTCGAGGAAGTCTCTAGAGCGCGATCGCGGACGGGTATCAGAGGCCGAAGCGCGCTTTGTCGCTCGCGATCAGCTCGACGTAGAACTCGGCGGGCTGGTGGGCGGCGACCTCGCCCTTCTCGACGAGCGCCTCGAGCTGCTTCTTGATCTCGCCGATCTGGCGCGAGGGCGCGAGGCCGAACGCCTTCATCACGACGTCGCCGATGCCGGAGGGCAGCGGCGGTCGCTTCGCGTCTTCGGCGGCGAGCTGGCGGATGCGCGACGCGAGCTCTTCGATCTGGTTCAGGCCCTTGCGCTTCTTCTCCGGCCGCTTGGTCGTGATGTCGGCGCGCGCGAGGCAGAGCAGATCGTCGAGGTGCGCGCCGAGCTCGCGCGCGAAGCGGCGAACGGCGCTGTCGGTCCACGCCGGATCGTATTGGTTCGCGCGCAGGTGATGGAGGATGAGGAAGCGCACCGTGTCGCGCAGGCTCGGCTCGGGCGAGAACATGCCGAGGCGGCGCTCGAGCTTGTCGAACATCCGCGTGCCGACCTCGGCGTGGCCGAGGAAGTGAACCTTGCCGTCGGGGCTGATCGAGCGCGTCTTCACCTTGCCGATGTCGTGGAAGAGCGAGGCCCAGCGGACCTCGAGCCGAGGCACCGCCTGACGCACGACCTGCTTCGTGTGCTTCCACACGTCCTTGTGGCGCCACTCGCCGTCGCCGAAGCCGACCATCGCGTGGACCTCGGGGAAGAGGACGCTCAGCGCTCCGGCCTCGAGCAGCGTGTCGAGCCCGAGCTCGGGATCTTCGCCCATCACGACCCGATCGAGGCGCGCGCGCACCGCGACGGCGTCGAGGCGGAAGGCCGCGTGGACGTCTTCGGGCGAGATGCGAGAGACGACCTCGACGAGGTGGCCCTTCTCGGCGGCGACGGCGGCCAGCTCCAGCGCGTCCATCGCACGTCCGGCGTTGCCGTTGGTCTGTGCTTCCGGGGGCATCGTCATGGTGGGGAAAATGAGGTCGGCCTCATTAGCATGCAGCCGACGCCTTTGAAACGCCGCCGTACGTACCTTTGCGTACATCCTCGGGTTTTTGCGGGCTGCCAGCCTTTTTGGTGGTCACAGAGCGCCGGCGAGACCCGACGCCGACCTGGCGGGCGAAACGGAGACACAAAAGATGCGCAGTCGGCTGTGGACGGCAAGCTTTCAGGCGCTAATCCTCGGGCGTGATGATTTCACGCTCGAGCTTCTCGGCGCCCTCCCTCGTTGGCCTCGTTGGTCTCGCTGTCGTCGTCGCCGCGTGCAGCGGCGCGAGCTCGACCGATCTCTTCGGCGCGCCTGGAGCGTCGACGTTCGGGACCGATCCCGGGAGCCAGGGCTCTTCCGGATCCGGCGACGACGCGAACGGCTCGAGCGGCTCGAGCGGATCGGACGGAAGCTCGGGCTCGTCGGGATCGAGCGGCTCGTCGGGATCGAGCGGCTCGTCGGGATCGAGCGGCTCGTCGGGATCGAGCGGCTCGTCGGGATCGAGCGGCACCGTCAAGGACGCCGGAGCCGACACGGGCGGCGGCTCGCTCGGCGTCTTGTGCGGCAAGGACGAAGACGGCGATCCGGCGTATTGCTCCGGCGCCTCGCAGTTCTGCTGCGCGAAGCCCGCCGGTGGGAACAACAAGACGTACGCGTGTGTCACGACCAACCCGCAATGCACGACGGGCATCCCGATCCGGTGCGCGCATCGCAGCGACTGCCCGGGCACGCAGGTGTGTTGCGGCGAGTTCAGCCAGACGACGGGCTATCGCTCCGTGAGCTGTCAGGCCGCGTGCACGAACAGCCCGATCCCCGGCACGAGCTCGGTGCGCTTCTGCGACAAGAACGCGGCGGTCGACGAGTGCGCGGACATCGGTCTGACGTGTCAGTCGAGCGGCAGCCTCGACGGCTTCGCGGTCTGCAGGTAGCGCTCGTCGCCGTCTTCGCGCTCGCGCTCGCCTGCGGGTGCGCGCGGAGCACGACGCCGAAAGAAGGCCCGCCGCCTCTCGCGAGCGCGCCTTCGATCGACGCTTCGGCGTCGATCAAGGAAGCGATCGTCGACGCGGGGCCGCCGAAGCCGGCTCAGATCGACGAAGACGGCGACGACGATCCCGAAGATCCGGGTGAGGGCGCCGCGCCCGCGCTCATGACCCTCGAGAAGGTCGGCGCGCCGCCGATGGCGCTCACGCGCATCTGCGATCTCACGCCGTTCGGCGACGCGCTCTACGCGGCGCACGCGAACCAGCCGCTCGGCACCGACGGCGCGACGATCACGAAGTACCGGCCCGATCCGCCGCCGGGGAAGCCGCCGTTCGCGGTCGCCTTCGACTGGAATCGCCCGGGCGAGCCGGCCAAGGGCGGCGGCGCCGGTCAGGGCTTCTTGCGCGTGCACGCGATCGGAGGCCGGCTGTTCGCCGCCGACGCCGATCCTCCTTACAACGGGCTCGGCCTCGTCGAGTACGGCACCGAGGGCTACGTCTTCGTCTCCGATCGCGCGGGCGTCTTCGCGCCGCCGCGCGCGCCGCACTATCGACCTCCGGTCGCGCCCGATCTGCTCTCGTGGAACGAAGGGCGCGCGGGCGCGGCGGTCTTGCCGCGCGCGTATCACGTCATCGACGCGATTCGCTATCGCGGCGCGCTCTACGCATCGACCGGATCGGTGCCGCCGAAGGAGCGCGCGTGGAACGGACCTTCGCCGGGCGCGCTGCATCGCGCGAGCGACGACGGGACGCGATGGACCTACGAGGTCGACTATCCCTTCCCGTGGCAGAACGGCGTGTGGCGCCTCACGTTCATGGTTCGCTTCCGCGATCGGCTCTACGCGGGCATCCAAGACTACGACGGGCGCGAGCCGAACGACTTCTTGTACTTTGCACCGAGCGGCGAGGCGCTCCCGAGCAAGGAGGAGCGGGAGGCCGGCGCGCCGCCGCCGCCGATGCTCGCGCGCGAAGACATCCATCCCGTGCGCGTCACGAGGGCGGGCGCGGCGGGCACGCTGCGCTGGTGGGTCGACCGCAAGGCGAGCCCGCCGCGCCTCTACTGGCTCGCGTGGGGCCGAGACGGCGTCATCCTTCGGATCACCACCGACGGCGACCGTTGGGCCGCCGTCGCGCTGCCCGACGACGCCGGTCGGCCGACCGACGTGACGCGCTTTCGCGACGCGGTCGTCGTCCTCACGGAGCGCGGCCTCTACAAGCTCTCGGGCCCCTCGATCGACGGCGACGCCGAGCCGCCGAACGACGGCGTCGCGACGGTCACCGCCACGCCGATCGCGCGCATCGAGGACAAGAAGTCGCCGTTCGCGGTGAGCGACTTCTTCTGCGTCGCTCCGCTCGCGGTCTTCAAGAACGCCCTCTACGCCGGCGGCCAGCGCGGAGGAACGCTCTACCGTTTCACCGAGTGAATCAGGGGACGAGATCGGACGCGAAGCGCGGCACGAGCTTGCGGTTCGAGAACGACCAGTAGCAGATGCCGACGATGCGCGTGAACGGCGCGCCGAGCGCGTACGTGTTGTCGAGCGCGTCGAAGAGGTAGTCGTCGACGCGCAGGTTGCCGCCGCTCGCGTCGGCGACCGAGAACTCGTCGAAGTCGGACGGCGCGTCGGGGTTGACGATCGTGACGTTGACGTTGTCGATCTGGCAGAGCATCGCCTCGTAGGGCTCCGCGCTCGCGCCGTGCACGGTGCCGACGTTGGTGATGTCGGCGGTGGTGAAGACGAGCGGCGCGAACGGCAGCGTGGTGCCCGCGTCGGTGACGGTGACCTCGGTGTTCCTCAGCGTCGTGATGCCGAAGACCTCTTCGTAGTCGCCCTCGACGGTGACTTTGTTGCCGAGCTTCACCGTGGGCGTCGCGCCCGTCTCGACGTAGAGCCCGGAGAACGGGCCGGTGCCGACCTGCGCGAAGAAGCCGCGTCCGCCGCCGAACGTGCGGAGGCCCGTGACGTACAGATCGGTGACGCGCGCGCGCACGCTGCCTGCGGTCGGGTGGGTCGGGGTCGACGGATCGCGCAGCTCGGCGACCGTGAAGGTGACGGCGCAGAGCGCCTGGCCCGGGTTGGGCTGATCGGGGCACGGATCGCACGCGTCGCCCTTGCCGTCTTTGTCGGCGTCGGCCTGACCGGGGTTCGCGATCTCCGGGCAGTTGTCGACGCCGTTCAAGACGCCGTCGTCGTCGATGTCTTCGGCGTTCGGCCGCGTGCACGTCTCGCCGGGATCGAGCGGGCACTTGTCGCAGGCGTCGCCGATGCCGTCGCCGTCGCTGTCGGGCTGGGTGTTGCCGTCCATCGGGCGGATCGGGTTGAAGACGTCCTTGCAGTTGTCGACCGCGTCGGGGACGCCGTCGCCGTCTTTGTCGTCTGCCGCCGGCCCGCCGGCGTACTGCGACGCGTTGGGCGCCGAGGCCGTGGGGCCGCGCGACGGCGTGCAGCTCGGCTCGCTCGTCGGCTTCTGATCTTTGCAGAAGAAGAGCGGGTAGATCTTGTCGGCCTCGGTCTTGAGCTGCGCGAGCGTGATCGTGTTGAGGTCTTGCTTGACGCACGCCTTCTTCTTGACGCCGCAGACGTCGAGATCTTCGCACTGATCGGCGCGCAGGCCCTTCTGCGCGAGGAGCGACTCGTCGCCGTACATGACGCGGCCGCCGCGGAGCACGAGCATCACGTCTTCGACGCCCGCGTCGATCACCGCGCGGTAATCCTTCGCGCCGTTGGTCGAGAAGATCGCGACGTCGCCCGCGTAGCCGGGGCGGAGGATGCCGAGCGCGTCCTTCGCGCCGATCGCGAACGCGGCGTTGATGGTGACCATCGACCAGAGCGCGCGCTCGGAGAAGTGGTTGTTGTAGTACTTCTTGTTGAGATCGTCGGCGCAGCGGAGCTCGCGCGCCATGTTCATCGAGCCGCTCGGGAGCCAATCGGTGCCGAGCGCGATTTGCACGCCGAGGTTGTCGTAGAGAACGACCGGCGCGGTGTTGCCGTAGAGGTCGACGTTGGAGCGCGGCGACCAGATGAGCGCCGTCTGCGTCGGGTGGTACTTGGCGACGTCGGCGGCGCTGAGGCCGATGCCGTGGATGATGGCCGTCTGCTTCGCGAGCAGGACGTGCGTCGGGTCGGCTTCGTCGCTCTGGCACGTGTACTCGAGCTGCGCGGCCTGATCGATGCCCTCGGCGATGTGCGGGAGGTAGCCGTCGAACGCCGCGATCGAGGCCGCCGTGCGGCGGCTGGCGGAGTAGCCGGCGCAGCTGGCGGGCGGGAAGGGGTTCGGGGGCGTCGAGTCTCGGAGGGGGAAGGTGTCGGAGTCGACGACCTTCATCCGCACGCCCTCGAGCTGGGCGATGCCCGAGTCGACGTTGCGCAAGAGACCGTCGCGCCCGCCCGCGCCGGCGGTCGTCGTCGCGCCGCTCATGATGAAGCGCAGCTCGGCGGCGAGGATCGCGTTGCCGCCCGCGGTGCCGGCGGTGGTGATGCGCGTGTGACCGCGGATGCCTCGGCGCCAGTCGTGGCGATGCTCGTAGCGCTCGCTGCCGTGCGGCCTCGGGGGCGTGTTGGCGAACGTGATGTGATCGTGCGGGTTGATGAGGCCTGGCGAGATCACCGCGTTCCTGCACGACACCTGCGTGGCGGCGGCGTACGCGGCCTTGTACTTCGCGTCGTTCTGGAACGGGGGCGTCGTCGCGCAGCTCTTCGCGACGCACTGGATGGTGCCCGATCCGTCGATGAGAACCTCGCCGTCGATCGGCGCGTCGGGGAGGAGCAGGCGCCCCGTGAGGAGCAGGCCCGACGTTCCTTCCTTCGTGACGTCGCACGCGCCGCGGGCGTTCACGCTGCCGTCGGGATCGGTGTTGCCGTCGCCCGGATTGGCGTCGCCGCCGCCGCCGCCGTCTTCGCCGTCGGTCGGCGTCGCGTCGTCGGGGTTCGGTTGGTCGGAGCAAGCGGTGAGCTTGAGGACCACGAGGAGAGGGGCGAGGGCGAAGAGCGGACGAAGTTTCATGAAGGCGTCGCACTATACTTGGGGTTTCCCGACGCGCACGTGACCGCGCGGAAACATCGAAAAATGCGCCTCGCCGCTCGCGCTGAGGTTGCACATCTGCCGGAAATCCGTAAAGAAACGGAGCTTGAAGCGCGTCGCCCCCTCTCCCCGCCCCAGTCGTGAGGCCCGCGTCCGCGCGCGGCTCCAGGCCGAGGTGGGCCGGATCGAGAAGCAGGCGCCCTTCACGGTCGCGCTCACCTATCCGTCGCCCTACGGCGCGGCGATGAGCTCGCTCGGCTATCAGCGCATCTACCGCGCGATCATGGAGAGCCCCGGCCTCGCGTGCGAGCGCGTCGTGCTCGACGACGAGGCGGAGGGCGATCTTCCGGCGCAGTCGAGGCCGGTGAGCTACGAGTCGCTCCGCCCGCTCGAAGAGTTTCCGGTCGTCGCCGCGAGCGTCGCGTACGAGATCGAGATCGGCGGTCTCGTCCGCATGCTCGACGCGGCGTCGATCCCCGCGCTTCGAAGCGAGCGCGATGATCGTCACCCCTTCGTGCTCGGCGGCGGCCCGCTCACGTTCTCGAACCCGCTGCCGCTCGCGCCGTTCTGCGACGCGATCGTGATCGGCGAGGCCGAGGAGATCACCGTCGAGGTGCTCCGCGTCCTCGAGGGCACGTCGTCGCGCGTCGATCGCCTCGCGGCGCTCGCGAAGATCCCGCACGTCTTCGTGCCCGAGCACCACGGCGCGATCCTCCCCGCGGTCGCGAAGGTGCCCGACGAGATGATCCCTGCGTGGGCGGCGATCCGCACGCCGCACGCGGTGCTGAGCGACATGTTCCTCGTCGAGACCGAGCGCGGCTGCTCGCGCCGGTGCACGTACTGCGTGATGCGCCGATCGACCAACGGAGGCATGCGCCTCGCGCCGATGGAGCGGATCCTCGAGCTCGTGCCCGCTGACGCGCGTCGCGTCGGCCTCGTCGGCGCGGCGGTGAGCGATCACCCGCGCATCGTCGACATCGTCAACGCCCTCACCGCGCGCGGCTGCGAGGTCGGCCTGAGCTCGCTCCGCCCCGATCGCTTGAAGGAAGAGTTCGTCGGCGCGCTCGCCCGCGCGGGCTATCGCACGCTCACGACCGCGATGGACGGACCGAGCGAGCGCATGCGCGAGCGCCTCGAGCGCCGAGCGAAGGAGAAGAACCTGCTCCGCTGCGCCGAGCTCGCGCGACAGAACGGGATGGATCGCCTCAAGCTCTACTTGATGATCGGCCTGCCGGGAGAGACCGACGACGACATCGACGAGTGCGCGCGCTTCACGAGCGAGCTGTCGAAGATCGTTCCGGTCGCGCTCGGCATCGCGCCCTTCTGCGCGAAGCGCAACACGCCGATGGACGGCGAGGCCTTCGCCGGCATCGCCGTGGTCGAGAAGCGTCTCGAGCGCTTGCGCCGCGGCCTCCGCGGTCGGGCCGACGTTCGATCGACGAGCGCGAAGTGGGCGTGGGTCGAGTACGTGCTCGCCCAGGGCGGCGCCGAGGAGGGCCTCGCCGTCCTCGAGGCGGTGCGCGACGGCGGCAACTTCGCCGCGTACAAGAAGGCCTTCGGCCGCCTCGACGCGCGCGTCGGCCACGGCAAGCCGCGGCGCAGCCTCGCGATCGCGCAGATCTAGCGGTCGATCAAGGATTGCAGAAGCTCGTCACCACCTCACGGGGAACGCCGCACGTTCCTGTCGCGCGGCCTCGACACAGCATCGGCAGACAGGCGACGCCTTGCGCGCACTCGTCGTTCGTTCGACAGAGCTGGTCTGCTCCGCACCGGGGCGCGCAGTAGGAGCCGCCAACGAGCGAATCGACGCAGCAGCGCGAGGCCTCCGGACAGTCCATCGAGTCGTCGCAGACGAAGCTGTAGCTGCCCGGCGAGCACGACGTCGCGCACGCGCCAGTGCCCGAGTCGGGCGCGAAGCAGCACCGTTCGCCGTTGGTGAGGTCGCACGTCGTGCTGACGCCGGGACACTCGGTCGCCCCTTTCGTGCTACCGAGCGGACCGCCATCCGAGACCGCCGGAACGTCTCTCGAGCAGGCGACCGCCACGGCCACGACCGCCGCAGCAAGCGCTTCGAGGAGACCGCTCGGGCGCGCCCTGGCCATCGCTCGGATATAGCGCGGCGATCAGGCCTTTCCCAAGCGGGCGCGGACGCGCGCGATCGTCTCGCGCTCGGCGCGGAACGTGACGTGGATGCCGGCTTCCTCGTAGCGCTCGGCGGCGACGCGCCCGGAGTCGTGCATCTCGCTGAGGACGGCCTGGCGATCGTACGGGACGACGATCTCCTCTTCGACGTACGCGCCCTCGAAGACGGCGATGATGCGCTCGCGGACCGACGCGACGTGCGCGCGGTCGTGGGCGGAGACGAACCACGCGTCGGGGAAACGAAGGCGTAGGCGCGCGAGCTCGGCGGGCACGACGAGATCGATCTTGTTCATCACGAGGGTCGAAGGAACTTCGCCCGCGCCGATCTCCGCGAGGACGTCGCGCGTGACCTCACGCTGCGACTCCCACGACGGATCGGAAGCGTCGACGATGTGGAGGAGGTGCGAGGCCTCGAGCGCTTCGTCGAGCGTCGACTTGAAGCTCGCGACGAGATCGTGCGGCAGCTTCTTGATGAAGCCGACGGTATCGCTCACCAGGATGCGCGGCTTCGCCTCCGGCTGGAGCGCGCGGACCGTCGTGTCGAGCGTGGCGAAGAGCTTGTTCTCGACGTACACGTCGCTGCCCGTGAGCGCGCGCATGAGCGACGACTTGCCCGCGTTGGTGTAGCCGACGAGCGCGACGCGACGGGCCTGCTGGCGGTGCGCGCGGCGAACGCCCTGATCGCGCTGCACCGCCGCGAGCTCTTCGCGCAGCTCGGCGATGCGATCGCGAACCTTGCGTCGATCGAGCTCGAGCGCCGCCTCGCCCGCGCCGCGTCCGCGCTGGCGCTCCTTGCCTCCGGGCGACTCGCGCATGCGGGGGGCGGCGTAGTTGAGCCGCGCGATCTCGACCTGCAAGCGCGCTTCGCGGCTCTTCGCGTGGCGATGAAAGATCTCGATGATGACGCCGGTGCGATCGAAGACCTGCGAGCCCGTCGCGCGTTCGAGGTTGCGCGCCTGGCTCGGCGACAGATCATGATCGACCGCGACGAGCGCGATCTTCGGCTCGGCCTGCGCTTCGTCGTCTTGCGCTTCGTCGTCTTGCGCGTCTTGCGCGTCGTCGTCGTCGTGGGCGAGCTGCTCGCGCTTGAGGCGCGCCTTGTCTTTGCGCTTCGGCGCGGTCGAACCGATTTCGCCGGCGCCTCCGGTGAGGTCGCCGAGCTCCTTCAGCTTGCCTTCGCCGAGCACCGCGGCCGCTTCGAGGTGCGCGCGCGTCTGCGTGATCTTGGCGACGACGCGATAGCCCAAGGTCGAGACGAGCCGCTCGAGCTCTTCGAGGCTCGAGCGAAAGTCGACGTCGTCCGCCTCCGGCAGGTGGACGGCGACGAGCGCCGCCTTCGGTCGTTCGGGGCTCTGGGCCATCGTCACTCCCTTATCACGGCGGAGTGCGACATATCTACCGATCGCCTACATCGGAAACGTTCCTCCTTTTGTGCCATGCTGCTTCCGCGTGGCGAACGACAAAGACAACGGGAAGAGCCCCTTCGCACCTCTTGGGCACGCGGCGTTCGTCTTCATCGCGGCGCTCGGCGTGTACAGCTTCGTGTCGGTCGCGAAGGAAGGCGAGACGCGGCGGCGATGCAGCGCGACGTGCCTCTTGCGACCGCACTACGCGGGCTACGAGCGCACGGCGCCTTCGTTCAAGCTCAAAGACGTGCGCGGTCACGAGGTCTCGCTCGAGAGCTATCGGGGCAAGGTCGTCGTCTTGAACTTCTGGACGAAGACGTGCGGGCCCTGCATGGAAGAGATGCCCGAGGTCGCGGATCTCGCGAGAATCTTGAAGCCGAAGAGCGACGTCGCGGTCGTGACGATCTCCACCGACGAGACGGCCGAAGACGCGATGGCGACGTTGAAGTCGGTCTTGAAAGAGGAGCCGCCTTTCGCCGTCTTGATCGATCCCGACGCGAAGACGGTGACGGGCAAGTTCGGCACGACGCTCTATCCAGAGACGTGGGTCATCGACAAGAACGGCGTCATCCGCGCGCGCTTCGACGGCGCGCGGGAGTGGTCGAACGCGGCCGTCGTTCAGTATGTCGATCAGGTGCGCGGCGGCGGCTATTGCGAGGTTCAGGCTCGCGACGGGAAGTTCGTCGGCAAAGAATCGCAGATCTGCGAATCCATCGGCGGCGGCTGATCGTACCGCTCGGGCGAGGTGGCGGTCGCGACGTGCGACCGTATACTCCACGAGGAGGGATGCGGATCGTTCGTGGGACAGCAGCGGTGCTCCTCGTCGTCGCCGGGTGCGCGACGTCGGCGTCCGAGAGCGAGACGGAGATCCCGCTCCCGCCGCGCGCCGATCTCCCCGAGGGAGGCGACGCGACGCTCTTGAAGGTCGACGCGGGCGGCGACGGCGGAGAGCGCGACGCTGCGACGGAGGCGGAAGCGGGTCCCGCGGGACCGATCGTCTTCGTGTCGTCGACGACGACGGTCGCCAACACGGGAGGCCTCACCGGAGCCGACGCTCGGTGCGCCGGGCTCGCGACCGCGGCTGGTCTCGGTGGCGCGTGGGTGGCGTGGCTCTCGAACGGACCGAGCGGCCCGCACGCGGCCGACCGCGTGACGAGCGCGGGGCCGTGGTACCTGCGGAGCGGCGAGATGGTGGCGCTCAACAAGATCGAGCTCGTGAGCGGGACGCTCCGGCACGCGATCGACCGCGACGAGAGCGGCGCGCAGGTCGCCGCGAGCCGCGTCTGGACGGGCTCGGGCACGAACGGCCGCTACCTCACGAACGACTGTGACAAGTGGACGACCGGCACGAACGGTCGCGTCGGCGACAGCAGCGCGACGGGCGCGGCGTGGACGACGGCGGGCGTCGACGGGTGCGGGCAGCAGCGGCGTTTGTACTGCTTTCAGAACTGAGCGCGCGGCGCGCAACGCGCAACGCGCAACGCGAACGCGCAACGCGAACGCGCAACGCGAACGCGCAACGCGAACGCGCAACGCGCGACGCGGACGCGCAACGCGCAACGCGGACGCGCGACGCGTGACGCGTGACGCGGACGCGATGGGCGTTGTGCGATGTGGAGGGTGGGGATCTTACTTCTCTCGCTCGGCATTTCGAGGATGCCTCCGTGCTCGCGCTCGTCAAGGACGCTTCCGCGCGCCTTCGGCGCGGTGACGTTCCGGTCGCTTCTTGCCCTCACGTCAATCCTTTTTGACGAGCGCTGCGCGCGGAGGCGGCCTTCGGCGCCGAGCGGAGAGAGGCTCGGGGTGGAAAGCAGAGGAGAGAGCATGTTGAGAGCGTTCCGATATCGCGGTGGTGTCGGCGGAGCTTCGTCCGGTGATGCAGAGGTTGGAGCAGGTCGATTCGGATCTGGCGCGTCAGTTGTGGAGGCGGGCGATGAACGGCGGCGCTGAACATCGCGGAGGGGAGCCACGCGCGGGAAGCGCCGCGCGCTTCAACGCTGGCGATGGGGTCGGGGCGGGAGAGTGCTGCGGCGCTCGTAGGACGGCTCGGGCGTGGGGTCACCTGCCGGAAGTTCCCGACTCGAACTGATGACGGGCTGCGGCACGAATATCGCCATCTTTATTAAGAACGTCGGCTCTCATCGGTGAAGCTCCTGCGCGGCGGCCGAAGCTGCCGCGCCGCGAGCCCGGCGTTCATCGCCGCGGATACACGACGCGGTGGAGCGTACCGATGACGTGATTGAACTTCTCGCGCAGCTCATCGGAAGGCTCTGCGATGTAGCCCCACCCGGCTGCGATGTTCAGGGCCTCCCACGCTTCCCGCGCGGATCCGAGCGCGATCGAATAGTGCGAGCCCCGTCGCCCTCCGCGCTGGTCGCTGCCCTCGACGGTGTTCAGCCCTGCGCTTCCCAGCGCATTTCGAAACTGCGCGGCGAGGCTTCGGTCGCACCGCTCGATCTGCCGCGCCGTATCGGCCGTCGACCGAACCAGCTCTCGGATCACCAAGTGAATCCTCAACATCGTCATTCTCCTTCCGCCCCCTCTCCCGAAGGGACGAACCCCCGCCGCCTCGCGCGCAGGGCTCGTCAAGGATGACGTGAGGGAGCGAAGCGACCGAACGTCACCGCGCGCCGAAGGCGCGCGGCGCGAAGCGTCCTTGACGAGCCCGAGCACGAGGCGAAAATCGAGAATCCCGAGCGAGCCCCCAGCGCTCCCCTCCCGCACGCGCACTCGCACTCGCACTCGCACTCGCACTCGCACTCGCACTCGCTCCCGCTCCCGCTCCCGCTCTCAGCTTTCGCTTTCGCTTTCGCTCTCGCGTCGCGCGTCGCGCGTTGCGCGTGCGCGTGCGCGTTGCGCGTTGCGCGTTGCGCGTTGCGCGTTGCGCGTTGCGCGTTGCGCGTTGCGCGTTGCGCGTCGCCTTCTCAGCTGTCGCCGGGCTTGGCGCGCGTCCCCTTGGCCGTCGCATTCGGATGCCTCGCCCGATACGCAGCCTCCCTCACGCGCTCCAGCTCATCCCGCGACTCGTACGGCAGCGGCGACGCCGCGACCGCGCGGAGGTACGTGGGCAGATCGACGACCTCGTAGCCGAGCCGCTGCGGCTTCTTCGGATCGTACTTGCGCTCTTCGAGCCAGCCGAGCAGCTCGCGCAAGACACGCACGGACGTCCAGCGGATGTCGTGGAGCAACACGATGCCGCCTTCCTTGTATTCGATCTGCGCGACCAGCTCGCGGAAGACCTCCTTCGAGTCTTCGCGCGTCATGTCCTGCTTCTCGACGCTCCAGAGGAGAAGATCGAGGTTGCGATCGCGGACCGCCTGCTGGCCGAAGTCGTCGAGCTCTCCGAACGGCGGACGGAAGAACACCGGGCGCTTGCCCGTCACGCGCTCGATCGACGCCGCGCCGCGATCGATCTGATCGAGGACCTGCGTGTGCGTGATCGCCGCGAGGTGCGCGTGATCGTGCGTGTGGTTGCCGATGATGTGCCCCGCGGCGGCGACCTTCTCGAGCGTCGCGCGCGACTGCACGGCGCGCTCGTCGTCGCCGTCGAGGTAGCGACCGACGACGAAGAAGGCCGCGCGAATCTTCTGACGCGCGAGCGCGCGGAGCACCGCGGGCGTCGTCTCGGGGAAAGGTCCGTCGTCGAAGGTCAACGTCACGAGGCGCCGGCGATCGCCGGGCTCGTACGCCGGTCCCTCGGCGACCATCCACGCCTTCGCGATGCTCGCCTCGGGGTTGAGCGTCGGCCACGGCCCGGCGTGCGAAGGGACGCTCTCGGGATCGCGATGCTGCGGCAGCGGGCCGAACTCGATCGGCCCCTCCGGCGGCAGCGCGCTCGTCGCCGGCGCCGGCGTCTCGGGCACGGCAGGCGCCGACAAGGTCGCGAGATAGCGCGCCCCCGAGCTCAGCCCGCGCTGCGCGAGATCGCGCGTCGATTCGGCGTCGGGCCGATCGAGCCCGACCCACGAGCCGGCGGCGACGCTCCCAGCGAGCACGAACGCGCGAAAGATGCTCGGCATGCCTCGCGGTCGATCGTACGAAACGCGATCGGTCGCCGGCCAAGAACGTGCGTACGCGCTTATCGAAGCGCGGCCCACGGCAAGAGGCCGGGGACGCGCGCCGCCGGCGCCCAGCCCCATCGACGCGTCGTGTCGCTCGCCCAGCGCGTCGCGAACGCGTCGCGCACCACGAGCTCGGCGAGCTTGCCGCGAGGGGAGAATCCCCACTCCGCTTCCTGGGAGACGTCGTCGGGATCGGCGTAGACGCGCCAGACGAAGAAGCCCATGAAGCGCGGCTCGTCGAGCAGCGGCGCGAGCAGCGCGCGATACGCGTCGGCCTGGGCGCGCTCGTCGACGCGCACGTGCTTCATGTCGTCGGGCCACTCCCACGGACGAATCGCGGGATCGCGCCGCGTCGTGTACCCGATCTCGGTGAACAAGACGGGCTTCTGCCACGTGTCGGCGAGTCGGCGGACGCGATCGCGCACGCGCCTTCCGCCCTCGAGCAGCGCGTCGAAGGAGGCGCCGTCCTTGTCGGCGAGGGGATAGAACGCGTTGACGCCGATCACGTCGAGCTCGCCGAGCACGACGGTGTCTTCGACGTCGTCCCAGTTGCCCGAGTAGGTCAGGGGACCCTTGTAGATCGCACGTATCGAGCGTACCAGCGCGGCGAAGCTCGGCGCGCGCGTCGTCGTGACCCACGAGCGGAGCTCGACGCCGACGGAGAAGAGATCGACGCCGGCGACCGCGGCGACCTCGGCCCAGCCGCGCACGAACGCGCCGTAGCTCTCCGTCCAGGCACCCCAAGCGGCGTCGGTCGGCGGATCGATCTTCGCGCGCCACTCGCCCGACTCGACCCACAAGTGAGGGACGAGCATGACCGCGAGGCCGCGCGCGTGCGCCATCTCGATCGCGCGCCTCACGTCGTCGCGATTCTTCTCGAACGGCTGCTCGAACGAGGGATCGACCCCGCGCCCGGCGAGATCGCCGACGCGCCCGAACGGCGTGATCGCGACCCAACCCGCGCCTGCGCGCACGCACTCGTCGAGCGTTCGCCCGTAGGCCTCGCTGCCGTAGCCCACGCCGGGGTGATACGCGTTCTCGATCGGGCCGATGGTGACGCCGCGCACCGCGTCGTGACCCGCGTCGCGCCACCCGTCGGCGCCGAAGAAGACGCGCGGCGGATCGCGGGGCTCGGCGCGAGGAGGCGCGGCGCCGGAGGTCCCGCGCGCGGCGAGCGCCGCGAGCGCGAGCGCCCACACGAAGCGACGGCTCATAGGTCTACGCCCACGCCGACGCCGAAGGTCGCGCGCAGCCAAACGCCGCTCGCGTCGACCGGCGTGCTGCGCGCGCCGCCGAACGCAGGCTGGAACTGGATCGCGAGTGGAAGCGCCGTGATGCGAACGGTCGGCGTGACGGCGTAGTCGACCTGCGCGCCGAGGAGCACGGCAGGGCGAACGCCGGGAGACGCGCTGCACGTCGGCACGAAGAGGTCGCCGCCTGCCTGCCCCACGAAGTACGTGGCGAGGCCGATACCTCCGAGCGTGTGCACGCGAAGACGCGGGAGGATCTCCCATCCCGCGGTGCCCATCGCGAAGATCGAGAGCGCCGTCGCGGACGTCGCGTCGTTGAGCGCGCCGCACGGCGGCACGTTGCCGGGCGCGTTGACCGTGTTCTGCCAACCGTCGCCCGTCACGAAGAGCGCGCCGCCGACGCCGAACGCCGTGGCCCCGGCGTCGGCCGCGCGGTAGACGCCGCTCAAGGAGAGCGAAGGCTGCGCGCCGCCGCTCACGCTCCCGTAGCGCGGGAGCATCACGCCGAGCGTGCTGCGGAGCGCGACGCGCCGTATCGGCTCGTCGGGTCCGTACGGGTTCTCCGGTGGCGCAGAGCGCCGGTCGGCGCTCAGGCGCGCGTCCATGATGATCGCGCGGCCGTACTTCGCTTCGACCTGTTGCGTGTAGGGCGCATGCGAAGGCATCGTGAGCGTGATCGTGTGCGTGCCCGGCGCGACGGTCGTCGTCAGCGGCGTGTGGTTGCCCTCGAGCGGCGCTCGTCCGTCCACCGCGACGCCGGCGCCGCTCGGGGTCGACGCGATCGTGAGCGTCGACGGACGTCGCCGGAGCCCTTCGAGCTGCTGCGTCGCCTCTTCGCGGTCGTCGGCGGGCAAGGAGCGCGTCGCGAGGTACTTCTCCAGCATCTCCGCGGCCTGCTCCGGCTGATCGAGGCGCACGTGGCACTTGGCGATGTTCCACAGCTCGAACGGCGGGCCGCCGAGGCGATGCGCCTCCTCGAAGTAGCGGATCGCGTCGTTGTAGCGTCCGTCGGCGTAGGCCTTCGCGCCCTGCTGATCGAGCGCACGCGCACGCGCGAGATCGTCGCGGCTGCCCTGCGCCCGCGCGACCGCGGGCGAGAGCGCGAGCACGGCGGCGAGGACGAGGACCGGCGTTCGCAAGGAGCCGCGGCGATTATCGCACGAGAAGCGCTCAGGCAGAGACGATGACGATCTTCGTGACCTCGGGCGGCGCGCCGATGCGCGACGGCGGTCCCGCGACGCCGAAGCCTCGGTTCACCCAGAGCGTCGATCCGGCGCGCTCGTAGCGGCCCGCGACGAACGTCATCAAGAGATCCGCCGGGCGGAAGCCGGGGTTGATCTGTCCGCCGTGCGTGTGGCCGCTGAGCTGGAGCGCGACGCGGCCCGCCGACTCGAGGAAGTACCGCGGCTGATGCGCCAGCAGGATGCGCGGCAGATCCGGGCTCACGTTCGCGAGCGCGCGCGAGAGATCGGGCCCGTGGTGACCCGGCTGCGGCCGCGTTCGGCCCTGGAGATCGTCGACGCCGAGGAGCGCGAAGCCGCCGCCGTCGCCGCGGCGAAGGTGGAGCGATTCATTGCACAATACATTCAAGCGCGCGGCGCGCAGGCGCTCCACCACCTCGGCGGCGCCGGCGTAGTGATCGTGGTTTCCCACGATGCAGGCCGCGCCGTCGCGCGCGCCGACGGACGCGAGCTTCGCGGCGAGCAGATCGATCACGTCGGCGCGGAAGTCGACGAGATCGCCCGTCGCGACGACGAGATCGGGTCGCGCGCGCGCGACGAGCTCGAAGCCCTCGCCGAGCTCGCGCTCGCCGACGAACGCGCCGACGTGCACGTCGGAGACTTGCGCGATCGTATATCCCTCGAGCGCGCGCGGCCAGCCGGCGACGCGCACCACGACCTCCTCGAGCGCGAAGTCGTGCCGCCCGCGCAGCGATCCCCAGCCGAGGGTGCCCGCGGTCGCGCCGAAGACCGCGACGCCGAGGCCTCGGCTCACCGCTTCACGGCGGCCCACGATTTCGCGCGCCTCCGCCGGCACCTCTCGCGCCTCTCGCTTCTTGCGCCCGGCGATCGCGAGCGAGATCGCCGTGACGGGCACGATCGCGATGACGAGCGCAGCCACTTCGATCGTCGCGATCGCGTAGAAGGTCGACGACGCCGAGGCGTACGCGCGTGACGTCATCGCGCGCGCGATGATCGGCATGACGCTCATCGCGGCCGCGATCGCCCACACGGTTCGCCGCCGCCGCGCCAGCCGCGGGAACGCGGCGAGCACCCAGCGCGCCGCGAGCGCGTGCGCGAGGCCGCTCACCGAGAGATAGAAGAAGAGGAAGGAGAAGCGCAGATCGCCAATCGTAGCGTCAGACGAGCCCGCTCACGACCCGCTCGATGCGCGCGATGTCGCGATCGACGCGGATCTCGCGGAACCCGCGCGCTTCGAAGAGCTCGACCGTGGCCGCGGCCTCGCCCGCGCCGACCTCCATCGCCAGCGCTCCGCCCGGCGCCAGGTGCTCGGGCGCCTCCGCGACGATGCGGCGGACGAGGTCGAGCCCGTCGGCGCCGCCGTCGAGCGCGAGGCGGGGCTCGTGATCGCGCACGTCGGGCTGGAGCGTCTCGATCTCGCCGCTCGCGATGTAAGGAGGGTTCGCGGTGACGACGTCGAAGCGGACGCCCTGGATCATCTTCGCGGCGAACAGATCGGCCTCCTCGAAGGCGACGTTGTAGGCGCCGAGGCGCAGCGCGTTCTCCCGCGCGACCGCGATCGCGTCGGGGCTCACGTCCGTGGCGAACACCGCGCTCGTCGGCCGCTGGCGCGCGATCGCGATCGCGACGCAGCCCGAGCCGGTGCAGAGGTCGAGCATCCGCATCGAGAGCGAGACGCGCGCGGTCCGCGCGAGCGCGACGTCGACGAGCGTCTCGGTGTCGGGTCGGGGCACGAGCACGCGCTTGTCGACGCGGAAGCGGAGGCCGTAGAACTCGCGCTCGCCGCGGAGGTAGGCGATGGGCTCGTAGGCGCGGCGGCGCTTGACGAGATCGCGCAGCGTCGAGAGCTCACGCTCGTCGAGCGGCCGCTCGGCGTCGAGGATGACCCGCATGCGATCGATGCCGAGCGCGTGAGCGACGATGAGCTCCGCGTCGAGCCGCGGGTTCTCGATGCCGCGCGCGCGGAAGTCGTCGGTCGCCCACTTCACGAGCGAGCCGATCGTCCAGGTCTTCGGGGGCGCGTTCGCCAACGATCAGCCCGCGAGCTTCGCTCGCTCCGCGGAGACGACGGCCTCGACCTCGGCGCGGATCGCCTCGAGCTCGGCCTCGGTGCCGGCCTCGAAGCGCATCACCAAGATCGGCCCGGTGTTCGACGCGCGAACGAGCCCCCAGCGCGGGCCGCCGCCGCCGGGAAACGAGATGCGCGCGCCGTCGATGTCGAGCACCGCGTTGCCCTTCTCCTTGAAGTGTCGCGTGACCGCGGCGACCACCTGGAACTTGACGGCGTCGGCGCAGTCGACGCGGAGCTCGGGCGTCGTGAACGTCTTCGGGACGTCGGCGAGCATCGCGCTGAGCGGCCGCGGATCGTTCGCGAGGATCTCGAGCAGGCGGAGCGAGGCGTAGAGCGCGTCGTCGTAGCCGAAGTAGCGATCGGCGAAGAAGAGGTGCCCGCTCATCTCGCCGGCGAGGAGCGCGCCGGTCTCCTTCATCTTCGTCTTGATGAGCGAGTGGCCCGTCTTCCACACGACGGGGTTGCCGCCGTGCTTGGCGATGTCGTCGTAGAGCGTCTGCGAGCACTTCACCTCGCCGAGGATCGTCGCGCCGGGCTGCTTCGCGAGCAGCGCGCGCGAGAAGAGGATCATGAGCTTGTCGCCCCAGATGATGTCGCCGCTGTCGTCGACCGCGCCGAGCCGATCGGCGTCGCCGTCGTACGCCAGGCCGACGCGTGCCTTCGTGGCCTTCACCCGCTCGACGAGCGCCTCGAGGTTCTTCGGGACGGTCGGATCGGGGTGATGGTTCGGAAACGTTCCGTCCATCTCGCAGAAGAGCGCGTCGGGCTCGAGGCCCACGGCCTTCATCGCGCGCAGGCCGAGGGGACCGCCCGCGCCGTTGCCCGCGTCGATCACGAAAGGAACCTTCGCCGAGGAGAAGTCGAAGCGCTCCTTCATCGCGGCGACGTAGGCGTCTTGCACGTCGGTCTGCTCGACCTGACCCTTCGCCTCGGGGCCGAAGTCGCCGGCCACGATCCGGTCGCGGAGCTTCTGGATGTCGGCGCCGAAGAAGCTCGCCTTGCCGCGCATCATCTTGAAGCCGTTCTCGTCGCCCGGGTTGTGGCTCCCCGTGATCTGGATGCCGCCGTCGGTGCCGAGGTGATGCACCGCGAAGTAGAGCATCGGCGTGGGGCCGACGCCGATGTCGACGACGTGCACGCCGGCCTTCATCAGGCCGCGCACGAGCGCGGCGTAGAGGCGCGGGCTCGACACGCGGCAGTCGCGCCCGACGGCGAGGCGAGGCGGCCCGGCCTGACCCAAGATGACGCCGAGCCCGCGGCCGATGCCTTCGGCGAGCTCATCGGAGAGATCTCGATCGGCGACCCCGCGGATGTCGTACTCGCGGAAGACGTGACCCGGTACCGAAGCGGCGCTCATGGCGCGATAGCCTTGCCGTTTTTCCCACGGGCGGCAACAGCGGTGAAGTGATAGCGTCGCCGCCCGTGGACGGAGCTCAGTCTCACCCCGACGATTCCGCGGGGCCGCCGCCGGATCCGCCGGCGTACGTCTACGCGGCCACTGACTTGAGACCGCGCCAGCCGCGCGAGATCGAGCTCTGCACGAAGGCGTCGGAGTTCGACTGGATGTACACCGGCGCGAGCGCGCTCGGCGTGGGCGTCAGCGTCTTTCTCAACGTCGGCTACCTGAAGCAGTCCGACAACGGCGGCGTGCGCATGATCGGCCCCGCGGCGATCGGCTTCACGTGGGGCATGTTCCTGAGCGGCGGCTACCTCTCGTTCCCCAAGTGCGATCCGATGTTCGCGTACGGCCCGCCGCCCGAGGGCGCCGTGCGCGCCGACTGGCCGATCGCCGCGGCGATCACCCTCATCGCCGCCGCGACCGCGCCGGCGATCGACTACACGTTCCTCGGCGCGGTGAAGCCGTCGTGGCCGGTGCCGGAGCGGAGCGCGCGCGTCTTCGTCGCGATGGGCACCGGCATCGTCGGCTCGCTGCTTCCTTATCTCCTCCCGCCGAAGACGTGGGCAGCGAAGAAGGAGATCGAGCGGATCCGACTCGGCGAGGTCGCGGGAGGTCCGTTCGTCTCGTACTCGCTCGCGTTCTGATCGCCGCGAAACGAGAGAGGGCAGATTCGCGCTTGGCGAACCTGCCCTCTCGGGGTGGAAGCGCCGAGGCGCCTCTCGTTCAGACGCTCAGAAGCGCGTGTAGCCGTAGACCTGGTAGAGGCCGCGGATGAGATCCATCAGCTCCACGTGGTCTTGCAGGCGCGCCCGCGCGCGGTTGATGTAGTACTCGCGGTTCGCCTTGTCTTGCGGCGCGGCGAGGGCCTCCTCGTAGCCGGTGACGAGCTTCTGACCCTGGCGGATGAACTCCGCGCCCGGGCTGTAGCGGCCGTCGCCGTACACGAGCGCGCCGTACTGCTTGCCGCTGAGCGGGTCGCTCATCATGATCGGCGTCGTGTTCTCGGCGGGCGTGAACGCTTCGCCGCAGCCGAGGCACCACACGCGCGACGCGTCGTTCCACGACTGCGAGAAGTTCGACTGGAACTCCGCCATCGAGAAGTACATCGCGTACGCCTTGTAGAAGAAGTACCAACCGCCGTCGATCGGCTTGCCCTTCAGCGTACCCGGCGCCGGCGTGGTGACGTTGTCGCCGCCGCCCATCGACTGGAAGACGTTCGTGGTGAGGAGCTTCACCTGGCCGGCGTCGCCCGCGCCGCCGAAGGCGGACGTCGAGGGCACGTCGTAGCGCCACGCGTAGTTGTCGTACGTGTCGGTCGCCACGCCGCCGAAGATGCTCGAGAGCGCCTTCGGGTACGCGAGGTAGAAGCCGATGCGGTAGCTGACGGCGTTCGTCTGGTCTTGACCGACGAAGTTCGTCTCGCTGTTCGTGAGCATCAGGAGCGCCGCGATCTTGTCGTAGAACGACCCGATGTTCTTGATGCGGTTGAAGAAGCCCTGGCCCGTCGAGTTGTCGTACCGCGTGAAGCGATAACGAGCGCCGTTGTCGATGTCGAGCGTGAGCTGGTTCGCGTTCGAGTCGCACTTCGCCGTGCCGCCCTGCGCGTTCGTGCACGCATAGGGTGAAGACGTCGCCTGCTCGAAGAACGTGTTGTCTGCGTACTGCGCGTGATCCTGGTTCGGGATGTACACGCCGACGTCCGGCGTGCCGAGGACGTCGATCAGGCGATCGAGGCCCCACGTGGTGGCGAGCGTCGAGGGGAGGCCGCCCGCCGGATCCTTGAACCAGTCGGCGTTCGAGATGTAGCCGTTCTTGACGCCGTTCTCGCCGCCGAAGATCGACCGCCAGTAGTAGTCGAACGTGCCCTGGTAGAAGAGCCAGTGGATGTACTGGCTGTGCACGTGGCTGAAGTACCGCGTGGCGATCTTGCCGAGGTAGCCGCTGAGCTGGTTGAAGCCCGCCGCCTTGCCGCGCGTGAACGCGTCGAAGATGTAGTACTGCTGGTAGCGACCCATCGCGTCGGACACGACCTCGAACGAGTCCATGCCCTGGTCCCAGCGCTGGCAGAGCGGGCGGTTCGCGGAGCCCGCGAACTCGTCGCCGCAGTACTGGTAGGGAACGACGTCGACGCCGCCGCTCGCTGCGTTCGTCTTCACGAGCGAGGTGTTGCCGATCTGCTTCAGGTAGCGCGAGCGCGCGTTCTCGACGACGTCGGCGAACGGACGGATCTCGCGCGACGAGGTCTTGATGGCGTCGATGCCGCCCTCGAACTCGCTCGGGATCTGCGTGTAGTGACGGTAGCTGCGGTTGATGCCGTCGAGGATCTCCGCGCTGTAGCCGACGAAGAAGCCGTTGCCGAACTGGTCGGGCGCGGCGTTGTAGAGCTTGTCCTTGATCTTCCCCTTGGGGAACGACTCGACGAGGTTGCCGTACCCGAAGCGGATCGCGGCGTGGTCGTACTTGCCGAGGCCGTGGACGTCGGAGTTGAACCGCGCGCCGTAGTCCATGACCGTCGTGTACTGAAGCTCGGTCATCTTCCCGTTCTTCTGGTTCTCCGTCATCGGAGCGCCGTACGTCAGGGATTCGCTCTTCAGGTTCCAGAACTGGTCGTGGAAGTTGAGCGCGTCGCTCGATCCCTCGAAGTTGTGGCGGAGGCCGACGGTGTGACCGACCTCGTGCTCGAGGACGCCGCGCAAGATCGCCTGGCGCATCTCCTGCCAGATGTTCTTGTTCGCCGCCTCTTGCTCGGGCGCGGTGCCGCCGCCCGGGTGCTTCTTCGCCATCTCGCGCGCGAGGCCGATGACGGAGTCGTCGACCATGGCCGCTTCCATGTAGCAGCCGTGCTTGCCGAGATACGAGAGGCGCTCGTTCTCCTTCTTGACGATGTCGCCCTGGAGGAGAACGTCGCCGATGCTCTTGATGTCCGCGTCGGTGAGGGCCTGGTCGGGCGTCTTGCCGACGAGGAGGTGCGTCTCCGGGTTGTCGAGCAGCTTTCGCTCGAGGCCGGTGCCGCGGATCATGTTCAGGCGATCCTGCCCCGACGGGCCGACCGCGAGCGGCACGCCCTTCTTGGCGATCGTCTGGAGCAGCGGGCGGTCGACCATCTTGTCGACCTGGCCCTGCGTCTTGCCGAGCTGGAAGTCGGCGCGGCCCGGCGTCATGCCCTCGAGGCCCGCGCGCGCGCTGCCCGTCGGGCCGGGGACCTCGCCGCGCACGAGGCGACGGACGTAGTCGTCGGTCGCGATGCCGTTCGCGTAGTCGAACTCTTTGTACTTGCCGTTGAGCAGGTTGACGATGTCGGTCGCGTTCTGCGCCGAGACGTCGAGCGCCGCGCCGTAGATGTACGCGTTGGCGGAGAAGAGCTGCCCGGTGATCGGGTCGCCGTAGCTCGGACCGAAGCCGAGGGGGCCCGAGGGCTGCGGCTTCGGCACCCAGTGCATGAACGAGTAGCGGAGATCGCCCTGACGCGCGACCGAGCCCTCTTTTCCGCACGCCGGGTGATCGCCAGCCTTCACCGGGTTGTTCGGGCAGAGCACGTACACGCGCTCACCGAACTGCGGCCCGTAGCCGACGTCGCGGGACTTCATCGCGTCGACCTCGCGGCGGAGGTCTTCGTGCCTGAGCGCGACGCCGTAGTCCAAGTCTTCGAGGAGGCGGAGCGAGGCGACCGTCTCGGCGAACGCGTCGTTCCAGCCGTCGGCGGTGAGCTGGGCGATGCCCTTGAGCTCTTCCGGCCACTCCTTGTTGAGGAAGTAGACGATCGGGCGGACCTTGCGATCCTTGTAACGGAGCGGAACGTTGTCGCCGTTCTCGAACTTGAGGACGTTGCCCTTGTCGTCGCGCGCGAACCACTGCTCCCAGAGGTTCCAGACGTTGGCGCGATAGAGGAAGCGCTTCTCCAGCGTTCCGTAGCGCTGGTCGTAGACGGCGCGCTCGGTGCGGAAGTAGCCGAACTGGTCCATCATCGGCAGCGAGACCTGATTGCCGCTGACGGTGCGGATCGGGTTGCCGTCGTTGTCGGCGAGCGGGAGGCGATCGGGGTACTCGCGCGGCTCGTAGTCACGATCCGGCACCTTCATGAACGAGAGGCGCGCGGTGATGTCGCCCTGGCCGCAGCCGAAGTCACGATAGAGGTAGAAGCAGGTGCGGATGTCGGGCCGCACGGTGTACTTGGCCGAGATGTCGACGTAGCCGTCCTCGAAGATCGGGTGATCGGGCGACTCGGGATCCTGGGTGTACGTCTTGACGGCGGCGAGCTCGTCGAAGCCGAAGCTCGTGAAGTTGCGCTTCTCGAGGAGGTTGTTCGACCAGTCGATGCGGAAGTACTCGCGCTGATCCCAGGGGCGGTCGGTCGTGTTCTCGACGACGACGTTCGCCTCTTCGCCCGTCGTGGGGTTGTAGTCGCGGCGGATGTCGAAGTGCGACGTGATCGGGAACGCGGCGACGGTGCCGCCGCTCGGATCGCCGGAGTTGAGGATGTCGGGATCCTCGCGGTAGGCGACGAGGATGTTCTCCTCGATGCGCCACTTCATGCGGTACATGTCGGTCGCCGCGCCGACGAAGCCGACCGCCTGCGACGACGGCACGTCGGTGATGATCGCGCGGAAGTACCAGGAGTCGCTGTCGACCAGATAGCGCCCCGCCGCGTCGGGCCGGACGAAGATCGACTTCGGCACCGCCATCAGCTGCACGCGGTTGATCGGATCGCGCTCCGCGGCGCAGCCCTGCGCGCCGCCGAGCGCAGTCAACGCAACCAAGCCGAAGGCAGCGGCCTTGGCTCGAACCTTCCAGTCACCCATGGAGATCCCCTTTTTCGCTTCCTGACCGCTTCCGACTTCGAAGGGCGGCGCAACATAGGCCAAGCCGACCGATGTGCAACCCTGCGTTGCGAAGCGTCCGCCGGCTGAACGTGTGGGCTGTAAACCTACACAAAACGACCGGTACGTCCGCCTCGCGCCTCGCGCCGGCAAGCAAGCGCCGATCCGAGGAAGAAGCCTCAACGATTCAACGTAGATCGCGCGCCTGCTGCGGGCGTCGTCAGGCCGCTAACGGGCGCCTCGCCGTCAGGCCATCCGTAGGAATCGAGCGAGCACCTTTTTCTCTCCCCAGCCGGGAAAGAAGGCGACGACGGCGGGCTCGCCGACGCTCACGACCTTCAGCACCTCGCCGCGCCCGAACTTCTCGTGCACGACGCGGCTGCCTCGCCGCAGCGCCGCGCCCTCGGCGGGCGCGTCGGCGCCGTCGTACTCGACGTAGCGCTCGCCGGCCTCGCGCACCGGCTCGCGCGGCACTTCGCGCGCGGGCTGCTGTGGGCGCCACGACGTCGGAGCGCGATGACTGTCGCGATCGATCCACCGGCCGGCCTGGCCCGCCGCGCGCGCGGCCGCCGTCTCGAGCTGCTCGACCGCCGCGGGCGGGAAGTCGCTGACGAAGCGGCTCGGCACGCCGAGCCTCGTCGTGCCGAAGATCTGCCGCTGCCTCGCGTGCGTCACGACGAGGTGTTTTCGCGCGCGCGTGACCGCGACGTACGCGAGGCGTCGCTCTTCTTCCATCTCCTCGGGGCTGCGAGGCTCCTGGTTCCGGTAGGGGAACATGTCTTCCTCCATGCCGGTCAGGAGCACGAGCTCGAACTCGAGGCCCTTCGCGCCGTGCACCGTCATCAGGGTCACGCGCTCGTCGCCGGTGATCGTGTCGGCGTCGCTCTGGAGCGTGACGCGCTCGAGGAAGCCGTCGAGCGACGGCGCCTCGCCGCGCGCCTCCGCCTCGGCGGCGTAGTCGTGCATCGATCCTTCGAGCTCGGCGAGGTTCTCGAGGCGGCCCTCGGCCTCCGCCGTGTCTTCGGCCTCGAGCGCGGTTTTGTATCCGCTCTTCGCGAGCACCATGCGCAAGACGTCGGCGGGCGGGCGCTCCTTGCTCTCTTCGATCAGGCCCAAGAGCAGCTCGCGGAACTGCCCGACCCGCTTGCGCGGCGCCGTGCCGAGATCTTCGGAGAAGTCGTCGAGGCGACGCAGCGCTTCGAAGAGCGAGATCTGCTGGGTCGACGCATACGCGGCGACGCGCTCGACGGTCGTGTTGCCGATCCCGCGCGCGGGCGTGTTGATGATGCGGATCAGATCGACGTCGCTCTTCGGATTGACGAGCACGCGGAGGTAGCTGATCGCGTCCTTGATCTCGGCGCGCTCGTAGAAGCGCGTGCCGCCGATGATCTGATACGGCATGTTCACCGCGCGGAGCGCCTCTTCGAGGACGCGCGACTGCGCGTGCACGCGATAGAAGACGGCGACCTCCTTCGGCGAGATCCCCGCTTCGCGCGCGTCTTTGATCGTCCGCACGACGCACGCGGCCTCGTCGCGCTCGTCGGCGACGGCGACGAGGCGGATCGGCGATCCGTCGTCGTTGTCGGTCCAGAGCTCCTTCGGCTCGCGCGTCGGCGACGGCGCGATGACCGCGAGCGCCGACGCGACGATGCGCTTGGTCGATCGATAGTTCTGCTCGAGCTTCACCACCTTCGCGTCGGGGTAATCCTTGCGGAAGCCGCGGATGTTCCGGACGTCGGCGCCGCGCCAGCGGTAGATCGACTGATCGTCGTCGCCGACGACGCAGAGGTTCCGCGTGCGCGACGCGAGGCGCTTGAGGAGGCGGTACTGGATCTGGTTCGTGTCTTGGAACTCGTCGACGAGGACGTAGTCGAACTTCTTCTCGAGGGCCTCCTTCGCGCGCACGACGTCGGCGGGCATCGAGCCGTCGAGAGGGGCCTCGAGGATGCGCACGACCGAGAGGATGAGGTCTTCGAAGTCGAGCGCGTTCGCCGCGCGGAGCGCCTGCTCGTAGCGCGCGTACACCTTCTTGACGATGTCGTCGCCGAAGCTGTCGAGGCTCATGTCGTCGGGCCCGCGGCCCTCTTGCTTCTCCTTGTGGATGCGGGAGAGGACGACCTTCGGCGGGTAGCGCCTGTCGTCGAGGTCGAGGTCGCGGAGCGCGCGCGTCACCACGGCCTTCTGGTCGGTGGTGTCGTAGATCACGAAGCTCCGCGTGCGCTCGATGGCCTCGGGGAACAGCCGCAAGAACTTGGCGCACGTCGCGTGGAACGTGCCCACCCAGAGGTCGCGCGCCACGGGCCCGAGCATCTCGGGTCGCTCGAGCCGCGCCCGCATCTCGCCGGCCGCCTTGTTGGTGAACGTGACGGCGAGGATGCGCCAGGGGGCGACCCGCTCGCGCGCGACGAGGTTCGCGATGCGATACGTGATCACGCGCGTCTTGCCGCTTCCGGCGCCCGCGAAGACCAGCAGCGGGCCCGCGACGTGGGCCACCGCCTCCGCTTGAGGCGGGTTCAGCTCCGGCGCCGCGGCTGCTTCCGATGCGGCCATCTCACCCCGCTTAGCCAACCCGCGCGCCAAGCGCCAGAGGCGGCGCCTCGGGCCCCCGCAGGACCGGACGCGGCGTGCGTTCGCGGAGCCTAACCTCTTCTCGTATTTGGGTTATAGTCGTCTCCCGGAATGGCCGAACCGAACGAGAAGAACGGCGAGGAAGAGCAGTCGCCCGAGAGCGCGTCGTCCGACGACGGCGGAGCCAAGGAAGCGCGAGAGGAAGCTCCGCCGGATCCGGTCGCCGAGGCCAAGGCCGAGGCCGCGCGCTTCAAGGATCAATGGGTCCGCAGCGCGGCCGACTTCGACAACTTCCGCAAGCGCACGCGCCGCGAGCTCGAAGACAACCGCAAGGCCGGTCGAGAAGAGCTCCTCAAGGATCTCCTGCCCGTCTTCGACAACCTCGAGCGCGCCATCGCCAGCGCCGATCGCGCGACGGACGTGAAGCCCGTCGCCGAGGGCCTGAAGATGGTGCTGCGCCAGTTCGTCGACACCCTCGGCCGGAGCGGCATCACGAAGGTGAAAACGGCGGGCGCCGACTTCGATCCCTCGGTCCACGAGGCGATCCAACAGGTCGAGACCGACGAGCACGCGCCGGGCGTCGTGATCGCGGAAGTGCAGCCGGGTTATCTCCAAGGAGATAGACTGGTCCGGGCGGCGATGGTCGTCGTGGCCAAGCCCAAGGCGAAGGAAGAGACCAAGTCCGAGGGAGACGGCGGGGACGACGGCGTGAAGTCGTCGGGTGAGGGCGAGTCATGAGGGGTGGATGAGCAAGGTCATCGGTATCGACCTGGGGACGACCAACTCCTGCGTCGCGATCGTCGAACAGAGCCCGACAGGCAAGGTCGACGTCAAGATCGTCCCCAACGCCGAGGGCGCGCGGACGACGCCTTCGATCGTCGCCTTCACGGCGAGCGGCGAGCGGCTCGTCGGCCAGTCGGCCAAGCGCCAAGCGGTGACGAACGCGACCAACACCGTCTACGCGGTGAAGCGCCTCATCGGCCGCAAGTACCAGTCCGACGAGGTGAAGCACCAGCTCGATCGGAGCCCGTATCGCGTCATCGAGGCGCCGAACGGCGACGCCTGGGTCTCGGTCGCGGGCAAAGACATGTCGCCGCCCGAGGTGAGCGCGATGGTGCTCACCCGCATGAAGGAGATCGCCGAGGCCTACCTCGGCGAGACGATCACCGACGCCGTGGTCACGGTCCCCGCGTACTTCGACGACGCGCAGCGGCAGGCGACGCGTGACGCCGGAAAGATCGCCGGGCTGAACGTCCGCAGGATCATCAACGAGCCCACGGCCGCCGCCATCGCGTACGGCCTCGAGAAGAAGCAGGCCGAGCGCATCGCGGTGTACGACCTCGGCGGAGGCACCTTCGATATCTCGATCCTGGAGATCCAGGAGGGCGTCTTCAGCGTCAAGGCCACCAACGGCGACACCTACCTCGGCGGCGAAGACTTCGACCTTCGGATCGTCGACGCGATCGCCGAGAGCTTCATGACGGAGCACACCGTCGATCTCCGCAAAGACCGCATGGCGCTCCAGCGCTTGAAGGAAGCCGCGGAGAAGGCGAAGCACGAGCTCTCGTCGTCGCTGGAGACGGAGATCAACCTCCCCTTCATCGCGACGAACCCGAAGGGCGAGCCGCTCCACGTGCAGAAGACGATGAAGCGCGCCGAGCTCGAGCTGCTCTGCGCGGAGCTCATCGAGCGGAGCCTCGAGCCGTGCCGCGCGTGCCTCAACGACGCGAAGTTCGCGCCTTCGGACATCCAGTCGGTCGTCCTCGTCGGCGGCATGACGCGCATGCCCGCCGTGCAGAAGGCGGTCAAAGAGTTCTTCGGCCGCGAGCCGAACAAGGGCGTGAACCCCGACGAGGTCGTCGCCGCCGGCGCCGCGCTCCAGGGCGCCGCGCTCGAGGGCGAGTCGAACGTCGAGATGCTCCTCCTCGACGTGACGCCGCTCTCGCTCGGCGTCGAGACGGGCGGCGGCGTCTTCACGGTGCTCATCCCGCGCAACACCACGATCCCCACCGAGCGCGGCGAGATCTTCACCACGAGCGTCGACAACCAGAACTTCGTTCCGCTGCACATCCTCCAGGGCGAGCGCCCGATGGCGGCCGACAACGCGAGCCTGGCGCGCTTCGAGCTCACCGGCATCCCCCCGGCGCCGCGCGGCGTCCCGAAGATCCAAGTGACGTTCCGCATCGACGCCAACGGCGTCGTGAGCATCGACGCGAAGGATCTCGGCTCCGGTCGATCGCAGCAGATGAACGTCCAGCCGACGAGCGGCCTCACCAAAGACCAGATCGAGCGGATCATCGGCGAAGGCGAGCGGCACCAGGCGGCCGACGCCGTGCGCAAAGAGCTCGCCGAGCTGCGCAACCAGGCAGAGACGCTCCTCTACACGACCGAAGCCGCGCTCGAGGGCTACCAAGATCTCGTCGACGGCATCATGATCGAGAACACGCGCGAGAGCTGTAAGCGGCTCCGCACGCTCCTCGAGTCGGGGAGCGATCTGACGAACATCCGATCGAGCTACCAGGAGCTCGAGACGCTGACGTTCAAGATCGCCGAGTCGCTCTACGGCTCCAGCTGAGCGTTCCGCAGACCCTTCCATCCGGTCGAACGGATGCGTAGCCTTGCTTGCGAGGCTCGCGTGGGTAACGACTCGGTCAAGGGATCGGACAAACGCCGCGAGGTGCGCTACCCCGCGCGCATCGTGGCGCGCATGGTGCGGCGCGGCGAGAACGTCGAGCTCCTCACGAACGACGTGAGCTTCCGCGGCGCGTTCGTGCGGACGGACGCGCCTCCGGGCCTGCGCCAGCTCGTGCGCGTCTCCTTCCAGCTCCCGACGGGAGAGCTCGTCTCCGCGCACGCGATGGTCGTGCACGTCGTGACCGCGGGCGACGCCGATCGCGTGCCCGGCGCAGGCGTGCAGTTCTGGGGACCCGTGCAAGAAGCGAAGGCGTGGGAGAAGTACGTCTACGAGCTCAAGGTGCGCCAGCGCGCAGGGACGGCCTCGTCGAGCACGGCCGATCGCGTACGGCGCGCGTCGGAGCGCTTCAAGCTCAAGCTCGACGTCGTCGTCGGCGGCGAGTCGTCGAGCACGCGCGACATCTCGGCGAACGGAATGGCGATCCGCTCCGACTCACCGATGCCCGTGGGCACGCGCGCGTCGCTGGCGATCAGCGCCGCGGGCCATCCGACGCTCAGCATCGACGTCGTCGTGCGGCGAAGGATCGACGAGCCCGACTTTCGAGGCCTCGGCGTCGAGTACGTCGACCTGCCCTCGTCGACGAAGGACGCTCTCATGACGATGCTCCACGAGCACGCGTCGGAGAAGGACGCGATCTACATCGACTTCGGCGACCCCGAGCTCCACTGACGCGGCGTCAGTCGAGCGTGTCGTCGCCGTGGACGAGCGCCGAATCCGGCGGCGGCGCGAGCACCGACGAAGGCGCCGACGACTTCGGCTCGGGCGACATCAGCTTGCGCACGAGATCTGCGCGGTTCGCGACGCCGAGCTTCTGGTAGAGGCGGCGCACGTACGTGCGCACGGTGTTCTCGCTGAGCCCCGAGATCGCGGCGACGTTCACGCCGCTGTAGCCCGCCACGAGGAGGCGCGCGATCTCTCGCTCACGCTTGCTCAGGCCCTCGATCGGCGCCGCCTTGTCTTGCGGCTCGACGCGGAGCACCGCGCACTTGGCGTTGTTGAAGACCGGATCGCCGTCGATCTTCGCGACCGCGACGACGGCGCCCGAAGGGAGGCGCGGCGGCGTCGGGAGCGCCTCGCCCTTGGCGCGCGACTGGAGCGACTGCTCCGCGGCGTCGACGACGTGATCGGCGATCGGGATGACGTCGCTCTCCCACTCGATGCCGCGATCGCGGTTGGCGGCCCAGACGACCGTGCGCCGCTCGCGATCGACGACGAAGAGCGTTCCGCTCACCTTGCTGAACGCGCGCAGCGCGACGGCCTCGCGCGAGAGCTCGTCGTACGCGAGCTGCGTGCGCACGCCGGCGACGACGAAGGGCCCGAGGGCCTCCATCTTCTCGACGTCGGCCTGGGTGAACTCGGGCTCGGACGCGCGTCGCTCGAGGCCGGCGACGCCGAAGAGCACCCCGCCCTCGTGGAGGAAGAAGAGCAGCGCGTGCTTCATGCCGTCGCTCGCGTGCTCGGCGAAGTAGGGGAGCTTCATCCGCTCCTCGTCGGGATAGAGCTCGTTCGCGAGATAGACGCGGCGCATCGTCTCGACCACGCTGCGCGTCTCGAAGCCGAACGCTTGCGTCAGGCGGAGGTCGAAAGGCCCCTTGAGGCCGGAGGTCGTTCCGTCGACGACGCGCGACGAGTCGCCGTAGGCCCGGGTGTCTTCGGTTCCGAAGCAGAAGAAGGCCCCGGACGCGGGCACGACCTGACGCATCGCGTCCATGACGCGGCGCCGGAAGCTCGCGCGCGTGCCGTGTTGGACCACCGAAAGTCGCGCTGCGTCGAGGCCTACGAGCTCTTCCATCTTCGTTGCTCCTGGGGGACGACCTGCGGTCGTGGCATACTCTATGTCATGTCCGAGTTCGCAACCGAGCGCGATCGCGCGGCGGACCTCATCTTCGACTGGAACGAGGTCAATCGCAAAGGGCGGATTTTGCCGAAGAATGCCACGTTCTTCGACGAGACCCTCCGCGACGGGCTCCAGAACCCCTCGGTCGTCGATCCCGGGATCGAAGAGAAGCTCAAGATCCTCCACCTGATGGAAGACCTCGGCATCCACGTCGCCGACGTCGGTCTGCCCGGCTCGAGCAAGCGCGCCTTCGAAGACGTCCTCCGCATCTGCAAGGAGGTCGTCGACTGCAAGATGAAGATCCGCATCGCGTGCGCGGGGCGAACGGTCGTCGGCGACATCACGCCGATGATCGAGGTGTCGCAGCGCGCGGGCATCCCGGTCGAGGTCTACGCGTTCATCGGGTCGAGCCCGATCCGCCAGTACGCCGAAGACTGGGACGTGAACCTCATCGCGAAGCGCAGCGCCGAGGCGATCGACGTCGCCGTGAAGGACGGCCTGCCGGTCGCGTACGTCACCGAAGACACGACGCGCTCGCGCCCCGAGGTGCTCACCACGCTGTTTCGCACCGCGATGGATCACGGCGCGACGCGCCTCTGCCTCTCCGACACCGTCGGTCACGCGACGCCCGACGGCGTCCGCAACCTGATCCAGTTCACCAAGAACGTGATCGCCGGCGCGGGCCGCGACGACGTCGGGATCGACTGGCACGGCCACAACGATCGCGGCCTCGCGCTCGAGAACGCGATCTGGGCGTTCGAGTACGGCGCCGATCGCGTCCACGCGACCGGGCTCGGGATCGGCGAACGCGTGGGCAACGCGCAGATGGAGCTGTTGCTCCTGAACCTCAAGCTCCTCGGCCAGCTCGACGGACAAGACCTGACGAAGCTCCTCGAGTACTGCCAGACGATCGCGCGCGCCGTGAAGTGGGACGTGGCGATCAACTATCCGCTCGTCGGGCGAGACGCCTTCCGCACGGCGACGGGCGTACACGCCGCGGCGATCATCAAGGCGATGGCCAAGGGCGACAAGTGGCTGGCCGATCGCATCTACAGCGGCGTCCCCGCGGGGATGATCGGGCGCGCGCAGGAGATCTGCATCGGCTTCATGAGCGGCGCCTCGAACGTGAACTACTGGCTCGCCGAGCGCAAAATCGAGTCCGACGAGGTGCTCGTCGCCGAGATCCTGAAGGCGGCCAAGGGGCAGGATCAGGTCATGACGGAGGAGCAGGTCCTCGCCGTCGTGAAGCGCGTGCGGGGCTGAGCGTGTGACCGAGCGTTCTCGGTCGCCTGTCGCCTTTCGAGATTCCGCGGACATCGGCGCCGGCACGGGCCTTGATTACGGTCGCGCTCATGAACCTGCGCCTGCCCTTCGTCGCCGCCGCTTCGCTTTCGCTCACGCTCGTCGCCGGCTGCGGCACCGACTTCGGTGACGATCCCGACTACGCCTCGATCGACCAGCGGTTCGCCGCGCCCAACGGAACGTTGACCGAGAAGAACGCGGCGACGCTCTTCGACCGCTACTCGAGCAACGCGAAGTCGGCCGGCGAGCTCGACGTGAGCGGCGCCTCGAAGCTCGGCGGCGCCTCTGCGCCCCAGTCGAGCGGGCTCGGCCCGCGCGCCCTCAAGGTGCTCGATCTCGGCAGCGAGGGCGCCAGCAGCTCCAAGGGCTTCATCTGCAACGACATCATGAGCGGCGACATGAGCGGCTCGTGCGACTGCCCGAACGGCGGCAGCTTCGACTACGACTTCGAGGACTTCGAAGACGTTCGCAGCTCGAGCGACCCCATCGACGTGAGCCTGAAGACGCGCTTCAACGCGTGCACGATGGGGGCGACGAGCATCGACGGACGCCAGTTCGTGCGCCTCCAGACGAGCCGGGGCCTCACCTCGGGCGCCGGCAGCCTCGGCCTCTCGATGATGATGATCGCCGACTTCCGGGTCACGCACGGGGGGAAGACGCACGCCGTCGATCTCGTCGCGCGATACGTCGACGGAAAGATGGAGATGGCGCTCTCGGTCGACGACGGCTTCATCACCGTCAAGTCGAGCGGCGACGGCAAGTTCGTCGTGCGCGATCGCAACGGCACGTGGACGTGCGACGTCATCGGCGGCAAGGGCGAGTGCAAGAACGACAGCGGCGAGACGCGATCGTTCTGACGCTCGTTGCATGTTGCATCCGTCGTGTCGTGGACGAGCGGGCACGACGGCGGCGCGACCCGCGATTTGTCCGTCGATCGCGCTGGAACGAGACGTGCTGACGGGCGCGCATGCGCTCCACCTCTTCGCTCTTCGCGATCGCTCCTCTTGCCTTGCTCCTCCTCGGCTGCCCGCAAGGCGCCGGCCCGTCGGCGCCCTACGACGCCGACGACGACGCGCCCGACGGCGGTGAGAGCGACTCGGCCCTCTCGGTCGACGAGCCTGATCCCCGGATCGATCCGGTCTCGCGCGACGCCGGGCCGGTCGTCGATCCGGCGAGCGCGCTCTGCGGCGTCAACGGGCAGAACGCGTGCGGTCCGTTCGCGGTGTGCAACCCGAAGCTCGGCTGCGTGGAATGCGCGGTCGACGCCGATTGTCCTCGCTCGGCCGGCCGCTGTCTCCAAGGGGCGTGCGTCGCCTGCCGCGGGAATTCGGACTGCGCCGCGCCGTCGGCGTGCTGGTCGGTCGACGACGCCTGCCATCCGCCGTGCGGAGGCGTCGCGTGCCCCGCGGGGTTCTCGTGCGACGCCGCTTCGGGCGCCTGCGTCGGCTGCGTGGCCGACGCCGACTGCGCCTCCGGCGTCTGCTCGAAGGCGCTCCGTCGCTGCGTCGAGTGCGAGTCCGACGGCGCGTGCGCAGCGGCCGTGCCGCGATGCCACGCCGGCCAGGGGCGCTGCGTCAAGTGTCTCTCCAACGCCGACTGCGGGCTCGCGGCGCCCGTCTGCGATCCGACCACGTTCACGTGCCGCGAAGGGTGTTGGTCGAACGGGCAGTGCCCGGGCCGGTCGTGCGATCTCGCGCTGGGCCGATGCGTCGACACCCCCGACGGAGGATGATCGCGAGGCGCGCGTTCCGGTACTATCGGCCACCGCATGCCCTCCCGCGCCAAGGTCCTGGTGGTCGGTCTGGCTCTGTTCTCCGTGAGCGCGACGGGGTGCGCCGCGTGCCGGCGACTCTCCGGCAACGACACGATCAACCTCGAGAAGGCGGACGTGAAGTCGATGTCGGTCGACATCCGCCGTCAGCAGAAGACGATCTGTCCGCGCGAGCCCGTGCAGATGGCGATCTTCGCCGACGTGGCGCTCGACGGCGACAAGGCGCCGACGTCGGTCGAGACGTGGGCCGGTCGCGAGGGCGTCAACAAGAACGACAAGCTCGACTTCAGCGACTTCGCGTTCCAGAGCGCGCAAGGAACGTTCGACGCGGCGGGCTGGTTCACGCCGATCCCGAACGTGCTCGCCACCGCGGGGAGCGAGCTCGAGATCACCACCGTGTATCGGCGTAGACCCGACAAGTTCACCTTCAAGACGAACTACAAACCCGACTACGCCTGCATCAAGGAGAGCGGCCACGACGGTCACCCCGGCCCGGGCGGCGCGTCCGGAGGCACCGGCGGCGCGGGCGGCATGGGGGGCCACGGCGAGCCCGGTCCCCGCTTCACGGTGTTCGCCACGATCGTGAAGACGGCCTTCTACGATCGCGTGGTCGCGCTCGACATCTCGGGCGACGCCACCGACGTTCTCCTCGTGCCCGAAGATCAACCGTTCAGCATCCACGCCGCCGGGGGCGACGGCGGAAGCGGCGGCAACGGCGGCCGAGGCGCGCAAGGCAGCGCGGGCGCTTCGGGCAACCCCGGCTCCGACGGCGGCAAGGGCGGCACGGGCGGCGCCGGCGGTCGCGGCGGCAACGGGGGCGCGGGCGGCACCGTCGATCTGGTGTATGATGCACGCTTCCCGGATCTCCGCTCGCAGTTCAAGATCGACGTCCACGGCGGCGCGCCCGGTCACGGCGGCGCGGGCGGCGCGGGCGGGCCGGGCGGCGCAGGCGGGCAAGGGATCACGCCGCCGGCTTCGAAGCCCGGGGCCTACGTTCCTCCGGCGCGCTCCGGATCGACCGGCCCCACCGGCGCGTCGGGCGCCGGCGGCGCGATGGGCGAGGCCGGTCCGCCTGGGCGCGCCAACGTGACCGCGGGCGACGCACGCGCTCGCTTCAGCCGCTATCCGGAGCTCAAACCCCTATGAAAACATCACGAAGGCAGCTCCTCGGCGGGTTCGCCACGTTCCCCCTCATCGCGCTCGTCAGCTCGCCGCCGCTCATCGCCGCTTGCGGCGCGAGGCCGCCGGAGGCGCCGCTGGCGCACCTGCAAGGGCAAGACTGGGTGCACGGCGCCTACGAGCTCTACTCGACGCGCTACGCCCAGGTGCAGGCGCGCGCGGAGTCGAGCGCGCAAGACAGCTACCGCGTGCTCGCGCAGAAGGGCGTCGTCGCGCTCGACGCGCTCCAGACGCGCGAGGTGCCGTTCTATCTCCGCGTCGCCGACGACAACGAGTCGTTCAAGATGGATCGCAAGGTGCCGGAGCGCCTCACGTTCACCGCCGACATGGATGAAGAGCGCCGCCGGCAGGCGCAAGAGGCGTGGAAGCTGGCGCGCGATCACATCCACACCGACTACGAAGAGATCCGCCGGCTCGACTGGGCGCTCACGCGGCTCCTCGTGCAGCTCCAGCGCATCCGCAACGCGATCGAGGAGGGCCGCGTCGAGCAGTACCGCCTCGTCGAGCAGCTCGCCGATCTGCGCAAGGATCCGACGAACCTGCCGTACGCGCTGCCCGCGGGCGTTCAGCCCAAAGACTACGAGGAGATCCTCCTCTTGCTCGTCGAACGGCTCGAAGACGATCGCGGCCGGCTCCTGCTCATGGAAGCCGACATCATCGCGGTCGGCCTCACGACGCGCTCGACCGACGCGAACTCGGCGACGCTCGCGGCCAGCATCCGCAAGGTGCTGCTCGCGGTCGTCGAAGACGGATCGATCCCGGCGCGCGCGCCGGTGTTCCCTCGGGCGCCGGACGACAAGGCGAAGTTCCTCGACAAGGCGCGAACGCTCGCGACGACGATCGAGCAGTCGAAGGAGTTCGCGAAGTGGAAGGTCGAGGAGCGCGAGAAGAAGCTCGCGGCCTTCGGCGCGTTCCTCGGCGTGCTCGACACGATGACGGGGCTGCCGAGCTCGCAGATCTACAAGACGGTGCTCTCGCTCTGGAAGGGCGACCACGACTACCTCGAGTACATGAAGACGATCGTGGCGATCATGCCGCGCGGCGGCGCCGTCGCGCGGACGATCTCCGACGCCGTCGAGTACACCGAGCGCGCGCGTCAGGTCGCGGGCGTGGTCGCGGCGACGGCGAAGTCGAAGGGCGGGCTCACGTCGGACGCGCTCGTGGCGCAGCTCCGCGCGCAGGTCACCGCCAACGCGCAGGCGAAAGACGTCGTGCTCAACACGGCGTCGCGCTTCGCCCTCGAGCGCGCCGACAAGCAGCTCTCGTTCTACAAGGAGAACGCCGAGGTCGCGAAGGTGACCGATCTCTTGGCGCAGACCGACTTGATGAAGCAGGCGATCCCGCAGATCCCGCTTCGATGAGCGAGCGTCACTCGCAGCGGCCGGCGTTCGGAAGGCACTGCCGGCTCGAGCCGAGCTCCTGACAGGTGAAGCCGTCGGGGCAGCTCGCCGCGCACGGTTGACCGCAGAACCGGCGCGGGCCGCCGCCGTCTTCGTCGGGCGCGCCGCCCGCCGTCACGCAGAGGCCGCCCGACGCGCAGTCGGCGTTCGAGGTGCACGCCGCGCAGAGCCCGCCGTCGCCCCCTTCGACGGGCGTCGCGTCGGGCTCGCTCGCGTCGGGCTCGCTCGCGTCGATCGCGCCGGCGTCGACCGGCCCCGCCTCTTGCTCGTCGGGGAAGACGTAGCAGTCGTACACGCAGCTCTCCCAGCACGCGGGATAGCAGCCCCACGAGTCGCAGAAGTAGTTGCAGATCGGCCGGCAGCGGCGAACGACCTGATCACAATGCGAGAGCGAGATCGCGCGCGTCTCGCACGCGGTCGCGAACGCGGCGGAGAGCCCCACCCCGAACACGCACGCGATCAGCCACTTCCCGACGCTCGCCACCCCTTAGGTGTGGCGCGCCTTGGAGAGAATTTCAAGCCGCGCGTCACACGCCGAGCCACGGGCCCGGCGCGAGCGTCTCGGTGCCGTGGCGGATCTCGAAGTAGAGCATCGGGCCTCGGCCCTCGTCGCCCACGGTTCCGAGGCGCTCGCCGGCGGAGACTTCGTCGCCGACCTTGACCTCGCTCGACGCGAGGTTGCCGCTGACGCTGTAGTAGTGATCGCCGTGATCGAGGATCACGAGCTTGCCGTACGCGCCGTATCGATCGGCGAAGGCGACGCGGCCGGTGAACACCGCGCGGACCGGCGTGCCGAGCGAGGCCTTGATCTCGAGGCCGGGCCCGTCGGTGCCTTCGCGCCGCGTCTGCCTGACCTCGGCGCGCCCCGCGAGCGGAAAGAGGAGCCTGCCGCGCGAGGTGGCGAAGCCCGCGGTGCCGTTCGAAGGCGCCGCGCCGTTGCCTCCGTACACGGCGACGTAGTCGGCCGGGCCGTTCGAAGAGGAGAACGCGCGATCGAACGCCGACTGGCGGCGCGCCTCGTCTTCGACCGCGAGCCGCGCGGCGTCCATCGCGTTGCGCTGGCTGCCGAGCGCGACGCGATCGCGCGCGACGCGCTCGAGGCTGCGTGACAGCTCGACGCCGCGCTCGCGGAGCTTCTTTTCCCCGCCGAGCTCGCTCGCGAGCGCGCGGCGCGATCGCTCGACGCGCATCGCGTGCGAGACGAGCTCGTCGAAGCCGGCGCCGACGGGCAGCATGCCCGCGCGCGTCAGGCGATAGAACGCGCGCCCGCGGCTCAGCGATCGCGCGTGCGCCTCGGCGATCTTCCCCGAGAGCTCCGAGAGCTCGCGCTTCGAGGCTTCTTCCTCGGCGTCGAGATCGGCGATGCGACGATCGAGCGCGGCGAGCGCGAGGGTCGACGACGACGCGGGCGCCGCCGGAGGCGGAGGCAGCGGAACGACGCCGAGGCTCGTCGGCTCGCGATCCCGATCCCACGATCGCGATCGCGGCGCTGCGTTGCCGTCGCTGCCGAGGACGGCGAGGGCGAGAACGGCGAAGATCCCGAGCGCGCTCTTCTTCATACGGTCACGAGCCTCCGCAGGCCGAGCGAAGCGGCGAGCGTGCCGAGGAGCATGCCCACGCCGACCATGCCCGCCGCGACGTACCAGGGGAGGAACGAAGGCTCGATGCCGATGAGCCCCGCGAGCTCGGCGTCGAGCCGGCCGCGAACGAGGAAGAAGAGCGCCGCGAGGAGCGCGATGGCTCCGGTCGCGCCGAGCGCGCCCTGCGCGCTGCCCTCGACGAGGAACGGTCCCTTGATGAATCGATCGTTGGCGCCCACGAGCTTGAGCACCTCGACCTCGGTGCGGCGCCGCTGGAGCGCGAGGCGGATCGTCGAGCCGACGACCGCGAGCACCGAAGCGAACACGACGAGCGCGAGGAGCGCCGCGGCGGCGACGCCGCCCCTCACCAGGCGCGAGAGGCGCTCGGTCCACGCCTGATAGGTCTCGACGTCGTCGACCGCGGGGAGCTGACGGAGCTTGCCGACGATCTCGTTGAGCTCGGCGTCGTTGAGCTCGGGCCGCACCTCGACCTCGATCGAGGCGGGGAACGCGTCGACGGGGAGCGCCGCGAGCTCGCCCTTCGGTCCGGCCTCCTTCTGACCGAACTCGGCGCGCGCCTGCGCCGCGGAGACGTAGCGAACGCCGAGGACGCCGGGCACGTTCGCGAGCGCGACCTTGAGCTGCTCGACGTCTTGCGCCTGCGCGTTGTCTTTCAAGTAGATCGACGCGCGGCCGGCGTGCGACCAGCGCTCTTCGATCGCGCGCAAGTTGGTGAGCACGAGCAGCGCCGCGCCCAGGCACACGAAGGCGACCGCGAGCGAAAAGACGCTGAGCGCGTGGAGCCGCCACTCGCGCAACATTCCGCGCCGCGCCCGCCGCGTCGTCCCAATCGACCCATCGAGCATGCGTAGTCTCCTCGTTTCCCTACAGAGGGAGCTCGTTGTCGCCAGGGGCTTCGTAGAGCTCTTCGTCTTGCGCGCCGACGCCGTTCGGCACGTCGACCGCCTTGCCTTCGTCGAGCACGATCAAGCGACGCGCGCGCACGTCGAGCAGCGAGCGATCGTGCGTGGCGAAGAGGATCGTGGTTCCGTTCTCGTGGATCTCCTCGAAGAGGCCGAGGATGTCGAGCGCGAGCTGCGGATCGAGGTTGCCCGTCGGCTCGTCGGCGAGGATGAGCGCGGGCTCGCCCACGATCGCGCGGGCGATCGCGATGCGCTGCTGCTCGCCGCCCGAGAGCACGCCCGCGGGATCGCTCCCGCGACCCTGGAGGCCGACGCGCTCGAGCGCTTCGCCGACGCGCGAGCGGATGAGGCGCGTCGGCAGGCCGAGCACCTCGAGGGTGATCGCCACGTTCTCGAACACGCTCCACGACTGTACGAGCTTGAAGTCTTGGAAGACGACGCCCAGGTTGCGGCGGAGGAAGGGCACCGAGTCGTCGCGCAGGCGCGCGATGTCGCGACCGAGGAAGAGGATGCGGCCGTCGTCGGGCTTCTCGGCGGCGTACAAGATCCGAAGGAGCGTGCTCTTGCCCGATCCGCTCGGACCGGTGATGAACACGAACTCGCCGCGCTCGATGATGAGGTTCATCCCGCGGAGCACCGGCGCGCCCGGTCGATAGGACTTGTAGACGTCCTCGAACATCAGGATGGGCCGGTTGGCCGCGTCGCGCGCGAAGCGCTCGCCCGCGCGCAGGAGCGGCCTGAACGGACGGCTCTCCGACTCCTCGCCGGCATCCCCCCGGGCGCGTGGGGTCATCAGGCTCGCATTCTCGCGGCGGCTCATTCCACCCGCGTAACAGGAGGCGGCAAGCACCTACAACTTTTCGACGTTTGCGAGCTTTCGGCCCGCGCGCGGCTCGGGCGACGAAGGCGGGGCGCGCTCGACGCGGATGCGCACGCGGTGCACGCGGCGGCGCGTCGTGGCGACGATCTCGGCGAGCGCGCCCTCGCCCAGCTCGACGACGTCGCCCACGCTCGGGAGGTGGCCCAGGCGGTCGAGGACGAGCTTGCCGATGTGCTCGCCGGACTCCTGCGCTTCGAGTCGGTCGAAGCGATCGACGGGGACGCCGTTGTCGCGGAGATCGTCGACGGTGGCGCCCGCGTCGACCTCCCACGTCGGCGGATCGGTCGCGCGGAGGACGACGATCTCGGGTTCGACGTCGAGCTCGTCGCGAATGTCGCCGAGGACGTCCTCGACCAGATCCTCCATCGTGACGATGCCGCTCGTTCCGCCGTACTCGTCGACCACGACCGCGAACGGGGTTCGCTGCTCTTGCATGTCGCGGAGCACCGAGAGCGCGTCGCGCGACTCGGGCACGAAGAGCGCGTGACGCCCGAGACCGCGGAGGGTGTCGCGATCGCGCGCGCCGGGAGCGACGAAGAGATCCTTGACGTAGAGGTAGCCGGCGACGTCATCCATCGCTTGGTTCTCGATCAAGAGCACGCGCGAGAAGCCCTCCTTCTTGACCCGCTCGAGCGCCTCCGGCACCGGGGTGTCGACGTCGAGGGCGAAGACGTCGACGCGCGAGACCATGATCTGCCGCACGGGGCGCCGCGCGAACCGGAGGACGCGCTCGACCATCCGCTGCTTCTCGACGCCGCGCACGGTGCGCGCGGTCGCCGCCGCGAGGATGCCCACGATCTGGTCCTCGGAGAGCGTGCCTTCGCTGGCTCGCTCGGGATCGATCCCGAAGAGGCGGAGCACGGCGCGCTGCGAGAGCTCGAGCACCCAGAGGACCGGGCGGAAGACCGTGTCGACGAGGCGGAGAAAGCGCACCGTGCGCAAGACGGTCTCCTCCGAGTGCTGGATCGCGACGAACTTCGGGACGAGCTCACCGAGCAGCAGGTGAAGGAACGTGAGGATGCCGAGCGCGACGACGCTGACGATGACGCGGCCGGTGGTCCCGATGGAGCTGCCCGTGAGCCTGACGGCCGCAGTGTCGGCGAGCGCCGCGAGCGCGGGCTCGCCGAGCCAGCCGAGGCCGAGGCTCGCGACGGTGATGCCGAACTGCGTCACCGAGAGGTAGCGGTCGAGCCTGTGGAGGACCAAGAGCGCCGTCTTGGCGCGGCGGTCGCCCTTGCGCACGCGTGGCTCGAGCTGCGTGACGTGAACCTTGACGAGGGCGAACTCCGCCGCGACGAAGAACGCATTCAGCGCCAGGCAGAGCACCGAGACGGCGAGGGCGAGCAACTTCGCTTCGAACGAGTGCAAGCGCGGAGCCACGCCTCATTCGGGCGCATCGCTACGTCGAGAGCAGCGCCGGGAGCGTGCGCCGTGGCGGCGCGCCACGGTCGCGCTCACTCGCCGTGGGCGCGCAGGTCCTTCGCCGCGCGGTGATGACCGCTCGCGCCGCTGAGCGGCGACCAGTCTTCGGCGCGATCGTCTTCCGTCTCCGGCTCGAGCGCCTCTCGCCGCGCGGCGAGAAGGAGCATGGCGGGCAGCGCGAGCATCGAGACGACCATCCCGATGAGCAGGCCGCCGATGACGACCGTGGCCAGCGGGCGCTGCACCTCGGCGCCCGTGCCCGTCGCCGTGGCCGCGGGAATGAACCCGATGGCGGCGACGAGCGCCGTGCTGATCGGCGCGCGGAACGCGGCGAGGACGGCCTTGCGTACGCGGCCTTCGACGTCGGGGCCGCGCGGGGTGTTGATGAGGCTCTCCGTCATCACGATGCCGGTCATGACGGCGACGCCGCAGAGCGCGATGAAGCCGACGCCCGCCGGGATGCTGAACGGGAGCCCGCGCAGCGTGAGCGCGAGCACGCCGCCCGCCACGGCGAACGGCAGGTTCAGCACGGTGATGATCATGTAGCGGAAGCTCCGGAACATGAAGACGAGCATGAGCGCGATGGCCCCGATGGCGACGGGCACGAGGAGCATCAGGCGATCTTTGGCGCGGTTGAAGTTCTGGAACTGGCCGCCCCACACGATCTCGACCGACTTGGGCAGGTCGAGCTTGGCGACCTTCTGCTGCGCCTCTTTGACGAAGCCGACCATGTCGCGCCCGCGGACGTTCGCCTGGACGATGAGGCGTCGCTTGTTCTGCTCGCGGCCGACCATCACCACGGTGTTCTCGAGCTTGACGTCGGCGACCATCGAGAGCGGCACGAGGTTGCCGTTCGGCGTCATGAGCGGGAGGCGCCCGAGGTCGCGCTCGTCGTCGACCTGATCGCCGCCGATGCGCAGCGTGAGGTCGAACACGCGCTCGCCTTCGCGCACGATGCCGACGGGCAAGCCCGCGCGCGCCATGGCGAGCGCGTCGAGCACGCTGCCCGGCGGAACGCCGAGGCGCCCGACGTGATCGCGGTTGATCACCACGCGGATCGACGGCAGCCCCGTCGCGACCTCCATCTTCGTGTCGGCGGCGCCGGGGATCGCCGCGACGGTCTTGCGGATCTGATCGGCCACGTCGCTCATCGTGGTGAGATCGTCGCCGTAGATCTTGATGGCGACGTCGCCCTTCACGCCCGCGATGAGGTCGTTGACGCGCATCTCGATCGGCTGGCTGAAGGCGTGGAGCGTCGCCGGGACGCGTTGCTCGAGCTTGCTCGACAGCTCCTCGGCGAGCTTCTCGGGCGTCATTCCTTTGCGCCACTTGCCCTTCGGCTTGAGGATCACGAACACGTCGCTCGACTCCGGGCCGGCGAAGTCGACGGCGCCTTCGGGGCGACCGATGCGGCTCACGACCGTCTCGACCTCGGGCGCTTCCTTCAGGGTCTGCTCGGCTTCCTTCGACAGCGCGATGGCCTGCCCGACCGACGTGCTGGGGGGGCGGAGTGTGTCGAGGGCGTACGCGCCCTCGAAGATGCGCGGGAGGAACTCGGCGCCCATGTTCGCGCCCGTCGCGAGGAGGGCCAAGGTGAGCGTGGCGGCCGCGCCGATCGACGCCCAAGGCCGGCGGAGCACGAGGTCGAGCGCGGGCGCGTAGGCCGCGCGCGCCCTGCGGATCAGCCAGGGCTCGCGCCCGTCGTTCGATCCCTTGAGGAAGCGCGGCGCGACCGCGGGGACGAGCACGAGCGCGTAGAAGAGCGCGCCCGCGAGCATGAAACAGAGCGAGATGACGACGGGGCGGAACATCTTGCCCTCGACGTCTTCGAGGGTGACGAGCGGCAAGAACACGAGGATCGTGATGACGACGCTGAAGACCGCCGGCTTGGCGACGTCGGCCATCGCGTGCGTGATCGCGCGCCTTCGCCGGTGTCGGTCGGCGACGGAGCTGCACGCGGTCATCGCGTGCTCGACGGTGAGCACGGCGCCCTCGACGACGATCCCGAAGTCGATCGCGCCGAGGCTCATGACGTTGCCCGTGTAGCCGATGGCGTTGAGGCCGATGAAGCCGACGAGCATCGCGAAGGGGATCGCGCCGGCGACGAGGAGGCCCGCGCGGAGGCTCCCCAGGGTGAGCAAGAGGCAGACGACGACGATGATCGCGCCTTCGCTCAGGTTCCGCGCGATGGTCCCGAGGACGCGATCGATGAACTCGGCGCGGTCGTAGTACGGCTCCATGTGCACGCCGGCGGGGAGGAACGGCGTGAGCTCGGCGATCGCCGCCTTCACGCTGGCGACGACCTCGCGGCTGTTGCGCCCCTTGAGCATCAGGATGCTGCCGCCGACGATCTCGCCGCGGCCGTCGCGCGTCATCGCGCCCTGGCGGAGCGCGGGGCCGGTGTCGACCTCGCCGAGCTGCCCGATGCGGATCGGGATGCCGGAGTCGTCGGTGCGCACGACCGTGGCCTCGATGTCTTCGATGCCCTTGAAGCGCGCGTCGCCGCGGAGGACGATCTGCTCGCCCGCCGACTCGACGTAGCCGCCGCCGCCCACGCGGTTGTCTTTCTCGATCGCCTCGCGCACCATCTCGAACGAGACGCCGTGCGCCGCGAGGCGCGCGGGATCGAGCGTGACGCGGTACTGCTTGAGCGCGCCGCCGAAGCCGACGACCTCGATGACGCCCGGCACCTGACGCATCTTCGGCGTGATCTGCCACTCGACGATCGTGCGCAGCTCTTCGGGCGAGCGGCCCTCGCCACGCAGCTCGAACATGTAGATCTCGCCGAGCGCGGTGGTGATCGGCCCGAGCTCGGGCTTTCCGATGCTCGGCGGAATGAACTCGCGGACCTGGACGAGGCGCTCGTTGACGAGCTGCCGCGCGAAGTAGACGTCGGAGCTGTCGTCGAAGATCAACGTGACGATCGAGATGCCGAGCTTGCTGATGCTGCGCGTGAGCACGAGGCCGGGCACGCCCGCCATGCCGCGCTCGATCGGCTGGGTGATCTGCGATTCGACCTCGGTGGCCGAGAGCGCCGACGCGCGGGTGACGACCTGCACCTGGATGTTGGTGACGTCGGGCACCGCGTCGATGGCGAGGTTCTTCGCGGCCCACGCGCCGGTCGCGATGATGCCCATGCAGATCATCAGCGCGACGAAGGCGTTCTTCGCCGCCCAGAGGACGAGCGCCTTCACTCGACCGCCCCTTCGGGCCGTCGGACACGCCTTCGGCGGATCCTCACTCGCCCGCCCCTTCGGGCCGTCGGACACGCCTTCGGCGGATCCTCACTCGCCCGCCCCTTCGGGCCGTCGGACACGCCTTCGGCGGATCCTCATTGCTTCGTCACTTCACCGCGGAGGATGAACGCGCCGTCGACGGCGATGCGCTCGCCGTGCTGGAGGCCCTCGCGGATCTCGGCGACCTGGGTCGTGCGCCGCGCTACGGCGACCTTGCGGACCTCGAACACGCCCGGGGAGATCTCGACGAAGACGACGTCGTCGTCGCCGATCGGCTGGACCGAAGGCGCGGGGACGAGGAGGCGGCCGTTGCCCGCGCTCTCGGGGAGGCGGAGGCTCGCGCGGAGGAACATGCCGGGGCGGAGCGAGCCGTCGGCGTTGGGGACGTCGATGAACGCGCGCGCCGAGCGGCTCGCCTTGCCGACCTGCGGCTCGATGAGGACGATCTTGCCCTTCACCGTCTTGCCCGGCATCGCGTCGAAGGAGATCTCCGCCTCCTGCCCGACCTGAAAGTAGGGGATGTCGGCCTCGTAGACGTTGAGCGAGGCGCGCAGATCGAGCGGATCGGCGATCACGAACGCGCTCTCTTTGGCCTGGAGGAATCGCCCGAGGATCGCGTCGCGCCGGACGACGACGCCGTCGAGCGGCGCGTTGAGCAGGAGCGTGCCTGCGCCGGTGATGTGCGAGCCGCCGGTCGGCCTGCCGACGCCGAGCGCCTGGAGCTTCGCCTTCGCGGCGCCGAGCTCCGCTTCGGTCTTGAGCGCTTCGCCCTTGGCGATCTCGGCTTCGCGCGCCGTCGTGAGCTGCTTGTCGAGCAGGGCCGCTTCGCGTGAGGCGTTGTCTTGCGCGATCTTCGCCGAGGCCTCTGCGGCGAGGTACTCCGCTTGCGCCGCGGCGATCGAGGGGACGACGATCGTCGCGAGGACCTGACCCTTCTTCACCTTGTCGCCGGGCTTCACGTTGATCGCGGTGACGCGCCCGTCGACCAGCGTTCCCACCTCGGCGTACTTGTCGAGGTTGTACTCGAGCGAGCCGGGCACCTCGAGATCGAGCGCGCCCGTTTGCAGGCCCGCGGGCTCGACCTTGATGCCGAGGCGATCGAGCGCCTTCGGATCGAACTTCACCGTCTTGGGCCCCGCGGGGCGCGCCGCGCTCGAGTCTTGCGCCGCGGTCACGCGCGACTCCGGACACCCGGCGAGGGTGAGCAGGATCGCGAAGCCGAGCGTCGAACGCGTCAGGGACATGCGAAGCGGCTCCATCATGCCATGGAACGGCCGCCGAAAATTAGTTTGAGGTCAAACTATCATCGAATCGTTGCAAAACACAACGCGAAGACCGTCCGCGCGCCAACGATCAGCTAGCCACCGACGCCGAACTTGAACGGAAAGCCCGCGACGGTCGTGGCGGTCTCGCTCGAAGGAAAGCGCCAGCCCTTCACTTGCCGCACGACGCAGCCCTCGACGCGCGGGTTCGAGAGCGTGCTGCCGGCGAGCGAGGCGCTCGTCACGCTGCCGCCCGGATCGATCTGCCACGCGACGGTGACGCCGCCCTTGAGCGACGGGTTGCGCTGCGCTTCGCTCTCGTAGCAGGCGCGCACCGCGCCGAGATGCGCCATCACGACGCGGCGCACTTGCTCCTGCGTGAGGCCGCCGCGCGCGGCGGCCTGGCCCGCGCCGACGTTGACCTTCGCTTCGCCCGGTCCGCCGGCTCCTCCTCCTCCACCGGCGCCGCCCGGTCCGCCGCCGCCGCGACCTCGGCCGCCCGGTCCGCCCGCGCCGCCGCCGAACCCGCCGCCCGCGCCTGCGCCGAAGCCGGTGTCGAGCGTGCCCGATCCGAACGGGACGCCCGCGCCGGTGCCGCCGCCTCCTCCGCCCGCGCCCTTGAGGCCGGTGCCCGGTCCGTTGCCGAGCACGACGGTGCTCGAGTTGAGACCGGAGAGCGCCGCGGACACGGTGTTGATCGACTTGAGCGTGTTCTGGATCTCCTTGCCTGTGTCGCCTTCGAGGACTTCGCTGAGGCCGCCGTAGTGCGTCGTCGGCTTGATCTCGCCGGTGAGCTGCGTCTTGTCGGCCTTGTCGTTCATCCCCATCTTGCCTTCGGCGCCCTTGATCTTCCGGCCGCCGCCCTGATCCTTCTTGTCTTGGGCGCCCGGATCCTTCACGCCGCCGCTGCCCTTGTCGTCGCCTTGCGCGACCGTCGGCGGCGGAGGCTCGATGACGGCGCGCTTCAGGCCGAAGCGCGCCGCGTACTCCTCGGGGTTCGTGAGCTCGAGGGGCTTGGCGAGCGGAGGCGGCGTCATGAGCGTGCGCACGAGGCCGAGCAGACCGAGGTGGAGGATCGCGCTGCAGAAGAGCGCGAGCAGCGTGAGCACCTCGGGCCCGCGCACCGACGACATGACGATCGGCTTGGCGGTGTACTGGAAGAAGATCGCGAACTGTCCGTACTGGATGAGCCCGTAGTCGCCGGGCATGATCGGCACCGGCGCGCCCGCGCGCGCGATCGCGACCGGATCCTCCGCGCGGCCGCGCAGCGTGAGGAGGCCGCCGACCGAGCCGCGCGCGTCGAGCTCCCATCCGCCCGGTCCCCCGCGGAGCGGCGCGGCCGCCATCTCGATCCCGTCGGGAATCGGAAGCTCGGCGCCCTCGCCGTCGCCGAGCGTGAACGACTCGCCGCGATCGAGCGTCTTGAGAGCGACGACCGTCGTTCCCCAAACGGCGGCGACTCGGAGGGCGTTCGGGGCGACGGTTTGCGCTTCGGCCATCGTGCTTCAGCGTAACAGACGTCGCGAACAGGCAACGAGTTGGCGGCTTCGGCCCTGCGCTCGGAACGCCCGGAACGCTCGAGCTCGTCCGCCGCCGCCCCCGCGGCTAGTGGCATTTCAGCTACTTGCGAGCTGCGGCGACGTGGGGCAACTTTCGCTGGCGCGCTGGCGCAACGGGCGCAGGTTCGCGATCCTGGCTCGAGGACCATGAGGGGGGAGCTCTTGCCGGCGCGTCCGGTGTGATCGTCATCGCGATCGCGATCGCCGTCGGCTGCGCCGAGAGCGTCCCGAGCGCGCCGACCTCCGTGTCGGCGGGCGTTCCGCTCGCGACGCCCGCGACGACGGCGTACGTGGGACCGCCGCGAGGGTTCGGCGTGCTCGATCCGCGGAGCCCGCTCGCGCCCGACGCTTCGCGCTAGTGACAGTTTTTGCACGAGCCCGGCGGCGCGCCGTGGTCTTTGTAGAACTTCGCGCCCTTCACCGCGATGACCGATGCCTCCCACTGCCACTGCTTGTTCTCGAGGAGATCGAGCGGGGGCAGCCCGCGTTTGTCGCCGTCGAGGATGCGCCGCGCCTCTTCGCCGATGGGCCCCGGGCAGTGGCGGCGATCGGACGTGCAGCTGCCCGCGTACTTGCGGATCTCGCGCGCGTGAACCGCCGCGAGCGCGGCGCCCGACATGTCGCGGAAGACGCCGGCCTCCTTGAGGAGCTTGATCTCGTCGGGATCGGTGACCATCCACTTGATGCCCTTGAAGCCGAGATAGCCGACGGTGCCGACGAGCATCGCGATCGGCGCCGCGGGTCCCGTCGCGCCCGAGGCGATCGCGATGCCCGCGATCGCGGTGGTGACGGCGCACCCGGCGGCGCCCACGTCGCACACGGCCTCCTTCACGTTGCCCTTGCTGAAGTTGACGTACGCGCTCCGCCCGTCGACGACGACGGTGAGCGCGTCGCCGACGGGGCCGGCGAACTTCGCGATGCGGAGCGCCATGAAGAACTTGCCGCTCTCCGGGAGCTTCTTCGCGAGCGCCCACGCGCCGAGCTTGGCGTAGGCGTCTGCGCTGCCGACGGTCTTCGAGAGCGTCGCGACGGACATCAGCGTCTTGTCGGTGTTCTTGAATGCGCTGCCGTCGTAGACCTCGATGCCGAGCGCGATCATGCCGGCGGTCGCGGCGACGGCGGAGACGCCGCCGTGCTTGTCGCCCTTCTCGATGAGGTGGAACACCTTGCCGAGGGCCGTCTTCTGCGCGGGGCTGATCTGCCCGGCCTTCGCGGCGTCTTCGACGATCTTGTCGATCGCGGTCGTCGCCTCGGCGGTGCGGTTCGCGGCGAGCGCGGCCTGCTGCGCCTTGAGCACGCTCGCGATGCGCTTGAGCACGTCGGCCGGCGCCTTGACGCCGTACTTGGTGAAGTCTTTGAGCGCTGCGTCGTTCTTCGCCAGCTCGGCGATGTGATGGTCGATCGACTTGCCGAGCGCGTCGGCTTGCACGTCGTCGGCCTGCTGGTGGAAGTCGGCCATGATCTGCCGCCCGACGATGCGGTCGAGGATGAAGCGCGCCTCGCGCGCGTCGATCGCGGCGACCTTCGCGATCTCGAGCTCGAGCGTCTTCTTCGCCTCCGCCGCCGGAAGGAGCTGGAGGCGCAGGAGGAAGGCCTCCGACTCGAGCATCGCGACGTGGCTTCGATAGGCGTTCGACCACTTCACGTCGGAGATCGTCTCGTTGTGGAGCTCGGTGAGCTTCTTGACGACGACGGGATCCTTCCACATCCGTTCGAGCTTCGTCTCGAGCAGATCCTTGTTCACCTTGTCGGCCCACTTCGGATCGTTGCCGAGCTCCTTCGCGTAGAGCAGGCGCGCGAGGTCCTTGAACACCGACGGCTCCTCCGACTTCTGCGCGCGCTCGAGGACGTACTGGAACTTCTTCGAGAAGACGTCGTAGGCCTGATTCGGGTGGAACGTGCCGATCGGCGCGAGCAGCGCGGCGGCCTTCTCCTTCATCTCCGGCGTCCCGGCCGCGACGGCGTAGCGGCCCATCGCGACCCGGAGCGCCTCGCCGCTCCAGGCGCTTCGCTGCATCTGGAAGAACTGCTTCTCATCCATCATCAGCGACGGCCGCGCGAGCGCGTCGAACATCGGCATCGCCGGCGCCGGCGTGTGCTTTCCGTCGGCGATCGCCTGCGCGATCATCCGCTTCGCGCGCGGATCGGCGTTCGGCGAATGAAGGATCTGCGCCATCATCGTCTCGACGTCGGACTGGCTCGTGGCGAGGTTCTGGCGCTGGGCGGCGAGCGAGCGCATCCGCGCGAGCTCGGGGTCGAAGCCCGGCGCGTGCATCGACGGTCCGCGCGGGGCCTTCAGCGCGTCGAAGTAGGCCTTCTGGGCGGCGGCGAGGTCGGTCGCCATGCGGATGACGAATTCGGCCTCGCGTACGCCGTAGGCCTTCTCCCACGCGGCCGCGGAGATGTCGCAGTCGTTGTGAACGAGCACCTGCGCGCGGCCGACGAAGTACGTGTGCGCGCCTTCGACCTCGATGTTGTAGACGGGCTCGATCGCGGCGCGCTGGGCGAGCGACGCGACGACGGCCGCGCCGCTCGGCGTGGCGATCCGATCGCCGGGCGCGAGATCACCCGCGGCGGTCCACCCGTGGTCTTCGCGCCAGAACGGGTGGTTGTCGGTGACGTTGAGGATCTCTCCGGTGCGAAGCTCGAGCCGGAGCGAGGGTTTGTCGAGCGTCACCTTGGTGGCGAGCACGCGCCTCGGCGCGATCTCTCCGCTCTCGAAGTCCTTGGCGACGACGAGATCGCCTGCGGCGATCGACGCGATCGGCCGCGCGCCGTCGGGCGTCGCCACGAGCGTCTCGGCGGTGAAGCACGCGCCGTTCGTGCACTTGCCCGATGAGTCGCAGACGCCGCCGGCGGTCCCGTTCACGTCGGTCATCGTGCTCGCGGCGGCCACGGTCTTCGGAGCGTCGGCCATGCAGGCGCTCCCACCTTGCCCCACAATCTTGGCGGCGAGGCACACGGCGCCTTGGCCGAACGACGTGCGATAGACCGCGGCGGCCGCGACGACGAAGGCGAGCGCGGCGCCGATGACGACGAGATACTCGACGAAGCTCGCTCCACGACAACGACTCGGGCACTGCATCGGACGGGACGTGCAGAGGGCGGAGCACGGGGCGTGCCGATAGAAACGTCGGCGTATCTATCGATTCGGGCGCGCTTTGGCGCTCCGCCGCGCGTCACCGATGGATGTTCCGACCGGGGTCGACCGGCCTACTTCTTCGCGCGCCTGCGTCGGGAGCGGCGCGCGAACGCCGCCGCGGCCGCGAAGGTGACGAGCGTCGCGCAGGCGGACGCCGTCGCGCGGGCAGCGGGCGCGGCGGAGATCGAGCAGCCGTGGGTGAACGTCGGGTCTTGGTCGCACGCGCTCGTGTTCGGGTCGCCGGGCGTGAGTCGACACTCGGTCGCGGCGACGGCGCCGCCGGCGGTCGCGCGCGTGAGGCGATCGGGATAGATCGCGCAGATGCCTGCCGCGTCGTCCGGGTCGAGCACGCGGTTGGTCGTTCCCGGCGTGTAGCTCGGGAACATCACCGCGGTCGCGACGGGGCTGTGCGCGAGACCCAGGACGTGACCTGCTTCGTGGGCGAGCGCGGTCACGAGATCATACGCGTCGGTCGCCGGACTCGGATCGACGGACCACGGGACGTCGCCGTTGATCTCGAGATCGGCGTCGAGCACTTCGCCGCTGTCGGTCAGGAAGGAGAGCGTGGCCAACGCGAGCGTGTCACCCATGCCGCCGTGAGGCCACGCGCCCTCGACGAACCCGACGAGGTTTCGGTTCTGGGCGCCGTCGGAGCGGTACTCGACCATTGCGGCGCCGGGCGCGAGCGTCGCGCGCGCGAGCTCGACGAGCGCGATGCCCGGCGTGCACGTCGCGTTCGGCGCCGTCCACGCCGCGAAGGCGCGCGCCATCGCGTCGGAGAGCTGCGGCGCCGTGATCCCCGCGCGCGAGCGGTCGACGATCTGGTACGTCAGGCACTGCGCGCGGTGGAAGAGCGGGAGTCCTTCGTCGACGCAGCGGTCGGGCGTGGTCTCGGGGGCCGTCGTTCGCCGGCAGAACGCCGCGGCGCTCTGGGGCGCGCCGAGCAACGCGACGATGACGGCGAGCGACGCGAGCGCGCGATCACCGCGCATGGGTCGCCTCCCACGCGCGCGCGGCGTCGCGCGCGACGGCGTCGGCCGGAGCGCCGTCGAGCTCGGTCACCGGCTTTCCCGGAGGGAGGAGCGGGCCCGCGGCGCGACGGCGTACGAGCGCGCCGACGTTCCTCACACGCACGACGTCGACGCCCCCTTTCTTCGTGAGCAAGAGCTGTCCCTGGGCGCGTCCGACGACGGTCATCCACGAGCCGCGCGAGGCGAGGAAGACGAGCGACGGCTCACCGACGAGAAATGAAGGCTCACCTTCCGCGATCTGACCGATGCCTCCGACGATGCCCCCGAGCGTGCGAACCTCGACCTCGCGCGCCGGCGGCGATCCTGCGACGGCGCCGTCGATGCGAAGGCGCGTCGTCGTGACGATGCGCGAGCCCTGCCACGCGCTCGCCCGAGCGACCGGCGTGACCTTGGCGATCACGGTGGCGTCACGCGCGAGATCGTCGAGCGACAGCGCGACGGAGACGGAAGCCGGCGCGTCGCGCGCGACGCCGAGGCAAGTGGCGGCGGTGACCAAAACGAAAGCTGTGCGTTGGCGCATGTCGTTCCTGAGCTATATGCATCGAAGGTGCGCTCCCCTTCGAAGATTCGACGCGCCATGATCGTCGCGAGCGTGGTGGGCCTCACGAGCACCGCGACGTGGAGCGAGCCTGCGCGGGCCGCGCAGGCGTCGGCGTCGCCGCGCTTCGATGCCACGGGCGTCGACGGCTGCCCGGACGCCGCCGAGTTTCGGCGAGCCGTCGCCGGTCACCTCGGGCGCGATCCGTTCGACGAAGACGCCACGCCGCGCGTCGCCGTTCGCGTGCGCGAAGACGCCGACAAGCTCGTCGCCGACGTCGCGGTGGGAACGTCGTCGCGGACGCTCGAAGGCGACACGTGCGCGGATCTCGTTCGCGCCGCGGCGCTGACGGTCGCGCTCGCGATCGAACGTGATCCGCGGCGCGAGACGCCTCCGCCTCCGCCTCCGTCTCCGCCGCGCGTCGCGCCTCCAGCGCCTCCTCCGGCGTCGTTCGAGCCAACCACGCCCGGCGGGTCGGCGCCGATTTCGCGCGATCGCGCCGTCGTCACGGCGTCCGGCGCCACGGCGCTCGGCCTCCTCCCGAGCCCCTCGCCCGGCGTCGGTCTCGCCGCGCGCGCGCGCGTGAGCGAATCGATCTGGGCGAGCGCACGGGGCGTCTTCTTTCCACGCGCGCCGATGCCGGACGATCTCTTCGCGATGAGCCTCGTCGCGGGCGGCGCTGGGGCATGCGTCGAGCCCTTCGCGACGCGGGGCGTCGCCGCGGTGGGCTGCGCGCATCTCCTCGTCGGATCGCTCGCGACGACGTCGTCCAACGTAATGATGCGCGAGGGCGGCGCGAAGCCGTGGGTCGCCGCGGCGCTCGCCGCCGGGGCGCGCGCGCGTGTGGCCGGTCCTCTTGTCCTCGAGGGCTCGGTCGAAGCCGATCTGCCGTTGTCGCAGCCCACGTTCGTCGCCGAGACGTGCCCGCCGGCGGGATTTCGTCAGCCATTTGCGGCACTTGTGGTCGCGCTGGGCGTGGGTGTGTCGATTCCATGAAGGCGCGCCGGCCCTCGAGGCATTCATCATGCGCGTGATCGCCAACCTCCTCGGTCGCCGCGCGGCGGCGAAGGACGAAGACGTCCTCTCGGAGCGGGACGTCGCGCGCCTCTACGAGGCTCATGCGCCGTTCGTCTACGCGACCCTCCAGCGCCTCGGTGTGCGCGCGGGCGATCTCGAGGACGTGCTGCAAGAGGTCTTCGTCGTGGTTCAGCGCCGCGTGCACACGTTCGACGGCACCTCGAAGGCGACGACGTGGCTCTTCGGCATCTGCCTCCGCGTCGTCTCGGCGTATCGGCGCCGCGGCTTCCGCAAGAACGAGACGTCCGTCGCCGAGCCTCCCGAGCGAGTCGACGACCGCGCGACGCCGGAGGAGAGCCTCGCGGAGGCCGAGTCACGGCGGCGTCTCGGCGCGCTCCTCGACGAGATGGATCTCGAGAAGCGAGCGGTCTTCGTGATGTTCGAGATCGACGAGCTTCCGTGCGAGGAGATCGCGTCGATCCTCGGCGTGCCCACGGGGACCGTGCACTCGCGCCTCCACGCCGCGCGCAAGAGCTTTCAGGCCGCGCTCCTGCGCATGCAAGCGCGCGACGCGAGGAGGCTTCCATGACGGAGCCGCGCCGATGGAAAGACTCGCCGGACGCGCCGATCGGCGTTCGCGAGCTCTTGGGGGCCGCGCGACCGACGCGTCCGATCGATCGCGTCGTGCTCGAGCGCGGCGCGAGTCGCGTATCGGCGATCGCGAGCATCCCCTTGGCCGCCGCCCTGTGGCCCAAGCTCGCCGCCGCGGTCATCGGCGTGAGCGCGATCGGCCTCGTCGCGGGCGTTCGCGCGACGCGAACGCCGGACGAGGTCGCGATCGGAAATGCGCGCGTGCTCGCTTCGACGCCGGCACCTTCGAGCGCGGCGACCGCGAGCCCGCGTGACGCGGTGCCGGCTCCCGAGGCCTCGCTCGACCGTGATGCCCCCGTCGTCGCTCCTCCGCCGTCGCCGGTCGTCGCGACGCCCCAACCGGTCCCGGAGGCGCCTGCCGCGGCCGCGCCGTCGGCAGAGACGGCGACGCCCTCGACGGACGCGACGCGCCCGAGCGCTTCGGCGTCGCCTGCGAGCACGCTCGCCGCCGAGCTCGCGCTCCTGGAGGGTGCTCGCGGCGCGCTCGCGCGCGATCCCGAGCTCGCGCTCGAACGCATCGGCGCGCATCGAGCGCGCTTCCCGCGAGGGACGCTCTCCGGCGAGCGCGACGTCTTGGAGATCGACGCGCTCCGACGGGCTGGACGTCTCGGCGACGCGCGCGCGCGTGCCCAGGCGTGGCTCGAGCGCGATCCGACGGGGTTTCACGCCGAGCGTCTCCGCGCCATCCTCGGCACGCTCGAAGAGCAAAGTGCGGAGCCTCGTTGAGCGGCGGCGATGGAAGGGCGGCCGAGATCAGCCGGCGCTCTTCTTGTTCTTCTGTGCCCAGGCGATGATGCCTCCGACGAGGAGGCCTGCGATCGCGGCGAGGTAGACCCACCGCGTGCCGAGATCCTTCGAGGCGGGAGCTGGCGCGGCGGCGGGCGGTTGCGAAGGCGCGTCCGGCGCGAGCGCTCCGGCGTCGATCGCGGGCGGCGTGGGATCGTCGTCGCGCGCGTTGCCCCCGGGCGGCGGCTCGAGCGCCTTCGGGCGCGAAGGGCTCGGTCGCTTGAGCGACCGATACGCGAACGTCTCCGTCGCCCCGTCCTCATATGTGTAGGTTACACGTTTGGACGACACCGTGAGGGTGGCGGCGTCGACGGCGTCGACGCCGATCACGTCGTGCACCTTGGCGAGCGTCGAGCTCGATCGACGCACGAGCATGATCATGTCGAGCGCGAACGGCGACCGCGCGACGCGCGCGTCGCTCGCGAAGAACGGCATCCGCTTCTGGAGATCGATCGCGTCGAGCGCCGGGACGATCGCCTGGGGGTTGTCCTTCTTCAGGTCGAGCGCCCAGTCGTCGCGGGGGGCCGGGCGCGAGCTCGGCGGAAACGCCGCGCGGGGGAGCGCGTAGATCCGCATCGTGTGCGCGCAGTAGCGAAGGACGCGGAGCTCCTTCTTCGCCTCGAGCACTTCGTAGTCGACGTCGTGCATCCGCGACGCCCACTGAGGGTTCAGGCCCAGATCGATCTTGCCGAGCGGCTCGCCGTCGCTCCCGCACGCGCGCGGCCAGGCGACGAACACCTTGTCGGCGAACGCGTCGAGGTTCTCCACCTCGTACGAGTACTGCACGACCTTCGCGTCTTCGGGCAGGACGTCCGCGCGCGCCGCGTTGGGCGCGGCCGCCGCGAGGAGGGCGCCCGCGAGCAACGTCACAGTCAACCGGTTGACTCGCCTGCGTTCAATCGAGGTCATCGGATTCGCCGGGGAAAGTCATGGTCAACCGGTTGACTGCCGTCAATTCTTTCCGCGGAAGCTGAAGGGGAATCCGGCGATCACGGCGCGCTCCGACGCGGGCGGGAATCGCCACGCGCGGGACTGCAGGAACGTGCTTCATCACCTCGGCGTGTACGTTGGCGGGCGCGAGGCGCGTCGGGCGCTTCGGCGGCCCGCAGCCGATCGTGAGCGCGCACAGCGCGATCGGCGCGCAGCGCGACCCTCGCATCAGAAGCCGGGTTCGTTGCGGGTCTCGCTCAGCTCGCGCGAGAAGCTGCGGTGGCCGAGATCGCCGGCGGCGAACTCGGCGCGGACGCGGCGGAGGAAGTAGACGATCTGCGGGCTCTTGAGGCGGCCTTCGACCTCGACCTCGCCGAAGCGGAAGACGCGCGAGCCGCCGTCGAGGGTCTTCGACTCGAGCACCGCGCCGCCGGCGCCCGCGTCCTTGGTCGACGACGCGGGCTGGGAGCGCTCCTCCTTCGAGGCGAGAGGGCCGGCGTCTTTGACGTCGTCGTCGGGGACGAGCGGCTTGGCCGTGCCGGCGCCCGCGGGCTTGACCGGCGGCTTCTTCGTGACGACCGGCGCCGCGGGCTTCTTCGTCTGCGCGCCGGCGAGGATCGACATCGCGCTGAGCGCGGTGACGAGGGCGAAGGCGATCGTGCGGGGAGATCTCACTTCTTTCCTCCGGCCGCCTTCGCCGCCGCGACCTGGCGCTCCGCTTCGGGGCGCGACGGATGATCCTTCGGCGCGTCGTCGAGGAAGCGGTCGAAGAAGGGCTTCGCCTCGGCGGGCTTCTTCAGCGAGTCGGCGTAGAGCACGCCGAGGTTGAAGTTCGCCGCGACGTTGTGCGGCTCGCGCTCGAGCACCTTCTCGAGGAGCGACTTGGCCTCGTCGAGCATCTTCGCGTTCTTCCCCTCCGACTCGCCGCGCAGCGCCGCGGCGAGGCCGATCTGCGCCGCCGATTCGTCGGGCGCCGCCGCGAGCGCGCTCTTGTACTGCTCGGCCGCCTTCGCGTACGCGCCCGCGCGCAGGAGCACCGCGCCCATGTTGAGCCTCGACGTCGTGTCGCGCGGATCTTCGTGCGCCGCCTTGGAGAAGGCCTGGAACGCCGCCGCGTCGTCGCCGCCTCCGAGGTGCACGAGCCCTTGCACGCGATGCGCGATCGCGCTCTTGGCATTCACGTCGAGCGCCTGCTTGACGAGGAGCTGCGCGGTGTCGCGCTCTCCCTTGCCGAGGTGACAGAGCGCGAGCTCGGCGAGCGCCGTCGCGTCGCCCGGCTTTCGAACGAGCACCTCGCGCGCGTTCTGGATCGCGCGCTCGTGCTGACCCGAGTCGCGCAGCGCCGTCACGAGGAGCGTGCGCGCCTCGATCGCGCCGGGATGATCCTTCACGAAGTCTTCGAGGCCGGAGGCGGCGTCTTTGTTCTCGCCGCGCCGCCTTCGAACCTCGGCGAGCGCCACCGCGACCTCTTCGCGCTCGGGCGCGATCTTCTGCGCGGCGCGGAGCTGCTCTTCGGCGTTCGCCAAGTCGCCGCCGTTCGCGAGCACGACGCCGAGATCGAAGCGCGCCTCCCAGAGGTTCGGATCGATCTGGATCGCCTCGCGGAGGAGCGCGATCGCGCGCGTCTGCATGCGCGGATCCTTGGCCGCCGTCACGCCCTCGACCATGCGCTGGACGGCGATCGGGTTCGCCGGCGGCAGCGTGTTGTCGGGCGTCTTCGGGCCGCCGTTGTTCTTGCCTCCTCCGCACGCGAAGGCGGTGAGCGCGAGCGCGACGACGCACGATCGGACGAGCCTCACTTGCCGCCCTTCTTCGGCGCCGGCTTCGGCGCGGGCTTCGCGGGCTTGGCGGGCGTAGCCGGCGGCAGCGGCGCGTTCAGCGCCGCGGCGGTCGCCGCGTCGTCGTCGGGCGTCATCGCGTTCGATCCCGAGGATGCCGACGACGGCTTCGAGGGCGCGGGCTTGGCCGGCTCTTCCTTCTTCGGCTCACCCTTCGAAGAAGGAGGAGGCACCGGCGGCGCGGCGCCGGGCTTCGCCGCCGGCTTGGTCGCCGGCGTTCCCAGCGCGGCCTTCTCGCCGCCGCGCCGCGGCGAGTCGATGAGCGGAGGCAGCGGCATCGGCCCCTGCGATCGCATCTCGAAGCCCGTCTCCTTGAACGGCGGATAGAGCTCGGCGTTCAGGCGCCCGAGCGCCTCGCGCATCTTCGCCGTCCACTGGTTGTAGATGCCGAGCTCGACGGCCTTCTTCCAGCCGTTCTCGTACGCGTCGAGGCTCCGCTCCTCGATCGGGACGACGAACTCGTCGATCTGCATCTGGTACGCCTCTTTGTCGGCGTCCGAGAGGTTCGACGGCGGCGGCGCGTCTTTGAGCGCGCGGCCGAAGGTCTCGTACGTGCGGCCGATCTGGTAGAGCGCCGCGGTCGTCCACTCGGCGACGCCGAGCGAGACGACGTCGAGGAACACCGCCGACGCTTGCTTGAGCAGCTCCGCCTTCTGCTTGAGGCGCGAGGAGAGTTGCTTCACGTCGCCCTGGATCTCGATCTTCTCGAAGCGCGTGAGCACGCGCTCGCCTTCCATGTACCGCGCGCGCGCCGCGGCGTACTTGCCGTCGGGGCCGAGCTCGTTCCGGCGGTGCTTGCCGATCTCGACGGCGGCCTTGAGCGCGTCGTCGGCGCCGCGATCTTCGCCGTTCTTCACGAGCGCGACGGCGAGCAAGACCCAGCCCTGCACGCGGTGATCTTGATTTCGCGATCGCGCGAGGTAGCGGCGATAGAGGTCGGCGGCCTCCTTGTTGCGGCCGGCGTTCTGGTGCGCCTTGCCCATCTGGAAGACGACCTCGTCGGCGTCGGCGCTGGTCGGATACTGCTGGAGGTAGCGGTTGCCGTTCGCGATCGCCTTGTCGTGCTCGCCGGTCGCGACCCGGAGGACGACGGCGTTGTACGCCGCGTCCTTCGCGTGCTCGTACTTCTGGTAGTGCGGGTGATCGCGATCGGCGAGGCTCGCGATCGCCTCGTGGAACTCGGCCGACTCCGAGAAGAGCCCCATCGACTGGAACGTCGTCGCCGCGATCCACGCGCCCTGCGGCGACTCGGGCTTGTCGCGGTACTCCTTGCCGGTGACGAGCTGCGCCGCCTCCTTGAGCGTGGCGACGTCGCCGGCCTTCTGCGCGGCTTGCTCGGCGTTGACGCACGCCTGCGCCGCGCGCGGATCGCGCGGGAACTCTTTCGCGGCGCGGAGGTAGGCCTTCGCCGCGTCTTGGTGCTCGCCGGCGGCGGCCTTCTGCTCGCCTTGCTTGAAGACGGCCTGCACGATCAGCGTGTCGAGCTTCTTCTGGTTGGCCTCGCTCGCGAACGCGGGCGCGCTCTTGAGGCGCCGCGCCCACTGCTCGATGTTCTCGTAGTTCTTCGCGCGGTTGAACGAGTCGAGGATCAGCTCGCCGGCCGCGAGCGCGTACTGACTGCGAGGGAACTTCTCGAGGAGCGAGCCCCAGATCTTCACCGCCGCGTCGTAGACGCCGTAGTCGTAGTACTGGCGGCCCTGGCGGAAGAAGAGCTCGGGCAGCGCCGGATCGCTCGGATAGAGCTGCGCGTAGAGATCGAGCGCCTCGGCGAACTTCTTGTCGGCCTCGGTCTCCTGGAACGCGCTGCCCGGCGGCAGCTTGCGTCGCGCCTCGAGCTCGGCGAAGCGCACGCGCTCGAGCGCGGCGATCGCGTTGTAGATCGCGTCGTGGCGCTGCGTCTTGAGCGGCTCGCGCTCGGCCTCGTCTTTGGGCATCGAGCGCGCGGCGGCCATGTAGTGCGTCGCCGCGTCGGTCGATTTCTCGAGGTGGTGGAACTGGATCTCGGCGAGGTAGTACTGGATCTGGTACGCGTTCCGCTCGCCGGAGAACTTCGTGAGGTACACCTCGTAGAGCCCGGCGGCGCCTTCGAACTCGGCGCGGCTCGTCTTGTCTTTCTGCGCCTTGGCGTGGAGCTGGAGAGCGTGCTCTTTGAGCTGCTTCTCGACGTCGGCGCTCGTGCGCTGCACGACGGTCGGATCGCCCTGCGTCTTCGCCCACGGCGAGCCCGCCGTGTAGCCGTTGACGGCGCGCTCGTACGTCGCCTTCAGCTTCGGCCAGTCTTCGATCGCGTTGTAGCCCTGCGCGATCTGGAGCACCCACTGGCCCGCGTCGGCGCTCGCGGGCTCGAGCTTGAGGAGCAGCTCGTAGGCCTCGATGCCGCGGTCGTAGTGCGACTGATCGTAGAACTGCACCGCGAGCGCGCGCACGACCTTGCCCGCGAAGCGATCGCCGCCGATCTTCGTGAGGAAGCCGTAGACGTCCTGCGCGGTGTTCTTCTCGTCTTCGGTGAAGACCTCGACGAGGTACTTGAGCGCCTCCTGCTGGAGCTCGTCGAGCTGCTTCCGTTGCGCCGCGCTGACTTTGTTCCCTTGCGCGTCGGTCACCTCGAAGACGCTCACGAAGCGCTTGGCCGCCTCTTCGCTCCGCCCGAGGCGCCACATGCACCACGCGCTCTTGAAGAGCGCGAGGCCGTAGAGATCGCTGTTCTTGTACTGGAGCACCTGCTCGTACTCGGCGAGCGCGCCGGCGTAGTCGTACTTGCCGTTGAAGAGCGCCTCGGCGCGCGCCATGTGCGCGTCGGCGACGAAGCGCGATCGCGGAAAGTCTTTGAGGATGCGGTTGAAGCGATCGAGCGCTTCGTCTTGCTTGCCTTGCTCGTAGGCGAGGAAGCCGTCGACGTAGAGCGCGAGATCGTACTGATTGAACCAGGGATAATCCTTGAGCACGCGCGCGAAGAGATCGCGCGAGGGCTGGAAGTTCGGCTCCGGGCCCGGGCCGCGCTGATCGACGGGCTTCGCCTCCCACGCCTTGAAGCGCTCGACGAACTGCTCGCGCTCGTGCTCCCACTTCAGCTCGCCGAGGCGCAGGAGCGCCTCGGGCATCTCGCGCGCCTCGCGCGGCGTCTCCGCGACGAACGTGGTGAGCAGGCCGATGGCCTCGCCGCGGAGCGCCTTGATCTGCGCGACGTCGCGCTCGATGCGCGCCTCGAGCTGCTTCTCGAGCTGCTTGCGGAGCGCTTCGGGGATCGCCGGTCCCTTCGAGGCGGGTCGACCGCCGGGGCCGCTCAGCGACGAAGAGCCCGAGCCCTGCGCTCGCTTCGATCCCGGCTTGGCCGCGGGCTTGGCCTCGATCGTCTTCTCCGCGGCCGCGCGCACGGTGCTCGTCGCCGGCGCGCTCGCGCCGGGAGCCGGCTCCGCGGGCGCAGGCTTGTTCTTGTCGGGCGCCGCGCCGGCGCTCACGGTCGCGCAGAGAAGCGCGGCGGCCCATGCAGCGGCGAGCGAGCGAGCGCGAGATCGCACGGCCTACGATCATACACGACGTTGGCCTCGGCGGTGCTCAGGGGCCGAACTGGAGGCCAATGTAGGGCATCACGCTCGCCTGCATCCCGCTCACGAGGTGGAATTCGCTCGACTCCCCGGCCTGCGCGGCGATGCGCGAGCGGACCGTGGTGACCTCGCTGCCTGCGTCTTCGACCCAGAGCATGGCGCCGAGGGCGAGCGCCGTCGGGCGGCCGATGCGCCACTGCGCGCTCAGGTCTGCGGTGAACGACGCGGAGCCGTAGGTCGCGCCGTCTTTCGGAACCGATGGGAACGAGGCGGCTTCACCGACGGCCCGGAAGGTGACGCCAGGACCGATCGCGAGGGCGCCGCGAAAGTCTTCGCTCTGGATCTGAGCGCGAAGGCGGACGGCGGCCATACCGCCGAGGCGCTCGACGAAATACGAACGTCGGACGCCGCCGTGCGGGACGTAGCTGCGCTCGCCGCCGTCGAGCGTGCTGGCGCCGAGCACGTCGAAGCCGAGGTACTTCCACATGTAGCCGACGGAGAACATGAAGCCGCCGCCCGTGGCCGCGTCGGCCGCGCACTGCGAGCCGAGGCTGGCGCAGCGCGTCTCGCCTTGGCTTCCGGAGCCGCCGATCTGGATCGGACGGAGGAGCGAGATCGTGCCGACGGCGCCGGTCGTGTCGTCGGATCGCGTGTCGGCGATCTCGTCGGCGCTCGCGCCGCGATCCTGTGTGCTCCGGGGCGGCTCATCCTGGGCCGACGAGAGGCGAGGCGCGAAGAAGAAGAAGGAGGAGGCGACGATGGCGATGTGCGTGCGCGTGTTCGTCTTCACGAACGCGGGTGGTCGCAAGGCTCGGGCCGCGCGCCGAGCGTACGTAACGCAATGAAATGCTTGAGACCCTCGCCCGCTCGGTGACGGTTCTTTGACGCGTCGACCTCGCGCGGCCGACGGCCGAACGCCCACCGCTGTGCGTTGTGGCCGCCGTGAGGCGGAGGTAGATCGAGCGGCCTCATGCATCTGAGGCTCCTCGACGGAATCAACCACGGATATCGCGATCTCGAGCCGGTCGTCGTCGGCCTCCTCGCCGCGCAAAAGAGCTTCATGCTCGTCGGCCGGCACGGCACCGGAAAGACGCGCCTCGCGCGCGCGCTCTCCGAGGGCTTCGGGCCCGCGGGCTTCGTCTTCTACGACGCGACGAAGGACGATCTCATCACGATCGCGGGGATCCCCGATCCCGAGAGCCTCAAGAAGGGGCGCCTCCACTTCGTCCCCCACGAGCGGACCATCTGGGACAAGAGCACCGTCGTCGTCGACGAGATCACGCGCGCCAACAAGGAGAGCCAGAACCTGTGGCTCGAGATCCTCGAGCAGCGATCGTGCTTCGGCCTGCCGCTGCCGTATCGAAGCCTCATCGCGACCGCGAACCCGGAGTCGTACGCGTCGGCCTTCCAGCTCGACGAGGCGCTGCTCGATCGCTTCCACGCGGTCGTGCCCGTCCCCGAGCACCAGAAGGATCTGACGGCCGAAGACGTGCGCACCCTCGTCGGCCTCGCGGCGCCCGGCGCGATCGGGCGCGTCATCGCGGCGGGCAACGACGAGAGCGGTCCCCTCTCGCGCAAGCCCGAGGCGACGACCCTGGCGCGGACGTACGCCGACATCCAGGCGGCGCACGCCGAGCTCGTCGAGGGCGGCGCGGTCGATCGGATCGCGCAGTATCTCGGCAAGCTCGTGCCCGCGCTGCTCGGCGTCTTGCGCGAGGGCACGACCGGCGCGCCGACGTACGTGAGCGCCCGTACGTACGCGCGGAACCTCCCGGAGACGATCCTCGCGATAGCTGCATACTACAAGGTCGCCGGCGCCGAGGAGCCGCTCCGCGTCGGCGCGGTCGACGCGCTCCGCTACGCGGTCGCGACGAAGCTCCAGATCAAGCCGCAGGTGCTCGAGCCGCTGCATCAGGCCGCCGAGTCGCTGCTGTCGTCGAAGGGGATCGCGCCGGGCGAGGCCCTGCGCCTCGAGATCGCCGCGCCCTCGAGCTTCGAGAAGCGCCTCGAGCAGCTCTCGAGCCGCTGGGACGAGATCAAGGAGACGCTCGCGCCCGACGAGATCGACAAGATCGTCGGCGAGCTCCTCCGCGGGGCGAGCCAGAAGGGCGAGCAGGAGAAGCTCGTCGAGCTGCGCTACACGCTCCAGCGCCTCGGTTACGCCGGCGACGCGCTCCGCCAGAGCGACGGCCGGCTGCTCATCGCGCTCAACGGCGCGATCAACTTCGTGACCCCGAAGCTTCGCTCGCTGCTCGAAGATCGGCCGCGCGGACCCGATCGCGAGCGCGCCGCGCAGAACATCGAGCGCTTCCGCGCGATGGTCGCCGAGGGCTCGTTCCTCTCGAGCAAGATCGCCGAGGTGCGCAAGCTCCAAGCGTGGCTCATCGATCTGCGCGAGGGCGACGTCAAAGACGACCCCGACACGATCTTCGACTTCTTCTCCAAGCTCACGCTGCCCCCCGCGGAGTGACGTGGCGGGCATCCAAGACATCATCGCGCAGCGGCAGCTCGAGCGCGCGGTCATGGGCCTCGAGCTGACCTTCGCCGAGTGCGCGGGGCTCGTCGTCTACGATCCCGACGAGAAGACGGCGAGCTACCGCGTCGACGCCTCGGGCGCGGAGGCGATCCACGTCGGGCCCCTCGTCGCGCAGCTCGACGTACCGTGCATCGAGATGGTGCTCCGGCACGAGATCCTCCATCGATCGCTCTACAACGGCTTCGGCGAGCAGCACCACCATCAGGAGACGAGCAACCTCGCGCTCGACGTCTGCATCAACCGCCTCTTGTACGAGGCGTACCCCGACGCGATGCGGAAGACGGCGAAGGCGATCTATCCCGCGGAGTCGAAGGTGACGCCGATCGCGCTCGCCGATCCGAGCGCCGATCCCGTGCGGCTGCCGACGGAGCTCGGCGAGCTCTGGCAGCAGATCTGGACGAAGACCGCGCAGGGATACCTGCCGCTCAACCCCGCGTCGCTCTACTTCCGCCTCATGCGCCTGCTCGACGTCGGGCTGCTCTCGACGTTCGTGCCCTTCTGCAAGATGGGGCATGGTCTCCCGGCGAAGCCCGACGCGCGCGGCACGATGCTCGCGGGGCGCGTCGCGCGCGCGGTCTCTCGACGGTTGCCGCGCGGCTCGGACCTGGGCCAGAGCCTTCAGCCCTACAGCGTCGTGCCCGTCCCGATCGGCACCGACGAGGTCGACGCGTTCCTCGCCAAGATGGCCGTCCGCAAGGTCGTCGACGCGACCGCCGCGAAGGTGCTCGCGCCTCTCGCGCGGGAGATCCGCCTCCAGGCGTATCCGGCGTTTCCGTCGCGCGTGGGCCTCGTCTGGCAGATCTCGGGCGTGTCCGAGGCGCTCGGGCTCTACAAGAACCGCGAGATCGGCAACGCCGGCGCGCGGATGTCGGTGGGGCTCTACCTCGACGTGTCGGGATCGATGATCCCCTACTTTCCGATGGTGGCGTCGTTCGCCAGCGCGCTCAAAGAGGTGCCGCTGAAGCTCAGGATCTTCGACACGAGCGTGCGCGACGTGCCGATCGAAGAGCTCTCGAAGGGCAAGATCATCGGCGGCGGCGGCACCGACTTCGACGCGCCGATCCGAGATTTGCTCGCCGACCGCGACATCGAAGCGGCGGTGCTGTTCACCGACGGCGACGCCGACGTCACGCCGCCGGTCGCGCGCGCGCTGCGCGCGAGCAAGAAGCGCCTCTACGTCGTTTACTTCCGCGATCGCGGGGGCGTCTTCCGCAGCCCTCTCGATCAGCTCGCCAGAGACACGATGACGGTTCCGGCCGCGGCGCTCGCCAAGTGAGGAGAATTCCATGGATGAAAAGCTCAAGTCGATCCTCGTCAAGCTCGCGCGAGGCCGCGCGACGGCGAACCTGAGCGAGGCGGACTTCGCCTACGTCGCCAGCGTCGTCGGGCAGCCCGAGCGCGAAGCGAAGGAGGGGCCGGCGCCGCTGTGGAAGTTCATCCGTCGCAAGACGCTCCTCTTCAAGGGGCTGTTCGACTACCACCTCGACGCGGAGATCGATCCGATCCTCGTCGACGCCGGCGCCGCGCAGGAAGATCTCAAGGGCTACACCGCCGAGGTCCGGCGGATGGCGATCGTGAGCGGCAAAGACGCGCTCAAGCGCGCCGTGCGACGGCACCTCACCAACGAGCAGACGTCGGTGCGCGTGCACGCGTCACGGCTCGTGGGGCTCCTCGAGCTCGAAGACACGGTCGGCACGCTCGTCGACTCGCTCGAGAGCGGCCGCGAGGAGCGCGCCGACTGGGGCGCGCCCGTGATCGCGGCCTCGCTCGAGTCGCTCGCGATGCTCGGGCACCCGCAGACGCGTCCCTTGGCGATGAAGTACGTGAGCCATGACGACTGGTCGCTTCGCCGGGCCGCGCACGCCGCCGCGCTCGTCGCCGAAGGAACGCCGACCAACGAAGAGCTCCGGCGGATCCTCGACACGCAGTTCGAGTCGCAGCTCTTCTCGTCGCTGCCCGAGGTCTTCTTGGCGTCGGCGAAGAACGGCGGCTTCACCGACGCGGATCTCGAGCGGCTCATCGAACAGCTGCCGCTCTACGTGAAGGCGTGCGAGGCGATCGCGCACGTGGTCGTCGGCGCCGAGTGGAAGGGCCTCTTCAAGAAGCTCTTCGGGGGGAGCGATCCCGATCTGCGCGCGGCGCTCGCCGCGCGGGTCGCATGGAGCGACGCGACCTGGGCGGTCAGCCTGCTCCGCGAAAATCTGGACGAGGAGGCCGTTCCCGACGTGTGCATGTGCGCCGTCGCCGCGCTCGGCACGGTCGGCGAAGGCGACGACGCGTTCGTGCGCGCGCGCCTCGCGAGCGACATTCCCGCCGACAAGGTGGGCGCGACGTGGGCGACGGTGGGCACGGGCAAGTACGTCGAGGAGCTGAAGACGCTGCTGCGCGATCCCGACGCCGGCGTGCGGCGCGCGGCGCTCGCCGCGCTCGCGATCAACGGCGAGGGGCCCTACGACGCCGAGCACCTCGAGATGAAGCTCACCGAGCTGCTCAACAAGGAAGACACGTGGTGGCCGTGGAGCCTGCCGCTCCGGTGCCTCACGGTGAAGAGGATCCCGTTCCCCGTCTCGACGACGGCGTTCCGCTACGTCTCCAACGACGTAGCGCGGCTCACGTCGCACGCGCTCGACGAGGTCCTCGCGCTCTTCCGCGAGCACCCGCTCCACCTGCTCCGCTGGCTGCGCGCCGACGTGCCGGCGAGTCAGCGGGTGAGGGCGCTCGCGTTCGCCGGCCTCGTGCCCGACGTCTTCGACGCGGCGATCGAAGACACGCTCCTCTCGGCCGATCGCCTGGAGGTCGCGGCCGCAGCGGCGCTCGAGGTGCTGGCCGGCCGAGGGCCGACGTCTCGGGCGAGCGAGCTCAAGATCCAGCTCGCGCTCGTCGACAAGCCCAAGGCGCCCGAGGGCGCGATCCTCCCCGCGGTGGCCTTCTCGTTCTTGGGCGACAGCGAGCTTCGGAAGCGCGCGAGCTCGTGCCTCAAGAGCGCGGGCGTCGACGCCGAGCCCTACGTCTCGATGCTGCTCGCGTCCGGCGACGCCGAGGTCGCGCGCGTCGCGGCCGACGTCGTCGCGCAGCTCGCGCACCCGAGCGATCCGCTGCTCGCCGACGTCGCGCGCCTGCTCACCGGCGAAGCGCGCAAGCTCGGCGATCTGCCGAACCTCGAGCGCCTCGTCGTGTCGCTCTCGCCGCGCGTGCGCACCGCGATCGCCGAGCTCGGCGCGCTCCCCGACGCCTCGCGCGCCGACGTGTTGCGCTTCTTTCCGTTCCTCGTGGCCGATCGCGACGAGAACGTCGCGGCGAGCGCGCTCGGCGCGCTCGCGGCGCAGGCGGGCGACGTCATGTGGGTGAAGGAGCTCGTGCTCGCGCAGACGTGGTCACCGAACTGGATCACGCGCGAGAAGGCGGTCTCCGCGCTCGCGCAGATCGCTGACGTCATGTACCTGCCGCGCCTCCTCGAGCTCGCCGAGTCCGACGACGGGACGTCGAAAGACAACGCGGTCCGCGGCCTCGAGCGGATCGCCGAGCTGCGGCCGGAGCTCGGTCTCGTCGTCTTCGACGTGCGCGATCCGTATCGCATCGTGACGCGCTTCGGCCTCGGTGAGCGCATCAACTACGAGGCCGACAAGCACACCGAAGCGCTGCGCGTTCTCCTCCTCGGGCTCGACAAGCGCAAGGACGACAAGGAGGTGAAGAAGCACATCGGTCGCAAGGTGATGATCACGAGCGTCGTCGACGACGCGGCGTTCGACGCGAGCGAGGCGAGCTGGACCTCGGGGCAGTTCGAAGCGCTCGCGATGCACCTCAAGGTCGTCTACACCGACGACGAGAGCGGCGCGATCGTCGCCGAGGTCGTCGAAGAAGCGACCGGCGAGGTCTTGAGCGCGCTCCTGCAGAGCGCGTCGATCGCCGTCCGGCGCGTGGCCTGGAGCTGACGAGCGACGAACGACTTGCGCTGGCGCAAGTGGAGTAGGGGAGCGAGCTGACGAACGACGAACGACTTGCGCTGGCGCAAGTACGGGCCCGCGTGGGCCGCGACATGCGCTGGCGCAAGTACGGACGTCAGCCGGCTGACGACTTCGTGAGCGAGCTGACGATGAAGGACGTACGTGCGCTACATGCGCTGGCGAAAGCAACGCTCGTCAGCGCGCTGACGCGCGACTTCGCGTCAGTGGTGATCGTCCAGGCCGCGCCAGGGCTTCGGCACGATGACCCAGTGGCCGTTGACGTGCGCGAGCCCGTCGAACGACATGCCGGTGTCCTTGCCGGGCTCGACGAACTTGAAGCGGTAGATCGCTGCGTTGCCGACGAAGTGAGGGATGATCTGCTTGTAGGCGCCGGGGAACTCCTTGGCGTGGCCGGTTCCCGCGCGAAGCTCGGCGACCGTCGCGCGCCAGAGCTTCACCTCCGTCTGGCCCGGCTTGGGGGCGATGACGAGGTTCTCGGCTTCCCACTCAGGTGAGTAGACCGACTCGATCTTCGTCGCCGTTGGGCCGTCGAAGAGCGCCTTGTAGTCGGCGAGCGACGGACGGAGCTGCTTGGAGAGACCCATCGTGTCGGCGCCCGGCTTGACGAACTCGGCGAGCAGCGCGGCGGCCCCCTTCTCCGTCCCAGGGAACGACTTGAGGCTCACCGCGGGAGCGGAAGCCGAAGCCGATGCCGAAGCCGATGGCGAAGCCGAAGCCGACGGCGCAGCCGATGCCGAAGCCGATGCCGAAGCCGATGCCGGCGCCGGGGGAGCCGACGCCGAAGCGGAGGTCGTGGCCTCCGGAGGAGCATCCTTGCGGCACGCGACCAAGGTCAGAACGACGACAGCGATCCAGCGCATGTCTTCCTCGAGCTCCTCATCGATAGGGAGAGTCTGCACGCCGCTCGCCCCGCGCGTCGAGCACCCACGCAAAGAAGGCCTCGATCGCCGGCAAGAGCTCGCTCGGATCGGCCGTGAAGCCCGGTCGCTCGAGCGTCGCGAGGTGGCCCTGTCCGCCGATGTCGGTCTCGGGAAAGACCGCGCGTACGGCGCGCAAGCGCGGCCCCGGCTCCGCCGCGGCGAGCTCGGGCCACGCGCTCTTCGGCAGCGAAGTGTCCAGCAGATCGACGTTCACGCGGGTGAGCGGGCCCTCCTTCGTCCACGCCGTCGCGATCGACGAGACGACGCGTCGTTCGTCTCCGCCGAGCACCTTCGCGCGATGGAATACACCGTGAATCGTCGGCCCCGTCGGCACGAGCACGGCGTCGTGCGCGGCGGCGAACGCCTGCCACGTCGCGCGGGCGCCGGCCGTCGGCGCCGCGAACGGCAGCGCGGCGATCGCCGCGGCGACGGCCTTGGCGCGGCTCACGGCGAAGGTTGCAGCTTGCACCATTCGCTCGCCTTCGCGGTCGGCCTGGATGGGAAAGTGCATGCCGAGGTGATGATCGGCGAAGCGAACCTCCGACGCCCCGCCGAGATCGGCGAGCGCGGCGGCCACGAACGCAGAGAGCGCGGCGTCGTCGACCTTGGGCCGCGCGTCGGGCTGCGAGCAGCGCAGGAGGTAGGCGTTGCGCAGCGGTGCGGGCAAGAGCGGCGAGTCGCGCAGGCCGTCGAGGATCCCCATCGGTCGAAACGCGACGCCGAGCTCGACGCTGGGAAAGAAGAGATCGACCTCGACGCCGAGGTGCTCGCGCGGCGCGTCGGTGATTCGAACGGTCACGGGGCCGACCGCGCCCTCGACCAAGACCGGCGCGCGCGCCACGCGCAAGCCGCTCGCGCTCGCCATCGCCGTGGCGAGCGCGCGGAGGCGCTCGCTTCCCACCGCGCCCGCGCTCGCCTCGCCGTGGAGCGTCGAGCCCGCGGGGAGCACCTCGAGCGCGATCTCGAAGGAGGGATCGAACGCCCAGGGGATGTCGGCGCTCACCGAGAGCACGAGGTCGTGCTTCATCACCCAGCTGTCGAACGACGGCGGCATGCTCGTGGCCGGCGGAAACGCGAACGGCACCGGCTCGCCGCTGCGCACCATGTGGGCCGGGATGCGGATCGTGGTGGCGCCCGCCTCGCGACGATCGCCGCGACCCATGCGGATGGTGGCGACGCTCGCGAGCTTCAGGTTCACCGCGTCGAAGCGCGCGTCGTGCCCGCCGCGCAGCGCGATCTGTCCGGTGAGCTGCTCGTGATGCGCGATGACCGACGAGGCGAGCGTCACCTCGATCACGAGGCTGTCGTGGAACGTCCCGTGCGATCGCGTCGTCAGCGGCGTGCGCACGCCGGTGCGCGCGGGCACCCGCAAGAAGGGCGGGAAGCTCGCCTTGGGATCGATCGCCCAGTCGACGTCGAGGCTCGTCTCGATCACGTGCTCGATCGCGCAGTCGGGGCCGACGAAGCCCGGAGGCAGATAGGAAGGCACGTCGATGGAGAACGGAAAGCGGTGCGACCCCGCCGGCAGGACGTCGTTCGGGAGATCCATGTGGAGCGGCGCGAAGAACAGGTTTCTCCGCTCGACCGTGCGGTTCTTTCCCGATCCGTAGCCGGCCCACGCGCGGCTCCGCATCGCGAGCTGCACCATCTCGGCGCGCCGGATCGGCTCGGGGGCGTGGAGGACGAGCACGCCGTCGAGGCGCTCTCCCGGCGTGATGACGCCGCCGGGGAGGAGCACCTCGAACCGGCACTTGGGAAACAGCGACACTACTTGAGGCTCTCGGATCCGACGAACTCGTCGGGCCAGTCGTCGCCTTCGAAGGGCCAGTACTCCTCGTTGTCGCGAAGGAAGCGCGCGGCGTCGAGCGAGTCGAGCGCGTCTTTCGGGAGGAAGCCGGCGTTGATCGCCTCGATCTCGACCTCGAGCGCGCGCTTCTTTCCGAGCACGGACTCGATGCGCCCGAGACGCGCGCGGCGGAGCAGGCGCGAGAGCCGGAGATCGAGGCGGCGCAGCGCGTCTTTGGCGAGCGCGGCTTCGGCGGCGCCGAGCTCGCCGCGGATCCCTTCGACCTCGCGGCTCAGCGCGGCGGCGTACGTCGCGTCGGCGCGCAGGAGATCCGGCAGATCGGCGCCGGCGGCGCTGGCCTGCGCGGCGGCGGCCTCGGCCGCGGCCGAAGAGCCGGCGCCGACGCGCGCCTCGAGCTCGGTGAGCTCCTTGCGGAGCGGCGCGATCTTGTCGGCGCCCGCGCGCGCCTGCTCGAGATCGTCGATCTGACGGCGCACGCCGTCGAGGGCCGCCCGCGCGTCTTGCGCCTTCTCGATCGGATCGGAACGATCTTCGACCGCAGGGCGAACGCCGCCCGTCGTCGCGAGGCTCCGCTGCATGTCGCCGATCTGACCCGACGCCATGCGGAGACCGCCCGCTTCGCGCTCGAGCACGGCGTGCTTGCGCGCGAGCTCGCCGTAGAGAGGGTCGACGCGAACGAGCGCCGCGACCGCGCGGAGCTGATCGGGCGTGACGGACGCCGCGGCCTCGCCACCGCCGGCGTCGGAGCCCGATCGCGCGGCCGAGAGCAGCGCGCGCGTGCCTCGCTCGCTCTGCCCCAACCGTCGCGCGCCGTCGCGGACCGGCTCGTACTCCTTCAAGAACGCGACGAGCTTGCGATCGGCCTCCGGGAAGCGGCAGAGCGCGAGATCGATGTACGCGTCGAGGATCTGCGCTTCGTCTTCGTAGCGATGATGCGTCTTGAGCGCCTTGAGCTCGTCGAGCAGCTCGCGAGCGCCCTCGTAGTCTTTCTTCTCGTAGCGCGTCGTGGCCGCCTCGTAGAGCGCTTCGGCCAAGCGATCGGAGTCGCGCGGGACGAGGTAGTAGTAGTAGCGCGCGTCGTCGTGGCGTGACTCTTCGTGGGCCACGCGCCCGAGCGCGAGGCGAGCGAGATCGCGCACGGCGAAGAACCGCTCGTCGGCGAAGACCGGCGTCGTCCTGTCTTGGCGCTTGGGATCGGCGACCTTGCAGAAGAGGTTCTCGCCCTCGCGCGGCCTCCCGCGCTCGACGTGGATGAGGCCCGAAAGGTACGTCGCCTGCGACCAGAAGCGCGAAGTCTGCGGGACCTGCGCGTACGCCGCGATCGCGCCTTCGGGATCGCCCGAGGCCTCCTTCGCGCGGCCGGTCATGTAGGCGACCTCGGCGCGGATCTCCGGAGGCGCGTTCGCCGGCACGCTCGCGAGATCCTCGAGACCGGCGCGGTAATTTCGGGTCTCGAGCGCGATCTCGACGAGGCGCCGGACGGCGCGGCGCGCGTACGGCCCGTACTGATCCCACGCGCCCTTGGCGGCGATCGACTTGCGGAGATACGCGCGCGCCGACTCGTGGATGCCCGCCGCGGCGAGCGCGTGCCCGAGCAGGTAGAGCGCGGCGCGCCCTTCTTGCTGCTCGGCGACGAGATCGAAGCGCGGGTGCTCGACCACCTCGGTCATCTTCGAGATCGCTTCTTCGTGCCGGCCGAACGAGACGAGGGCCTCGGCTTCGGCGACGCGCTCCGCGACCTGTTCGACGCGCATCGGCTCGGCCGACGCGAGGCGACGGCGAGCCATCGCGTCGTGATAAGCGCGCATGCGGTCGCCGCGCGTGGGATCGGTCGGCGCGGGCGCCGCAGGAGGCGCCGCAGACGCCGACGCGGGCGCGCTCGGCGTCGTCGCAGGCGCAGGCGCAGGCCCATTCGAAGGCGCAGGCGCCGGCTGCGCGGCGACGAGCGGCGTGAGGAGCGCGAGCGCGATCGTGAGCGAGAGAGCGCGCGCGCGGCTCATCACTTCGCGACCGGTTTGGCGACGGCCTTCACGCGGAGGCGCAGGTCGTACTTGCCGCTCTTGTCGGCGGGGAAGTCTTTGCCCATCGCCGAGTCGTCGATGAGCTTGACCTGCACCTCGACGCGATGATCGCGCGGCACGTCGACGGCGAAGCGATTTCGCTGCGAGGTGCGGAACGACTCGTCGCGATCGTCTTTGCGATCGACGTCGATCGTCACCGCGTGACGCCCGGGCGCGACCGAGTGGTCGTACACCGTCGTCATGTCGGACGCGGCGAACGAGGCGGGCGCCGTGTAGACGACGCCGTCGTCGAGCGCGACCGTGAGGCGCGCGATCTTTCCGTGATCGCCGTCGGTCTGGAGGCCGATCGCGATGCGCGACTGATAGAGGTTGTCGCTCACCGCGGCGACGCGCGCGCGGAGCGCCGCGATGTCGGCGAGGAGTCGGTCGTAGTCGATCGGCGCGCCGGCGTCGGCGTTCGCGCTCGGCAGCTCTTGGGGTGCGGGGTTCAGCGGCGAAGCGCGCCCGCCGTCACCGAGATCGGGCGCGGGCGGCGGCTCGGGCGGCGCGGCGGCGCCCCCCGCGTCGCCGTTCGGCTCTTCCGGCGGCGCGGCGTCGACCTTCGCGGGCGGAGGCTTCGGCTTGGCCGCCGGCGCCTTCGGACGCTGCGCCAGCGCCAACGTCGCGAGCGTCGTCGCGCCGGCGACGAGAACGGCGGCGATGAACCGGGTTCGCTTTCGCGCTCGCATTCGCGAACCGGATTCTATGTCAAAACGCCCCGGCCCGATACGCTGTCCGCGTGACCCTCCTCGCGCGCATCCTGATCGGCGTCGTGGCCTTCGAGCACGTCTGGTTCGCGGTGCTCGAGATGCTGCTCTGGACCAAGCCGCTCGGCCGCAAGACCTTCGGCACGACCGAAGCGTTCGCCAAGGAGTCCGCGGCCCTGGCCATGAACCAGGGACTCTACAACCTGTTCCTCGTCGCGGGCCTCGTGTGGAGCCTGGTCGCCGAGGCGCACGCCTCGCGCGCGCTCGCGACGTTCTTCCTCGGCTGCGTCGTCGTCGCCGGTGTCTTCGGCGGTGCCACCGTGTCGCGGCGGATCGCCTACATCCAGGCTGGCCCCGCCGCGGCGGCGCTCGCCGTCGTATGGCTGCTGGCCTAGCGATCAGCCCCCGAACGGGATGAAGACGCTGAAGCCTCCGGTGAGGAGGATGTCGTTGACGAGGTGATCCTCGCCGATGAGCGTCTCCTTCAGGATGTGATTGCGCACGTCGATGCGGACGGCGAACCACTTGCCGAAGTACCACTTCGTTCCGAGGCCGAAGCTCCCCGTGAGGCCTTGTGCCGTCGAGTCGTCGGTGACGCCGGCGCCGAGCGCGAGGTTGAAGTCGAAGCGGCTGATGCCGCCGCCCATCCAGCGCAGCTTGCCGTAGGCGAAGCTCCACACGAGGTGGCCGAAGTAGAGGCGCCCGGGGCGGTTCGTACGCTCCTCGACCTGGACCTGAGGGTAACGGCGCTCGTAGCTGTCGGTGACCGCGGTGCGGAAGCGCGTGAACTGGACGCTCGCCTCGAGCCCGAGATCTTCGCTGAAATGAAACGTGTACGCGCCCCCGGCGAGCCAGCTCGAAGAGAAGAGGTCGCCGGCGTAGTAGCCGCCCATCGCCGACAGCTCGTGGCGGAACGCCTTGGTGAAGAGCCTCTCCTGCACGCCGCGGTAGTGGCGGCCGCCGACGAGATCCTGCTTGAGCTCTTCGTCGACGCACTGCGCGCTCGCCGCCTGGGGCGCGCTCATGGCGACAGCTGCAGCGGCGAGGCCCATCGCAAGGCCGGCTCGGCGCGGTCGCCTCATCGACGCGTATACTCGCTTGCGCGACACGGGAGAGCAAGAGAGCATCTGCGGGTCTTGCCGTCTCGCCCGTCTGTTTCGTCTCGCGCGTCTCGCTCGAAGGCAGCTCGCGCCACGCGCGCGGCCCCGAAATCCGCGCCGGTGCCCTGCGTTCTGTCGATCGGGGGCCTCGATCCGGGGGGAGGGGCCGGCATCCTCGCCGACGCCCGCGGCATCACCCAGGCCGGCGCCTTCGCCTGCGCCGCCGTCGCCGTCCTCACGGTTCAATCGACGTCCGGCCTGCGCGCCGCCACCCCGGTGCCGAAGTCGGAGCTCATTGCAGAGTGCAATGAAGTCCTGAAGCACCAGCGCGTCCGCGCCATCAAGGTGGGCGCGCTCGGGAGCGACGAGAACGCGCGCGCGATCGGGGATTTCCTGGCGATCCACCGCGACATCCCCGCGGTGGTCGACGCCGTGATGATGCCGACGCGCGGCCGCGCGCGCCTGCTCGACGAGCGCGCCGTCGGCGTCTTGCGCGATCGCGTCCTCGGCCGCGCAGCGCTCGTCACGGTCAACGCGCCCGAAGCCGAGGTGCTCACGGGCACGCGCGTCACGCGCCTCGACGAAGCCCACGACGCTGCACATGCCCTCCTCCGCCAAGGCTGTCGCGCCGTCCTCGTCAAAGGCGGCCATCTCACGGGGCCCCACGCGGTCGATCTGCTCGCGATCGCGGCGCCCGAGACGGGCCCGCGCATCATCGAGCTCACGTCCCCGCGGCTTCGCCTGGCGCCGCTCCACGGCGGCGGCTGCGTCCTCGCGTCTCTCGTCGCCGGTCGCCTCGCCGTTCACGCCGACGACTACGCGGCCGATCCCGTGCGCGCGCTCTCCGACGCGCTGCGATGGTCGAAGAAGACCCACCACGAAGCGCTCAACCGGGCCGCCGACATCGGCGGCGATCTCAAGGTCCTCTTCGCGTGAGCGCGTGCTCTAGAACGTCGCCTGCTTCGGGCCGAGCTGCGATCGCGCGTCGGCGCCCCAGCACTCGACACGGCCGTCTTCGGCCCACGCGCACGTGTGCGCGAGCCCGCACGTGACCGCGCGCGCCTTGAACGGCGGCTCGAGCGCGACCCACGGATAGGAGCGGTTGTAGATCCGCGACTGACCTTCGTCGTCGGCGCCCCAGCAGAAGACCGAGCCTTCGGTGCGCACGCCGCACGTGTGCGAGCGCCCGGCGGAGAGCGAGACGATGTCGGTCACCTCCGCCATGACCGGCGCAGTCGAGCTCTCGAGCCCGCGGTTGCCGAGCTCGGCGTTCTTGCCTTCGCCCCAGCACGCGACGCGACCCGAAGCGAGGCGCGCGCAGACGTGCGCCGCGCCCGCCACGACCTCGAGGGCGCGCTCGGGCACGCCCTCGACGAGGCGCGGCGCGTTCACGATCTCCTTCGCGCCGCCGAACTGTCCCTTCGATCCGTCGCCCCAGCAGTAGACCGATCCAGGCGCGGTGGTCGCGCACGCGAAGTCGCCGCCCATCGACGCGGCCACCGACGTGGCCGGTCCGTCGAAGCCGTTCAGCGTCGTCGGGATCGCCTCGTCTTCGTCGCGGCCGACGCCGACCTGTCCCTTGTCGTTCTTGCCGAAGCAGCGAACCTCGCCGCTCTTCGTGAGGATGCACGTGAAGAGGAAGCCGATCGCGACGTGGGCGATCTCGCCGAACGGGCCTCGCGACGTGAACGGATGGAGCGTCGTCGCGTGCCAGTTCACGAAGGGTCCGCCGCCGACGTGGAGCACGCCGAGGCGCCCCCAGCAGTGGAGGTTGCCGTCGACGGTGAGGGCGCATCGCGCCTCTTCGCCGGCGAAGAGCGCCTTGACGTCGCGGATCGGGACGTCGGGCTCGCCCTCCTTGCCGAGGATCGTCGGCGTGAGAGGATCGCGGCTCATCTCGGGCTCGGAGCCGACGCCGAGCCCGGCGGTCTCGTTGCCGCCCCAGCAGCGGACCTCGCCGCCGGTCGTTCTCACGCACGTGCTCGTCCCGCTCGCGGCGATCGCCGTCGTCGCGATCGGGACCTCGCCGGGCGCGCTCTCCCCCGGCGCCGGCTGCTGCTCGAGCGATCCGAGCACGCCTTCGCTGGAGCACCCGGCGAGCGCGGCGAGACCAGCGAGGGCGAAGAGACGGCGCATGGAGCGAGCGAAGGACGAACCTCTAGCGCGCATATTCAAGCTCGCAAGCGGCGCAAGCCTCGTGCCGCTCGATCAGAACGTGATCTCGTACCCCAATCCGCCGCCGCCCGGGTTCGTGAGGACTCGCACGCCGGCGAGCGCGCGGTTTCGCTCCTTCCACTCCTCGTACGTCGCCTGCTTGTTCAGGCCGACGATCAGCATCGGGACGCCGACGGCCAAGAGCACCCCGCCGCCGATGAGCGCCGCGTAGAAGCATGTATCCTGCAAGCTCGGCGCGACGATGTCGGTCCGGCAGATCGGCGACGTGGCCAGGTTCACGACGCCGAGGCCGCCGACGATCGCGCCCGCGATGATGAGGCCCGTCCCCTTGCTCGGCGGCCGCTCGCTGCTCGTCGGCGCCGGCGGAGGCGCGGAGACGACCTGCACCTCCTGCGCGAGCGCAGCGGGAGCGAACGTCGAACCGAGGGCGACGATGAACGCCGAGCATGCGAGCTTGTTCATGCGCCGGAGCGTATCGCAGCTCAGTCGCGGAGGTCTTCTTTGAGCTGGCGCATCGCGTCGCGCATCCCGCGGAGCGAGCGCGGCGCTTCGTCGACGAAGTCGTCGATCGATCCGGCGCCTTCGCGAATGATCGCGGGCGGCTGCACCGTGAGATCGATCACGGTCGTCGGGATCGAACCGCCCGCGCCCGCGTCGATGACGAGACCGAGGCCCTTGAAGTCGTCGTCGAGCTCGCGCGCGTCGACGTGGGGATCGGCGCCGGAGCGCTGCGCGGTGGTCGACAGGATTGGGCGGCCGAGCTCGCCCACGACCGCGGCGGTGACCGCGTGGTTCGGCACGCGTATGCCGATCGTCTTGCGCTTCGTCTGGAGGATCCGCGGCACCTCGCGCGTGGCCTCGAGCACGAAGCAATACGGGCCCGGGAGGAAGCGCCTGAGGACGCGGTAGACCTGGTTGTCGACGATCGCGTACCGCGCGATCTCCGAGAGATCGGGGCAGATGAACGCGAGCGGGTGCGACCGATCCATGCCCTTGATCATGTAGAGCTTGTCGATCGCTTTGCGGTTCTGGATGTCGCAGCCGAGCCCGTAGACCGTGTCGGTCGGATACGCGATGACCTCGCCGGCCAGCAGCGCATCGACGGCGCGCCGGATCTTGCGAGGCTCGGGGTGCAGCGGGTTCGTCTCGACGAGCACGACGCCGGGAAGGTAACAGGCCGGCAGCGAGTTCGCGATGGGACAAGGGCGAATGTTACGCTGCCGTCGCTCATGAGCCTCGGAGACGTCTACGCGATCGTGTCCCTCTGGGGCCTGCGTGTCGTCGCGCTCGGCTTCGGCCTCTTGTGGGGGAGCTTCCTCAACGTGGTCATCTACCGCGTCCCCCGCGACATGAGCGTCGTGAAGCCCGCGTCGCACTGCCCCGGGTGCGGCAAGCCGATCGCCGCCTACGACAACATCCCCGTCTTCTCGTACCTCGTGCTCCGCGGGCGCGCGCGCTGCTGCGGCGTGAAGATGAGCCCGCGCTATCCCCTCGTCGAGCTGATCGGCGGTCTCCTCTCGCTCGCCCTCGTGATGGTCGTGGTGGAGAAGCTCCCGCTCACGACGCCCGGCCTCCGCGCGCTCGCGATCTACGGCGCCGACTTCGCGTTCTGCATGGGCCTCGTCGCCGCCGCGTTCATCGACGCCGAGCACATGTTCCTGCCCGACTCGATCACGATCGGCGGAACGGTGCTCGGGATCCTGACGGCGACGCTCCGCGATCTGCCCTTCACCGAGTCGCTCCTCGGCGCGGCGGCGGGCTTCGTCGGCGTGTGGCTGCCGTTCGGCTTCCTCTACAAGCGCTTCCTCGGGCGAACCGGCATGGGTCTCGGCGACGCCAAGCTCCTCGCGCTCGCGGGCGCGTGGTTCGGCTGGCAGGGCGCCGTGTTCGTCCTCTTCGGCGGCGCGCTCCAGGGAACGATCTACGCCGGCGCGCTCGCGCTCTTCGGCGTCAAGCCGACGCTCCCCCAGGCGGTGCTCGACGACATCGCCGAGCTCGAGAAGGCCGCCGCCGAAGGCGACGAAGAGGCGAAGAAGGCCCTCGAGGAAGATCCGATCATGGAAGACCTCGACGCGCCGCGCGCGCGCATCCCGTTCGGACCGTTCATGATCCTCGCGTGCCTCGAGCTCCTCTTCGCCGGCGAGTGGATCGCGCGGCGCCTCGGAGCTCTCTTCGCGCTGTAGCCCGAAGGCCCTACTTCGCGCGCTGCTCGATCGGCACGTAGGGGCGCGCGGTCGGACCGGTGTAGATCTGGCGCGGTCGCGCGATCTTCGTCGTCGAGTCTTCCATCATCTCCTTCCAGTGGGCGATCCAGCCCGGGAGGCGACCGATGGCGAAGAGCACGGTGAACATGCTCGTCGGGAAGCCGAGCGCGCGATAGATGATGCCGGAGTAGAAGTCGACGTTCGGGTACAGCTTGCGCTCGACGAAGTAGCTGTCTTTGAGCGCCGCCTCCTCGAGGCCCTTGGCGACGTCGAGGAGCGGATCCTTGATCCCGAGCTTGTCGAGGACGCGATCGGCCGCCTGCTTGATGATCTTCGCGCGCGGGTCGAAGTTCTTGTAGACGCGGTGGCCGAAGCCCATCAGGCGGAAGTTCGAGTTCTTGTCCTTCGCGAGGTCGACGTACTTCTTCACGTTGCCGCCGTCGGCCTGGATCTGCTCGAGCATCTCGATGACTTCCTGGTTCGCGCCGCCGTGCAGCGGGCCCCAGAGCGCGAGGATGCCGGCGGCGACCGACGCGAACATGTTCGCGCGCGAGCTGCCGACCATGCGCACCGTCGACGTCGAACAGTTCTGCTCGTGGTCGGCGTGCAGGATGAAGAGCAGGTTGATCGCCGCCTCGACGTCGGGATCGACGTGGTACGGCTCGGCCGGCACCGCGAACATCATGTGGAGGAAGTTCGCGCAGTACCTGAGGTCGTTGCGCGGATACATGAACGGCTGGCCGATCGACTTCTTGTAGGCGTACGCCGCGATCGTGCGCACCTTCGAAACGAGGCGCGCGATCGTCGTATCCATCTTCTCGCGATCGTTGACGTCGTGCTCCTCGGGGTAATACGTCGAGAGCGAGCAGACCATCGCGGACAGCACGGCCATCGGGTGGGCCGCTGACGGGAAGCCGTCGAAGAAGTGCTTCATGTCCTCGTGGATCAGCGAGTGCCGCGTGAGGAGGTTCGAGAAGCGATCGAGCTCGGACTGCGAAGGCAGCTCGCCGTAGATGAGCAAGTACGCCGTCTCGATGAACGTCGACTTCTCGGCGATCTGCTCGATCGGGTAGCCGCGATACCGAAGCACGCCCTTGTCGCCGTCGAGGAAGGTGATGGCGCTCTTCGTCGACGCGGTGTTCATGAACGCCGGGTCGAGCGTCACGAGGCCGGTCTTCGCGCGTAGGTTCGCGATGTCGATCGCTTTTTCGTTCTCGGTGCCCACGAGGATGGGGGCCTCGAACGAGGAGTCCTTCAGCTTGATCTCTGCCTTTTCGCTCACGGGGGGCTCCTTACGAGGGGCCCGATGATAGGGAAGGTCACGCGCTGCGTCACCATGGAGATTTCATTGCGGAATCAGGGACCGATGGAGCGCGACGGCTCGGGCAGCGGCAGGACGCCGGCGCTCAGGCGCGTCGCATTGCCTAGAAAAACGCTGTCGATCGAGACGAGGACGGCGTTCTCTTCCTCGCCCTTGTCGGTCGATACCGACACGAGCTCGCGCAGCGCCGTGCCGTCTTGCACGTAGAGACCGACCTGGTTGTCGCGGACGCGCACACGCGAGAGGAGCGCCGCTCCGTCGCCGATCGCGATCCCCGTGCCGAAGCTCTCGGCGACCTCGACGTCCTCGAGGGCGAGCGTGCCGCCGAAGCTCGCCATCGCGCCGTGTCCGAAGTAGTCGCCCCAGTTCGGCGCCGTCTGGCGGATGACCGTGCGGCGCAGCGTCGCGCGGCTTCCCCGTCCGAACACGACCACGGCCACCTCCTTGCTGCCGACGACGGCGCCGTCGCGCATCTCGAACGAGGCGCCCTCTTGCGTCGTGACGGCGCGACCGGCGAGGCCTTCCTTGTCGTAGTCGGTGTCGACGACGGTCGACGCGACGAGCGACACCGACGTGCCCGCCTCGGCGACCATCACGGTCGCGTCGTGGTTGTCGTGGAGGTGGACGTGCTCGCCCTGCACGATCGCGCGGCCGTGCGCGTTGAGGGCGCGTCCGAACTGTCCGGACGCGGCGAGCTTCGTGCGCGCGACGATCACCTCGCGCAGATCGATCCGCGTGTCGTCGCCGGCGACGATCCCGATGTCGTGGTTGTCGAGGAAGGCGGCGCGCGTGATCGTCGCGCGCGCGCCCTGCTGGACCTGGATGCCGCGCCCGTAGTCGGCGGCGGGCGTCGGGCGGCCGTCGCGGCTCACGATCCGCTCGAGCGTCGCCTCGCTCTCCGTCGAGACGCGCACGTTCTGCGTATGGTTGCCGGCGAACGCGCAGTCACGCGCGACGAGCACGCTCTTGCCCTGCACGTTGATCCCGACGCCGCGATCGCCCTCGTTGCTCGGGCGCGTGTTGCGGATCACGACCCGCGCGAGATCGGCGCGCGCGTTGCCGTCGGCGATGATGACGCCGGCGAGCGTGTTGCCGTCGACGACGCTGTCTTCGAGCGTGAGGCTCGCGCCGGATCCCAAGCTGACGCCGACGACCGAAGACTCGAACGTGAAGCCGCGCACGGTTGCCTTCACGCCCTCGACGCGGAGCGCGCGATCGCGCGGCGCGCCTTGCCACGCGACGCGCGCGGGGCAGCGACCGGCGAGCGTGACCGGCTTCTGCACGACGACGCTCTCTCGGTACTCGCCCGCGTCGACGGCGATCACCGCGCCCGCGGGGGCCGCGTCGACGGCGTCGCGGATCGTCTGGAAGTGCGTCGCGTCGACGATCGCCGCCGGCGACACGAAGTGGGTCGCGTCGCTCGGCGGAAACGGCGCGTCGCAGTCGCCGACGGGCACGCAGCCCTCTTCGCCGATCGCGTCGCGCGTCGCGCCCGTGCACGCGACGGGAGAGACGATCGCCTCGCATCCCCACCCGGAGGCCCGCCGTCGCGAGCCTTCGAAGCACGTCGCGTAGGCGCCCGTCACGCAGCCTTCATCGAGCGCGGCGCGATACGAAGAGGCCGGGCACGCCTCGTCGGCCGGCGCGCTCGCTTCCGAAGGCGCAGGCGGCGGCGGCTCGCCGGCGCAGGCGACGAGCAAGACCGAGGCGACGATCGCGGCGCGCTTCACGCGCTTCAAGTGTAGTGCGTCGCCCGCGCGCGAACGAACGGATTCAGAAGTCCCGGCGCTGGTCCTTCAGGAAGGGGCGATCGATCTGCTCTGCGAGCAGATCGACGTCGCGGGCGGCGACGCCGCACGCGGTGAAGTGCTCGCGCCAGCGCTCGATCACCGCGATGACGCGCCTGATCTCTCGGGCCGCCGCGTCCTTCTTCAGGGCGAACGACGCGGACATCGACATCGCGTTCGCGAGCGTCGCGTCGGCCTCCTCGGCGCCGACGCGCATCTGCTGATAGCCGAGGGCCTGACCTGACGGGAGCACGTCGAACGCGGGTGACAGCTCGTACCGCTGGGCGTCGTCGACGAGCAGGACGTGGTTCTTCTCGTGATCGTCCGTGTTGTCGATCAGGATGTTGAAGACCATCCGTCGGAAGAGCTCTCGCATTTGCGCGACGCTCACGTCGCCGGAGACCACGCCGCGTCTTCGGAGGAGCTGCGCCAGATCGGGGTAGCCGAGCTGCTCGCCGGCCGCCTTCAACGCGACGTTGGCCGAGAGCGCGTGACGCCGTCCGGAGGGGACACGATCGAAGCGCTTGATCGCCAGCGCGTGGCCGTCGACGAGCCGGATCGGCATGGTCTCCGCGGTTCGAACGTCCGCCTGCCGCGCGAGCGTCATCGACGCGTGCTCGACGAGGGGCGTGTCGATCGGCTCGCCGTCCGCGAACTTCACGACCCACTGAACGCCGTCGATGTCGAGCAGCGCCTTCGGCCGCGCGCCGCCCATCGTCACGCCCGGGGCGAGGAGGCGCCGCTCCGCGGCCGGGATGGGCTCGTTCGCGAGCACCTTGCGGATCAGATCGTGGATCGCGCCCGCCTCCGCGAACGTCGGCAACGGGCCCGTCCTGCGGGGGAGGTAGGCGTCCTTCGACGTCGACACGCCGAGCGCCCCGAAGCGATCGTCCCCTGCATAATACAGGTATTCGAGGAGCGAGAGCCGGGGCGGCTTGTCGAGCACGCGGATGACGCGCTCACCCCAGCGATCCGGGCGCGCGTCGTCGACCGCGCCCGCGGCCGTGTCCTTCTCCTTCGGGAGGAAGCTCTCCGCGACGAGCGGCAGATCCTCGCTCAAGGCGAAGCCGCGCTCGAGCCACGCCCGCGCGTAGCGCAGGGACACACCGCGCATCGTGCGCACCGTCTCGAGATCGCCGACGAGGACCGGCTCCTCGGGTCGCGCGAGCAGCCAGAGAAAGAGCTGGTCGGTGACGCGGTAGGGCGACGGCGCGCGCCCTCGGCTCACGGCGCCCCGCGCTTCCGAGCGCTCTTGCGGCCGAGGCGAGCCTCGGTCGCCGCCGCCGAACGGACGGCGCGCCGCTCGAGGGCCTCACGGACGTCGAGCTCGAGCGCGCCGCGATCGCTCTCTGGCGCCGCGAGGTCCGGCAGCGCTTGCGCGCGGCCGATCATCCAGAGCGCCGTCGCGAGAATCCCGAGGCCGACGCCCGGATCGCCCTTCTCCATTCGGATCAACGTCGGGACCGAAACGCCGAGCCGCTTCGCCCAGATACGCTGCGGCTCGCGCCGCCGCACGCGCGCGATCGCCAGGTTCTCACCGAGCTTCTTCAACGCCTGCGACGCGGCGGGCGGCAGAGAAGAGAGCGCGTCCGGGGCCTTCGGCATAATATAGACTTTATCGATTAGCCGGATCCGATCAAGTCTATGCTCGTTGTGAGCTTCAGAAGGTGTAGTGGAGGAGCGGCACCTGAAGGGACATGCCCGCTGGCGGTTCCATTCCGCGCGCCGGAGCAGGGCGTTCGTCGATCCGGCGCGGGCCTTGCGTCACCGACGTGCTCGCGTTCGCGAGCGTGAGCCAGAGGCCGCCGCCCGCGGTCGCGAGCCCGCCGCCGAGGAGGAGCCCGCCGGTGAGCGGCGCGCTCTCGCGGTCGTGGCGAGACCCGAGACCCGAGGCGGCCGAGAGGAGCACGAGCCCGCCGAAGGCCGCGGCGAGCGTGCCGGCCGAGAGCATCACGATGCCGCCGGTGAAGCCGGTCGAGCTCGCGGTGTCGGCGTGGAGCACGACGCGCGCGCCGTCCGACGCGTGAAGGCTGAAGGCGCTCGACGGACGCACGCCGCTTCCGCCGATGCGATACCGCGCGTCGAGCCGGACGGCCCGGTCGCACGGCGCCGCGCACACGGGCACCCAGCCGTCGGGGGTGCGCACCTCGAGCTGCGCGTCGGCGTCGCCCTCGAGGTGGACGTCGACGGTCTCCCCCTCGAAGGACTCGGCGCGCGCCGCGGCAGGGAGCATGAAGAAGGCCGCAGCCGCGACCGAGCCAAGAAGAGACTTCATCGGTCGCGGTCGAAGCAACCGACGAGCCATGAGCCAACCCCGCGAGAGGGCTCGAAAGTGGTTCAACCACTCAACCATCATGCCGCGTACGCTTCGCGCCGCCCGCGCACGCGGCTTCGCGTCAGCTCCGCCACATGCGGCGGGCGTCGGCCTGGACGCCGGCGAGGCGGCGCTGCTCCTGGATCATCGCGCCGTACGCGCGAGGCACGCGCGCGTCGCGGCCGAGGGCGTAGAGGACGCGGAGCGCGGCCTCCGCGTCGTCTTGCGCGCGGTGCGCCTTCTCGAGCTCGACGCCGAGGCGGGCCGCGACGTCGCCGAGCGCGCGCGACTTCTCGTTCTCCTGGATGTCGCGGGCCCACACGAGCGGGTCGATCCACTCGACCTCGCGCGTGAGCGCGGGCACGCCCTCGCCCGAGGTCTTCGCGCGCGAGAACTCGCTCATGAGGAACGCGCGGTCGAAGAGCGCGTTGTACGCGGCGGGGACGCAGCCGCGGAGCGCCTGCGCGATCTCGGGCGCGACCGCCTCGAACTTCGGCTTGCCCGCGACCATGTCGTCGGTGATGTGGTGGATGGCCGAGACCTCGGCGGGGATCGGGATGCCGGGATCGATGAGCCAGTTGTAGCGCGCGACGATCTCGCCGCGCCGGCCGACGGCGATGCCGAGCTCGACGACGCGATCGACCGAGGCGTCGCGCCCCGTCGTCTCGACGTCGAGGAGCGCGACGTCGATCTCGTGCCACGCGGCGTCGGGCGCGAAGCCCTCGGCGAGGCCGCGGATCGTGACCTTGAGGAGGTGCGCGATGCCGGGATAGTGCCGGCCGGTCGGAAAGCAGCCGCAACCGCTGTCCGCGCCGAGGCGGCTCACTTCTTCCCTGCGTCCGCCGGAGGTTTCCCCGCGTCGCCGGTCGCCACGCCGAGTGTGCTGCCCGCGTCCGCCGCGCTCGGAGGAGGCGACGACGCGCCCATCGTGGAGAGCTCGAGGGCGATCCAGTCGTTCATGTCTTGGTGGCCGTCGAAGAGGCGGCCGTTGACGAAGATCGTGGGCGTTCCCCCGATCTGGAGATCTTCGCCGAGCTTCTTGTCTTTGGCGATGCGCTCGGTCGTCTGCGGCGACTGCATGTCGGCGTGGAAGCGCGACACGTCCATGCCGAGGCCCTTGGCGTAGCTGTCGAGATCCGTCTGCTCGAGGTGGCGCTGGTTGGTGAAGAGCGCGTGGTGCATCTCCCAGAACTTGCCCTGGTTCATCGCCGCGACCGCGGCGCGCGCGGCCGCGTCGGCGTGCGGGTGGCTCGGGAGCGGATAGAACTTGAAGACGAGGCGGACGTCGTTCTTCTTCGCTTCGACCGTCTTGTCGAGCAGCGGCGCGACCTCGGCGCAGTGGGGGCATTCGAAGTCGGCGAACTCGACGATCGTGATCGCCGCGCCCTCGGGGCCCTTCACGGGCGAGCCGTCGATGGGGACGTTCTTCACCTTGTCCGCGTCGAAGCGGTTCTTGTAGCTCTTCTCGACCTGCTCGCGCGTCATGCCGTCTTTCACGCCGCGGAGGACGAACTTCGCCGCCGGGGTGCACTTCGAGCACGCGCGCTTCTCCTGGACGCACTGCGCGATCGACACGGGCACGTTCTGGCACGGGGAGAGGAACTCGGAGACGTACTGGCTCCACTCCTTCTTCTCGCGCGGGGTGAGGCCGCCGGTGTCGACCCCTTCGAGGACGACGTCGGGGGTGGGCTTCTCCTTCGTCACGTCCTCCGCCGTCGACTTGCCGCACGTCGAGCCGGAGACGCTCAAAAGGCCAACGATTCCGATTGCTAGCGCTTTCATGGCCATGCGAGCGGGCGCGAGCTTACCACCATTGGCCCCAGCGATCCTCAGGCACTTTGCGCAGCGGGCCGCATGCGGCTAGACATTGCCCCACCGTGCGCAGCGTTGTCTTTCGATTCGAAGACATCACCGCCTTCTCCGTGGCGCTCGGGGATGCGCAGGGCGCGCTCGCGCTGCCGGACGGCGAGACGGTCGCCGACGGCGAGTGGGTCCTCGCGACCTTCGAGATCGGCTCGCGGCGGCGCGCGACCGCAGCTGCGGCGCGCGGCGTCCGCGCCGCGGGCGACACCCACCTCTCGTTCGAACGGCGCGACTGGGATCGGCTCCTCGCGTTCGTCGCGGCGCGCAGCGAGCACATGCGCGCCGCGAAGCCCGTGGCGTCTTCGGGCCGCATCGCCGCGGCCGGTACGTCGCTGCCTCCTTCGACGGTCGATGCCATCGGGCCGATGAGCGAGATCCCTCCGTCGAGCGCCATGGAGTCCGTGCGCATGCCCGTCGGCGCGCGCGTCTTGCTCGTCGACGACGACGATCGCACGCGCGACGAGGTCCGGCGGATGCTCGCCGACATCGGTCTCGCGGTCGAGGTCGTCGCGACCGCGGCGCAGGCGTCCGTGCGCATGGGTGAAGCGTCGTTCGACGCGCTCGTCCTCGACTTCCACGCCGAAGGCATGGAGCCGCTCGACTTCGTGCGCGGCCTCCGCAAAGACCCGGTCCGCGCGCCGCTGCCCGTCCTCTTCCTCTCCGATCGGCCGTCGTCGCGCGACGTCGTCGAGGCGTTCGCGAGCGGCGCCGACGACTTCCTCCCGAAGCCCTTCCGCGCGCCCGAGCTCGGCGCGCGCATCTTCGGGCTCCTCCGGCGCGCGCGCATCGCGCGCGTCGCGAGCTCCGGAGGCCGCGTTCCGTGACCGAAAGCGTGCCGCCGCCCTCGGTGGAGCTCGATCATCTGGAGGGGGTACGCGGCGCGCGGCGTCTCCTCGCGGTCGGCGGGGGCCGAGGCGGCGTCGGCAAGAGCCTCATCGCGCAGAACCTCGCGGTGTACTTCGCGCAGCTCGGAAAGAGCGTCACGCTCGTCGACTGCGATCCGACGGGCGCGAACCTCCACACGCAGTTCGGGCTCGACGCGCTCGCGCAGCCGCCGCCGGTCGACGGCGGGCCCGACGAGCTCGCGAAGTTCGTGATCCCCACGAGCGTGCCCGGCCTCTCGATCCTCCCCGGACCGCACGACGCGATCGAGCCGCCGCTCCAGCTCCGCGCCGGGCGCAAGAGCCGATGGCTCGCGCGCCTCCGCCAGCTCCCCACCGATTACCTCGTGATCGACGTCGGGCCCGGCTACGCGCACCTGCCGCTCGACGTGATGCTCGCCGCCGACTTCGCGATCTGCGTGACGGTGCCCGAGCCTCCCGCGATCGAGGCGACCTACCGCTTCGTGCGCGCGGCGTACCGCCGGCGCCTCCGTCGATCGCTCGTCAAGGATCGCTTTCGCCTCGGGCTCGTCGATCGCGCGATCAAGGAGATCGGCCGGCTCCCTTCGCCGCTCGAGCTGATCCGCGCGCTCTCGAAGATCGATCGCGGCCTCGCCGATCTCGCGTGGTCGGAGGCGCAGCGGGTGCGCCTGTATCTGGCGGTGAACCAGACGCGCGTGCGCACCGATCTCGAGCTCGCGACCTCGATGAGCACGCTGTGCCGCCGTCACTACGGCGTCGCGCTCGACGAGCTCGGCTGGGTCGAGAACGACGACACCGTGTGGCTCTCCGTGCGTCGTCGAAAGCCGCTGCTCGTCGACAGCCCGACTTCGAAGGCCGCGCGCAACATCGAGCGCATCGCGCGCCGCGTCGTCGCGCTCACCGCCGCGAAGGTCGAGCGCACCGAGGTCGATCCCGGGCTCGGGCCTTCGGGCGTCCTCGAGGCGCCCGATCACTACGCCGTCCTCGGCATCGGCCGATCGTCGAGCGACGAGGAGATCCGCCGGGCCTTCAAGCGCCAGCGCGAGATCTACGCGACCGGCGGCCTCGCGACGACGTCGCTGCTCGACGAAGCGGCGCTCGGCGGCGCGCAGGCGCGCGTCGACGAGGCGCACGACACGCTCCTCGATCCGGTGCGACGCCGCGCCTACGACCTCTCCATGTTCGCCGAGCCCGACGCGCCCGGCTCGACGGACGCGAGCTCGATCCCGCGTCCGGCGCTCGCGGCCGAGCAGCTCATGCTCCAGAGCGAGCTCGCGCGCGAGATCGGCCCCGACACCGAGTTCACCGGGCCGCTGCTCCGCAAGGTCCGCGAGTCGCAGGGCATCGAGCTCGTCGAGATCAGCTCGCGAACGAAGATCTCGAAGGCGCACCTCGTCGCGCTCGAAGAAGAGACGTACGACCACCTCCCCGCGATCGTGTACGTGCGGGGCTTCGTGACCGAGCTCGCGAAGTACCTGCGGCTCGATCCGGCGCAGGTCCAGCGGACGTACCTGCGGCGGATGAGGGAGAAGAACGCGTCTTGATGAGGCGCGACCCGACGCGATTCGCCGTCGTCCTGTTCGCCCTCGGCCTCGCGCTCCGCCTCGTCGCCTCGTTCGCGCTCGCGGCCGAGCCGGTGTGGGACGGGCACTACTACGACTTCGGCGCGCGCCGCATCGCGGGCGGCTTCGGCTACGGCGACGACATCGTGCGCGACGGCGTCAGCGTCTTTCATCCGTGGTGTCACTACCCGGTCGGATACAGCGCGTACCTCGCGCTCTTCTATCGCCTCTTCGGCGCGGACCAGGGCGTGGCGCACGTCGCCAACGGGATCGTCGGCGCGATGCTCGGCGTCGTGACGTACCTGCTCGCGCGAGAGGCGCTCTCGGAGAAGCGCGCCAAGCTCGCCGGCGCGCTCGTCGCGGCGCACCCGGGGCTCGTGCTCTACAGCGCGCTCTCGATGAGCGAGCCGCTCTCGGCGCTGCTCGTGTTGGCGTCGTTCCTCGTCGCGCTGAAGATCGGCGGGGCGCGCGGCGTCGCCTTTGGCGCGGTCGTGATGGGCGTGGCGGCGCTCGTGCGCCCGCAGGGGCTCCTCTGCGCGCCCTTCCTCGCGCTGGCGGTGCGATCGACCACGAGAGCGCGCGTGGGCCTCGCGATCGCGGCGTGCGTCGTCGCGGTGGTGACCGTGTCGCCGTGGACGGCGCGCAACTGCCGCGTGATGGACGGATGCGCCCTCGTGAGCACCAACGCGGGATGGAACCTCGCGATCGGGAGCTTCCCGCGCGCGACCGGCAGGTTCGAAACGCTTCGAAGTGAAGACGGCTGTCGCGAGGTGACCGGGCAGGTCCAGCAGGATCGCTGCTGGCTCGCGTACGGCCTCGATCACATCGAGGCCGCGCCGGGCAGGTGGCTCGCGCTGGTTCCCGCGAAGCTCGCGTACACGTTCGATCACGAGTCGTTCGCCGTCGAGTACCTCCGCGAGGCGAGGCCCGCGGCGTGGCCCGAAGACCGGCGCGTCGCCGCGCGCGGGATCCTCACGGCGCTGCACCGCCTCTTCGTCGCGGCGTCTCCGCTCGCGTTCATCGCGCTCGCCCTGCCGAAGAAGGGAGCGCCGAAGAAGGGGATGGTGCAGACCGCGCTCCTCGCCGCGCTCGGCCTCGCCGCCTACGCGGCGTTCTCGGCGAACGCGCCGACGTTCTGGCCTCTCATGCTCGTGGCGTGCGCGCTGCCGTGGCTTCCGTTGCCGGGCCGGCCGCCCTCGCATCCGGCGCTGCTCATGGCGATCTCGCTCGTCGCGACCACCGCGCTCGCGCACGCGATCTTCTTCGGAGAAGACCGCTATCACGTGGTCGCGACGCCGGTGCTCTGCCTGCTCGCGGCGGCGGCGCTTCGCGCGCCGGACACGCGCGCGGCGCGGACACCGGAGGGTGTGCGCGCCGCGGGTAGAAGCTCAAGCTAGTGAAGCGCGCCGTTTCTACCTCGCGCCTGCGCGCTGAGGCAAGAAAAACGGAAACGCGCGTTCAGCAGCTTCGCCCGGCTGTGCCACGCTGGGCCGACACCGATCGGCGGGTCGCGGCGCGTTCGCGAATTACTCAATGATACCCATGCCGTCACCCCATGGCATGCGTGATGCTGCAAGAAGCGCCTGCCCTGAGGCTAGGATCAGGAGAGGGAGGAGAGAGCCGATGAAGCTCGCTGCGTCAGTGGCCGGATCGATCGTCGCGCTCACCGCGCTCGCCGCCTTCGAAGGTGACGCACGCGCATGCGGAGGGTGCTTCACGCCGCCCGAGAATCCGACCGTCGTGACCGACCACCGGATGATCCTCAGCGTCTCGAAGGAGCAGTCGACGCTCTACGATCAGATCCGCTATCAGGGCGATCCTTCGGCGTTCGCGTGGGTGCTCCCCGTCTCCGGGACCGTCGAGGTCGGGCTCAGCGCCGACGTGGTCTTCGAAGCGCTGAACGGGATGACGCAGACGCAGATCAACGCGCCGCCGCTCAACTGCCCGCCGCGCCCCAACTGCGACGAACGTAGCGCGGGCTTCGCCGGCTCCGCCGCGCCGGAGGACGCGAGCGGAGGGGGCGTCACGGTCACGAAGCGCGAAGTGGTCGGCCCCTACGAGACCGTGCAGCTCAAGGCGACCGATCCCGCGGCGCTCCAGAACTGGCTCACGACGAACAACTTCAACGTCCCCGCCGACGTCCAGCCCGTCGTCAATCAGTACGTCACCGAGAAGTTCGACTTTCTCGCGCTCAAGCTGATCCCGGGCAAGGGCGTGCAGGACATGCGCCCCGTGCGCGTCACCACCAAGGGACCCGCGGTCGTCTTGCCGCTCCGCATGGTCGCGGCGGGCACGGGCCCCGTCGTCGGCATCGGCCTCTGGGTGATCGGCGAAGGCCGCTACGAGCCCCAGAACTTCCCCTCGTTCTTCATCCCCACCGCCGAGATCGCGTGGGACTGGACGCAGGGCAAGAGCAACTACACCGAGCTCCGCGCCGCGCGCGCGACCGCGGGCGCCGGGCGCGCGTGGGAGCTCGAGAGCTCGACGCTCATCAACCGCGGCACGCTGGAGAACGCCGTGCAGTACGGCTATTTCGGCGGCGGCGGCGCGGTGCCGAGCGATCCCGAAGCGCAGGCGCAGCAGGCTTATCTGCCCGTCATCGACGCGCAAGGCGTCGTCGTCAAGACGGCGCAGCAGGTGCGCAGCGAGGACATGAGCACGCTCTTTTCCGGGATCCCGACCGCCTCCGTGCGCGCGACCCGTCTGCGCGCCGATCTCGCGCACGCCGCGCTCGACGCCGATCTCGTCATGATCGCGTCGCAAGATCAGGCGGTCGTCTCGAACATCCGCCAGCTCTCCAAGGAGATCGGCGAGCCCCTCTGCCCGGTGTGGGACGGCTGCAACTCGATCGGCCAGGCGCCGCGCAGCGAAGCGCAGGCGCGCGCGAACGGCGGCAGCGAGTCGTTCTCCTGCACGACCGTCAAGGCCAAGTCGCAGAGCCCCTTCTGGCTCGGGATCGGCGCGGGCTTCCTCGCGCTCGCGCTCGGGCACGCGGTCCGCCGTCATCGACGCTGATTCGAAAACCACACGAGGTGTCCCTTGCGTAAGAAGCTCATCGTCGCGCTGATCGCCTGCAGCGCGTCGTTCATCCTCGAGCGCGAGGCCGAAGCCTGCGGAGGCTGCTTCATCCCGACGGAGAACCCGACGGTCGTGACCGACCACCGGATGATCCTCAGCGTCTCGAAGGAGCAGTCGACGCTCTACGATCAGATCCGCTACACCGGCGAGCCGTCGTCGTTCGCGTGGGTGCTCCCCGTCTCCGGCACGGTCGAGGTCGGCCTCAGCGCCGACATCGTCTTCGCGTCGCTCGACGGCTTGACCGCGACGTCGATCATCCCGCCGCCGCAGAACTGCCCGCCCGCGCCGAACTGTCAGAGCGGTAACTCGCTCGGCAGAGGCACGAGCGACTCCGCGGCCGGCGGCGGTGAGGTCACGGTCACGAAGCGCGAGGTCGTCGGGCCCTACGAGACCGTGCAGCTCAAGGCGACCGATCCGGCGGCGCTCCAGAGCTGGCTCGCGGCCAACAACTTCACCGTTCCGCCCGACGTGCAGCCGGTCGTCAATCAGTACGTCACCGAGAAGTTCGACTTCCTCGCGCTCAAGCTCATCCCGGGCAAAGACGTGAAAGACATGCGCCCGGTGCGCGTGACCACGAAGGGCGCGGTCGCCGTTCTCCCGCTGCGCATGGTCGCCGCGGGCACGGGCCCGGTCGTCGGCATCAGCTTGTGGATCGTCGGCGAGGGTCGGTACGAGCCGCAGAACTTCCCCTCGTTCATCATCGCCACCGACGAGATCGCCTGGGACTGGACGCAGAGCAAGAGCAACTACACCGAGATCCGCGCGGCGCGCACGACCGCGGGCGGCGGCCGTGCGTGGGAGATCGAGAGCTCGACGCTCGTGCAGCGAGGCGATATCGAGAACGCGATCAGGACGGGCTTCGTGCCCACGCCGGGCGGCGGCCGGCCCGGAGGCGCGCCGCAGAACCCGGACGATCAGTACCTGCCCGTCCAAGACGCGCAAGGCGCCGTCACGAAGAGCGCCGAGCAGGTTCGCGCCGAAGACTTGACGACCTTGACCTACGGCGTGCCGAGCGCGTCGCTCCGGATCACGCGCATGCGCGCCGATCTCGCGCACGCGGCGCTCGACGTCGATCTCGTGATGACCGCGTCGCAGGATCAGGCGGTCCTCTCGAACGTGCGGCAGCTCACCAAGGAGCTCAACGAGCCGCTCTGCCCCGTGTGGAACGGGTGCGACCCCGCGGGCACCGCGCCGCGCAGCGAAGCGGCGGCGCGCTCGGGTGGCAACGAGTCGTTCAGCTGCTCGACCGCGGTGACGACGATCCAGCGCACGAGCCCCGCGTGGATCGGCCTCGGCGCCGCCTTCGGCGCGCTCGCGGTCGTTCAGGCCATCCGTCGGATCCGTCGCAACACGAAGTGACCTCGCCACGTACCGTGCTAAGACGACGGCGTGCGCTTCCTTCACGTCTTCCTCGCCTCCACGTTCACGATCGCGTCCCTCCTCGGCGGCTGCTCGAGCGAGGAGGCGCCCGGCGGCTCGTCGGGCTGCGTCGACTATCAGCCGCCGGCGGGCTTCGACGCGCTCTCGCCCGCGGTCTCGTTCTCGGGTCAGGTGATGCCGCTGTTCAAGCAGTCGTGCGCGTTCTCGACGTGCCACGGCTCGACGACCGGCCCGGCCAACGGCGTCTTCCTCGGCGACGACAAAGACAAGGTGCACAAAGCCATCGTGGGCGTCGCCTCGGGTGAGCTCCCGGCGATGAGCTTCGTCACCGCGGGCGATCCTCGCCAGAGCTATCTCATGCGCAAGATGGACGGGAGCCAGTGCGCGCTCGACGCGCAGTGCACCGGCGGATCGTGTCAGGGCTCGATGCCGAAGAACGACGATCCGCTCCCGGTCGACCGGCGCGACATCGTTCGGCGCTGGATCGCGCAAGGCGCCAAGAACGACTAGACTCGCGCTCCATGATCGGGAGGCTCACCGGAAAGGTGACCCAGGAAGACGACGGCACGATCGTCGTCGACGTCAACGGGGTCGGCTACGAGCTCGTGGTGCCTCTCGGCACGGTCGGCCGCGCGCAGAGCGACGGCGAAGGGCGCACGACGCTCTTCGTGCACACGCACGTACGCGAAGACGTCTTCTCGCTCTTCGGCTTCGCGACCGAGGGCGATCGCGTCGCCTTTCGCACGCTCATCGGCGTGAGCAGCGTCGGCCCGAAGACGGCCATCGCCGTGCTCAGCGCGCTCCCGGCGCACGATCTCGGCGCCGCGATCGCGCGCAAGGAGCTGGGCAAGCTCACGAGCATCTCCGGGATCGGCAAGAAGACGGCCGAGCGCCTGCTCCTCGAGCTCAAAGACAAGGTGCCCGTCCTCGAGGCGGGCGGCGCGCGCGTGGGAGCGACGACGACCCACGCGGCGCCGCCGCCCGCCGCGCTCGCTTCGACCGGCGAGCTCCTCGGCCGCGCGCTCGTCAACATGGGCTACCGGCAGAGCGAGGCCGATCGCGCCGTGGAGCAGCTCGCGGGCAAGCTCGCGGAGACGCCGCTGCCCGATCTGTTGAAAGAGGCGCTCGCCGTCCTGTCGAAGTGAGCCTTCACGGCTTGGCGTTGCAAGCGCTCTCGGCGACGCACGCGTCGAGCGCGGCGCAGGCGGCGTTCGAGGCGCAGATCGACGTGATCACCGCTTCGCATGTCGCGCGCATCCCGTCGATGCACGTGAGGCACGCGGCGCTCGGCTCGCCCGCTCCCGCGCAGTAGTCGGCGCCGCAGCTCGCGCGGCACCCCCCGCTCGGCGCTCCGCACGCGCACGTGCGGAACGCGGCGCGCTCGAGCGCCGCCGCGGCGGGGTTCGCGTCGAGGCAGCAGACGTGGCACGCCGCCGCCGACGGCTCCGCGCGGCAGTCGCTCGGCGGTCGAGCGCCTCGCTCGTCGATCTCGTCGATCTCTTCGATCTCGCCGACGAACAAGCGCGGTTCGAGGCGCTCGCCCGCCGGCGCCTCCGCGGAGATCTCCGCGGAGAGGAGAGGTGTCTCGACGGGCGCGCCCGCCGGATCGGGCGCGCGCCGTCGAAACGGGAGGGGACCGTCGCCGCCGCACGCGGCGAGAGCCGCGGCGCAACCGAGCGCGAGGGTGGCGAGGATCCGCGAAGTGTTCATCGCGCGCTCACCGGCAGGTCGCGCCGACGGCGTCGAGGGTGGGAGCGAGCTCCGTGAAGCTCTCGATGCGGCGCCCGCCGTGCTTGTCGGTCGCGCCGACGAAGACGCGCTGCGAGATCGGCTGGATCTTGACCGACTCGAAGGCCTCCGAGTCGATGACGTTGTTGCCGAACGCCCACCTGATCGCGCCGCGCGCCGCGAGGCGCTGGAGCTCGGTGGTCTTGAAGGTCTGCGCGTCGGCGTTGGAGGCGCCCGCCGCGGTCGACGTCGTGTGGACGACGCCCTTGGGGAAGCCGAAGCGATCGAGGAACTCGCGCGTCTTGTCGGTGAGCCACTCGGGGCGCGAGCTCACGTAGACGACGTGATGGCCCTTGCGCACGAGCGTGTGGAGCGCCTGCGCGGCGTCGCGCCGCGCGACCGGGAGCGTGTCGCGGAGCTCGGCGTACGTCGCCTCGCTCTCGGTGAGCGTGCCGTCGACGTCGGCGACCACGATCGGCGCGCCGCGCGGAACGACGTCGATCCAGAGATCGGCGAACGCCTGATCGGCGACGACGACCATGCGCACGCGGTGGCGACCGATCGCGAGCGCGGCGCTCTTCGGGACTTGGAAGAAGACGCGCCCGCGATCGTCGGCGACGCCCTCGACCGGCGGCGACGAGCCCGCGCTCGTGCGCGTCCGCCCGAGGCGCTCCCATTGCCCGGAGCACGCGCGCTCGACGAAGACGTCGACCTCGTCGGCCACCTTGAGGTCGCCCTCCGTCGTGCGGATCACGAAGTTTCCGATGACCCACTGCGGCTCGCCTTCGGCGAAGATCTGATCGCGGCCGCGGTGGCGCGCGTACTCGCGCACGACGCCGGGACCGCTGGGCTCGCGGCAGGCGGGCTGCGCGACGCACGCCCCGACCTCGCCAGCGGGCGCTTCGCCCGCGTGGGCCTCCGTCGCCGGAGGCGCGGCGGGCGAGGGGCTCTCGGCAGCCTCTTCGCCCGCCGCGCACGCGATCGCGAGCGTCGACGCAACCATCAATCCCAGTGCTCGTTTCGACATGACATCCTCCTCGTCCGGTTCAGCGGGGCTCTTGGATCTGGTGAGACAGCGGCCCGTGGGCGCGCGCGACGATCGACGCGAGCGCGGGGGACCAGCGGGGCGCCGCGGCGCCGATCAGTCCGCCGATCGCCATGCCGGCGAGGGCGAGCGCCACGTAACGGAGCACGAAGAAGACGTCGAGCTCCGGCACGCTCCGCGTGCGGACGACGACGGTCGGCGTGTCGCGCCTCGGAGACGGCGCCTCGGGCCGAGGCGTCTCGCGCGCCGGCAGCGGCATCGCGATCCGCTGCGTGACCGACGTGCGTTCGCGGGAGAAACGAAGCTCTTCGTCGATCAGCGCGACGAGCTCGAGGCCGCTGAGCGCACGCGTCGCCGGCTCCTGGGCGACGGGGAGCATCAGCTCCGTGTGCGTGACGTTGGAGTCGAAGCGTGTGCGCATCGAAGGGCTGTGTGTCGTGCTCATGGTCATCGTTGGTGCAACCGAGGTGCCATCGCGTGGCGGTCAGCGAGAGCGGATTTATGAGTCGCTCACGCGCTTCTCGCGCCTTCTCGATGCGCGAGGGCGGGCTCGCCTGGATGCGCGTGTAACGCGCTCTTTACGAAGTCGTGGAGGATGCGCGGTCCCGACGGCTCGACGCGGAAGATCGCGGCGCTCGCCGTCTCGTGCGGCCGCCGCATGACGTCGCGGAGGGCCAAGCGGAACGGCGCGCCGAGATCCGGCGCCACGAGGAGCGCGTCGCGTCGAGGCGTCGCCGCGATCAGCGACTCGCAGCCGAGCGCCCGCGCCGCGCGCTCGAAGAGATCGGGCAGCACGAGGCACGAGGCCGCGAGGAACCCGTGATGAAACGAGAGGCACGGAACGCCCCACGGTCCGGGCGTCACCACCGCGTGAACGAGGCGCGCGCGGACGACGCGATGAAGGCGCATGCACGCGTCGAGGTAGGCCTCGACGACGTCGAGGCCCGCCGCTTCGAGATCTTCCCGGAAGAGCATGCGCTCGACGCCGTCGCAGAGCTCGACGAGCGCGACGCCGAGGGTGTCGGCGAACGCGATGAACGGCGTGCGGTTCGGCTTCGCTCGAGAGGCGGTCAACACGGGCAGGAGGTCTGCCCGTGTCGACCGAGCGCGCTCGGAGCGCACGATCAGCCGCGCCCGGTGGAGCCGTCCTCGAACGTCGCGGGCAGATCGAAGTCGGCGACGACGTCGATGCCGCGCTCCAGGAGCCCGCTCGCCGCGGAGGGCTCTCGGACGTCGGCGAAGGCCGCGTCGAGATCGAGATCGAGCGCGCGCTCGAGGTGCGCGCCGACGTGCTCCTGCGCGTTCGCGGTCGCGTCGCCGTCTTCGAAGACGACGTCGTCGTGGATCGGCGGGGGCTCGGGGATCTCCGGGGTCTCGACGGGCTCGGGCTCCGGGCCTCGCGACTTGCAGCCGCCGCGGTGGCCGCCCATGACGAGCGAGAGCGCATCGAGAGAGAGGGTGAAACGCTGGATGGACATGACGATTCTCCTTCGAATGAGATCAGCGACGCGGGATGCCGAGCTGTCGATCGATCGCGTTCCTGCGGTCGATCTGCTCGATGAGATGCGCACGCTCGCGGTCGAAGGCGTTGCCCGTGGGCAGCGTCACGGTGACGTTGCCGCCGATGGACCGCTCGCCGCGTCCAAGGGGGACGCCACGGCTCTCGACGCCGACCGAGACTTGCGGGTTGGTCGTGTTGCTCCCCTTGGCGTCGACGACGACCTTGCCGACCTTGTAGTCCTGCTCGACCGCCACCGTCACGCCGCCGCGCGAGCTCTCCTCGTAGCCTTTGCCCGTGCTCGTTTCGGCGCGTGACTCCGAGAAGACCGTGACGCTGGCCGTGGTCGTCGGCGTCACCTGCACCTCGGCGACCCGCGTCTCCGCGGTGACCGTGTTCGCGACGCTCACGCCGCGCTCGGTCGACAGGGTCAGCTCGCTCCTGCTGGAGGCGCTGAGCGGGCCGTCCTTGACGGTGTCCTTGTAGTAGACGCTCACCGCGGCGTCACCGCCGCGGAGCTCGAACGAGCTCTTGATGCGCGCGAGATCGGCGCGGTCTTCGCGCGTGAGCTCGCTGCCTTCGCGAACCTTCGTCTCGAGCCGATCGAGCGTCTGCTTGGGCGTCTCGGTCGCGTGCTGGAAGGCCTCGCTCAGCTCGCGATGCGCCAGCTCCGCCGCGCCCTCCTCGGCGCGTGCGTTGTCGGGATCGTAGCCGATGTCTCCGGGCCCGTTGCCGAAGGCGTCGGGGAGGCCGGTGTCGCCGCGCGAGGCGGCGTTCTCGGCGAGCGCGTTGTCGGGATCGTATCCGACGTCGCCCGGGCCGTTGCCGAAGGCGTCGGGGAGGCCCGCGTCTTCGCGCGGCGCGGCGTTCTCTGCGAGTGCGTTGTCGGGATCGTATCCGACGTCGCCCGGGCCGTTGCCGAAGGCGTCGGGGAGGCCCGCGTCCTCGCGCGGCGCGGCGTTCTCTGCGAGTGCGTTGTCGGGATCGTATCCGACGTCGCCCGGACCGTTGCCGAAGGCGTCGGGGAGGGGATCTCCTGGCGGCGCGTCCGAGCTGCCTGCGTTGCCGACGTCAGCGTCGTTGAAGTCTCCGCCGTCGTAGCCGCCGCCGAAGTCTCCGCCGTCGTAGCCGCCGCCGAAGTCTCCGCCGTCGTAGCCGCCGCCGAAGTCCCCGCCGTCGTAGCCACCGCCGAAGTCTCCACCGCTGAAGCCTCCACCGAAGTCTCCGCCGTCGTAGCCGCCGCCGAAGTCTCCGCCGCTGAAGCCTCCACCGAAGTCTCCGCCGAAGTCATCTCCGCCGTGCACTTCGGCGAGGTCGTCGTTCTTCACAGCTGCTGCCATGGGATCCTCCATGCTGTTCGCGTTGCGAGAGACCGAGTGCATCCGCGATGCCATCGCGTGCATTCGCGCATCGCCCGCGCAGATCGACGCGCGCGCTCCGCGCACGCCCGCGTCGACCGTCACGCCGCTGAAACAGTGCGACCCAGGTCTCGAGCGCCGCGCCCGGGCGCGCGCTCCGGGCCTGGGCTGGATCGCGCCGACGATCACCGTCTCACGCGCGTTACACCCACCAAAGGCCGGAAAAACCGGCCTCGCAGCGCGTTCCATCGCTCCGGGCGCCTGGCGCGGGACCTGCACTTCCTCCTCACCAAGATGGGCAACCTCGGCACTCCCCCGGCCTCGAAGCTCGCGGAACGCTACCGGCTCGGACGCGTCATCGGCAGCGGAGGCGTGAGCATCGTCCTCGAAGCGGTCGACGCGCACACCGGCGGCTTCGTCGCGATCAAGCTGCTCACCGCCGGCGGACAGGTGCAGAGCGAGCGCTTCATCCGCGAGGCCAAGCTCGCCTCGGGTCTGCGCAGCCCGCACGTCGTCGAGGTGCTCGACGCGGGCGTCGACGGCGACCAGCCGTTCATCGTGATGGAGCGGCTCGTCGGCCGCGACGTCGGCAAGCTCCTCGCCGACGAAGGCGCGCTGCCGGTGGCGACCGCGGTCGACGTCGTCCTCCAGACCTGCGACGCGCTCGCGCGCGCGCACCGCGCGGGCATCGTGCATCGCGACATCAAGGCGTCGAACCTCTTCCTCCAAGAAGGCGCGGAGGGACCGACCGTGAAGGTCCTCGACTTCGGCATCTCGAAGATCTGGACGCGCGGCGACGTCGAACAGACGCTCACGACCAACGACGGCGCGCTCCTCGGCTCGCCGCCGTACATGTCGCCCGAGCAGATCCGCGATCCGCGCGCCGTCGACGCGCGCACCGACATCTGGTCGGTCGGCGTCGTCCTCCATCGCCTGCTCACGGGGCGCTTCCCCTTCGGCGGCGACACGACCACGTCGACGCTCCAGTCGATCTTCCAAGCGCCGCTCGCGCCCCTCGCGAGCTGGGGCGTCTCGGTGCCCGCGCCGCTCGAAGCCGCGCTCGCGCGCTGCCTCGAGCGAAACGTCGACGAGCGCTTCGTCTCGGTCGCCGAGCTCGCGAACGCGCTCGCGCCCTTCGCCTCGGCGCGCTTTCGTCCGATCGCCGAGCGCGTCGCGCGCATCTCGTCGACGTCGAGGATCGACACGCGGCCTTCGGTCCGGAAGGAGCCCACCACGATGACGTTCGGCGCCACGCGCCCGAGCGCGCCGCCGCACTCCATCCGCACGATGACGACGACGTCGTCCCTCACGCCGATCGTGCCGCCGCGCATGCTGACCGGCGAGCGAAACCCGGGCGCGACGATCGCGGTCGTCGCCGCGTCCGCCGCGCTCGTGGTCGCGATGGTCGGCGCGCTGGGCGCGCTCGGCGCGCGCACGAGCTCGGCGCTCGCCGCTCGGCGCGCGAGCATGGCGCTCGAGGCCGACGCCGCGTCGCCCGACATCGCGTCGAGCGCCTCTGCCGGCGCGCCCTCCGCCGCCCCCTCAGCCGCCTCCACGTGCCCTCCCGGGATGGTCTACATCGACGGCGGCCGCTTCTTCATGGGCTCCGACGACGACCTGCCCGCGGAGCGGCCCGCCCACCACGTGCGATTGCGTGCATACTGCATCGATAAGCGCGAGGTCACGGCCGACGCCTACAAGGCGTGCAGCGATCGCGGCGACTGCAAGCGCGCCGGCGCCGGCAACAAGTGGGAAGGCCTCACGACGAAGCTCGCGCGCGCGTACGACCCCCTCTGCACCGCACAGGCGCAAGGCCGCGGGGATCACCCGGTCAACTGCGTCGACTGGTCGATGGCGGATCGCTTCTGCAAAGCCTCCGGCAAGCGCCTCCCGACCGAAGCCGAGTGGGAGTTCGCCGCGCGTGGATCCGACGGTCGCCGCTACCCGTGGGGCGACGCGGCGCCCTCGCCGAAGCACCTGAACGCGTGCGGCCCCGAGTGCGCGCTCTGGCTCAGCAAGCGTGGCGTCACGCAAGGCGGCGTGCTCTACGGCGCGAGCGACGCGTGGCCGACCACGGCGCCCGTCGGGTCCTTTCCCCTCGGCGCGTCGGCCCACGGCGTCGAAGACATCGTCGGCAACGTTTGGGAGTGGACCGCCGACTGGTACGACGCCTATCCGGCGGACGATCAGGTCGATCCGCACGGACCGGAGCAGGGCAAGACGCGCGTCGTTCGCGGCGGATCGTGGAACGGCGCCTACGCCGACTGGGTGCGCCCGACGTTTCGCTTTCACGACGCGCCCGAGACGCGCAGCCACGGCATCGGGATCCGCTGCGCGAAGTCCATGGAGGAAGAACGATGAACATGGCCCATGAAGTCCCCACCCACACGGTGGCCGAGCGCGCGACCTCGCTGCGGCTGCGCGCCGTCGAGCTCCGCGTCACCGCCGGACCCGACGTCGGAAGAACCGCGCGCCTCGACCGCCCGAGCTTCGTCGTCGGAGGCGGCGAGTCGGCCGACCTGAGGCTCACCGATCGCGCGATCTCGCGCGAGCACCTGCGCATCACGCTCGACGCCGAGGGCGTGCGCGTGCGCGACGAGGGCAGCAAGAACGGCACGTTCATCGGCGGCGCTCGCGTGCGCGACATGGTGATGACCGAAGACTTCGCGCTCACGCTCGGGGGAACCGTGCTCCTCTTCACGATGCAGAGCGAGGTGGTGCTCCCGCTCAGCGCAGGCGATCGCTTCGGTGACGCGATCGGCACGTCGCCGGCGATGCGTCATCTCTTCGCGAACCTCGAGCGCTTCGCCGCGACCGACTTCACGGTCCTCCTCGAAGGCGAGAGCGGCGTGGGCAAGGATCTCATCGCGCAGAGCATCCACGCGCGGAGCGCGCGGACCGAGGGGCCGTTCGTCGTCCTCGACTGCAGCGCGATCCCCGAGAACCTCATCGAGAGCGAGCTGTTCGGCCACGAGCGCGGCGCGTTCACCGGCGCCGATCGCGCGCGCACGGGCGCCTTCGAGCTCGCGCACGGCGGCACGCTCTTCCTCGACGAGATCGGCGAGCTGCCCCTCGAGCTCCAGCCGAAGCTACTCCGCGCGCTCGAACAGCGGGAGATCCGTCCGATCGGCGGCAATGACGTGCGTCACGTCGACGTGCGCGTCATCGCCGCGACCAACCGCAAGCTCGGCGAGGCGGCGCGGGTCGGCACGTTCCGGAGTGATCTCTTCTATCGCCTCGCCGTCCTCAGGGTCTCGGTGCCCCCGCTCCGCGAACGCGCCGAAGACATCCTGCCGATCGCGCGCGCGATGCTCCGCGCGACGACCGGCGATCCGCTCGCGGACTTCGGCGGCGCCTTCGCGTCGATGCTCTGCGCGTACGCGTGGCCGGGGAACGTGCGCGAGCTGCGCAACGTCGTCGAGCGCTACGCCGCCGTGGGGGCCGAAGGGATCTTCGGCGGGATCGAGAACGCGCTCCCCTCGGACGACGATCGCCTCGCGGAGCTCTCGTATCAAGAGGCGAAGAAGATCGTCATGGATCGCTTCGAAGACGCGTACGTGCCGCGCGTCCTCGCGCGCGCCGACGGCGTCATCTCGCGCGCCGCGGAGCTCGCGGGCGTCGCGCGACCGAGCTTCTATCGCATGCTCGAGCGGAGCAACTTCGTGCGCGGGGGCGCGCTCGACGATCGTTGAGAGCGCGAGCCTTCGAGAGCGGCCTCACCGCCGGTAGGGGCTCGGATAGAGCTCGGGCCGCGCCGAAGGCTTCGACGGCGCGACGTGCGGCGGGCGTCGCGGCGCCGCGGGATGACGAGCGGGCGCGCGCGCGCTCGCGTGCGCCGGCGCGTCATCCCGCGGCGCCGCCGGATCCGGCGCGGGCTCGCTCGCCTGCGGCGGCTCGGGCGACGAGGAAGGCTCGGCCGAGGGCGGCTCGGCCGCCGTCACCGGACCGGCTTCGGCAGGGCGTGACGAGAGGCGAAGCGCGACGATGCCCGAAGGGATCGCGATCCCCGCGAGCACGAGCGCGACGACGAGCGGCGTCGCGGCTCGTCGCGGCGCTGCAGGCGCGGGCTCGGGCGCCTCGACGGGGGTGAGCGGACCGAACGCGGAGGCTCCCACGACGTGCGGAGGCGACTCCGGCGGCGACACCGTCACGGTCTCCGGCTCGTCGCCGATGACGCGGCCCTTCGTTCCGATGGCTTCGATCCGCGAGGCGAGCGCGGCCCAGCGCGGTGTGGCGAAGGGTGCGAGCGCGCGCGCGAGCTCCGCCGCCGTCGCGAAGCGATCCTCGCGCGGCCGCGCGAGACATCGCGCGACGACGGCGTCGAGCTCCGGCGGGACGAGCACGCCGATGTCGCGAAGCGGAACATACGGCCGCTCGCGGATCGCGGTGACGATCTCGCTCGCCGTCGCGCCCTCGAAGAGGTGCGCGCCGCTGAGCAGCCGGTACATCACGACGCCGAGCGACCACAGGTCGCTTCGGCCGTCGACCTTGCGCGGATCGCGCACGTGCTCGGGCGACATGTACGGCGGCGAGCCGAGGATCCCGCCGTTCTCGGTGGTGAGGGTGAGCGTGCTCTCGGTGCTCTCGGTCCTCCGCGAGATGCCGAAGTCGAGCACCTTCACGATCTCGTCGTCGTTCGTCTGGTGGCAGAACAAGTTCGACGGCTTGACGTCGCGATGCACGATCGAGGCTGCGTGCGCGTGGGCGAGCGCTTCGCACGTCTGGATGGCGGCGCTCGCGACGACCGCGAGCGGCAGCGGGCCTTCGCTCCGGAGGCGCGCGCCGAGATCGGAGCCCTCGAGTCGCTCCATCACGAGGAATGGATGTCGGTCGTCGATCGCGCCGACCTCGAGCAGCTTGACGATGTGATCGCTTCGCAAGGACGACGTCAGCTCGGCTTCGCGGAGGAAGCGCTCGAGGTGAACGCGCCCTTCGACGCGCAGGATCTTGATCGCGACGCCGGCGCCCGTCGTTTCGCAACGCGCCGCGACGACGGTGCTCATGCCGCCGCGTCCGAGCGATCGCTCCACGCGGTAGCGCCCCGCGATGAGCTCGCCCTCGATCGGTCCCGACGATGTGGGCCAGCCCCCGGTCATGGACGTCGCCCAATCGTAGCTCAGGGCATGCGAAACGAGAGCATCCCCGACGACAGAAGGGGCCACGAGGCCGCGCCGCTCCCACCGCTCGCGGCGCTCTTCCAGTCGACGAGGAGAATTCCGGTGATCGCCGTGATCGCCGCGAGACCGAGGCTGACGCCGAGCAGCACGTTGGTGCGGCGCCCCGCGGCGCCCGCGTCGTCGAAGGCCTCGCTGCGCTGCGCGAACGTCGACGTCGGATCGGCGTCGAGCGCGTCGAAGCGGCGCTGCTGCGCGTTGGCGTCGAGGCCCGATCCGACGGTGGCCGCCGCCCCGAGCACGGTGAGGCCCGCGCCGGCGACGAAGAACCACGGCGAGATCCCGCTCGACCCGCCCACGCGCGGCTCCACCTGCTCGCGCGGCTCGAGCTCGCGCGGCGCCGGCGCCGGCGCGATCGCGGGCGACGGCGGATCCGGCGCGGTGAGCAGCACGGCGGTGCGCTCTCCAGCGCCGACGGTGACGACGCGGCGAACGGCCACGCCGTCCGCCGAGCCCGTCGCGACGTGCTCGCCCGGCGCGACGTAGTGGAGCGAGCCGCTCACCGGCGCGTCGTCGACCCGCAGATCGCGGACGCCGATCCCGCGTAGCTCGAGGCAGCCGAGCTTCTTCTTCAAGCTCGCGAGGCTCGACGTCGCCTGATCGCGCTCTGCGGCGTCGCCGGGCGCGACGCGGAGGAACTGCTCGAGCAGGTTCGCCGCGCGCGCCTCTTCGCCTGCGCGCAGCCACGACCGCGCGGCGTTCCACAAAACGCCGTGGTGAGGAACGAGCGCGTTCGCGCGCTCGAACCTCTCGGCCGCGCGCGTGAAGTCGCCGCTCGCGTAGGCCGTCTCGCCCTCGCGAAAGACGCGCGCGGCCTCGGCCTCGACGGCCGATCGCGGCGCGGCTTCCGCGATCGCCGGGAGCGTGGCGAAGCACGCGATCGCGAGGGCGAACGCGCGCGCCTTCACGCCTTCCTCCCCGACGCGCGCACGCGCTCGAGCATGCGATAGAAGCTCGGTCGCGCGACGCGCGCGAGCTCGGCGGCCTTCGTCACGACGCCGTTGGCCCGCTCGAGCACGCGCGGCACGTACGCCTCCTCGAAGCGATCGAGCACGATCTGCCGCGCCTCCTGGTAGCTGAGCAAGGAGATGCCGGGATCGGTCGCGCCCATCATCGCGACGGCGTGCTGGTGGATGTCGAGCGTCGGCGTGCCGAGCACGGCGTAGCGCTCGACGACGTTGCGCAGCTCGCGCACGTTGCCCGGCCACGGATACGCGGTGAGCATGGACGCATAGTCGGCAGGGTAGTCGGCCGTCGCGTCTTGCTTGAGCGCGCGGAGCATCGCGCGCGCGATCGGCAGGATGTCTTCCGGCCTCTCGCGGAGGGGAGGCACCGTCACCTTCACGACGGCGAGCCGGTAGTAGAGATCGCTCCGGAAGTCACCCGTGCGCGCCGCCTCGGCGAGGCGCCGGTTGGTCGCGGCGACGAAGCGAACGTCGATGGTGCGGGCCGCCCGCGCGCCGATCGGGCGCACTTCGCGCGCCTCGAGCGCGCGGAGGAGCTTGGGCTGCATCTCGAGGGGCAGCTCGCCGATCTCGTCGAGGAAGACGGTGCCTCCGGAGGCCGCCTCGAGCGCGCCCTGCCGCGCGTGATCCGCGCCGGTGAAGGCGCCTCGCTCGTGGCCGAAGAGCTCGCTCTCGATGAGGTTCTCGGGGATCGAGCCGCAGTCGACGACCACGAACGGCGCGTTCCGCCGGAGGCTCCGGCCGTGAACGCCGTTCGCGAGCAGATCCTTGCCGACGCCGCTCTCGCCCTCGATGAGCACGGTGAGATCGGAGTCGGCCGCGCGCTCGAGCTGCGCGAAGAGGTGGCGCATCGCCGTGGAGACGCCTGTCGCCTCGCCGAATCGATCACTCGCGCTGAGCGCGATCTCGATCGGCTCGCCCTCGACCGAGATGCCGATCGTCGTCGATCCAATGGTCACGACGGTGTCGCCGGCGAGGGAGAGATCGTGCACTCTACATGTACCCATGTAGGTGCCGTTCTTGCTGCCCTCGTCCTTGATGCGGACGCCGGAGGGACCGATGAGCACGCGCAGGTGCTCGCGCGAGACGCCGGGATCGGTGAGGCGCAGATCGGCGGTGTCGCCGACGCCGACGACGAACGTGGGCTGCTCGACGCGCACGGCGCGCCCGGTGTCGGGCCCGCGGATCACGTGAAGCGTCACCGTGCGGATCCGCAGGGTCAGCGGCCCGGCGTCGAGGCTGACGGTGGGCTCACGGTCACGCACGCAGCGCGATCCTAGCGCGGAGGGTGGCGCTCCGTCGGATCATCCGCCCTCGCTCTTCGCCGTCGCGCCCGATCCGATCGCCGGGCTCACGACGCCGCGAAGATCGATGGGATCGAAGGCGCGGAGCTTGATGCGCCCACACCCGCCGCCGCCGCCGCCCGCCGCGCCTCCGGGCTTCGAGCCGTCTTTCCCCGCGGGCGAGGCGCCTGCGCCGCCAGCGCCGCCGCCGCTGCCCGCGGCGGGCGCGGGTGACGCGCCGAGCGCGCCGTGCTGGCGGACGGCGGCGGTGACCTCGGCGCCGCCGCCTCCGCCGCCGTTGGCGGCGAGGACGCCGTTGCCCGCGAGGATGATCCGCGGCGCCTCGACCACGATCGCGCCGCCCGACCCTCCGCCTCCGCCCGAGCCAGCGCTCGCGAAGCCGCCGCATCCCCCGGCGTTGATCCCGCCGACCGAAGGACCGCCGCCGATCGTCACGTCGCGGAGCGATACGATCTGGACGGCGCCTCCGCCGCCTCCGCCGCCGTTCACGCCGCCGTTGAAGCCGTCGGCTCCGCCGGACCCGCCGAGCAGATCGGTGAGCTCCGCGTCGCCATAGACGACGCCCGCGACGCTGTAGATGCCGGTCGCCGTCGGCCCGCCGCGACCTCCGGGCGCGGCGTATCCCCCGCCGCCTCCTCCCGGATCGGTCGTGCCCACGCCGCTCGCGACCTGTCCGCCGCCGGGGCCGAGGCCCGCGGTGTTCGCTGCGCCTCCGGCGAAGCCGCCTGGTCCTCCGCTCACTCCCGCGCAGTCGCCGCGCGCGTCGATCACGCCGTCGATCTGGACGTGCTTGCCGGCGACGAGCGCGACGCTGTTCGCGCCGCGGAGCGCGAGCTCGACGCCTGACGCGATCATCAGCGACTCGAACGAGAAGATCCCGACGGCGTAGCTCACGCCACCGGCGCTCGTGCGCTGCGCGACGCGGAAGCCGATGCCGTTCGCGACGCCCTCGCCCGCCGCGCGCACGCCGACGATCTCGCCCGTCGCGCCGTTGATCGTCGTGCCCGTCGCGAACGTGATCGACGCGAGGCCCGCGGCCGTCGCGTCGCCGCTCGTCACCGGTCCCGAGGGCGCGAATACGCGGCAGCGCGCCACGGGAGTCGGGCTGCAGCCGAGCGCGCAGGTCGTGCTCTCCATCGTCGCGCCGGGGCCGCACGTCATGAGGACGTCTTCGCCCTCGCATCGCGTGTCGCCGGGGATCGCGCAGCGCTCGGGGACCGTCGCGTCGGCGCCGCCGTCGTCGCCTGCGGGGCCTCCTTCGGAGATCAACTCGTCGTCGGGGCGCACCGATCGACCGCTCGTGGGATCGCACGCAGCGACGAGCGCGATGATCAAGATCCCGCGGCGCATTCGATCAGTCTAGTTCGGCGCGCGCGGTCGTCGACAGACCTTCGCGCATCGTCGCCGGTGGATCCGGCAGGCCCGGAGTGTCTCTCGACTTTTACACTCGGCGTCTCCGCTCGAGCCCTCGGGAACGCCTGATATTCACGGTCTTTCGCCGTCGGGCCGTCTGGCATCGTCGATGCACTGTCCCGAGGACGATGCGCCCGACGGTTCCCTTTGCCCTCGCGGCGCTCCTCGCGCTCGGCTCGGTCGAACGAGTCGCGCGAGCGCAGGGCACCCTCACGCTCGGCGAGGCGATCGGCATGGCGCACGCGGCCTCGCCCGATCTGCGCGCGGCCGTCGCCGAGATCGACCGCGCCGACGCCGAGCACGACAAGGCCATCTCCGCGTACCTGCCCCGCCTCTCGGCGAGCGTGAGCGGGGGAGGGCAGATCGTGCGCGACACGCTCCCTCCGATCCGCGCGCCCTTCACCCTGGAGCCTTACGATCTGCGCGCCGGCTCGGCCGACGGCCGCGCGGATCTCCGCTGGACGCTCTGGGACTTCGGCAAGACGTCCGGCGCCGCCGGCGCCGCCGCGCGGACACGCGATGCGCGCGCCCACGGCGCGAGCGCGGCCAAGGCCGAGGTCACCCGCGCCGCGGCCACGCTCTTCTTGACCGTGATCTACGACGCGCAGCTCGTCGACTCGAAGAAGATCTCGTTGCGACACCGCGCGCGTCACGCCGCGCTCGCGAAGGCCCTGGTCGACAAAGGCGTCCGCGCCCCGATCGACGAAGCGCGCGCGCGGCTGCACCTCGAGGCGGCGCGCCAGGACGTCGCCGCCGCCGAGGGGCGCCTCCTCGTCGACCGCGCGAAGCTCGCCGAGGTCCTCGGCGTCGACCCCGACGCGCTCGGGGTGCCGGCGAAGCCCGTGCTCCCCTCGATGGATGAAGCGCCGCGCGCCGCGGCCGCGCGCGCCGAGCGGTCTCGACCCGAGATCGCGGCGGCGGCGGCGAGCGTGCTCGCCGGTGAAGAGACGCTCGACGCCGCGCGCGCGCAGTACCTGCCGTCGCTCTCGCTGTCGGGGACGGGCTCGTATCGGCTCACGCGCTACGACGTCGAGCCCAACGCGGTTCCTCGCGCCGAGGTGAGCGGACAGCTCACCATCACCGTCCCGATCTTCGACGCGCACACGCCCGCGGCGGTCGCCGAGGCGCGCGCGTCGCTCGCCGCGACCGAGGCGAAGGAGACCCTCCTGCGCCGCAGGGCGAAGACCGAGGCCGCCGTCGCCGCGCTCGAGCTCCGCACCGCGCGTGCGCTCGACGCGCGCGCCCGCGATCTCGCGACGTCGACGCAAGCGGCGCTCGGCGTGGTCGAGGCACGCTATCAGTCGGGCCTCGCGAGCCCTCTCGAGCTCGTCGACGCGGAGACGAGCGATCTCGACGCGCGCGACGCGCTCTTCGCCGCGGAGTACCGCCGGCAGGTCGCGACCGTCGATCTCGCGATCGCGACCGGCCGCGCCGCGCTCCTCGGAGGTCGGCCGTGAAGGCGCTCTTCCGCGAGAACGCGACGGCCGGCGCGAGCCGCTGGGGCGCCGAGGGCGACGTGCTCGCGCTCGACAGCCGCGCCGCGCGCTGGGCCTATCGCATCATCTTCGCGGCGTGCGCCGTCGGCCTCGCGCTCGCCGGCGTGCTCCGCATCCACGGATACGCCACCGGGCCGGCGGTCGTGCGCGTCGACGGACGCCGCGCGGTCACGGCGACGTTCCCCGGCACGATCGAGCGCGTCCTCGTGGCGCCCGGCCAGCGCGTCGAAGAAGGCGCGCCCCTCGTCACGTTCTACAGCGCCGACGAGCGCGCGCAGTACGATCGCGTCTCGAGCGAGCTCGATCTCCAGCTCGTGCGCCTCTTGCGCGATCCCTCCGACGTCGGCGCCAAGCAGTCGCTCACGGCGCTCAAGGCGCAGAAGGATCTCGCCGCCTCGATCCTGAAGCAGCGCGTGCTCCGCGCGCCGGTCGCCGGCGCCGTCACCGACATCCGTGTCCGCCCGGGCCAGCGCCTCGCCGCCGGCGAGCCCGTGCTCGCGCTCGCGCCCAAGGACGCGCCGATCTCGCTCGTGTGCGCGATCCCCGGAGAGTACCGCCCGATGATCGCGACCGGCCTGCCGGTTCGGTTCTCCCTCGACGGCTATCGCTACGAGTACCACGACATGGTCGTCGAGGACGTCGGCACCGAGGTCGTCGGCGCCGCCGAGGTGCGACGCTACCTCGGGCCGGAGACCGCCGACGCGCTCCACCTCGCGGAGGGATCGTACGTGCTCGTGCGCGGGCGGATCCCGAGCTCGTTCCTCTCCGAAGGCAAGACGTACGGCTACTTCGACGGGCTCACCGGCACCGCGGACATCCGCGTTCGCAAGGAGAGCCTCGCCGTCATCCTCATCCCCGCGCTCAAGGCGGTCATCGAATGACGATCCCTTCCTACGGCCAGGTCCAAGGACGTTTCCCCGTGCTGGAGCGCCTCGGCGACTTCCTCCCGAAGAAGACGGTGCCGTTCATCGCCCAGACGACGGCGACCGACTGCGCCGCTGCTGCGCTGGCGATGGTGCTCGCGTACCACGGTCGCGAGGTACGCCTCGACGAGATCCGCGATCTCGTCGCGCCCGGCCGCGACGGCGCCTCCGCGCTCGCGATCATCGACGCCGCGACGCCGCATGGGCTGCGCGGCCGCGGCCTGCGCCTCGAGCTCGATGATCTGCGGCTCCTCGAGGGCCCGGCGATCCTCCACTGGAACCTGCGTCACTTCGTGGTCTTCGAGCGAACCTCGGACGCGGGCGTCGAGATCGTCGATCCGGCGCACGGACCCCGCACGGTGCCGTGGAAGGAGGTCGACCGCGCCTTCACGGGGATCGCGATCGCGTTCGAGAAGACCGAGCGCTTCGCCGAGGCCAAGGGCAAGGGCGAGATCATGCGCGCGCTCCGCAGCGCCGTGCTCTCGATGCCGTCGTTCCGCCGCATGGTCGCGATCTCCGTGCTGCTCCAGCTCCTCGCGATCACGATCCCGCTCTTCACCGGCCGCATCGTGGATCGCGTGCTGCCGCGGAGCGATCTCCACCTCATGGCGGTGCTCTGCGTCGGCGCCGGCTTGGCGGTGATCTTCTCCGGCGTCGCCGCGTTCGCGCGCACCCAGCTCCTCTCCGAGCTCCGCACCCGCCTCGACGTGAGGCTCACCCTCGGCTTCCTCGATCACCTCGTGAAGCTGCCTTACGCGTTCTTCCAGACGCGGCCCGTGGGCGATCTCATGACGCGCCTCAGCGGCACGAACGTCATCCGAGAGATCCTGACGACGAGCATCCTCTCCGGCTTCGTCGACACGTCGCTCGTCGCGATCTACCTCGTGCTCCTCGTCGTGATGAGCCCGAAGCTCGCGGCCGTCGCCGTGGGCCTCGTGCTCGTCCAGACGCTCTTCTTCCTCTGCCTCCGCAAGAAGCAGCTCGATCTCGCGGCGGGCTCGTTGGCCAAGCAGGCCGAGCAGGAGACCTGGCTCGTCGACATGCTCGGGGGCATCGAGACGCTCAAGGCCGCGGGCTACGAGCACCGCGCCTCGCAGCACTGGGCGTCGCTCTACGTCGACTACATGAACATCGCGATCCGGCGCACGCGCCTCACCGGGATCATGGACTCGGTGATGAGCACGCTACGCATGGCGACGCCGTTCATCCTGCTGCTCATCGGATCGATCGACGTGATGGCGAACACGATGTCGCTCGGCGACATGCTCTCGGCGAACGCGTTCGCCTCGGGCTTCATCGCCCCGGTGACCGGGCTCGTGTCGATGCTGAGCCAGCTCCAGATCGTGCGCTCGTACCTCGGGCGGATCGAAGACGTCCTCGTCGCGCCGCCGGAGCAGGAGATCGGGCGCGGAAGGGCGCCCGGCGTCCTCGGCGGGCGCGTCACGCTCGATCGCGTCGGCTTCAAGTACGGACCGCGTACGCCCCCGGTCGTTCGTGAGGCCACGCTCGACGCGCAGCCGGGCGAGATGATCGCCATCGTCGGGCGCTCGGGCTGCGGCAAGTCGACCCTCGCGGGCCTGCTCGTCGGCCTCCATCGCCCGCAGGCGGGCACCGTGCTCTACGACGGGCGTCCGCTCGCCGATCTCGACCTCGGCGCGGTGCGCCGGCAGATCGGCGTCGTCGTGCAGAAGCCTCACGTCTTCGGGGCGAGCATCCGCGCGAACATCGCGATGTTCGATCCCGACGTCTCCGAGGCGCAGATCGAGCAGGCCGCGCGCGTCGCCTGCATCCACGACGAGATCATGAAGATGCCGCTCGGCTACGAGACGCCGCTCGTCGGCGGAGGCGGCTCGCTCTCCGGAGGCCAGAGGCAGCGGATCGCCCTCGCGCGCGCGCTCGTCCGGAACCCGCGCGTCGTCGTGCTCGACGAAGCGACGAGCGCGCTCGACAACGTCACCGAGCAGCAGGTCATGAAGAACCTGCGGGCGCTCGGCGTCACGCTCATCGTGATCGCGCATCGCATGAGCGTGGTGAAGGACGCGAGCTACATCCTCGTGATGGAGGGCGGCACGTTCGTCGAGGGCGGAACGCACGAGCAGCTCCTCGCGATGCGGGGGCCGTACTCGATGCTCGCGACCGGCGCGGTGCCCGCCGTCTCCGGAACCGTGCCGAAGGCGCGAGGCGCGCTCATCCCGCTCGATTCGCGCCGCGCCGCGCAGGGAGGTCAGCGATGATCGGTCGAAGGGTGATCCTCGGCGTCGGGCTCTTCGTCGTCGCCGCGGCGATCTTCTGGACCGTCGTGCTGCTCGTGATCGATCGCTCGCCGCCCGCGCCCGCGGCGGCGATCGAGGTCCAAGCGGTCGAAGCGCCGCCGGCGATCGACGAGCTCGATCGCGACTTCGCCGGCGTCCTCTTCTCGCCCTCGGCGGTGGAGGTCGCGCCGACCGTGGAGGGCCGCGTCGCGACCGTCGCCGTGAAGGTGGGCGACGTGGTCGAGGCCGACGCCGTCCTCGCGACGCTCGACGATCGCATGCACAAGGATCAGCTCGCGGTGGCGGAGGCCGGGCGGCGCGCGGCGTCCGCCGAGGCGGGCCGCGCTTCCGTCGAGCTCGTGCAGGCGCGCGATCGTCGCGACCGTCGCGCCGGTGTCGTGAAGGTGGGCGACGAGGCGATCGCCGTCGTCTCGGCCGAAGAGGCTTCGGACGCGAAGCTCACGGCGCGCGCGGCGGGCGCGCGCGCCGCCGCTGCGGGCGCCGCCGCGGGCGAGCAGGCCGCGCGCGTCCGCGCGCTCAAGACGGCGCTCGCCGAGACGCAGCTCCGCGCGCCATTCGCCGGCGTGGTCGCGACGGTCTACGTCGGGCCCGGCAGCTTCGTACGCCCGGGGATGCCCGCCGTTCGCGTCGTCGACACGCGCGCGCTGAGCGTTCGCTTCGCCGTCCCCGAAGAGCGCGCGAGCGCCGTCGGCGCGGGCCAGGGCCTCGCCGTACGCCTCGACGAGCGGACGCTCGCGGCGCGCGTGACCGCGGTCGCGCCCGAGGTGGAGCCGGCGTCGCGCACGGTCTTCATCGAAGGCGCGCTCGACGTCGACGTCGACGCGGCGAAGATCGTTGCGCTCGCCGGCCGCGTCGTCCGCGTCGAGCCCGGGGTCACTCCGGGCACGTCGCGTTGAGGAGCTCGATGCGCACCGTGTCGATGTAGTACCCGACGGGGTGGCCCCCTCCGGTCGACGCGGTGAAGCCGATCGCGACGATCTTCCCCGCAGGCACGGTCACCGCTTCGTTCTGGAAGATGTTCGTCGTGCTCACCGTCGCGCTGAGCAGGCCGCCCTGGTAGGTGACGGAGACGTCGCGCCACGTGTCGTAGAGGTTCGAGTACGGGCCTCGATTCCTCACGTGCCAGTCGTAGGCGCCCGGATCGCCGCGCGCGGGATCGACGCGGAGCAGGCTGAACGAGGGCGTCGACGGATCGTTGATGCTCGAGTTGGTGAACGAGTCGAGCGCGAACGCGGCGCCGCCCATCTTCCGCGGAACGGCGAGGGTGTGACCGTTGTTGGTGCTGCTCAGATCGTCTTTGTCGCCCGACGTGAACCACGTGAACGTGACGCCGTCGGCGTATCTCGGCGTCTCCCACCATCCGACCGACGGCCGCTGCGCGTAGTAGCGGAAGCTCACCTTGAACTCGGTCGCCGTGACGGTGGGCGTGAAGAAGAGGCCGGCCTTGCGCGAGCCCTGGCCGACTTGCGTCATGCGCACGTAGCCGTTGCCGCTCGAAGTCACGCGCGTCGCGTCGCCGGTGCGCACCCAGGTCGAGTCGATCCCGGAGTTGAAGGTGTCGGCGAGCGTCGTGATGCCGCAGTCGGTCATCACGACGCCGGCGTCGCCGAGCGGCTCTTCGATGCTGCCGTCGGCCATGGGCTCGGGCAGCGCTTCGGCGTCGCCCGAGGCGTCGATCTCGGCGCTGCCGTCGACTGCGGTGAGGCTGTCGGGCCCGCCCTCCGCGGGGAGCGACGGATCCATGCTTCCGACGATCGACAGACCGCACGCGGCGAGCGCCATGATCGCCAGGAGCGGCACCACGAAGGCCAAGAGGCGGCGCATGGCCTGAGTGTAGCACTTGCAGCCTGTAAGACTCAGACCATGGACTCCTGCCGAGGGGCGTGGCAATCGGTCTGTAAGGTTCCAGGTGGGCGATACGAAGCTGGAAGACCGCCAGTCGGAAAACTCGTCCCCTCCGGCCTCGCGCGCCTCGGGCGTCGAGCACGGTGGGGTTGCGGGCTCCGGTGTGGTCGAACGCGAAACGACGCCGGCGCCTCCCAACGCCGACGTCGACGCGTGGGTCGACATTCCCTCGGCCCGGCCCACGGCGCTCCCCGAGTTCGATCTCGCGGCGCTGGCCTTCGAGACCTCGGTGCGGCATCCGCAGCTCCCTTCGATTCCGCTCGACGTCGCGGTGCCGGCGCACACGGGCGCGGCGCCGCCGTCCGATCTCGAGCTGCGCGCCGCGTTCGTCCTGCTCCACATCGACGGCCGCAGCTCCGTCCGCGACGTCGCGGCCATGGTCGATCTGCCCCTCGACGAGGTCCTCGCGCGCGTGCTCCAGCTCACGGCGCTCGGGCTCGTGGAGCTCGGCGGCGCCGCGGCGCCGGCGCGCGCCGTCCCCGCTTCGGGCGAGCGGCGCGTCGCACCCGACGCGCCGGAGGACGCGCCGCCCGATTCGCGCTAGAAGGGAAGCGGCATGGACCAGGTCCTCCGCTTCATCGATGACCAACGCGCGCGCTTCGTCGACGAGCTCGCGACGTGGGTGAAGATACCGGCGATCTCCTCGGATCCCGCGCACAAGGCGGACATGCGAAAGAACGCCGAATACCTCATGAACGAGATGCGGCGCCTGAAGGCCGACCGCGTCGAGCTCTGGGAGACGCCCGGTCACCCCGCGGTGTTCGCGTCGTTCATGCACGCCCCGGGCGGGCCCACGCTCCTCGTCTACGGGCATCACGACGTGCAGCCCGTCGATCCGCTCGACGAGTGGATCTCGCCGCCGTTCGAGCCCGCGATCCGCGAAGGTCGCATGTGGGGCCGAGGCGTCGTCGACGACAAGGGTCAGGTCTGGATCCACGTGAAGGCCATCGAGGCCTTCCTCGAGACGGCGAAGAAGCTGCCGATCAACTTGAAGCTGATCGTCGAGGGCGAAGAAGAGATCGGCTCCGATCACCTCGACGGCCTGATGCGCGAGCACGCGGCGGATCTGTCGGCCGACTTCGTGTGCGTCAGCGACACGGCGATGTTCGGCCGCGGCATCCCGTCGCTCTGCGTGGGCCTCCGCGGGCTCGCCATCCTCGAGGTCCAGGTCTCGGGGCCGCGGCAGGATCTGCACTCCGGCTCCTTCGGCGGCGGCGTCGCCAACCCGGTCAACGCGCTCGCGCGCATGATCGCGAGCCTGCACGACGAGAGCGGCACGATCACGGTGCCGGGCTTCTACGACAAGGTGAAGACGCTCACCGACGCCGAGCGCAAGGAGATCGCCGGTCTCCCGTTCGACGAGAAAGAGTGGCTCGCGTCGACCGGCTCGCCGTCGGTCACCGGCGAGAAGGGCTTCAGCACGCTCGAGCGCATCTGGGCGCGGCCCACGCTCGACTGCAACGGCATCTGGGGCGGCTTCCAGGGCGAAGGCAGCAAGACGATCATCCCCGCGCGCGCGTCGGCGAAGATCACGTGCCGCCTCGTGCCCGATCAAGATCCCGACGAGATCGCGCGCCTCGTCGGCGCGCACCTCGAGAAGGTCGCGCCGCCGGGCGTGAAGGTGAAGGTCACGCCGAGCCACGGCGGCCATCCCTATCTGGCGCCGACCGATCACCCCGTGTTCGACGTCGCCAAGCGCGCGTTCGCCAAGGCGTTCGGCCGGCCCACGGTGTTCATCCGCGAGGGCGGATCGATCCCCTTCGTTCGCACGATCGCCGACGCGACGGGCAAGCCCTGCCTCCTCATGGGCTTCGGCCAACCCGACGAGAACGCGCACGCGCCCAACGAGTGGATCGATCTCGAGAACTTCCATCTCGGCATCAAGAGCGCCGCGCACCTTTATGACGAGCTCGGAAGGCTCCCGGCAGAGGGCAAGCGATGAGCGCCACCAAGACGGCGAAGAAGCCGAAAGAGAAGGACAAGAAGAAGGAGCGCGGCCCGCGCCGTCAGGAGCGCCGCTTCACCGCCTCGAGCTCGCACAACACGTGGCTCGTGCGCGGCCTCGGCGTCGCCGGCGCGATCACGCTCGGCGCGGGGACCTGGGCGTACATGTACGGTCAGTCGTTCACCGCCGACGAGAAGCTGAAGCAGCTTCCGCAGCTCCTCATCGCCGGCGGCGCGGTCGCGACCGGCCTCACGATCTGGCTCGGCACGAGCGCCGAAGCGCCGCTTCGCGTGGGCGACCCGGGGATCTCGATGGAGCGCGGCGAGGTCCGCCGCATGCCTTGGTGGGGGCTCTCCTCGATCACGTGGGAGTCGGGCAACCTCGCGCTCGTCGTCTCCGGTCGCGACGAGAGCGGCTCGACGTGGACGTTCAAGGTGCCCGTGAAGTCGCACCCCGAGGCCGCCGGGTGGATCCTGCAAGAGGCGCTCGATCGCGTGCCCAAGGTCGTCGACATCAAAGACGCGGTGCTCGACAAGCTCCCCGGCGCGAACCCGCACGCGGGGATGAAGATCGATCTCGAGCCGCTCCAGGTCGTCGGGAAGAAGTGCGCCGTCACCGGTCGCACGATCTCGTTCGAGCCTGACGCGCGCGTCTGCGTCCGCTGCGAGCGCGTGTACTTCAAGCGCTCGGTCCCGAAGAAGTGCAAGTGCGGCATGTCGCTCGCCCACCTCCGCGCGGCGGCGGGAGCCGACGACGACGACGAGTACGAACACGAGCTCGACGACGAGAACGACGAGAGCGTCGACGACGAAGACGAAGACGAAGACCGAGACGACGACGACGCGAGCGATCGCGACGAGGCCGAGAAGAAGCGGGGGTAGTCATGGGCAAGGAGCTGCTCGCGAAAGGAGTGGGCGCGAGCCCGGGCACGGCGACGGGCGAGATCGTCTTTCGCTCGGAAGAAGCCGTCGCGCTCGCCTCCCGAGGCAAGACGGTCATCCTCGTGAGGATCGAGACGACCGCCGACGACGTCGCGGGCATGCAGGCCGCCGCCGGCATCGTCACGACGCGCGGCGGGCTCACGGGCGACGCGGCGATCGTCGCGCGCAGCCTCGGCAAGCCCTGCATCGCCGGCTGCGCGCCGATGCGCGTCGACTACGCGAACGATCGCCTCACCGTCTGGCGCGACTCGACGAGCGACGACGCCGACGTCGTCCTCACCAAGGGTGACGTCATCACGATCGACGGCGCCAAGGGCGAGATCTACAGCGGCTGATCGCGCGTCAGAAGGAGACGCCCCAGCTCGCGCCCGCGTAGCCGGGCCCCAGCGCCGGGCGCGGCAGGTGCTTGGCGCTGCTGCTGCCGCCTTCGGCGAACCACCAGAGCACCGCGCCGCCGATCGAGAGGAAGCCGACGGTGCCGGTGACGATCGCGATCAAGCGGTTGCGGTCGCCGGCGGCTTCGTGAGACGCCGCGCTGTCGGTGTACTGCTTGCGCCGCGCCGGATCGGTCTCGGAGAAGGCCTTGATCTCGTCGCTCTCCGCCTTCTTGTCTTCGCTGACGGTGAGCCCGCCGAAGACGCCGGCGACGACGACGAGCGCGGCGCCGGCGCTGATCATGATCCAAGGGCCGGCGGTGTGCTTCGCGGGCGCTTCGCTGGCGGGCGCGGCTTCGGTGGGCGCCGCCTCCTTCTTCTCCGGCGCCGGCGTCTCCTGGGCGTTCGCCTCGCTCGCGAGCAAGAGGATCGCCGCGGTCGTCGCGAGGAGCGCCCTCATGCCGTCTCCACCCGGTTTCTGCCGCGGTGCTTGGCCGAGTACATCGCCTTGTCGGCGCGACCGAGCAGATCGTCGAGCTGCCAATCGGGGCCCTCGGCGCTCGCGAGGCCGACGGAGGCCGTCGCCCTGTGCTCGGCGCCCGAAGGAAGGACGTACTTCGAATCCGCGATGGCGCGGCGCACGCGCTCGGCGGCGACGCGCGCCCCGGCCTCGGCCGTCATGGTGAGCGCGAGCACGAACTCTTCGCCGCCCCAGCGCGCGACGAAGTCGCTCTTGCGCGCGATCGACGTGAGCGTGCGGGCGACGCCCTGGAGCACGGCGTCGCCCGCGTCGTGACCGAGCGTGTCGTTGACCTTCTTGAAGTGATCGACGTCGAGCAAGAGCACGCTGATGGGGAAGAGCTGTTTGTCGCTCGCGGCGCGCGCTTTGTCGATGCGCTCGACGAAGGCGCGGCGGTTCAAGAGCCCCGTGAGCGTGTCGGTCGACGCGAGCCTCCGCGCCTCGGCGACGAGCGCCGCCATGCGGAGCGGACCGCCGAGCTCGCTCGCGAGGATCGCGATGAGGCGGCGATCGTCGTGCGACGCGCCGCGCCGGCTCGGCGCGATGGCGACCTGACCGATCGACGTCGTGCCGAATCGAATCGGCAGCAGGATCGGCGGCGTCGACCACTCCGCCTCGACGGCGCGTTTGTCGGTGATGACGTGCGCGTCGCCCTCGGCGGGCTTGCGCCGCTCGGGCGGCGGCGGAACCTCGAGCGCGTCGCGCGCCTCGCGCTCCGCGGCGTCGCGCAGATCGGGGTGCGTGTGGATGAAGAGGCGCGTCTTGTGGACCACGTGAGGCGCGGCCACCGCGTCGGTCGCGAGCGCGAGCCAGCGATACCCGGCGACGTCGGACGCGAGCGCCGCGAGATCGGCGAAGAGCTGCTCGAGCTCCTCGGCCTTCTGCGAGAGCGCCCGGACTTCGCCCGCGATCGTCGACTCGAAGAGCGAGGCGTCGAGGAGCTGCGAGAGCCGCTCCTGGACGTTGCCTCGCGTCACGACCTGGGGGTTCTGCGTCGGCGGCGGGCGCGTCATCGGCGACGACGTGAGATCGCCGAGCACCTGCGTGAGGCGATCGATCTCCGTCTTCGTGACGTACGCCGTCGCGCCCGCGTTCCGCGCCCAGAAGCGCGAGCGCCGATCGTCCGAAGCGGTGAGCAGCACGACCGGGACGTGGGCGGTCGCCGGCTCGGCGCGGAGCAGCCGACAGAGCTGGAGGCCCGAGATTCCGGGCATGAACAGGTCGGTCACGACGGCGTCGGGGGGGCTCCCGAGGGCCATCTCGGCGGCGTCGGCCGCGTGGGCGGCCTCGTCGACGGTGTGCCCCTTCTCCCGCAGGCGCGCGCCGAGGAGCGCCCGGGCGCTCGCGCTGTCGTCGACCAAGAGAATCCGCGCCACCGCTAGTTAGACTATGCTCGCGCGCCGCGACCCACAAAGCAAAGGAGCTGCGACGTGAGCTCAGCGCAAAAGACGGTCCACCTGACCGTGACCGTGCTCGGTACCGGGACGATGGGGCAGGGCATCGCCCAGATCGCCGCCCAGAGCGGGCACACCACCCGTTTGTTCGACGCCGCCGAAGGGCGCGCGCAAGCCGCGGTGAAGAGCATCGCCGAGCAGCTCGAGAAGCTCGTCGGCAAGGGGAAGATCACCGGCGATCTGCGCGCCCAGACGCTCAATCGCCTCTCGGCGGCCACCGCCGCGCGCGACGCGTGCGCCGGCGCCGACGTCGTGATCGAGGCTGTCCCCGAAGACATGTCCCTCAAGGTCGAGGTGCTGAAGCCGCTGCTCGACGTGCTCGCGCCGCAGGCGCTCGTCGGCACGAACACCTCGTCGCTCTCGATCACCGAGCTCGGCGCGAGGCTCGGCGTTCCCGACCGCACGATCGGTCTGCATTTCTTCAACCCGCCGCCGGTGATGGAGCTCGTCGAGGTCGTCCGCGGCCTCGCGACGAGCGAAGAGACCGTGACGCGCGCGATCGACTTCGCGCGCGGCCTCGGCAAGACGCCGATCATCGTGCGCGACGTCCCGGGCTTCGCGACGAGCCGCCTCGGCGTCATCCTCGGCGCCGAAGCGATGCGCATGCTCGAGACCGGCGTCGCGAGCGCGCAAGACATCGATCGCGGCATGGAGCTCGGCTATCGCCACCCGATGGGCCCGCTCAAGCTCACCGATCTGGTCGGCCTCGACGTGCGCCTCGCGATCCTCGAGCACCTCCAGCGCGAGATCGGCGATCAGTTCCGCCCCCCGGCGATCTTGCGCACGATGGTCCGCGCGGGAAAGCTCGGCAAGAAGTCCGGCGAGGGCTTCTACCGCTGGATCGACGGCCAGCCCGTCGCCAAGTAGGCGGGCGCGCAGACGCGCAGACGACTCACCGCCGCGATCGTCAGCCCTTGAAGTACGCGTAGCGCTGCGCGCGCGGCGAGAGGCGAGCCTCGAAGGCGCGCTGCTCGTCGCGCGACATCGGCTCCTGCGTGCGGCCGGCGCTCAGGTTCTCGCGGACCTCGGCCGACGAGCTGCATCCGATGATCAGCGTGTCGGCGAAGGCCATCGCGTAGCGGATGCACTCGGTCGCGCTGGCGGCGCCGTCGGCGAGGATCTGACCGGCGCTCATCACCTTCATGCCGATGACGCCCATGCCCTTCTCGCGCGCCTTCGGGATCACCGTCGTGATGAACGGGCGCCGCGCGGGATCGGCCGGGTTGATCGGCACGAGGACGGTGTCGAACGCGTAGCGATCCATCGCGTCGAGGAGCACGTCGGGATCGTGGTGACCCGTCAGGCCGACGAAGCGGATCTTGCCGGCCCTCTTCGCCGCCTCGGCCGCCTCGATCGCGCCGCCGGGCCCCAAGATCTCGTCGACCTCGCGCTTCGATCGGAGATCGTGCATCTGCCAGAGATCGACGTGGTCGGTCCGCAGCCGCCGCAAGCTGTCGTCGAGCAGCCTCGACGCGCGATCCTTGGCGCGCTCGTGGGTCTTCGACGCGAGGAAGACGCCATCGCGTGCGCCTTGCAACTGTTCGAAGGCTTCGCCGTAATAGCTCTGGCTCTCGTCGTACGCCGGCGCGGTGTCGCAGTAGCGCACCCCCTCGCGGAGCGCGTCGAGGATCATCGGCACGGCGGCGCGCGACCGGCCGTGGGTGCGGAGGATGCCTTCGCCCCCGAGGGAGACCGCTTCGACCGACGCGCCCGTGCGACCGAGGATGCGCATTTGGCGGACACGGTAGATCGGCGCGCGGTGCAGGACTAGGCTCCTCCGCCATGTCCGCCGCGCTCCGCCCCGCTTACCTCGTCCACGCCCTGCGTACGCCGATCGGCAAACACCGGGGCGGGCTCGCGCCGGTCCGCGCCGACGATCTCGCGGCCCACCTGCTCACGACGATCGCCCAGCGCTCGGGCTCGCTCGTGTCTCGCGTCGATCACGTCGTCTTCGGCGCGACCAACCAGGCCGGAGAAGACAACCGCAACGTCGCGCGCATGGCTGCGCTCCTCGCGGGGCTGCCATACGAGGTGCCCGCGGTCACCGTCAACCGCCTCTGCGGCTCGGGCCTCGAGGCCGTGAGCGACGCCGTTCGCCGCGTCGCCACCGGCGACGCCGAATGCGTGATCGCCGGCGGCGTCGAGAGCATGACGCGCGCGCCGTACGTGTTCGCCAAGAGCGACGAGGCCTTCGCGCGCACGCCGCCGCGCGTCTTCGACACGAGCCTCGGGTGGCGGTTCGAGAACCCGCGCATGGCCGAGCGCTTCCCGCTCCAGTCGATGGGCGAGACCGCGGAGAACGTCGCCGAGAAATGGATGATCTCGCGCGAAGAGCAGGACGCCTTCGCGCTCGCCTCCCATGAGAAGGCGATCGCCGCGCAGCGCGCCGGTGACTTCGACGCCGAGATCGCCAAGGTCACGATCGCGCAGAAGAAGGGCGACCCGATCGTGATCGCGGCCGACGAGAGCCCGCGGGCCGACGCCTCGCTCGCCGCGCTCGGGAAGCTCCAGCCGGTCTTCCGCAAGGGCGGCAGCGTCACGGCGGGCAACAGCTCGCCGCTCAACGACGGCGCGAGCGCGATCGTGGTCGTGAGCGAAGACGTGCTCGAGGCCGAAAAGCTCGAGCCACTCGCGCGCGTCGTGTCGAGCGCGACCGCCGGCCTCGAGCCCAACTTCATGGGCGAGGGCCCGATCCCGGCGGGGAAGAAGGCGCTCTCGCGCGCGGGCTGGGCCGTCTCCGATCTCGATCTCGTCGAGCTCAACGAGGCCTTCGCCGCGCAGTCGATCGCGTGCATCCGCGGGCTCGAGCTCGATCCTGCGAAGGTCAACGTACGCGGCGGCGCGATCGCGCTCGGTCACCCGATCGGCTCGAGCGGCTGCCGCGTCCTCGTCACGCTGGTCCACGCCATGCGCGCCCGGAGCGTGAAGCGGGGCATGGCCGCGCTCTGCATCGGCGTCGGTCAGGGCATCGCGATGTGCGTCGAGCGGTGACGTCGCGCGCCGCACCGCCGCCCGGTCCCCCTTGGGATCTACCGCTCGAAGAGGCGCCGATCGCGTTCGTCGATCTCGAGATGACGGGCCTCGACGCTTCGAAGGACCGCGTGATCGAGATCTGCATCGAGCGCGTCCGCGGCGGATCGATCGAAGATCGGCTGCACACCCTCGTTCGTCCGGAGACGCTCTCGGTCTCGCCGGGCACAGAGGTCGAGGCCCACGCCGCGCCCGACGAGGTCGGCAACGCGCAGATCCACGGCATCCTCGCCTCCGCGCTCGCGGGGGCGCCGATCTTTCTCGACATCGCGCCGCGGGTGCAGGCGCTCCTCGACGGCGCGGTCTTCGTCGCGCACGGCGCGTCGTGGGACGTCGCGTTCGTCGAAGCCGAGATGTCGCGCGCGAAGACGCCGCTGCCGATCCCGTTCTACATCGACACCCTGAACCTCTCGCGTCGCACCTTCGGGTTCGACCGCCACTCGCTCGACGCGCTCCGCGAGCACTTCGGCCTCGACCGCAGCCGCGCCCATCGCGCCGACGCCGACGTCGCGGCTCTCCGCGCCGTCTGGGAGCGCTGCCTCGCGGCCCTCGAGCCCAAGACCGCGCGCGATCTCTGGGAGGTCCGCGTCGCCGAGCGCAAGGTGCGCGAGCAAATCATTGCAGAGTGCAATGAAGCGGTCGCCGCGGGGCAGCCGGTCACGGTCGTCTATCGGCCACGATCCCGCCCCCCCGAGCCCATGCGGATGGTTCTCGTGGAGGTCGTCACGGGGCTCGACCCCCCACGGGTGATCGGCTATCAGCTCCCCGGGCGCGGCCGCCGCGAGCTCCGGGCGGATCGCATCCTTCGCATCGAGCGAGACACGACGATTCCCTGAGCCTTTCCTCTCTTGGGTCAGAAAACCAACTTCGCCGGAGCCGAGATGCAACGCCTCATCGCCCCCGCCTTTTTCCTGCTCCTCGGGGCAGCGTCGATCGCGTGCGGGGGCCCCGACCCGAACACCTCCGCGCGCGCCCCCATCGCCGACAAGTGGTTCAATCGGGCGAAGGCCGCCTACCGCAACGGCGATCTCGACGACGCGAGCGCGGCGATCGACGGCGCGCTCAAGGCCGCGCCGAAGGACGTCGAGTCCCGCCTGCTCGCCTCCCGCATCGCCCTCGCCAAGCTCGAGTACGCCGAGGCGATCAAGCTCACCGAGGGCCTGTCCGACACCGACGCGCGCGGGATCCGCGGCCGCGCGTTCTGGTACGCCGGCGACATCGATCGCGCGGCCGACGAGCTGGAGGAGATGCTCCGCGACCCCGCCGTGAAGGACACGTGGGCGCGCGACGTCGCGAAGCTCGCGCGGCGAGGCCAGGGCCGTCATCCCTTCGCGATCGAGGGCGGCGTCGTGGCGTCGGTCGAGATGCCCCAGGCTGGCCCCGCGCTCGTCGTGCCCTGCGAGCTCGACGGTGAGCGCGTGCTCGCGCTCGTCGCCACCGCCATGGGCGAGCTCATGATCGACTCGACGAGCCGCAAGGAGCCCGCGTGGGTGAACCTTCGCTTCGGCGAGCGCCTCGAGGTCAAAGACGTGCCGGCGCTCACGACCGATCTGTCGAACATCTCGCGGCAGCTCGGCGCGCCGATCAAGGCGCTGCTCGGCGTCAACGCCCTGCGCCACATGCACGTGACCTTCGATCGTCGCGGATCGCAGTTCGTCGTGCGCAAGAGCGATCCGCCTGCGCCGCCGGACGCGAACCGCGTCCCGCTCTTCTACGTGCGCGGCGGCGGCATGATGATGCGCGCTTCGGTCTCGAAGCAAGACGACGGCTCGCTGCTCTTCGTCGACTCCTCGGCGTTCTATCCGCTCGCGCTCGACGACACGATGCTGAAGCGATCGGGCGCGAACCTCAGCACGTTCCAGCCGCAGCCGGGCGCGCCGCCCACGTGGAAGCTCGGCATGCTGCCGTACTTCAAGCTCGGCACCCTCGATCTGCCGGAGATCCCCGCGATGCAGGGCGCTCCGCTCGCCGACTACAAGAGCAACTTCGACGTCGATCTCGGCGGCGTCGTCGGCGCCGGTCTCTTGTCGGCGTTCCGCGTGACGTTCGGTGAAGACGGCCGCTGGCTCTGGCTCGAGCTCGATCCGGCGGTCTTCTCGCCGCAGCCGCAGGCGCGCCCGCAGCCTCCGGTGCCGGGCGGAACGCCCCCGCCGGGCGTGGCCGCGCCGCCGAGCGCCCCGCCCGACAACACGCCTGCGCCGGTCGGTCCGCCGAAGCCGCCGGCGAAGACCGACGCGCCGAAGACCGAAGGCAAGGGAGCCGCCAAGTGAGCCGCGCGCTCGCGGTCTACGCCGGGAGCTTCGATCCCGCCACGTTCGGTCACCTCGATCTCATCGAGCGAGCGGCGGCGCTCTTCGACAACGTCATCGTCGCGATCGGCGTGCACCCGACGAAGCACCCGCTCTTCGGCGCCGACGAGCGCAAGGCGCTCATCGCGCAGATCGTCGGGCACCTGCCCAACGTGACGGTCGACGCCTTCGACGGCCTGCTCATCGAGTACTGCGCGTCGAAGAACGCGAGCGTCATCGTCCGCGGGCTGCGCGTGAACACCGATTTCGAGTACGAGCTCCAGATCGCGCACGCGAACGCCGATCTGCGTCCTTCGATCGACACGATCTTCCTTCCGACGCGGGCGAAGCACGCCTTCCTGAGCGCCTCGCTCGTCCGCGAGATCGCGAGCCACGGCGGCGACGTCAGCCGCTACGCGCCGAAGGTCGTCTGCGACGCGCTGGTGAAGAAGTTCGCCAAGAAGTGACCCGTGATACCGTGGGCTCGATGAGCTCGGAATCGGTCGTGGTGCGCCTCGACGAGACGGTGGAGGCCGTCCGCGCGAAGGTGAGCGCAAAACCCCGCGTGGGCCTGGTGCTCGGCAGCGGGCTCGGCGGATTCGCCGACGGTCTGACGGATCTCGTGAAGCTGCCTTACGAGACCTTGCCGCACCTTCCGGCGTCGAAGGTCGTCGGCCACGCCGGCAACTTCTGCTTCGGGAACGTGGGCGACGTGCCCGTCGTCGCGATGCAAGGGCGCGTGCACCTCTACGAAGGGCACCCCGTGTGGCAGGTCGTCCACGGCGTTCGCGTGATGGCGCGGCTCGGCGTCTCTTGCGTGCTCGTGACGAACGCGGCCGGCGGCCTCGCTGCCGGCTGGTCGGCGGGTGATCTCATGATCATCACCGACCACTTGAACCTCATGTACCACCACCCGCTCATCGGCCCGAACGAAGACGCCCTCGGAACGCGCTTCCCCGACATGACGAACGCCTACGACGTCGAGCTGCGCGCGCAGCTCGCCGAGGTGTCGCGCGAGGAGAAGCTCCCGCTCCGCGAGGGCGTCTACGCCGGGCTCCTCGGGCCTTCGTACGAGACGCCGGCGGAGATCCGGATGCTCGGCGTGCTCGGCGCGCAGGCGGTCGGCATGAGCACCGTCCCGGAGGTGATCGCGCTCCGGCACATGCGCGTGCGCGTCGCGGCGCTCTCGTGCATCACGAACATGGCCGCCGGGTTGGGCAAGGGCGAGCTCGATCATCAGGAGGTCGAAGAGACGGCGAAGGCGCGCCGCGCCGATCTCCAGCGCCTGCTCCGCGGGTGGATCCTGCGCGCGGGCCGCTCATGAAGAAGCGCACGAAGAACGCGAAGAGCGCGAAGAAGAAGCGCGCGTCGAAGAACGGCGTCGATCCGGCGCTCCTCGATCGCCTCGTCCAGGCGGCGAAGGCCGTGCGCGAGAGAGCGTACGCCCCGTACTCGAAGTACAAGGTGGGCGCCGCGATCGCGACGAAGAAGGGAACCGTCTTCATCGGATGCAACGTGGAGAACGCGTCGTTCGGCGCGACGATCTGCGCCGAGCGCGGCGCGATCATGCAGATGGTCGCGGAGGGTGAGCGCGATCCGATCGCGTGCGCGGTGGTGACGGGCGACGAAGAAGGGGCGTCGCCGTGCGGGATCTGCCGGCAGGTGCTCGCCGAGCTCGCGCGCGACATGCCCATCGTGCTCGTGGGGCTCGGCTCGCGCGAGGGGGAGACGGGGCGCGTCGTCCAGCTCGCCGATCTGCTCCCGCTCGCGTTCGAGCTGAAGCGATAGCGCCTCTCAGCGCGGGATCCAGGAGCTGCCGGGCGAGAACAGGAGCGTCCCGGTCGAGTAGACGACGCTCTGGCTCATGGTCTCGGCGATCGCCTCCTTGAGCGGGCGGATCTCGAAGTTGGTGGCGTCCCACGGCTGACGGAGGCTGTGCGACTCGAGGATGAACGGCTCTCCGCGCCTGCGCGCGGCGAGCCAGGCGGCGCGCGCCGCGCCCTCCGGCGCGACGTCTTCGGGGATCATCGCCGCGGGCACGACGAACGGCACGTGGTACGCGCCGCGCAGCGTCCCGACGCCGAGGAACTTCGCGCCCCCCACCGCGAGCAGCGTGCTCTCGTCGAGCCGCGTGCTCGATCCCGGCGTCGGCATGAAGTTCTTCATCATCGACGTGCGTGACACCGGCGTTCCGTAGTACGCGCCTCGCGCGACGCTCCGCATGAAGCCCGCGTGGACCGCCTTCTCTGCTTCGCTGCCCGGCGCCCTCGCCTCGTCGGTGACGAGCGCGAGCGTCGGCGCGGGCCAGCCGTTCTTGATGAGCGCCTGCTGCACGTGAAGCCCGTCGGAGTCCCACGCGCGGCCGCACTTCTCGACGGCCTTCCACTCGGCTCCGCGGCCGAGGCCCTCGTAGACCTCGCGGAGCACCTCGTACACGCGCCCGATGCAGCTCGTGCCTTGCATCTCGGCGGCGACGACGCGTTCGTCGAAGCCCGGCTTGAGCTTCGGCTTGATCATCGCGGCGGCGGCCGCGCGATCGTTGCGCAGCGAGATCGCCTTCCAGATCTCGGTGCGCGCGCCGGCGTATGCGCCGACGCCGCGCCGCGCGATGAGCGCGTCGTTCTTCTTCTTCAGATCGACGAACCGGCGCACGACCTCGGCGGCGAGGCGCGCGTGCTCTTCGGCCGTCCACGGGCGCGGCGCGGGGATCGCGTTGCAGACCGCTTCCTTCTCCGCGTTCGTGAGGTTCGACTCGCTCGCGTGCGAGTCGTCGTCGTCCGCTTCCGTGGCGTCGCCGTCCGCGCATCCCGTGAAGGCGATCCCGCACGCGACGAGCGACGGGCCGAGCGCCTTCGTCATCCAGCTCCGGTTCATCCGACAGTCACCCACATCAAGAAGCGGGCCGGCCCTTGTTAAGGAGGGAAACGGCCGCAACTATCGAGAATCCGTGGGACGTGTCGAAACGCATCGCCCGCGATCGGCCGCGCGGGGATCCGTGGGCCTAGGGCTCGCGTGAGCCAGATCACCCTTCGCGCAACGCCCGCGTCGTGGGCGGAGACGCGTGGGAGGGAGAGAGAGCTCCGACGCGGCCTCCGGCGACGGCGCTGGGCGTCGCACGTTGGGGGGACTGACGGCGCGGAGCCGTCGACGCATCATGGTGCCCGTGATGGGCAAGGGCTGGGCGATCGTCGTTTGCGGAGCGTTGCTCCTCGCGTGTGGACTCCTCTCCGAGTGCGGCTTCCTTCGCGTCGCGCACTCGACCGACGCTCACCACGTCGTCGATTGAGTCGAAGAGAAGAAGGCTCGAACGAGATCGGACGTCCTCGATCGCCTGCGAGGAGGAGAGGAACGCGCCGACCTCGCCCGAGCCTCCCCGGCTCGCGCGAGCTACGTCACCGCGCTTGCCTCATCGCCTCAGTGAACGGCGGGGGGCGGCGGCTCCTCCTCGGCGGGCGGCGGAGGAACGGCCGGAACGAGCGGCGGGATGTACGCGACGGCGGCAGCGAACGGCGTCACCGCCGCCGCCATCGCCATCGTCCCGAAGCCGAAGCCGAACGGGATGCCGAGCCCGAGCCCAGGATAGGCCGCGCCATAGCCGAGGCCACCGAATCCGAGGCCGCCCCAGCCGAGGCCACCACCCCAGCCGATGAACTCGTCGGACTTCTGGCCGAGGTTCTCGTCAGACGCCTGGGCTTCGATCGGATCCGCCGCCGTCTCTTCCGTCGCGTCGGTCGGGCTCGCGCAACCGGCGAGCATGAGTCCGACGCCGAGGGCTACCGAAAGTCGATTCAACATGAGTTACCTCCTTCGGGAGATGACGTGCTGCATGACCGAGACCACCCTTCGTCGCGCGCGGATGCGGGAATATCCGCCGCGGAAGGCGCTCGAGATCTCGCGCCGGCGAAGCCCGAGAGACGTCTTCTCGACCTCGCTCGCGCGGAAGAACCAACGCGCTTCGTGAGCGCGCCGGCCTCGTCCTTTTCCGATCATTTCTCGCTTCGCGTGAACCGAGCTGCGCGCGCGGGATGGGCTCCGGCGGCGCCGATCTCAGGAGTGTGGATGCTCTTCGGTGTCCCGGTGCATGTTGCGCTCTTCGACGAACTCGCCTCGCCGCGCCCGCATCCGAGGGCTCATGCTCTCGCGATCAGCTCCGCCAAACAGGGCGCTCGAGGTGCACGAGGGCTATGATCGATCGGATGGTGTGGCGCGTCGCGATCCTCGTCGCGGGCCTCGCGGGCTGCGGGCAGAGCGCGTTCGGAAGAGCGCCCGAGCACGCACCTCGCGCGGCGGTGAGGGTCGCCGCGCCCGACGCCGACGACGATCTCCGCGAGGTCGTGATGCGCGAGCTCGTGACGAGCTTCGGGAGCATGGAGTGGAGCCGCGGGGAAGGCGAAGAGGCCACGCGCGTGAACGTGCTCTGCATCGGCTTCGGCGACGACGTCGATCCGAGCGACGCGTTCATGGCGCGCCTCGCCGACGAGCACCGCGCGGTGAAGGCGTCGCGCTGCCGCTACGACGAAGAGGGCGGCGTCGTCCGCGCCGAGCCGAGCGGCATACCGGCGATGTTCCTCCACGTCGAAGACGTGCGCCGCGACGGCGATCGCGCCGAGGCGAAGGGCAGCTACTTCCACGACGGCAAGGCGGCGAAGGAGGAGCTGTTCGTCCTCGAGCGCCGCGCCGAGCGATGGGTCATCGCGTCGCGGACGACGATCTCGATCGCGTGGTCGCGCGCGCCCCTCCGTTCTCGACGCTCGAGCAACGCCGGTTCATAGTCTCGAGCGATGCGTTGGCCGTGCGGGATCGTCGGGCTTGGCCTCGGATTCGTCGTCGCGTGCAGCGGCGAGGGCACGAGCTCCCCGCAAGGGAGCGAGGACGCAGGCGCGCCGCCGGATCCGAGCTGGGGCGGCATCCAGAACCCGGTCCTCGGCTTCGATGACATCGCCATCAAGGATGCCTTCGCGGTGCGACGCGGAGAGACCTGGCACCTCGGCTACAGTCACATCACGGAGGAGCCGTTTCGCTTTCGAATCGGGTTCTCGACGACGAACGACTGGCGATCGTTCGAGAACGCGCCGCCTCTCGACCAGACGGAGGTCGGCGGGCTGGCCTCGCCGGACGTCGTCACGCTCGCCGACGGCAGCTACGTGATGACGTACAACTCGCACACGCGCGACGTCGGCGAGAGCGCGAACAAGCTCTACTACCGAACGTCGACGGATCTTCGCGCGTGGTCCGAGGCGAAGCGCATCCACGTCGAGGGCGCCGACGCGCCGCGCGATCGGCTCATCGACGCGGCGCTCGCCTTCACCGACACAGCCGTGTTCTTGTTCTTCAAACGCGAGCAAACGGCCAACGTCGCGGTCTCGGCGTCGCGATCGCTCGACGGGCCGTGGACGTTGCTCGGGCCCGTCGAGCCTGCCGAGGTCGAGAACATCCAGATCCTCGCGATCGACGGCGTCTTCCATCTTCTCGCGACGTCGCTTCTCCCCCACCGCCCGGTTCTCCACCGCCTCGAAGGCGACCCCGCTGCCCCCGACTCGTGGCGGCGATGGTCGCGCGTCCGCGAGCTCGAGATCCCCGAGCAGGCGTGGAACACGGGCGAGTCGATCGCGTACGAGCGCGCGAACAGCGGCTACCTGATCGACGAACGCGCGCGAGACGGCTTCTTCTATCTCTTGTTCGCGGGGACGACCGAGCTCGCCTCCTTCGAAGGGCGCGGCCACGTGAGGCTCGGCCTCGCGCGGAGCCGCGACCTCGTCGCGTGGGAGGTGCCGCCGGCGCGGGCCGCCCCCTGAGCGCCGCGCGCGCTCATCGCGCGAGGGCCGCGAGGATCGTGCGCTTGCACGTCGCGAGGCGCGGGCCGGCGACGAGCGGGCGCTCGTCGGGATCGCCTTGGTCCTTCGCGTTCTTCGCCGAGCGGCCGCGCGACACCACCGCGGCGATGCGGCCGGTCTCGGCGTCGACGATCGGGCCGCCGGAGTCGCCCGGCGCGCCGATCACGTTGACGACGATCGATCGATCCGACGTCTGCACGACGGGCCCGCGATGAAGATGACGCGTGACCGAAGAGACGTACCAGCCGGTCAGCGGGATCTGCCGGAGCTCCGCCTCGGTGCCGAAGCCGGAGAGCTCGTAGACGCCCGCTTCCTTCGGCGCGTCGTAGCTCAGCGCGAAGATCTTCACGACCGAGGGCACGGGTTTCGAGAGGACGAGCACGGCGACGTCGTGATCGAGATCGTGCACGTAGCCTTCGCATCGGTGGACCTCGTGCACGCCGACGCGGCCCCACGGCAGGTAGTCGCCGCCGAGCTCGACGTGGAGCTGGCCGGCGACGAGCTCGGTCGTCGACAGCTCGCGCTGGCGGCCCGACGTCTGCACCACGCAGTGCTGCGCGGTGAGCACGTGACGCGGCCCGATGAGCGCGCCGGAGCAGGCGCCGGCGGCCTTGCCCGTCCGGATCACGCGCACGACCGAATCGCCGGGCGACGCGAGGTGCTCGGGCATGTCGTCGAGCGTCGTTTCCCGGAGAATGCGTTGCTCGACCGCGAACGAGAGGCGCGGGTAGGAACCCGCGCACCCGCCCGTGAGCACGGAGAGCGCGACGACGACACCGGCGGCTCTTGGTGATGGCACCTCGAGCGCTCACGCACCCTCCGCGCCAGGGCCGATCCTTCGAAGATCGCAGCGGCGTCATCACGAGTGGCGCTCGCCATTCACGGAGCTGCGTTGCAACACAGCGCGCCCGATCACGTACCGATCAATCGCTCATCCAGGCACGATGTAGGACGTGGGGATGGCCCCCCACGATTCGGCGCGAGCCCCCGGTGCACAACCAGGTGGTGCACGTGCACTCTGCGCGGAACGCTGCGATAGACATGGAATTCACGAAAAAGGATCTCGCAACTGCCCCATACCGCCAGGCTTTCATCGATGGCGCGACTCCTGCTCTCATGAAGGAGCCCCCATGCGTAACCTCACTCGACTCACCGCGTTCTCCCTGGTGATCGGAGCGTCCATCGGGCCCGCCTTCCTCGCGGGCTGCGGCGACTCCACCGAAGCGAATGAAGGGCCGGGCGTCAGCGCCATCCTCTTCATCAAGCGACAGCACACCACGACGACGGGCGAAGGCGCCGTGCAGGTGAACGTCGCCGGAGGCAACGGGCAGGTGCTCGACTACGAGCGCTACGTGCCGGGCGGCTCGCTGATGATCCTCTCGCCGCCGCGACCCGACGGCGTGCTGAAGAACATCACCGCCGACTATCCGAACGCCGACTTCAACGGCGCCGACATCTCCTACGACGCCAAGCAGGTCGTCTTCTCGATGCGCCGCGACGCCGAGGACAAGTACCACATCTATACCGCGCAGCTCACCGAGGGCCGGGACGGCAAGTTCGAGATCCACCAGAAGACGGGCGGCGATCGCGACGACATCAACCCGATCTACCTCCCGGGAGGCCGCATCGCGTTCGTGACGAACGAGATGTACACGCCGATGGGAACGCGCGCCGACGAGTACGAGCACGGGCGCGTCGTCACGCAGCTCGCGACGATCTCCGTCGACGGCGGCGACGCCGATCGCCGCCTCGCGTCGCAGAACCTCTCGCACACGGTCGCGCCGTGGATGCGCCACGACGGCAAGATCGGCTACTCGCGCTGGGAGCACCTCGGCGCCGTCAACGACGTGAAGCTCTTCGCCGCGAACCCGGACGGCACGCAGATGATCGCGGTCGCGGGCCAGCACGGCAAGCCGTCGAACTCGCTCTTCAGCGTGCGCGAGTACGAGCCGAACGTGATGATCGGCATCGCGACCACGCGTAACCGCACGATCCACGCCGGCGCGCTCGTGCGGATCGACTCGCGCAACCAGGCCGACGAGGTCTGCATGGACGCGAAGGTCCTCGACAAGGGAGGCCGCGCCTGCCTCGACGAGGAGAACGCGCGCTACGAGATCCTCACGCCCGACGTGCCGACGGGCAACGGGCCGTCGCCGGTCGGCCGCTACCGCGAGCCCTCGGTGCTGCCCGACGGACGCATCCTCGTGTCGTGGGCGGACGGACCGGTCAACGATCTGTCCGAGCAGTCGGCCACGCCGCCCGACTTCGGCGTCTACATCTTCGACCCCGTCACCAAGAAGAACCAGCTCATCTACAACGATCGCCAGACGTGGGAGCTCAACGCGCTGCCCGTCGCGGCGCGCGTCGAGCCGCCGGTCATCGGCGATCTCGTGAGCAAGAACCAGGATCCGGGCACGCCCGTTCGCATCGGCTCCGTCGACATCACGAAGACGAGCCTCCGCGACACCGTTCGCGGCGGAAAGTACGGCGACGGCGTCACGCTCGACGTCGCGCTCAAGGACGCGGTGAAGGTCCGCATCATCGAAGGCTTCTCGAGCGAAGGCGCCAAGGGCGTCACGATGTTCGGCCTCACGATGGATGAAGGCGCCGCGATCCTCGGTGAGGCGCAGGTCCACCCCGACGGGAGCTGGCTCGCCGAGATCCCGCCGTATCTCCCGGTGCACCTCCAGCCCATCGACAAGTGGGGCATGTCGATCCGCAACCAGCGCCTCTGGATCCAGGGCATGCCGGGCGAAGATCGACGCTGCGTCGGCTGCCACGAGCAGCGCTCGGGCGGCGCCGCGCCGCGCATGGGTCAGAACCCGACGGTCGCGGAGCAGCGCACGGCGGAGAAGTTCCTCCAGCCGATCGCCGATCGCGCCGAGCTGCCGTGGACGTTCGACATCGTGAAGTATCCCGGCACGCAGCCGAAGGTCGTCATCCAGGATCTGCTCAACCAGAAGTGCGTGCAGTGCCACTCCGGCGGCGTGAACGATCCCTTCGCCGGCCAGTCGTACTCGGTCACCTCGACGGTGCCCTCGACCGGCGCGTCGCAGGCGTTCACCATCCCGTACCTCGATCTCTCGGATCGACCGATTCAGGTCGTCTACGACCGCAAGCTCGAGACGTATCCTGCGTCGTACGTCTCGCTCTTCTTCCCCGCGACGATGGAGATGGGCATGGGCAACGCGCAGCCCAGCGGCAACGTCGCGCCGAAGTGGGCCATCGTGAACAACGCGCGTGAGTCGCAGCTCATCAGGAAGCTCAACGTGAAGGCCGCCGACGGCACGTTCGCCTACGGCGTCCCCGCGATGCACCCCGAAGACGTCGGGGTGACGTTGACCGACGAAGAACGTCAGGTCTTCATCCGGTCGATCGATCTGGGCGGTCAGTTCTACGCCCGCCAGAACACTGGTTTCGTTCCCTTCTCCGGCGACCCCGTGGCGCCCGGACAGAAGTACTGAGGAGGAAGGGTCAATGCGCTTCTCCAAGAAAGCCAAGCTCGGACTCGACCTCGGCCTCCTCGCCTCGGCGGTGATCGCGTGCGCCTCGCTCCTGTCGGGCGGCGCGCAGGCGGGCAACACCACCGAGAACATCGGCGGCACCCAGGCTGTGTACGGCAACATTCCCCCGGATCAGATCGAGTTTCTCTCGACGGGCGATCGCATCAAGAGCGTCGCCGCGTCGGGCTCGATGATGGCCATCTGGGAGACGCTCGAGCACGGCGAGCGCGTCGAGTGCATCGACTGCATCCCGTCGGTCGAGCCGCTCCTCTACGAAGCCGATCCGCGCACGCGCGAGATCGCGGCGTGGTGGCTGCGCCGCCGCGTCTTCGGCGTCTTCGGCCCCGGCGAGGTCTACGAGCGCACGCTCCAGACGCTCGCGGGCGATCCCGATCCGCGCCGCCGCGCCAACGCCGCGTACGCGCTCGGCGAGTTCCTCGCCGCGCCGGGCATCGAGGCTTGCGCGCTCGCGATCGACAAGGACGGCGACCCCAACGTCCGCGCCGCCGCCGCGAGCGCGCTCGGCCGCCTCAACGACGACGGCCGCGGCGCGCTCACCAAGGCGCTCGCCGACGCCGACTCGCGCGTGAAGCTCTCGGCGCTCGCGTCCGCGGGCCGGATCAACACGTTCACCGACGTCGGCTCGGTCGCGCGCCTCGCGGGCGATCCCGACGCGAAGGTCCGCCGTCGCTCGGCCGATCTCCTCGGCGCCATGCGCGCCAAAGACGCCGTCGACGGCCTCATCGCGCTCACGAGCGATCCCGACGCCAACGTGCGCAACTCGGCGGCCCATGCGCTCGGCCAGATCCGCGACGGTCGCGCTCGCGGCGCGCTCGAGGCGCTCCAGGCCGGCGACCCCGACTCGCTCGTGCGCGATCAAGCGCGCATGGCGCTTCGCCGGCTCTAAACGGGGGGCTCCGCCCCCTCGCTTCGCGAGCCTCCCCGCTGCCGCTCCAACCGGTCCGGCGTGTGCGCCTTCGGCGACGCGCTTCGTGATCCCCGACGGGGGGGCAACGGCGCGCGGACGCGCCGAAGACACGCCTGCGTGATTTCGAGTAGGGATCTCCGATAGGATTTCGGACGTGAAGCGCTTTCTTACCGTCGTCATGCTGGCCGGCGCCGCGCTCTCGGCGCTGGGACCGGCGTCGTGCACGACCAAAGAGCCGCAGCAGACGACGTACTTCGAGCGATCGATCAACCCGATCCTCACGACGTCGTGCGTGCGCACCAACACCGGCGCCGGCTGTCACGTCGCCGACGCCAAAGGCAACGCGCTCGGCAACCTCGACACGGCGTCGTTCGCCGGCGTGAACAAGCGCCGCGATCTCCTGCTCGACTACGGTCCGTACGGGCAGCCCGCGTTCCTCGTGAAGAACATCGACCCGTTCCAGGTCGAGGTGCAGACCTACGACGGCAAGAAGGTCGCGATCACGACGGACATCAAGCACGCGGGCGGGTCGATCCTCGATCCGACCGGCACCGCGTACCAGACGCTCCGGCGGTGGATCCAGAACGGCGCCACGGAGAACAACACCGGCGTGCGTCCCGCGAACGCCGAGCGGCAGCCGTGCAATCCGTTCGTTCCTTCGCGGCCGGAGTTCGACGTGACGCGCGATCCGCCGCGCGGCGACTTCGCGGCCTTCCGCGACCGGGTGAACCCCGTCATCACGGGCAACGGAGACTCGTCGACCGGCTGCGCCGCGGGCAACTGCCACGGCACGGTCGCCAACTCGTTGTATTTTACATGCGGTGCGACGCCCGAGCAGCTCCGCTGGAACTACTTCGCCGCCGAAGAGTACCTCGCGCAGACGCCGGAGCAGTCCGAGCTGCTCCGGCGACCGCTCTCGCCGGCGCAGGGCGGCGCGTACCACGAAGGCGGCGTCATCTTCTCGTCGCCGAGCGACGACAGCTACCGCGCGCTCGACGAGTGGGCGCGGAGCCACGGGCCGCTCGAGGTCGACATCACCGATCCGGGCTTCCTCTTCTTCTCGCAGAAGGTGCAGCCGCTGCTCGTGAAGAAGGGCTGCATGATGGCCCAGTGCCACTCGGCGTCGATGTTCCACGACTACCGCCTCCGCGGCGGATCGGGCGGGAGCTTCTCGCTCTCGGCGACGCGAAAGAACTACGAGCTGTCGCTCGCGCAGCTCTCGGTCGAGAGCGAAGACATCAACGCGAGCCGCATGGTGCGCAAGAACCTCTACAGGCCGGAGGTGTGCGGGGTCGCCGGATGCGAAAAGCCCGCGGGCATCTTGCACCGTGGCGGGCCGCTGCTCGAAGACTTCGGCGATCGCGCGGCGAGCCCCGCCGCGTGCGCCGCGGCGATGCCGCCCTACGACTACGACAACGGCGATCTCGACAAGATCCCCGCGTACTGCGTCCTCGAGGAGTGGCTCCGGCGCGAGCGCGACGTCTTCAAGCTCGCGCCGCTCTCGGCGGTCGTCTACGTGCGGCGCCCGCTCGGGAGCGTGATGCGCTCGCAAGACTTCGACGTGTACGCGCCGGGCAGCGATCTGCGCCGCCAGCCGGTGTCGCTCGCCGGCGGCGTCGTCACCGCGGTGGGCGTCGAGCGATCGCTCACCGCCGGCTGCGGGCTCGATCCCGCCACGGCCGACATCCGCCGGCCACAAGTCTCGTGGGACGGCGCGAAGGTCGCCTTCGCCGCGCGCTCGAGCGCGTCGGAGCCGCTCGCGATCTACGAGATGAACGCCGACGGCTCGGGCTGCGCGAAGCACCCCGAGATCAACGCGGGGCCGCCGACGCAGAACGGCCTCCTCATCCACAATTTCGATCCTTCCTACGGACCGGCCGACGGCGGGCTCCGGATCGTGTTCGCGTCGACGCGCGGAAATCTCCGGCCGGAGAGCTACGACTACCAGGGGCCGCAGCGAACGCCGGCCGATCCGTCGAAGCCGAACGCGAACCTCTACGTGTCCGAGCCCGATCCGAAGACGCCGGGCGCGCGTCGCATCCGGCAGCTCACGTATCTGCTCAACATGGAGCGCGAGCCGAGCTTCATGAGCGACGGTCGCGTCATCTTCACGACCGAGAAGCGCGCGCCGAGCTTCGCGCAGCTCGCGCTCCGGCGCATCAACCTCGACGGCGGCGACTATCACCCGCTCTACGCGCAGCGCGGATCCATCGGCCATCCCGAGGCGACGCAGGTCGTCGAGCTCGCCGACAAAGACTTCGCCGCGATCTTCCGCACGCCGTCGACGCCCCACGGCGGCGGCGCGATCGCGGTCTTCAACCGCTCGATCGGCATCGACTTCCGCAGCCCCGACGCCGCCGACTACCCCGTCGACCCCGGCGTGCTCGATCCGACGCAGCTCCAGTCGCTCGATCCGGCGTACTTCCTGCGCTCGCTGCGCTCGCCCGATCCCGCGTCGAACGCGCGTCCGGGGCCGACGTCGGGCCTCTACACGTCACCTTCGGCGATCCCGGACGGCCTCATGCTCGTGAGCTTCGGCGAGGCCGGCGACGTCGCCGCGTTCGGCGGCGACTACGACGTGTACGTGATGGATCCCATCACCGGCGCGAAGACGAAGCTCCTCGGCGAGGCCGGCTCCGCCGAGGTCGACGCGGTCGGCATCTACGCGAGGCTGCCGCGGCCGACGTTCCGATCGACGCTCGACGAGCCGAACGGTCACACCACGATCACCGACAAGCCCGAGTCGGAGGTGCACGTGCTCGACATGCGCGTGCTCTCGACGCTCCTCTTCCAGAACACGCCGACGGGTCGCCTCCTCGATCCCGATCTGCGCGACATCACCATCTACGAAGACATGCCGCCTCCGCTCGAGGTCGACTCCTTCGAGAAGGGCGGCGCCAACGTCGTGACCGACGCGTTCGGTCGCGTCTACGTGCGTCGCCGCGTCCTCGGCGGCGTGCCCATCGAGCCCGACGGATCGACGAAGTTCAACCTGCCCGGCGGGCTCCCCATCGTGATCAAGCTCCCCGACACGCCGCTCTCGCGCGAGAGAAATCTCCCGCGCTTCCAGCGCGAGTCGATGATGTTCGCGCCCGGCGAGTACGTGCACCAGTCGTTCAAGGCCGAGTTCTTCGACGCGCTATGCGGCCAGTGTCACGGATCGATCTCGGGCAAGGCGATCGACACCGCGCTCAACCCGGACTTCGTGACGCGCGCCTCGGCGACGATCTCGCGCGACAAGCCGCCGTTCGTGATGGCCAAGCCCCCGAACGAGCGCGGTCCGATCGAAGGGCCCCCGCCCGGCCCGTAGATCTATCCGGTCGGTTGCTCGCGCGCGAGCGCGGCGAGGTGCGCGAGCGCCGTGGGGACGCGCGCGGCGAAGGCGAGGAAGCGCGCCGCCGGGAGCCGCAGCACGACCGACTCCTTGCGCGTGCGGATCGTTCGCTCCTCCGGTTCGTCGCTCAAGAGCGAGGTGTGGCCGAACATCGTCCCCAGCGGGAGGATCGTCACGCTCGTCTCGTCGTAGCGCGCCTCGAGCTCGCCGGCGAGCGGGAGGTAGAGGCCGTCGCTCCGCTTGCCCTTCTGCTTGATGATCGTGTTCGGCGCGGCTCGCCGCACCTCGAAGAGGCGCGCGAGCTCCTTCCGCGTCGGAAGATCGAAGACCGCGAAGAGCGGCGACGTCTGGAGCGACATCGTCAGAAGGCGCCTCACGAGGACGTCGAACAAGACGTCGCCGAGCGAGGCGTGGCGCTGCACGATCTCGTCGAGGGCCACCTTCGGGATCTTCAGCGCGAGCATGCGACCGCTGACGCGGGTGTCGGCGTTGCGCACGCCACCCTCGAGGAGCGCGTCTTCTCCGAAGACGGATCCCTCGGTGACGACGAGCTTCTTCGTCGTGCCCGGGACGACGAGATCGACCTTGCCCTCGACGACGACGTAGAGGCCGTCGGCGTGCTCGCCGCGGCGATAGACCGGCACGCCGTGCGTGAGATCGACCAGGCTCGCCGCCGCCACCATCTCCGACATCGCCGGCTTGGGCACGTCGACGAAGAGGCTCGCGCCGGACATGAGCGCGAGGCGCACCGCGGTGGGCGCCTCGTCGTCGTCGAAGCCCTCGACCTCGAGCTCGGGTGAAGAGTCGCGCGGCGAGCTCTCCTCGAGCTCGGAGAGATCGACGTCGAGGGCGTAGACGTCGGGGACGTCGACGAAGCGAACCTCGTCGTCGGCGACGTCGTTCGCCGAGACGAGCGCCATCGCGGAGGCGACGACGCTGATGCGATCGGCGCGCACGCCGGCGACGACCGACGGGTGCTCGTCGTCGTCGGGACTGGGCGGCAGCGGATCGAAGGCCTTCGCCGTTTTCGGGAGCTCGATCGGCTCTTCGCGCGGGATCGGCGGCACGCGCACGGCCGGCATCGTTCCGCTCGGCAGCCGCGGCGGCGGCGGCATCCTCGGGTTGAGCGGCGAAGACTTCGGTGAGACGGCCTCGTCGCGGAGCTGCTTCGCGGGCGCGGGGTTGAGCTCTTCGAGGATCGGCGCGCGCGCAGGGTCGAGCTCGACCAGCACCTTCGCGAGCGCCGCCGCGCGGGTGAAGAAGCCGCGGTTCATGTAGCACCTGACCGCGCGCTCGAGGCTCTCTTCGGCTTCCTTCGGCCTGCCGAGCCGCCGCAGGACGTCGCCCTTGCGGTGGGGCCAACGGGGCTCGTTGGGCTCGAGCAGCTCGAGGCCGTCGAGCGCCGCGAGCGCGTCGCGCAGGCGATCCTTCATGAGCGCCTCCTGCCAGGCCTCGCGCAGCGCGAGCGTCTTCGCCGAGTCGTCGCCCACGACGAAAGGATACGCCTGCGCGCCCTACCAGACGACGAGTTCGTCGCGGTGGACGAGGACGGTGTGCTCGTCGCTCTCGTCTTTCTTACCCGCCGTCACGACGGCGAACGCCGACGAGCAGCGCGCGAGGCCACGGCCGAGCTCGACGCCGTCGGGCCCGAGGACGCGCACCGAGTCGCCCGCGCGGAAGTCGCCGCGCACGCCGGCGACGCCGACGGCGAGCACGCTCTTGCCCTTCGTGCGCACGGCGGCGGCGGCGCCGGCGTCGAGCCAGACGTCGCCGCGCGGGCGGAGGGTGAAGGCGATCCAGTGCTTCTTCGCGCTGAGCCGTCGCGCGGCGGCGACGAAGAGCGTGCCCTCGTCGTGGCCCGCGAAGATGCGCGCGAGGACGTCGTCGCGTCGCGCGTCGGCGATGACGACATGCGCGCCGCCGAGCGTCGCCCGTCGTGCCGCCTCGATCTTGCTCGCCATGCCCCCGGTGCCGACCTCGCTCTTCTTCGTGCGCACGAGAGGGATCGCTTCGGCCGCGACGTCGATCACGACGGGCACGCGCTCGCCGCGCGCGTCGAGCAAACCTTCGACGTCGGAGAGCAAGACGAGCACGTCGGCGCTGACGAGCGGCGTGACCATCGCCGAGAGCTCGTCGTTGTCGCCGAACTTGATCTCCTCGACCGCGACCGAGTCGTTCTCGTTGAGGACGGGGATCGCGCCGGCGTCGAGGAGCGCCGAGAGCGCCTCGCGCGCGTTGTTCGCGCGGACGCGATCGGCGAGATCGGCGTGCGTGAGGAGCACCTGCGCGACCGCGAGATCTTCGCGCGCGAAGGCCTCTTCGTACGCGCGCATCAAGAGGCTCTGGCCCGCCGCGGCGGCGGCCTGGAGGCGCGCCATCTCTCGCGGACGCGAGCGGTAGCCGAGCTTCTTCGTGCCGAGGGCGATCGCGCCGCTCGAGACGAGCACGACCTGCCTCCCCGCGTCGGTGAGCGCGCGGATCGAGGACGCGAGGCGATCGTAGGCGCCGGGATCGCGGGAGAGCGTGCTCGAGCCGACCTTCACGACGACGCGGCGCGCCTTGCGAACGGCGCTGCGCGCGCCTCCGCCATCGGTCGACGAACGCGTCATGCGCGGACGCTGGCGAGGACCTCGTCGAACGCGGCGTCGAGGCGGCGGACGAGCCATCCGGGCGCGCTCGCGATCGAGATGAGCACGCCGTCGACGACCTGCTCGCCGTGATCGCGCAGATCTTCGGCGGGGAACGGCGGATCCTCGCGCGAGGGGCGCGCCTCGGTGGTGAGGGAGTAGAGGAGCGCTTGATCGATCGCGCGGCGCACGCGGCGCGCCTCTTCGATGTCGATGCGCGCCGATCGCGCGGTGCGCGCCGTCTCCAGGTAGCGCGCGAGGAGGTGCCCGAGGACGAAGGTGCCGAGCGCCGATCGCACCGGAGGAATGACCGCGAGCGGGCCGAAGCGGCCGAGCACCTTCGTGATCGCGAACGTCGCGCCCTGGCGGAGGAAGCCGCGCGGGCCTTCGGTGCCGGCGGGCTCGACGAGCACGGCGCGCGCTTCGGGCGTCAGCGAGAGGCCGTGGCGCGCCGTCAGATCGTGCACGAGCGCGCCGCGCACGCGACGGACGGTGGCGTCGGGCACCCACGGCAGAGGAACGATGCCGCACGCCGCGCCGAGGACGGTGTAGGTGCCGAGGCGGCCTCCGCCGAGCTGCCGGCGCCCGAGCGCCTCGGAGCGCCTCGACTCGATCCGATCGCTCGACTCGTCACGCGTCTCGGCGTCGTTGCCCATCGGCCGCAGGGTATCACGCGAGCGCGCGCGAGAGCGGCACCATCTCGACGATCGTGACGTCGGTCTCGACGCACATGCCGAGCAGATCGGCCGTCGAGAGCTCGCCGAGATCGAGCACGACCTGCGCGCCTTGGACCTCGAGCGCCGCGCCCGCCGCCGACAAGCGATCGCCGAGCGCGGCGATCGGTCCGTGGATGCGCGCGACGTAGCGCCGATCGGCCGCGGCGATCGCGGCCGGCGGCCCCTGCGTCACGACGCGCGACGCGGAGACGACGACGGCCTCGTCGGCTTCGAGGGTGAGGGGCGAGGTGAGGGCCATCCTGGCCGCGAAGACGGCCCACACGCGCTCGGAGAGGGCCTTGACGAGGATCCGCGCCCAGGTGCGCGCGATCTCCTCCGGCAGGCCGGTGAGAGGATCTTCGAGGAGGATGAGCTCGGCGCAGGTCGCGAGCGCGGCCGCGACCACGACGCCGCGCTTGGCGTGAGGCGGAAGCGCGAGCATGGGCGACTTCGCCATCGCGCCGAGCTGCACGCGCGCGATCGCGTCTTCGGCGTGGGCGCGCGCGTCGGCCTTGGCGTGACCGGCGAGGCGCGCGCTCCACGTCGCGTACTCGATCGCGTTCCACTTCGGAGGCAGCGGAGGATCGAGCGGACAGGCCGCGGCGCGGCCGGCCTTGATCGCCTCGTCGGGGAGCGATCCGCGAACGGTGAGCGAGCCGCGCACGACGTCGCGCTGCCCGCACGCGGCCTCGAAGAGCGCGCGCGGAGCGCCGAGGACGAGCACGTGGTCGCCGGTCGTGCGCAACGTGAGCCCGTCGCACGTCGGGACGTCTTCGACGTCGACGCGAAGATCTTCCGCGACGAGGAGCGGCTCCGACACGGACGCACGATAGCAGACGGTTTCGGTCGAAAAGGGTCTCGGAAGGTGTCACATTTTCGGACACTCATGGCGAGCTCCAAGTCTCCCCCTGCCGCGCGGGCCGCGGCGCACCCTCTCGCGCAGGCGCGCGAGGCCTTCGACGCCGGCGACTTCGCGCGCGTGCGGGCGCTCGCGCAGGAGAGCGTACGCCACGAAGGCACGCGCGCGCGGACGGGGCGCGACGACGCGGCGCGCGCCGAGGCGCGGCGCCTGCTGGCGCTCTCTCTGCTCTACGACGACAAGGGCGACGACGCGGCGCGCCTCGCCGAGGAGGCGGTGCGCATCGCGCGCGCGGCGGGCTCGCGCCGCGAGACCGCGCTCGGAGAGCTCGCGCTCGCGGAGATCCACCGCGCGAAGGGCGACGCTCACGCGGGCCTCAAGCACGCGGCGCGCGCGCGTCAGATCGCCGAGCGAAGCGGCGACACGCGCACCGGCGCGGCGGTGCTCTCCGACTACGCGCTCCTCCTCTCGCGCGTCGGCGACGACGAGCGCGCGCGCGAAGCCTTCGACATGCTCCTCGCGCTTCCTCTCGGCGCGCTGCCGAGGACGCGCGCGATGCGTGTGCTCTACAACGCCGCGATGGCACACCGCGCGGCGGGCCGCTTCGATCTCGCGCTCCGGATCCTCGATCGCGCGGGCGAGCTCCCGGCGTCGCGCGCGCACGGCTCCGACTGGACGCTGACCTCGGCGCGCCTCTTGACGCTCGTCGACATGGGCGCCTTCGACGACGCGCGCGCGCTGCTCGATCGCGTCGACGAGGGCGCGCTCGAAGCGGCGTGGCAGCGCGCGCAGCTCCTCGCGTTCCGCGCGGGCCTCTCGCTCGCGACCGGCGGTCGCCCCGAGGCGGTCGAGGCGATCGTCGAGGAGGGCCTCGCGCTCGAGGGCGTCGAGCCTCCGCTCCGCTTCACGCTCGAGCGCATCCGCGCGCTCTCGCTCTTGCAGCGCGGACGCTTCAACGACGCCGAGCGCGTCGCCATCGGCCTCACGGCCGGCGCGGCGAAGGGGGGCACCCGCGCGCACGCCGCGCAGGCGCTCGCGATCGCGGCGCGCGCCGGCGCGCCCGACGCGTGGCTCCTCCGCTGGCTCGGCGCGCTCGCGTGCGCCTCCGGCGGATCGTCGGCGCGCATCGAGCACGAGGCTTACGCGGCGCTCGTGACCGAGCCCGAGCCCATCGGGCAGCTCGCGCGGAGCGCGCTCGTGATGCTCCGCGCGCGTCTCGTCGATCGCGCGCCGCCCGAGTACCGCAAGCTCGTCTTGCGGACGCTGCGCCAGGTCGAGCAGCGCACCGCGGCGCTCCGGCAGACGAAGCGCGCGGAGGCCGAGCTCGTCGTCGGCGACGAGGTGCTCGAGGCGAAGGACGCGGTCGGCATCGCGGGAGAGTCGCCGCTGCTCATGAAGGCGATCGCGACGGTCGCGCGCGCGGCGCGCTCCAACGCGAGCCTCGTGCTCACGGGTGAGACCGGATCGGGCAAGGAGCTCTTCGCGCGCTTCGCCCACCGCCTCTCACCGCGCGCGCGCGCTCCCTTCGTCGCGATCAACTGCGCCGCGATCCCGCAGCCGCTGCTCGAGGCGGAGCTCTTCGGCCACGAGCGCGGCGCGTTCACCGGCGCCGAGCGCGCGCGCCGGGGCCTCTTCGTCGAGGCCGAGGGAGGGACGCTCTTCCTCGACGAGGTCGGCGAGATGAGCCCGGCGATGCAAGCGAAGCTCCTTCGCGTCCTCGAAGACGGGGAGGTGCGCGCGATCGGCGGCAACACGTCGCGCAAGGTCGACGTGCGCGTCGTCGGCGCGACCCACCGCGATCTCTCGGCGATGGTGGCCGAGGGCGCGTTCCGTGAAGATCTCTATTATCGCCTCGCGGCGATCACCGTGCGCGCGCCGGCGCTCCGTGAGCGTCCCGAGGATCTTCCGGCCCTCGCGCGCGCGCTGCTCGCGCGTGAGCCGGCCACCAAGGATCATCGCCTCGACGTTCCTGCGCTCACGGTGCTGTCGGAGCACGCGTGGCCGGGCAACGTGCGCGAGCTCGCGAACGTGCTCCGCGTCGCCGGCGCGATGGTCGAGGGTACGGTCATCGGGCGTCCCGAGCTCGCCGCCGCCATCGGCTCGTCGCTCTCCTCGCGCGCCGGCAACGGCAAGCCGGCCCTGAAGGAGACGACGCTGGCGGCCTTGCGGGCGCGCCATCGGGCCGAGCTGCGCGAGCTCGTCGGCCGCGCGATCGCGAGCGCCGACGGCAACAAGCTGAAGGCCGCGCGGGCGCTCGGCGTGAGCCGGCAGGGCCTCTACAGGGTGCTCGGAAGCTGAGGCGACGATGTAAGGCGAAGGGCGGCGAAGGGCGCGATATCGGCCGGGAAAACCGCTCCGATTGCGCTATTCTTCTGTGTCTGGAGGCTCGCATGCGCGCTCGCACGCTGCTCGGGGGTCTCGTCATGGCCTGCGCTTCGCTTTGGGGCTGCGCCAGCCAAGACGATCACCAAGTCATTCCGCCCGTCGTCCTCGGCATGCTGGAGACGGCGGCGCCGACGTACGACGACGGTCAGATGCAGATCTACGAGGTGTTCATCCCCGTCGAGCTGCCGCTCCGCCGCGCGACGGCCGAGGAGCGTGAGCAGCGCGGCGAGCGGATCGATCCGTATCCGCGCGCGCCCTTCCACTTCGCGGCCGACACCCGCGTGACGGCGCGCTACACGATCTCGAACCTCGAAGACAAGCAGCACGCCGTCGAGCTCTTGCTCGATCCGTGGAACGAGTTCGTTCGCTACGTGCCCGGCATCACGCAGTCGGACGAGATGACGACACCGAACTTCAGCGGCATCACGCGCACGATCATCGTGCCGCCGATGGGCCGCGTCGAGGGCATCATCACGCCCGACGACATGGTGGAGCTCGCGACCGATCTCGCCACCGCGATGCGCCTCGCGCAGGCGCCGCCGGCCGAGGAGCTCGCCGGCCCCGTGCTCTTCAACCACGCGTTCAACTTCCAGAACCGCTCGAGCGAGCCCAGTCCGGTCATCGCGCCGTTCATCCCCAAGGTGATCGCCGGCCTCACCGGCTTCGATCTCGGCCTCCGTTCGTACGCGCCGGCGAAGGTCGCGGTGGAGGTCATCCTCGACCTGGAAGACGTCCACGGAGACCGGATCATCCCCCAGGGCGACGACCAGCGCCGCGTCGGCCGCCCGGGCAACACGCTGACGCCGCCGGCCGCCCCGGCCCGGATGTAACGCCGCGGCTTGACAAGAGCGCCGCGCTATACGAACGTCCGCGGTGGAGAGCTGACCGAGTGGCCGAAGGTGCCTGATTCGAAATCAGGTGTGCCTGCAAGGGTACCAAGGGTTCGAATCCCTTGCTCTCCGCTAAGTTAGCCGCGTTCGACCTCGCGGCTCCCTCCCCAGAGAAAGATCCGGAGAGAGGTTCAGCGAAAGGTTCGCTCTCCGGCTCGCCCTGATCGCGGGTCGGCTCGGCTCGCGAGGCTTCAGCGCGGCGAGCTCGGGGATCGTGTCGATCATCGGACGGAGCTTTCCAAGGCCCAGTTCCATCACCGTACGCGCGGTCCGCTTGTAGCGGTTGATCATCGCGCTCGACTTGTGGCCAGTGCGGTCCGCGATCCAAGACTCCGTCGCCCCGTTCGCGAGCGCGATCGTCACGAAGGTCCCGCGGAGGTCGTGCACGCGCAGGCGCATGCGCGCATTGGTGGTCGTGTGGAGTTCGGGGCGCTCGACGCCCGCCGCGAGCAGATCGGCGCGAAGCGTCCTCGGCAGGTGCGCGGCGTCGAGCGGGAGCCCGTCCTCCGTCACGAACACCCGCGCGTCACGAGGCGGCGGATCCTTTCCGTCGTTCGCGCGGAGCGGGTGTACCTCGCGCCAGGCCTTCAGCGCGGCAATGACCCCAGGATCGCCCGCCCAGCTCCTCGGGTCGTCACTCTTGTTCTCGTCCAAGGTGATGCCGCCGACTTCAAGATCGACGTCGCTCCATCGAAGCTCGATCGGCTCTCCTTCGCGCATGCCCTCGCGCGAGAGGAAGCCCCAGTAGACGCGGCGCGCGAGCGGCACGATCGGGAAGCCGTCGTCCGTCTCCTTCGTGCACCCGAGCAATGTCGCGTCCTCGTCCGGCCGGAGATAGTTCTTCGCCTTGCCCGGACCGACGCGCGGGAGGAAGCCCTTGGGGAGCGGGTGCGCTTCGAGCAAGCGGCAAGGGTAGACCGCGAGCGCGAGTACCTTGTGGATCGACTGGGCGTAGCGGCGGCGGGTCGAGGCCGATCGCTCGCGCGGGACAGCGCGCATGATGCGCTCCGCGTGATCGAGCGTGAAGTCTCGCAACGCGACGTCGCCGATCAATCCCTTCATCCACTCGAAGCGGCCAGCGTCGTCCTCGCTGCTCTTCTTCTTCTTCTTCACGTGGTCGGGGTACTGCTCGTGCAGCTCGCCGTTCGTCCAGAGCTTGGCGAAGTCGAAGAACGAAATGTCGCTGGGCTTCTTCTCAGGCCCCGTCTCCGCTTTCGCCTTCGAGGCCTCCTCGTGCCACGCCTTGAAGATCGCGGGCGCCGCTTCCTTGCACCAACGCTCGCGCGCACGGGGCGTGGACGTCTCGGGCTCCCTCGGCAGCTTCGCCTTCTTCCACGTGTTCGGCTTCACCCAGACGTGGAGGATGTGCCCGGCGTCGACGCCGTTCTTCTTCACGGGGTAGAGGCGCCAGTTTCCGCTCTGCCCGCCGACCTTGAACGTGCCCGCGCTCTCGGCGCCGCGCGGCTCCGTCGTCTTCTTCTCGTCGTCGTAGCTCGCTTCGACCGGCGCGCTCGCATGCGGCATGATCTTCAACATCGGTCCTCCCGTTCGTTTCCAGGATCGATCGTGCCCTCCGGACGGCTTCGCTCCCCGTCGCGGAGGGTGTTTCTTTAGCGCTTCGCCCTCGCGCGCTTCGTCTCGCCGAAGGTCTTCGCGTGCTCGCGCCGAATGAACTCGCGAATCACCTGCGCGGCTGGGACGCGCTTCTCCTTCGCGATCGCGTGCAGCATCGCCAACTCGTCCTTCTCCATCACCAGGCGGAACTGAGCGTCCATCGGCTTGTGCCTCCTTTGTACAAGCATGAGATGCCGCTTCCGCGCTGCCAAGGCGCCCCCCCGCCCGCCGACACGTACGTCGAGTCCCCGCAGGACTAAAGGCCAACAAATTCTTTGACCTTCCCGGAATCCCACGTTCTCTTCGATCTCGGAGGGCCTCATCAGTGGCGAAAGCAACCGTTGACGCGGCGAAGGAAGCGAAGGCGATCGAGACCTGCGGCAAGGCCTTCACCCCGCTAAATACGCAGGGTAGGCGACGCGTACTCCAGTGGCTGATCGACAGCTACGGAACGGACGCCGAGGGAGCCGCGTCTCGCGCACCGGCTCGTGACCAGCCAGCGGGAACGCGCCGCGCACCCCGGATCGAGGAGGATTCGAGCTTCGAGGACTTCTTCGATCAGAAGGAGCCGAAGTCGGACGTTCATCGGGCGCTCGTTGCCGCGTACTGGCTGCAGTTTCGGGGTGAAGGAGGCGCCGAGGGATTCACGCCGGCGGAGGTAAACGCGCTTCTCGGCGAGATCGGGCATGACGTCACGAACATCGCCAACGCGTTCGTGAACCTTCGCGCCAAGAAGAAGGGCAAGGGCGCGTTCTTGGTCTACGCCCCTGGCGACAAGAGCAAGAAGAGGCACCGTGTAACGCCGGCGGGGCGGAAGATCGTTGAGGCCATGGTTGCAGGGAATTCCAATGGCAAGGATTGA
>JAHBWD010000019.1 GCA_019637175.1 Labilithrix sp. | reverse complement strand
TGATCTCGCCGCTCGGCAGGCGCACGATCCCGTTGACGCTGCAGAGCAGGCACACCGGGTCGTCGCAGTGGCGGCACGCGGTGGGGAAGAGGAAGTTCTCGACCTGGAGCCCCCAGAGGTGGAGGCGGCTGTACTTGTGGCGCCGCCCGCACGCGTCGACGCAGTTCTGGCAGTTCACGCAGCGGTTCTGATCGACGACGACGACCTCGTGACCGGCCGCGAGCCCCTTCTCGACGAGGACCTCCGCCGACATCGCGAGCTGCGTCCCCGGCTTGCCCTGCTGCGCGGGCGCGGGCATGAACGTGTTCTCTCGCGCGACGCGCTCGGCGTTCTGCGCGCCTCCCTCGAGCATCGCGCGCGCCTGCGGGTAGCGCCCGAGGACCTGGAAGAGATGCGCGCCGGGGATGCGAATGACCTCGGAGCGCGTCGTCGCCGTCACCGAGAAGGGCGAGTGCTTCTCGCCCATCAGGAGCCCGACGAGCCCGAACAGATCGCCTTCGCGGAAGTACACGAGCGCGCGATCCTCGGCTTGCGCGCGCGGGCCGGTGACGCCGGGCTGGCCGGGCATCGCCTGCGGCGTGACGCGCCGGCTCACGCGGAGGAAGCCCGTGCGAACGAGGTACGCGTCGGTGGGCGTCGCGCCCTCGCGGAGGATCGCCTCGCCCGCCTTGAGCGTGCGGAGATCGGCCTTCTCGAGGAGCTCGCCGATGGCTTGCTCCGGCAGCGCGTTGAGCACCGAGGGCGTGCGCGCGTAGGTCCAGAGCGCGCGGCGGCGATAGAGCTCGTCCATCGTCGCCTTGAACGCCGCCGACGTGGACATGAGACGATGCACGGCCGCCTTCGGGAGCTCGAGGACGAGCGTCGGGGCCATCGCCTGCGCGGTGTAGGGCTCGGGCTGATCGCTCATCACCGCCATCTCGCCGAAGAACGAGCTCTCGCCGAGGACGAGGATGGGGACCTTGCGCCCGCCCGGCCCGCGGATCGACTGCTCGAGCGCGCCGCCGAGCACGACGCAGAGGCGGTCGTAGAACTCGCTCTCCTTGCAGAGGATCTCGCCGGGCGCGAGCTGGCGGAGCGTCGCCTTGAGGAGCAGCGCGCGCAGATCGGTGCGCTCCGCGCTGGCGAAGAGCGGCACCGCGGCGACGCGCTCGGCGAGCGCGTCGAGCGTCCAGCCCGACGGGAGCACGCGCGCGCCGACCTGGAGCATCAGGGCGAAGTTCGGCACGCGATCTTCGACCTTCATCTTGTTGAAGAGCACCATGTCGGCGCGGCTCAAGTCGGCCGGGCACGCGGGCACGCACTGGCGGCATTGCGTGCACGCCATCACGAAGTCGGCGACGCGCGGGTTGGCGATCACCGGCAGGTGCACCGCGCTGTTGAGCTCCGCGATCGTGACGAGCTTCGCTTGCGGCAACGGGCACGCGAGCATGCAGTCGTTGCAGCCGATGCACGCCATCACGTCGCTCTCGGCTTGGGAGGCGAGCGCCTCGCGCGACTCGATCACGGCGAGGCCTCGAAGAGCAAGGCGACGTTCTGCCCGAGGACGAGGACGTCGCCGCTCTGGAGCTTGAACGGCGCGGGGCCGAGCCGCTGGCCGCGACACGAGGTGCCCTCGTGCCAGCCGAGATCGCGCGCGTAGAAGCCGTCGGCAGCGCGCGTGATCTCGACGTGGCGCGGGCCGATGCGCGGATCGGGCAGGACGAGCGTCGCCTGACCTGGTTGGTTGCCGATCACGGTCACGTCGGCGAGCTCGGCGACGCTCCCTTGACCCGGGCCCTGACGCACCGAGAGACGCGCGCGCGGCGGCGGACCCTGAGGCGTGGCGGCCGACGTGTACGAGACGCTCGCCGGCGCGAGCAGGTTCACGAGCACGTCGGAGTGGCGGACGGAGAACGTCATCTGCACTTCGCCGACCTGGATGGTATCGCCGGGCGCGAGCGGCACCCACTGATTGGGGGTGAGCACCTGCCCGTTCTTCCTGGTGACGCCGTGGCTCTCGGCGTCGGCGACCTCCCAGCCCTGCGGGCCCTGGCGAAGCCACGCGTGCTGGAGATCGATCCACTCGTCGTCGAGGCGGATCGTGCACCGCGGATCGCGGCCGATCGTCGTGGGCGACTGCACGAGCTCGAAGCTCAGGCCGATCGATCGCCCCGTCTTCACGTCGAGGTGCGGCTTCGGCTCGCCCGATCCTTGTTGTGCGCCCTTCGGGAGGGAGGGCGAGCCCAGCGACGCTCTCGAGCCGTCGGCGGACTGGATCCGCACCGTGAGCTCGGTGGCGCCGACGCGGATCTTGTCACCGTCGCGCACGCGCTTGGGCGCCGTGACGGGCGCGCCGTTGACCCAGGTGCCCGTCGTGCTGCCGAGATCGCGGACGTAGACGAGCTGCCCTTCGATCGTGATCTCGGCGTGCGTGTACGACACCGCGGGATCGTGGAGCGGGATCGGGCTCTGCGGGTGACGCCCGATGATCGCCGACGGCGGCATCACGTCGATCTGACCAGGCGGCCCCTCGAGGCGCACGCGCGGCGCCGGCAGCAGATCCGCGAAGCCGAGCATCGCGGCGGTGCCCTTGTCGTCGAGCTTGGCCTGCATCACCGCGGCGGCCTTCCGATCGGCGTCGTCGGATCCGCCGCGCGCGCCCGGCGTCGGATCCGCGGGCGCGGCCCCGTCGCTGCCGGGTCCTTTGCGCTGGATCGGCGCGCCGACGGGGGGCAGGGGAGGGAGATCGGCGAGGTTGATCGCGTGCGTTCCCTTCATCTTCGCGATCTTCGCGCCCGCGGGCGGGCTCGATCCTTTCGCCTCGGACGCGAGCGTCGAGTAGCGAGGCTTCTCCTTGATCGCGTTCGTCTGCAGCCACGCCGTCAGATCGAACGCGGGATCGAGGATCTCGCCGCGGATCGGGTTGATGTCCGTCTTCGCGTCGATGAGGCGCTTGAGGCCGCGGCCGAAGCGGCGCACGTGCGCTTCGCGCTCGCCGAACATCAGCGCGCCGACCAGGCGGCCCTCGTGCACGATGAGCTTGCGGTACGAGATGCGCCCCGTGCGCTGGGGGAAGTCGACGAGCTCTTCGGCGCCGGGCGGCGGCTGGGCGACGGCGCCGAGGGTCGCGCAGTCGAGATCGTAGAGCCGCGTCGCCATGTAATGGGCGCCGGGCGTGTAGCGGTCCGCTTTGCCCGAGATCGTCGACGCGGCGACGCGCGCCATCATGCGCGCCGGCTCCCAGAGCTGGAGCGGCCTGCCTCCGAAGGTCGCGCAGTCGCCCGCGGCGTAGACGTTCTCCACGCTCGTGCGCATCCGATCGTCGACCTCGATGCCGCCGTTCTTCGCGAGCTTGACGCCCGAGTCGGCGAGGAACTCGGTGTTGCACACGACGCCGATCGCGACGGCGACGAGCTCGCAGCCGACGCGCTCGCCCGACTTGAGGATGACGCCTTGCACGCGGCCTTGCGGGCCGGGGGCGGCCGCCATGACCTCGTCGCCCATGCGGACCTCGACGCCCGCGTGGCGGAGGCGCGCGAGCAGCAGATCGCTCGAGACGCTGTCGATCGCGGTCGGCAGAAACCGCTGGTCGCGGACGACCAGCATGACCTTCACGCCGCGGTGCGAGAGGCCGTGGGCCCACTCGAGCGCGAGCGGACCGCCGCCGACGACGACCGCCGAGCGCAGCCCCTTGAGCTTGATGAGGTCCATGACGCCGCGGACGTCCGACAGCGTGCGCATCGTCATGACGCCCGGCAGCCAGTGGCCCTCGAACGAGGGGGGCCGCGCGCGCGCCCCGGACGCGAGCACGAGCGCGTCGTACGGGATCGGGCGACCGCCTTGACCGAGCCACACGAGCGAGCGCTTGGTGTCGACCTGGGCGACGCGCACGAGCGCGCGATGGATCGTGTTCTCGTCGTAGAACGAAGGAGGAACGGCCCAGATCTGCTCCTCGCGGAGCTCGCCCAAGAGGTAGTTCGTCAGCGCCGCGCGGAAGTACGCGGCGTGCGGATCGTCCGACAGGATCGCGATCGTCGCCGTCGGGTTCGCGGCGCGGAGCGCCTGCGCCGCGGTCGTTCCCGCCGCTCCGTCGCCGATGATGATGTAGCGCTTTTGAGGCACGGGAAGACCACGACGAGCGGCGATGTCCGCGGCCCATCATACCTCGCGTCGAGCCGCGCCAGGGATCTCGTGACGCGTCGCCGCGGCACCTGGGCGGAAGGCGCCGGCGAGCGCGGACGGCTCGCTTCCGTTGCGAAAGATGGCAAATTGCGACATATTGCGATCATGGCCAAGTCGATCCGCATCTCCGACGACCTCTACGACATGGCGTCGACGGAGGCGGTCCTGATGCACCGCTCGATCGCGCAGCAGGTCGAGCACTGGGCTGCCATCGGGCAGGCCGTCGAAGCGACGCGCGACCTCGCAGACGTTCACAGCGCGTCGATCGCCCACATGCGCGCGCGCGACCACGAGCGGGTGCGGCGCCGCAAGGTCACGACGGACGACCTGGCCTTCATTCCGAGAGCGTGGGTGCGGAAGGCGACGGTCGTCTTCCCCAAGGACGCCTTCTCCGAGTACGGCCGAGAGTGATGCCGGCGCGCGAGCTCGTCGTCCCGAAGGAGACCGTCCGCCGGCTGCTCCGCGAAGCGACCGAGCTCGATCTCCTCCTCGTCGGCGGTCAGGCGCTCAAGCTGTGGGTGGAGCGGTACCGTGTCGTCCTCCCCGACGAGTTCGCCTACGTCTCGCGCGACGTCGACTTCCTCGCCCCGTCGGCGGCCGCCTCCGACGTCGTGCGCAAGCTCGCGCGTGCGCTCGGCGGCCGGGCGGTCTTTCCGCGGCGTCGCGCGGCCCTCACGGCGTTGGTCGGGCAAGCGGTCAAAGACGTGAGCGACGACGAGGTCTTCAACGTCGACGTGGTTCATCGCGTCTACGGCGCCGACGAAGGGCTCCGCGCTCGGGCCATGGAGCTCCGCCTCGGCGCGGATCTCGGCGCGCGCCTGATGCACCCGCTCGACGTGCTCAAGAGCCGGCTCGACAACCTCCACGGCCTCGCCGAGAAGCGAAACGAGCTCGGGAAGGCCCAGCTCCGCGCGGCGATCGCCGTCGCGCAGGCCTTCCAGCGCGAGGCGCTGCGCGCCGAGAACGCTCCAGGCGCACGTCGTCCCACGACGCTGCGGTACGCGGCGTTCGTCGAGCGCCTCGCCGCCTCCGCCGCGGGCAAGAAGGTCGCCGCCCGCTACGGGATCCACGTCGCGGACGCGATCGAGCCGTCGGCCGTTCCCGTCCGCGAGTTTTGCGAGAAGAAGCTCCCCGTCCTCGGGCGGCTCATGTCGTCGTCGAGGCGGAGAGAGCTCGGGCTCTCCGAGCCGCCGCCGACCGTGCGGTGACGGTCGGCGCGAGGAGCCTGCTACGATGGTCCCATGCCCCACGGCGCCCGGATCTGCCCGCGGTGCGGGACGCGCGTCGACGAGCGCCGCGCGAGGGGATCGCCGTACTGCCTCTCGTGCGGCGCGCCGCTCGGCACCACCGGCGCGCAGAAGGCGCGAGGCGGCTCGGCGCTGCCTTGGATCCTCGGCGGCGGCGCGGTGCTCTTGTTCCTCGGCGCGATCGCGGTCGTCGGCGTCGTCGTGGCCGTCTCCAGCGCCTCGGCGGATCGGCCGAACGGCGGCGGTCCCGCGGGCACGGTGATCGGGCCGACGTTCGAGACGGCGACGGCGCCCGTGCCGCCTCCGCCGTCGACGCCGCCGAAGAAGGTCCCCGTTCCGCCGCCGACCGTGGTGGCCACGCCGCCGAGGCCGACGGTCACGAACCCCACCTCGACCGTGGCGCCGATCCCGACGCCGCCGCCGACGGTGACGACCGCGGGCACGAACCAGGATCTGCCGCCGTTTCCGCGCGCGCGCGTCCTGGCCGATCTCGATCGGGTGCAGGCGACCATCCAGACCTGCAAGTTCCCGAACGATCCGTCGGGCACGACCGTCGTGACGATCGGCTTCGAGCCCGACGGGCGCAACGACTCGATCGTCCGCGCCCCGTTCGGGACGACGGCGACCGGCTCCTGCCTCTCGCAGCGTTTCCGGACCGTCCAGGCGGGGAAATTTTCGGGCGGCAAGGTCAGCATCAACCGCACCGTCAACCTCGATTGAGCGTGCGTCCGGGCCCGTTCTTTGGCCTACGAAATAGTTTGTGATTTCGACGTCCGACGCGGTCCGACGACGCGACGCGTGAACCCTTCTTTGGGGTTCGCCCAGCGGAAAATTCCGCTAAGCTCCCGCGCCCGAACCAACGGGAGCGGAAGCAGCACATGAACCCGACGATCGACATTCTGCGCGGCGAGCTCGAGCGACTCTTCACGCTCGAGGAAATGACGTCGATGAGCGAAAAACTGCTCGGTCTTCCGCCCGACGACGTGGGCGGAGCGAGCGCGAAGGGCAGCTTCGCGCGCGCGCTCACCGAGCGCTGCTTCGACGGCGATCGCCTCGATGCCCTCGTCGACGTCATCCTGCACTCCCGCAAGGAGGTCGATCCCCGCGTGCGCGACATCGTCACGCTGATGGGGAAGGAAGAGCTGGCGATCGGCCGGCAGCTCGGCGACTTCACGATCCAGAAGAAGCTCGGAGAGAGCGATCTCGCGATCGTCTACCAGGCCGTCCGGCAAGACGGCGCGGCGCGCGCCGTCTACGCGCTCAAGGTGCTGCGCCGCGAAGCGGCGCGCGATCGGCGCGCGGTGCACCGCTTCCTCACCGCGAATCGACTGATCGGCACGATCGACAGCGCCGGCCTTCCGCGTCACCTCGAGGCGGGCGAGATCGAGCCGGGCGTCTTCTACGTCGCGTACGAATACGTCGAGGCGCAGCCGCTCTCGGCGCGCCTCGCGCGCACCGGACCCATCGCGTACAACGAGCTCCGCCCGCTGCTGAAAGGGATCCTCGAGCCGCTCGCTGCGATCCACCGCGCGCACCTCGTCCACGGCGACGTGAAGACCGAGAACATCCTCGTCGCGAGCAAGGCCGCCGAAAGCGGCGAGCCTCGCGTGGTGCTCATCGACTTCGGGAGCGATCGCCTGCGCCTGCGCTCGATCGCGTCGAACGGCCACACGGGCCTGCTCGCCGTGTTCGGCTCGCCGAAGACGGTGGCCCCGGAGATCGTCCGCGGCCGCGCGGCCGACCCCAAGTCCGACGTCTATGCCTTCGGCGCGGTGCTCTTCGAGCTCCTGACCGGCAAGCCCGTGTTCATCCACGAGAGCGCGACCGACGCCGCGTTCGCGCACCTCGCGAGCGAGGTCGAGCCGCCGAGCGCGCGCGCGCCGCGCGGCTGGGTCTCGCGCGACATCGACGCGTTCGTGCTCTCGCTCTTGTCGAAGGATCCGGCGCGCCGCCCGAAGGACGCGGGAGCGGTGCTCGACGCGCTCGAGTCGATCGGCCGCGCGTCGACGATGCTCCGCGCCGCGGGCGCGATCTCGGCGGAGAAGGTCCAGGCGATGATCGACAAGCTCCTCGCGGCGCCGAGCGACGGCGAAGCCGCGATCGAGCTCGAGAAGGCGGTCGACGAAGGCGCCGAGCCCGCGCGCGTCGGCGAGGCCTTCGCCGCGGCGGCCGCGCAGGTGCGCGGCGACGCCCCGAGCGACGAAGAGCGCGAGACGAAGAAGGCGCTCCTCTACCGCGCCGCGCGCATCTTCGACTCGGCCGCGAAAGACAAGGTTCGCGCCGAGCAGACCTACGCCGCGATCATCGCCCTCGATCCGAGCGACGAGATCGCGATGATCGCGCTCGAAGAGGCGCGCAAGGCGCTCGGCAAGTACGAAGAGCTCGTCGAGATGCTCCTCGAGAAGAGCCAGGCGGCGCCCCCCGGCGAGGATCGCGCGCGCGCGCTCGCCGAGATCGGCCGGCTCTACTCGAGCGAGCTCGAAGATCCGGAGCAGGCGGTCGTCGCGTTCGTGCAGGCGCTCTGCGAGGTGCCGACGAGCGACGAGTACGCCGCCGAGGTCGAGCGGCTCTGCGGGCAGAAGCAGAGCGCCTGGGTCGAGCAGCTCGAGACGGTCACGGAGGCGATCAAGGGCGGCCAGCTCTCGCCGACCGATCACGCCGCGCTGCTCGTCCGCGCCGCGCGCTGGTACGACCAGCGCGTCGGCCGCGCCGACATGGCGCTCGCCGCGTATCAGCAAGTGCTCGCGGGCGATCCGGCCAACGAGGCCGCCGCCGACGGGATGACTGCGATCTATCGCCGCGCCCAGCAGTGGCCCGAGCTCGTCGGCCTCTTGATGAGCCGCGCCGACGTGGCGGCGACCGCGCCGAAGGCGCGCGATCTGCGCGCGGAGGCGGCCGAGATCCTCGAGCTGCGCCTGAACGATCTCGCGCGGGCGCGCGACCTCTACGCGGCCGTCCTCGCCGACGATCCCGGCCACGCCCGCGCGGGTGAGGCCATGGCGCGCGTCGCCGAGCGCACCGGCGACTTCCAGACGCTCGCCCAGATCCTCGAGCGCAAGGCCGAGGCCCGCCGCGGCGTCGAGAAGGCCGAGGCGCTCGTCAAGGTCGCCGAGGTCTACGAAGATCACCTGAACGATCTGCCCGAAGCGACGCGCCGGTTCGAAGGCGTCCTCGCGATCGATCCCGCGAACCTCAACGCGCTCAAGGGCCTCGATCGCATCTTCAACCGCGTCGGCAAGTACCGCGAGCTGCTCGAGGTGCTCGAGCGGCAGATCGCGCTCGCCGCGACGCCGCGCCAGAAGATCAACCTCTACGAGCGCATCGCCGCGCTCCACGACGAGGAGTTCCTCGATCACACGCACGCGGCCGAGGCGCTCGAGGCGATCCTCGCGATCGATCCCGCGAACGACAACGCCCTCACGGCGCTCGCGCGTCACTACCGCGCGCTCGACAAGTGGGAGCCGGCGGTCGCGATCTACGACAAGCACGCGAGCGTCACCGGCGACGAGAACCGCAAGATCGAGCTGCTCCTCGCGAAGGCGCGGACGCTCGCGGAGCAGATCGGCTCGCCCGAGCGCGCGACGAAGGCCTACGAGCAGATCCTCTCGACGCAGCCGGCGCACGCCGGCGCCCTCGAGGCGCTCGCGCACCTGCGCGAGATGAGCGGCGACGCGCACGCGGCGCTCTCGGCGATCGAGGCCCTCGCGGCGAAGGCCGCCACGGCCGAGGCCAAGGCCGAGCAGTGGATGCGCGCGGGCCGCCTGCTCGAGACGCGCGGCGACAAGGACGGCGCGATCGAGCGCTACAAGATCGCCCTCGACGCGCACCCGAAGGATCCGAGCGCGAGCGCGGCGCTCCGCAAGGCCTTCGCGCATCGCGGCGACTGGCTCGGCGTCGTGAACCTCGTCGAGCGCGAGCTGACGCACGCCGAAGGCGATCTCGCGAAGGCCCGCCTCCACGCGGAGCTCGCGAAGGTCTATCACTCGCAGCTCGTCGACCCGGAGAAGGCCGAGGCCGCGGCGAAGAAGGCGGCGGAGCTCGACGCGTCGAACGCCGACGCGCTCATGGTCCTCGGCGATCTCGCGTACGAGGCGGGCCGCCTGCTCGAGGCGACCAAGCAGTACGAGAGCCTCGTCGGTCGGACGGGCGTGCTCCCGAAAGACGACGCCGTCCGCGTCCTCGTGCGCTTCATCGAGGCGTTCGGCAAGACGCAGCCGCGCGCGTCTTCGCCGGCGCCCTCCGCTTCGGGCTCGAGCCCGGACGGCTCGGGTCCGCAGAGCGGTCGCATGCTGGCGGCCGGTCCGGCGAGCCAGGGGCGCATCTCGGTGTCGAGCCAGCCGGGCAGCATCGCCCCGCCGCCGATCACCAACCCGCGCATGCTCGCGGCCGTCGAGGCGCTCCAGGCGCTCGCGCCGCAAGACGTCGACGCCCTCGCGCGCGCCGCCAACTCGCTCTTCGAGTTCGGCGATCCGCAGAGCGCGTACCGGATGCACGAGGAGCTGTTCAAGAAGTACGGCAACGTCCTCGCCGGCTCCGAACGCGCCGAGGCCCTCTATCACCTCGGCGAGAGCGCGCGCCGGTCGGGCGAGCTCGACGTCGCGATCGCGCCGCTCAAGGAAGCGGCCGATCTCGATCCGTCGAACCCGCGTCCGTTCCGCTCGCTCGCGAAGATCTTCGACGAGAAGGGCGACTTCCAGTCGTCGGTCGGCGTGCGCCGCCAGCGCCTCCAGCTCGCCACCGGTCAAGAGCGCTTCGAGCTGCTCCTCGAGATCGGCGACGTGATGTTCGTGAAGCTCAACGATCGCACGGGCGCCTCGCGGGCGTTCACCCAGGCGCTCGAGGAGAAGCCCGACGATCGCCGCCTGCTCACGAAGCTGATGCAGCTCTACTCGGAGGAGAAAGACTGGGCGAAGCTCGTCGACGTCGTCCTCCGCCTCGCCGACTTCGTCGAGGATCTGAAGCAGCGCGCGAAGTACATGCACACCGCGGCGACGATCGCGTCGAAGCACCTCGGCAAGGTCGACCAGGCGCTCGGCTTCTACGCGCGCGTCCTCGAGCTCGATCCCGACAACGCGAAGGCCGTGGCCGAGGCCATCGAGCTCTATCGCGGGAAGGGCAAGCACGACGAGGTCGAGGGCCTGCTCAAGAAGCAGATCGAGGCCGCGAAGAACGCGCAGGATCGCGACAAGCTCGTCAGCGTGCTCGACCAGCTCGGCGAGCTCTACCAGAAGTTCCTGAACGAGCCTGAGCTCGCCATCGACGCCTACGAGGCCGCGCAGGCGTTCGATCCGGAAGATCGCGCGCGCGCCGAGAAGCTCGCCGAGCTCTACGCGCTCGATCCGAAGCAGTACCTCGAGAAGGCCGTCCGCTCGCAGGCGCAGATCCTGCGCCGCAACCCGTATCGCGTGGAGAGCTACAAGCTCTTGCGAAAGCTCTTCACCGACGCGAAGCAGGCCGACCCGGCGTGGTGCCTCTGCCAGGCGCTCAGCGTCCTCCGCCTCGCCGAGCCCGACGAGGAGCGCTTCTACAAGAAGCACCGCTCGGAGAACGCCGCGCCCGCGCAGAGCGCGCTCGACGACGCCGCGTGGAACCGCGTCATGCACTGGGATCTCGATCCGCTCGTCACGCGCATCTTCGCGATGATCCAGCCGACGATCATCCGCGTGCGCACGCAGCCGATCGAGCAGATGGGCTACGACCCGCGCTACGCGATCGACTGCTCGCTGCACCCGTACCCCGTCTCGCAGACGCTCTACTACGTGCAGGGCGTGCTCGGCATGATGCCGCCGCTCGTCTTCCAGAACCCGAACGACCCGGGGAGCCTCGGCATCGTGCACGCGCGAACGCCGGCGATCGTCCTCGGGCGCGGCGCCTTCGAAGGCAACGTGCCGACGCAGTCGCTCGCGTTCATGGCGGGTCGTCACATGGCGTACTTCCGCCCGGGCTTCTACGTTCGTCACCTCGTGCCGACGGGCACCGGTCTCAAGGCCTGGCTCTTCGCCGCGATCAAGCTGTGCGTCCCGCAGTTCCCGGTGTCGGCCGATCTCCAGGGTCAGGTCAACGAGGCGATGGCGGCGATGGCGCAAGACTTCCACGGCGCCGAGAAAGACAAGCTCGCGAGCGTCGTCTCGAAGCTGCTCCAGGCCGGCGGCGCGCTCGATCTCAAGAAGTGGGTCGCGTCGATCGATCTCACCGCCGATCGCGTGGGCTTCCTCTTGGCGCACGATCTCCAGCTCACGACGGAGGTGCTCCGCGCCACCGAAGACGGCTCGAGCGTCCCGGTGAAGGAGCGCATGAAGGATCTCGTGCTCTTCAGCGTGAGCGAGGAGTACTTCGCGCTCCGCCAGCAGCTCGCGATCTCGGTGGACGCATAAAGGGCGTCGTACGGCGGCGGCGCGTCGGGTCTTCCCTTCGAATTCTCGGACGTCGGATTTCGTGGGTGAGCGCTTGCGCAGGGCTTTGGCGGGTGGCAATGCTTCGCCCGCCATGCCTGCTTTGAATATCGAGACGCGCGCGACCGAGCCTTCCTTTCCCCCCACTGTTCTCGCCGACGCTGCCTTGAGCGAGGCCGACGCGCTCTTGGCGCAAGGGCTCCTCGAGCAGGCGGGAGAACGCTTTCAGGCCGCCGCGAGGGCCTTCGACGAGGTCGGCGACTCGGCGAGCGCCGCCAAGGCGCTGCTCGGCCTCGGCAAGGTGCTCCTCGGTCTCGAGGATCCGGTTTGCCGTGAGGTGCTCGAAGACGCCGGAACGTGGCTCGAGGAGATCGGCGACGACGCCGGCGTCCGACAGGTCGACAAGCTGCTCCGCGCCGCGCAGGCCTCGATCGAGGAGTGCCCGCGATCGTTCGTCGCCGGCCACGGCCGCGCGTCGAGCGCGCCGCCGCCGCCGCGCGCCTGACGCGTCGTCGCGTCAGAACATGAAGCCTTCTTGCACGTAGATGCCGACGGGGAAGCCGGGGTTCGCGGCCGACGCGTCCGGTGAGTACGCGACGTCGACCCTGAAGAGCGCGACGGTGTCCCACAGGAAGGCGAGCCCGCCGCCGGCGCCGTACTTGAGGCCCATGCCGCGTCCGTCTCGCGGGCTCGAGAACGAGTAGTCGTACCAGACGCGGCCCGTGTCGAAGAACGTCGTGGCGCCGATCTTGAAGTTCGAGCCCGCGAACTTGAAGCCGAAGAGCATCGCGCGCAGCTCGACGTTGCCCACGACCTTGATCAGGCCCGAGTAGCGGCCGTTCGGGACGCCGCGGATGCCTTGCGCGCCGCCGGGCATGTCGATGGCGGCGAACGCCCCGGCCTGCGAGAGATCGTAGAAAGGGACGTGACCGGCCAGGAGATCGACGAAGACGCGGCCCGCGAGGATGAACGGTGACTTTCCGAGCTTGTGATACTTCTGCGCGATGAAGTTCACGCCCATCCAGTTGACGTTCGACGTCGTCGGCGTCGCGCCGGCGAGGCGGACGGCGCCGAGGTAGTAGGATCCGCGCGTGGGGATGATCTGATCGTCGCGGGAGTCGTAGATGATCCCGCCGTTGACCATCCCGATGCCGAGGCCCTCGAGGCCGTAGATGAGCGGTCGGCCGTCTTCGTCGCGGGTCGCGGCGTCGATCGCCAGGCGGCTCTCCGGATACGCGACCGGCCGCACGTAGCGCAGCGTCCAGCCGTACATCGCGCTCCACTCCGTCGAGCCGGTGGCGGCCTCGCTCGCGCCGCCCCCGAGGGGCTGACGGATGTTGAGTCGCGTGCGAATCTCCTGGTGCTTGAACTGGTAGCGCCGCCCGACCTGCCCCTCGGGATCGGTGACGACGGGCGCCGCGTTGCCGAGGCCGAAGTAGCCCGAGTTGATGGTCTTGTCGAAGAAGACCGCCGGCATGAGGCGGACCTTGCCCGACGCGCCGCCGGGGATGTCCCAGCGCATGTCGTGCGCCTGCTGCACGACCTCGGCGCCGTCGGGGCCGCCCTTGATGCTCGCCGAGAGCAGGGCGTCCATCTTCCACCAGTAGGGGCGAAACCCGCGCCCCAGGCCGGAGACCGCGACCGCCGCGCCGAACTGAACGCCGATGTCCGTCGATCCGCCGAGGACCGGGACGGCGGCCCACTCGGTCCGATCCTTGTCTTCCTCCTCGGCCTTGTCGTCGTCGGCTCGCGCGGGTGCGGCCGTCGCGCAGAGAACGGAGAAGAGCGCGAGCCCTGCGAAGAACGGACGCGCGCTCGTCATCGTGAAGGGGTCAGTCGTTCGGAGGTGGAGTGAAGCACGAGGCGGTGACGGCCTCGGCTCCCGCGGCGCACGGCGCCGGCGCCGGCGCGCCGAGCGCGACGCTCGCGATCCAATCCGCGACGTACTCGGCCTTCGAGCTCACGATGTCGCTGTGACCCTTGGCGGGATCGACGCAGACGCTGACGTTGGCGCCGTCGTCGCCCAGTCGATCGAGGCCGCACTTGAAGAACGTCGGCGCGAGCGTGGTGTCGGCGCCGCCGTAGGCGATCAGGATCGGCGTCGTCTTCGCGGCGCCCGTGAGGTGCGGGCGATCGCCGGTGTAACGCGCGAGCCACTTCTGGCAGAGGGCGTCGGCCGCGGGGCAGGGGCCGAGCGTGCCCAGCGCGGGCTTCGACACGGAGTCGATGAACGCTTGATCGAAGTAGTCGAAGGCGAACTTGCCGAGCGGCTCGAGCTTCTCTCGATTCTGCTCCCAGCAGCTCGTCTTGACGTAGGCCTCGATCGCGTCGGCCTTGTCGGCCTTGAAGAGCTTCTTGCCTTCGCCGGGGCCGTCGAGCAGCTCGGCCTCGGTGTAGTGATAGAGGACCGACACGGCCGGCACCGCCGACGTGTCGATCGGGAACTGGTTTCCGAGCGAGGGGATGAGCAGCGCGCCCGCGACGCGCTGGCTGAGCCAGAGCGGCGCGTAGACCGCCGTGCCGATGATGGGGCCCGCCGTGCCGTAGGCCTCGGCGGTCGCCAGCGACGCGAGCGCGGTGAAGCCGCCCTGCGAATGGCCCACGAGGACGACGCGCTCGTCGAGCGCGGGCACGAGCTTCTTCAGCGCGCGACCGGAGTCGAGCGTGGAGCGCGCGACGTCGGTGGCCTGCGCGTAGGCGCTCGGCGGGTTGTTCGGCGCGCCGAAGTTCGCGTAGCCCGCGAGATCGGAGAGGATGACGGCGTAGCCCTGGCCGACCAGCGGATACACGAGGCGGTAGGCGTCGGCGTTGATGCCGGGCTGCGACGGGTCGAACTTGGAGACGGCGCACTGCGGACCCTGACCGCGGCTCCCGCGCGCGGCCACGACGACCGGCAGCTTCTCGGCGCGGGGCGTGTCGGGCAGGTACACGATGGCGCTCGAGACGGCCGGCGTGCTCGCGGCGTCGCCGCGCTCGGTGCGGTAGGAGACGCGATACACCTTCGCGCCCGACGTCATCGGCTTGCCGGCGTAGCCGATCTCGGTGACCTTGGCCTGGATCGCCTCCTTGGTGAGGTCGGGATCCTTGGTGCACTTGATGATGTTGCCGCGGGTCGCGGGATCGGCCGAGAGCGGCCCGGGATCGCCGTAGATGCTGTCGACCGTGTCGGAGCACCCGACCGACGGCGTGAGCTGCGCGCCGCCGCCGCCGCTGTCGGCCTGAAGCTTCAAGACGGGATCGACGAAGTTGTCGGGGACGCACGACGCCACGAGCCCTGCGGAGGCGAGCGAGACCGCGAGCGCGCCGAGGAGGAAGGAAGGATGCTTCATGGCCTCTCGCTCAGAAGGTGTAGCTCACGTTCAGGTTCACGAATCCGATGTGCGAGCGATAGACGCCGTCGGCGCTCGGCGAGCGCGACGCGTTGTACTCGCCGCCGCCCCGGTCCGACGGGTGCGCGCTGATGTTCTGATCGTTCGTGCCCTTCGTGTCGACGTCGAAGAACTGGATGTAGTTGAGGCTCCCGCCGAGCGCCCAGTGGCGGTTCAGCTCCGCGCGGAGGCCGACCGTGTAGTAGAGACGCTGCGAGTCGATCGTCGAGGCGTCGATCGTCTTGTGCGGCACCGCGGGCGTCGTGATGCCGAGGCTGCCGAAGAGCTCGAGCTGATCGGTGAGCCAGTACGCCGGGCCGACGCGCGCGCCGATCGCGTTGTTCCAGTTGCGGGGAACGTTGAGGATGACGCCGTTGTTGCCCGCCGCGTCCTTGAGGGGCAGACCGTCGTTGGCGACGTCGCACGGCAGATCCTTGCGCGTCACGCACTGGCGGTCGAACACGCTCCAGCGGACGAACTCGAAGTCGGCGCGCATCTCGAAGCGCTGGCTGGGCCGCCACGCGGTGCCGAAGCGGATGATGTCGGGGTACGTCTGGTAGAAGTCGATCTTGTCGGGCGCGCCGGGGTTGGCGCTGCCGAGCTGCGTCGACAGCTCGCCGGTCATCTTCGTGGTGCCGAAGCCCGGCTGCGACGTGTACGAGAGGCCGAAGCGCCACTCGTCGGACGCCTCGTAGTAGACGCCGAGGGCCGCGCTCATGTTGAGGCCGCTCGCCGTGAGGAGCGAACGCCCCTCCTGGAGGCCGCCGTTGACGATCGTGTCGTCGCTGCCGTCAGGGTTGCGGGCGCGGACCGTGGCCACGGTGTGGAAGACCGGGCTCACGTTCGCGCCGATGCTCAGGCGCGGGGTCGGCTTCACGGCGAACGCCAGCGTGTTGTAGATCGCGAGGATCTCTCCGCTGATGTTGTGCCAGCGCTGCGGCCCATCCTCGGTGCCGGGCACGCCGTAGCGGATCGGACGCTTGTCCCACGTCGCGAAGCCGCCGAACGGGACGTACGCGGCGTAGCCGGCGCGGAAGTACTTCGAGCCGCCGAAGTCGGTCGTCACGCCGAGGAACGGGAGGGCGAGGAGGTTCAGGAGGTTCGCGCGGCCGGTGTTGGAGCCGACGTACGTCTCGTCATCTTTGAGGCTCTCCTGCGAGGGGGAGAGCGCCGTCTCGTCGCGCGTGTAGCGCGCCCACCGGAGGAGGACCGCGGCGTCGCCCGTGATCGTCGTTCCGGACGTTCCGCCGATCGCCGCCGGGTTGAAGTAGATCGCGTACGTGTTCGGCATCGCCGGCGTTCCGTGATCGGCGCCGAAGCGTGCGGTGAGGTAGCCGCTCGCCTGCGCGTCGGAGCTCGTGAAGAGGAGCGCCCCGGTGGCGAGTGCGGCCCAAGTGAGCCCGCGAGAGACCCGTCGAAAGGAAGTGCGCATCGCACGTCTGAAGTACCACATTCGGCAGGGTCTCTGGGTCAGAATTGTCGGGCTTGGCTTGCCATCGAATGCCCATCTGACTATGAAATAGACATGACTTCGCCTGGGCGTTCGCGTCGGCTTTCCTTCGGTGTCGGTGCGATGGTGTCGCTCGCGGGGGCCGTCGCGATGAGCGCCGCGTGCATCCCCGATCCCCACGGCGACTTCGACGACTACGTCGCGAGGACGGCCGACTTCCGCAAGACCGTCGAGGCCGGCGTCATCGACTCCGCGCCGCCCACCACCGCGGTCGAGGGCCTCTACTTCGGCGCGTGCCTCTCGAAGCTCGCGGCGGGGCGCATCGATCGCGTCCTCCGGTTCTACACCGAAACGAAGTTCACGCCCGACGCCGAGGGCGGGACGGGCAAGCTCGAGTTGAAGCTCACCGCGCTGAAGCTCGGGCCGAACAACACCGCGCCGCCCACGGTCTCGAGAGACCAGATGCTCGGCGACACGTACACGGTCGAGACGACGACGAGCGCTCAGGGCGTCTACGCCGCCAACCTCGGCACCGTGAAGATCCCCGGCGCGGCGAACCCGATCTCGGGCCGCGACATCCTCGTGCAGAACGCCGCGCTCCCTGGGCGCTTCGCCGAGGAGAAGTTCTGCAGCCAGCTCATCGGCAACGTGACCGAGCCGACGGTCATCGATCTCGAAGGCGACGCCAACACGTGCCTCTACTTCAAGGTCAAAGAGGGCGACAAGCCGACCGACCTGACGCCCGCCGACTTCCAGCAGGGCTGCGCGCTCTGAGGCGAGATCTCGCCGGCTGACGCTGCGCCGACGCAGCGACGAAATGCGAAACGGCGTCGCGGTTGCCCGCGACGCCGTTTGCGCATTCTCCACTCGGGTCAGATCGTCAGGGCGTGTACGGAACGACCGTCGGATCCGTCGGGAACGCGAGGAAGTGGAAGAACTTCGTGTTGAACTGCGAGCCGTTGCCTCCGTCGCCGGGGGTGCCGTCGGGGAAGACGAACGGCGGCTCGGTGGTCGTGTCGGGATCGCCCACGCCGATGAAGACGTAGTTCTTGCCCGCCACGTAGACGGTCGGAGCCGTCGGCGTGCCGAGGCCCGAGAGCGCCTGGATGAGCGGCAGCCTGTACGGGAGAAGCGACGACCCGTTCACCGGATCCGTCGGGGCGTGTTGGGCCGCCACGAACGTGTCGGTGTCGGCGCCGGTGACCGCGACGACCGGCGACAGCGTGTCGAGGCCGGGGCTGCCGTCGGTGACGGGGCGGAAGCCGCCGCCGTCTCCGGGCTCGGCGACGAGGCCGGGCTGGTAGATGGAGCCGATGCCCGCGGCGCCGAAGACGGCGTTGAGCTGCGACGACCCGTGGAGGAATTGGATACCGAGCTGCGTCGGCGACACCGGAGCGCGCGTCGTCTCGAAGATCTGGACCTTGAGGTTGCCGATGCCTGGAGCGCCGTTGGCGGCGGGCGCGCCCGTGCCACACTTCGCGGCGACGGAGTCGTGGTCACCCACGCAGCCCGTCAGGACGAGGACGTAGGCCTTCTCCTTCTTGAAGGTGCCCGCGTCGATCTTCGGCAGCTCCCAGTAGTCGACGTTGGGCTCGAGGCCGATGGCCGCGTCACGCGTGGCTCCGACGAGCTCGTCGCACGTGGTGCCCGGCGAGCCGCCGCCCGGGTTGACGATGCCCTTCGCGAAGAGCGAGGCGGCGTTCATCACGATCGGGACGATGATGCGTCCCTCGAGGTCGAGACCGAAGCTCGGGAAGGTGCCTCCGGTGCCGTGGTAGATGCCCGGCGGCGCCGTGGGCGTGGCGGCGGCCGGCTTGTCCGGCAGCGGCGGGTACGGCGCGACGCCGAGGTTCATGTCGGTCGTGCCCTGCTTGAAACAAACGCGGATCGCGGCGTTCGGGCCGATGGCGGCGTTCGGGCCCATGTCGGTCGTCGCGTTGACGAGCGTGAGCTTCGCGACCGTGCCGGCGTCCGGCCTGCCCGTGTCGATGCCGGTGTCGGGCGCGCCCGTGTCGTTCGGCGGGTTGGGCGTTCCCGAGTCGGGGACGCCGCCGCTGCTGCTGTCATCATCTCCGCAGGCAGCGAGCCCCGCGCCGAGGGCGGTGCCTCCGACGATCATCGAAGCCAGGCCATACCGAAGCCATCGCGTGTTTCGCATCACGTTCTCCTTTGGCGAGCGTAAGCCCCTCATGCTCAGGGCAAACCTGCCCACAAGCAAAACGACTCTGAAAGCTAGGGGACTCGGCCCGGCATCGCAAGGATCAAGCGACGCGAGGAAAGGGCCATGACATTGGTGTCATACGAGAGCGCGATTCGTGCGAGGTTAGGGCGCTTGCAAGTGTTCGAACGCGCGCTTCGTGGCGTGGTCGCTCTGGCGACCACATGGGCATGGACAGGCGGGTGCACGCCGAGCAAGGCGCGCGAGGACGCGGGCGTCAGCGTCGGCGTCGATGCGGGCGTCGTCAGCGTGAGCGCCGACGCGGGCGCGCCGCCGTCACTCACCGACGCGGCGCCGCCGGCGGATCTGAACGTGCTCGTTCTCTCCGTCGACAGCTTGCGCGCGGACATGCCGTGGGCGGGCTATCCGCGTCCGATCGCCCCGACGCTCACGGAGCTCGAGAAGAGAAGCGTGAGCTATACACGCGCCTATTCGATCTCGTCGTACACGTCGATGAGCCTGGGAGGCCTCCTCGGGGGAAAGCTCCCGAGCGGCATGACGCGCAGCGGCTTCTTCTTCGGCCGGTACGGCGCCGACAACCTGATGTTCCCCGAGCTCCTCAAGGAGAAGGGGATCAAGACGCTCGCGGCCCACGCGCACGGATACTTCGCGAACGCGGGGTTCGATCAGGGCTTCGACGTCTGGCAGATCGTTCCCGGCATCATCTTCAAGAACGAGACCGATCCGAACGTCACGAGCCCGCAGCACGCGGCGTTGGCGGAGAAGATCCTGAGCGATCCTTCGCTCGGCCTCGACGCGCCGGGCACGCGCTTCTTCGCGTGGTTTCATTTCCTCGATCCGCACGACCAGTACGTCTCGCACGAGAAAGACGGCATCCCGCCCTACGGCAAGACGCTCCGCGATCGCTACGACGCCGAGGTCACGTTCACCGATCGGCACCTCGGAAAGCTCCTCGACTTCGTCGCGAGCCAACCGTGGGGCAAGCGCACGGCGATCATCGTCACCGCCGATCACGGCGAGGCCTTCGGCGAGCACAACCAGTACAACCACGGCTTCGAGCTCTGGGAGAACCTCGTGCGGGTGCCGATGTTCTTCGTCGTCCCCGGCGCCGCCCCGCGCCGCATCGACGCGCCGCGGAGCGCGATCGATCTCGCGCCCACGATCCTCGAGCTCTTCGGCCTGCCGCCGGATCCGGGCTTCGAGGGCAAGAGCCTCGTCGCCGAGCTCCGCGGCGCACCGGCCGAGCCCCGCGACGTCGTCGTCGATCTCCCGATGACGAGCGACAACGACAAGCGCCGCGCGATCATCCGCGACAAGCAGAAGATCATCGCGTTCGGCAAAGACGAGGCGCTGCGCCTCTACGATCTCGCCGCCGATCCCGAGGAAAAATCGCCGATCACGCGCGGCGAGGCGTTCACCGAGATGGCGAAGGTCTATCGAGAGCACGCCAAGACGGTGAAAGAAGTCGCACCGACGTCGTGCAACGTCGGCTGCCTGAATCGCGCGTACGCCAACAAGCGCTGAAGCGGTAGGATGCGCGCCATGCGCATCACGCCCATCCCGTGCCTGTCGGACAACTACGCCTACCTTCTCGTCTGCCCCGAGACGAAAGAAGCCGCCATCGTCGACGTGTCCGAGGCCGGGCCGGTGCTCGCCGCTCTCGACAAAGGTGGGGGCGGCAGCCGCGAGGACGTGAAGATCGTCGCCGTGCTCGCGACGCACCATCACCACGATCACGTGGGCGGCAACGACGAGGTCGTGCCGAAGCTCGGCATCGAGCGCGTCTACGGTCACGCGAGCGACAAGGGCCGCATCCCTCGGCAGACGCACTTTCTGGAAGAAGGTGACACGTTCACGATCGGCAGCCTCCTCGTCCGCGCGATCCACATCCCCGGTCACACGACGGGCGCAGTGGCGTACGTCGTGACGCGCGAGCCGCACGATCCGGTGGTGTTCACCGGCGACACGCTCTTCCTCGCGGGCTGCGGGCGCCTCTTCGAGGGCGATCCGCCGATGATGCACGCGTCGCTCTCGAAGCTCGCGAAGCTCGATCCGCGCACGCGCGTCTACTGCGGCCACGAGTACACCGAGTCGAACCTGCGCTTCGCCGCGCACGTCGAGCCGTCGAACCAGGCGGTCGCGCGCGCCCGCACGCGCGCCTCCGAGCTGCGCAAGGAAGGCAAGCCGACCGTCCCCGCGACGATCGGCGACGAGCTGACCTACAACCCGTTCCTCCGCGTCGACTCGCCGGAGATTCGCAAGACGCTCGGGATCGCCGAGAGCGCGTCGGGCGCCGACGCGCTCGGCGCGATCCGCAAGGCGAAGGACACGTTCAAGTAGGCTCTTCGTCGCTCGACCCGCCGCACGCGACGTACTCGGCGATCGCCTCGCGCTCGCGCGCGAGGAACGACTCGATCGCGCCGCGCATCCTGGCGTTCCGGATGTGATGAGCCGAGTGCGTGAGCGTGGGCATGAAGCCGCGCACGCGTTTGTGCTCGCCGCCGGCGCCGGGGTTGAACGTCTGCGCGCCGTCGCGGATCGCCTGGTCGATGCCGTGGTAGTAGCAGACGTTGAAGTGGAGGAAGCGCATGTCGGCGTGCGCTCCCCAGTAGCGTCCGTAGACCACGCCGTCTTTCTCGACGTTGAAGGCGCCCGCGACGACGGCGCTGTCGCTTTCCTTGCTTCCCTTGCGCGCGAAGACCCACGCGAGGCGATCGGCGAAGCGCTCGGCGACGAGCTCGAAGAAGCGCTTCGTCAGGTAGCGCCTGCCGTAGTGGTACTTGTCGACCGTCGTGACGTAGAGCGCGTACATCGCGTGCGCGCTCTCTCTCGTGTAGTCGCTCCGCGCGAGCGTCTCGATGGTGACGCCGTCGATCGCCGGCTGCTTTCGCTCGCGGCGAATCTGCGTGCGCTTCTTCTGCGGCAGCGTCGCGAGGAAGTCTTCGAACGTGCGGAAGGACGCGTTCGACCAGTGGTACTGCACGCCGTGGCGGACGGCGAAGCCGGCCTCGCCCCAGGCGCGCGCCTCGTCTGCACCCGGAAAGAGGACGTGCGCGCTCGACAGCTCGAGCTCGTCGACGAGCGTCGACACGGCCTTGGCGAAGATCGCGGTCGTCTCCTCGCGATCGCGCTTCGGGTGGCAGAGCACGCGGTCGCCGGTCGCGGGCGTGAACGGCACGGCGAGGACGAGCTTGGGGTAGTAGTCGATGCCCATCCGCGCCGCGAGATCGGCCCAGCTCCAGTCGAAGACGAACTCGCCCATGCTGTTCGTCTTCGCGTAGGCGGGCGCGGCGGCGACGAGCTCGTCGCCGTCGTAGAGCGCGAGGTGCCTCGGGATCCAGCCGCTGCGTTGGCCGACGCAGCCGCCCTCCTCGAGGCAGTCGAGCCACGTGTGCTCCATGAAGGGAGAGCTCCCTTCGCGGAGGAGCGCGTCCCATCGGTCGCGGGGCACGTCGCGGATGCGCTCGAGGACGCGCAGGCTCAGCATGCGAGCCGCGATGGCGTCAGGACACGTCTCGACGGACCAAGGTGAAGTACTCGTTCATCGCCTTGCCCTTGAAGGCGCGACCGATCGAGACGTGGGTGGAGATCGCGCGCATGCGGTCGACCATGCCGCCGTAGACGAGCGCGCCGAGCCCGCTCGTGTTGTCGCGGATCTCGGGCCAGCCCTCGGGCTTGCTCTTCGGGACCTTGCGGTAGTCGATCGCGATCTCGCCTTCGTATTCGCCCTCGCCCGGCGCGACCACGAAGTAGCCCGGCCCGGTGAAGCCGCTCATCTTCTGGTGGTTGTAGCCGCCGACCTCGAACTCTTCGCCCTCGGGGAGGCGGCAGAACCGCTTCTGCGAGTCGGTGAACACGGGGAGCGTGTTGTGCAGATCGTGGATGACCTCGACGAGCTTGCCGACGCTCGCGGGGACGAGGAAGTCGAGGCCCATCGGGCGGTAGCCCTTGGCCGCTTCGTAGATCGCGGCCTGCTCCTTCTTTCCCCACGTGCGCGACGCGTGGACGCGGCCTTCGTGGCCGAGGCCGTCGAGCACCTCCGTGAGGCGCGGCAGATCGATCTTCGGCTCGAGGAGAACGCTGACGTCCATGGAGATTCCGTTAGCACGATTCGACGCGGTCGACCGCCTCGCCGAAGAGGACGCGGACGAACTTGGCCCTCGGGGGCCGGCGCTGATTCGATGCTCCATCATGGAAATCCGTTCTGCCGCCGTGCTCGTCGCCACAGCTTCTCTCGTGCTCGTCGCCGGTTGCGGATCGCCCGGCGCGCAGAAGGCGAAGTCGCCGTCTTCGCAGGCGCAGCAAGGGATCGGCCAGACGGAGACGACCTCCGCGCCGCTGCCGCTCACGGAGACGGGCGCCCCCCCGACCGTCTTCACCCCCGGCCTCAGCGTCTCGGAGGTGATCGCCAAGGCCTGCGGCATCGCTCCTCGCCTCGCGAACGCGGCCACGAAGAGCGTGTCGCCGAGCTTCGACTACGACTCGGCCGCGCTCGGCGAAGAGGATCGCGCGATGCTCGCCCAGGTCGCCAAGTGCCTGACCGAGGGCGCGCTCCGCGGGCGCGGCGTCAAGCTCGTCGGCCGCGCCGATCCTCGAGGCGAGCCCGAGTACAACATGACGCTCGGCGGATCGCGCGCGAACAGCGTCCGCCGGTACATGGTCGACCTCGGCGTCGGCACGGATCGGCTCAACGCGACGTCGCGCGGCGAGCTCGACGCGACGGGCACGAACGAGCAGGGCTGGGCGCAGGATCGCCGCGTCGACATCGAGCTCGCGCAGTAGTTGATCTAGGCTCGCGCGGTGCGCGAGCGGCTGCCCGAAGATTTCTACGAACGCGACGCGCTCACGGTGGCGCGCGCGCTCGTCGGCACGCACCTCGTCCACGGCGACAGGGTCGCGCGCATCGTCGAGACCGAGGCCTATCGCGGGCCGACGGATCTCGCCTGTCACGCGCGCGTCGGCGTCACCAAGCGCACGCGCACGCTCTACGGTCCGCCCGGGCGCGCGTACGTCTTCCTCATCTACGGGATGTACGACTGCTTCAACGTCGTCTGTTTCGGTGAAGGGAAGGGGCACGCCGTCCTCGTTCGCGCGGTCGAGCCCGTGCGCGGCGTCGCCGAGGGCGTTCGGTCCGACGGCCCCGGCCGGCTCACGCGCGCGCTCGGCATCACCCGCGCGCACGACGGCGAAGATCTCCTCGGCGGCGGACGGATCGCCATCGCCCCTCGCGCGTCGCGCCCGCGCATCGCCGTCTCCGCCCGCGTCGGCGTGGCCTACGCCGGCGCGATCGCCGAGGCGCCTTGGCGCTTCTTCGACGCGGCGAGCGCGCACGTGTCGCGCCCGTCGCCGCGATCGATCGGGCTCGGCCTCAAGGCGAAGGCGCCTTCGGAGTCGGGGGCGCGCCGTCGATGAGCGCGCGCACCTCGGCGAAGCGCTCGTTCGGGATCGGGATCGAAAGATTGTATTGTGCAATCTTCCACCGGCCGTGATCGTCTCGCACGAGGACGCCGCTCCCGCGCGCGGGGCCGAGGCGGGCGGTCTCGAGATCTTCGTCGAACCACGCGGCGCCGCCGAGGAACGTGATCTCCCTGCGCGTCGCGCGCATCGTCCACGCCTTGCCCTTCGCGAAGTGCGGGTGCGCGTAGGCGCGGAACTGCGGGACGGTCCAGCGCTCGGCGGCGTCGGTGCCGAGGAAGACGCCGCCCTCGGCGAAGTGAGCGAAGTAACGCTCTTCGTTCGCCTGCGCGGCGGCTTCGTGCCAGTCGTCGAGCACGCGCGCGACCTCGACGTCGACGCCGCTCGCGGGATGTTCCGCGGCCTTCGTCACGGCGGGCGCCGCCGGCGCGCACGCCGCGAGCGCGAGAGCGATCGCGCAGCCAGTGACGCGAGCGAGGCCGATCATGGCGGGTTCATATCACGGCGCCGCGAAGATCACGGCGCGGACGACGGTCTCGGGCGGCGCGTCGACGACGAGGTGCAGCGCGTCGCCCTTCGTCACGCACGCGGGCCCCTTCGGCGGCACCATCCCCGCCGCAGCGACGGTCGCGTCGCCGCGCGTGACGTTCGCGCCGTCGGCGAACGCGATCTTCACCGATCGGCTCGACGCGAACGCGGCGCGCAGACACAGATCGCGCTCGGCGCGCACCTCGGCCGAGCGCGGCGCGGCGCTCGGGGCGCGCGCGATCTCTCGCATGAGCGGCGCTTCGCTCGCGCCGCGCGCCGCGAGCGCGTCGAGCGAGGGAACCGGATCGACGGCGGGAGGTGCCTCGCGCGCGACCGCGCCAGGCGCCCCCGTTGCGGGAGGCGCCGGCGCTCTCGCCGGCGCGCCGCCGCAGGCCGCGACCCCCAGGTGCCCGAGGACGAAGAGGATCGCGAGGCGCGCGTTCACGCGCGCGGCTGACTCGCCATGTCGCGCGACGAGCCGCGCGTGTCGGCGCTGGTCGTCTCGACCGCGTCCATCCGGCACGAGCCCTGGAACTCGACGCCGCGCTCGATGAAGAGGGACGGCGAGTGGATGTTGCCGACGAGCTTGCCCGGCGCGTGGATCTCGATCGCCTGGCTCGCGCGCACGTTGCCGTGGACGACGCCGCCGCGCACGATCACCGTCGCGACGTCGATCTCCGCGTGCACCTCGGCGCCGTCGCCGATGATCAGCGTGTCGTCGCTCTTGATCTCGCCCTTGAAGAGGCCGTCGATGCGGACGCGACCTTCGAAGTAGAGCTTCCCTTCGAAGCGGGTTCCGCGACCGAGCAGTGCCGTGATTTCCGTGGCGGGGAGGGCGTCCATGACAAGCGGTGGGTAGCAGGCCGCCTCAGGCTTGGCAACAGGACCGGTTCGGCCTAATCCGTTCTCCCATGATCACCATCGGCACCGAAGCCCCTGATTTCGAGCTCCCCTCGAGCGAGCTCACGCCCGACGGAAAGCCGGGCAAGAAGATCAAGCTCAGCGACTATCGCGGCAAGAAGAACGTCGTGCTCGCGTTCTACCCGCTCGACTTCAGTCCCGTGTGCTCGAACGAGCACGCATGCTTCAAAGACGACGCGGTGAAGCTCGACGGCGCGAGCGCGCAGGTCCTCGGGATCAGCGTCGACAGCGCGTGGGCGCACCAGGCGTTCGCCAAGCAGATGGGGATCTCCTACCCGCTGCTCGCCGACTTCCACCCGAAGGGCGGCGTCGCGCAGAGCTACGGCCTCTACAACGCCGATCGCGGCATGACCTTCCGCGCGACGGTCATCGTCGACAAGGGGGGCAAGGTCGCGTGGGCGCAGCAGCACGAGGCCCAGCGCGACGACCAGGTCATCCTGGCCGAGCTCGCCAAGCTCGCTTAACGAAGTCCCTGCGATCGTTTCAAACGAGCGTGCGCCGCGTTGTCGTCGCCGCACGCGGGTGCTCTACTGATGGGCATGGGGTTCTCCGTTCGTAGCCTCGTGGTGCTCGCCCTCGTCGTCGTTCCCGCGGTTGCCTCCGCGCAAGGTGCATCGCCGCCTCCGCCCGGCGGCGGCGCTCCTCCTCCTGGCGGCGCCGCGCCCGCGGAGCCCGCGGGCGCCGCAGCCGCGGCGCCGGAGAAGGCGGAGCCGAAGACGCCCGCCGCGGGCTACGCGTACTCCGACAAGCCGGCCGCGCGCCGCGCGCCGGTGGGCCGCGCAGTCGTGCGCCGCGCCGGTCCGCAGGCGACGTTCCCCGGCTTCGAGCAGCTGCCGGACGGCGGCTCGCGCCTCTTCGTTCAGCTCACGCAGCAGGTCCCGGTCGAGCAGCGCAACGCGCCTGGCGCCGTGACGTTCGTCCTGAAGGGCGCCCACGTGAGGACGTTCAACGACACGAACGCGCTCGTGACCGTTCACTTCAACACGCCGGTCTCTCGCGCGCGCCTCGTCCCCAAGGGCAACGATCTGCTCTTCATCGTCGATCTGCGCGCGGCGTCGCCGGCGACGTTCAAGTTCCAAGACAACCAAGACAAGACGGCGACCCTGATGATCGACTTCGGCAAAGGCGACTTCGCCGCGAGCACCGAAGAAGACGGCGTCCGCGCGGTCAAGGCGACGCGCACCGACGCGCCGAAGACCGGCGGCGTTCCGCCGGCGTCGAGCCCGGGCCCGACGCCCTGAATCGCCGGCTTCGGTCGTCTCTCTTCGCCCTCGTCGTCGCCGCGTCGCTCTTCTCGCTCGCGCGAGAGGCGCTCGCGCGAGAAACGAGCGCGGTCGATGAAGAAGCGCCCGACGAAGACGAGATCGTCGACGAAGAGCTTCTCGGTCCGCGCTCGAACCTCCGAACGCGCGCCGAGGAGGTGAGCTTCGACGCGCGTCTTCGCACGCTCGAGCTCGCGGGCAACGTGCGCGTCGACGCGCCGCCGTTTCACCTGCGCGCGCAGCGGATCCGCCTCACGCGCACGAGCATCGGCATCGAGATCGAAGGGCTCGAGGGCAAGGGATCGCTCGCGTTCTGCCCCTGCCTGGGCACGCCGCTGAAGGTCGACTTCGACAAAGCGATCGTCGCGCCGCCGGGGGATCTCATCCTCAAGAGCCCGACGCTGAAGTTCTACGACGTCCCGATCCTCCCGCTGCCTTGGTTCTGGCTTCGATCCGACGAGAAGGTCGGCCTCTTGCCCCCGGACATCGCCTACCGCGCGCAAGACGGCGTGTTCGTCGGCGCGGGCGTGCACCTGCCGTGGAAGAGCCGCGGCCTCAAGCACGCGATCGATCTTCGCGGCGGCGCGTACCTGTTTCGCGGCTTCGTCGCCGACGCGCGCCTGCGCACGCCGGTGAGCACGACGAAGATCCGCTACGACCGCCTCCCAGGCGCCTCCGCGCCGCCGTTGCCCCTCGCGCCGGGCGAGACGGCGGTCGCCGAGCCGAGCGACGACGGCCTCATCGTCGAGGCGCGCGGCGCGACGAGCGCCGGCGAGCTCGGCGTCGCGTGGGACGTCGACGTCGTTCGCGGACGGCGCGGCGTGGTCGCGACGACCGATCTCGACACGGCGTCCAAGCCCTGGGATCGCGCGAGCGCCGAAGCCGCGATCCGCGAGGGCCCGCTCGTCGTCTCGAGCGCGATGCGCGTCGTCACGCGACGCGGAGGCGGGGTCGCCGACGCCGACGCCGCGGGACCGATCGCGACCGTGCGCGCGTCCGGCGCCGCCTCGAGCGCGATCACCTACGACGTCACGATCGAAGGAGGCGCGCTCCGCGTCGCCGGCACCGCGGCGGCCTTCGAAGCGCGCCAGGAGCCCTCGGTGACGCCCGACACGCTCAGCTTCGCGCGCGCCGAGGCCGGCGCTCGCGCGGTGACGATCGCGGGGCCGCTCGAGGCCTCGCTCGCCATCCGCGGGGCGGGGAACGTCGCGGTCGAGGCGAGGCGCGACGGCAACGATCGCGCGGCGTCGGCGCGCGCGCGACTCGGCGCTCCGCTCGCGCGACGCTTCGAGGCGACCGATCCCGACACCGCCAACGATCCGTTGGTCCACGTGATCGAGCCGTTCGCCGAGCTCGCGGTGCTGCACGCCGCGGGCAACGGCCTGCTCGGGCTGTCGCCTGCGCGCTCGGCGTCGGCGATCGACGGCACGGCGCCCGTCGTCGAGAGCGGCGTCTCGACCTCGCTCGGGCGATGGGGCAGCCGCGACGCGCTCCAGATCACGACGACCGGCGGCGCGGCGCTCGGATCGCGTGCGGTCACGTCGCGCGTCCGGCCTCTCGGTCGCGCCCGCGCGTCGGCCTCTCTCGGATGGGTCGGCGCGACCGCCGACGTCGCCTGGGTGATCGGCGAGCCCCGCCCGTCCGAGAGCGCGAATGACGCGAGCGGCGGCGTCGCCGCGGCGGCGCGCGCGCGCCTCGGCCCTCCCGACGGCGTTCGCCTCCTCGCGAACGTCGCCGCGCGCGACGGCCTCGATCCCGTGCTGGCGCGCGCGCTCGTCGACGCGCCGCTCGAGCCCGCGTCGGGCTTCCTGACGCGCGCGGGGACGACCGGCGGCGCCGGCTTCGTGATCCCTTGGTCGCGCGTCCTCACGACGTCCGCCGGCGCCGACGCCGATCTCACGAGCGTCGAGCTCGTCGCCGCGCGCGGCACCGTCGAGATCCGCGATCGCTGCGGCTGCCTGACGCTACGGGTGATGGGCGCGCACCGGCTCGGACGCACGGGCGTCGACGTGTGGCTCGCGCTCGACTTCGCCGCCGATCGCTGAAGCCTCGAAGATTGAAAGCGATTCTCAAATCCGCTTTCACGTCTTTACCTTGCGCGAGGCGCGTCTCGATGGCTCTATTCGAACCATGAAGGGCGACGCCAAGGTCATCGACCTGCTCAACGAGATCCTCACGGGGGAGCTCACCGCGATCAACCAGTACTTCTTGCACGCGAAGATGTGCCAGAACTGGGGCTACAAGCGGCTCTACGAGCACATCAAGAAAGAGTCGATCGACGAGATGAAGCACGCCGACGAGCTCATCGAGCGCATCCTCTTCCTCGAGGGCCTGCCGAACGTGCAGCGCCTCGGCAAGATCAACATCGGCCAGACGGTGGTCGAGATGTTCAAGAACGATCTCGCGGTCGAGATGGAGGCGGTGCCGCGCCTCAACGCCACCATCGCCGAGTGCCGCAAGCTCGGCGACAACGGGACGGCGGATCTGCTCGAAGACATCCTCGTCTCCGAAGAGGCGCACATCGACTGGCTCGAGGCCCAGCAAGAGCTCGTCAAGCAGGTCGGCGAGGCGCACTACCTCGCGCAGCAGATCCGCGAGTGAGCCTTCGAGGGGGGCGCTCGTCGCGACGCTCGCGACCGTTCTCGCCGCGTGCTCCAGCACGGCGACGGGGGCGGGCGGCGCAAGCGGTGGGAGCAGCGGGAGCAGCGGAAGCGCGGCGGCCGGTTTCCCGGGCTCGCGCGCGCGCGCGATCGTCGACGCGTGGATCACCGCGGAGCCCGGCGCGAGTTGCGCTGATCTCGACCCGTTCCTGACCGTCGGGAGCTTCGAGCCCTCTCCGGTCGCCGTCGACAATGGGTCGATCCTCGACGGCGAGGCCGTCAACGTGCGTTGCTCGGTCGTCCCCGCGAGCGGCGGATTCACCGTTTCGGCGACCGTCTCCCTCGGCGCTGTGGACGATCCGCGGCGCAGCCTCCGCATCGGCGAGAGCCTCGCGACGTCTTCAGGGCGGAGCCCGGTGAGCGTCTCCTTCGGCTGGGCGGCGACGAAGCCCAGGTACATCGAAATGGCGCCGGGGCCCGGGCGCTGCGCCCTCAGCTATGAGACGCCGGCGCAGGGGAGCGCCCCAGGCCGTCTTTGGGCGCAGCTCGCATGTGGCGCCATGGACGGCTGCGCGCTACGGGCGCAGATCCGGCTGGAGAACTGCGCGCAGGAGTAGGCACGAGCGTCAGAATTTACATTTAAAGCTCATCCCAAGTGATGGAAACAGATGAGTATTGTTCCGTATGGGCGAAGGCAGAGGCGCGAGGGCGCCTTGAATTTGAAAACGGGTTTCATTATCTTTACTGAGCAATGTACGTGTGCGTTTGCCTGGCGGTCACGGAGTCCGAGGTCAATGCAGCGATCGTCGACGGCGCCCACACGCGCGAGGCCGTCACCCGCACCTGCCGCGCCGGCGGCGACTGCGGCGCCTGCCACCACATGATCGAGCAGAAGATCGAGGAGCACCTCGAGGAGTGCGGCGCTTCCGCAGCGAGCGCCGGGCGCCCGCCGCTCGTCGCCGCCGCGGCGCTCGTCCGCGGCCGCGCCGCCTGACTAGCCCTGCTCGTTCGCGATCGCCATCGCGCTCGCCGCGCGCTCGCGTTCGCCGCTCATCCACTCGACGAGGAACGACGCGACGTCGCTCGGCTTCGTTCCCGGGCCGAAGCCTGCGTCGAACCCGAGCTCGAGCGCGAGCTTGTGATCGATGCGCGGCCCGCCGAGGAGCATGATCACCTTGCTCCGCCACCCTTGGCGCTTCGCGAGCTCGATGAGCGCCGCGGCGTTCTCCTTGTGGCAGTTGCGCTGCGTGATGATCTGGCTCACGAGGATCGCGTCGGCCGAGAGCGCGAGGGCCCGCTCGGCGAGCTGCTCGTTCTCGACCTGGGCGCCGAGGTTGTACGCCTCGAAGGCCTTGTAGCTCTCGAGCCCCTTGTCGCCCGCGTAGCCCTTGTAGTTGAGGATCGCGTCGATCCCGACCGTGTGCGCATCCGATCCGGTGCACGCGCCGACGACGACGATCTTCCGCCCGAGGCGCGCCTTGACGCGGTGCTCGATCTCTTCGCGCGAGAGCGCCTCCATCCTCACTTCGGGGACGTCGATGACCGACGGATCGATCGCGTGCTTCGAGTGCCCGTAGACGACGAAGTACGTGTACCCCTCGGCGCACGGCTCCATCGTCGTGACGAGCGCCTCGCTGATCCCGTGCAGCTCGGCGAACTGGCGCGCGGCCTCCTTCGCGCGCGCCGACGGCGGCAGCTCGAGGACGAACGAGAGCTGGATCATCCCGTCGCCTTGACGATCGCCGTACGCGCGCAGCGGCTTTCCGGGGACCGTGGGGTGCATGGCTAGGCCTTCTCCAGGGTCGTGAGGATCGGGTTCAGGTAGTCGCTCGAGCGCTCGAACACGCCGGCGTAGCCCTTGCCGCCCGTGCGCGAGCGCTTCACGTCGGCGAACGCGCCGTTCGCGATCGACTCCCAGATCGTGTCGCGCTCGACCTCCTCGAGGAGCGCGAGCGCTTCGTCGAGCACCGAGACGGCGCGCTTGGCCATGATCCCGTCGGGCTTGATCGAGATCTCGTCGCCGAGCGACTTGCAGGTCGAGAAGACGTACTTGGTCGCCTTGAGCGAGAGGTACCGATCCATGAGCATCGGGTTGTGGATCGCCTCGCTGAACATCCCGAGCAGCTCGATGCTCTGGTGCGTCGTCACGCCCACGAGGTTGAACATCGCGTCGTGCACGTGGCTCTGGAAGACGTCGCCCGTCTTGTGCTTCGTCGGCGGCATCCACTTGATGGGATGCTTCGGGAACACCTGCCGAACGAGCTGCGCCTGGGCGAGCTCGAAGAGGAAGCTGTCCTCGATCCACGGATCGATCTCGAACGCGTGACCGAGGCCCATCTGCTCGTCGGCGACGCCCGCGCGGCGCGCGAACGCCTCGTTGATGAACTGGCTCGCGAGGACGGTGTGCGCCTTCTCCACCGCGTCGGCGGTCGTGAGGTAGTTGTCTTCGCCCGTGTTGATGATGATCCCCGCGCGCGCGATGATCCTCCGCGCGACGTACTGATCGACGAAGTTGCGGCACGGGTTGATGTCGCGGAAGAGGATCCCGTACATCGCGTCGTTGAGCAGCATGTCGAGCCGCTCGACGGCGCCCATCCACGCGATCTCGGCCATGCACAGGCCCGACGAGTAGTTCGTCTGGTGGATGTAGCGGCCGTAGTCGAGCGCGGCCTCGTCGGTCGCGCGCCGGATGATCTTGAAGTTCTCCTGCGTCGCGAACGTCCCGCCGTAGCCCTCGGTCGTCGCGCCGTGGGGCACGTAGTCGAGGAGCGACTGCGCCGTCGCGCGGATGACGGCGACGACGTCGGCGCCTGCATAAGCGGCCGCCTTCGCCTGGAGCGCGTCGTCGTAGATGTTCCCGGTGGCGACGATGACGTACTTGAGCGGTGAAGCGCCGGGCGGCGTCCGCGTCTTGTTCGCCTCGCGTTCGACGCGCGCGCGGTCGATGCGCTCGAGCGCCGCGCGCGTGAACGGCGCGAGCGCCTCTTCGGCCTCTCGGCTCGACGCGCCTTCGCCGCGATCGAGCTCGGGCGCGTACGCGAGGCGCTCGGCGGCGTCTTGCACGTCGCCCGCGCCCGCGAGGATCGCGCGGCCGAGATGGAACGAGATGCCGCGCCCGAGGAGGTTCGCCTTGGCGTAGCGATCGACGAGCAGGTTCACGAGCGGCGTGCCCTGATCGTCGGCCCCGTCGACGCCGTACGCGCGCAGGATCGTGCGCTCGACGCCGACCGACGTGTGCCCGTCGATGTACCGCTGCACGTCGCTCGCCACCGACGCCGCGAGCTCGCGGCAGCGCGCGACCTTCGCGAGGTCCATCGGGACGGTCAGCATGCTCGGCCTTCTGCCATCCACGTCCGCGACATACAAGCCGATCTCTCGATCGCGTCTCAGGATGGATCCGATGGAGGGTGATATCCCACCTCCGACGATCCACCGTGCACAACGGCAACTACGTAAATACGAGCACTTAGGCTATTGATTACAGTGTAGGTGTTGGTATGCACCTTGATACGGAGGAGCCCAAGGGAGGCACTTCCAATGAGCATCTTCACGCGACGCAAGGCGCTTCAGGCGATGGGGTTGATGATGGGGGCGGCGGCCGTCGGCTGCGGCAAGCCTGAGGAAGAAGAAGTCGAAGCGGGTGAAGACGCGCTCAACGTCTGCATCGGCCGCATGGACCGCAACGTCCGCGAGCTCGGCGGCGCGCAGCAGCTCCACAAGTACGAGAAGTTCGTCGTCCTCGTGATGGAGAACCGCTCGTTCGATCACTACTTCGGTCACCTCTCGATGCCGCGATCGAAGGGCGGCGAGGGCCGCGGCAAATGGGACGGACGCACGCCGGATCCCGAGGGCAAGCTGGTCGACGGCCTCACGGGCGACGAGTTCAACCCCGATCTCAACGGCAACAAGGTCGGCGTCTGGATGCCCACCGATCAAGAGCTCGGCGACATCGATCACGAGTGGGAGGGCTGTCACCAGCAGTGGAACGCCGGCAAGAACGACGGGTTCATCACGAACCACGAGCGCGATCTGCTCCGCCTCAACGACAACGACGCGTCGACGAAGGCGCTCTGCTGGGGCACGAAGGGCAACGACGGCCAGCCGAAGTGCGGTGACCTCAAAGATCCGATGGCGATCTACACGAGGAAGGACACCAAGATCTTCCACTCGCTGGTCGACAACTACACCCTCTGCGATCGCTGGTTCGCGTCGGTGATGGGGCCGACCTGGCCGAACCGCTTCTACCTCAACGGCGCGACGGCGCACGGCCACAAGAGCAACAAGCCCGCGTGGGGCCAGGGCGAGAACACGATCTGGGGTGTACTCCGCAAGCGCTGCATCTCGTCGCGCTGCTACTACGCCGACGTGCCGTGGATCGACGGCGCCTACCCCGGCGGCGTCATCGGCCGCACGATCAACACGGCGCGCGTCTTCGACAACCAGCCGCTCGCGCCCGTCCGCGGGTTCGTGCCCGAGTTCGTCCGCCAGGCGCTCGACTACGACACCTTCGAGACCGCGTGCCGCGAGGGAACGCTCCCGTCGGTCTCGTTCATCGACCCCGGCTTCTCCTCGATCCCGAACGACGATCACCCGCCGCACGACATCCAGGCCGGCCAGACGCTCGTCGCCGCGATCTACAAGATGCTCTCGCAGAACGAAGAGCAGTGGAAGAAGACGCTCTTCATCATCACCTACGACGAGCACGGCAGCTTCTACGATCACGTCGCGCCGCCGGTCGTTCGCGAAGACACGCGCGCCGACTTCAGGCAGCTCGGCTTCCGCGTCCCGGCGCTCGTCATCGGCCCGTACGTGAAGAAGAACTACGTCTCCCACGTGCAGTACGATCACGTCTCGCCGATCAGCACGCTCACCCGCCGCTTCAACCTCGACACGCTCAACGATCGCGTGCGCACGGCGAACGATCTGCGCGACTGCATCGACTTCGACGCCCTCGAGCGCTCGGTGCCCGAGCCGGTCGTGCTGCCGCGCACCGTGGTCAGCCAGAGCCACGCGCTCGACACGATCATGGAGAGCCCGGGCCAGGCCGAGCTCATGAACCGCGTCCTCGGCGGCGTGCCGGGCAAGGAGCACAAGCGCATCGCGACCAACGCCTTCCTCGAGGCGTGCGAGCGCCTCGGCGTCGTCGAGATCAGGCGCTGAATCAGAAGAAGATCGCGGCCGCCGCCGACGTGGCGGCGCCGATCGCCGCGACGCCGAGCTCGGCGCGCTGCTTCTTCGCCAGGAAGCGGAGCGCGCCCGCGAAGAACACGATCCCGCCGAGACCGATGAGCGCGAACGTCGCGCCGCTCGGGATCTCGTCGTCGGCGAGCGTCGCGCGCATCTTGTCTTCGGCGGCGGCGGCCGTCGGCGTCGCGCCTCCCGCCACGGCGGCGACGTCGAGCCGGTGGGCGAAGCGCGCGATCTCGCCTTCGGCGCGGAGGCGGCGCTCGGAGCGCCGCGAGCCGATGACCGTCGCGAGCGAGGCGGCGCGGACCGCGCGCCACGCGGCGAAGGCGGTGGCGTCGTCGCCGCGCTTCTCGGCGTCCTTCGCGATCCTCTCGAGGCGCGCGAAGCCGCCCTCGGGCGACGCGCAGAGCGGGCAGCGCGCCTCGGCCGCCGCGCGCGCGGCCATGATCGCGTCGAAGGGCTCGCCGCGGGCGATCGCGGCGTCGGCCTCGGCGATCGCGCGTCGGCCCTCGGAGGCTCGGGCCGCCCAGGCCGCGCAGAAGACGATGATCACCAGCGCGAGCGCCCCAGCGGCGAGGCGGCGGCTGTCGGCGCTCACTGGAAGTCGCGCCTCCGGAAGACGATCGCGCTCAGCGTGAGGAGCACCGCGGCGTAGAGGATCGCGTTGAGCCACGCGCGCCCGAGGTAGCCGGCGACCGTCACGTGCGGGAGGTGGCCGAGCAAGACGGGGCGCGCCGGCACGTAGACGTTGAGGTTCGGGACGATCTTCGCGAGCACCATCCCCGCGGTTCGAACCCCTTCGCCGAAGAGCCGCGCGGGGATGTTGCCGAGCGTGTCGGCCGATCGCCCGATCAAGAAGAGCCACAGCGTGAAGATCGCCGTGAGAAACGGCGAGGAGAACGCGGAGAAGAGCATCGCGATGGCCGCGATGATCGCCACCTCCGCGAGCGTGAGCAGCGACGAGACCGCGAGGACCTGCCGCTCGGGGCCGGCGCCGGCGCTCGCGAAGTACATCACGACGAAGAGGACGAGCGACCAGGGCAAGAGAACGAACGAGCGCGCGTGCCTCGCGCGCCAGAGCAAGAGCCCGAGCGCCGCGAGCATGCCGATCGCGATGCCGATCGTGAGCTCGACGTTCTGCTTCGACTGAACCGCGAGGATCGCGAGGACGGCCGCGCCGTCGACGGCGACGAAGACGAGGAGCGTCGCGAAGATCCCGAGGTACTTGCCGACCACGTACTCGTGGCGGCGAAGCTTGCGCGTCAAGATGGGGAAGATCGTCTTCAGCTCGAGCTCGCGATAGAGCGACGTCGCGCCGAGCACGATCGTCACGAACACCGCGAGCAGCGAGATCGATCCCGCGCCGAGATCGGCGACGATGCGCATCTCCTGGCGGACCGACATCGCGGCGATGACGAGCGAGTAGGCCGACGTGGCGAGCGCGAAGGCGAGGAGGCCGAGGAGAATGCGCGCGCGCACGGCCTCGCGGTAGGTGTTCATCGCGATGGCGAAGACCCTGCCGAGCATGGCCTAGCGACGTACCTCGGCCGCGGCCAGGGGCGCGCGCGTTCGCCGGACCTCGGCGACGTAGCCGCCGAGGAGCTGCGGCACCGAGAGCAGCGCCGAGCGCACGCGCTCCTCGAAGAGCTCGCGGACGATGCCCGGTCCGACGTCGACGAGCGCCGCGTACGTCAAGAGCACGCGCGGCTCGCCGGCCTCGGTGGTGAACGGCTCGAGGCGGAAAAAGCCCCACGCGTCGTCGATGTCGTGCGGGCGCGAAGGCTCGAGCCAGAAGCGCACCTCGCGCCCGCCGACGTCGGTGCGGACGCGGATCGTGTACTCGGCTTCGGCGATCGCGTTGCCCTGCGCCAGCTCGATGAGGCGGTCGCCGCCGTCCATGCCGACGAAGCGCGCGCGCTTCGTGCGCGGGAGCACGCGGCGGTAGGCGTCGACGTCTTCGAAGATCGCCGAGATCTCGGCCGGCGCCGCGCGGAGGACCGTGTACGTGATGCCGCCGACGTAGCGGCGATCGTCGGCGTCGTACGTCTGCGGGCGGATCACGGTCTCGCCGCGCTCGAGGCGCTGCGATTCGCTCGCGGTCAGCCCGCCGGCGCGCGCGGCGCCGCCTCCGCCGAGGAGGGCGAGCACGAGCGCGAAGCCGAAGGCCGAGCGCTTGAGCGAGAGCGGGCGCATCTGAAGCCGCAAGCTATCACGTTCCCACGACGATCCGAACGCGCGGACCGATCGAAACGTGCAGCGGCCCTTCGCATTGGTGGAGATCGCCGTCGATCATGTAGCGGATCGGGCTCTTGGGCGATCGAACGACGACGCTCGTGGTGATCGCCTCGTAGGTGTGCCCGGGCCGCATCGGCGCCGCACGCCAGATCCGCGGCAGCTGCTTGACGAAGCCGAACGGCGAGGTGTGGATCCCGAGCACGTGGAACGCTCCCGCTCGTTCGCCGTAGCGGTAGAACGGGCGGAAGTTCAGCCCGATCTGATCGATCGTGCCGCCTGCGATCGCGAGGTAGTCGCGCTCGTCCCACACGGTGCCGTCGTCGAGCTCGACGCTGCCGCGGAACGGCTCGGCCATGCGGCGGATCATCTCGCCGCGGACGATCGTGCTGCCGACGCCGCGGAGCAGCGTCTTGGCCGCGATGACCGGGTTCGGCGGGCCCTCGCTGTAATACTCCGCGAGGTAGCCGTAGACGACGCCGGTGCCGAAGATGAAGCCGTACTTGGTCGAGCCGCCGCGCGGCTTCGCTCGAGGCGCGGCGCCGGGGAGGACGCTCGCGGGGCCGGCGTCGTGCTCTCGCGCGGACTCTTCGCCGCTCATGCGGAGGACGTGCCGCTCCACGTCGCGCAGCGGGCGCGACGCACGCTCGACGTACGCTTGCGTGAGCCGATGGAGGAGCCCCTCGGGCCGGCCGCGGCGGACGCCGACGGAGTTGGCCACGGTGTTCATCGTTCCGCCGCGGAGGAACGCGATCTGCGGGAGGGCGCTGCCTTCGTAGACGTCGAGGAAGCCGGTGATGGTGACGCCGTTGGTGCCGTCGCCGCCGCTGATGCCGAGGACGTCGATGTCGAGGCTGCGGAAGTCTTCCGCCACGCGATAGAGCTCGTCGATGGATCGCGCTTCGCGCACGACGCCGTGATCGCCGATCGTTCGCATGAGGCGCCCGGCCGCGCGCGGATCGCGCACGTTCCTGCCGCTCCGCGGGTTGAAGACGACGCCGATTCCCGGCATGGGTCGCTCATTTTTGCCCTCCGCCCCGCGCGCGCGCAAGCTGCGTCAGGCTGGAGACGTCGATTTCCTCGGGCGCTTGTGGCAAACCTCGAGACGCATGAACGCGCCGTACGAGAGAGAGGGGCGTGCCGCGGCCGAGAGCGTGCTCGTCGTTTCCGAGCCGTCGCGCGCCGGGATCGTCGTCCGCGGAAGGGATCGGCTCTCCTGGCTCAACGGCCTCCTCACGTGCGAGCTCGCCAAGCTCGACCCCGGCGAGGGCGCCTACGGGCTCCTCGTCGAGAAGAAGGGGCGCATCCAGACGGATCTCTATCTGGCGCCCGCCGAGGGGGCGGATCCGTCGGTGGTGCTCGGCGTGCCGCGCGATCTCCGCGACGCGCTCGTCGCGACGCTGGATCACTACCTCATCATGGAAGACGCGGAGCTCGTTCCGGTGGAGCTGTCGTTCTTCATCGCGCACGGACCACGCGCGGCGGAGCTCGGCGGCGTCGTCCGCGATCGCGCGGGCGCGTTCGCCGGAACGGTGCGGCTCTTGCCCGCGGGCGGGCTCGTGATCGCGGTGCCCGTCGCGGAGAAGGCGGAGATCGAAGCGCGGCTCGCCGAAGAGGCCGCGCGTCTCGGCGGCGCGTTCGCGAGCGACGAGGCGTGGGAGGCCGTTCGCGTCGAGCAAGGGCTCCCTCGCTTCGGCGTCGAGGTCGACGCGACGCTCTATCCGCAAGAGGCCTCGCTCGAGAAGCTCGCCGTGTCGTTCTCGAAGGGCTGCTACCTCGGGCAGGAGGTGGTCTACATGCTCGAGAACCGCGGGCACGTGAAGCGAAAGCTCGTGCCCGTCGACATCGAGGGCGCGGTGCCCGCGCGCGGCGCCGCGGTGACGACGCCGGCGGGCGAAGCGGTGGGCGAGATCAAGAGCGCGGTGACCGGCCCCGTCTCGGGCAAGGCGGTGGGGATCGCGATGGTCAAGTGGGCGCACGCCAAGCCGAGCACCGAGCTCCGCGTCGGCGCCGACGCCGCGACCGTGCGCGCGTAGGCGATCAGAGCTTGCGCGCGAGCTTGTAGTGGCGTGAGGTCTGGCCGTCTTCGGGGGGCAGCGGCGAGACCTTGAGCATCTCGAGGGCGATCTCTTTGATGCGTCCGTCTTTGCCGAGGCGGACGTGGAGGCGATCGCCGTCGGTCTTCACGACCTCGCAGCGGCCGAAGGCGAAGTGCTCCACGACGTCGCCGGCTTCGGGGACGATCTGCTCTTCTTCTTCGGGCTCCGGAGGGCGGACCGGGCGGAGCGGGAGCGCCGTGGGCGCGCTGAAGGTCGGGGAAGGCTTGGGGACCGGCGCGGGGGCGGGAGCGGGAGCGGGAGCGAGCGCGGGAGCGGGAGCGGGAGCGAGCGCGGGGGCGGGAGGGGGAGACGCGGGAGCGGGAGCCGGGGGAGCGGGAGCCGCGGGAGCGGGGCGGGGAGGGGCGCCGGTCGCGGCGACCTCGAGCAGCGTGACGCCGGAGCGATCGACCTCACGCGTCGCGGTGAGCTCGTCGAACGCGAGCACGTGCGCTTCGAGCGCGATGACGCGCGCCTCGAGCAGCTCGCCCGCGATCGTCTCGAGGCCCGACTCGGTTTCGCGCGAGATCACGGCGCGCAGGCCGCAAGAGACGTCGCCCGAGGAGAGGCCGATGCTCCCTTCGAGGACGACGACCTGGACGGGACCGACGATGCGCCGCGCGGGGCCGAAGCCCGCGGCGTGCGGATCGAACGCGCGGATATGGACGTCGGCGAGCACGCCGCTCGCGCGCATCCATCCGGCGAGGACGACCTCGTCGCGCAGCGGAGCGAGGATCGCGTCGGGCAAGCGGGCAGGATCCGAGAGCCGGAGGAGGACGTGTCGCGCGCCGGTCGTCGTGACGGTCATGGGTTCTTCTCCGCGCTTTCCGCCGGGCAGCCCGGTCGATCACCCCCACGTTCGCCTGGTCGCGTCGGGCACAGATCGTTCTTGTCGAGGACGCCGTCGCCGTCGGTGTCGCGCGACATCGGCGCATAGACGACGCCGAGCACGAAGCGGAATCGCGGCACGGTGATCGCCGCGTCGCCGATCGGGATCGGGCCGCCGCCGCCGAGCATGAACGACACGTCGCCGGCGAGCAGCGGCGCGCTCCGCGCCGAGATCATCCACTCCGCGGGGAAGATCGCCTTGCCGTTCGGGCGGCTCGTGATCCCGAAGGCCGACTGCGCCGTGTCGGCTTGCTCGGGGAGGTTGAAGAAGGCGCGGGCCTCGGCCATGAAGGAGAGACGCTCGCGCTCGATGACGTCGATGCCCGCGCCGAGGCCCGTCGTGATCTGTGTGCCGACGCGGGCGCCGGCGAACTCGGTGACCGGGCGGATGCGCGCGCCGAGATCGGCCCCGGCGAAGAAGATCTTGTGGCGGAAGTCGCCCGCGAGGCTCGGCGCGAGGACGACGCCGCGATCCCCCGCGAACGAGCCGGCGTCGCCCGTCGGCGCGGACACGTTGAAGCGGGACGCGAGCGACCACGCGTTGCCCTCGCCGCCTCTCTCGCCCGCGATCTCCGGCAGGATGCGCGCGCGGGGCACGAGCGTGTAGACGAAGCCGAAGCGCAGATCGCGCATCGCCGTGTCGCGCAGATCCTCGCCGCCGGTGAGCGGGCTGAGCCCCGCGCCCGTCTGGATGAGCGTGACCGGGAGCGCGAAGTCGAGCTGGAGGCGATCGGTCACGCCGTAGGCGAAGAGGAAGTTCGTGTTGAGCTGGTCGTCGACGACGAACTGATCGCTGCCGCCCGAGCCCGGCGTCGCCACGCGGAGCAGCACGGGCCGCGAGAGGTAGGTGCTCACGAGGCCGAAGCCGATCTGGCCGCGGCCGACCGTCTCGGTGCCCATGACGTGGGCGAAGCGCATCGGACCGGCCGTCGGCCAGTACGTGTCGCTGTTGATGCAAGTGTTGACGAGCGGACTGCCGCAGTCGTCGGCGTGGGCCTCGCCGATCGACATCACCACAAGGGCCGCCGCGCCCCAGGCCGTGATGGCCGTTCGCATCTGGCCCGCACCATACCAGAGTTGACTCTTCGGCTTCATTGGGAAAAGAACGGCGCATGCATCTGCGCGCGCATCTCCTCCTGGGGAGCGGGTCTCCGCGGCGTCGCGAGATCCTCGAGAACCTGAGGATCCCGTTCGTGGTGCACGTCGCAGAGGTCGACGAGGCGACGCTGCCCGGCGAAGACGCCGCGACGTATCTCGCGCGGATCGTGCGCGCGAAGCTCCGGGCGGTGAGCGCCGCGGCGTTCTCTTCCCCCGACGCCGCCGCGGCCGCCGCCGTGCTCGTGGCCGACACGTCGGTGATCGACGGCGGATCGATCCTCGGCAAGCCCGCCTCGATCGACGAGGCCGCGTCGATGATCGCGCGGCTCGCCGGCCGCACCCACGAGGTCTGGACGCGGTTCGCGATCGGCGCCGGACCGTCCGCGGGCGGGCGCGCGCTCCACGAGGAGACGGTCGTCACGCGCGTCACGTTCCGGCCGCTCACCGCCGCGAAGGTGCGCGCGTACGCCGAGAGCGGCGAGGGGCTCGACAAGGCGGGAGCCTACGCCGTGCAAGGGCTCGGCGCCGGGCTCGTCTCGCGCATCGAGGGCTCGTACACGAACGTCGTCGGCCTGCCCGCGTGCGAGCTCGTCGTGGCGTTGGAGAAGCTGGATCTTTCGTGACCCGACGCGACGGGCTCGTGGTCTTCGCCGTCGCGCTGCTCGCGCGCCTCGCGCTCGCGGCCTGGGCGGCGGGCGCGATCCCGCCGACCGCCGACGGGACGTACTATCACGTGGTCGCGTCGCGGATCGCGGAGGGCCACGGGTACACGTGGCTGTGGCCCGACGGCGCGGTGACGTACGCGGCGCACTATCCGGTCGGCTACCCCGCGATCGTCGCGATCGCGTACGCGGTCTTCGGCACGAAGCCGGCGCTCGCGATGATCGTCAACGCGCTGTTCGGCGCCGGCGCCGCGTGGGCCGCCTGGGATCTGCTCGCGCAGAGCCCGCGGAAGCTCGCGCTCGCGGCGGGGCTCACTGTCGGTCTCCACCCCGCGCTCGTGCCCTACACCGCGGCGATCATGACCGAGGGCGTCACGGCGTCGCTCTTGATCCTGTCGGTCGCGCTCGGCCGGCGCGCGCGCGTCGATCCGCGGCGGCGATGGCTGGCTGCGTGCGGGCTCGTGCTCGGCGTCGCGACGCTCGTGCGGCCGCAGTCGCTCGTGCTCGCGCCCGTCGTGGGCTGGCTCGCCGCGTCAGCGTCCGCGAGCGTGAAGGCGCGCGCGGCTCGCGCCGCGGCCATGCTCGCCGTCGCCCTCGCGGTGTGCGCGCCGTGGACGGCGCGCAACTGCGCGCGCATGGATCGCTGCGCGCTCGTGAGCGTCAACGGCGGGTGGAACCTCGCGATCGGAGCGCAGACCGAGAGCGGCGGCTGGCACGAGATGAAGGTGCCCGACGAGTGCAAGGAGGTCTTCGCCGAGGCCGCGAAGGACGCGTGCTTCGGGAGCGCGGCGCTCCGGGTCATCGCGCGCCATCCCGTCGCCTGGCTCGCGCGCGCGCCCGCGAAGCTCCGCGCCACCTTCGACTACTTCGGCGCCGCGCCCTGGTACCTCCACGCGGCGAACCCCGAGCGCTTCACGTATCGCATGAAGCTCGCGCTCGGCGCCGTCGAGACGCTCGCGTCGCGCCTGCTCCTCGCGGCGGCGCTCGTCTCCGTGTGGCGCCTCGACGGCCCGCGATCGCGCGCGCGCAAGATCGTCTGCGCGATCGGCCTCGTCGCGTGCGTCTTGGTCCCGGGCACGATCGGCTACCTCGCGTGCGCGATCGCGATCGCGATCCTCGGGCTCCGCCCGATCGAGCGCGCGCCGATCCTCGTGCCGGCCGCGAGCTTCGTCATCCTCGCGACCGCGGCGACGCACGCGGTCTTCTTCGGATCGGGCCGCTACGGGCTCGTGGTCGTTCCCTTCGTGACCGCGCTCGCCTTCCTGCGTCGCGACCCGGCTCGCGCCGTCGATTGAGGCTACGCGAGCCCGCTCTCGAGCGCGGCGACGAGGCCTTTGGGCGCGTCGGCGAGCGCGTCGGGGAGCCGGCCGCGCGCGTCGCATGCGTCGAGCAGCTCACGCGCGGAGCGCTCACCCTGCGCCGCCATGGGTGACAGCGACGTGAGGGGCGCCACGACGTCGAGGAAGGTGCGCAACGTCGACCCGTCGTCGCGCGCGCCCCGATCGAAGACGACGCGCTCGCCGTCACGCTCGCACGCGCGCCTCACGAGGCGCTCGAGCCAGCGCGCGGTGGCCTCCATCTTCGACCACGCGAGGTGCTCCGGCGTGTCGCCGGGCGTGTGATAGCGCTGGCATCGACCTCCGGTGAGGAAGAGGAACGGGACCTGACGCTTCCAGAACGCGTCGTAGTCGGAGAGAGGAGGAATGACCTCCGCGTCGACGCGCCGGACGACGACGCCCTCTTCGGCCGTCGCGATCGCGTCGACGATCGCGGACGTGCCTTCGCTGCGCTCGGCGCCGAGCGCGAAGAGCGAGTCGCGGACCGTGCCCGGCAGGCCCTCGGGGCCGAGCGCGTGGCCCACGAGATCCATGCACACCATGAGATCGATCGTGTCGAGCGGCGTGCCGAGCGAGGCGGCGTGCTTGGCGAAGAAGCTCGAGCCCATCTCGCCCGTGAGGAAGTACGGAGGCTCTTCGGCGTCGAACGCCGCGAGGATGATCCCGCGGCCGGCGGCGCGCTTGCCCGCGAGCGCGCGAGCGACCTCGACCAAGATGGCGACGGCCGCGGCGTTGTCGTCGGCGCCGGGGAAGAAGGTCTTGCCGCTCTTGCCGAGGTGGTCGTAGTGCGCACCGACGAGCACCCAGCGGTCGACGTCGCCTGGGAGCGTCGCGACGAGGTTCGCGCCCTTCGAGCGGCCGATCGCCTGCTCGACCGGATCGGTGCCCGCGGCGCGCATCGCGTCGCGCACGAGCCCGCGCGCGCGGATCCCTCCCGGCGTGCCCGGAGCCCGTCCGGCGCACTCCGGCGAGCAGAGCTCTTCGACGAGTCGTTTCATGGTCGGCTCATGTTGCGCATCGACCGAGCCGGTGTCACCTTGCGCGCTGTCGATGCCGTACAGGCGATCGCCGGTCGCGGCACCCTCGGGTGCTCGCGACGGGAGGAAAGTCCGAGCTCCGCAGAGTGCGATGCCGGGTAACGCCCGGTCGCGGAAACGCGAAGGAAAGTGCAACAGAGAAAGACCGCTCGCCTCGGGATCTCCCGCGGCGGGTAAGGGTGAAACGGCGGGGTAAGAGCCCACCGCGCGTCCGGTAACGGAGGCGGCAAGGCAGACCCCATCGGGAGCAAGGCCACGTAGGCGGGCGTGCGGGAAACCGCGAAGGGCGACTCGCCCGAGCCCGCGGGTAGGCTGCTCGAGGCGTCCGGTAACGGCCGCCCTAGAGGAATGACCGCCGCCGTTCGGAGGGCGATCTCCGGACGGAACAGAACTCGGCTTACGGACGACGTCGACCGCGAAGCCCGCGCAATGCGCGGGCTTTGTGCTGTCTGTGGTAAGGAGCTTGGCGGCATGTCGTCTCCAAACGTCGAAGACCGCCTCCGCGCCCTGCTCGAGGAGCGCATCCTCGTGCTCGACGGCGCGATGGGGACGGCCATCCAGCTCGAGAAGCTGTCGGAGGCCGACTTCCGCGGCGAGCGCTTCAAAGACCTCGACCGCGACGTCAAGGGCAACAACGAGCTGCTCGTGCTCACGCGGCCCGAGATCATCCGCAAGATCCACGACGCGTACTTCGACGCCGGCGCCGACATCGCCGAGACGAACACGTTCAACGCGCACGTCTTCAGCCAGGCCGAGTACGGCTTCGACGATCTGCCGTACGAGATGAACGTCGCCGCGGCGCGGATCGCGCGCGCGTCGGCCGACGCCTTCAGCACGAAGGAGAAGCCGCGCTTCGTCGCCGGCGCGGTCGGCCCGCTCAACCGCACGCTCTCGTTCTCGCCCAAGGTCGACGACGCCTCGTTCCGCACGGTGACCTTCGATCAGGTGCGCGACGCGTACGCCGATCAGATCCGCGGCCTGCTCGACGGCGGGGTCGACCTCCTCCTCGTCGAGACGGTCTTCGACACGCTCAACGCGAAGGCCGCGCTCGTCGCGATCGAAGACGTCTTCCGCGAGAAGGGCCGGCGCGTGCCGGTCATGACGAGCGTGACGATCATCGACAAGAGCGGCCGCACGCTCTCGGGGCAGCTCGTCGACGCGTGGTTCACGAGCATCGAGCACGCGCAGCCGCTCTCCATCGGCGTCAACTGCTCGCTCGGCGCGAACGAGATCCGCCCTTACGTGAGCGAGCTCGCGTCGATCTCCTCGTCGTACGTGAGCTGCTATCCGAACGCCGGCCTGCCGAACGCGCTCGGCGAGTTCGACGAGACGCCGCCGATCACGGCCGGCCTCCTCCGCGAGTTCGCCGAGGCCGGCCTCGTGAACTTCGTCGGCGGCTGCTGCGGTACGACGCCGGACCACATCCGCGCGATCGCCAAGGCCGTGGAGGGGATCCGCCCGCGCACGCGGCCGCCGCCGCCGCGCCCGCGCCTCTCGACCTTCAGCGGCCTCGAGAAGCTCACGATCCGCCCCGACGCGAACTTCATGATGATCGGCGAGCGCACCAACGTGACGGGCAGCGCGCGCTTCGCCGATCTCGTCAAGAAGGGCGACTACCAGACGGCGACGCAGGTCGCGCTCGATCAGGTGCGCAACGGCGCCAACGTCATCGACGTCAACATGGACGAGGGCATGCTCGACGGAGCGGCCGCGATGACGACCTTCCTCAACATCATCGCGACCGAGCCCGAGATCGCGCGTGTTCCGGTCATGATCGACAGCTCCAAGTGGGAGGTGATCGTCGCCGGGCTCAAGTGCGCGCAGGGCAAGTCGATCGTCAACTCGATCAGCCTGAAGGAAGGGGAGAACGATTTCCTCGCCAAGGCCGAGATCGTGCGCAAGTTCGGCGCCGGCGTCGTCGTCATGGCGTTCGACGAGCAGGGCCAGGCCGACACCACGCCGCGGCGCATCGAGATCTGCGAGCGCGCCTACCGGCTGCTGACCGAGAAGGCCGGCTTCGATCCGAGCGACATCATCTTCGACCCGAACGTCCTCGCGATCGCGACCGGGCTCGAGGAGCACGCCGAGTACGCCAAGAGCTTCATCGAGTCGGTCGCGCTCATCAAGGCGAAGTGCCCCGGCGTGAAGACGAGCGGCGGCATCTCGAACCTCTCGTTCTCCTTCCGCGGCAACAACGTCGTGCGCGAGGCGATGAACTCGGCGTTCCTCTTCCACGCGATCAAGGCGGGCCTCGACATGGGCATCGTCAACGCGGGGCAGATCGTCGTCTACGAGGAGATCGATCCCGAGCTCCGCGAGAGGGTCGAAGACGTGCTCTTCAACCGCCGGCCCGACGCGACCGAGCGCCTCGTCGAGCACGCGGAGAAGGTCAAGGGAACGGGCAAGAAGAAGGGCGAAGAGCTCGTCTGGCGCTCGGGCACCGTCGAAGAGCGCATCAGCCACGCGCTCGTGAACGGGCTCGTCGACTTCATCGAGGCCGACACCGAAGAAGCGCGCCAGAAGTACGCGCGCCCGCTCGAGGTCATCGAAGGCCCGATGATGGACGGCATGAAGGTCGTCGGCGATCTCTTCGGGGCGGGCAAGATGTTCCTCCCGCAAGTGGTCAAGAGCGCCCGCGTCATGAAGAAGGCGGTCGCCTACCTCGAGCCCTACATGGAGGCGGAGAAGCAGAAGCTCGGCGCGAAGTCGCAGGGCACCGTGCTCATGGCGACGGTCAAGGGCGACGTCCACGACATCGGCAAGAACATCGTCGGCGTCGTCCTCGGCTGCAACGGCTACCGCGTCGTCGATCTCGGCGTCATGGTGCCCGCGGAGAAGATCCTCGACGCCGCGGTGAAGGAGAACGTCCACGCCGTCGGGCTCTCCGGCCTCATCACGCCGTCGCTCGACGAGATGGTCTACGTCGCCAAGGAGATGAAGCGACGGGGCATGGAGCTCCCGCTGCTGATCGGCGGGGCGACGACGAGCCGGCAGCACACCGCGGTCAAGATCGCGCCGGAGTACCCGAACGAGACGGTGCACGTCCTCGACGCGTCGCGCGCCGTCGGCACGGTGTCGTCGCTGCTCGATCCGCAGAAGCGGAAGATCCTCGATCAGGAGAACCGCGCCGAGCAGCAGCGCCTGCGCGATCTTCACGTCGGCAAGCGCGTGCGCCCTGTCCTGCCGCTCGCCGAGGTGCGCGCGAACGCGCCGAAGATCGTCCATCCGGCGCCGAGCGCGCCCCCGTTCCTCGGCGTGAGAGAGATCGACGGCGATCTGCGAGAAATTGCAGAATACATCGATTGGACCTTCTTCTTCACCGCCTGGGAGCTCCGCGGCAGGTTCCCGCAGATCCTCGAGCACCCCCAGCAGGGCAAGGCCGCGCGCGATCTCTACGACGCGGGCAAGGCGCTGCTCGATCGGATCATCCGCGAGAAGCTCCTGACGGCGAAGGGCACGTACGGGTTCTTCGCCGCGGCGAGCGAGGGCGAAGACATCGTCGTCTACGCCGACGCCTCACGGAGCAGGGAGCTCACGCGCTTCCCGATGCTCCGCCAGCAGCAGGCGAAGGGCGCGCCCGCCGCGTCCGCGAGCGACGACGAGCCGAGCGGGCCGCACCTCTGCCTCGCCGACTTCGTCGGCCCGAAGGGCGCGCACGATCACGTCGGCGCGTTCGCGGTCACCGCGGGCCTCGGCGCCGAGGCGCTCGCGGAGAGCTTCAAGAAGGATCTCGACGACTACTCGGCGATCATCGTCAAGGCGCTCGCCGATCGCCTCGCGGAGGCCTTCGCCGAGATGCTCCACGAGCGCGTGCGTCGGGCCTGGTACGCGCCCGACGAGAAGCTGAGCGGCGACGATCTCGTCGCGGAGCGCTACCGGGGGATCCGACCTGCGCTCGGCTATCCCGCGTGCCCCGATCACACGCTCAAGGGCCGTCTCTTCTCGCTCGTCGACGCCGAAGCGCGCGGCATGCAGCTCACGGAGTCGTTCGCGATGACGCCGGCCGCGAGCGTGAGCGGCCTCTACATCGCGCACCCCGAAGCGCGCTACTTCAACCTCGGCAAGATCGGCCGCGATCAGGTCGAAGACTACGCGAAGCGCCTCGGCGCTTCGGTCGAGAGCGTCGAGCGCTGGCTCGGCCCGAACCTCGGCTATTGAGGTCTGTGTCGCCGACGTCGAGGCGATGCCTAGAGCGTTGACGTTTCGCGTCTTGCTCCGTACGTGCTGTTGATCGTCAGGCAACGCAACAGCGATCGGCAGCGCCGTCTCGACGGCGGCTCGACCGTCTGTCGCGACCGTGCGTGATGCGTGCGGCGAACGGTGACGGTCTCAGCCCACTCGCGGGCGTAGTCGAACGCGCACCGCGTCGCGTCGACGCAGCGATGCGCATGGCCAGCCCGACGCTCTAGCGCTGTCGGCGCCGCGTCGCGACGAAGAGCAGCGTCGTGGCGCCTTCTGTGCGAGGATGACGCGGGAAGACGAACGACATGTCGAAACCGAAGGCAGCGAATGGGCTTGCTCGGCATGGGACATATGTCACGTCTCTGAGTTTGCGGGACGTTCGCTGCTTCAGCGAAGCACAGACGCTTTCGCTCGCGGACGAGGCTGGCTCGCCAGCACGCTGGACGATCATTCTCGGTGAGAATGGTGTCGGAAAGACGACGCTGCTTCAAGTGCTCGCGATGGCGTGCGGCGCACGTTACGAAAGGTACATCTACGAATCGTGGAGAGAGTACGAGGAAGGTCCGCGTCCACCGCTCGACTTCGCGCGCGGCCGTGAAGAACGCGGATTCGTGCACGCGATGTTGAGCACGGCAACCGGTTCACGGCAGGTCGAGTTCACAATCGCCGGTGATGCGCCGCGCCCCGAGTGGGCGGAGGTCCCACGACCGCTTGTCTGCGGCTATGGCGCTGGGCGACGCATTGGCGCAACTCGCTTCAGTCGGCGCCACCGTCACTCCAAGGTGAAGTACGGAAGTCTGTTCGTCGATGCCCCGCTCGTGAATGCGGAAGAGTGGCTCCTCGGGGAGGACTACGCAGCAGCGAAGGAGGGGAAGGCAGGCGGGCCGGCCGCGCGTCGTCTTGAGCGCCTCAAAGAACTGCTCACGCGGATACTGCCAGAGGTGGATGATGTCCGAGTCGGCGAGCCTCGAAGGCACTGGGAGCCTTCAGTTGAGTTCAAGACCCCGTACGGCTGGGTGGCGCTCGACGCGCTTAGTCTGGGCTACCAGTCCCTTATTGCATGGATGGTCGACCTAGCGGCGTCGATGTTCGATCGCCACGAGAAGCACCGCGAGCCTCTCGCTGAGCCGGCAGTTGTGCTTGTCGACGAGATCGATCTTCATCTGCATCCGAAGTGGCAAAGGGACATCATCGCGTTTCTCACAGAACGGTTCCCGAACGCCCAGTTCGTCGCTACCGCGCACAGTCCCCTTGTCGTCCAAGCCGCCGAGGATGCAAACGTGGTCTTGCTGAAGCGAGACGGCGACCATGTCGTCATCGAGAACAATCCCGCGGACGTGCGGAGTTGGCGGATCGATCAGATTCTCACGAGCGATCTGTATGGTCTTCCGACTGCGCGGCCCCCGTGGCTCGATGAGCTGATTGCAGAGCGGCGGAGCATTCTCACGAAGGCAACTCTTAGCGTTTCAGACCAAAGGCGCCTTCGTCTTCTCGAGAATCGAATCGGAGAGTTGCCTGGCGGCGAGAGCCCGGAAGAGCAGCGCGCGATGTCCCTTATCCTCCGAGCGGCGAAGGGCCTCCCCAAGCGCCCGGCGAGGAAACCGCGATGATTCGTGTTCGACGCCCGACGAGGGTTCCTTCACGTCTTGCGACCGACGGTGTCGCGACATCCGCGCTCGATCGCAGGGCGTTTGCGAACGGGAACCGCGCGTTCGTGTTCAACGCCACGATCTACGGGCATCCAAGCGTCAAGCGTGTGCTTGTGCGAGCTCAACACGGGAAGTGTTGCTTCTGCGAGTCGAAGGTCACACATGTCGCCAGCGGACACGTTGAACACTTTCGGCCGAAAGGAGGTGTTCGTCAGGACGAGACAGATTCGCTCGCGCGGCCGGGGTACTTCTGGCTCGCTTACGAATGGTCGAACCTTCTCTTCGCTTGCGAGATTTGCAACAGTCGCCACAAAAGAAATCTATTCCCCCTGCTGAATCCGAAGAAGCGAGCGCGCACGCCGAGTCATGAGCTCCGCCTCGAGAAGCCACTCTTTCTCGACCCCTCCAGCGAAGACCCAGAGGCTCACATCGCCTTCCGTGAGGAATACCCGTACGCCGTTCGCGGCAGCCGGCGAGGCGAAGCAACGTGGCGAGCCCTTGGACTCGATCGTGAGGACCTGGCTGAAGTGCGAAGGGACCACCTCCGACGCGTCAAGGTGTTGGTGAAATTGCGCGACGGAAGCGGCCAGCGCGAACACCGCGACGAGGCGTCGGCGCTGCTCGATGAAATGACGCGGCCAAGTGCGCCGTGGTCATCGATGGTTCGCGCGGCGCTTGGCCTACCGGCACGAGCACCGACCAGCGTCCGAACACAGCACGCGCGACAACGCCGGGAGTGAGTGGCGCGCGGCCGCGTCGGCCTTCTGCACGCCTTCCGCCGGTCAGAACTTGACCGACGAGCCGCAGCCGCAGCTGCCGGTGACCTGCGGATTGTTGAACTTGAAGCCCGAGCCGTGGACGCCCTCGACGTAGTCGATCTCGGTGTTCTCGAGGTACTGGAAGCTCAGCGGATCGACGAAGAGCTTCACGCCGTTCGACTCGAACGTCTCGTCCATGTCGGTGATCTGATCCTCGAAGTACAGATCGTAGGTGAAGCCGGCGCAGCCGCCGCCCACGACGCGCAACCGCAGGCCTTGCTCGTTGAGCGCCTCTGCCTCGGCGATCTCCTTCACCTTCGACGCCGCGCGGTCCGTGATCGTGATCATGCCCGGACTATAGGCACAATTCGCGCCGCCTGCCAGTCGGCTCGGGCTACGGCTCTTCGTCGTCGTCGTCGTCGGGCGGAGGCGGAGGCGCGGGAGGCGGCGTCGGGCTCGACGGCCGCGCCGGCTTCGCCGACGGACGGCGGAGCGAGTCGGCCTCGGGGCCGCTGATCCGCGCGACCACGCCGTTGTTGCACGTCACGGCGAACGCGCCCTTGCCGAAGGGGGTGAGCCCTGCAACGCCGTTCGAGGCTCCGCTTCGCGTACAGATGAGCTCCCCGACCGCGTCGAGGGCGCCGTCGGCCGAGATGATCCCGACGCGGCCGTCGGTCGGCGTCACGAAGGCGACGGCGCCGCGCGGATCGACGATCGGCGCCGTCTGCGTGTGGAGCGGGGCGACGAGCGGCGGTACGCCGCCGTCGGGCAGCGGCGGCTTGGTGAACGATCCGACGGGCGCCATCGTCTCTTGTCCCGAGGGGGCGATCGTCACGACGAGCTCGCGGCTCTGCGTCATCGCGATCAGCGTCGCCGCGCCTCCGCTGCGCACGGCCGGCGGCCCGAGGTAGAGCCCCTGCGCCGCGATCGCGCGCGTGCTCCGCGCGCCGCGCGCCAGATCGAGCTCGACGAGGTGGTTTCCTTCGATGACCGCGAGCAGCGTCGTGGCGTCGGCGAGCGCGGCGCCGCCGTCGGTGGGCGCGCCGAACGAGCCCACGCGCACGGGCTCGCGCCCCGGCGTCCAGCCGAAGACCGCGCCCGTGGTGCTGATCGCGACGACCTTGTCGCCGCTCACGAGGAGCGGCTGCGCGGGCGACTCGGGGAGCGAAGCGCGCGCGCGGACGTTGCCCTCGCTGTCGAGGACGACGAGATCGGTCATCGTCGCGACGACGACGCCGCCGTCGTCGAGCGAGAGCGGCGCGACCCTCACGTTCGCCTCGCCGCCGACGCGGGTCACGAAGCGCGGGCGCGTGAGCGTGCGGCGCACGCCGACGGCGTCGCCCGCCTTCGTCATGAACACGACCGTGCCGTCGGAGGTCATCGTCGCGAGCGCGGCGCCGGCCGTGCCTGCGTTGACGTGTCCTCGCTCGTCGCCGTTCTCGTCGATGAAGACGACCTCCCCGCGCGCGGTGCCCACGACCGCGAGCGTGCCGTCGGGACCGGCGAGCGCGGGCTGCTCGACGCTGATCCCGATCGTCTTGCGCCACGAGATCCGGATGACCCCCGAGGGCAAGAGGTCTCGCGCGGCGCCCGTTCGTCGCGCGTCGCCGCGCAGCGTCGGCGACGCCCCGCCGGGCGCACCCACGATGAAGACGCTCGGCCGCCGCGGATCGAGGCGCTGGGCGCCGGCGTCGCGGAGTGAGGCGATCGCGCAGGTGCTCGCCACGCCGGCGAGGGCCAGGGCGGCGATCGCGAGGCGCCTCACTTCGCCGCCTTGATCGTGAGCACGAGCGAAGCCTCGACGTCGGGGACGGTCTTTCCGCCGGCGGTGACCGGCCCGACGACGCGGCCGTACACGCGCACGAGATCGCCGCGCTTGAGCGCGAGCTCTTCGCCGTGCATCGCGCGAACGACGCACGACGCACCCTTGGCGCACGTCTTTCGGTCATCGACGAGGAGCAGCGTGTGGCCTCCGCTCGCGCGGGCCTCGACGACCTCGCCCTCGATCATCGCGCTCTGCCCTGCCTTCGAAGCGGGATCGGCGCCGAAGGCGTCGAAGCCGATCGGCGACTTCGCGTCGAGCTCCTTCGCCGCGTCGGCGAGCGACGCGACGCGCACGATGCGCGCCTTGACGATGCGCGGCGCGAGCGGCGGCGCCGACGCCACGATCTCGAGCGTGCGCTCGCCGAGAGCCGCGAGCTCGACGCGAACGCCGAAGCGGCCTTGGGCGTCGACCGGCGCCGACTGTCCGTCGATCGTCACAGTCGCGTTCGGTCGCGTCTGCCCCGCGACCGCGGCGGTGGTCTTCTCGGTGACGTGATCGAGGCCGGGCGCGTCGAGCAGGAGCGCGACCGCGGACGTGCGCGCGGTGAGCTGCCCCGTCTCCGGCTTGCCGCCGTTCGGCGTGATCGCGAACGAGAGCTTGCGCTCGATCGGCTTGGTGTCGCCCATCCCCTGGGTTTCTTTGGACAAATCGATCGCGTAGGAGCCCTTGCCGTTCGCGTCGAGCTTCACGGGCTCGTTCTCGACCGTCGCCTCGCTGCCCGGCGTCGCCTCGACCCGCACGGTGATCGCCGGAGGCTTCGCGGAGAGCGTCGTGAGATCGGTGCGCACGCGGTAGGCGACCGGGACGTGCACCTTCACCTCTTCGTCGCGACCGCTCTCCGGACGATCGATCTTCACAGGGAGATCGTTGTCGCCGATCGACAGCGGCGCGGGCAGCGGCAGGACGGCGGCGCCGCCGGTGATCGTCGCCGACGACGCGCCGAGCGCGACGACCGTGCCGTCCGGGCAGGTCGCGCAGCCGATCTTGAGCGACTCACGACCGTTCTCGTCGAGCTGTGGCTGGGCGGTGAGGGGAGCGTGCGGCCTCAGCGCGAAGAACGCGCCCACGCCGCCGGCGACGAGCACGAGCGCGATGAGGATCCCGACGACGGCCAGCGCGGGGACGCCGCGCTTCGGCGCGACGGCCGGAGACTCCGGCAGCGGCTCGTCGACGAGCGGTGGAGGCGCGGGCACGATGGGCGCGAGCGGCGGCGCCGCGATGCCGAGCGCGGTGTTCTGGACCTGCGAAGGAATGTGCACCGGCGGTCGCGCCTGCATCTGCACCGTTCCTTGCTGACCTTGATGGCCGGCGTGGGTCGGCGCGACGCCGGGGATGGCGACGCCGAGCATCGTGCTCTGCTTGCTCCGCAGATCGGGCTCGCCTTGGGGGGCGTGGGTCGGCGCGATGCCGGGGATGGCGACGCCCAGCATCGTCTTCTGCGCGGGCGGCAACGGCGCGGCCTGCGGAGGCGGCGGCGCGGCGCCCGGCGCCGGAAGATCGGTCGCGGGCATGCCGAGCATCGTTCGCAGCGGGGGCTGCGCGGTCGCGGGCGCGGCCGGCGCCGCGCGCGGGGCCTCGGGCTCCGGCGCGGCAGCGCCGACGCCGACGACGGGTGCAGGTTGCACGCTTCCGGGCGGCGGCGATCCCGACGGCGGCTGCCCGCTCGCGGGAGCCGGCGGTCGCCACGACTGCGGCGCGAGCACGCTGCGCGAGAGCGGACTCGCGTCGGGCCGCGGCGCCGGCGCCTGCTGTGCGTGCTGCGCTTGCTGCGCGGCGAGGTGAGCGGCCATCGCCGCGGCGGCCGTCTGCGGCGCGTCACCGCCGAGGAGCATCGTCTTCATCAAAGGCCCACCCGGGCCAGCCGGCGGCGCGGGCGGCGACTGCCCCGAGGCCTCGGCCGACTGCGCGGCGCGCGCCCCGAAGATCTGATCGCGGAGCTGCGCGGCGCGCTCCTGAGCCTCGGGATCGGCGAGCGTGGCGGCGAGCACCGGCGCGCGGCCGGTGGCGGGGAGCGACGGCGTCGCCGCCTCGAGCAGCGCGCTGCCCGGCTCGGGCGGCGGCACGAGGGGTGTGGGGATCGATCGCGGCGCCGGCGCGGCGTCGGATCCGAACGGCGACGCGTCGAGCAGCGTCTTGCCGAGCGTTCCAGGCGGCGGCGGGCCCGGCGCGCGCGCGGGGATACCGAGCTGCGTCGCTTGCGCCTTCGCGGCTTGCTCCTTGTCGTGTGCGGCGAGCAGCGCCTCGATGTCCGGCGCGTCGCGCGCGACGGTCACCTCTTCGTGCACGTCGGCCGCCGCGGGACCGATCGTGCCGCCGCATTGGCCGCAGAATCGCGACGGATCCGGCAGCGGAGCTCCGCAGTGAGGGCAGGGGCGATGGCTCACGGACGCGCACGGTACGATACCAGGATTGCTCCACACACTTCGTACGATTGATCCGCGAGGATTGATCGGCCGATGGCCGCCGCGTATTCGTGGGAGCGTCAATGCGCGCCTTCGTGCTCGGGACCGGCTCGACCGGCAACGCGCTGCTCGTCGAGGCCGAAGGCGTGCGGATCATGGTCGACGCGGGGATCGGCCCGCGCAACGCGGCCGCGCGCCTCGCCGCGCTCGGGCTCGAGCTCGCGCCCGGCAGCCTCGACGGGATCGTCGCCACGCACGAGCACGGCGATCACTTCGGCGGCGTCGAGAAGATCGCCCGCGCTTTCGGCGCGCCGATCTACCTCCACCCGGGCATCCCGGCGCAGCGCGTACGCAAGCGCTTCGCCGTGCGCGACTACGCGATCGGGCGAAGCTTTCGGATCGGGAGCCTCGAGATCGAGACTGCGCACGTCCCGCACGACGCGCCTCAGGTCGCCGTCCGCGTGGCGTCGAAGGACCACGCGATCGGCGTCGCGACCGACATCGGGCGCCCGACGCGGGCGCTCGCGTCGCTGCTCTCGGGCTGCGACGCCGCGCTCCTCGAGGCGAACCACTGTCCCGAGCTGCTCGCGTTCGGGCCCTACCCGACGCGGCTCAAGCACCGCGTCTCCGGCGGGTGGGGTCACCTCTCGAACCCCCAGGCCGCGGAGCTCGCGGGCCGCCTCGTCGGCTCGCGGCTCGGCCGCATCTTCCTCGGGCACCTCTCGCGCTCGAACAACACGCCCGAGCGCGCCCTCGAGACGGTGGCCGCCGCCGCGCGCGGGATCGAGGTGTCGGTGCTCCCTCACGGCAGCGTCTGCGCGCTGAACCTGCTCGATATACGGCGGAAGAATCCCTATCAGATGACGCTGAAGTTCGACTGAGGTAAGAGCTGCGTCATGACCGAGACGCGCGTCGTGATGTGCAAGAAGCTGGGCCGAGAGCTCCCGGGGCTCGCGCGGCCGCCGTACAAGAACGAGCTCGGCAAGCGCATCTACGAGGAGATCTCGAAAGAGGCGTGGGACGAGTGGCTGAAGGACTCGGTGAAGTTCATCAACACCTACCGCGTCGACCTCACCTCGCCCGAAGGCCAGAAGTTCATGTTCGACCAGTGCGAGGTCTACTTCGGCTTCAAAGACGGCAAGATGGCCGACACCGCCTTCGTCCCCGCCGAGGGCGACGCGTCGAAAGATCCCTAGAACACCGAGCGGCGGCTCGCCTCGGGGAGCTCGTCGAGGCCGAAGCGCCGCACGGCGTTGGCGCTCGTGCGCGCGAGGACGTCTTCGACGCTCGCGCCGATGAGATCGGCGACGTGCTGGGCGACGAGCGGCAGGCACGTGCCGAGGTCGTGCTTCGTTCCGGCCGGCTGGTGGTACGGCGCAGACGTCTCGATGAGCATCCGGTCGAGCGGTACGCAGCGCGCGAGATCGCGCGCGTGCTCGTAGCCGAGGAGCAGCGGCGAGAACGAGATGTCGAAGTTGCGATCGAGGAACGCCTTCGCCGAAGCGACGTCGTCGGTGCACGAGTGGACCACGCCGCCGACGTCCTCCGCCTGCTCCTGGCGGAGGATCGCGAGCGTCTCTGCGGCGGCCGCGCGGGTGTGGATGACGAGCGGCTTCCGCACGTGGCGCGCGAGCTGGATCGAGCGGCGGAAGGCGAGGCGCTGCGCGTCGGGAGGCGGCGCGTGCCGATAGTCGAGGCCGGTCTCGCCGATCCCGACGACGCGCGGATCCTCCGACAGCGCCGCGAGCGTCGTCATGACCGTCTCGGTCGCGCACTCGGCGTCGTTCGGGTGGATCCCCACGCACGCCGCGATCTCCTCGTGGGTGTGCGCGAGGGCGACGGCCGCGGGCGCCGAGTCGGTGCCGCGCCCGGCGCCGATCGTGATGATCCAGCGGATCCCGGCGCCGCGCGCGCGCTCGACGAGATCGTCGGCGTCCTCGAGCAGCTCGGGCGCGTCGAGGTGGCAGTGGGTGTCGACCAGGTCGGCGGCCATTCGTCTTTCCCCGGGGGTCTCGAAACTCGACCACAACCCGTCCGGGAGCACAAGGAGGAGTCCTTTCCAGTCCGAAGACGCTCTGGTAGAGAGTCGCGCATCCGACGGAGAGGATGAAGAGCATGTCTCTAGCAGCCGTTCAGGCGCCTCGCGAGGTGGCGTCGCCCGTGGTGAACGACGTGGTCGTCACCGTCGCCACGTCCAACGGGACCGGGAGCCAGTCGGCGAACCTGATCCTCATGCGCACCATCTTCAACATGGGCGTGCCCGTGAGCGGGAAGAACATGTTCCCCTCGAACATCCAGGGCCTGCCGACCTGGTTCACCGTGCGGGCGAACGAGCAGGGGTGGACGTGCCGCAAGCGCGACACCGACGTGTTCGTCGCGATGAACCCGGAGTCCGTGGTCGACGACATCGCGAGCCTGCGCCCCGGCGCCATCCTCGTGCTCAACGCGAGCCTCAAGGCGCACCTCGGCCGCACCGATCTCGACGCGCACCTCGTGCCCTTCGACGAGCTCGTCGTCTCCGTCTGCAAAGACGCGAAGCTGCGAAAGATGGTCGTCAACATCATGTACGTCGGCGTGGTCGCGTACCTGATCGACCTCGACATGGAGGAGGTCAAGAAGGCCATCCGCCGGCAGTTCGCGCGCAAGGTGAAGGCCGCCGAGCTCAACATCGAGGCCGCCGTGTTCGGCTTCGACTGGGCGACGAAGAACCTCCAGAAGAAGAACCAGTTCAAGGTCGAGCGCTCGAACAAGACCGCGGGCAAGATCATCGTCGAGGGCAACCCCGCCGCGGCGCTCGGGCTCATGTTCGGCGGCCTCACGTTCGCCGCCTGGTACCCGATCACGCCGAGCAGCAGCCTCGCCGAGTCGCTCATCGACTACCTCGACGAGTTCCGCCGCGACCCCGAGACGGGCAAGGCGACCTACGCCGTCATCCAGGGCGAAGACGAGCTCGCCTCGATGGCGATGGTCGTCGGCGCCGGCTGGGCGGGCGCGCGCGCGGCGACGGCGACCTCGGGTCCGGGCATCTCGCTCATGGCCGAGCTCGTCGGCCTCGCGTACTTCGCCGAGATCCCTGCCGTCATCGTCGACGTGCAGCGCATGGGCCCGAGCACGGGCCTGCCGACGCGCACGTGCCAGGGCGACATCCTCAAGGCGTACTTGCTGTCGCACGGCGACTGCAAACACCCGCTCGTCATCCCCGGGAGCGTCAGCGAGTGCTACGAGCTCGCGGCCCAGGCGCTCGACCTCGCCGAGGAGCTCCAGACGGTCGTCTTCCTCATGACGGATCTCGATCTCGGCATGAACAGCTGGATGAGCGATCCGTTCAAGCCGATCACCGCGCCGATCTCGCGCGGCAAGGTGCTCGGCGCGGCCGATCTCGAGCGCGTCGGCTCGTTCGCGCGCTACAAGGACGTCGACGGCGACGGCGTTCCCTACCGCACGCTCCCGGGCACCGACCACCCGCTCGCGGCGTACTTCACGCGCGGCACCGGTCACACCGAGGCGGCGACGTACTCGGAGAAGCCCGCCGACTGGATGAAGAACATCGATCGGCTCCAGCGAAAGTTCGAGACGATCCGCAAGAAGCTGCCGAGGCCCGTGATCGACACGGCCGCGGGCGCCGACATCGGCATCATCGCGTACGGCTCGAGCGATCCCGCGGTGCAAGAGGCGCGGCACATCCTCACGCAGCAGCACGGCGTGAAGACCGATTACCTCCGCCTCCGCGCGCTGCCCATCGACGACGAGGTTCGGCAGTTCGTGGAGTCGCACCGCGTGACCTACGTGGTCGAGCAGAACCGCGACGCGCAGTGCGCGACGATCCTCAAGCTCGACATGCCGCTCCTGGCGGCGAAGATGAAGTCGATCCTCCACTACAGCGGCCTGCCGATCGACGCGATGGGCGTCGTGGAGAACGTCCTGTCTGCAGAGAAGGGAGCCCTCTCGTGAGCGACGACACCCACACGGCGCCGGCGCCGAAGAAGAAGGCGCTCGCGCAGAACCGCCTGAACCTCGAGCTCAAGGTCTACAAAGGCGCCGACTCGACGCTCTGCAACGGCTGCGGCCACGATTCGATCACCGGCGCGATCATCAAGGCGCTCTTCGAGCGCGACGTGCCTCCGCACATGGTCGCGAAGCTCTCGGGCATCGGCTGCTCGAGCAAGACGACGGCCTACTTCCTCGGCCGCTCGCACGGCTTCAACTCCGTGCACGGGCGCATGGCGGCGATCGCCGCGGGCGTCCACGCCGCCAACCGCCGCCTCGTCAACGTCGGCGTCAGCGGCGACGGCGACACCGCGTCGATCGGCCTCGGCAACTTCCTCCACATGATGCGGCGCAACGTGCCCATCGTGTACATCGTCGAGAACAACGGCTGCTACGGCCTCACCAAGGGCCAGTTCTCCGCGACGGCCGACAAGGGCTCGGCCAACAAGGGCGGAACCGTCAACCCGACGGATCCGATCGACATCTGCGCCCTCGCGATCGAGATGGGGTGCACCTACGTCGCGCGCTCGTTCTCCGGCGATCAGAAGCAGCTCGTTCCGCTCCTCAAGGGCGCGCTCGCGCACCGCGGCGCGGCGGTGCTCGACGTCGTTTCACCCTGCGTGACGTTCAACAACCACGAGGGATCGACCAAGAGCTACCCGTACGCGAAGGAGAAGGAGGATCCGCTGCACGAGATCGGCTTCGTCCCGTACTACGAGGAGATCGCGGTCGACTACGATCCGGGAACGACGACGCAGGTCGCGCTCCACGACGGCTCGCGCATCACCCTGAAGAAGCTCGGCCACGAGCATGATCCGCGCGAGCGCTCGGGGGCGATGCGCCTGCTCGAGCGCGCGGTCAAGGAGCAGCTCTTCTTGACCGGCCTCATCTATCACGACAAGGGGATCGCCCCGCTCGACGAGCAGCTCCGCCTCGTCGACGAGCCGCTCGCCACGCTCCCCGCGTCGCGCATCCGTCCGCCCGACTCGGTGCTGGCGGAGGTCATGTCGCGCCTCGCGTGAGGTCGCTCAAGCTCGCTGCTTGGCGGCGTAGTCGCGATAGGGCCCTTCGTAGGCGGCGCGCGCTTGGAGCTTCTTCACGCGCTCGAGGATCTCGACGCGCTTCTCGTCGGTGAGGCGTGGGCCGGCCGCGACGCGCTTGGCGATCTCGGCGGCTTCGGCCGCGCCCGCGCTCGGGAGCGTGCGTGAGGCCTCGTCACCCACGAGGTAGCTCTCGAGCAGGTGGGTCGCGGCGACGCGCGCGTGCTTGTACGACTCGTTGATGTTGCCCTTGCCCGTGACGGCGTTGCCGACGGCGTAGAGCCCCTCGCGCCCGCGGATCTTGCCGGTGACCGAATCCTCGACGTCGTACGTCTCGCCCTTCATCGGCAGGCCCGCGATCGGCAGCGGGATGCTCCCGATCGAGCTGACGACGAAGGGCGCGCGGACGTCGTGGAACGTGTCGAGCACCTCGACCTTGCGGCCCTCGACGCGCGTCTCGGCGAAGCGCACGCCGGCGAGGCGTCCGTCTTCGACGATGAGCGACGACGGGGCGCGCAGCGGTTGGAAACGGAAGAGGTACTTCGTCATCGCGATCTTGAGGAGCTTCGCGCTCACGGTGCGGCTCTTCTCGATCTGCTCCGGCGTCGGGTTCTCCGGCGGATCGGCGAGGGGCATGTCTTCGGCGTTGCGGCGGTAGAAGAGCGTGCAGCCCTTGAGGCCCAGGCCTTCGAACGTGAGCTCGTGCTTCGCGAGCGTCTTCGGGATCCCGGCGTGCTCGAGATCGACGACGTTCACGTCGACGCCCTTGCTCTTGAGTGCCCGCGAGACGGTCTCGAGCTGGAGCATCTTCACGATGTCGATCGACGCGAGACCGCCGCCGACGACGATCATCTCGTCGGCGACGTCGCACTGCGGGCCCTCGTAGCCGGCCTCGTCGTAGTGATTGAACCAGTAGGTGAACGGGTTCTGGTAGTAGAGGCCGCGGCCGACGACGTCTTCGGCGCCCTGGAGCGACAGCGGGCGATCGCGCCACGCACCGTTGGCGAGGACGACGGCGCTGCATCCCCATCCGATGAGCTCGTCGAGCTCGACGTCGCGCCCGACCTTCGTGTTGGGCACGAAGTGCACGAGCGGATGCGCGAGCTTGTCGTCGATCTTGCCGTACTCCTGGTTGCGGAGCTTGACGTGCCACCTCGGCAGGCCGTCTTCGATCTTGCCGTACGGCCGCGGGTTCTGCTCGATGAGCACGCACGTGATGCCGGCCGCCGCGAGCTGCGCGACGGCCTCGGACCCCGCGACGGCTCCTCCAACGACGGCGACGACGTAGCTCGAGCGAGTGGACATGGCGATGAAGGAAACGTCGCCCGTTTCGCGGGGGAGAGCAAGTCGCGCCGGTCACGTCACGCGCGCGCGCCTGCGTTCGGCAGGAGGCGGAGGAGCGTCTCGGCGGAGGTGACGCCGGCGTGACGCCCGACCTCGGCCCCACCGGCCAGCGCGACGATCGTGGGTACGCCTCGCACCTTGAAGCGCGCGGCGAGGGCGGGAGACGCGTCGACGTCGACCTGCACCACGCGCACGCGATCGGCGTGTGACGCGGCGATCGACGCGAGCACGGGCTCGAGCGCGCGACAGGGACCGCACCACGCGGCGCCGAAGTCGACGAGGACGGGAACGGGCGAGGATGTGACGTGATCGTCGAACGAAGCGTCGTCGACGAGCGGAACGTGGGGGCTGTTCATGTCTCGAGAGGTCGCGCGCGCGACGTTTCTTACCGAGCGAGCATCGTTGTAAGAAGAGGCGACGTGAGCACCTTGGGATCGAGTCACGTGTCTTCTTCGGTCGACGTCCTCGAGGCCCTCGGCGGCATGGCGCGCCGCGAGCGCGGCGCGCTCGTCCGCGTCGCGATCCGCGAGGGCGTGTCGGTGGAGGACGCGGTCGAGTGCGTCCAGGACGCGCTCGTGACGTTCCTCCAGGTCGGCCAGCGCGGCGCGCTCCCGAGCGAGCCCGCGGCGTGGTCGCCCTACCTCGCCGGGATCGTCCGGAACGCCGCGCGCAACCGGCGCCGTCGCCATCACGTCGTCAAGCCGCACGACGACGTCGAAGCGCTCCCGTCACCCTCGGGAACGACCGAAGAGCTCGTCGCGCGCGCCGAAGCGCACGTGCGGCTCCGCGCGTGCGTCGACCAGCTCTGCGAGACGCAGAAGGCCGTCGTGATGTTGCGCTTGCTCGACGAGCAGCCGGGCGAAGACGTCGCGAGCGCGCTCGGCATCAGCCGAGGCTATGTCGACGTGCTGCTCCACCGCGCGAAGGCGTCGCTTCGCGTGTGCTTGAGCGCTACTTGACCGGGCCCGTCTGCGTGGCGCAGCCGAAGACGATGTCGACCTTGCCGGCCTTCGACTTGACGCTGTCGCAGCTGCCGTCGCAGAGCAGGATGCGCGTGGGCGTCGCCTCGTTGTCGTAGCGCCAGCCCGTACCGCCGGTGCACGACGGGTTGTAGTCGAGCGTGCCCGCGGTGCCGCCCTGCGGAACGTGCTGGACGTTGACCTTCGCGCGATCGAACGCCTGGCCGGCGGGCGGGGGAGGGATGTTGTAGTCGCACGCGATCGCCGAGGCCTTGATCGTCTCGATGGCCTTCGAGAACTCGGTCTGGATCTTGGTGGGATCGGCCGTCGAGACGATGAGCGCGTTCTTGGTGCCGCCGCCGACGGCGATGGCGTTGAGGTTCGTGAGCGCGTCGCCGACGCCGATCACGTACGTGGGGATGGTCGAGGCGACGCTGCTGGCGAGATCGCGGATGCTGTTGACGTTGTTGTTGCTGCAGCCCTCGGGCTGTCCGTCGGTGACGAGCACGATCGCCACCTTGCCGTCCTTGCCCGGGCCGGCGGCGACGGTCTGCGCGGTGTTGATCGCGCCCTCGAGCGCGGGGCGCGTCGGCGTTCCGCCGTTGGGGCTCTGCGAGTCGAGCGCGGTGCCGAACGAGGCGCTCGGCAGCTTGGTGAGCGCGACCTGCGGCGCGTTGTAGTCGGACGTGTTGCACGAGGAGCCGCTCGGGAAGAACGTGAGCGTCGCGCTGATGCCCGCCGACTGCGGCGACTCGAAGAACGCCCTCGTCGCGGCCTTCGACGAGGTCCACTTCGAGCTCTGGCTCATGCTGCCGGACTTGTCGAACATGAAGACGAGGTAGACGGGCCGCGCCTCGGCGGTGGCCGACTGCGTCGCGCACTTGGCGAGATCCGGGTTCTCTTTGTTGCCGTTGCCGTTGTCGCCGCCGAGCCCGCTCTCGCCCGGGCTCGAGCCGTTGCCGAAGCCGTCTTCTCGGTCTTCGCCGCGGTTGAACTGCGAGATGCTGTCGCCGCCGCCGCCGCACGCGACGAGCGTGACGAGCAGAGAGGCGCCGATGCCGAACGCGAGCTTCGTGGCGGTGCTCATGGAGACCGGCTTTGCAACCGACGTACCGACCGCGAGCCTGGGTTTCTTTGGAAGGTTTCAATGTCCGCGGCCAATTCGACTACGGTGTAGGCGACCGCATGAACGGAAGATTTCGCGATCGACGGGGGTCGACGACGCACCAGGGGGGGAGCCCGCCTGGGCTTCGAAGCACCCGATGGAGGCTTCCGTCCGATCCATCGAATCGGCGGATCGCCCGCGGCGTGACGCCGTGGAGACGCGTGCGGTGCGCGCGATGAGCGAGCGAAGGCCTCGGCCGCACGAGGGGCTCTTCTGGCGGAGGCTCGCGCACTGGGGCGCGTCGCGCGGCCCCGAGTGGTGGGTTCGCTACAGCCCCCCGTTCTTCGGATGGGCGGCGGCGGCGCTGGTTCCCTCGGCGCGGCGTGCGGTGCGTCGCAACCTTCATCGCATCCGCGGGCCGGGCGGCCGGACGCGCGACACGCGCGAGGTGCTCGCGACCTTCTCGAACTACGCCTCGTGCCTCGCCGAGATCTTGTCGGCCGACTCGCCGAAGGGCCCGCGGCACGGCGAGAAGGAGACGCGCCACGGCGATCGCCTCCGCGCCGCGCTCGCGGAGGGCCGCGGCGCCGTCGTCGTGACCGCGCACACGGGCGGATGGGAGTCGGTCGGTCCGCTCATCACGCGCGACTACGGCGCGCCGCTGATGATCGCGATGCAGCCCGAGCCCGATCCGCGCGCGCGCCGCCTGCAGGATCGCGCGCGCGTGCGCGCGGGCGTCGAGATCGCGCACATCGGAGGCGACGATCCGCTCGCGTCGCTCGCGCTGCTCCGTCACCTCCGCGCGGGTGGTGTCGTGGCGCTGCAGCTCGATCGCGTCGCGCCGGGGATGCGCACGCGCGAAGTGACGCTGCTCGGGGCGAAGGCGCGCATCCCCGAAGGACCGCTCCGCCTCGCGCAGCTCACGGGCGCGCCCATCCTCCCGATCTTCTCCGCGCGCACGGCGTATCGCCGGTACGTCGTCGAGGTCTATCCCAGCCGCACGCTCGCGAGGCGCGCGAGCGACCCCGAGATCGACGAGGCGGCGCAGCACCTCGCCGCGTGCATGGGCGACTTTCTGCGGTCGCACCCGACGCAGTGGTTCCACTTCGGCTAGCGTCTCGCTGCGCGAGGGAGATCTTGCGTGACAGGTCCTCTTCGTGCGAAGAGCCAGCGCGAATGCCGACTCGTCTCCACATCGCCGCCAAGGAGCTCCGCGGCGATCTCGCCGCGTACGCCAAGCGCTTCGACCTCCTCGAGGTGCGCGGCGTCGAGGCGGCCCGCCTGCGCGCCGCGCCGTCGGCGGCCACGCTTCGCCGATGGCGTCGCGCGGTGCCGCCGCAGTTCGAGTTCGCGGTGCTCGCCGGTCCGAGCGTGGGGAAGCTCAAGCCGGGCGACGCGTTCGAGGCCGAGGTGCAGGCGATGCTCGCCGCGGCGACCGTCCTCGAGTCACGCGTGCTCGTCGTCCCGACCGACGCCTCGGTCACGCCGGCGAAGATCTGGCGCGATCGCCTCGGCAGCCTCGTGGATCGCCTGCGTCACGACGCGATCGACATCGTGTGGGAGCCGAGCGGCGTCTGGGAGATCGAAGACGCGGCGGCGCAGGCGAAGAAGTGGGGGATCGTCGTCGGCGTCGATCCCGCGCGTGACGTCGTGCCCGCCGGTCCGGTCGCGTACGCACGGCTGCGCGCCGCGGGGGGCACGCGCGCGTTCTCGACCGCCGCGCTCCAGAAGGTCGCCGACGCGATCGGCGAGCGGCGCGACGCCTACGTGATCATCGAGACGGCGGCGGCGCTCAAGGAAGGCAAGGTGCTGCGCACGCTGTTCCGGCCGACGAAGCCGAAGCGCGTCGGCACGAGCCGCCTCATCAGGCCGCGCGGCGCGCCGCTCAGGGTGCGCGACGACGAGCAGGAAGAATGATCCGCAAGCCAGCGCGCGCAGCGGTGGCCTCTTCGCCCGAGGTCGAGGCGGCGGCCGACGAGCTCTTGGCGAAGGGCAACGCGGTCGACGCCGCGGTCGCGGGCGCGTTCGCCGCGTGCGCGACGTCGCCCGGCGTTCTGCTCGGGCCGATGCAGATCCTCGTCGGAGGAGGAGGCCTCGGCCTCCGTGCGCTCGACGGGCGCGTTCGCCAGCCGGGCGTCGGCGCGCCGCGTCCGCGCGGCTTCAAAGACGACGAAGAGGTGCCCGACGCCGCGCGCGTCGGCGTGCCGTGGCTCCCGGCGACGCTCTCGGCCGCGGTGGCGACGGCGGGCACGGCGACCTTCAAGCACGTGATGGGCCCGGCGCTCGCGCTCGCGAAGGGATCGCCGCGTCACGACGTGCTCGCGAAGATCGCCGCGCGCGGCGCGCGCGCGATCGAGGAGCGCCCGCTCTCGTCGGAGCTCCTCGCGCTCGCCGGTCGCGCGAGCGGCGGTCTCTTGACGGGCGACGATCTCGCGTCGCCGCGGCCCGAGGTGCATCGGGCGTCGCGGCGGCTCGTGCCCGGCGCCGGGGCGGGGCCTCGATCGAAGCGTGCCATGAGCGAGCCCGCGTCGAACGAGCTCCCGCGCGCGGTCATCGAGCTGCCATGGGCGAACGATCTCGACGGGATGCCGGCCGCGCCTGCGGCGTACGTCGACGTCGCGTCTGCGCGCGCGGTGCTCGCGGTCGATCGCCACGGCGCCTTCGCGATCGCGGTCTGGGCGGAGACGCACGAAGGGATCGCGCTCGGCGAGCTCGGTCTACGCGCGCCGTTCTTCGCGGAGCCCGTGCGCCGAGGGCAGACGCGCGTGCGCCCCGGCGACGCGCGACCCGCGGCGGCGCCGATCGCGATGGTCGGCACAGAGGTCGGTCCCGAGGTCGCGTTCGCCGCGTTCGGCGCCGGCGACGCCTACGACGTCCTGCGCGGCGCGATCCGCTCGCTGCTCGACGACGACCGCATCGAGGCCCACGGCGAAGCGCGCCTCGTCGCCCTCTCGCACGCCCAAGGCGCCGCCTCCGTCTTCCGCTGACGAAGCGCAGACCCCTTCGAAGTCTCGGATTGACGCGAGGCGTGCCCCCCGGCGCGCGAGCGCCGGTTCGCCGCAGGCGAAGCACGCCGATCGAGCAGCACCTGGCGGGGGAGGCTCACGCGCGGAGCGCGTGAGGGGGCCGCCAGGCCCCGCGCTACAACTTGACGCCGTGTCGCTTCGCGTACGCGAGCGCGCCGATCTTGTCGATCGTGCGGATGTCGCGCGTCGTGAGCTTCAGCGTGACGTAGCGACCGAGCTCGGGCACCCACACGCGACGCGTCTGGATGTTCACGTTCTGCCAGCGCTTCGTCTTGATGTTCGAGTGGGAGACGTTCTGCGCCAGAAGTTTCCGCTTGCCCGTGATGTCGCTCTTGGCCATGGCGGCGCGTAACTTACGGAAAGAAGCGGCCTTGTCAAGCGAAGCCGTACGCCACTATGCTCCGCGGTCCGCATTTTGCGGCGATTTTCGCGATCCGGGAGGGCAAGGGCATCATGCACAAGTCGATTGGGCTCGGTTTTTTCGTAGTCTTCCTCGCGGCCTGCGGCGGCGATCTGCCCGCCCCGCTGCCCCCTCAGCCGGAGCCCCCGGCGCCCGCGCCGCCCGCGCCCGTCGAGACCGCCCAGCCCGCTCCGCCGGCGCCGAAGAAGGCGCTCGTCGAGCTCCAGCAGGAGGCCGGAAGGGCGATGGGCGAGGCCTTCGCGAGCGCCGACGCGAACAAGTACGCGGCGCTCTTCACCGACGACGCGGTGCTGAAGTTCCCGGGCGCGCCCGACGCCGTCGGCAAGGACGCGATCAAGAGGTCGATGGAGAGCTTCAGCAAGGCCTTCTCGAAGGCGAAGCTCGGCGAGTCGCGCGTCTTCGTGAAGGGCGAGATCGTGGTCTCCGATTGGGTGATGACGGCGACGCACTCGGGCGACTTCATGGGCGCCAAGGCGAGCGAGAAGCCCGTGGGCATTCAGGGCGTCAGCATCTCGTGGTTTTCGCCCGAGGGCCTCATCAAGGAGGAGCACGTCTATTACAACCCGGCCACGGTGGCGTTCCAGATCGGCGCGAGCAAAGAGAAGAACCGCGCCGTCGCGACGCTGCCGGGCAAGCCCGACGTCGTCATCGCCAAGGGCACGCCGGAGGAAGAGGCGAACGTCCAGCTCTTCGAGAAGGTGAACAAGGCGTGGGAGGCGAAGAAGGACGCCGATCTGCTCGCGCTCTTCAGCGACGACGCCAGCTGGGACGATCTCATGATGCCCGCGCCTTCGAAGGGCAAGGCGGAGATCAAGAAGTACGTCACCACGTTCTTCAAGGCGTTCCCCGACGGCAAGCTCACGACGACGAACGTGTGGGGCTTCGGCGACTGGGTCGTCGAGGAGGGCACCTACGCCGGCACCCACAAGGGAAACCTCATGGGGATGGCGCCGACGAACAAGAGCTTCAAGATCCACGAGGTCACGATCGCGAAGATCGGCGCCGACAAGAAGATCGTGAGCGCCGCGACCTACGGCAACGACATGGAGCTGATGGCGCAGCTCGAGTCGAAGCCGGCGCCGAAGCCGGCCGCGCCCGCGCCCAAGAAGTGAGCGTTCAAGCGCCGGGAGGCCTGGTGGCGCCGAGCACCTTCGTGAGCTCGGTGCACCAGGCTCTCATGCGCTCGAAGCCGCCGTTCTTCGCGAGCGTCGGCTCGTTCATGTAGAGCCGTCGCGCGAGCTCGACCTGCACGACGTGCACCGAGAGATCGGGCCGGCCGTAGTGCTGCGTCGTGTAGCCGCCTTGATACGGATCGTCGTGCGCGACCGAGAGCTTGGCCGCGCGCGCGTGCGCGTCGACCGCGTCGATGAAGCCGCTCGCCGCGCTCGACCGGCCGCGCGTTCCGGGCACGACGTCGGCGCGTACGGCGTTCGTGTCGCCGTGACCCGCGCGGCCGACGCTCGGCATCGAGTGCGCGGCGAGCAGCACGGCGAAGCCGAAGCGCGCGCGCTTTCGCTCGAGGATCTCGGCGAGCGCCGCGTGATAGGGCCGATAGTACGTGTCGAGGCGACGCTCGACCTCGGGCCGCGGCAGCGGCGCGTCGAGGACGCGCGCGCCCTCGCTCGTGAGCCTCCAGAACAGCCCTCGCGTCGCCCGCGCGTGCGCGGGCGCGCCCTCGATCGCCTCGGCGTCGACGTCTCGCTCGCTCCGATTCAGATCGACGACGTACCGCGACACGTGCGAGACGAGCATCGTCGCGCCCTGCGACGCGGCGTCTTGGTACAGCTCGTCGACGTAGAGATCGGCGTCGCGCCCGATCGCGCGCGCGGGCGCGACGAGCGTGGCGAGCGCGCGCGCGTCGACGAAGAGCCCCGCGTGCGGGATCTCGACGGCGAGAGGCGTCTCCTCGACTCCGCCGGTGGGCTCGATCACCGAGAACGGCGCGCGCATTCGCTCGAACCGTACACCAAGTCAGGCTCACGCGCGCGGGTGCGCGCGATCGTAGGCTTGCCTGACGTGATCCTGCGCCACGCGCGTGTAGATCTCGGTCGTCCCGAGATCGGCGTGGCCCAGCATCGCCTGCACGGCGCGCAGATCCGCGCCGCCTCGCAAGAGGTGCGTGGCGAACGAGTGACGGAGCTTGTGGGGCGAGATCGGCGTCGTGATCCCGCATCCGCGGGCGTACGCCTTGAGCAGCTTCCAGAGCCCTTGCCGCGTGAAGCGCTTTCCTCGAGGCGAGAGGAAGAGGTGAGGATCGGTCGCGTGGCCCTTCGCGTGCGCGCGGACGAGCTCGAGGTACGCGTCGATCCGCTCGAGCGCCACCTCGCCCACGGGCACGACGCGCCGCTTTCCGCCCTTGCCGAGCGGCGACACGGTGCCGACGCGTCGATCGAGCTCGCCGAGCTTGAGCGAGCAGAGCTCGGAGACGCGCAAGCCCGACGCGTACATCAGGTGGATCATCGCGCTGTCGCGGACGCCGCGCGCGGTGTCGTTCGGCGGCGCGGCGAGGAGACGATCGATCTCCTCGTACGTCAGCACGCGCGGCAGCTTGCGCGCGAGCTTCGGTCGCGTGGCGAGCTCGGTGGGGTCGGTCTCGATCGCGCGTTCGCGCACGAGGAACTTGAAGAAGCCGCGGAGCGCAGAGAGCTGGCGCGCGCTCGAGCGCGCGGACTTCCCTCGCTTCGACGCGGAGACGATGAAGCTCAGGATCGCCGCGTGATCCACGCGGCGCACGTCGTCGAGCGCCTCCTCGTCGACGCTCGACGCGAGCTCGCCGAGATCGCGCGCGTACGCCTCGAGGGTGTTCTTCGCGAGGACGCGCTCGACGCGGAGGTGGTCGAGGTACGCGTCGATCCACCCGTGGAGGTCCATCGCTCGACAACGGTAGCGGCCGCGCCGCCGCGCGTCGAAAAAATGCTCACCAGCGCCACTCGTCGATCGCGTCGAGCTCGTCGGGCCCCATGATGCGGCCGTAGCGGACGCTCTTCGAATCGAGCGTCGCGGACAGCCCGCAGTACGAGAGCGCGATTTGCTTGGCGATCATCTTGCGCGCGCGCTCGTACGACGTGCTCGTCAGGCCGGTGAGCGTGCCCATGCGCGCCGTGGAGACGATCACGGTCGGGCGCCGAGTGTCGCGGAGCGCGTACGCGTACCGCCAGGTCTCCGCCGTCGTGTAGATGTCATCGGCGGTGACGCCGACGATCATCTCGGGATCGCACAGGGGATCGCCGTCGTAGCAGCTGGGGATCGCGGCGAGGACGGACTCGCCGATCCACTGCTCGCGCTCGGGGTTCCAGGCGGACGCGGGCGGCTCGACCGGCGGGCCGACGACGACGGGCAGCCGGTAGCATTCGCGGAAGTGATCGGCGAGCTCGGCCACCACGCGGCGGTCCACCTTGCCGACGGGGACGAAGACGATGCTGCCTCCCACGCGCTTGCAGCTCGCCGGGACGGCGTAGGGGCAGATCGTCGTCCGGCTCGCGACCGAGCCGGCGGCGCACGCGACGCCGAGGAGCACGCCGAGCGCGAAGAAGTGCCACCGCGGTCGCGCGAGCGCGGTCGAGGCGTCGACGACGGCGACGCGATACGGCCCTTCGCCGAGCGAGATCGGCGCCTCGCGACGGCGCCTCGCGATCCCCATCACGACCGCGTACGCGATCATGGCGAGCAGGCCGACGGCGAGCCACGGCGCGGCGCGGAGCGGCTCCCACGTCGTGACGGCGCAGCGCCCCGAGGCGCCGCCCGGCGATCGCTGCGCCGCCGCGACGACGGCCGCGCCGACGGCGAACGCCGCCGCGGCGACCGTGATCGCGATGCGGGGCGCGCGGGCGCGAAACGATCGCTCGGCCATCGAGCATGAAAAGTACCACGCGGCCCGCGCCGGCGCCGCGCTGAGGGTCGTTTCGCTCGGCTTGTGATCAGCGCTTGGAGGCGGCGATCATCGACGCCAGGAGCGGCGTCGGGTCGTCTTCCCTCATGAGCGTCTCGCCGACGAGCGCGGCGTGCGCCTTCGTGGCCGCGACGCGACGCACGTCGTCGGGGCCCTTGAGGCCCGACAAGTAGAGAGGAATGCAGCGCGCGGGGATCGCGTCGAGCACGCGCGCGGCGCGGTCGGCGTCCATGACCAGCGTGTCGAGGTCGCGCGCGTTGACGCCGATCGTGACGGCGCCGGCGTCGAGCGCCCAGCCGAGCTCCTCGTCCGTGATCACCTCGACGACGGGCTCGAGGCCGAGCTCGCGCGCCGCTCGGCAGAGCGCCGCGACGCGCGTCGCGTCGAGGATGCGCGCGATGACGAGCACGGCGTCGGCGCCGCACGCCTCGGCTTCGACGATCTGCTCGCGCGCGATGACGAACTCCTTGGCGAGCAGCGGCGTCGTCAGGCCGGCCACGTCGAGCGCGTCGCGGATCGCGAGGAGCTGCTCCCACGATCCGTCGAAGAACGGCGCGTCGCAGAGGACGCTGATCATGGCCGCGCCGCCTCGGGCGTAGGCGAGCGCGCGGTCGGCGGGGGAGAGCGCCGTCGAGAGCGGGCCCGCGCTCGGGCTCTTCCTCTTGTGCTCCGCGATGACGCGCAGAGGTTCGCCGGCGCCGCGCCGCAACGCGCGCTCGACGCCGCCGCGGGGGCCCGCGCGGTGGCGCGCGCGGCCCGTGCCCTCTCCCAGCGCGCGGACCTCCGCCTCCTTCGAGGCGACGATCTTCGCGAGCACGCCGCTCACGGCGCTTCCTTCGCCCGGATCGCGGCCGCGCGCCACGCGTCGAGCGTGGCCTTCGCGCGGCCCGACGCGATCGCCTCGCGCGCTTCGGCGGCGCGCTCGCGGAGATCGCCGCCGCGCAGCACCGCGAGCGCGGCCGCGGCGTTGAGGACCACCGCGCCGATCGCGGGGTGCTCTCCGCCGTCGAGCATGCCGGCGATCGCGGCTGCGTTCTCCTTCGCGTCGCCGCCGCGGAGGGCGTCGAGGCCCGTCTTCGCGAGGCCGAAGTCGTCCGGACCGAGCACGCGCTCGGTGACCTCTCCGCCGTCGAGCTCGCTCACGCGCGTCGGCGCCGCGGGGCTCATCTCGTCGAGGCCGTCGGTGCTGCGCACGACCCACGCGCGCTTCACGCCGAGCTTGCCGAGCGCGTTCGCCATCACGGGCCGGAGCGCGTCGTCGTAGACGCCGACGAGCTGGTGCGTCGCGCGCGCGGGGTTCGCGAGCGGACCGAGCGCGTTGAAGATCGTGCGGAAGCCGAGCTCACGCCTCGCCTGGGCCGCGTGACGGAGCGCGGGGTGATGCGCGGGCGCCATCAGGAACGCGATGCGCACGTCGCGGAGCACCGCGGCCTGCCGCGCCGGCGCGACGTCGATCGGGATCCCGAGCGCCTCGACGACGTCGGCGCTCCCGCATCGGCTCGAGACCGACCGATTGCCGTGCTTCGCGACGTAGCCGCCGGCGGCCGCGACGACGATCGCCGCCGCGGTCGAGACGTTGAGCGTGTGCGCGCCGTCGCCGCCCGTGCCGCACGTGTCGATCACCTCGGGCAGATCGTGATCGACCGCGAACATCACCTCGCGGAGGGCCTCGGCCGCCGCGCCGATCGCCTCGGCCGTCTCTCCGCGCAGGCGGAGGCCCGCGGCGAACGCGCCGATTTGCACCGGCGTCCACGCGCCCGAGAGGATCGCGCCGAACGCGGCGCGGACGTCGGCGGGCGTGATCGTCCCCGCCTCGATGCGCGCGAAGAGGGGCGCGAGCTCGGTCACGACGATCCTCGGAGGCTCTTCACCCAGTTGGCGAGGAGCTCCTTGCCGTGCGTCGTCAGGATGCTCTCGGGGTGGAACTGCACGCCCTCGACCGCGCGCTCTTTGTGGCGCACGCCCATGATCTCGCCCTCGGCCGTCCACGCGGTGATCTCGAGGCACGCGGGGAGCGACGCGCGCTCGACGACGAGCGAGTGATAGCGCGTGGCCTCGAACGGCGAGGGGAGGCCGGCGAAGACGCCTTTTCCGTCGTGGAGGATCGGCGAGACGCGCCCGTGCATCAAGCGATCGGCCCTCACGACGTTGCCGCCGAAGGCCTGGCCGATCGACTGGTGTCCGAGGCAGACGCCGAGCACCGGCACGGGCGCGAGGCTGACGGCGGCGAGCGAGACGCCGGCTTCGTTGGGCGTGCACGGACCGGGCGAGACGAGCACGCCGTCGCCGCCGTCGCTCACGACGCCGTCCGCGTCGATCGCGTCGTTCTTCACGACGCGCGACTCGACGCCGAGCTCACCCAGGTACTGGACGAGGTTCCACGTGAACGAGTCGTAGTTGTCGATGACGAGGACGCGCAAGCGAGCTCCCGCGCCGGCGAAGCGGCGACGACGAGCAGCTTATCGCCCCTCGTGCACGGCGGCGACCGTCGTGAGGGCGCGTCGCTCGATCGCGGCCTGCGCTTGGATCGCCGCGAGCATCTTCTCCGGGTCGCCGCTCGTCACCGCCTCTTCGTACTTTGGGATCTCGGCCTTGCGATCGCGGAGGATCCCCATCACCTCGTCGCGCTTCGCGCGGCCCCACTCGGTCTTCATCTCGACCGACGCTGCGGCGCGGATGGCTTCGTCGATCGCGGGCCGCGCCTGGGTCGAGAGGATGCTCGCCGCGGCGCCGGCGTCGCCCGCGCGCGCCGCGTCGTCGGCTTCGCGCATCGCGCGTGAGGCCTTGACGTCGATGCCCACCACGCGCTCGAGCGCGCGCCGATCGTCGGCGCGCAGCGCGCTCTCGTCGGTGCGCGTCGCGTCGCCCTCGAGAGGAGGCTCGCGCTTCGAGCAAGCGACGAGGAGCACGAAGAAGAAGAGGAGGAGGCGCCTCAAGCCGCCGCGCGGAGCAGCTTGCGGAGCCGGGCGCGGCCTATCGGATCGGCGCACACGATCCGGAGCGCCTCCCGGCGGCCCGATCGCCAGACCCGCCGCGTCCATGCCCAGAGCGTGAGGCTGCCGATGCACAGCTCGAGAGGGTACGTCTCTCGGTCGCTCTCGGGTTCGAGGATGCGTCGGATGAGGAGGCCGCTCGCCGACGCATCGATGAGCTCGACCACGTGCGGAATCCCGTCGATGTACTTGTTCGCGAAGACACGCTCGCGCTGTCCGAAGGTCGCCCGGCCGTCGTTCCGTCGTTCGTAGATCATCGAGGACGAATTGTGTGTTCATGTGCGCCAGAAGGGCCAGAAACGGGAACGACCCGTGAAAACAACGGTCAAAGGAACTGCGTGCGCTCGCGGTTCCAGATCTCGCCCGGATCGCCGAGCCGCCGAGCGACTCCCGCAGGTTGTTGCTTTGACTCGCACAAAACACTAACGTGACGCGCGTTTCTCACGTCGGTAGAAGTTTCCGCCGACTCGCATGGTTCGAGGGGCTCGATGGCCGAAGAGAAGAAGCCGAAGATCGATCTGAAGGCGCGCCTGGGTAAGGCCGGTGGCGCGACGCCCCCGCCGCCCGCGGCAGGCATTCCCGTTCCCGCACCCGCGGCACCCACGGCGAACGTCGTGAGCGCACCGACGCCGGGCCCGTCGGGCGCGGCGGGTCTCCCGATGCCGCCAGGCATTCCGGTGGGCCCGCCTCCCGCGTTCGGCAAGTCCACGCCGGCGGCGGCGCTCGATCCGTCGAACCCGCTCGCCGCGGCGGTCGCTCCGTATCGTCCGGCGGCGAAGCCGTCGGCCGCGCCGGCGCCTCCGCAGCCGCAGCGGATCGAGGTCGACGAGATGGCCGTGCAGGTCGCGAGCAAGGGCGCGCGCAAGCAAGGCCTCGTCGCCGGCTTGGTCGTCGCGCTCGTCCTCGGCGCGATCGGGTACATCGCCGGCGGCGCGATCGAGACGAACAAGGGCCGTCAGAAGTCCGTGGGCGACGCGAAGTCGCTCGCGACCGAAGTCGAGCAGTCGCGCGACAAGCTCAAGGCGATCGCCGACAAAGTCGAAGCGGGCCGCAACGGCCTCCTCAAGGAGAAGAAGTTCCCCGACACGCTGGCCAAGGATCTCGGCGCCCTCAACGTCGACTTCGACGGCACCAAGCTCGCGGGCGTGCGCTTCAGCGGCTTCCCGCAGGACACGACGTCGGGCCTCATCGAGTACATCACGGCGGTCCAGACGCTCAACGATCGCAAGAGCGCCATCGCCAGCCTGCTCGCGCGCTTGCAGAAGCCGATCACCGAGCAGCTCGCGCAGGGCCAGAAGACGAGCATCCAGTACGTCGTCTTCCTCGGCAAGCAGGACCCGTCGCGCAACCCCTTCGCGATGCTCGCGCCCTTGCAGAAGCCGATCGAGGCCGCCAACGCCGGCGCGATCAGCCTGCCGACGGAGTTCGTCGCGACCGATCCCATCACGAAGGGCAACGTCAGCGCGCCCAAGTACACGAACGGCAACCTCGACAAGGCCTCGGCGCTGTACGTCTTGCCGAAGTCGATCGAGGCAGCGTGCCCGAGCGAGACGGCGGGTCAGATCGCGCAGCTCGGCAGCCAGCTCAGCCGCATCATCACCGACATCCGCGGCGAGTCCGCGGCCGCCGGCAGCGAGATGGTGCAGGATCCGAAGCCCGGGCTCCTCGAGCGCGCCGAGCGGCTCGCCACCGGCCTCAGGAAGGTTCAGTAGCGTCGCCGGCGTCGCCGTCGGGCGGCGGCGCGTAACCCCAGACCAGATCCGCGCGGCTGTCGGGATCGACGGCGGCGCCGACGCGCACGTATCCGCGCGCCACCATCGCGGTGCATCGGAGGGCGCGGCTCACGCCGCGCGCGCGCCCGAACGCGGCGAGCAGGCGGTTCGCGAGCGAAGGCGGCTCGGCCACGACCGGCAGGATCACGACCAGCGTCCCCACCGGCAGCGACTCGGGATCGGGCAGGGCGCGCGCGATCGTCTCGACGCCCTCGGCCTCGAGCGGCGCGAGCGCGATCGTGCGGGCGCCGCCGAGGCGAGGAGGCGCCGGATCGCGGAGCTCCGGCGGCGCGGGCATCAGGAGGCCGGCGCTTCGGCCGGAGGGGCGAGCTCCGGCTGGGCGCGGATGATCTCGACCTTCACCACGCGCGTCTCGTCGGCTTCGCGCACGATGAGCTCGTAGTCGTCGAGGCGCACGGTGGCGCCGACCTCGGGCACGCGGCCGGCGCGATGGACGATGAGGCCGCCGAGCGATTCGAAGTCGCCGTCTTCCGGTAGCTTGCGGCCGAGGTGAAGCTCGAGATCGCCGATCGGGATCGCGGCGTCGGCGACGAAGCGACCCTCGGCGAGCTTGGTGATCGGCGCGACCTCCTCGGTGTCGTACTCGTCGCGGATCTCGCCGACGATCTCCTCGATGATGTCTTCGAGGGTGACGATCCCGGCGGTGCCGCCGAACTCGTCGCTCACGATGGCGAGGTGCAGGCGCTTGCTCCGCATCTCGCGGAGCACGCTGAGGGCCGGCTGCGCCTCGGCGGCGAAGAGCACCGGCTTGCGAATGAGCTCGTCGAGCTGGGTCTGTCCGATCTTGCCCGCGGCGGAGACGGCGAAGAGATCCTTGACGTAAAGGAGGCCCACCACGTTGTCGAGCGACTCGCGGTACACGGGGTAGCGTGAGTGGCCGTCTTTGATCACGTGCTCGAGCACGTCTTTGAGCGGCAGCGAGGCCGGGAGGCTCGAGACGCGACGGCGCGGGACCATGACCTCCTTGGCCGTCAGGTGCTTGAAGTCGAGCACGTTGCGGATCATCGTCGCCGGCTCTTTCTCGAGCGCGCCGGCCTTCTCGCCCTGGGCGACGAGCCACTCCACCTCGGTCTCCGTCTCGCGGGCGTCGGCGGACGTCGCGCTCTCGGGGACGCGCTTGCCGATCCATCGGCCGAGGACCGCGAGGGGCCAGGCGAGAGGGAGCACCGCCCACTCGAGCGGTCGAAGGTAGCGGAGGGCGAGGCGGCCGATCTCCACGGGCCGGCGGCGGGCGATCGTGATGAGCACCTCCGCGAAGCTCGCGTACGCGACGAGCGACACGACCACCGCGAGGATCGAGGCGGGGACGGGCCCCATCGCCTCGTCGGCGGCGCGCGCGAGCACGACGCAGGCCATGCTGATCGAGAGGACGCGCAGGACCAGCCAGCGCGAGAGCAGGCTCTGCCGGTCGGCGGAATAGCGACAGAAGCCTGGCTCGTTGGCCTCGCCCTCGTCGACGAGGGCTTGGAGCCGGGCCTCGGGGAGCGAAGTGAGGGCGGCATCGGCACCCGCGAAGGTCGAGCCGAAGGCTGCCGCCGCAACCGCCAGGGCGATTGGTCCTAGGGGGAGGGTCAATTCAACGGTCCGCCGGGCGCGGGAGAGCACTGAGGCGGCCCCCGCACTGCCGCTAGGAGGGTAGCGTGTGGGATGAGACGGTTCAAGGCGCGGGGAGGGAGCAAGGGGGGGCGGAGCGGGTGGGTAGGAGGTTTTCTTAGCAACTTTCGCTGGGTATGGGCCGATGGGGGGGCGATGAGCGCGGTCGGACGGGTCGGGGTGAAGGGGGTCTCGGAAGTTAAGGCGGCGCGCATCTGCGCGAGCGAGAAGGGGTTTGCGGCTGTGCTTCTGGGGGCGCGAGCGGGAGCGGGGGCGCGAGCGGGTGCGCGAGCGGGTGCGGGAGCGGGAGCGGGAGCGGGTGCGGGCGCGGGTGCGGGTGCGGGCGCGGGTGCGGGAGCGGGAGCGGGCGCGAAGGCGGAGGTGCCGGAGGTGCCGGGGGCGAAGGGAGGGGCGAGGGGGGAGCTGGCGAACGAGGGGGCGGAGCCGAAGGAGGTGAAGCGAGAGGTCGACGTGCTCGATCCCGCCGTGCGTCAGGCCGCGCAGATGGGGGCGCCCGTGGCCGTGGCGAGAGAGACGATGGTGGAGAGCGTGGGGCAGGGGATCGTGCGCGGCGGATCGCTCGAGGAGCTGCTGCCCGCGCTCGTCCGGCGGATCGCGTGGGCCGGCGATCGGCATCGCGGGAGCGTGCGCATGGAGCTCGGGGCCGGAGCCTACGCCGGGACGACGATCGTCGTGCACGCCGAGGGCGGGCGCGTGCGCGTCGAGATCGGCGGGAGTGGGCGCGAGATCGAGCAGCTACGGGAGCGGCTCGACGCGCGCCTGCGCCGTCACGGGCTCGACGTCGATGCGGTGACCTGAGGCTCGAACGCCGCCGGGTTCGCACGGCGCCGCCAGATGAAGCCGTCGAGCACGTAGTGCGTGAGCTGCGGGAGGGCGAGCAACGGCACGATGAAGAGCTTGAGCGCGCCGACGTCCCAGCCTTCGCCGAAGAGCCAGCTTCGATCGTGCCAGACGGCGCGATCCCAGAGCATCTCCTCGCCGAACGCGATGAGCCAGAGGACGCCGAGATAGAGGAACACGCGCTTGGTGATGCGCTCGCCGATCGAAGGAGCCTGCGTGCGCACCGCCGCGCGCGCTCGGCTCTGGACGAAGACGAGCGCGAAGTAGGGGATCCCGTGCATGAAGACGTTCGTCACCGTGAAGGCGTAGTCGGAGTCGAACGCGACGATGCCGACGTACCACGCGACGGCGGTCGTCGCGACGACCACGTCCTTGCCCGGGTTGGCCGCGCCGCGCATCCACAGCGTCGCGGCGCGGATCGCGTAGGCGCCGAGCGCGCTCACGTACGCGATGGTCGCGACGGGCATGACGAACGACGGCAGCGCGACGATGTCGCCCGGGATGAACCACGCGAAGCGGCGGGGCAGGTGCGTGTGCCAATGAAGGAGCGGCCAGAGCGTCGACGCGTAGATCGCCGCGGCGTCGATGAAGCGCCCGTCTGTCTCGCCGGCGCGCGCCCGGTAGAGCGACACCCAGCCGTACTGCTGGCGGACGAAATGGAAAATCGCGAGGTACGCGAGCGCTCGCCAGAACGCTCTGTCGCCGACGGCGTAGAGCGCGACGCTCGCCGCGAGGCCCACCGCCGGCGCCACGGTAAAGAGGCGCGCGCGCGCGCGACGCTCCGCGGGATCGAGGTACGTGCGGAAGATCGTCGACCAGACGTGGGCGACGTCGCAGAGAACGATCGCGGGCACCCACGCCCACGCCGGCGTCTCGGCGTCGAGCGCGCCGGTGAGCGCGCCGACGCCGAGCATCGCGAACGAGAAGAGCGCGCTGCCGAGGAAGACGCCGAGATCGACGTTGCGCGAGAAGAGCCACGTCGCGCGACGTGCGGACGAAAGCCCTCGATCGAGGGAGCCTCCGTCGCGGGCGAAAGTGCTCATCGGCCGACCCAGCATAGCCGACGGCCTGAAATGCGCGTCGTCTCTGGACGCGCGCGCCTGCGCGCGGTACCACCGCCGCGCTGCGCCATGGCGGCTACCAGCCAGGTCTTCATCGAGCCCAACGCCGTCGTCGTCGGCCTCGCCGACGAGCAGGTCTTGCTCTGCCTCGAGGTGCTCGGGCAGGCGCGCCTCCGCGTCCATCGCTTCGGGAGCGCGGCGGAGGCCGGCGAGCGCATCGCCAAGCTGCTGCCGAGGCTCGTCGTCCTCCCGGCGACGCTCCCGCAGAGCGATCTCGAGATGCTCGACGATCGCGCGATCGCGGTCGGCGCCTCGCTCCTCTTGCTCGACGGCGACGAGAGCTACGAGCTGCTCGAGCGATCGCTCGCCGACGCGGTGCGCGCGCTCGAGGCTCGCTTCTCGGCCGCGCGCTAGGGATCACGTCGGCGTGCCGCCGCGGATCGCCGCGAGGGCGGCCGTGGCCGCGCGCGTTCCGTGATGGAACGCCTCTTCGAAGAGCGCGACGCCGCTGAGCTCGGTGTGCGCGAAGTGGATCCCGCGCTCGGGACGCGCGGCGAGCGCGCGCGCGCCGCCGAACATGAAGCCGGGCGCAGGGCGCACCATCGCGTGACCCCAGCGCGCGACGTCGACGCGCGTCGCCAGCTCACGAATGTCGGGGTGCGCCGCTTCGAGATCGGTGAGCGCGACGTCGGCCCACGCGTCGCGCCCGGCGTCGTACAACCGGCGGCGCGCGGCGCGCGGATCGTCGTCGCACAGCGGGTGGTAGTACGTGATGACCGTCGGGCCGTGATCGCGACCGGTCTGGTGCGTGGCGACGACGTAGCCGAGCGAAGGACTGTCGTAGAGGACGTTGTCCCACGCGAAGGGGTGCTCGCCGCGCCTCCGCGGCTTCGGCCTCCCCGACAGCGTGATGTTCGCGACCATCCAGGCGCCGTACTCGAAGGCGCCGAGGTGCGCCGGCGGCGCGTCGCGGAACGGACGGACGACGCGCCGCGCGACGAGCTGCGGCGCGGCGAAGACGACCTGCTCGGCGCGGAAGCCGACGGCCGCCGGAGGCCGCCCGACGGCGACGACCTCGACGATCGGTTTGCCGTCGCGCGAGGTCGGCGTGACGTCGGCCACCGCAAGGCCGAAGCGGGCCTTCGCGCGCACCTTGTCGAACAGCTTGCCGACGAGCCAGCCGTTGCCCGCCGGCCACGTCAGCACGGCCTGCGGCTCGCGCCCGGCGCCGAGCAGGCGCGACGCGTAGTAGTGGATGCCGGCCCACGCGCTCGTCTGCGACGCGCGCGCGCCGAAGTCGTCGCGGCACGCGTAGTCGACGATCCATCGCAGGCGAGGCGAGGTGAACCCCTCACGCGCGAGCCAGTCGCCCATGCTGAGCTTGTCGAGCGCGGTGAGCTCGGCGTCGTCGGAGCCGAGGGCGACGGGCACGGAGAACGCGCGGCGGCCTTTGCCGTCGCGCATCGTCGCGTACCGATCGACGGTCTCGCGGAAGCGGCGCCACTGCGCCTTGTCTTCGTCGGAAGCGCCCGCGTGGAGATAGAGGCCCTCGTGCCAGGCGCCGTCGGCGTAGACGCGCTCCTGGGGCTCGCGGCACATCGCCTCCTCGCGGAAGATTGGCTCGCCGTCGGCGCCGACACCCTCGACGAGATCGAGCTCGCGCAGCAGCGCGATGAAGTCGACGTTGTGGCTCATCGGCGCGGTCACGTAGTGCGCGCCCCACGGGTAAGCGCTCGTCGCGTTCGAACCGGCGCGCGCGGTGCCTCCGGGGGCCGACTCGAGCTCGAGGATGACGAAGTCTTCGTAGCCCGCGGCGAGCAGCGTGCGCGCGGCCGAGAGGCCCGCGACGCCGGCGCCCACGATCGCGATGCCGGTCCGCTCCCACTTGTCTTCGGGGATCGCGGGCGGCCTCTCGTCGCGCACGCGGTGGCCGAGCTCTTCGGGGCGGAACGCGAGCTCGCCGTCGGGGACGCGCTTCTTCGACTTGCACGCGCCCGCGGCGGCCGTCGCGAGCGGCACGCCGAGGAACGCCGCGAGGAGATCGCGCCGCGAGAGGTCCATGCTCAGTCCGTCGCCCCGGCGACCCACGCCTCGCCGCGCACGAAGGCGACCGCGAGGACGACGAGCACGAACGTCCCCGCCGCGCGGACGAGCCGCGGGCGGTTGACCTCGATCACGAAGGTCGCCGAGAGCGCGACCAGGGCGTTGACGACGCCGGCGACGACCGACGTGCGGACGAGGCCGAGGCGCGGGACGAGGACGAGCGGGAACAGCAGCGAGGCGAAGAGGGCGCCGAGGTAGTCGTACGCCAGCGCGCGGGCGACGGTGCTGGCGAACCGCGGCGTCGCGGGGGCGGCGGGCCGCTCGACTTGATTGGGTTGATCAGGTTGATTGAGTAGATCTGATGGATCAAGTTGATCAAGTCGATCGGCTTGATCAACTGCGCGCCCGCGCAGGATGCGCACGAGCAAGGGCAGCTCCACGCCCACGAGCGCGCCGACGACGAACGCGATCGTGTAGAGCGCCGGCCGGAGCGGCACCTTCGCCCCCACCGCCAGCAGGAGCACGGGCACCGAGAGACCGCCGACGAGCGCGAGGACGATCTCGGTCTGGACGTAGCGCGACGCCGCTTCCGCCTCGAGCTTGCGCGACATCCACGCCCCGACGCCCATGGCGAAGAGGTACGTCCCGAGCACGAGCGAGAACTGGAGCACGGCGTCGCCGAGCACGTAGCTCGCGACCGTTCCACACAAGAGCTCGTAGACGAGCGCGCAGACCGCGACGACGAGCACGTTCGTCAGGAGCACGCGCTCCTTGGTGACGTCGCTGCGGGCGCGCACTGCGCTAGCCGTGGATCGCGGCCGAGACGATCAGCGCGATGCCGATGATCACGGACGCGATGATGATCGCGAGCGCCGTGTTCTGATCTTCCTCGATCTCCTTGCGGAGCGAGAACGGCGTGACCTTCACGATGATGTAGAAGGCCACCGCGAAGAGAATGAGGCCGAGCGCGCTGAAGGAGAGCGCGGTCACCAGCGTCTTGATCATCGAGTCCATCTGCATTCCGTCATCTCCCCTTGGGCTGGTTGGGTGCGCGCCCGCTCGGCTTCGGCAACGCGCGCTTGCCGAACGCGCGCGCCACGGCGTCCGGAGGCGTGTACGTCCCGTACGACCATGTGATTTCGTCCGCGCTCGACTCGCGCGAGAGCATGTGGGGCGCGCGCACGTAGTCGCACGTGCTCGTCTGGTCGCCGATCGCGACCTCCCACGGGAGCTCGCCGGTCGCCCACTCGACGCGCGCCTTGCCGCTCGAGAAGAAGCGGTGCGACTGTCCGCGGAACGTCGCGCGCTTCTCGCGATCTTCGGTCACGAGGCCCGGCTCGACGGTCTCGACGAGGCTCCAGTGCCCGTCGGACACGACGAGCCAGCGGAGCCCTTCGGTCGGCGCGTGGAGGACGTACTCCTCCCACGTGTAGCGCTCGCCCTCGATCCGGATGCTTCGGTGCATGATGCCGATCACGCGGAAGCGACCCGCCGAGAGGTTTCCCTCGTCGCCCACGTCGAGGTGGAGCGCGAGGCCCTTCGGCGCCTTGGCCGCGGGCGCGGGGAGGAAGCGCGGGCGCGCGTCGCGCGCGCGGAGCGCGAGATCGGAGAGGCGCACGCGGCGGCCGACGAACACCACGGGCGCCGCCGTGCGCTCCGCGTTGGGGGCCGAGGCCTTGCCGTAGTCGATCGTCGCGCGCTCGCCGTCGGCCGACGAGAGATCGGCGTAGCGGTACGCGCGCGGCGCGTCGGGCACCTCGCCCCACGTGGCGACGCGCTTGGCGGCGCCGCGCTCGACGACGATGAAGCCGCTCGGCACGGGCGATCCCACGACGAGCGCCTCGAACGGCGGCGCCGTCGGCCGCTCGAAGAAGAGCGTGAACGATCCGAGCGCCTCGGCCAGGAACGCGCGACGCCCGTCGTCGAACGCCACCGTCCACTCGTTCCACAGCCCGCCGCCCTCGCTCTTCACGCACGCGCGCCCCGCGAGCGTGAACGCCGCGCCGCGGTGCTTGCCGCGCGCGCCGAGCTCGAGGACGGTGCACGCCTCGTACGTGCTCATCGACGCGATCCTCGATCGAGGATCCGCACGTTCACCTCCGTCGCGCCGAGCGCGCGCGCGAGCTCGGCAGACCACGGGAAGTCGGGACGCGGCCGGCAGCAATAAAGGTTGAACGTCGCGATGGCGCTCTCGGGGTACGTGTGCACCGAAAGATGCGACTCGGTGAGCAGGTAGAGGCCGGTCACGCCGCCTTCGCCGCCGAACTCGTGCCACGCGCCTTCGCCGACGACGCGGAGCTCGAGGCGCTGGAGGATCGTCTCCATCAGCTCGCGCACCACCGCGAGATCACGGAGCGCTTCCGCGCGGCATCCGTGGGCGTCGACGAGCCATTCCGTTCCGACCTTCATACGCGTGGCCCCGTCGCGTACCCGCGGAATGCGCGGGCACGCGTGAGGGGAGGCTACCCTCTCGCGTCGGCAGCGAAAAGCTTCTATCGTCGGCTCTGCGCATGGCGGTCTCGACTGGCCCCTGTCCGAACTGCGGCTCGAACATCGAGTTCAAGGCCGGGTCGTCGCTTTCGCTCGTCTGCAAGTACTGCAAGCACGTCGTCGTCCGCACCGACCGCGACATGCGCAACATGGGCAAGATCGCCGACGTCGTCTTCGGCGACGCGGCGCTCGCGCCCGGCGATCGCGGCACGTTCCGCGGGCGGGCCTTCTCGGTCGAGGGGCGCCTCGTCCTCCAGCACCCCGCGGGCGGCAACTGGGAGGAGTACTACGTCGTCTTCGGCGGCCAGAACGCGTGGATCAGCGAAGCGCAGGGCTTCTGGCAGATCGTGAACGAGGTGCCCATCCCCGCGCCTCCTCTCCACACGCTCGCGCCCCAGATGCAGGTGCCGCTCGGCAACTACGGCATCTTCGTCGTCGGCGAGAAGAACGACGGCACGTTCCTCGCCGCCGAGGGCGAGCTCCCGTTCGCCGCCGCGCCCGGCACCAAGCGCATCTTCGTCGATCTCTCCGCGGCCGGCGGCGGCTGGGCCTCGATCGACTACAACGACGGCACGCAGCCGCCGAAGGTCTACGTCGGCGTCCGGACGACGTTCGCCGAGCTCCAGATCACCGAGCGCGGCGGCGATCGCCCCGCGGCCGCCGTCAAGACCGAAGCGATCAAGTGCGGCGGATGCGGCGCGCCCTTGCCGGTGCTCGCGCCCGGCAGCGAACGCGCAGCCTGCAAGCACTGCAACACGATCACCGACGTGAAGCTGCAGCAGGTCGTCGCCCGCCAGGGGCAGGCGCGCCAGCAGCCGTCGATCGAGCTCGGTCGCAGGGGCGTCATCCCCGTCGCCGACGGGCGCGGCATCTACAACCAGGAGTGGACCGTCCTCGGCTACGTCGAGCGCTCGACCGGCGCGCCCGGCAGCGACGACTGGTTCGGCTGGCAGGAGTACCTGCTCTACAACGTTCAGCACGGCTACCGCTGGCTCGTCTTCGACGAGGGCAACTTCTATCTCATCACGCCGCTCGCCGCGGGCGACGTCGACGCGAGCCGCGCGCCGCTCTTCGTGCGGATGCGCAACCTCCACTTCCGCAAGCGCAACCAGCAGCAGGCGCGCGTCGACTTCGTGCTCGGCGAGTTCTACTGGAAGGTCGAGGTCGGCGAGACGGTCTGGGCCGAAGACTTCGAGCACGGCCGCGAGATCATCAGCTGCGAGAAGACGCAGACCGAGGTGAACTGGTCGCACGGCGTGCTCGTCCCCGTGCAGATGGTCACGCAGGCCTTCGGCTACATGCCCAAGGCGAGCGCGTACGGCGCTCCCGCGTTCAACGTCTCGCCGGCGAGCGGCGCGTCGTCGGGCCTCGTCGTCGCGATCATCGTCATCGTCGTCCTCGTCTTCGGAATGGCCGCCTGCGGCGCTTGTTTCGGCGACGGCAGCGGGAGCGGCAGCAGCACGAGCGGCGGCGTCCGCGGCGTCGGAGGCAGCTCGAGCGGCGGCTTCGGCGGCAAGTGACGACCGCGCTCACGTCTCCGAGTCCGCGATGGGTGAGCTCCTCCTCTACGTGACGGTCGTCCTCGTCGCCACGTGCGGGCTCGTCTACGAGCTCGTCGCCGGCGCCGTGTCGACGTACCTGCTCGGCGATTCGGTCACGCAGCTCTCGACGATCATCGGCGTTCACCTCTCGGCGATGGGCGTCGGCGCCTGGCTCTCGAAGTACGTCCAGGAGCGCGTCGCCGAGCGCTTCATCGACTGCCAGCTCGCGGCGTCGTTCGTCGGCGGGCTCGGCGGGCCCGTGCTCTACCTGACGTTCGCCCAGAGCTCGCACGTCAGGCTCGTGCTGTATCTCCTCGTCGCGATCACCGGCGTGCTCGTCGGCGCGGAGCTGCCGCTGCTCATGCGCGTGCTCAAGCGGCGCACGTCGCTGTCGGACGTCGTGCCGCGCGTGCTCTCGCTCGACTACGTCGGCGCGCTGATCGGCGCGCTCGTCTTCGCGCTGCTGCTCCTCCCGAGCCTCGGCATCCTCCGGACCGGGATCGTCTTCGGATTCGTCGGCGTGGTGTCGGCGCTCTGGGGAACGTGGATCCTCGAGACCTCGCTCGAGCCGCGCAAGCTGCGCATCAAGGCGCTCGTCGCGCTCGCGGTGCTCGCCGGCGCGCTCGGGCTCTCGCAGAAGATCGTGCACGTCGCCGACGAGGCGCTCTTGCTCCATCCCGTCGCGTTCGCGAAGCAGACGCAGTACCAGCGCATCGTTCTCACGCAGGCGCGGAGCGGCGTCAGCCTCTACCTCGACGGCAACCTCCAGTTCGCCTCGGTCGACGAGTACCGCTACCACGAGGCGCTCGTGCACCCCGCGTTCTCGATCGCGAAGAAGAAGGCCAACGTGCTCGTCCTCGGCGGCGGAGACGGGCTCGCGGTGCGCGAGATCCTCCGCTACCCCGACGTCGAGAGCGTGACGCTCGTCGATCTCGACGCGGGGATGACGGAGCTCGCGAGGGATCTGCCGCTGCTCCGCGATCTCAACGGCGCGTCGCTCCACGCGCCGCGCGTGAGCGTCGTGAACGACGACGCGATGGTGTGGATCGGCGAAGAGCGCCCGGGCGTTCCGCGCGCGTTCGACGTCGTCATCGTCGACTTCCCCGATCCGAACAACTTCGCGCTCGGCAAGCTCTACACGGTGAGGTTCTACAAGCTGCTCCGCGCGCGGCTCGCCGAGGGCGCGATCGTCGCGGTGCAGAGCACGTCGCCGCTCGTCGCGCGGCGATCGTTCTGGTGCGTGATCCGATCGATGGAGGCCGCGGGCTTCGTCGTGCGCCCCTATCACGCGCTCGTGCCTTCGTTCGGCGAGTGGGGCTTCGCGCTGGCGGCGATCGAGCCGTTTCCCGTACCCGCGCGCGTCCCGAGCGGGCTCAAGTACCTCACCGACGAGGGGGTCGCGTCGCTCTTCGAGATCGCGCCGGACATGAGCGCGGTGCCCGTCGAGGTCAACCGCCTCAACAACCAGATGCTCGTCCGGTACTACGAAGAAGAGTGGCAGCGCTGGGCGCGTTGAGCCGTCGAGGCTTGACGGCGCCTCGACCGAGGCGTTCGATGCGCCCATGGATGCGAGGCGCCTCTTGCTCGTCGCCGCCGAGGCGGTGATCACCGAGAAGGGCTTCGCCCGCGCGACGGTGGAGGACGTCGCCGCGCGCGCGGGCGTGACGCCGGCGGCCTTCTACGCGCACTTCCAGGGCATGGGCGCGCTGCTCCGCGCGCTGTCGCAAGGCTTCGCCGAGCAGATGATCGCCGTCACCGATCAGGCGACGGGCACGGGGATCTGGAAGGGCGCTGCGGCGCGCGACGTCGTCGAGGTGGCCGTGCGCTCGATCCTCGACGTCGTGATCGAGCGGAAGGGGCTCGTGCGCGCGTTCCTCGCGCACGGCGCGACCGACGCGTCGCTCGGCGCCGATCTGCGGCGCATCGGGACGCACATGTCCGAGCGCATCGTCGCGACGCTCGCGGAGTGCACGAACGTGCCCGCCCGGCCGACGCGCGCGATCGCGTTCTCGCTCCTCGTCGCCGTGGCGCTCGCGCACCACTACATCCTCGTCGGCGACGAGTGGTCGGGCGTGTCGTTCTCGAAGGAGCAGCTCGCCGAGGAGTGCTCGCGGACGATCTGCGCCTACCTCGGCCTCCAGCCGACGATCGCGATCAAGGAGGAGACGCCGGATCTCGCGCGCACGCAGGCGAACGAGCCGGTGAGCGAGTCGCTCTTGAAGACGAGCGAGAACGAGAGCTCGTCGTAGGCGTCACGCCTCGTCGAGCACGCGCATCACGTTGTCGTGGAGGATCTTGCCCACGGCGCCCCGCGAGACGCCGGCCTTCAAGAGCGCGTCGGTGAGGAGCGGCAGGCCCCGGGGATCTTGCAGCTCGCGCGTCGGGACGATGAAGCCGTCCCAGTCGCTGCCCAGCGCCGCGGCCTCTTCGCCCACGACGTTCAAGATGTGCTTCATGTGCTTGACGACGGGCTCGAGCCCGTCGCCGCCGACGAAGCGCGGGCAGAAGATGACGCCGACGACGCCGCCCTTGTCGGCGACCGCGCGGAGCTGCGCGTCGTCGATGTTGCGCCAGTGCTCGAACGCGCCGAGCACGCCCGTGTGGCTCACGATCGGCGGCTTCTTCGCGACGCGGCACGCGTCGAGGAAGCCTGCCTTGTTGACGTGCGCGAGATCGACGAGCACGCCTTCGTCTTCGCACTTCTCGACGAGCTCGAAGCCCCAGCGCGTGAGCCCGGAGTCGTCTCGCCGGCCCTTGCCGTACGCAGGGAAGCCGGCCTCGTTGGCGCTGAAGTGCAAGAAGCCGAGGTAGCGGACGCCGCGCCGCGCGAACGTGGTCACGTTGTCGAGGTCGCCCTCGAGCGCGTGCGCGCCTTCGATGCCGAGGAGCGCGCCCAGCGCGCCGTCGTGGAGCGTCTTCTCGAGCTCGCCGGCCTTGCGCACGAGGCGAACGGCGCCGGGCTTGTTCGCCATCTGCGCCTCGAGCGCGTCGATCTGTTCGTGGACGACCCGCGCCATGCCCTTGACCCGATCGGCGAGCGGGAGCGACACGAGCCCGAAGAACTGCGCGGCCATGCCGCCGTCGCGCATGCGGGGGAGATCGACGTGGCCGCCGAGCGCCGCGCGCCAGAGCGGCGGCTCGTGCGCCTTGTGGAGGTCGTAGCCGATCCATCGCGACCACATCAGCGTGTCGGCGTGCAGATCGATCGGCGGGTGGTCGGCGTGGAGGGAGCGCGCCTCGTCGGATCCCAGCATCGGGCTCTAGGCTACCGCTCTCGCGCGAAGGCACGAGCGCGTCACTTGTATTTTCAGTGATTTCCGTGGGTTGTTGATATTTCCCGAGCGCCGCCTAGACTAGCGCTCCGCTGTCGGGCTCGCGCTCGGCAACCGACCTACCGCGATGCGTCATCAGATGAGCCGTCGATGATCGCCGGATCCATGCTCGACCTCGTGGGGCACACGCCGCTCGTGCGGATCCGCGGCGCGTGGCTCCCGGACGCGGATCGCCGCGCGGCCGTCTGGGCGAAGATGGAGCATCTCAACCCGGGCGGCAGCGTCAAGGATCGGATCTGCCGCGCGATGATCGAGGACGCCGAGGCGCGCCGCGCGGTCGTGCCGCCCGGTCCCATCGTCGAGCCGACGAGCGGCAACACCGGCATCGGCCTCGCGGTCGTGTGCGCGGTGAAGGGCTACAGGCTGATCCTCACGATGCCGGAGAGCATGAGCCTCGAGCGAAGGCAGCTGCTCGAGGCGTACGGCGCCGAGATCGTCCTCACGCCTGCCGAGGCGCAGATGGACGGCGCGATCGCGAGAGCGCGCGAGATCGTCGCGGCGACGCCGGGCGCGTTCATGCCTGGGCAGTTCGACAATCCCGCGAACCCTTCGGTGCACGCGCGCACGACCGCGCACGAGATCCTGTGCGCGATGCACGACGCGTCGATCGACGCGCTCGTCGCCGGCGTCGGCACCGGCGGAACGGTGAGCGGCGTCGGGCCGGAGATCCGCAAGGTGCACCCGCGCGCGAAGGTGATCGCCGTCGAGCCCGACGCGTGCGCCACGATCTCGCGCGGCGAGCGCGGCCCGACGAAGATCCAAGGCCTCGCCGCCGGCTTCGTTCCGGCGAACTATCGCGCGGCCTCGGTCGACGAGGTGAGGACGGTCGGCGATCGCGACGCGTGGCGCACGAAGCAGAGCCTCGCGCGGCGCGAAGGCTTGCTCGTCGGGATCAGCTCGGGCGCGAACGTCTTCGCGGCCTTCGAGATCGCGAAGGAGCTCGGGCCGAACAAGAACGTCGTGACGTTCCTCTGCGACACGGGCGAGCGCTACTTCAGCCTCGAGGAGTACTTTCCTCCGGAGGAGACGGGCGCATGAAGCTCGGCGACGCGCGCGTCCTCGTCGTCGGCGCGGGCGGGCTCGGTTGCCCGGCCGCGATCGTCCTCGCGCGCGCGGGCGTCGGCACGATCGGCGTCGCCGACGACGACGAGGTCGACGTCTCGAACCTCCACCGACAGATCCTCTTCGACGACGCAGACGTGGGCGGCTCGAAGGTCGAGGCCGCCGCGCGCGCGCTCGCGAAGATCGCCCCCGGCGTGAACGTCGTGAAGCACGAGACGCGGCTCTTGCCGCCGAACGCGGTCGAGCTCGCCGCCGCGTACGATCTCGTCGTCGAGGGCAGCGACAACTTCCCCACGAAGTTCCTCGCCGCCGACGCGTGCCGCCTCGCGAAGCGGCCGATCGTGCACGGCGCCGCCGTGCGCTGGCACGGCACCGCGATGGCGGTCGGGCCCGGCGGCCGGCCGTGCTACCGCTGCCTCTTCGAAGACGTGCCGCGCGAGAACGCGCCGAACTGCGCCGAGGCCGGCGTCGTCGGACCCGTCGTCGGCGTCGTCGCCGCGGCGCAGGCCGATCTCGCGATCTCCGTGCTCCTCGGCGAAGACGTCCTCGGCACGCTCTTCACGTTCGACGGCAAGACGCTCGCGTCGCGCCGCCGCCGCCTCTCTCCGCGCGCCGCCTGCGATCTCTGCGGCGATCGTCGCGCGATCCAGGGCATCGAGCCCGCGCGCTATCAGCCCGTCGTGTGTGACTTCCAGTAGGAGACCAACATGGACACCATCGTGAGAATCCCCGCCGCGCTTCGAACCCTCACGGCCGGCGCCGACGAAGTGAAGGCCGCAGGCGGCACCGTCGGCGACGTGATCGAAGATCTCGAGCGCCGTCACCCCGGCCTCAAGGATCGGCTGCTCGACGACAAGGGCGTGCGGCGCTTCATCAACATCTACGTCGGCGAGGAAGACGTCCGCTTCACCGGCGGCCTCGCGACGGCGCTCAAGCCCGGCGATCAGATCAGCATCGTGCCGGCGATCGCCGGCGGCTGAGGGCGCATGGTCGATCGCGTGCGGTACGGCCGTCAGATCCGCTTGCCCGAGATCGGCGAGGCGGGGCAGGCGCGCCTCGCCGAGGCCGAGATCGTGCTCGGCGGCGCGGGCGCGGCGCGCGAGATCGAGGCGACGTACCTCGTGCGCGCGGGCGCGCGCGTCGTTCACGAAGGCGACGACGCGGCCCTCTCCGTCGACGTCGGCGCGCTCGGCCTCCGCCACGCGGCCGCGCGCGACGTCGCCGAAGGGGCGCTCCGCGCGCTCGTCGGCATCCACGCCGCCTTGAAGGAGCGCGCGTGAGCGGCGTCCTTCGCGTCCGGCGGATCGAGTCGGTGGTCGAGGCGGTCGGCGACACGCCGCTCCTGCGCCTCCGCGTCGTCACGAAGAACGCGCCCGACGTGCCGGTCTACGTCAAGCTCGAGTTCGAGAACCCGGGCGGCAGCGTCAAGGACCGCGCGGCGCTGCGGATGATCCAAGACGCGCTCGCCGACGGCAGGCTCACCAAGGGAAAGACGCTCATCGACTCGACGAGCGGAAACACCGGCGTCGCGTACTCGCTCTTCGGCGCCGCGCTCGGCGTGCCGGTCAAGCTCGTCATGCCTTCGAACGTCTCCAAGGCGCGCAAAGACATCGCGCGCGCGTTCGGCACGGAGATCATCTTCTCCGATCCGCTCGAGGGCTCCGACGGCGCGATCCACGTCGCGAAGAAGATCGTCGACGAAGATCCCGACAAGTGGTTCTACCCCGATCAGTACGCCAACCCGTCGAACCCGCTCGCGCACTACCACGGCACGGGTCCCGAGATCTTGCGCGACGTCGGCGACCAGATCACCCACTTCGTCGCGGGGCTCGGGACGAGCGGGACGATGATGGGGACGGCGCGGCGTCTCCGCGAGCACCATCGACCCATCCGCTGCGTCGCCGTCGAGCCCGACCAGCCGCTCCACGGCCTCGAGGGCCTCAAGCACATGGAGTCGAGCCTCGTGCCGCCCATCTACGATCGCGCCGGCCACGACGAGGTGTTCCCCGTGACCACCGAAGACGGCTGGGACATGGCCGATCGCCTCGCGCGCGAAGAGGGCCTGCACGTCGGGCACTCGTCGGGGGCGAACGTCTTCTGCGCGGTGAAGATCGCCGAGCGCATCCAGGCCGCCGGCACGCCGGGGTGCGTCGTCGCGATCGTCGCCGATCGCGGCGATCGGTACTTCTCACCGCTCGCGTGGGAAAAGCGCTACGTGTGGTGACGGCATGGATCCGATCAAACATCCGTGGGTGAGGGGCGACATCACGATCCCGCGCGCCGTCGTCGATCGCGTCGACGAGGAGGCGAAGGCGGCCTTCGCGCGCGACGAAGAGAGCTGCGGGCTGCTCGTCGGGCCCGCGGAGACGCCGCTGCTCGTCGACGCCGTCGTCCCGATGGAGAACCGCGCCAACAAGCTCCACCGGCTGGATCCGGAGACGTATCCGCGCACGGGCCGGATGTACTTCGACGTCGATCCGCTCAAGTTCGAGCGCGCGGTGCGCGAAGGCGAGGCGAGCGGCCGGCCGGTGAAGGTGCTCTACCACTCGCACCTCGACGTGGGCGCTTACTTCTCCGAGACCGACGCGCAAGCGGCGACCGCGGGCGGCGACGAGCCGACCTACGATCTCGCGTACCTCGTGACGAGCGTGCGGGCGGGCGGCGTCGACGATCGGAAGCTCTTCGTGTGGGACGCCGTGTCGAAGACCTTCGTCGAGAGCCCGCTGCACATCGGCTGAAGCACGAGCGCGCGAGCGCGGCGCGGTGACGGCGGCGCCGTGCTAGGGTTCACGCGTGGTCCGGGCCGCTCAGCACGTCGTCGCGGGGCTGCTCCTCTGCAGCGTGATCGTCGCTCCGCGGGCGGCACGCGCCGACGCGCCGGAGGTCTCGGCGCGCGTCGTGGAGCAGTGGCGCGCGGTGGGCGGGCGCGTGACGGTGCTCTCGCCGCGCTTTCTCTTCGACGACGAGACGATCCTCGTCCCGATCCCGGCCGACGAGAGCGGCGGCTGCACGCACGTCGCGCTCGTCGGCGCGCGCGGCTCGAGCTTTCGCGCGCGGCTCTCCGACGCGAGCGCCGATCCGCTCTCGCCGGATCCAGGCTCGCGGGCGTCGAGCGTCGCCGGCGTGCTCGAGCTCCGCCGCTGCGCGCCGCCTCAGGGCGCGCAGGCCGCTTCTCGTCCGGTCCGTCACGTCGTCATCACCAGCGACGCGGGCCGCGGCGCGCTCGAGATCGTCGTCGCGCGCGCGCCTTCGGCGCTCCCGGCGCTGGTGTCGGTGATCCCCGAGCGTACGGGCGGCGCGCTGCCCGCGGTGCCCGACGTCGGCGCGCTGCCCCCGCTTCCTCCGCCCGACAAGCGCGCCGAGATCGCCGAGGCGCGCGCGAAGCGCGAGGGCGGCCGCGTCGACGCGCGCAAGCCGCTGCGCGCCGGCGACGACGGAGGCGGCGAGGGGGCGATCGATCTGCCCGCGGGGTGTCATCGGGTCGAGCTCTTCGCCCACGATCCGCGCACCGAGCGGCCCGGTCGCCGCTTTCGCCTCGACGTCGACGCCGAGCTGCGCGACACGTCGAGCGATCGCGTCCTCGCGCGCGATCGCACGGAGGCGCCCGACGCGCGGCTCGAAGCGTGCGTCGGCAAAACGACGCGGGTGAACCTGGTCTTCGCAGGCGCGCCGCCGAACGGCGAGGTCATGGCGACGCTCGCGAGCTGGCCGCTTCCGCAGCGCCTGCCCTCGCTCTGGGGGCCGGTGACGCGGAGCAAGATGGCGCGCGTGATGTTCGCGCGCCACGTCGCGGTGCCGGCCGAAGATCCGGTCTTCCTCGCGCAGGGCGCGTCGGGCACGACGCCGTTTCCCGTGCCCGTCGAGACGGGCGCCTGCTATCTCGCGGTCGTGGCGCTCACGCACGGTCATCCGAAGTCGCTCCAGATCCGCGCGGTGGTCGGATCGCGCGAGTCGAGCGACGAGCGCGGCGCGGCCGAAGAAGCGGCGCTCTCGGCGTTCTGCGTCGCCGCGCACGAGACGGCGCGCGTCGAAGTGCACGCGCGCGGCAGCGGCGTCAGCTATGGCCTCGCCGTCTTCAGGGTGAAGAGCGGCGTCTGGGAGGCGGGTCGCTGATGCGCAGGGCCTTCGCGCCGGCGCTGCTCGCCGCGGTCCTCGCCGCGTGCGCGTCGCGCACCGCGCCGCCGCCTTCGGCGCCGCTGCCGGCGCCGCTCGTCGCACCTCGGATCACGCCGGGATCGCTCCAGGCCGCGCCGCTCCTCGGCGATCTCCCGCAGCGCGTCTCGCGCCTCGGCGGCGGGCCGGTCGCGATCGTGGTCTCGGGCCCGATGGCCGAGAACGAGCGGCTCGGCGCGTTCGTCGAGGTGCCGCCCGACGTGTGTCTGCTCGCGTACGGCCGCGCGTCGCCGTCGCTCGAAGACATCGATCTGGCCGCCTTCGCCGACGAGGGCAACCCGGTCGCGGTCGACGAAGGGCCCGATCCGCGTCCGACGCTCCTCTTGTGTCCGCCGCACCCTGCGCGCGTCTACGTGGCCGCGCACGCCGCGAGCGGCGAGGGGCTCTGCGTCGTCGCCGCTCAGCTCGTCCCTCGCGATCGCGCCGCGGAGATCGGCCGCGCCGCGGGCGCGCGCGGATCGATGAGCGGTCCGCCGCGAACGCCCGAAGCATGGCCCGGGCTCGACGATCACGTCCGCGCGCATCGCGCGAAGATCGGCGGAACGTGGGAAGAGCAGCGGCGCGTCGCCGTCTCGGCCGACGCGCGCGCCGTCTCCGCGGTCGCGTTCTCCATCGAGGAGGGCGGCTGCTCCGACGCGCTGGTCGTCCCCGACGACGACGTCGCCGCGATCGACGTCGACGTGCTCGACGGCGAAGGGCGCCTCGTCGCCCGCGCGAAAGACGGCGGGCCCGCGCGCTCGATCACGATCTGCTCGCCGATCGCGGTGAGCGGCTCGCTCCAGGTGCGCCCGCACGTCGGCCGCGGCCTCGTCGCCGTCGTGGTGGCGAAGACGAAGCGCGACGGCGCGCGCGATCTGCTCACGCGCCCGGAGGTCGCTTGGGTCGCGCCGGCGCAGCCGCTCGACGCGACGCGCGCGGCGCGCAACGCGCTGCTGGCGAAGGCGGGCTACGGTCCGCCGGCCTCGTCGCAAGCGGGTCAGCTCCAGCTCGGCCGGCGCGCGACCGTGCCCGTCGATCTCCCGGCGGGCAGCTGCACGCGCGTCGACGTCGTCGCGGGCGCGCCGCTCGCGCTCGTCGAAGCCGCGGTCTGGGACGACGCGGGCGCGCTCCTGGCCACCGGCGACGGCGCGAGCGACGCGACGCTCTTCGCGTGCGGCAAGGGCAAGGCACGCGTCGATCTCGGAGCGCGCGGTCGGCCCGGGCCGTTCGCGGTCTTGACGCGCGCCGAGCGCTGGAAGGATCCCGCGTTCGCCGCGCACCCGCTCGCCGCCGGGCGCATGCTCGGCCGCGCGGCCGCCGGGCCCACGTGGATCCACGAGGGCGCGCCCGCGTCGGTGAAGCACGCCGTCGTCGACGCGGCTCACCAATATGTGCATAATACATCAGTTGCGGCGGGCCAGTGCCTGAGGGTCGCGATCGGCGCCGAGGGGGAGGGCACCGGGCTCGAGGCGCGCATCGTCGACGCGGTCGACGGCGAAGAGCTCGATCGCGCGCACGGACAGAACGCGGTCAGCGTGCGCGCGTGCGCCGGCGCGGCGACGCGATCGGTGCGCCTCGAGGTACGGGCGTCGGCGGGCAAGCTCGACGTGATCGTCGGCGAGCGCGTCGTCGCGCGCTGACGCGCTCGTCTTCGCGTGATGAACGAGCGGCTCGCTCGGCGCCCGCAGAAGGACGTCAGCGCCCGCAGAAGTACGTGAGGACGAGGCGCCCGTGCGCTTCGGTGCGTCCGGGCGCGTCGGGGCGACACACCTCGTCGGGGGTCGGCGCTCCTTTCGCGCGCGCGGCGGCCACGTCGCTCGCCTTGCACGCGTCCTCCGCGTCGAGCGCCGCCTTGCAGACGGAAGTCTGGGCGAGGTAGGTGCAGTCCGAGAAGTCGGCCGCCTTCGCGTGCTTGCACGCGGCGACGAGGCACTCGGTCGTCGCGCGCTGCTTGGCGCCGCAGCCGTCGATCGTTCCGTCGCCCGCGACGCTCGCCCAGCAACCCTCGGTGTTGAGGCGCGCCTTCTTTCCCTCACGAACGAAGGGGCCCCACGTCTGTGCGCTCTCGCTCGGGAACGCGCATTCGAAGCATGCCATGGAGACGTTGCCGCAATAGCGCGGCTCCGGCGCCGGTGCGCAGTCCTTCATGATCTTGTCGATCTCCTCGGCGGTGCACGCGCCTTGATGCGGCGCGCTCGGGGGCTGCCACGCGATCCCGGAGGGCACGTTCGTCGACGGTACCTGACCGTCCGCGAGCCCGTCCGCGCACCCGAGGTTCGCGTCCGTCTCGCGGCACGCGTCGCGTTCCCAGGCGCATTGCGGGGGCGCCGGCAGCGGCGTCTTCGGCCTCGCGCAGATGTCCGAGCAGGTCTGGAGACAGAACATCAGCCCGTCGGCGCTGATGGAGTCGTGGCAGAGCGCGTTGCAGTCGCTGCACGTCGTGTCGGGCGGCGGCGTCGCGCAGCGCGTGTACTCGACGTCGCACACGGACCTGACGCAGCTCTGGGGGTTCGCGGCGCCCGGGCGCTGCCGGACGACGATGATCTCCTCGGTGGTGCATCCGGCGGCGAAGATCGTCAGCAAGACGACGGCGAGCGTGGTTCGACGAGCCATGCGTGGCCCATCGGCCACGCGGCGGCCGAAGTTGCGCGGAATCGTCGCAGCCCGAAATTGCGGCGCAATTTCAGCGAGATCGGAGCGTTCTCGCGAGCGCGTCGTCGGCGCGCTTCGCGTCGACGTCGGCGAGCACGAGCTCTGGGCCCGAGCGCGGAACGAACGCGACGCGGCAGCGCCCGCGCGCGCCTGGCAGCACGCTGCCGAGGACGAAGTCTGCCGCGATGCCGAGGGCGACGATCACGAGGCCCGTCAAGAGAAGCGACGGCGAGGCCGCGCGAACGCCGTCGGAGAAGGCGCGCACGCCGACGTAGCTCCCGAGCGCGAGGGCGAGGAGCCCGGCGTAGAACGCCGCGCGCGGATAGCGCACCTCGCGCACGACCTTCATCAGCCCGGCGCGCACGATCACGTGCTCTCGCTCGCGCAGCGTGCGGCCGAGCATCTCGGTGCGCGTCTTCATGCGGACGCCGTTTGCGGTGAGCGAGACCTCCGCGGGCCGCTTGTAGGCGAGCGCGAGGCGCGCCACGAGGCGGACGGCGTGGGCGGCGAAGAGCAGCCCGGAGAGGGCGAGGATCGCGGTGAGCACCGGTCCGCGCGGCGGCGCGATCGCTTCGCCTTCGAGGCGGAGCTCACGCGCCTCGTCGCCGGTCGCGCCGGCGAGGAGGTGGACGAGCGTGGGATCCTTCACCTTCGACGCGATGTCGGCGGCGACGGCGCGCGCCTCGGCCGACGTCGACGCCATCAGCGCGGCGCATCCGGCGATCGCCTCGCCGCGCGCGAGCGACGCGCCCTTGCCGGCGTCGATCTGCACGATTCGATCGCCGATCGCGCGCCACGTCTCGCGCGCCTCGTCGCCGAGCGCGCGATCGAGCAGCGGCGTCGCGTCGAACGCGGTGTGCGTCGCGAGCCAGAGGATCTCCGCCGCGCGGTGCTCTTCGTCGTCGCGCGGCGCCTCGGCGATCGCGTGCGCGTGCAGCGCGGAGGCGAGCGCGCGCTCGATCGCGCCGTCGGGACCCGATCCGAGCACCGTGAGCGCGTTGCCGAAGGGCGTCTCGGCGTCGCCGTGCGGGAGCTTCGCGTCGTCGGCCGCGAGCGAGACCTTCGACATGAACATCCACTCGCTCGGGCGCGACGAGGCGGCCTCGCCGAGCACCTTCTGCGCGATCGCGACGAGATCGGGCAGGCGCGCCGAGCGCGCGAGGGCTTCGTACGCGCCGAGCGGGCCGCCTTCGCCCGGCGTGCGCGCGAGCGGGCCGCTGGGGCGCGACGGGCGATGCGGAGGCACCGACGCCGGCTTCGCGGCGGCCTGCGCGGGCACCGACGGCGCCCTCGCAGGCGGCACCGAAGGCACCTTGTCGGTCTGCGCGTCGGCGGCGCCGGGCGGCTCGCCGCCCTCCGTTCGGGTCTCGGTCTCGGGATCAGCCATCCGGGCAATCACTCGTCTACCCGAACGCCTGCTCGGGCACCACTATTGCGCAAAAGTTGGCCTCGAACGCCGGCGTTTAGTACCCGTCGGCTGGCAGGAGGACCGCATGAAATCGAAGACCGAGGTGATGGCCGAGCTCCGGACGATGCTCGCGGACGTCTTCACGGCGAAGGCGTCGGGCGAAGCGTACGGGCGTCTGGCGCGGGCCCACGGCTACGTCGACGGTTACATGCGCGCGCTGCTCGAGCTCGGCGTCGTGAGCAAGGCCGAGCTGCTCGACGTGGTGAACACCGAGCGCGAGCGCTCGAGCGGCCCCGGCATGCGCACGATGGCCGAAGTCGCCAGCGCCGCAGCCTGAGCGACACGACGCAAGCGTGTCTGCGGCGCGTCAGCGCCGTTCGCCGCAGGCGAATCACGCGATCGAGCGGATATCCGGGAGGAGGCTCGTCGGCGCAGCCGACGAGGGGGCGCGAGCCCCGCTAGGGAGCGACGATGGTGACGTCGCCGATGACGGTCTGGTTCGAGCGGTCGACCGTCTCGCGCCAGAAGTTCGCGACGCGATCCTCGCCGGGGACGATCGCGGGGTGGAAGCCCGCGATGCGGTTCGGCTGCTGGAGCGTGCGGAGATCCCACTTGCGCGTGCTGCCCTGCGGCGTGCCGACCGCGCGCCGGAGCGTCCACGCCGTCGCGTCTTGGTAGTAGACGGTGACGTTGTCGCCGTCGACGCGCACGGCCGAGTCGTCGCCGACGATGTGCTTGCCGTCGGGGAACGCCTTGCCGTCGACCGTGCTGCCGTCGTCGACGATCTCCGACTTGCCCGGCTTGCCGTCGCGGACCGTGATGTAGCGGAGCGTCTCGTCGAGGCCGCTCACGTACGTGAGGTGCCACGTGCCGCCGTTGTCGATCGCGAGCGAGGCGGAGAGGCCCACGTCGCCGGTGTCGATCGCCGTCTTGTCGGGGCGGCTCCCGGTCTCGCCGTCGATGATGAAGCGGTCGAACTTGCCGCCGCCCTCGCGGAGGCCGACGAGGTTGCCGTGCGGCCGGTCGTAGACCGCGATGCCGAGCTGGTTTCCAAAGGCGGCCAGCGAGATGTACGTGCCGAAGACCTCGGGCACGGTCTCCACGGTGCCCTTCGTGTTCACGCACGTCGCCTTGTTGTCGCGCGTGACGCAGGCCTTGCCCGTGCCGCAGTCGGCCGGGGTGCAGCCGCCCGTCTTCGTCTCGCAGGTGCCGAGATCCTTCGTGCACGCCTGCGAGGCGCTGCACGCGTCGGCGCGGCAGGGGTTGTCTTCCACGACCGCGGCGTCGTCGAGGCGGAAGTCGCTGGGCTCGCTCGGCACCTCGACGTTCGCGCGCGCGACGACGACCTTCGAGCGCGTCTTGCCGCCGGCGCCGGGCTCGATCACGAGGAACGCGATGACGGGCTTGCCGTCGACGAGCACCATCTTGCTGTAACGGCCGGCGTCGGCGCCGGGCGCTTCGAAGAGCGTGACCGTCTTCCACTGATCGTCGCGCAAGACGGCGTACTTCAGCCGCTTGTTCGTCGAGTCGTAGTAGCTGACCATCGGGTTGCCCGCGGGGCTGACCTGGATGCTCGTCCAGAGCCCGACGTTGTCGCCCGAGTCTTCCTCGCCGTTGCGCCACGAGTCGCTCGCGCGATCGGCGCACGTGCCTTCCTCGCGCGCGGGCGTGCCGTCGACCGTCTTCCAGTCGACGCGCTGCTTGCCGAGGTCGTACTTGCCGACCACGAGATCGCCCCAGAGGAGGTTGTCGCCGTCTTGGAGGAGCGCGTCGTTGTAGCCCGCGACCCAGATCGTGTTGTCGCTCGCCTTGGCGACCGACGTGTACGCGCCCGGACGCCCGAGGGCGAGGCCGGGCTTGCACTCCTGGTCGCACTTGGGCCCGCAGAGCGGGCCCGACGTGTCGGCCTCGCTCCCGCACGCGCACCCCTGGCTCGTCGCCGCGACGGCGCCGATCGTGCCGAGGGCGAGCGCGCCGACGCGCGCCGTTCGCATCCCCATGCGCACGTGCGTTCCCGCGCCGAAGCCACGGCGGCGCAGCGCGATGAGACCGAGCGCGGCGGCGCCGACGAGGATCGCGACGAGACCGCCGGAGTCGCGCTTGCCCGGCGTGGAGCAGCCGCAATCCGAACCGCTCGATCCGATCGAGCTGTCGACCTTGCCGCGGATGAGCTCCTGCTGGATCGATTGCACGTTGCCTTCCTCGTCTTTCACCTCGACGTCGAGGACGCCCGCGCCGCCGACGTCGATGCGCGCCATGTCCTTGATCGGCATCCACGCGCCGAGCTCCGCGCCGTCGAAGCGGTAGCGGCCGACGAGCGCCGTCTCCGCGCTCACGAGGTCCCACGCCTTGATCGTGACGATCGAGCCTTCGCGGTCGATCTTCACGAACGGCGCGAGCGCGTCGATGGTGAAGGGGATCTCGGCGGGCGTCGCGTCTTCCGTCGCCTGCTCGCCGACCACGCGCGCGGCCACCTTGAGGACGTGACGACCCTGGAGCAGGAGCTGGTCGTCGTTGATGACGAGGCGCTTCTGCGTCGTCCACTCCGAGTGCGTGCCCTTGTCGATCCACCACGCGTACTCGATCGCGTGGAGGCCGTCTTCGAGCGGCGACGAGACGTCGACCACGAGCTCCGGGCGGAACGCGCGGTCCATCGTGCCGAGCTGCATGTGGTCTTTGTGGACCGTCTTCGAAACGAGCGTCGCCTTCGTGTCGGCCTCGACCGTGGCCGCGCCCGGCGTCTTCGACATGTTGGCGAAGATGCCGACGAAGTCGTCGGCGCCCTTGTTGAGCTTCTTGATCTCGGCGATCTCGAGGCCGAGCCCGAACGAGGAGAGCGCGCCGGAGAGATCGATCGGCGAGAAGCCCCCGCCGACGAGCTGCTTGCCGAGGCCGCCGAGGAGGCCGCCGATCGAGCCCGCGAGGAGCGCCGGCTCCTCCATCAGCATGTCGGAGTTGAGGACCTGGCCGTTCGCGACCTTGATGTCGCCGAGCGCCGGCAGGAGGCCGCCGTTCGGGTTCGACGCGTCCTTCGCCGTCTGGAGGTTCACCGGGATGGTCAGATCCGACTGGAAGGTGAGCACGCGGATGAAGCGATCGAGGTGCCAGACGTAGAAGTCGAGCGCGAACTTCGGCAGCGTGATCGCGAGGAGCGGATCGGTCGCGAGGTTCGTGCCGCCGCCGATCTTCACCGTGGGAGGCGCCTGCGGGCGCGTCACGACCGCGGCCGCCGCGTCGCCCTGCTCGAACGTCAGGTTCTTCAGCGACGGAACGATGAGGCTGAGGAGGCCCGCGCGGAGCATGTCGATCTGCTCGCTCGACACGCCGAGGCAGAGGAGGCCGCTGTTGTAGACGCTGCCGAACGAGTAATCGAGGAAGCGCCCGGCGAGCGCGATGCCGACGTGCGGCGCGGTGGCGGGATCGGCCGTCGTCGGCGCGAGCTCGTCGGGGACGGGGATGCCGGCGGGCACCTGGAGATCGGCGCGCGGCACGCACTTCGACGCGGGCTGCGGGACGACGCCGCCCATCATGCCGAGCGTGACGCCGTTCGGCGTGCGGCCGGCGACGGCGGGCGAGCGCGGGGCAGGATCCATGTTCCCGCCGGCCGCGAGGCCGAAGTCGAGGCCGCCGGTCGTGCCGGGAGAGATGCTCTTGAGCGCGCCGCTGAGATCGACGTGCGCGTCGGTGCCGAGGAGCATCGAGACGCACTTGTTCTTGTCGGAGTCGTAGACGCACTTCTGGTTGGAGGCGTCGGGCGAGGTGTTGCTCGGGCACGGCGGGTTGAGCGCCGGGTTGGGCGCGGTGCAGAGCTGGTCGCGAAGAATGCTCTTCACCTGGCTCTGGAGGCCGCCCTTGAGCTGATCGACGATGAGATTCTTGATGAACCCGAGGTTCAGGATCGGGTTGCACAGGTTGACGTTGATCGGGCCGACAGAGAACGACAGCGGGCCGCAGTCGGCGCAGATGCGCACGTCGCCGCCCTGGATCCCGTCGAGGTTGATGACGGCGTTGTCGACGTCGATCTTGGTGTAGCCGGAGCGCGGCGCGGTGGTCTCGGCGACGAGGGGGATCGAGACGACGATGGGCAGCGCCTTCGGCTGAACGCTCGCGAGCGCCTGCGACGGCCCGGTGCAGGTGCCGTTCGACCCGTAGCCGACGTGCAGGGTGATCGCAGGGCCGGGGTTGATGTCCACGTTGACCGGCGTGTCGTCGACCTGGATCGGGATCGTCGCCCGCACGTTGAGCGCGCTCGGCGTCACCGAGTCGAGCTGGAACGTCGACGCGCCGATGTTGACCTCGGCGGTGCAGCGCGGCGGGTTGGCCGCGGGGTTCGGGCCGCCGGGGCACACGCTGCCGACGATGTCGAAGCCGATGCCGAGCACGCTGATCGCGTTGTTCACGTTGATCGGGATCGTCGGGATCCCGAACGTCATCTTGCCGCCCGTCGCGCCCGCGGCCTTCGACGCGATGCCGGGGAGGTTCTGCTCGACGAACGTGAGGCCTGGGCGCGAGACGCGCACCGAGGCGCCGTTCTCGATCGCCTTGTCGGTCGGGAAGCCACCGGGCAACGGCGTCGTTCCTCCGCAGCCGCCGCAGCCGGAGGTGCAGCCACCACCGCTGCACGAAGCGACGAGCAAGAAGAAGACGATGCCAAAGACGTGGCGGAAGCGAGAAAACATGAGACCTCCTCGTCGCGGCCGCGCGCGTTCCTCAGACAGAGTCTAGCTGTCCTCCCACGAAGCCGTGGGCCCCTATCTCGATTGTGACAGGAACGATCGGTGCCGCCACCCCTGACGCACTGCGGCGCTCGCAGTAACACAAAGGCGCGAGCAGCATCGCAAAAAACCGGCGCGGAGCCAGTCTCATTTGAGGTCGCTCGCCCTCCTTAACAGAGTCGCTCAGTCGTTCGGCGCGTCGGCGCTCGCGTCGCTCTCCGCGTCGACGCCCGCGTCCACCTCTTGGACTACACCGGAGCACCCCGGCACCGTCCCCGCGCCGTCGAAGATCTTCACTGCGCTGGCGGCGAAGGTGGCGGCGAGCCACACGCTGTCCTGGCAGCTCCCGGCGGTCTTGTCGGTCGAGCAGAAGTCGCCCTTGTAGAGGATCTTGCCCGCGCCGTCGCGCGAGCACACCTCGAGCTCGCCGGCGAGGAAGGCGCAGAGCGACTTGTTGTTCAGATCGCGGATCTTCACCGAGTCGGCCTCTTCGAGCGTGATGAAGCCGCCGAGCGCGCCCGCCGTCGTCCACTTGGCGCAGAGCGAGTCGTCGAAGCAGTCGCGGTCGAGCGCGATCTCGTTGAGGTTGCCGATGCAGTTGTCGTCGGCGGTCATCTTCACGCCTTCGATCCGCACGTCGCTGATCGGCAGGAGGATGACGCTGTCGATCTGCTCGTTGAGGAAGATCGGGATCTTCACGTTCTGAGGATCGAGCGATCGGAACGTGTCGTTCTGAAACTCGATCTTCGACGTGATCGGCTGCACCTTGTTCGGGCCGACGTCGAAGCGCGCGAAGCAGTATCCCTGGCCGAAGGCATCCGTCGGCGGCGGCGCGCCGCCGGTGACGATCGTGTTGTTCGCTTTGTCGACGCGGAGGAGCCACGTGAAGAGCCCCGTGCCTTGCTCGCCGCACGTCTTCTCGGCGAGGTCGATGCCGCGCGTCACGACGGTGTTCTGGATCAGCTCGCCGGTGAGCGCGGGAGGCGCGGCGATGTTGAGGCGGCGGATGCGGAAGTCGAGGACGCTCTTGCCCTTGTTGTCGGCGAGGGGCAGGCACGTCGCCTTGCTTCCGCAGCGCGTCTCGTCGATGACGCAGCCGGGCTTGCTCTCGCACTTGTTCTCGGAGTTGTTGCAGTCGGGCGCCGGGAGCTGGCCTGGCTCGGCGGCGCACGGGCCGCCGCCGCCGGCGGCTTGCTCCCTCGAAGTGCGCCGGTGCGGGTCTTCGACGCAAGCGAAGGCCACCCACGCCGCGCCCCCGATCCCCGCGAGGGCCACCGCGATTCGCCCGAGGCGTCGTGCGCTCACCGTTCTCATGCTGCCTCGTGTTCTATTCGGGGAGACCGACGGGGCCGCCCGTCTCGACGAGCGAGACGAACTGCGCCATGCGCTTCGCGAGATCGGCCCGCGTGACGTCGAGCAGGCGGCGCGGCCCGATGCCCTCGACGCAGAACGATCCGAGCGCGGAGCCGAAGTAGATCGCGCGGCGCATCGTCGGGTGGGCGAGCGTGTTGACGCGCGTGAGGTAGCCCATGAGGCCGCCGGCGAACGAGTCGCCCGCGCCCGTCGGATCGACGACGTCTTCGAGCGGGTAGGCGGGCGCGTAGAAGGCGCCGTCGCTGTCGAAGTAGAGCGCGCCGTGCTCGCCGCGCTTGATGATGAGGTGCTTCGGACCGCGCTTGCGGATGTCGGCGGCGGCCTTCACGAGGTTGTGGATGCCGGTGAGCTCGCGCGCCTCTTCGTCGTTGATGACGAGCAGGTCGATCTTCTCGAGCACCTTGCCGAGGAGCTGCGCCTCGCTGCCGATCCAGAAGTTCATGGTGTCGGCCACGACGAGCTCGGGCCGCTCGACCTGCGCGAGCACCTCGAGCTGGAGCGCGGGGTGGATGTTGCCGAGCAGCACGTAGGGCGACGACTTGAACGCCTGCGGGATCTTCGGCCGGAAGTCGGCGAAGACGTTGAGCTGCGTGTCGAGCGTCGTGCGGCTGCCCAGATCCGCCGAGTAGCGCCCGCGCCAGCGGAACGTCTTGCCCTTCGCGCGCTCGACGCCCGCGGTGTCGACGCCGCGCTTGCCGAGATCGTCGAGGACGGCTTCGGGGAAGTCTTCGCCGATCACGCCGACGAGGCGGACGGGGCAGAAGAGAGCCGCGGCGATGGACGAGTACGTGGCCGCGCCGCCGAGGACGTTCTCGAACGTGCCGCTCGGCATTTCGAGGTCGTCGTACGCGAGCGAGCCGACGATGAGGACGGAGGGTTTCGACATGCGGCGCGCAGCCTAGCCCAGCGGCACGGCTTCCGCTATCGGTCCAGTAGCCAGCCGAGGCGCGCGCGCGCGGCGGCGTCGATCGCGTTGGGCGCGGTCATCACCGCGCCGCGCGAGGCGCCATGGGCGATGCTCTTCGCCGGATCGGGCAGCGCGCCCGAGAGCTCGACGAGCGTCTTCTTCGCGACGCTCACGTTCTTCTTCATCGTCGCGACGACGGCTTCGACCGTCACGTCGTCGTGCGCGTCGTGCCAGCAGTCGTAGTCGGTGGCGAGCGCGAGGGTCGCGAACGGCAGCTCGGCCTCGCGCGCGAGCTTCGCCTCGGGCATCGAGGTCATGCCGATGACCGACACGCCCCAGGTTCGGTAGAGGCGGCTCTCGGCGCGCGTCGAGAACTGAGGCCCCTCCATGCACACGTACGTGCCGCCGCGGTGGACGCGCGCGCCCGCGCGCTCGGCGGCATCGCCGAGCGCCTTGGCGACGAGCCCGCACACGGGATCGGCGAAGGGCACGTGGCCCGCGACGCCGTCTTCGAAGAACGTCGTGATCCGCTTCTTCGTGAGGTCGATGAACTGATCGGGCACGACGAGGTGGCCCGGCACGATCTCTTCCTTCATCGATCCGACCGCGCTGACGCTCACGAGGTGCGTCGCGCCGCTCTTCCTGAGCGCGTAGACGTTCGCGCGGTAGTTGATCTGATGCGGAGGCACGCGGTGCCCGCGGCCGTGGCGCGGGAGGAAGAGGAGCGTCGTGCCGTTCTCGAGCGTTCCCTTCACGAGCACGTCGCTCGGCTTGCCGAAGGGCGTGTCGACTTCGATCTCCGTCACGTCGCGGAGGCCCTCCATCTCGTAGAGGCCGCTGCCGCCGAGGACGCCGAGCGTGTAACTCATGCGCGCAGGTTACCGCGTGCGGCGCCGAGCTCGCGCACGAATTCGCTCGATCGCGCGAGGCGCTCCTCGAGGTATGCGACGTACGCGGCGCGCGGCGTCGGCGGCGACGCCGCGTCGATCCAGGCCTCGGGGACGGCGCCGACGATCCGCTCGAGCGCGCCCTCGAGGCGCCGCCGCGCGGCGGCGTCGGCCTCCTCGAGATCGCCGGCCGCGCCGAGCAGCACGTGGCCCTCGAGGTCCGGGCACCGCTCGCGCGCCGCCGCGCGCGGATCGTCGTCGCCGAAGTGAAAGGGGAAGGCGACGCCGTGATCGAAGACCCAGATGCGCCTGTGCCACGAGAGCAGGTTCGGGTTCTTCGGCGTCCGGTCGACGTTCTGGATGAGCGCGTCGAGCCAAACGATGAGCGAGGCGGGCGCGCGGCGGATGTCGGCGTCGATGCGCGGATCGACGAGGCGCGCGCCGGGCAGCCAGTCGATCCCGAGGTTGTCGCCGGGGCTCCGCGCGAGCGACTCGCGGAGCTCGCCGTCGATCTCGCCCTGCGCGAGCGCGGGATCGAAGTCGACGATCGCGAGGTCGGGCGCGAGCAGCCCGATCGCGCGCGCGAGCCCGGTCGCGATCACCTCGGCGACGAGCGTCTTGACGCCCTGGCCCGCGCTCCGGGTCTTGAGGACGTAGATGCCGCCGTCGTCGGCCTCGACGCGCACGGGACGCGAGCTGCCGCGCGGGAGCGGCCCGAGGTACTTGACGGCGCGCGTGCGGATCAGAGGTCGTTCCATGAAGCTCGGCCGCGAGGCCTCAACAGCATGACGACGCGAGGCGACAGCGTCGACTAGTATGGGTCGAGCCGCCGATGCGACCCGAGCTCTTCCGCCTCTTCGACGTGGGGTTCCCGTCGTACTTCGTGCTCCTGCTCTCGGGGTTCCTCTTCGCGACGGCGCTCGGCGTCCTGTGGGCCAAGCGCATCGGCCTCGATCCGGACGTCATCGTCGATCTCGGCCTCGCGATGCTCCTCGCGGGCGTCGCCGGCTCGCGCCTGTTGCACGTCTTCGCCGACGGCTACTTCTGGGACTACGTCCACCTCTGCACCGATCCGTCGAAGGTCGACTGGCCCCTCGGCCGCGGCGAGTGCGAGTCGAAGGTCTACGGCGGCGTTTGGGACGCGGCGCGCAACGTGTGTCACCCGCAGAACCAAGACTGCTTCGCCTGGGCGAAGTTCTGGGCCGGCGGCCTGACCTACTACGGAGGCTTCTTCGGGGCGACCGCCGCGGCCGTCGTGCTCCTCCGTCGCGATCGATTCCCGTTCTTCAAGGCCGCCGACATGGCCGGCTTCGCGATCCCGATGGGGCTCGCCTTCGGCCGCCTTGGGTGCCTGCTCGCCGGCTGCTGCTTCGGCGCGCCGACGAGCCTCCCCTGGGGCCTCTCGTTTCCGCCCGGCAGCCCTGCGTCCGAGGAGCAGGGCAAGTCACACTTGCTCGAGAGCGTGCGGCACTGGAGCCATCCTGTGCATCCTACACAGATCTACGAATCGGCCGCTTCGCTCGCGATCGCGGCGTTCTGTTTGTTCTGGCTCCTCCCGCGCAAGCGATACGACGGCCAAGTGTTCGCCGGCTCGCTCGCGCTCTACGCGATCGCCCGCTTCGTCATCGAGATCCTGCGGCGCGATGCGCGCGGCGGCGCCGCCGGCCTGTCCACGTCGCAGTTGATCGGGGTGGGGCTCCTCGCGGCGGCGGCCTTGATCCACTGGAGGCAGGCACGTCGCGTGCTACCCGTCACCGCGTCGTGACGGGCATCGCGAGTCGTATCACCGCGCGCGCCGTCTGGGCGGCGCTCCTCGCCGGCGCCGTCGTGGCCGCCTCCGTCGGCGCGCGTGGTGGCGAAGCGCCTCGCATGCGGGTCGAGACGACACGCCTCTCGGCCGGCGATCACGTCCTCGTCCATTTCGACGCGCCGGTGAAGAGCAACGCGCGCCCCCTGTGGCTCACGCTCGTTCCCATCGGCAGCACGGAGGGTTTCGTCGGCGAGCGCGTCGCGATCGACGAAGGCGCCGAGGAGGCGACGGTCTCTGCGCACGAAGAGGGAACGTACGAGCTGCGGCTCGTGTCGGCCTCTTCAGCGAGCCCCGCCGTCATCGCGCGCGTGCGCGTCGACGTCGCGGCGCGCGGCGTCGCGCGGCGGGAGCCGCCCGCCTGGTACTGGTAGCGATTCGAGCGCTCCTCCACGAGGCGTTCTGCCCGGATGAGGCGACGCCGCTTCGGAGCTCGAGCGCGTGCGCGCGCACGGTGCACGCCGCACGCGGCCGCACCGTCACGCGCGCGTGCGCTCGACCTTCGCCGGCCGTGCCGAGCGGGAACGGCGCTTGCTCGTAAATGCGGACGATGCTGCCCCTGCAACGTCATCTGTTCGAGCGGCCCTACGCGATCGCGGCGCCGCGGCGCATCCTCGTGACGGAAGCCACGCGCGACGTCAGCTACTACGAAGACGACACCGCCTCGGGGTTGCCCGTCGTGCTCGTGCACGACCTCGAGCCCGGCGCGGGGGCGCTCGACGTCGGCGCGCTCTTCGACGCGATCCGGCGCGAGCGCGCGGTCGTGGCGCTGGACCTCCCGGGCTTCGGCTACTCGATGAAGCCGAAGGCGCCGTGGGAGCGCGAGCCCTACGTGCGCGCGCTGGAAGAGATCCTCGCCGACGTGTCGCGTCGTTACGGCGCGACCGTCGACGTCGTCGCCGTCGGGCTCGGCGCCGAGATCGCCGCGCGCGCGGTGCAGCGGACGACGCGGGTCGTTCGCTCTCTCTCCATCGTCGCGCCGACCGGCTTCGGTCGGATGGCCGCGTTGGCTCGCTCGATGGGGCACGGCGCGCATGCCTTCGCCGCGCGCGTGCTCGGCGCGCTCGGGGCGACCTCGACGGCGATCGCCGATCCGTGGATCACGGGCGAGGTCTACGACGATCTCGCGTCGCCGGTGCTCTTCGCGCACGGCGAGGGCGCGGCCGACGCCGCGGCGCGCGTGGACGCGATCGTGGCGCGCCACCCGCGCTACACGCGGCAGCCGATCCCGGGCGCCGGGGCGATCGCCCATCGGACGCACCCCGTCGAGACCGCCGCCGTGCTCTCGGCGTTCTGGCGGTCGCTGGCGGTCCGCCCGCAGCTGCGCCTCATTCCCGGGGGTCGACGAGGCGGGGCCCCGAAGGGGCAGGGGCCGAAGGCTCCGCGCCGCGGCGGCCATGGCTCGAACAGTCGCCGCTGGCGCGCGCACGAGGTGAAACGATGGACCTGACCTACCTCATCTTGCTCAACCGCTATCCGCAAGACGATGGAGACCCGCAGGAAGGGCCGCGCCCTCGCCCGGAGGATCCGGGACCGGGAGGTCCGGAGAGCGAGCGCGTCGGCGACGACGACGAAGAGGAGCCGGAGACGCTGCGCGATCCGTGGACGCCTCCCGACGACGCGGCCTGAGCGCCGCGCTCCGCTGCCTCGGACGCGGCGCGCAGACGCGCGCCGAGGTCCATTGTCCGAATTGCCTCGCGGCTTCGCTGATCACGCCGTTCGAGCGGCGAGCTGCGCGCGCAGCGCCCGCGCGACGCGATCGAGCGGCGCGCGCGATCGATGCACGCGCGCGAGCATGAGCGCGCCTTCGATCGCCGCGACCGTGAGCGTGGCCACCGTCGTCGCGAGCGCGTGGGCCATGCCGCGCGCGACGAGCCGATCGACGACGAGGGCTTCCCAGCCGGCGAAGTGATCGGCGCACGTCTCGCGGATCGCTTCGGATCCCGCCGCGGCCTCGAGGGCGACGGTCGCGATGGGGCAGCCGATCTCCCAGCCCGAGGCTTCGAGCTCGTCGCCGAGCATCTTGCACACGGCGTCGAGCGCCTCGAGCGGATCGTCGACCGCGTCGGTGAGCGCTTCGATCCGGCGCTTCCACGACTCGCCGCTCGCGCGGAGCGCCGCGCACGCGAGCTCCTCCTTGCCGCCGGGAAAATGGAAGTAGAGCGAGCCGCGCGGCGCGCCGCTCACGGCGAGGATCTCGGCGAGTCCCGTGCCGGCATAGCCCTGCTTCTGGAGCAGCTCGCCCGTCGCTTCGATCATCCGTTCGCGCGACGGCGCGCCGTGGCGAACAGCGGTGGCCTTCATGCGATCGGCCTCGCGCGCGAGGGCGAAGGTGCGGCGGGGCACGCGAACGGGTTCGCCACGTAGCCGTTCCAGATGCCCGCGAGCAGCACCCGCCAGCGCGACATGCCCGGATCGGGGGCGAGCCCGTGCGACATCCGCGCGAGCTGCGCCTGGCTGAAGAGCGTGTGGAGCAGATCGTCGGCCAAGCGGATCCCGACGCCGAGCTCGACCTCCTGCGCCGCCGAAGCCTCGCCCGCGAGGATCCGCGCGGGCAGATCGGGCTCGAACGCCATCGGGCGCGCCATGCCGACGGCGTCGACCTCGCCGCGGGCGACGACGCTCTCCATCGTGGTCGACGTGCGCATCCCGCCCGTCAGGAGGAGTGGGATCTTCGCGACCGCGCGCACCTTGCGCGCGTAGTCGAGGAAGAACGCCTCGCGCGCGACGGTGCTCGCGCGCTTCTTCGGCGCGTTCGGCGCGCCGCCCATCATCGCGGGGCTCTCGTAGTTGCCTCCGGAGATCTCGAGCAGATCGACGCCTTCGGCCGCGAGCGAGACGACGACCCTCATCGACTCGTCTTCGTCGAAGCCGCCGCGCTGGAAGTCGGCCGAGTTGAGCTTCACGCCGACGGGGAACGCGGCGCCGACCTCGGCGCGCACCGCGCGCACGATCTCGAGCAACATGCGCATGCGCCGCGTCGCGTCGCCGCCCCATGTGTCGTCGCGCCGGTTGGCGAGCGGGGAAAGGAACTGGCTCAGGAGGTAGCCGTGCGCGGCGTGGATCTGCACGCCGGCGAAGCCCGCGGCCTTGGCGACGCGCGCAGCGATCGCGAACCTGCGGATGATCGCGCGCACGTCGTCGTCGGAGAGCGCGCGCGGCGGCGCGAAGACGCTGCGCAGGCCCTTCATCGCGATCTCCGAGGGCGCCGCGGGTCGCGTCGTGATCGTGCGCGGAGCCTGCCGGCCCGCGTGGTTGATCTGCATCCAGAGCCTGGCCCCCGCGGCCTGCGCGGCCTCGGCCCATCGACGGAGGATCGGCAGGTGCCGATCGTCCTCCACGACGACCTGGCCCAGCTCGCCGCGCGCCTCGCGACCGACCATCACGTTGCCGGTGAGGAGCAGGCCGGCGCCGCTTCGGCCCCACCTCGCGTAGAGCTCGACGAGCGCGTCGGTCGGCGCGCCGGTGTCACGATCCGCGAGCACCTCGCTCATCGCGGCCTTCGCGATCCGGTTCGGGAGCGCCGCGCCGCACGGCAGGGCGAGGGGACGGGCGAGGTGAATCGGTCGCGCGGGTCGAACCACGTTCATGCGTCACTATGACGACTGGTCTACTTAGCGCAAGGACGGATCGCGCGCGATCCTGAAGTCGACGGCGATCGCTCACCGTCGCTGGGTGGGCGTTCGGCAAAAGACGCGTGATTTCGTGGCCGTCTACAGGTCGGTCTAGGTGGTCTGATGTGTGCACGTGCGTCGTGGAAGCTCTGCTCGGAGGTCCACGATGTCTGCTCGTATCGCCGCGTTCCTGCTCGCATCATCCGTCATCGCGTGTGGCGCGCTCACTGGTTGCGCGGCCGACGCCGTCGACGACGAGGAGCTCGTCGCCGACGACGGCGACGGGACGAGCGAAGACGCCATCGTCAGCGAGCGGCAGCTCATGGGCAACGAGCTGGCCGACAAGACGATCAACCTCACGTTCGACGACGGCCCCGGCCCGCGGACGAAGGAGCTCGCGGACTTCCTCGGCGCCGAGGGCGTCAAGGCCACGTTCTTCATCAACGGCAAGAACGTCCCCGGCCGTCAGGCGGCCATCGACGCCATCATCGGCCGCGGACATCTCCTCGCGAACCACACGCACAATCACCTCCAGCTCACGCGGCAGTCGAGCGGCACGATCGTCAAGGAGGTCGCCGACACCGACGCGATCATCGTCGCCGCCCAGCCGCAAGGACCCTTCCTCGTTCGCGCGCCCTTCGGCGCGTGGAACGGCAGCACCGCGCGCGCCATCAACGGCTCGTCGATGAAGAAGTACGTCGGCAGCGTCTTCTGGGACGTCGGCGGCGCGCTGACCTCCACGGCCGCGGCCGACTGGGACTGCTGGGGCAAGGGCGTCAGCGTGCAGCGCTGCGGCGACCTCTACCTCAACGAGATCCGCAACAAGAAGCGCGGCATCGTCCTCATGCACGACGTCCACGGCAAGACCGTGGACATGATGAAGAACATCCTGCCGGTCTTGAAGGCCGAGGGATATCGCTTCGTGCAGTGCGATCAGGTCCCGGCGGTCAAGCGCGCGCTCGGCGCGGTCGGCGAGACGCCTTCGGCCGGCGGTTGCTCGAGCGCGACGCTCGGCCGTTCGGTGCCGGAGAACGCGTGCGTGCAGTCGCGCTCCGATCAGAAGTGGCACCGCTGCGAAGCGGGAGAGTGGACCTCTTCGTCGGGCGCGAACGATCCGCGGTGCACGGGAGGCAAGTTCCCGCTCTGATCGTAGTAGGCTGCCGCTCGTCGGATGCTCGGTAAGGCCAGGGAAGTCTACGTCGCGACGAGGAAGAAGCACGACCTCCTCTTCAACGTCTACATGATGCGGCCGATCGCGGCCGCCGTCGTCGCGATCCTCGCCAAGACGAAGATCACGCCGAACCAGATCACGATCCTGAACCTCGCGATCTTCGTCGTCGCGGCGGTGCTCCTCGCGGCGCTGCCGACGTACGAGGGAGGGCTCGTCGCCGTCGCCGTGCTCGAGGTGAGCTACTGCTTCGACTGCGTCGACGGGATGCTCGCGCGGTTCAAGAAGATCGCGTCGAAGGAGGGCCACCTCTTCGACTTCTTCACCGACGAGCTGAAGGCCGTGCTGCTCGTGGCGTTCCTCGCGATCCGCCTCTTTCGCACGGGCGGCTTCGGGATCGATCTCCAGACGTGGCCGTCGGGGCACGTCGGCTTTCTGTACGCGGGCATCGCGGGAACCGTCATCCTCGCGTCGGCGACGTCGCTCACGAACTTCGTGCGCCGGCCGGAGGTGAGCGGGCGCGCGTCGACGGTCGAGGCCCACTACGAGACGGTGCAGCACGACAAGCCGAAGTCGATCGTCGGTCTCGTCGCGCACCTCGTCACTTCGTTCCTCCGCTTCTTGAACCACTATCCGAGCCACATCTGGATCTTCGCGCTCGCGGGGCGCTTCGACGTGCTCTTCTGGATCTACGCGTCGATCAACCTGCTCTACCTCGCGCGCGGCTGGCTCGGCATCATCCTCCGCTTCGGCCGCTGAGGGCGCGATCACGTCACGATCGTGACGACGAGAGACGCGAACAGACAGCCGAGGGTCGCGCCGACGAGGAAGTAGGCGGCGCCTTCGACCGGGCGCGGCAGCCAGTGGGGCACGGTCCAGAGCACGCGCGTTCGAGCGGTCGACGCCTGGCGCAGATCGATCGGCGGCGGGAAAGGGAACGAGCGCGCCGGCGACGGCGGCGGCGCCTCCGGGATCGGAAACGGCAGGGCGAGCGGCTGGAGGTTCGGCGCGTGCATGATCTCCGTGTGCTCCAAGATGCGTTCCACGGCGCCGAGGCGGCTCGGCGCGCGCGGCCATGCGCGAGTTGCGCAGTCGCTCGCGCAACCCGCGCGCTACCGCGGCCGGGTCCCGTCGGCGCGATAGCGCGATAGATCCAGGTGGAAGTGATTGTGGTGCGCGGCGTCGAAGAACGGCGTGAGCACGTGGGAGAAGACGTCTTCGTCGTTGGCGCGCTGTGAGACGGCGCGGAGGAAGGCGCCGGCGGGCTTGGCCGGCGGAGCGTCGCCGCGATCGAAGTCGCGGAGCACTTCGACCGTCTTGCCGCTCTTGAGGACGAACGCGCCGATGTCGATCGCGTTGGCGTAGCTGTGCTCGCTCACCCATCCGGGGTAGCGCGCCATCTCCCGGCAGCTGTAGGTCCCGAGCTGATCGATCCGCGCGACCGGTGAGTTGAATTTCGCGCGTGCCTCGGCCTGGACGATCTTCTCGAACGACGCGAGCGCGAGCGCCATCGTGCACGTCACGACGGGCGCGACGTTGTAGGCGATGTCGCCCGGTCCGCGGACGTACACGACGACCTGCGGCGCGCCGCAAGCGATCTTCGAGCGCGGCGGCGTGTGGACCGGCAGCGACGCCGGACGAAACTTCACGCCCGCGGCCGCGAGATCGGTCTCGCACGACGCGAACGCGTCGGGCGGGCCGACGACGAGATCGTCGTCGGGATCGTCGTTGGCGTACGCGCCCGGGCGTCGCGCGGGGCGCGTGGGGGCGATCGGCTCGACCGCCTCGAGCTCTGGCTGTTCGGGCGCTTGCTGTTCGGGGGCTTGGGATGGTTGGGGCGCTTGGTGCGGCGCCGGTGCATCGGGACGGCCCGTTTCTCGAGGCCCGAGGGGCCCCGCCGGGGCCGCCGCGGCGCAGCCCGCGAGCAAAATTCCCATGAATGCCGCGCGCATACCCCACCATGATAGCGGCCGCGCTCGAGTGGAAAAGTGTCTTGCAACTGGAACACATGGTGGTACATGCACGCCCCTCATGAACCTCAAGCTCGCTTCGCTCCTCTTCTCGGCTTCGCTTCTCTCCCTCGGGTCGGTCGGCTGCGCCGCCGACACCGACGCGACGACGGATGACGAGGAGACGGAGGTGGTCGACACCTCCGAAGACGCCCTCTCCGGCGGCCCGTCGAACTTCGGCTACTTCATCGTCACGCGCCGCGACGCGCGTCGATGTGTCTCGCCCCTCTGCGGCGGCTTCTTCGTCAAGCGCGTCAACGAGGCGAAGACGCTCTGCGCGAACGGCGTCCGGCAGAGCGAGTGCTACGTCGAGTCGATCAAGCTGACGGGCATCGGCCTCTCCGCGCGCGAAGAGCAGGAGCTCCGCGCCGCCGTCGAGAGCGGCAAGGCGCTCGTCAAGGCGAAGACCTACAAGAAGACGTGGAACGGCGTCGTGCTCGGCACGCTCAAGGCGAACGAGGGCTGGGTCGGCGCCACCGGCTCGACGCCCGACGGCACGTTCTATCGCACGGCCGCCAACGGCATCGTGTGCATCACGGCGCCGTGCCCGTCGACCTCCGCGTACGCGCTCAACGGCAAGGACGAGCACAACCTCATCGAGGTCGTCCTCGATCAGACGGCGACGCCCGCGGATCCCAGAGCGCTCGACCGCGCGCAGACCGCGATCGGCGGCAAGGACGGCGTGCTCATCGCCGGCGGCATCCAGCTCCCGAAGTGCGTGCCCGGCTCGATGTGCGGCCCGAGGGCGGTCGCCTCGGAGTTTTACCTCCGCGTCACGCGCAGCGAGGGCAAGGTCTGCGGAGCCCGCGCCGGCGACACGTGCAACTTGGATCAGTTCTGCAAGTGGGCGCCGTCCGGCATTTGCGGCTGGGCCGACGCGACGGGCAAGTGCAGCTACAAGCCCGACGTCTGCAACAAGATCTACGCGCCCGTCTGCGGCTGCGACGGCAACACGTACGGCAACGAGTGCATGGCCCACGCGGCGGGCACCTCGGCGGCCAGCGCGAGCGCCTGCGCCGTCAAGTAGCTCGCGCCTCCGAGCCCGCGCGGTGTGAACGGGGCGCACTGTGAACGGTCGTGCCGCTCCGCTCGTGGGAAGCGAACGCGAGGTCTGAATTTCAGGCGCTCTCGCGTTCGCGCGCGCGTGGCGCGGCGCGTGCTCTCCGTCCGCGAGATGTCGATCGCGAGGACCTTCGGGTGCGCGCTCGCCTGCGGCGTCGCGCTGGCGACTTCGCGGGCCGAGGCGCGCGACACCTACGGCTCGCTCGGCGTCGACGGCATGGTCATGGGCGCCGAGCGGGGAGAGCGCGGCGATCTCGCGTACTACTTCCTCATGACGCCTCGGTACCACATGGGCCTGGGCAGTCGGTTCTCGCTCTCGGTGGGCGTCGGGCTGCCGCTCGCGCAGGGGTTCGTGATCGGCATCTCGCGCAGCGATCGCGCGTCGAAAGACGTCACGACGTGGGGGCTCGGCGTCAACACGCCGATCGAGCTTCGTTTCTCTCCCGCGGGTCGCGACGCGAGCGGCGTCGTGCTCACCGCGGGAACCTCGCCGCTGCTCACGACGGCGAGCACGTGCGCGCTCGGCGGCGATTGCCCGGGGAGCAAGCCGCTCGCGGTCGTGTACGGCTACACGGTCAACGCCGGCGCCGGTTACATGTGGAAGGGCGGCACGTTCGTCACCGCCTCGTATGCCCTCGGTCACATGTGGCCCGGCGGGCACAAAGACGGCGTGCCCGCCATCGACGGCCTCTACCGCGGCGGCTTTCTCAGCGTCGGCATCTCGTTTCGGTGAGGTGGATTCGGCGTCGTCCGCGATCGTGGGGTGCGCGGTCGGCGCGATCGTCGCACCGAAATTGCTCGTGGTCGCCGCCCAGGTATTCTGACGCGATGACCCTTCTTCGTACGCTCTTGGTGACGTGTGCTGCTCTCGTGATCGCCCCTGCATGCAGCAGCTCGGACGACAAAGGCTCGAGCGGCGGGGCAGGCGACGGCGGCGCGGCCGAGGCCGGAGGCGACTCGGGCGCATCGCCCGACGCCGGCGGCGGCGGCGGCGACGCGTGCAACACGCTCTGCGTCGACGCGCAGTTCGCGAGCGGCAAGAGCACCGACTTCGGCAGCAACGTCGTCGAGTGCCAGTGCGCCGGGACGTCGGCAGGCGGCGGCATCAAGAAGCCGGCCTGCGAGGCGTATTGCGGGCCCCTCGGCGTCGCCCCCGCGAAGTCGTTCGTCACCACCGAAGTCTCGATGAACGACAAGTGCGTCTGCGACGGAACCTGACGATGCGCGTGCGATCATGAGCTACTTCGACGAAGTCCTCGACGCGCTCGTCGCGGGCGAAGCTCAGGCGGCCTCGTCGCAGGTGCGCGAGCTCGCCGAGGAGGTCGAGGGCCTCAAGCGTCAGGTCGCGGTGCTCCAGCGCACCGTCGCGGCGCTCGCAGCGATCCTCGAGGAAGAAGCAGGCGGATCGTCGCGGGTGCGCGCGCGACTCCAGAAGGCGATGCGCGTCGATCGCGTCGTCGCGGCCGACATCGACGAAGCGAACGCGGAGGAAGCAGACGAGAGGGCGCCGGCGGTCGCGCAGTCGGCCTACCGCGGGGCGGTGCCCTTCGGAGGCTCCGGCTGCGCCGTGTGCGGCAGAGCGCTCGAGCGCGACGATCCCGAGCTCACGCTCGCGCAGCGCGGCAGCGTGTGCTTGCGCTGTTTTCAGCGCGGCACGTGACTCATTTCTTCTCGAGCCCTATCTCTCGGGTCGCGAGATCGGGCGCGCCCATCTTTTCGAACCGCAAGCGGTAGGCGTCGGGCACGATCGCGATCGACAGCAGGCGATCGCCTCGCTTCAGATCCTTGCACTTGAACATGTCGTCGGGTTTGCAGCGCGCGAAGCTCACGTGGAGAACGGCGCCCTCGCCCGTCTCGGGCGGCGGCTGGCGTCCTTCGCCGATCATGCGCGTCATCGTCTGCGTCCCGTCGGCCTCGACGTCGACCTCGTACGCGTCGCCGCGCTTCGTGACCTTCGCAGTGTAGACGACGGTCGCTTGGCCCGCCGACCACGTGCCCGTGTACGTGCCTTCCCAGAGATCGTTCGACGCCGGCCTGGCCGAAGCCGGCGCGGGGATCGCCGGCGACGCGGCGTCGGGAGAGAGCGCAGCCGGCGCGACGGCCGACGTGCTCGTCGGCGGCTTGTCGCACGCGGCCAAGAGCACGGCGAACACGATGGCGAGGCGCGCGATCATTCGGACCGATCGTCGGGGCAGCGGAAGATCTCGGCGAAGAGCTTGTGGTTCGTTTGCGTGACGAGGCCGCCGCCGCCTTGCGCCGTGACGCGCTCGTCGGTGTCGTCGCTGCGGATGATGAAGTTGTTCGCGCCGTGACGAGCCGCCGTCTGCGCCACGTCGGACATCCCGGAAGGTCCTTCGGCGCTCACGTAGCCGAGCGCGACGCACGCTGGTGCGACCTTCTTCACACGATACGCTTCCGTCACGGGCGGCATGTCCGCGGCGCCCTTGGCCGGATGGAATTCGCCGCGATCGCCCGCGCACGCGACGCCGGCGAAGACGAGCATGGCGGCGAGCGAGCGATGCATCGGCGTGGTCGTACCACGAAGCGAAGGCGACGGCGAAGCGACGCCCGGATCAGAACCCGAGGTCGATCGACGCGCGCGAACGGCGCAGGGATCGGGCATCCTGGCGTGCATGTCGGAAGCCGCTCCCCCGGTCAGCGTTCCTCGCATCACGACGCGTCGCCTCCTCCTTCGCGAGCCGCGAAAGAGCGACTTTCCGACGTACTTCGAGCATCTCGACGATCTCATCGTCGCGACGCCGATCCCCGACCGCCGCGCGGCCTGGCGGATGTTCGCCTCCGCCGCCGGCATGTGGATGCTCAACGGCGCCGGCTGGTGGCTCGTCGAGCACCGTGAGACCGCCGAGATGACGGGGATGGTCGGCGCGTTCTTCCGCGAGAGCTTCCCCGACATGGAAGTCGGGTGGAGCATGATCCGGCGCTTCCGCCGTCAGGGCCTCGCGACCGAGGCCGCGGCTGCTGCTGCGGCGTTCGCGTTCGAGCGCTACGGTGTCGAGCGGATCGTCGCGCACATCGACGCAGACAATGCGGGATCGATCCGCGTCGCCGAGGGCATCGGCATGCGCTTCGAGACGGACGTCGACTTCTACGACCACCCGACGCGTCGCTATGTGATCGAACGCCGAACCCAGTAGAGTACGGAGCGCCATGGCCGAACCGTCGATGACGCAGCTCGATCTCTTTCGCACCGTCGAAGACATCCACGAGCTCGCGCAGGCCATCGTCGTGCTCCTCACCGACCGTGAAGGTGTGTCGATCGCGGTCTCGGGCGACGAAGACGACATCCCGCCGCCGCTCCGCGCCGTCCTGAGCGGCAAGGGCCTCGCGGCGGCAGGCAGCGTGCGCGCGCTCCTCGAGCCCATCGGCGAGGATCTCGCGAGCTGGCCCATCAACTTCTCGATCCTGCCCGTCGGCGACGCGCACGTGCTCGCGATCGCGTTCGACGCCGAAGCGGATCTCGACGTCGTGCAGCGCGTGGCCCGCGAGGGCGCGCAGATGATCGCCGAGATCTTGAGCGCCGCTACGGATCGCGCGGTGTCTTGAGGTACGGCGAGTTGGATTGGATGCGCATCTGTTGCGTCTCGCCGGAACGAAACGCGTGGTCTTCGGGGCCGAGCCGCTTCTGTAGCGCACAGATCGCCGCGGCGTACGCGTGTGCAGGGCTCGTCGACTCCTTGATCTCCACCTTCGTCGGGCGCCCGTCGCGATCGTAGTGAACGGAGAGGTTCGCGGCGTCGGAGATGTTGACCACGCCGTCGGGGAACATACAGTTCCCCGACGCGCCGTTCCATCCGTCGGGCAACGGCTCGGCGCTCGCCGGGACGCTCGCGAGCACGACGGCGTGGAAGCCGCCGGTCTTCATCGCCCGGATGGCGCGCACGACGTCGCGCATGAGGGCCTCGTCGTCGGCCCGCACGATCGCGACGGCCTTCTTCTCTCCGCGCGCATGCTCGTCGCTGCGCGCGTGCTTCCGAGCCGCGGCGACGAGCTCTGCGTCGGTCGTCGCGGCGGTCTTGCCCACTTGAACGCCGCTCGCGCGGACGCGGACGACGACGAGGACGTCGAGGCCGTACGCCTCGCGCGTGGGCGGCAGCTCGACGTCTTCCGTGTCGTCTCCTTGCGGCGAAGCGCTCTGGATACGCAACGACGCGTGCTTCTTGGCGGCCAAGTCCGCGACGAGCGCGCGGGCACGCCCGAATCGCTCGTCGCCCGACGACACGACGAGCGACGGCGTGGGTCGCTTTGGAGCGCGCGACGGCGTGCAGGCCACGAGGCTCGAGGCCAAGACGCCGGCGACTACGAAGCGTCGAACGATCACGCGGCGTCCATAGGCACCGGAGCGATCACACGTCAATCGAGGCGCGCGCGCGTCGAGGCGCGTCGCTACCGCTTCGGCGGCGCCGCCGCGCGGGGCTCGCGGTTCTGCCAGTCGAGCATCCAGCCCGGGTACTCGGGGGGCAGGGCGCTCGCCTCGTCGAGGAGCTTCACGTGCTCGGTGGAGAGCTTCACGTCGGCGGCGGCGAGGTTGTCGGTGAGCTGTTCGAGGTTCTTCGCGCCGATGATGATGCTCGTGACGAAAGGCTTCGTGAGCTGCCACGCGAGCGCGACGCGCGCGACCGAGACGCCCGTCGACTCCGCGACCGCGCGGAGCGCGCCGAGCACCTTGGGGAGGCGCGCGCGATCGACGGGCGGAAAGTCGAACGTCGTGCGCCGAGCGCCTTCGGGGCCGGGCTTGTCGGGATCGAACTTGCCCGAGAGCAGGCCGCCCGCGAGCGGGCTCCACGGAAGCACGGCGACGCCGAGGTGCTGCGCCATCGGCGCGATCTCGCGCTCGATGTCGCGGCCGGCGATCGAGTAGTAGACCTGCGCGCTCTGGAAGCGCGCGAGCCCGTTCTGGTCGGCGAACGTGATCGCCTTCGCGGCGAGCCACGCCGGCAGGTTGCTGAAGCCGACGTAGCGCGCCTTGCCCGATCGCACGACGTCGTCGAGCGCGCGGACGGTCTCCTCGATGGGCGTCGCCGGATCGAAGCCGTGGATCTGATAGAGGTCGACGTGATCGAGGCGGAGGCGCTTCAGGCTCCCGTCGATGCTCGCGAGGATGTGCGCGCGAGAGAGCCCGACCTGGTTCGGCCCGGGCCCTACGCGGCCGCGCACCTTCGTCGCGACGACGATCTGCTCGCGCGGCCGATCGAGCGAGGCGAGCGCTTCACCGAGCAGCTCCTCCGATTGACCCTCCGAGTAGACGTCGGCGGTGTCGATGAAGTTGACCCCGCCGTCGAGCGCCGCGCCGACGATGCGCTCGACCTCTTTGGCGCCGAGCTTTCCCACCACCTCCCAGAAGCCCTTGCCTCCGAAGGTCATCGCACCCAAGCAGAGCTCCGACACGTAGAGCCCGGTGCTGCCGAGGAGATTGAAACGCATTTGCCCTCCGTGCGATCGCTCCGATGCCGGATCCGTCCCGCGCGTTGCCCGCCACGGATGGATCCGCTGAGCTTCGTCCACTATAGCGAGATCGTGGCTCGAGCCGCCGTCTCTCTCCCCGAGGAGCTTCGCCGGATGATCGCGCGGCACGGCGCGCGTCGACTCCGGGAGATCGAGTCGATGCTCGACTCGGCGCTGCGGCCGTGTGTGCTCGTGACGTCCGCGCGCGTCGCCGATCGCCCCCTGCGGCGATCGGCGATCGGCCGCATGCTCCGGCTCGGGACGGCCTCGCCGCGGCTCTCGCTCACGGCGAGCAAGTTCGGCGGAACGCCGTACACCGAGGCGGCCGATCGCCCATGGGCGAGCGACGCGGTGTTCATCGGACAGATCAACCTCTCGGAGATCGACGATCTCCCCGACGGCGTTCCGCGTCGCGGGATCTTCGCGATCGATCTCGTCGGCTCGACCGACGGATTTCGCGTTCGCTGGTACCCGTCACCGTCCGAGCAGGAGGACGATCCGGGCGCGGTGGTGTGTCTCGGGACTCACGAGGCGTCGATGCAGTTTCGCGCCGGCTGGACGCTCCCCGAAGGGAGCGCGTGGGAAGACGCCGTCCCGCACGAAGACGAGGAGCTGCGCGAAGCGTGGAACGAATGGGCGCCGCTCGGCGACATGCGCGAAGAATGCCATCGCCTCTTCGGTCATCGCAGCGCAGGCCTCGACGATCATTACGGCTTCGAGCCTCCGCGAGGACGCACGAACGACGTCACCGAGTACGAGATGCTCCTGCGGATCACGTTCGACAACGCCGCCGGCTTCTCGTGGGGCACGAACTGGACGTACGTTCTCGTTCACCGCGACGATCTCGCCGAGGGTCGCCTCGAGCGCGCCGTCGTCACGGGCGCGAACTACTAGAAGGGTGGAGGAGCAATGAGGCGGAGCGTCGGCACGGTCGCGATGGTGTTCATCCTCGTCGCCTGTCGCGGCTCGACCGTGCCCACGGGAGACGTCCCGCAGTCTGCGCCGCCGATCGCGCCGGCGTCTGCGGCGTCGACCCAGACCCCGATCGCGGCCACGGCGTGTCTCATGGTCAACGTGTGCAACTGCAACCTGGGGTGCGCCGCGATCCGCGTGGAGCCGACGATGGTGCGCGAAGGCACGCGCGCGAAGGTGGTGAGCGGCGCGCTCGAGGGGCAGGAGGTGAAGATCGTCCGCGTCGTCGACGCCGCGGGGGCGTCGGTGCTCGCGCTCACCGATCTCGACCACGACTTCGCGTGCTCGCTCGCCGCGGAGCGAGCCGTGATGGGCTATGCCTGCGAAGCCAAGAAGAGCGGGCCGGTGCCGGCGAAGGCCTGCGCGGCGGGGTGCGATCCATGAGCGCGGGCGGGTGTCTCTGCGGAGCGGTGCGGTACGAGCTGCGGGGCGCGTCGACGAGCGTCACGTACTGTCACTGCGCGATGTGCCGCCGGTGGCACGGGCACGTCGGCGCGTACGCCGCGGTCGATCGCGCGGATCTCGTGCTCGTGGAGGCGCGCGGGCTCAAGTGGTACGCGTCGTCGCCGACGGTGCGGCGCGGCTTCTGCGTCGAGTGCGGCTCGTCTCTCTTCTTCGACGAGGCGGGCGACGCCAAGATCGGCTTCTGCGCGGGCACGCGCGACGAGCCGACCGGCCTCCGATCGAAGGCGCACATCTTCGTCGCGAGCAAGGGCGACTACTACGCGATGGCGGATGACGGGCTCTTGCGACTCGACGCGGGCCCGTGATCGATTCGAGTCAGCGATTGCAGGTCAGGTTCTGCATCGGGCTCGTGTTGCCCGAATCCGCGATCACCCACGGAGTGGTCGTGCCGGCCCTCATGAAGGGGGCCGCGACGATGCCCAAGCCGCTCGCGTTGTTGTAGCTCTTGCCAGTGACGCTGGCGCAGATCGAGTTCGCCTCCTTGGCGTCGAGGGTCACGTCGAGGCCGTTCACCTTGAGGCCGCGGCACTCCGTCGTCGTCGCGTTCAAGTTCGTCGTCGCGCAGGTGACGACGGCGCCGCTCACCACCTGCGTGGGGAGGAAGCGACCGAGCACGAGCTGCGGCGCGTCCTTGCCGTCAGCGCCGTCTTTGCCGTCGGTGCCCGCGAGGCCCGCTTGGCCCATGTCGCCCTTGTCGCCCTTCGCGTCGCTGGCCAGGCCCCGTTCGCCCTGCGCGCCCTGCGCGCCCTGCTCGCCCTGCGCGCCGTTGCAGACATACGACGTTCCGTCGACCTCCGAGGTGTCGAGCTCGCCGTCGCCGTTCGCGTCCACGCCGTAGACCACCGCCTGACCGCCGTTCGGGCAGTGCGCGCCCGCCGGCTCCGGCTTGGTCGTCATCAGCGCCGACGCGCCGTCCGACCCCGCGCACGCGACCGCGAGAACACCCGAGAGAACGCCGAAAGCAACCCGAACACCGAATGACGAGACCATGATTCTGCCTGCCCCTTTCGCTGCCTCCCTTGGAGCAACGCGCGCGCCAAGCAGAGATCGACTCGAGGGCCCTCGAAAACACGGCATTTCCACCGTGCCCGTGGGGCCGTATCCCCGCGATACACGCGATACAGGGTGATACAGGTCGCGGCGACGCCCGGCTCACGATCCGCATGCGCGGAGCCAGCGCGCCGGCTCAGGGCGTCGCGTCGTCCTCCGGGTCGGCTGTCGCGCTCGAGGTACGCGGCGACGACGGACGGGGCCGAGACGCTGAAGTCGACGCGGGCCCGTGATCGGTCGCGCGCAAGCGGGCGCTCAGTCGGTCGATCTCCATCCGCTGGCGAGCGCGCCGCCCGCGACGGTGGCATCGACGAGGAAGACCCAGAAGAAGAGGTCGCCCGAGATGCTCGGCCGGACGGGCGCGCCGAACGCAGCGCGCACGAGCTCGACGTAGAGGCCGGCGTACGAGAGCTGCGAGAGGAGGCCGACCACGAGCACGACGATCGCGAGGCCGCGCAGGTGCGAACGGCGACGCGAGCCGGGCGATCCCGCCGTTCGATACGTCGGAGCCTCCGGAGGTCGGTCGGACGCGCCGCGCGCGAGCATCCAGAGGATGCCCGCCGCCACGAGCACTCCGGCGCCCATCCCCGCGACCCACGCGACGGCCGACCAGCCTTCGATCTCTCCGACGCCGCGCGACATCTCCGAGAGCGTAGCGTCTCGAGGTGGCGTGCAGGGCGAACCTTCGCGCTACGCTCGGAATCGATGAGTGACGCGCGAAGGATCGTCCGTGCGCGCTCGATCCACGAGATGTACTTCTTCGTCTCGCTCACGCCGTGCGCGACGTGCGACGCGACGATCGACGCGAAGTCGCTCCGGCTGGACGGACAGGGCGACGCGTGGGCGCTGACCGGCGCCTGTCCGCGTTGTCGCGCGCGGAACGCCTACACGTTCCGCACGTACGGTGATCCCGTCACGGCCCCGGCGCCGCGCGACGAGCTCGGCGGGCCCTCTCCGTCGGAGATCATCTCGCCGAAGCGGTGGAACGACGAGATCGACCGCGTGCTCCCGCTCGTGCGTCCTGATCCGTCGGCGTTGACGAGAGAGGAGTGGTACGCGAACCGCGACGCGAACAGGCGGCTGCTCGTGTGCACGAACGAGCTGCTCAAGTTCGTACCCGAAGGGGAGGGCGAGATCCCCGACGCGGCGCTCGACGTCGAGGGCCGCGCCGATCGCGCCGATCGGCCCGAGCGCTACGGCCGCGCGTGGATCTCCGCGCTGCGCGCGACGTGCCTCGAGAACCGCGCGCGCAACGTCGCGGATCTCCCGCGCGTCGAGGCGCTCGAGTGCGCCGCGAAGGCGTCGCGCAGGCGCAGGTGAGCTTCGACCGAGCGCCGCGCCGTGTTTGCGTGGTGTACTGCGCCTCCATGGACGCACCCCGCTACGAGCGCATCGGCCGCCAGTACGCCCGCACGCGTCGGGAAGATCCCTTCATCCGCGAACGGATCGAGCAAGCCCTCGGCGATGCTCGAAGCGTCGTCAACGTCGGCGCGGGAGCCGGTTCGTACGAGCCGCTCGACCGCCACGTCGTGGCGATCGAGCCGAGCGACACGATGGCGAAGCAGCGACCGCGCGGCTTGGCGCCGGCGATTCGAGCCTCCGCGGGGCATCTGCCGTTGCGAGATGCTTCCGTGGACGCGGCGATGACCGTTCTCTCCCTTCACCACTGGGACGAAGAACGAGAGCGAGGCGTGCGCGAGCTGCGTCGCGTCGCGTCCGGGCGCGTGGTGGTCGTGACCTACGACCCTCGGGTGAGCGGCGAGATGTGGCTCATGAAGGACTACTTCCCCGAGGTCGCCGAGCTCGATCGGCGAATTTTCCCGTCGCCGGAGCGGATCATCGCGTGGCTCGGGGGCAACGCGGAAGTGTCGCCGTTGCCGATTTCGCGCGACACGCCGGATTGGCAGCTCGGCTCGTTCTGGGCTCATCCCGAGCGCGTGCTCGACGAAGACGCCCGCAACGGAACCTCGGGCTTCGCGCGCGCCGAACCCGACGTCGTCGCGCGCGTCGTGGCCGCCGTGCGTCGCGACCTCGACGACGGAACCTGGGACGCGCGCTACGGTCACCTGCGCGAGCTGCGCGAATACGACGTCGGCCTGCGCCTCATCGTCGCCGGGTGAGCACCCGAGAGGTGAGGTGATTGTCGGGATCGTCGTGTCGCGCTCGAGATACGCGACGGCTACTCTGCCGGTGTGGGAGCAGAGAACGTCACGTTCCGCTGTGCGCGCTGCGATCGCTACCTCGCGGAAGCCGAGCTGCGGCGAGTCGCGGCGGGGAGCGGGATCCTTCGCGCGTGCCCGAGGTGCGGTGACGCCGTCGTCGAGGAGAGATCGCGCGTGGCGCGCTCGCTGCCCGGGCTGCTCGCGGGCGCGTTCATGTACCCGTTTCGGGGCACGACCGTGATGTGGCTCGTCGCAGTGCTCGTCGCCACGACCTTCCTCCAGTTCATTCCGCTCGTCGGCGGGCTCGTCGCCCTCTCCGCCGAGCTCGGCTTCTTGTTCGCGGTGTTGAGGTCGACGGCGGGCGGGGCCGACACGTTGAGGATCGACGCGAGGGACATCGCCGACGTGAGCCTGTGGCTCGCGCCGCTCGGGAAATACGTCATGGCGATGGCGGTGTCGTTCGCGCCTGCCGTGGTCGCCGCGGTGCTGCTCGGCGACGCGTCGGGCGCAGTGTCTCCCGTCGTCTACGGCGCCGGCGCCGTCGGCCTCCTCTATTTCCCCGCTGCTCTCGTCGTCGCGGCGCACTCGCAAGGATGCCTCGGCGCGCTCAACCCGCTCGCGGGGATCGCGCTCATCGGGAAGATCCCGGGAGCGTACGTCCTCACGGTCTTCTTCGTCGCGATCGCGCTCGGCGTCGGCGGCGGGATGCTCCGGGCCGCGGCGGCGATCGAGGTCCCGCTGCTCGGGGCGATCGTGCGGAGCGTCGCGGCGCTCTACGCGCCGGTCGTCGCGATGCGCTTGCTCGGCCTCCTCCTCGCGGAGAACGCCGAACATTTGTGAGGGGCGACGCGATCACCTCGGGATCGCTGGATGCCGCACGACGCGGCAAAGGATGGCCACCCTCGGAACCCGCCGCCAGGCCGACGCCGCTGGCGGAAGTCGAACGGGGAGTGGAGGAAGCGCTTCCGCCCGACTACGCTGGGGTCGTGAAGAGCAGGCACCGTCTCGCGTCGCTCCTTTGGCTCGCCGCGGCTGCGATCGCGCTCTCGGCGTGCAAGCCTTCGCCCCAGGAAGGTGCCACGCAGTACTGCGCGAAGGTCGAGGCGAGCGCGGGTGGGCAGCTCGCGCCCGCGCAGAAGGATCAGTGCACGCGCCAGTACCTCGGCCTCGGCGAGCTCGCGAAGGGCTGCGTCGATCAGTGCGTCGCGAGCGCTCCTGTCGGCGACGCGTTCAACGACTGCAAGGACGACTGCTTCGGCTCCTACCCGCCCGTCCTGGCGACGTGCATCGGTCTCACGCGGAGCGACGATGCTTGCGTCGAGCACTACAAGCGCCTCGAAAAGAACCAGCCGAAAGGGTACGCCTGCGTCGCGCGGTGCATCAGGCGCAAAGCGCCTGCGTGCAGCGCGAAGTGCGGGGTGCCGGATGCGCCGGCGCCTCCGCCTGATCCGGGCGTGCCGCCGCTCGTTCCGTGATGCGATCGACCGTGGCCGAGGGCAACCTCCCACCGCGCTCCGCGCGCGACCGTCGATGGCGACGCGGCGTCGCAGGTCAAGGCTCGCCGAGCGTTCGCCTCGCGAGCTCCGGTGAGCGCGCTTCGCCCGACTCCGGCGTCTCTTCGGCGACGGCTGGCTCCGCCGCGAGCGAGCCTCGCGCGACGGCGATGCGGTAAGGACCTGCCGATTTCGTCGCGAGGCGCTCTCGGAGCTGCGGCGCGACGCTGCCGATCCACGCCGCGCTCTCCGCGTCGGCGGCGAGCTCGCCCTCGAGCCTCGCGACGTGCTCCTTCGGCACCTCGGACGACGTCGTCGCGAGCACGAGATCGGCCAGCAGCTCCGCGCGCTTCGAGAGGAGCGAGGCGACGGATCTCGTCGCGGCGAGGCGACGAGCGCGCTCCCAGTCTTCCTCCAGCACCGCGAGCACGAGCTCGACCTCGACGAGCATCGACGGCAAGAGAACGTGGGAGCGACCGCGGCGGCGCATCGTCGCGAGCGTCGCCGAGGCTTCATCGCGCCGACCCGTCATCGCGAGGATCACCGCGCGGCGACGCAAGCTCACGAGGAGCTCGCGCTGCATCGCGTCGCGTGCGCCTCCCAGCAACGCGAGCGCGGCGTCGGTGTGAGCGAGCGCCGCGTCGAGGCGCCCCGCGCGCTCCTCGACCGCGGCCGCCTCGGTGTACCAGTCGACGGAGGGGGTCGTCGGCTTCGCCTCGAGGAGCGCCTGACGGGCGCGATCGTCCCCGGCGAGCCGCTGCAGCTCCGCGACCCGGCCGAGCTGCTTGCGCAGGCGCAGGCTCTCGCGAAAGGCGCGTACGAACAACGCGCCGCAGAACGCGAGGGTCACGGCCAGCGCCGTGGCGAGCCGATGGGGCGCGAACACGAGGGCGATGACGAGAGACATGAGCCACACGCCGCCGACGACGCGCGACGTCCCTGTCGCGCGTGGCTTCGGAGGAGGGGGAGGGGCCACCTCGACGCTCTCCGCCGTCGCATCCGCGCTCGTCGTCGTGATCGTGGTCGCGTCCGCTCGCGACGCGTCGAAGAACGGTCCCCCGACGGACGGAGCGAGCTCCGGCAGGCGGGTCGCGATCGCGCGCGTGAAGGGATCGCCGTCGTCGGAGGCGCGGTAGGCGTGCCCGAGCGGCGCCCAGAGACCCGCGTGGTGGCGAAGCGCGCACCACAGCGCTCGCCAGGGGTATCCGAGGTCGTCCAGGCGCGACGTCGCCAGCGCGCGGCGCAGCGCGCTCGTGTCACCTCGCCTGGCGTGCCCGACGGCGCGAGCGAGCGCCAGCGCGCTCGCGTGCTCGCCGTACCGATCGCGCGCCTCGACCGTCGCCACATCTCGCGCCGCTTCCTCGGCTCGACCGAGGAGCGCGTGGTAGAGCGCGCGTCGGCCGAAGGCCGTCGATCGAAACGACTCGCGAAGGTTCCGCGCGACGCGTGGCGCCGGGGCCGCGAGCATGAGGTCGAGCGTGTCGATGGCGCGCTCGAGCTCTCCGGTCGCCGCGAGGATGTGCGCGTCGAGGAGGGTTCTGACGTCGGCGGTCAGTCGCGACGACGCCATCGAAGCGCGCACCGCGCGAGCGTCGGTGGTGTCGCCGCGCGCGAGCGCGGCCGAGACACGCCAGCTGCTCGACACGACGTCGTCGGCGAGCGATCCGATGATCCCGAGCGCGCCGAACGCCAGCGACCAAGCCGCGAGGACCACGACGAGCGGGACATCCGACGCGCCCCAGTGGACGAGCGCCGCGACGCCGGCAGCCGCGGCCGTCGCCGCGGCGACGTAGAGCGAGCGCGGTCTCATCGTCTCGATGGATACGAGGAGCGGGGGCTACTTGCCAGCGCTCGCCCGTGGCGTCGCGCTCGAGCGGCTTGCCGGCGACAGCCCTGCATGGCGATAGCCGCGCTGATCGCGGCTTCATGGAATCACTCGGAGCTGCGAAGGTACGTTTACGAGCACAAGGCTGCGCCTCCCGTCCGTGCGGGAAGTCCGCACGCACGGTTTGAAAGGGAGTCTTCGCTCGAACGGCCGCCGCACGGCGGCAGCGAAGCAGGATTTGCCAATGAACGAAGTCTCGACAGGCCCGTATCCGAACCGTCGAATTCGAGTCGGCGTATACGTCGCGGCCTACGAGGCCATCGTCGCGGAGTACGTGTTCGCACCCGGTGCGGACGTGACGCTCGGGGCCGATGACACGGCCGCCCTTCGAGTGCGCGGATGGTCTGGCGCGAGCATTCGGCTGATCGAGCGAGGGCTCCTCCTCCACTTCTCGCCGGGCATGCGCCTCATCATGTGCGACGAGGCGGGCGGTCGTCGCGTCACCGGAACCTTCGAAGAGCTCCGCGACCAGGGGATGCTTTTCCCCATGACGATCACCGTGTCGCGTCTCAACGTGAGGGTCCGAGACGGGATCTCGGTGTTCATCGAGTTCGAGCCCCCAGAGCGGCTCGTGCCGCCCGCGAGCCCCGATCCGTAACGGCCCTGGACGTGCAGCCGCGGCTCAGGTCGGCGGACGGGTGCCGTAGTGCTTCGCGATGGCCGTGAAGATCGCCAGCTCGATCACGAAGCTCGTGTGAGCTCGAGTGCTTCGAGCGCGGCGGCGATCGTCCACGCGTGCGCGCCCGCGAAGAAGGGCGTGCACCGGACTGCACGGCCGTGGCGCAGGAGTGAATCGGTGGGAAGCGTGCTGCACACACACCGTGCAGCGCGCACGTGCACGCTGCACCGGGTGAGCGCGCTTCGCCGCGGGCATCATCCTTGCTCGTTGCGTACGCATGGTTTTTCGCCCTTCGAGAAGTCGCGTGTCACGAGTCGTAGCGGGCGCGGTCCTGATGGGCGTCGCGGCCGTGACCGTTTCGGCGTGCTCCACCGGGAGCACCACGACGTCCGGCGGCGCAGCCACGGCACTCACCTCCGAGGCCGAATTCTGCGCGCGTCGTGACGAACGACTCAAGGCGTGCGCGCCCGATGGGTCGGCGCCATCCACCTATCAGGACGACTGCGGTCGGGAGTATCGCTGCCGCCGAGCGACGCTCGTCGATCCGGATCAATACTTTGCGTGCCGTACGCCGAGTGATTGTTCGCGCCCGAGCGCGGACGAGTGCCGTCAGGCCGTGGCTACGTCGTCCCCCACTGGCCGGGATACGGCGGACGCTTGCGCGAGGAAGGCCGCTGCGTGCCCGGGCAGGGCGGGCAATGACATCGGCGACTCGTGCTCGGTCCTCCCCGCGTTCAACGCCGACGCTCTCGCCAGGCTTGCGGCGTGCCTCGATTCAGCGTGCGCAGCGGTCGTGCCGTGCTTCATCGAAACACACGACGCGCTCGCGCCGGACTGCCAGCCGCGCTGAGCGGCTCGGCCGCACAGGCGGCGCCTCGCACGTCGCGCGCGGAGCCCCGTTTCGTCGGCGGCGTTCTCCTGAACGAAAGCAAAGAGCCCCAGGTTGCCCCGAGGCTCAGTTCTCACGTCGCTTTTTGGCGACCCCAGCGGGAAACCTACGGCATTTCGCAGCGGGAATTCCGAGGTCTCTGCACTGCTCCTCTGCCACGTCGACGACCTTCGCTGATGCCTCGCGCCTTCAGTCGCCCTGCTCGGGGTAGTACCGCGCGATCGCCGTGCGGATTGCGCTCTCCGACGCGATGACCGGCTCGACGTTGAGTCCGGTCTCTGTCTTCAGTTCCTCGATCGCGGCGGCGTCCGTCGGATCCGCAAAGGCGGCAATCAGTGAGGCGCCCGCACGTGATACGGGAAGGACGGTGTGCTTCAGGCAAAGCCCGCGCGAGACGAGCGCGAGGAACTCGGGTGCAACGACGTACTCATCGAGGTTGATCGTCGGCACGCGGTAGCGCATCGACAGGAAGTTCGTGATCTCTTGCGGGCTGAGGAATCCTCCGAGAGCCTGTGGCGGCGGCGCTTCCGGGGCGGCCTTGGCGGCGCGCTTCGTTACGCTCGGCGCCTCAAACCGCTGAACGCGATGTGCTCCACCGAACGAGTCGACGACCGTTCGAGCCTCAGCCTCGGTTATCGTCGTTTGCATCGGGAATGTCGACGCGATAACGCGGCGTGACCCGGTCGCCGATCGCACTGCGGCTACCGCGATGGGCTTCGGAGTGCGCGCGAACGCGATGGCGGCACACCACTGAAGATCGACGCCGTCATGGGCGAAGTTGATCCATGCGTGCTCTTGTTCGCAGAGGTGAATCGATCCGTCGGGGAAGCGAACGAGGAGCTGGCCCTCGGTGGTCACGCGCGCAAGGTCTCCGTTGTCGAGCACGTCAACGCAGAGAGCGACGCACTCGTTGCAGATGGACGCCGACGGCCCGGCAATCATGCGCGCGACCTCGCTCTTGGGCTTCCCGCAGAACGAGCAGGGCAGGTCGGACATAGGTTCAGGGTAGTATCTCGCAGGTGACGACGCTTTCGCGTTTCCTCGCGCGCTACGCGACGTGCTCGACGTACGAAGATCGCGGCACCTGTGTCACGCGCTCGGCCTACGAAGACGACCGCGAGCCATCAACGGAGACGCCCACGTTCGCGACCATCTGTCTAGCGGCGCGCTCCGTCGAGGGATGCGGATGCTTTCGGCGCGCCGGTCGCGGACGTTTGCGGGCACTGTTGCCAGCCGAGATAGGACCGGAGGCCCGCGCGGGCGTCGGAATCTGCGATGCCGCCTTTCGTCAGGGTGCTCGCTGCACTCTCGAACACGGAGGTACACGCA